>CAWKNE010000008.1:0-387206 GCA_963850945.1 uncultured Chloroflexia bacterium | reverse complement strand
ACCCTCTCCCGTGATCATCATCGTGATCATACTGGTAGTCGCAGCGATTGGATATTTCGTTTATCAACAATGGAGCCAAAATAATGCGGCTTCCCAACTGAATGCTTCGGGGACCATCGAAGCGACCGATGTGAATGTTGCGCCTGAACTGGCAGGTAAAGTCAAGGATGTGCTGACAGATGAAGGCCATACCGTCAAGACTGGTGATGTCCTCATGCATCTGGACAACACATTGCTTCAGGCACAAAAACAGCAAGCGCTCGCAGCTCTTAGTGTGGCCAAGTCAGCTGCCGCCACCTCAGACGCTGCGTTGGCATCTGCCCAAAATCAATACAACCTGACTCTGCAAGCCTCGCTGAAGACGAGTGACGCATTGGCCTCTCAGTGGTTGACGAATCGGCCTTCGGATTTCAACGTGCCGCTGTGGTATTTCACCCAATCGGAACAGATGGCGGCCGCCCAGACCGAAGTGACTGCCTCGCAGCAATCTCTCACCGATGCGCAGAATAATCTCACTGCCATCGAGACTTCCGCCGCCGGCAGTGGTTTCTTGCAAATCGAGACAAATCTTGCGAATGCAGAAGCCAGTTATAACGTAGCCAATAACTTGAACAATTTCGCTCAGAATGGAACGAACATCGATCAGCTAACTCGATACGGACTGTACCAATTGGCAAAACAGCAAAACCAGCCGATCACCAAGCAGAATTCCCCTGATTATCTGATCAACACCAGCAACATTGACCAGGACATCAAGGATTACTCGTTACAGCTCTTCGATGACGCCAAGTCGAACCTCAAAGATGCGCAGAATGCTTATGATGATGCGTTGACCTCTGAAGGCGCAAAGGATGTTCAGAAAGCGCGCGCCAATGTCACTCTGGCGCAGGAACGCTATAACACGGCTCTGGATTACTTAACCGACGTCCAGACCGGCAGTATGTCCCCCGCGGTCTCAACGGCCCAAGCAGCGCTCAATCAGGCCAAGGCTGCCGATGAACAAGCGCAAAGTGGCGTTCAGCAGGCTCAATCCAACGTGGACTTGATCAATGCTCAAATTTCCGAGCTAACGGTGTATTCGCCGATGGACGGCGTTATTCTCACTCGCAATGTTGAACCCGGCGAATATGTTCAGCCGGGAGCCGATGCGTTGACCATGGCGGACATCAGCCATCTAACCATCACGGTCTATATACCAGAAGACCTGTATGGCAAGATCAGCCTGGGAATGCCAGCAACCATGAAAGTTAACTCGTTCCCCGGCGAAACGTTCAACGCGCAGGTGAGTTATATTTCGGATCAAGCCGAGTATACGCCGCGCAATGTGCAGACGGTTGAGGGACGCAGTTCCACGGTGTATGCCATCAAGCTAACGGTGAGCGATCCGCAAGGTCAGCTCAAACCCGGCATGCCCGCCGATGTCACCTTCCAATAAATATGAAAAACACTTTGAAGAAAACAATCGTGGCTTGCCTTGGTTCCAGTTCTACCGCGGCAAAGGGTCCGTATGACTGGATACGAGATTTGAAACAGCGCCCTGGCAACGCGTCTTTTCTTTTTTATCGGTTTGCGGATGGAGGCGATCTTGCGTACAACGGGCTTCAGCGTCTGCCCAAGGTGATTGCTTGCCATCCTGACCGCGTGATCGTGCAGCTTGGCGGCAACGATGTACTTGCACTGATCTCAAGAACAATGGCGCGGTTTGTTCGCCTGACGAAGCGTCCCCCGCGTGAACCCTCTCCAGAGTGGTACCATGAGGTCATGCAAGAAATCGTGCATCATCTGAAGCGAGGGACTTCAGCGCGCATTGCATTCTGCTCAGAGATTCCGATTGGAGAAGATCCCAACTCTGTGAATCTATTCCAAGCCGAACTCAACCGGCGTATGGCCGAATACAACACAATACTCAAGGATATCGTGTCAGCTGAAGGAATAAGCTATCTACCTCTTTACGAACGGATGCAGGAACCCATCCTCGCATCACCCGGTCGCGCTTTTACAAGCTTTGAGCTTCTTCCGTTCTATCGCGATCTATTCAGGCAGGTTGTTTTGCGCAAGAGTAATGATGAGATTGGGCGTCTTAACGGCTGGCGTTTTCATCGAGATGGTGTTCACTTGAATAGTCGCAGTGGAAAAATTCTGGCTGATCTTGTTCAAGAGTTCATTAGCTCGTGATTACTAGCAATGCTTTAGAAAATTAATCTGATGTGATCAACGTGCCTAACACCGCACCGTTCAATGCGTTCTCGGTGTTCCCCAATTCTTCCCCCGAAAAAATCTGCACATTCAAACTTGGAATTTGCTCAACGAGCGATAGCATCTCTTCGACTTTGGATTTCATTCCGCCAGTAACATCCACACCATGCGAACCGCCGACTTTGTTCGCCACTTCTTTATAGGACGACGGAGTCATTTTCTCAACCCTTTGCTGGCGCGCCGGAAAATCAACCCAGACCGCCGCTTCAATCCCTGCCAGCAAAATGCGCTTTGGCTTGAGGCGATGCGCGAGATAAAACATCAAGTTTTCAGTTGAAAGCACAACTCCGCCTTTAACTGAGTCAAATGCCATATCGCCATAGATGACAGGAACGATGCCTGCGTTCAACGCCAACTCAAGCGATGATAAATCCCAATTTTCAATCACTCCGTTATTTGAAACGATGGAAGCGGAAGGCTGGATTGCCATCGCAGGTATGCGCGCTTCGTGCAAGGCTTCGATGACGTAACGATTGAGTTGAGATGCGCGATACCAAACCTCAGCAAATCCGCGCCAGCCCCCCTCCGTCTCCCCCCATTTTCCCTGAAAATGGGGGGAGAGTAAGTGGGCAGCATGTTCTTTAACGGCATAATGCCCAAATGAGCCGGAGCCGTGCCCCAAAACGAGACGCAGATTCGGCGTCGAAGAAAGAGCCGAATGAATTTCTTTTGCGAGAGTTGTTAGTTTATCGAGTCGAACCGTGTAAGGCTGAAGTCTTATCTGTGATGAGTGATCCGCCGAGTTTGAGAAAGACCAGTTCAGTCATGGTTCTGTTGTACCACAAAACCTTTAAGTTTAAGCCTGCAGCCTTCAACACGAAGTATAATGCCGCGTATGGATATTCAGTCTGGCTTTATTGCTATCGCTGTGATCTTGGTGGTTATTGCAGTGATCAGCATGTGGAGCGGGATTCATGACATTCAGGCTGCGCGCAAGATGACGTTCTTTCGCCTGCGTCGCAAGCGTATTGCGGGCGGATGGCGTTTGCTCGGACTGGCCTTGATATTGGTGATTATCGCAATCGTTTTGCCTGTATTCGGCGAGCCGGTAGCGTATGAATATTTTCCACCCTCGCCGACGATTACTTTGACGCCTTCCATCACGCCGATACCCACTATAACTCTTACGCCAAGTATTACAGTGACTCCTTCGATTACAACCACACCGGCGCAGAGTGCAACCTTTACTGCTACGCCCACGCCATTTTTGCCGCTTCCTGTGTTGGCTTCTTTTAACAGCAGTGTTACTCCCAATCCACAGGCAGTTTTATCATCGTTGGCATTTTCTACCACGCTGAACTATCCACCAACCAATACGCAGACAGTATTCCAAAATCCAGTTGGCACTCTTTATGGAATATATTCGTATGACAAAATGTTGCCTGGCGTACAATGGACAGCGATTTGGCATCGTGAGGGAGTGCTGGATTGGGTGTGTTTTGAAACTCATCCCTTTAACGGTGGGACAGGTGGCTGGGATAATACTAAATGTAATCCGCCTCCTTATGAATGGTTGCCCGGCAATTACGAGGTTATAATTTTTGTTGGGGAGGATTGGAAAACAGTGGGTCGTTTCATCGTGCAAGGTAATCCGCCGCCCTCTCCGACCATTACTCCCACCCTCGCCCCGACTCGCACTCCGCTACCGACGCGTACCCCAACTCTTACGACAACTCCCCGTTCTACAGGAACACCCTAATCATGCCTGATAAATCTTTTCAGGATTATTATCCTGATGTCATGGCTCATTGTTATGGCTGTGGTCGGCTCAATGAATACGGGCATCAAATCAAAAGTTATTGGGATGGAGACGAATTGGTTTGTCACTTTCGGCCCAAGCCTTATCACATTGCTATTCCCGGTTATGTGTATGGCGGATTGCTTGCTTCGCTGATTGATTGTCATGGCACGGGCACGGCTGCGGCTGCGGCTTATCGCGCTGAGAAACGCGCGATGGATACCGAGCCTGCATTTCGTTTTCTAACTGCATCTTTGCATGTGGATTATCTCAAACCCACACCGTTGGGTATTGAATTGGAAATTCGCGCAAAAGTGAAAGAGATCAAAGGACGCAAAGTTACCATCGAAGAATGGATCAATGCCAATAGTGTGACCACCGTGCTCGGCGAGATCGTTACTGTGCAAGTGCCGGACCAATTGGTGCAAGAGTTATTGGATGCGAAAAAATAAAACGTAATGGGTAAAACGCAAAAAGCAAAACGCAATTATTTTTGCGCTTTGCGTCTTACGTTTTTGCATTAGGCCCTCTCTGATTACTTAGAAAAATATTGTTTCATCGGCTTGAAATAAAAATCCTGCCAGCCCTGCTTATAATCATCGGCTTGACCTTTGGGAATATTCGAGTGGATGATCGTGACCTTCGTGCCGTCTTTAACTGATTCCAGCAGAATCTCCACGCGCGAAATCGGGACTGCCTTCCGGGAATTCTGTGGTGCGCCACGCTTGAACGATACGCGTAAAGGGTTTCAATTCCAATGTCTCCCCAGATATATAACCATCCCACGCAATGAATTTCCCTTTGACGCGCGCCTCCACCTCAGCCGGGCTCCCAGTCATTGCGGTGTGTCCGTCTGTTGAAAGCCAGGCTTTGTAAATTTGTTCAGCTGTCGCGGAAATAACATCATTGAGCGTGAATCTATTTTCCATTTTCAAACCATTCTTTGTTTTTGATTCCTGACCATCGCCTTTGCAATTTGCGCGGCAAGACGGGCATTGTTAAGCAATAAAGCCAGGTTTGCCCGCAAGGATTTTTCGTTGGTCAACTCGCTGATGCGTTGAAGCAGATATGGCGTCAATGCCTGGCCATGTATCCTTTTTTCTGTTGCTTCTTTGGCTGCCTGATTGATAATCGGTTCCATCTCCGACTTTGGAATGGCATCCGCTACCGGAATAGGATTCGTCACTAGCACTGCACTCCGCAATCCTAACGACCAATGCGTCTGTGCGAACTCCGCGATCTCCTGCGGTGAATCCAATCGCACACTGACATCCAGGTTGCCATCGCGGGAATAGAACTCCGGGAACTTGTCCGTTTGATAGCCGACCACCGGCACACCCATCGTCTCCAAATATTCGAGCGTCGCGGGCAAATCGAGAATTGCTTTTGCTCCGGCACAGACAACGATCATTGGGATTTCAGCCAGCGCTTTGAGATCCGTTGAAATATCGAACGCGCTCTCTTTATGGACACCGCCGATGCCGCCTGTCGCGAATACTTTGATACCAGCTTGATGCGCGGCAAGCATCGTGCCCGCAACGGTTGTCCCGCCGCTGACTTTTTTTACGATGGCGGTCGCAAAGTCGCGGTGACTTACTTTCAAAAGAGATTTGGCTTCAGCCAGCCGCGCCAATTCCTCGTCGGTGAGACCGATGCGAATCTTTCCGTTGATCAACGCAATGGTGGCAGGCGTGGCACCCTCGCCTCGGATCGCGGCTTCCATATCCCGCGCCAATTGAATATTTTTCGGATGAGGAAGTCCATGCGTGATGACGGTTGATTCGAGAGCGACAATGGGAATGTTGGTTTGAAGCGCGCGCGAGATTTCTGCCGATTGCGAGATTAAAGTATTGGGAATCATAATGTTATTTTACTTGCCGTAGCGTTCCAGCCGTTTGATGATGCGCGCAATAGCTTCTTCGCGCGTCAAAGCTGGATAACGTCCTTGCTCATTGGCAATCATGGCTTCGGCAACTTTGTAGCTGCTGTCCAATTTTGAAAGCAAGAGGCGGTATTGTTGGTCTTCTGATCTTGAAGCAGGAGCAGGAGGCGCATTCTCTGGATTACGGGAAGCGGGTCTGGCCTTAACTTTGCTCAAGCTGCCTCCGCCGACCATGTGCTGGCCGCCGGGAATTTTAAGAAGTTTCTCGATCTTCAAGATCGCTTTCTCAAGTTGATCCACATCGTTGTTTTGGATGTTGTTGGTGTAGTAGAAATCCAATACGTTACCCATCTGCTCCCAAAAATTTTGCAGGAGAGCTTCAATGCGTTTTTCCTTTTCAATAAGATTTTCTTCGCTTTCGTTGTATGCTTCCAGTGGAACATTCTTAATTAGCCGCAGTTTTTCAGTAAGATAAGCCTCGTCCACGATTTGTTCTAGCGCCTCATCGCTGGAGTGCATCGCGTTATCAAGGTTGAGCCGCCAAGCTTCCAGATGGCGCACGTTGATTATATCGTTGGGCGGTTTCCATGTGCCGACGCCGATCCAATGGAGGTCCATGCCGCGTTCGTTGGCGCGCTTGGAAAAGCCGTCGGTATATTTCATGAAGCGATCGGTTAACTCGGTTCTCGGATGAAAGTTTGGTTTGGTGAAAGCTCCCGGTTCCGGCTCCGTTAATTGGTCCGAATATCGCAAAGTCTGCAGTAGGATCGTATCTTCGCGGTGTTCCTGCGCCTCGATCTCCGGCGTGCTGATGCTGGCGAGAAATTCCGCCAGTTTGTTCTGGCTCATAAAAGCGCCGATT
Source organism: uncultured Chloroflexia bacterium (assembly GCA_963850945.1). Lineage (GTDB taxonomy): Bacteria > Chloroflexota > Anaerolineae > Anaerolineales > Villigracilaceae > Fen-1038. The sequence goes on along the minus strand of CAWKNE010000008.1, from coordinate 380,468 downwards.
TCGCCGCTGACCATCCCGCGCATCGTGTCGGTCCATGCGCCCGGTTCGCCGGAGGGTTTTTCCCCCTGTAACACTTGAACGGATTGTTGATAGATCAAATCCTGAACACTTTGCGGATCATAGAAGAAGGGTTTTTCTTTGCTTGGCTTTTGTGAAGCCGAACCGTCGCTGCGATGAATACTAAATACTATGCGCGCGTCCTTTGCGCTGATGAGGATTCCATCCCGGCTGCGGCCTTCAACCGCGATCGCATCGGAGGAACTGTATCCAAAATATTGATCACGCAGGTTGATGATGGGTTCTCGCAAGCGTTCAAATCCATCCAGCGTTGCAGATTTGATTTTATTCTTCTCATTCCCTTCAGCATTCAACTTCATATCTACAGGACCGAAAACGTGTGGCGTGCCATCCGGTTTCTCGAACAGAACCGCGGTATCAAATTCGACTTCAACGCGGCCCGGTCCCCCGATCAGCACGATAGGCGAGTCTCTGTCTGCTTCAGCGATTTTTCCATCGCGAATATGGAGCACCTCGCTAGCGCCTCTGAGCGATATTTCGCTGATGAACTTCCAAGCAACATCGGGACTCTTTAATTCAAAGATGTCGGTAATATAATTCCCTGCCATTTCAAGGGCAATGTACATAGGGATCAAAAGGATGAAGAGCAAACGGAAGAAAGTCAGGATTGAAACAATGATCAACGACTGGAAACCGGCGGATGGCTGAGCTTGTTGCCCCAAGAAAAAATTCGAAAGACTGTATAGCAGAATCTCAATGATGAATCCTATGACAATAAAAGCTAATCTCAGAAGAAATACCCTTGTTGAACGATAACCTGGCCCATTGATGGACAAATCAAAGAACCTATTCACACGATAATCCAGCCATTCATCGAACAATTCTTTGAAACGTTTTACTTCTAAACTCCACACCGAGGGAGCCTTTTCGGTCTTGCCGCCCTTTTTGTTCATAGCTCTTTCGACTCCATCCATGTAATGATTTCATCTATATCTTGAAGCTCGGTCTTGACGCGAGCGAGCAGGCGGTCATCCTGCCTGATCTCGGCTTGGATTTGTTGCAATAATATCTTGACTGCCGCGGCAACGTCAGTCGGATTATCGATCGCTTCGCTTAAGGTTGACACGTGCTCCTGCCGCGCCTTCTGAGATCCATTTTCGCTATACACGCGTTTCAGCCGTTCAACGCGATTGCGATCTGCTCTCGCGTTCTCAAGCCAATTCGTCCTCCATTGGTTAACAAGCTGGCTTTCAACCTCCTCATTGAGACGCAAGTTGCTGACACTCACACCATACACTTTAATCCCGCGCTCGCTGAGTGTTTTGAACTCTTTGCTGGGTACGAACCCTTCCATCTGTTGCCCGCTTTCATCAAGCACAGGAACAGTGGCTTGTGTCATACGAGCTTTTATCATATGATTGATAATTTGGAGGGCGGTCTGTGGTTTGGATTCGGCGCTTTTCCTTTTGCTCTCACGCTTGTCAATCGATTTGATTTCCAAAACTTCCTCTTCCGGAGCAAGTTTCTTCAACCGCTTTTCAAAGGAGTTATTGAATCTTCTGAGCAATATTGAGAAAAAGCCGATCTTAATCGGGATAGGATGCATTGGTCCATAACCTTCGTCTCTGGACGGTTCTGGTTGTGGAACGTCGGATGGCGGCTCAAAACTTGCCGAGAATAAATCATTCAACGTGAACTTGCTCAGATATTCTCGCCATAGATCAGCCGCGATCAAAGCCGGGAGTTGATTCCACGCTACATGCTTCGGTTCTTCCTTCCCGGAACTGGCGTTGATTCCCTCTCCACGCGCGGCTCTTTCCGCCGCATCCTGATCAAAACCAAACCGCGATCCTTTTTCTTTTCCCTTGGCAGGTACCGCATCAATCTTGAATATAACGCTGATGTTCGGCACGATTTTCGATCCCATCGCCCGTGATGGCGCTCACCGCCATTTGCCGATCATGGACCTTTTTGTATTCCTCTTCAGAGGGATAATCCTTGGCGGGTTTGAAAGGATTATCATCCTTCTCTGGTCCTATTCTGTGACTTTGCGTATGCAAGCTGATGACGCTGGCGACCTTTTCATTTGCATCTGTAAAGTGAACGCCGGGTCCAAGAAAACTTTTAAGCGATGTATCGGTTCGCGTCACAACTGCACTGGCGGTATCCAGCCACAGAACGCCAGGACCTTTCTTCTCGGTCTCATTCTTGCTTTCAACCAAGCGGCCGTTCTTTACGAAGATCGCAGGCCCATGTCCGCCCATCGCGTGAAGCCATAATCTGTTGATCACCCTTGAGCGGTCTTTGCGCGTGTGGATGGGAAGTACAAACTGGGCGTAGAAGGCTACTGTGATTTGAATCAGGAAAAAGAGCAAAACAAGATCAAAAACGATCCCAGGAAGATTGATGATGCCGCCCTGATACTTCAATTCGTAACCATATATGCCAAGCAGCAGAATCCCCAGCACAAGGCTCTTGAACCAAGGCTTCTGGTAAAAGCGCTTCTCCTCGTCCATATGGCTTGATTTTATAACGAAATGGGAAAAAGCGGGGAAATCTCTTTGCAGGTACAATCGCAGAATGTTGCGCGTTGAATTTCACTGCCATACGGTGTTCTCGAAGGACTCGCTGACCTCCCCTCAAAGCCTGGTAGATGTTTGCCGCCGCAAGGGGATTGACCGCGTCAGCATCACAGATCACAACACGATTGCGGGAGCGCTTGTTGCTCAAAATATTGATCCTAAAATTGTGATTGTAGGCGAGGAGATCATGACGACGCGTGGGGAAATTCTGGCTGCGTTCGTGACAGAAGAAATTCCGGCAATGCTCTCGCCGATGGAAACGATAAAGCGTTTGCGGGATCAAAATGCGTTCATCAGCGTTTCACATCCATTCGATGAATGGCGCAGTGGCGGATGGAAGGAAGAAGATTTGTTGGAAATTCTCCCGTTGGTGGATGCTGTCGAAGTTTATAATTCGCGTTGTATGCGCCACGTGTTCAATCAACGTGCCATGGAGTTTGCAAAGAAATATAATGTTGCTGGAACTGTCGGCTCGGACGCGCATGCCGCGTTTGAGATGGGAAGATCGCTGGTTTTATTGGAGCCGTTCGAGGGTCCGGATGAGATGCGGAAGGTCATCCGCAATGCGAAGGTTCTGACGCATTGGTCGCCGCCGTGGTTTCATTTGACGTCGCGTTATGCAACCATTCGCAAGAGTATTAATTTCAGGCTTGACACGCCCAAACGGACATGATAATCTTGCTCCCACGTCCCGTGATCATCTGATGTGAACGGGATAAATTTTTCAGCAGGAGTAAAGTAAGATGTCCGAACGTTATACTGGCACTGTCAAGTGGTTCAATGCTACCAAAGGTTATGGCTTCATCGGGCGCGAAAGTGGAGAGGATGTGTTTGTCCACTTCACTGCGTTGCAGATGGAAGGTTATCGAAAGCTCGAGCCTGAGCAGAAAGTGGAGTTTTCCATCGAGGAAGGGCCAAAAGGTTTGCAGGCCGCCAACGTCACCTTGATCTCGTAAGAATCATTGTATTACCAACGAACAGGATTGCTGAGAAGCAATCCTGTTTTTATTTGCCCCTCCCCAGCCCTCCCCAAATTCTTTGGATTTGGGGAGGGCTGGGGAGGGGCTTTACTTTCCCAATTTCTTTTTGAACGCCGCGGTCAACGTGGGAACGAAAGTGAATAAATCTCCAACCACGCCGTAACGCGCAACCTTAAAGATTGGCGCTTCGACGTCTTTATTGATGGCAATGACTAACTTTGCGGATCGAATGCCGACGATGTGTTGGATCGCACCGGAGATGCCGCACGCGATATACAAGTCAGGCGCGACGACTTTGCCGGTTTGGCCGACCTGATGGGCATATGGAATATATCCGCCATCCACTGCAGCACGTGAAGCACCGACCGCGCCGCCCAAAACGGTTGCCAATTCTCCAACCAATTTGAATCCTTGTTGTGCGCGCCACATCTCGGCTTGTTTTTCGTCCATGCTGGCGGGCGGAGTTAGCGATGGATTGTTTGAAACGCCGCGTCCGCCTGAGACGATGACGCCCGCATCGGAAACACTGACAACGGCTTCGGCAACTTCGTAACCTTCGACAGTGGTAAGCGAATCGGTCTTGGCTTCGACCTTTGTCGCTGTGCCGCTCTTCGATTTATCTTGCGCAGGACGCGGGAATGCGCGCGCCCGAAGAGTTGCGATGACAGGCTTGCCAGTGCACACAACTTTCTCGTTTAGTTTGCCTTCATAGATTGGACGCGTTGCAACCAACTTATCGCCTTTGAGTGATAAACCGGTCAAATCAATCAACCCACCGGTGTTCAAATCAATGGCGGTCATCGCGGCAAGTTCACGGGTGCGCGCCGTGGTCGGGAACAGAATCAAGTCAGGCGTCCGTGAAGAAGCGAGCGCAGATAACGTGGAAGCAAAAACTTCCACGCGGTAATCTACCAGAGCGGGATCATCCGCAACGAGTACTTCGTCCGCGCCAAACTCAAACGCGGTCTTGACCAGTGCATCCAATCCAGAACCAAAGATCACTGCGCTTGCGCTTCCAAAGCTTTTTGCAACGCCGAGTGCTTCCCATGAAGCAGGCTGGACTTCGCCTTTGAAGTGGTCAATGTAAACAAAGGTTTTCATAGCACTTTCTCCGCTAAAATTTTATCGGCAAGCGTTTCGGCAATTTGCTCAGGGCTGTCGCCTTTGATGATCTCGCACACGATTTCGTGGCTGGGCGGCGTGATCAGTTCAACGCGGCTCACGAACACGGATGGCGCAGAGATGCCGAGGTCGCTCAACGACCAGACCGGGATGTTCGCTTTGGATGCTTTGCGGATTCCCATGAATGACGGATAGCGCGGCTCGCCAATGCTTTGAACGATGCTCAACACGGCGGGCAATTTCGCGCTGACGATTTGCCGGCCTTCTTCGATGACGCGCGAAACCTTTATGCTTCCCGCGTCGACTTTGATATGCCCAACCAATCCGAGCATGGGCCAGCCGAGGACGCGTGCCGTCTGCGCGGCAGTGAGACCCGAACCATCATCCAACGTTTGACGACCGAACGTGACGATGTCCGCGCCGCCGATTTTGTTGATGGCGGCCGCCAGCACGCGCGCCGCGCCTTGGGTATCGAGCGCGTTCGAGCGCCGCGTCCGAAACGAGGACGGCTTCATCCGCGCCCATGGCAAGCGCGTGCTTGAGCGCTTCCTTGGCGGACTCGGGTCCGATGCACAATGCGGTGACGGTTCCGCTGTTGGCTTCCTTGAGTTGAAGTGCGCCTTCGACGGCGTACTCGTCAAAAGGATTGATGACCAGCGGCGATTCCCCCCACGAAATTTGTCCATTCTCGGCTTTGACCTTCGCTTCCGAGTCCGGGACTTGTTTAATGCAGGCTATGATTTTCAATGTGAGACTCCTTAGTGATTTATTTGGTAATATTTATTTTTGCCAACGGTTGTATTGGTTCTTTTACGATGCTGATTTCAGCTATGCACATTTTCTTTATCTTTATCGCAACTTGTTTTCCCTTATAGGTATTAGGAGACATATGATTGCAATTCACGTATTCATCTTTGCAAATTGAGCATTCTGAACTTGCAATAACTCCTCCTACACTCCACCCTTGAAGATCTCCACTTTGAATTCGAAGCCAAGTTTCCTCATCAGTAATCTTAATCCCTTCAATCTGCATACCTATTTCGTCTTTAAATATTTTGTCAGCTTGGCCTACTATTTTATTAGTATGTTCAAGATATATAGGAAAAGGATCGCTCCTTTTAATCGGTGATGTTTTTGATTGAACACCACATTGTTTTTTACGTTGTTCCATGCCTATTAGTATTTGCAGTAATTTATCGTCACTAATTGGTTGACCCGTATGGGTGTATTTTAGTTTCTTATCATTTTCTTCGTATTCTATTACGATAGGAAAATTTTCAACTGGTGAAGGTTTCTTTAGTTTAAGATTGTCATACAGCCAGGATGAAATCAAGTTTAATGCAAAATTCAAAGGAATCCCAGTAACAAAAAGAAAGATGGGATCAGAAATTATCTCCTTCCACCCTTTCTTTGTTACATAATTGAGTTTTGTTCCATCTTCAGGCTCAACGGACACTTCAACTCCTTGTGAGCGAAACATTTTAATCAAATGCAAAGTTTCGCGACTCACAACGCGAGTTGAAGAACAAATTGATGAATATGGATTATATGATTGGAAAATAACCCGATTTGATTCCATTTTATATCACCAGATTTTATGACCATTCGCAAATATTTCACGCTGCATGAGCTTTTGCTTCCTTTGCCTGCCGCATAATCTCGCTGATTTGCTCAAGATGATCGGAAGCATGTTTCAATCCCGAAGCGAATCTCGAAACGGGCGTGTGGGGCAGTGCACCCGGAGCGGCAACATAAGTATTATCCATGTGCGGCGGGTCGGGCCACATGTCCAACGTGGCGAGGCACATGCGGCGCGACTCTGTTAAACGCGCACGGCAGTAGGCGATTGTTTTCACTTCTCGAAATGGAACTTCCCAGCGCGAGCGTCCGTGGAATTCCACGCCGCGCGCCAGCTCTTCTGAAATGGATGCTGCCTCTTCCATGGATGCCGTCAAATGGACAATCACATGTCCGAGTGTCCATGCCAGTTCGGCTTCGCCTGCTTTTGCGAATGGATCGCTTGCGTTCGGATCAACGGGTTGGAATACAACGTCGGCGTCCGTGGCGCTTACAATTCGATGCTCGATGTCGTTATACATCTCAGTGAGCTCACGGCGCAAATCATCTTTGCTCAAGCCTTTGACCAAGTCCTGCACTGTAACTTTCTTTTCTCGAACCGATTGGAAATCTAACATTGTTTTCCTTTTTCTTTGATCACCACAAAGGCACTAAGGTGCACGAAGTAAAAAATGCTTAAACCTTTGTGTCACTTTGTGACCTTCGTGTTTAAAGAATTATTCTTGCCATTCCTTTTCATCATACGCTGGCAATTCGCATCGCAACGGCTTGTCGCTTCGTTCGCCTAACGCGTAACCTGCTTGAATCAACGTTTGGATTTCGGAACTGCCTTCGTAGATCATCGCGCCTTTGGCGTTGCGCAGATAACGTTCTACATCATACTCATCGCTAAATCCATACGCGCCGTGGATTTGAATCGCTTCATTCGCGGCGCTGAACGATGCTTCGGTTGCGAACTTCTTTGCGTACGATGTTTCGCGCGTACAACGTTTGCCTATGTTTTGCATCCAACCCGATTGCAAATAAAGCAAGCGCGCAATCTCGTAATCCTGCGAGATCTTCGCGATCTTCTCTTGAATCAGCTGGTGCTCTGCAATCGGTTTGCCAAACGTCGTGCGCGTCTTGGCATATTTTACACTGGCTTCCAAACAAGCACGGATAATTCCCGTCGCGCCGGATGCCACCGTATATCGTCCATGATCGAAGGCTGACATCGTGATCTTAAATCCTTCGCCCTCTTCGCCGATTCAATTCGCCGCCGGAACTTTCACATCCTGAAAGTTGATCCAGCCTGTCACGCCGGCGCGCACGCCCAACTTGCCGTGAATGTCGCCGCGCGTCACGCCTTTGGATGAAAGGTCAACGATGAAGGAGCTGAGTCCCTCCGAAGGCTTGGACGCAGAGGAACGTTGCCCTGAGCTTATCGAAGGGTTTGTTTTAACGGTGACCAGCGCCAGGTCTGCTTTGGAGGCGAGCGAGATCCACATCTTTTCGCCGTTGAGAATGTAATTGTCGCCTTCGCGTTTTGCAGAGGTTCTCATCGCCGCAACGTCGGACCCCATGCCGGGTTCCGTAAAAACGCCGCATCCAATCTTTTCGCCGTTTGCTAATGGAATAAGGAATTTCTTCTTTTGTTCTTCCGTTCCCCATTGAAAGATAGTCATCGCGCACAAGCCAATATGAACGGACATGATCACGCGCAAGTGGGTGTCCACCGCTTCAAGCTCTTCGCAGGCGAGACCCAGCGAAAGATAATCCATACCCTGACCGCCATACCGAACGGGGAAGGGCAGACCGAGAATGCCAAGTTCGCCCATGCGTTTCAGCAACCACGGGATCGGTTCTTGTTTCCGATCAAACTCTTTGATGACAGGCGCGACTTCCTTTTGAGAAAAATCGCGGACCGTTTTTCGGATCATTTCATGTTCGTGGGAAAGAGAAAAATCCACGCGGCGGCTCCAGTGAAATTTTTCTCTAATTATACTCGCTTGGATAAATGCAATGCAGATTCCCAATAAAAACAAAAGCCCGACGCGTTTTGAATTCGCGTCGGGCTAGGGGAGGTGGGCATCATCCATCATGATTTTCTCTCGACACCCATATTGCTCAACTCATCCGGGCTGATGTTGTCCACGAGGAAGTTGGCGCCAGCCAAGGCGAGCAAGAGTAAGATACAAATGGAACCTGCAAGTATGATCATAGGTAACTCCTTTCTTTACTTAATATAACGTCTCTTGATGAAAAAAGATACATCCCCTAACAGTACTGTAATGAAATTACCGTACAGTCTTGAAAGGGAAAAAGCGATGAGGAACGTGTCCATTTTGTTCTTTGTATTGCTCCAATTCTATACCGCCAAGATTGCAATTGGATGAAAAAGCTGTGGGCAAGTGGTGGATAAGTTATGAATTCGTTCCGGTTGACAAACGCCTCTTTTCGGATAAAATTCAACCCGCAAGCCAGCCGAAGTGGCGGAATTGGCAGACGCGCTAGGTTCAGGGCTTAGTGGGCGCAAGCTCGTGAGGGTTCAAGTCCCTCCTTCGGCACAGTGACGCGAGACCCGCTGAAAGGCGGGTTTTTTGTTTTCCAAATAGAGTCTAGGTGATATAATTAGCGCATTCGGAGCGTGAACTTCATTTAATCAAAGACACGAAGTCAAGGGCCAGCCTTCGTGTCTTTTTGTGCCTGATTGAAAAAAACCATGGATATCGGAAACATTCAACAAGTAGACATTGACGCCCAAATGCGCACAGCTTATCTCGATTATGCGATGAGCGTGATCGTGGCGCGCGCCTTGCCCGATGCCCGTGATGGTTTGAAGCCGGTTCACCGCCGCATCCTGTACGCCATGCAGGATATGGGAATCCGTGCCAACTCTTCCTACAAGAAATCGGCTCGTATTGTGGGCGAGGTTCTCGGTAAATATCACCCGCATGGTGACGCGGCGGTCTATGAAAGCATGGCGCGCATGGCGCAGGATTTCTCCATGCGTTATTTGTTGGTGGATGGTCAGGGCAACTTTGGTTCGATTGACGGCGATGCGCCCGCCGCCATGCGTTACACCGAAGCCCGACTCCACAAACTGGCGGAGGAACTCCTCGCCGATATTGATAAAGATACCGTTGACTTCGGTTCCAACTTCGACGACTCGCTTGAAGAGCCTCTCGTTTTGCCTGCTCGCATCCCGAACCTTTTGATGAATGGTGCATCCGGTATCGCCGTGGGCATGGCGACCAATATCCCACCGCATAATTTGCGCGAATTAACTGATGCCATAATTTTCTTAATTGACAAATATGATGAGATGGACGACATCTCGGTCGAAGAATTGATGAAGTATGTGTCGGGCCCGGATTTTCCGACGGGCGGCATCATCGTCGGCCGCGAGGGAATTGAATCCGCATATGGAACCGGACGGGGTCGCATCGTTGTGCGCGGCATGGCACATATCGAAGAAGCCAAAAATGGCAAGCACGAGATCATCATCACTGAGATTCCATATCAGGTCAATAAAACGACTCTGATCGAACGTATCGCGGAACTGGTGCGCGAAGACAAAATTGACCAGATCGCGGACCTGCGCGACGAGTTGGATCAGCGCGGCATGAGCATTTTGATCGAACTCAAACGCGGCGCACAGCCCAAGAAGGTTTTGAACCAGCTCTATAAATTCACTGCCTTACAGTCCACATTTGGCGTGCAAATGCTGGCGCTTGTGGATGGCGAGCCGCGCACTCTGCCGCTCAAGCGGGCTTTACAGATTTTCATCGAGCATCGCCAGACTGTCATCGTCAGGCGTTCCAACTTTGAACTCGCCAAAGCCAGAGCGCGTTTACATATTCTGGATGGTTATTTGCTTGCGCTTTCCAATCTCGACGCGGTCATTAAAACCATTCGCGAATCACAGGATGCCGATGTCGCTAAGACAAACTTGATGAAACGCTTCAAGCTCAGTGAGCTTCAAGCACAAGCCATTTTGGATATGCAACTGCGACGTCTCGCCGCGCTCGAACGCTGGAAGATCGAGGAAGAACACAAACAGGTTTCAGAGCAAATTGCTTCCTTGGAAGACTTGCTGGCTCATCCAAAGAAAATCCTTGCTTTGATCCAAACCGACTTAAAGGAACTTGCCGAGAAATATGGCGATGATCGCCGCACGCGCATTGCATCGGATGCAAAGGAAGAACTCACGGAAGCGGACCTCGTTCAAGATGAAGCGGTGTTGATCAGTATCACCGAACGAGGATATGTTAAGCGTGTGGCCGCGGCTGCATTCCGGTTGCAGGGACGCGGTGGACGCGGCGTGATGGGTCACACTACTAAAGAGGAAGATGAGGTCGTGATGCTCATCCCCGCCCGCAGCTTGGACTCGATGCTGTTCTTCTCCGATAAAGGCAAAGTATACAGCGAGAAGGTTTATCAAATCCCCGATGCAGATCGCGCTGCGAAGGGCATCCCGCTTGTCAATGTTTTGAGTCTTGATGCCGATGAACGTGTCACGGCCGCCATTGCGGTATCAGATTTTTCCGCGCACGGATATTGTGTTCTCGCGACGGCGCGTGGCAAAGCAAAACGCGTGGATATGGAAGAATTCGCCTCGGTCCGCCCCTCGGGCTTGATTGCCATGAACCTTGAAAATGGCGATACTCTCGGCTGGGCGCGCCCGACCTCAGGCAAAGATGAAGTGATCTTCGTCACTGAGCAAGGACATGCATTGCGTTTTAGCGAAGAGAAGTATCCGCTCGATGGGAAGACAAGCCGCCGGTGTGAATGGTATTCGACTTGCCGATGGCGATCTGGTCACGAGCATGGACGTGGTTGATAAAGACGGTTCGCTTCTGATTGTGACCAAAGGCGGCTTTGGCAAACAAACCCCATTGAAGAATTACACCCCGAAGGGACGTGCCACACGCGGCATTGCCACCGTTGATCAAAAAGCGTTCGATGAAATTGGCAAGATTGCCGCGGCACGCGTGGTTCATGATGATGATGAGCTAACCATCATTACTGCTAATGGTGTTGTGTTGCGTTTGAAAGTTAAGGATGTTAAAAAATCGGGACGCGCAACCAAAGGTGTGCATCTAATCAAACCGCAGGAAGGCGATTATGTCGCGTCTGTGGCGCGTATCGCCTCCGAAGAATTGAAGCGCGCCGGGGCCCAACTCAATGGGGAAGAGCAAAAGGAAGAACAGGCGAAGTTGATATAAAAAGAACTCGGAGCTTTTGAATGCTCCGAGTTCTTTTTATATGTAGATACCGTTAGAACAATCCGATTTTTCCTGTTACGAGCAGAAACATTGCCCCCACCAGACAAACCATCATCATCAGCATCATCGAGATAATAAAACGTTGCAGGGGCGACATGCCCAGAAAATGACTTGAAGCGTGGCCTAGTGGGGGAGTTGTTCCTTCCACTGATTGGAATTGAGCCTCTTCCTCATAAAACGGATTCGAGTTTGCCTGTTCACGCAGATTGTCAAACATGGTCATCTCTCTTTATGTTGATTCTATCACACAGCAGGACGCAGGTGAATCTCGCCTATCTGTACTGTAAGGATCTTGTTATTCGCCTTCAAGCGCAGGCTTCCGTCAGATTCCAAGCCGAGCATTTCACCCCGTAGCAGCGGCTCATTTTCCTTGATAAGCTGGATTTCTCCCCCGCGAAAAGCCAATGATGATTCCCATGCTCTGATGAATTCATCACTTCCAAGTTTTAGACGCCACTCCATCAGCGAAGATAAAATTTCGTGCAGGAATTCAGCGCGGTCGATTGCCCGACCCGATTCGGTTTCGATGCTTGTTGCGGGAAATAAAACCTGATCCGCGGGCGGCACGGATGAAGCCTGTATGTTGATGCCCACGCCCAACACGAATGTATCCAGGGTTTCGCCTGTCCAAACTGATTCAACTAAAATACCGGCTGCTTTCTTATTATTGAGCAAAACATCATTAGGCCATTTGATTTGAGCATGCAATCCAAGTTTCGAAATCGCATCCGTCAAAGCCAACGCGCCCAAGCCTGTAATGTGTGCAGGATATTTTATTTCATCGGGAGTTGGGTGCAGGATCAAACTAAAGGCGAGAGCCGTTTGGGGAGGCGTAAACCATTTCCGTCCGAGGCGGCCGTGACCGCTGGTTTGTTCATCGGCAATGACAATGGAAAGATCGTTCGCGCCCTCCGATGCCCATGTCAGCGCTTCATCGTTCGTCGAGCCGAGACTCTCAAAAAAACGAAGGCCGCCCAGCGAGAGATCTCGAAGAGCGGCCTGAAGTTCGCGAGCGTTCATTTAGTGAACGAAATTCCACGGATTTTGATTGCCGCCGCCGTATCGAACCTCAAAGTGCAAATGTGGTCCGGTGACGTTTCCGGTCGCCCCGGATGCGCCGATTGCCTGTCCCGCATAAACAGGCTGGCAGACCTTGACATTAATCGCGCTGAGGTGAGCGTATACCGTAGCGTAACCGCCGCCATTGTCAATTTCAATAAAATTGCCGTAGCCATAATTATCAGCGTTGATGGTGCCCATATATGCAGCGATGACCACCACACCATTGCCGGCTGCCACCACAGTATCACCAACATGGGCAAGGATATCTATGCCCAAATGAGTTGGCACAATATAATCATAGCCAGAGAGGATGTGCGGCTCGCCCAGTACCGGCCAAACTGAGACTGGCCCGGAAGGTCCCGCGCCGCATTGTGCTGTGCCAACGTTGGATGTGCCGGTGCCTGCACCAGTTGTGCCGCGCGAGATCGTGGGGATGAATTGAGTCCAATCTATCAATGGGCGCTGACCGCCGGGAATCATGACCACTGTGCCGGGCGTAATCTGTGGATTGGTTAAATCTAAATTATTCCCGGGCCAATTCAAGATGTCATCCACTTTGGCTTGGAATTCATCCGCCACTTTTTGAAGTGTATCGCCCGATTGCCATGTATAGAGGATGCCATCCACTGGCGGGATGGTCAACGTCATTCCCGGTTTGAGATTTTCAGGATTGTTGTCGAGGCTGGCTTTGTTGCTGTATAAAATGGTTTCAGGCTTGATGTTGTATTGTTTTGCAATGGCGAATAGCGAGTCGCCCATTTCCACTTGATATTGAACGACGCTGGTGTTTGTTTGATCGGATATGTTTGTTTTCAGTTCGAGCTGGCGTCCAATGGAGAAACTGGAGATGGTGGTGCTCGCCGCGGAGGTTGGCAACGCCAGCGATGGCTGGCTCGCGCTGGAAGCAGCGGTCGCTTCAGGAATTGAGGCAGGCGCGGCGGAACCGATCTGAATCCACCAGAATCCAAACCCTACCAGCGCCGCTACAATGAAGACGGTCACGCCCCATGAGATCAAGTTGAAACGATTGTTTTTCAGGAATTCAGCGAATTTTCTAAAAGTATTTTTCTTTTCCATTTTTTGAAATTATTATGCTTCCTCGGTCAACGTCTCAAGGAATTGTTGATTGTTCTTCGAGCGTTCGAGGCGTTGCAAAATTGCCTCTGTGGCTACAGTTTGATCCATGCCTGCTCCGCCCGGAGGCGCCGAGACCATTTGGGTGTACATTCGGCGCATCAGCCAAACGCGTTGCATAATATCCGGACCAAGCAGTAAATCTTCGCGGCGCGTGGATGAGCGTTCGATATCCACGGCAGGGAAAATGCGGCGCTCTTGCAATTTGCGCGATAGAAGTAATTCCATGTTGCCTGTGCCTTTGAATTCTTCGTAGACCACATCATCCAAACGCGAACCAGTGTCCACGAGACAGGTTGCGATGATAGTCAATGAGCCGCCTTCTTCGATGTTGCGTGCTGCGCCGAAGAATCGTTTCGGTGGATACAACGCCGAAGGATCCATGCCGCCTGAAAGCGTGCGCCCCGATGGGTTCACCACGAGGTTGTAGGCGCGCGCTAAGCGGGTGATCGAGTCCATTAAGATTACCACATGGCGACCGATCTCCACCATTCTCTTAGCTCGGTCTAAGGCAATCTCTGCAGTGCGAACATGCGATGTGACCGGCTCATCGAAAGTGGAGGCAACCACTTCCGCGTCCACGGAACGATCCATATCGGTAACCTCTTCCGGGCGTTCGCCGATCAATGCCACCATCAGATGCACATCGGGATATTTGGTTGAAATGGAATTTGCGATTTGCTTCAGAATAGTTGTTTTCCCTGCTTTGGGTGGTGAGACAATTAATCCGCGTTGGCCGCGTCCAATGGGCGTTACGAGATTGATCAAGCGCGTCGCCAAAGTGTCGTGATCAATTTCCAGATCGAAGCGTTTATCGGGAAAGATCGGGGTGAGATTCTCAAAGACCGGACGGCGGGGCGCATCTTCCGGGTCAATGCCGTTGACCGTTTCTACCTTCAGCAACCCAAAATGTCTTTCTGATTCACGCGGGGGGCGAACCTGTCCGATCACCAAATCCCCCGAACGAAGATCATAGCGGCGAAGCTGGGCTTGCGAGACGTAAACATCCTGATCGCTGATACGATAGTTGGCGGCCCGCAGGAAGCCAATTCCTTCGCTCATGATTTCAAGAATGCCGCCGCGCAGTTCAATGCCTTCCTTCTGTGCCTCCACCTGGCGGATCTGGAGGATAATCGCTTCCTTTTTAAGCCGGTTGAGATTCGGCACGTTCAGTTCTTTGGCAAGCTTTCGCAATTTTGCCAGTGGTTCATTTTCAAGCTCAAGTATTTTCATGTGAATTCAATGCCTTTGGATGAAATGAAATGGATATGAAGCCAGCGCCCCCGTAGGTGCGGGCTGATTCATGATAGATTGGTTTGGGTGAATGGGTTTTCTTTCAAGATTGTTTATGGATTCGACTAGCCCAAGCAGACAGAATAGTATGCAACTTTACAAATGGGTTGTCAAAGATATGGGGAAAGTTGATTGCATTATAGCACGCTCGTTCGAGAGATGCAAGCGAGTTTCCGAGAAACTTTCGCCTGATTTCAACGCCATGTCGTTCTTGCAATATTAATTGCCTCTTAATCTAAACAATACATTTTCTACACCTGTGATCAGAATGCCTTTGTTATACTTACTGGCTTGTAGAAACAAGGAGATCAAGTGAAAAAGATTATTGCATTTACAATATCGAGCATTCTTATGTTGATAGTAACGGCATGCGGCGCCTCCGCAGGTTCATCGCAGACTAATTCTTCAAGCGGATTGTCAGCGGCAAATACGGGTGCGCCCAGTTCATCGAGTCCAACGCCGAATATAGTTTTGTCAGGTACATTGACTCCAGTGCCGAATACGAGTTCATCAGGTTCATCGAGTCCAGCACCGGCTAGTGTAGCACCATTGATCGGACCGTCTGCCTTGCAGCTCGCGGCTGGAATGTTAAAACTGGAAGGTACCTCCAATGCCGTGACTGCTCAGGAAGCAACTCAGCTTTTGCCTTTATGGCAATCGTTGCAGCAAATTGAAGGCACAGCCGCTCCGCAGGGCGGGCTGCGGCCGCAGGGTACACCCGGTGCACAACCCAATCCCACGATGACCGCTATGAGACAGCAGGTAGCTGCGCAAATTGTATTGATTCAGAATGCAATGCCGCCCGCCCAAATTCAGGCGATTACGGCCATGAATTTAAGTATGCAGGATATTTTTGCGGCGTTTCAGCAAGCCGGGATTACGATGGGCGGACCCGGTCGGGGCGGTTTCGGGTCCAATGGAGGCACTTTTACTCCTCCGCAACGTACTCCTCCAGTTGCTGGTACCCCGGGCGCGTTTCGAGGAGGGGGCTTTGGGCAAGGTGGCGGACGTCAGGGTTTTGGCAACTTCATACCGTCAAGTGTGGTGACCGGGATTGTCCAATTCCTGCAGACAAAAGCAGGCTCCTAAATAAGCGCATCGATCAATTCGGGATGTTGCATAATCATATGCAACATCCCGAAAATTCATAAAATAACCTGTTGATCGCTTCTTTAAAAAAGATGCGGACTAAATTTTAATAAGAATTCTATTTTGTAAATCCCATAAGCGGCGGAATAAACCAGTTTGAGCCAGCAACTCTTTTTGAGCGCCGCGCTCGATAATGCAGCCGTGATCCATTACCAAAACTTCATCCGCGTTTTCAAGTCCAACCAGACGATGCGTGATGAGCAAAGAGGTTTTTCTATGCATCAAATTGAATAGTGTTTCGAGTACAAGTTTTTCCGTCAGCGGGTCTAGGTTAGCCGTGGGTTCATCCAAAATCAAAATCGGCGCGTCTTTGATGATGGCGCGTGCGATTGCCATGCGCTGACGTTCACCGCCGCTCAATCTCAATCCTTGCTCACCGATTAAAGTACCGTAGCCTTTCGGCAACCCCATGATAAAGTCATGGATTTGCGCGCCGCGTGCCGCGGCTTCCACTTCTTCTCTCGTGACTCTTCGACGCGCCATGCGCAGATTTTCATAGATGGTCGTGTTGAAGAAGTATGTATTTTGCGAAACGTAAGCGATTTGTTCGCGGACTTCATCCGGCGCGAAAGCTTTGAGCGACTCTCCGCCCAAACGAATTTCGCCTGATTCGTAATCCCAGAATCTGAGTAATAAATTTGCTAACGTACTTTTCCCTGCGCCGCTCGGTCCGACAATCGCCGTGGTTGTCCCAGGTTGAAGGCTGAAGGTTATATGTTGAAGAGCAGGCTGGGATTGATTGGGATAGGTGAAAGATAAATCCGCGATTTGTAATTCGTGATTAGTAATTGGCTGATTTAATTTATTTGTTGATGTTGGTTCGTTGACCGCTGGCTTTGTGTCTACCACTTCAAACAATCGCCGCGCAGCTTCGCGTGAACTAATCCACATTTGCGCGGCGAGCGGCAAGGGTGTGACTGCTTCAAACGATGACAATGTGATTAAAGCCAAGGATGCGAGGATCACACCGTTAAGGTATCCGGCAGTGACGAGTGGAATGCATAAGAAGAGCACAACCCATAAAGCGAAGTTGCTCATGAATGTAGATAAGCCGGAATGCAAGCCATTGATTCTTGCCAATCGTTTCTGCGAATCCCCGTAGGATTTTCCGGTTGTGGCTATTTGTGATAAACGGTCTTGCGTGTGACCGAAGGCAAAGATATCCGCCATGCCTTGAATGCCGTCCACAACTTGAGTGTTTAGTTCTGCACGCTGGGTAATTACATCCGAGCCGGGGCGCTGACTCATCGTCTGCGCGAGGATGGGCAGGATCAAGCCGAGGAGTAGGAAAAAGCCAACCAAAGCAGCGGCTAGCCGCGGGTCGCTTGATGCGAGGAAGAAAGATACGCCCAGCATCACGAGAATGGCAGTCAATGGTGGTGCAATCACGCGGACATAGAAGTTTTCCAGCGTTCCCACGTCGCTTATGATGCGCGCTAACAGATCGCCTGCGTGATATTCCATTAAACGCGTGGGAGCCAGCGGTTCCAGTTTTTCATAGAACCAAACGCGCAAGCGACTCAGCAATCGGAAGGTGATATTGTGAGAAACGAGACGCTCAAGATAACGGAAGACGGCGCGGGCGATGCCAAAGAATCGCACGCCGACAATTGCAACCGATATTACTGCAATGGAAGGATGAAGCGCAGCTTCGGAGATCAACCATGCCGACGTGCCCATCAATGCCACGCTGGCTCCAATGGTGAGGCTACCGAGTAAAACAGAAAGCGCAACCCAGCCCCATGAGCCTTTGAGAAAATTTTAATAGCCGCATGAAGATGGATTGATGATGGCCGGTGGTTGACGGTTGATAGTTGGTAGTTGTCAGTTGGAAAATTTGATTGTCTTTCGATCCCCGCGCCCCTCATCGTTACTTAGAGCAAGCCTTGAAGTTTCAACATTAAACGTATCATTGACTTTCACCATCTTCGCATACGCGCCGTTTTGCGAAATCAATTCGCGATGCGTTCCTGTTTCAACAATGCGACCATCTTCAAGTACAACGATTTGATCAGCGTTGAAAACGGTGTTCAAGCGATGCGCGATGGTGATGACGGTTCGTCCCTGCATCAGGAGGCACGTGGATTCTTCTAATGCAGATTCTGTTTCGGGATCGAGACTCGATGTCGGTTCGTCGAGAATGAGTATCGGTGCATCCTTTAGGAAAGCGCGTGCAAGAGCCAGCCGTTGAGCTTGCCCGCTGGAGAGACGCGCTCCGCCTTCACTGATAACCGTTTCATATTTTTCTGGAAGCGATTCGATGAACTCTTCCAAATGCGCGGCACGTGCCGCAGAAGCAATTTCTTCATTGGTTGCATTGGTTTTGCCGAGGCGAATGTTAGTGGCAATCGTATCGTGGAAGAGATGAGGGCTTTGCGGAACCCATGCAACAAGCGCACGCCAATCTTCAATAGAGATGTTGGTTAATGGAGCGTGGTCAACGACTATGACGCCGTCGGTCGGCTCGATAAAACGCAACAGAAGATTTGCCAGCGTACTTTTCCCAGCGCCGCTCGCGCCAACTAAAGCAAGATGTTCGGCCGCGCGAAATAGTCAGGCTGATATTTTTTAAAGTGGGTTCAGTTGCATCAGAATATTGAAATGTGACGCTTTCAAAAGTGATAGAAGATGTTTCGCTTAAAGGCTTCTCACTGACAACGGATAACTGATCAATCGGAACTGGCGTATCCAGAATTTGAAAGATGCGTTGAGCCGCAGTTGTTCCAGCCATGCCGGCGTGGAAGCGCAGTCCCAACATGCGAAGCGGTAAATAAAACTCAGGGGCAAGGATCAACAAAAAGAGCGCCTCATGAAATTGCATTTGTCCATAAAGTAAACGCAGTCCAACCTCCACGGCAATGATCGCCGTGCTGATGGTGGCAAGTAATTCCAATGCAAACGCGGAAAGGAAGGTGACCTGTAAAACTTTTAGTGTTGTATCTCGGAACTGGTTGCTGACTTTGGCGATGTTCTGTGTCTGCGCTTTGGATTGACCAAAAAGTTTCAGCGTGGTCAATCCCTGCAGGCTGTCGAGAAAATGTGCGGAGAGTTGGCTCAATGTTTCGTATTGCTGTTTCGTCACACCTTCTGCGCTGCGCCCGATCATGTACATGAAAAATGGAATCAATGGCGCGGTCAATAAAAGGATAATGCCGGATAATAGATCAATTGGAAATACAAGAATCAAAACAGTAATGGGGACGAGCGTGCTGATGACAAGCTGCGGAAGATACTGACTGAAATATGCGTCCAGTGCTTCAATTCCCTCGACCGCGGCTGTGGTCAATTCGCCCGTGCGTTCGCCTCGGCTAAAAGCTGGACCGAGCGCGAGGACGTGAGCAAAAAGTCGTTCTCGCAGATTCGATTTCACGCGCACGGCAATGGCATTCGCCGCGACTTCATTGAGCCACGTCAATAATCCGCGCGCGGCGATGACGATGAACAGCAATTGCATCCAATGAGCCACTTGGAGCAGAGTCTGCTTTTCGAGGAAGACATCATTAACGGTGGCGCTGACAAGATAGGCTTGGCCGATTGCCAGCAATCCGATAAAAAGTCCGGAGAGAATCGTTAAGGTTAGAGCCGCGCGTGAGTTCGCGGGCGAGAGCGAGGAGTCTGCGATGCATTATTAATTAGTAGGGGCACAGCATCGCTGTGTCCCTACTTTTCCAAATAAGAATTAGTAAACGAGAGATTCTTTTTTGGTGGTAATGCGCTTGCGGAACATGTAGTATGTCCAGCCTTGATAGATGAGCACGATTGGGACGAAGATCAAGGCGATGATGCTCATGACCGATAGCGTATATGCAGAAGATGATGCATTATAAATTGTAAGGCTGTAGCTTGGATCTGTGCTGGAGATCATCACGCGTGGGAACATGATCATGAAGAAAGTGATCAGCGTGAAGACAATGTTCACTGCGACCATGATGAATGCCCAGCCTTCCTGTTTGCGATTGATGAAATAACCACTAACAAGCAAAGCGACCACTCCGACAACTGGAATAATGCCCGGGTTCAATCCGAGATGAGCATAGATGTCAGTGAAGATGTAAGTCGTGACTAACAAGATCAAGCTCAACACCACCGCGACAATGTAGATTTTCCTGGCAAATGCATTCCCGCGCTCGCGCAGTTCGCCATCCAGTTTCAGACCAAGGAAATTCGCGCCGTGAAGGAGGAAGATCGAAACGGTTGTTAATCCACCGATCAGACCATAAGGATTGAGAAGCGTGAAGAGATTGCCTGTGTACATCATCTTCGCATCAATCGGCACACCTTCTGCAAGATTGGCAAACGCAACGCCCAGCAGAAGCGCGGCGAGGAATGAGCCAACCGCAATCATCCAATCGAATAAGGTGCGCCAAGCCGGGTTAGCATCTTTTGAGCGATATTCAAATGCGATGCCGCGAATGATGAGCGCTACCAGCAACAGGAACAACGCAAGATAGAAACCACTGAACATGGTGGCGTACCATTGCGGGAATGCCGCAAACGTCGCGCCGCCAGCAGTCAGCAGCCAGACTTCGTTGCCATCCCAAGTTGCGCCAATCGCATTGATAATCGCGCGGCGCTCTTCATCCTTCTTGCCCAGGAAGGGCAGAAGCATTCCAACACCGAAATCGAAGCCTTCGAGGAAATAGAATCCGATCCACAACACTGCGATCAGGATGAACCAAAGAACTTGAAGAAATTCATGAGACATATTGAACCTCCACCAATTAATCCTGCCTGCCCACGACCGCAGGCGCGGCATCCACTGATTCTGTCATCGCCGCATCCGGACCGAGAAGAGCGTACTTTTTCATCAGGTAGAAATCTGCAACTGCGAGTGAGCCGTACACGACAACGTATCCAATCAATGAAATGAGCAAGTCGACTGTCGTCAGATTGGGTGAAACCGCATCCTGCACTTTGAGTAGACCTTGCACGATCCAAGGTTGGCGTCCCATCTCGGTCAATAACCAACCGCAGATGTTGGCAATATACGGCAGAATAATTACCCACGGCACCCACTTCATCCATTTGGCTTTGGTAATGTCGCCGCGCATGGCAAAGAGGAAGAGAATAGCCAGGAGCGCCATTAAAAAGCCAGCGCTTATCATGAGACGGAAAGCCCAGTATGTGGCGACCATCAGTGGAACATATTGACCGGGACCATACTGCTGTGTATATTGAGCCTGAATATCATTGACGCCCTCGACCTTGCAGGTGAAATTATCGCAAGCAAGCAAGCTCGTCACAGCCGGGATTCGCAGAGACCAGACTTCTTTTCTTCCGCTCAGGTCGCCGATGGTCAGGATTGAGAAGGAAGCGGGTTGTTCGGTATCCCATAGCGCTTCGATGGAGGCCATCTTCATTGGCTGAGTTTGGTAAACATATTGTCCTTGTGAGTGTCCATCAAGAATAACGAGCAAAACCGCGCCCAGTCCAACGATGGCGCCCATTTGAAAAGAGCGTTTGAAAAAGTCCACATTATTCTTGCGGACGATATGATATGCGCTCACGCCCAGAATCAAGAAGCTGGCTGTGACCAAACCGGCGGCAACAGTGTGTCCAAAGAACAACCAACCTTTGGGGTTAGTCACCAACGCAAAGAAATCATTCAGCATCGGGCGACCCGTTGTCGGGTTGATGATATAACCGACTGGGTGTTGCATCCAGCCGTTGGCGAGCAGAATCCACAGCGCCGATAGGTTCGATCCAAGTGCCGCCAGCCAGATTGCAGCGAGATGAACTTTCTCTGGAATTTTTCCTTCGCCGAAAATCCACATGCCAAGGAAAGTGGATTCCATAAAAAAGGCAAGCAGCGCTTCAATTGCCAGCGGCGCGCCGAAGATGTCGCCTACGAAGCGGCTGTACTCCGACCAGTTCATACCGAACTGGAATTCCTGCACAATGCCGGTTACTACGCCAATGGCAAAGTTGATCAGGAATAGTTTGCCCCAAAACTTTGCCATTTTATGGAAAGTCTCATCCTTGGTTTGATAATAGCGGGTTTGCATGAACGCGACGAACCAACCCAGCCCAAGTGTGAGCGGGACGAATAAGAAATGATAGACAGTTGTAAGGGCAAACTGCCATCGCGAAAGGATAAGTGGATCCATAGCATCTCCTTCGATATGATTTTAATACTTGCGCCTTCCGCACATACGGATTTATTAACTGTAATCCAAGTTGCCGTTTTATCATAAAAAAACTTGGTATGTCGCCCTGAGAGAGTGTTTCTGGCGACCGAAGTGTCTTGCTCACCGCATTCGAGATACTCACCTGCACCTACGCTAAGTGCAAGTGTCGCCGCGCTTAGTATGACATGATTAAAAGGTGGCAATTTAAGTAAATTATTGCACACATCGTCTGAAGTGTTAAGGGTTTTGTACATTACCTTCTAGGCAATATCAAAAGCTGATGATAAACTTTTTCTGAAAGGTCCAACACCCAAACATGAAGAATATCCTGAATTTTTCTGCCAATACATCTGAAAGCGACTTGCGTTTCGCCATCATTGCGTGTGGTGAGATTTGTTATTCCCGACATTTGTTAACTTCAAGCGATGGAAACATTTCTGTTCGTCTTGGAGGTGAGCGAGTTCTGATCACTGCCGCCGGAATTTGTAAAGGTCGCATGGATTCGGATGATTTGCTCGTAATGGATCTGACGGGGGAGGTAATTGATTCGGCTAAAAACCGCAAGCCATCCTCTGAAACCCCGATGCATCTCGAAGTTTATAAACAGCGCTCCGATATATTTGCCGTAATTCATTCGCATCCGATCTTTGCGACTGCATTAACGGTCTCAGGTTTGGAATTTCCCGCCGATATCCTGCCGGAGGTTATGCGGACCTTAAAAAATGTACCCATCACCAGTTATGCCTCGCCATCTTCTCATGAGGATGCTGAGGTAATCCGTCCATGGATTCGAAATCATGACGCTATTGTCCTTCGCCAGCATGGGAGTTTAACCGTCGGAAAAAATTTGGATGAAGCCTTGATTCATCTGGAGCGCATTGAGCATGTTGCCGAGGTTTTTTGGAGGGCATTCATGCTGGGCAATGTCAATCGTATCCCGCCGAATGAGTTGGAAAAACTTCGTCAAAAACTTTGACAATCCATTCATCCCATGTTAAACTCAGCATGCTTACATTGGCGCACTCCCGCGAGTGCGCCTTTTCCTGTGCCATGCGAACCGTTTACTGGGAAGATAACTGCCTAAAGATGATAGACCAGCGCCTTTTGCCGAACGCGCTGGAGATTGTTGGCTATCGAACACATAAAGAAGTTGCGCAGGCAATCAAGGATATGACGGTACGCGGTGCTCCCGCCATCGGCGCGGCGGCGGGATTTGGACTGGCCCTCGCCACGCGCGAGTCCAAATCATCCTCGACGCCTGAACTGCTGACTGACCTCCAGAACGCTGCGTTCGTTTTACGATCCGCGCGACCGACCGCTGTGAATCTTGCGTGGGCATTGGATCGCATCCTGAAAAAAGTCTCTGCCTTCAATGGCACCGCCGATAATTTGCGCCGAATCGTCCTGGATGAAGCGCACCGCATCGCAGATGAAGACGTTGAGATCAACAAGCGCATGGCGGAACATGGCGCAGTGTTGATCCATGATGGTGACACGGTCATTCATCATTGCAATACCGGCGCATTGGCAACCGTGGATTGGGGCACAGCTCTTGGAGTCATCCGCACCGCGCATGAGCAAGGCAAACACGTGCATGTATTGGTGGATGAGACACGTCCGCGGTTGCAAGGTGCGCGGCTGACGGCATGGGAATTGGAGCAATATCATATCCCATATGAAATCATCAGCGATAATATGGCAGGTTATTTTCTGAGGAGTGGCAAAGCTCAAGAAGTGTTCTTTGGCGCAGATCGAGTGGCCGCGAACGGAGATGTGGCAAACAAGATTGGCACGTATATGTTGGCGTTAGCCGCACATGATAACGGTGTACCCGCTTATTCGGTGGTGCCCACCTCGACCATTGATTTATCGCTTGAACATGGTGAATTGATTCCCATCGAAGAGCGGGATCCCGATGAAGTGCTTGGCATCGAGTTTAATGGCGAGCGTGTTGCGCCGAAAAACGCAAGGGCACGCAATCCCGCGTTTGATGTCACACCGAATCGCTTGATTACGGCAATTATTACGGAGAACGGCGTTGTTTATCCGCCATTTGAAATAAATCTAAGAAAAGCAGTAATGGCGCAAGTTATTACTGCATAAGGTGATTATGGATATTCTCATTACCGGCTCTGTTGCCTATGATTATCTGATGACTTTCCCCGGTCTGTTCAAGGAGCAAATCCTTCCTGAACGACTGGCTTCGATCAGTTTATCTTTTTTGGTTGATTCGATGTCGAAGCAACGCGGCGGCATCGCACCAAATATCGCATACACGATGGCTCTGCTTGGCGAGAAGCCGCGCGTGATGGCGACCGTCGGCGAAGATTTTTCGGACTATCGTGCTTGGCTTAAATCAAAAGGCGTGGATACATCGCTGATGAAAGTTATTCCCGGCGAATTTACCGCTTCATTCTTCGCGACCACGGATCAGGCTTCTGCTCAAATTGCCTCGTTCTACCCAGGAGCGATGGGACACTCATCCATTCAATCCCTAAACGACTTAAATCACAAACCTGATCTGGTGGTTGTCTCACCCAGCGCACCGGATGCTATGATGAAATTTCCCGCCGAATGCCGCGAACTTGGAATCAAATATCTCTATGATCCGAGCCAGCAGGTTCTTCGTCTCGAAGGGAACGAGTTGGCGCGCGATATGGAAGGCGCATATTTTCTCTTTTGTAACGATTATGAGTTCGGATTGATCTCAAAGAAAACGGGCTGGGATCAAAAGCAAATCTTAAAGCATGTCAAAGTGTTGGTGATTACGCGCGGCAAAGATGGTGCGAATCTGTATACAGACGGCGAAGAATATTTTATCCGGACCGTGCCCGAGCGTGAAATCGTGGACCCCACCGGGGTCGGCGATGCATTCCGCGGCGGATTCTTAACCGGTTATGCCCACAACTGGGATTGGGTGATGTGCGGCGAGGTCGGTTCACTAGCCGCAGTGTATTGTCTGGAATGCCGCGGGCCGCAAAGTCATAGTTACACAAAGAAAGAATTTGTTGAAAGATTCAGACAGCAGTTCGATGACAAGAAAAAACTTGATGCACTATTAAAATAATGAAGGAGAAACCATGAGCGATAATTATGATATCAAAGACATCAATCAAGCTGAAGGTGGACGCCGCCGCATTGACTGGGCGGAGCGTGAAATGCCCGTTCTGCGTCAGATCCGAGAACGATTCGCCAAAGAGAAGCCGCTTAAAGGTATTCGTCTTTCGGCGTGTTTGCATGTGACCGCCGAGACCGGCAATCTTGCGCGCACGCTGCATGATGGCGGTGCGGATTTAGTGTTGACCGCGTCCAATCCATTATCCACACAGGACGACGTTGCCGCCGCGCTGGTCAATATGTACGAAATTCCCACCTATGCCATCAAAGGTGAAGATAACGTAACCTATTATAAACATATCAGCGCGGCGCTTGACCACAAACCGCACATGACGATGGATGATGGAGCGGATCTCGTTTCGACAATTCATAAAGATCGCCGCGAGCTTCTTAAGGATATTGTCGGCGGCACAGAAGAAACGACGACGGGTGTTATTCGTTTGCGCGCCATGGCAGCAGATAATATGCTTAACTTCCCGGTGATCGCCGTCAATGATGCGATGACCAAACACTTTTTTGATAACCGCTATGGCACGGGTCAATCTACCCTCGATGGCATCATCCGCGCCACCAACGTTTTGCTGGCGGGCAAACGCTTTGTTGTTGCGGGTTACGGCTGGTGCGGACGCGGTTTGGCATCGCGTGCGCGCGGCATGGGTTCGCTGGTCATCGTTACCGAAATTGATCCGCTTAAAGCATTGGAAGCCGTGATGGATGGCTTTGAAGTGATGTCAATGAAAGAGGCTGCCAAGATTGGCGATATCTTCTGCACGGTTACCGGTGATATCAACGTTGTTGATGGGAAACACTTCGAAGTGATGAAAGACGGCGCGATTGTCGCGAATTCCGGTCACTTCAATGTCGAGATCAACATCCCGGCGTTGGAAAAGATGTCGAAGGGCAAGCCGAGTCTCGTGCGTCCGTTCGTTGAACAATACGTTACGAAAGACGGACGCAAGATCAACATCCTCGGCGAAGGTCGTTTGATCAATCTCGCATCTGCCGAAGGGCACCCGGCTTCCGTTATGGACATGTCTTTCGCCAACCAAGCATTAGCCGCGGAGTACATGGTCAAGAATGCGGAAAAATTGGAGAAGAAAGTTTATTCAGTGCCTGCTGAGATTGACGCCGAGATTGCTCGCATCAAACTCGAAGCAATGGGCGTGAAGATTGACAAGCTTTCGGATGAACAATTGAAATATCTCAATTCATGGCAAGAAGGAACATAATTCAGTAAACAGAGCGCAGGAAGCAGTGGACCTCGGAGTTAAAAGCTTTGAGGTCTTTACTTTTAATTTGTAATCATGTCTTATAATCAAACTTCATATGAACAAGAAAATAGATTTGCTTTTTGTTATTGGAATTTTGATACTCCTTGTTGTTGCATTCATTGCTGGAGAAATGATTCAAACTGCGTTGCGCGTCACTTACAACGATGTAACGGCAAGTTCATCTGTCTCCATGCCGGTTGATTTCTTTTCACAAGAATTTGAATTGTCCGATGATATTGTGCCGGTGAGCGGACTTGCTGTCGGCGGGTTGGGGGATGACTTGCTTAAATCAAATGTGTGGCATTCTCTATTGGATTACGAACGAAAACAAAATTGTCTTAGTGTAACTAGCAAAGCCATCAGCGTTGAACAAATCAATGAGGCGGGTGAATTTTGGATTGAAGATTGGATGGTCAATGCTTGCGGAAAAACTCAAATATTCAAAATCAAGTTCAAGCCCGATTTAATTGGCGGAACGATATACCAGATCTCAACTAATTGATCGTTTGATTATTGGATAACGCTCTTCATTTCGCTTGAGCCATTAGACTCTTCGCTGTTAGCCACACAGACTCGATTCTTGCCGAGCTTCTTCGCATTCAATTCCGCTTGATCCGCTGCCAGCAATAATTCTTGAACGGTTTTTCCATCTTCGGAGAAGGCTGCGACTCCCATGCTAAATGTATATCCCGAAATCGGCGCGCCATGATTTAAGTTCTTTTCGGCGCATGTTTCCGCCGCGAACTCGTAATCGCTCTGCCAACGCAAACGCTCCGGATTTTGACGTATAAGGAAGAATCAAGGCGAACTCCTCGCCTCCATAGCGGGCCGCCAAATCTGGATTTCGCACACCGGCTCTCAACAGATCTGCTATGGCTTTCAATCGTTCGTCGCCTGCGGGATGCCCCCATTGATCATTGAATTCCTTAACGAGTTCCATGTCAATCATAATGAGCGACAGCGGATGATCGTAACGCGCGGCGCGCGCCACTTCGTTTTCAAACACCAAATCAAAGGCGCGGCGATTTGGAAGATTGAGTCAGTCCATCGGTCAGAGCGGTTTTCATGACCTCAGCGTGAAGACGCGCATTTTCAATGGCAATCGCTATGGGTCCGGCAAGAGCCGATAACACTTCTACATCGCTTTCTGTAAGCCGATGGCTGGGCACCGCTTCAACATTGACAACTCCAAGCACTTTATCTTCTTTGATGAGAGGCACGCAGATTTCGCTCTCAACTTCATAGGATGCCCGCAGAAAATCTGGATCACTGGATACATCTTCTATGAACTGAGTTTCTTTTGTACGAACCGTGCGGCCCATGATTCCTGTAGTAAGCGGAATTTCAAAGTAAATCAGCTCCGCAGGGTAGCCTACCTGCGCTCCCAAACGTAAAACCTGATCATCAATCGTGTAGATGCTTACGTAACTATAATTAAATGTATCCTTTAGTAATTGCACAACGGATTGAAAAATCTGTTGAAGTTCCAATGAGGATAATATAGTTTGCGATACGAATTGCATCGTGGTCAGGGTGCGGAGGTGCGCCTGGACACGCGCGTAGAGTCGGGCTTTCTGAATCGCCGTTACCGCATAGCTGACTAGAGTATCCAGTGTTTGAATATCGTTCTGATTGAAGGCATTCCGTTGAATACTCTCAACATAAAGCACTCCCATTAATTGGTTCTCGAACAGCATCGGAACCCCGATAGCAGAGCCGCTTCGTCTTCCAATAGAATAATAATATGCATCATGCTCGATATCATTGCTGATATATGCAATTTTTTCTCCGCAGTATATCCAATGATTCCCTTCCCTACCTTCTGCCGGTATCCCGGTCTATAGCCCATATCTTCCGTGCTGCTAAGGGCTGTGACTTCCAACTGGTTGTCATCCACAAGGAGGGAAATTGCGGCTTCGGCATATCCAAACCGATTTACAAGCGCATCCACGGTGCGCTGAAATATTTCGTCTTCTTTCAGACTCTCCGCCACACGTTTGCTCGTTTCTTCGAGAAGAGCAAGTTGCGCCACTTTGCGTTGACCCGCGCTGGTTGTCTCAATTAATTTCTGGCGCGCCTCTTCAAAGTCAAGTTCAAGACGAGCGCTATTGAGGAAGAAATAGTAAAAAGTCCAAACTGTGATCGAGTATATGGATGCGAAAGATAACGCCGCGAGCGTCTGGTCCGATAATATGTCAATGGGTTGTGATTGAGTCAAAGCATACATCCCTCTCAGAAGCGAGATGAGAGCTGAGAGGATAAAGATGATCGCGATGGATCGAACAAGTCCGGCGCAACTCCACTGGAGCGTCGCGGAGCAAAGTTTCTGCTGTGCGGAGGTAAATGATAAATGCCACGCTCGAGACAAGAACAATACGTGCATTGATATTGGGGTTTAAATACAATAAATACAATTGAAGAAGAACGTATGCCCCGAAAACCAAATGGTTCCAGAAGTCGAAGGCGCGGCGATTAAAGAAGAGTTGAATGCCATCGTAGATCAGAACCCCGCTATAAACCAATAGCACGTTGCCGACGATAATTGGAAAGAAGTTCGGAATTCGATCTCTGAACCCGAGCAGGATATAACCAACGCCAATAGCAAAATTTGAAAGAACCCAAAATCCATACCCGCGGTAGGTTTTTCTTGAATGCCAATAAATGGTCATCACCACACCGAGAACCAGCGGCATGATTGCTGAGAGAAAGACAGCCATCCTAGCATCTATAGCCATCTGCAAATTACACGAATAACTTTAACTGAATGTTTTTTTGCGATTCTTAACGAAATGCTTTTGAGTATCATAGGTAATTATAGCGCGAGTTAGAATGATATTTTTTAATGACGACTTTTGTCCCGTTTTTGCAAGGAATCGATCTAATCCTGTCGTGAATGCAAATCGGTTATTTTTAAGTTTGACTCTTCCCTTTATCCCTGCTATTATCCTTGATATGAAAGCACCAAAATTAACTCTTCGCCGGCGTTTTTGGCAATGGATTCAAGACTTCTCTCGTTGGTTCAAGCCCGGCCCTCGGAATCAAGCGTTGGATGCTTGTTATTCTGGCGGGAATTACATTGTTAGGCGTGGGCATCGGCATGTTTTTACTTGATCTATATCGCACCGATACGAGTAACTCGGCCATCCTCACATTCCTTTCGTTAGCCAGTCTGCGTTTTATGCCGCGCCTTGTGCGTGTATTGGTCTTCGGTGGATTAGGTGTCGGCCTCGTTGCTTATGGAATATGGGGACTCAACCGAACGCTTCTACGTCCGTTTCTAAGGCCGGGGCATACAGTGATTGATCAACTTTCGGATTTTCGCCGACGCGACCGCGGCCCCGCGTGGTTGCCATTGGCGGCGGGCATGGCTTATCCACGCTATTGCGTGGGCTCAAAGCCCACACGCGGAATCTCACCGCGATTGTCACCGTTGCAGACAACGGCGGTTCATCCGGACGATTGCGCGAGAGCCTCGGCATTCTTCCTCCCGGTGACATTCGCAACTGCCTTGCCGCTTTATCCAACGATGAAGCCTTGTTGACCCAGCTCTTTCAATATCGCTTTAGCGGTTCGCCCGACCTCGAAGGTCATTCGTTTGGCAACCTTTTTATCACTGCATTGACCGACATTACAGGGAGCTTTGAGGAAGCGGTGGCTGAATCGGGACGCGCACTTTCAGTCAGCGGGCGCGTCTTGCCTTCGACCTTGCACGATGTCCGTTTAGTGGCAGATATGCAACTGCCCTTTGTAGTTAACGAGGTCAGAGTGCAGGGTGAAAGTAAAATCCCTGAGATGGCGGGACACGTTCGCCGAGTCTGGCTGGAACCGAACAATCCGCCCGCGTTTCCTCCGGTTTTGCAAGCCATCCTCAATGCAGATTTGATTGTTATCGGTCCGGGCAGTCTATATACGAGCCTCTTGCCTAATCTGCTGGTTCCCGATTTGCTGGCGGCCATTCATGCCAGCCGTGCGGTCAAAGTTTATGTTTGCAATATTGCCACTCAAGTGGGTGAGACCGATCTATACACTTGTTACGATCATGTGCACACGCTGGAAGAGCAGGTGGGTGAGAATTTTTTTGATGTTGTGTTGTCTAACGAAAACT
Organism: uncultured Chloroflexia bacterium; assembly: GCA_963850945.1. GTDB lineage: Bacteria > Chloroflexota > Anaerolineae > Anaerolineales > Villigracilaceae > Fen-1038. Next base: position 349,662 of record CAWKNE010000008.1, on the reverse strand, counting down.
ACGAAGGCAATCTGGGCTCGACCTCGCAATGGGTGCGCGTCGATGAAAAGTCGCACGCTGATTCGCGTCTCTATTGTGCCGATTTGGTTGATATAGACCATCCCTGGCGGCACGATTCGATCAAGCTCTCGCAGGTTCTAATGGACTTGTTTTATGAACGCACCGGGCCATTGAGCGACCGCCCTGGGTGACAAATATCAGTAGCCAAACACGCTCATTTGAATTAGAATTCACAATCGAGTAAAAATCTGCTCATGCTTTCATAAGGCATGATGCTAAATATATCTGGAGGTTAACATGGCAGTCAAAGTTGGTATTAATGGCTTTGGGCGAATAGGTCGGCAGGTTCTGAAAGCGATCCGCGATTATTATCCCAAAGAACTTGAAGTTGTGGCGTTCAACGATATCGGCGATCTGCCGACGATGGCGCACCTGCTCAAGTACAATTCGAATTATGGACGTTTCGATGGAACCGTCGAAGTCGCCGATGATTCGTTGATTGTTGATGGTAAGAAGATCAAAGCCTTCAAGGAAACGGATCCTTCTGCGATTCCGTGGGGAAGTTTAGGGATTGATATCGTCATCGAATCGACTGGTCTTTTCACCATCAAAGAAGATGGCGTCAATAAAAAGGGCAAGACTGTCAAAGGCGCGGTCAATCACATCACGAAGGGTGGCGCCAAGAAAGTGATTATTACCGCGCCATCAGAAGGTGAAGACTTGACCGTTGTGCTGGGAGTCAATGAGGACAAATATGATCCCAAGAAACATCACGTTCTCTCGAATGCATCCTGCACAACCAATTGTCTTGCACCCGCGGTCAAAGTTGTTCACGACAAGTACAAGATCAAACGCGGCTTCATGACAACCATTCACTCATATACAAACGATCAGAAGATTCTCGATCTGCCGCATTCCGATTTACGCCGGGCACACGCGGCGGCGATGAACATCATCCCGACTACAACCGGCGCGGCGAAAGCGCTCAAGCTGGTCATTCCTGATCTGGCGGGCAAGTTTGATGGCTATGCCTTCCGCGTTCCCACATCCACTGTTTCCATCGTTGATTTCACTGCCGAGATCGAAACCGGAACGACAACAGAAGAACTGCGCCAGTCATTCCGCGATGCCGCCAAGCTTCCGCGCTTCAAAGGTATTTTGCAGGCAGTGGATGAACCGTTGGTGAGCATTGACTTCAAGGGCGATCCTCATTCCTCGTCGGTGGATTTGCCATTCACTTCGGTGCTTGGCAAAGAGAAGAACGACTTCATCAAAGTCGTAACCTGGTACGATAATGAATGGGGTTATTCTGTTCGCACCGTGGATCTCGCGGCCTTGATTGCAAAGAATCTTTAAATCCCCTCCTTTGTCCTCCCCCAATTTTTTCGAAAAAATTGGGGGAGGATTGGGTGGGGGCTGGGAGAATACCATGAACAAGAAAACTGTAAAAGATATTGATATCAAAGGCAAACGCGTATTGATGCGCGTGGACTTCAACGTTCCTATGCAGGATGGCAAGGTCACAGACGATAAACGTATCAAGGCGTCGTTGCCGACCATTCAATATGTTCTTGATCAAGGCGCATCGTTGATTCTAATGAGTCACTTGGGACGGCCTAAAGGTGGACCAGATCCGGAATTCAGCCTGCGTGCCGCCTCCGAAGTTTTATCTTCGCTGTTGGGCAAACCCGTTAAGATGGCGTCTGATTGTGTTGGCCCCGAAGTTGAGAAGATGGCGAAAGCTCTCAAGCCCGGTGAAGTGTTGATGCTTGAGAACACGCGCTTCCATGCCGGTGAAGAAAAGAATGATCTTGATCTTGCAAAACAAATGGCTTCGCTCGGCGATGTGTATGTCAACGATGCATTTGGCTCAGCGCATCGTGCTCATTCCTCAACGGAAGGCGTGGCACGTTTTCTTCCGGCTGTCTCTGGCTTTTTGATGGAGCAGGAATTGGAATATCTAGGCCGCGCAACATCCAATCCGGAACGGCCCTACATTGCCATCCTCGGCGGTGCGAAGATCAGCGATAAGATCGCCGTCGTTGAGAATTTGCTTGCCAAATGTGACAGGCTCATCATCGGCGGTGGAATGGCGAATACGTTCCTCGCTGCAAAAGGCTATGCCATGCAGGATAGCCTCGTCGAGGCCGGTTCCGTTGAACCTGCAAAGTCCATTATGTCAAAGGCTGGTAATAAATTGCTGTTGCCGGTTGACGCGGTGATTGCAGACAAATTCGAAGCCGAGGCGAACAGCAAAGTGGTCGATGTGGATAATGTACCGGCTGGATGGCGCATCATGGACATCGGCCCGAAATCCATCGATGCATTTAAAGCTGCGTTAAAAGGAGCCAAGTTGATTGTCTGGAATGGACCGATGGGCGTCTTTGAGATGCCCAAATTTGCCGAAGGCACATTTGCCATCGCGAAATTGCTGGCGGCATCCGGTGCGACAACCGTGATTGGCGGCGGAGATTCGGCCAGCGCGGTCAAGAAGGCTGGCGTTGCGAAACAAATGACGCACGTCTCCACCGGCGGCGGCGCATCGCTTGAATTTTTGGAGGGCAAGGAATTGCCCGGTGTAGCCGCCTTGATGAATAAATGATCCTTGCTTAAGCTTGATATAGATAACAGTCACCTTTAAGGTGACTGTTATTTTTAACGAGATGAAACGGAAATTCAGCGGCGGGTTATCTACGTTACAACGTACTGCAAAAACATTCAAAACAGAATATTGATTTCTGTCGGCGAGTTGTGTAGGGGCGCGCTAGAGATTCGTTCAAGTAGCAGTATAATCATCCCAATTCTTTACGGGAGCACTGATGTCTTTCAATGTCGGCGAGAATGTGGGTCCCTATCGGATCATCGAACAACTGGGTCAGGGCGGTATGGCAACCGTGTATAAGGCGTATCATGCCGCGTTGGATCGTTATGTTGCGATCAAGGCGCTTCATCCCGCATTTGGCGAAGATCAAAGTTTTTTGTCGCGTTTTCAGCGTGAGGCGCGGCTGGTGGCAAAACTGGAACATCCGAACATCGTTCCGGTTTATGATTATGCAGAACATGAAGGCCGCCCATATCTCGTCATGAAGTTCATCGAGGGGGATACGCTCAAGGCGCGTTTAACTGAAGGGCCGCTGACTTCATCTGAAATAGAAAAGATTGTTGAAACTGTGGGGTCTGCGCTGGCGTACGCGCATAAACAGGGGATTTTGCATCGCGACATCAAACCATCTAATGTGCTGGTTGCGAACGATGGTCAATTGTATCTGGCGGATTTTGGCTTGGCGCGCATCGCACAATCGGGCGAATCAACTCTCTCGTCCGATATGATCATGGGCACGCCTCAATATATCTCGCCTGAACAAGCCGTGGGGAAGAGGGACCTCGACGAAGGCACAGACATTTATTCGTTCGGCGTGATGATGTATGAGATGGTGGTGGGGCAAGTCCCATTCAACGCCGATACGCCGTTCTCGATCATTCATGATCACATATATTCGCCGCTTCCACTGCCGCGCTTAGTCAACCCCAAAGTGCCGGAGAGTGTGGAACGGGTCTTGCTCAAAGCGCTGGCGAAGGAACGTGCCGACCGTTACCCGGATATAGATTCTGTTGGTGACGGCATTCAAGGAGGCATGGACTTCAGCCGGGATTCCCATGCAGGGCACAGCCATCACGATGCGGCCCGCGCAACTCAAAGCGGCCGCGCCTGCCGCGAAAACGGTAGCTGCTAAAAGTCCATCGAAGAAGCGTGTGTCGCCATGGATTTTCATTGGGGGTGGTGCAATATTGGTTGTCATTTGTTTGGTGGTGTTACTAGCTGTTGGCGGCGGTCGTTTCTTAAGAAAGCGCGCTTCGGCAACTGCGACGGCGCTTGTGCAGGCCGAATTGCCAATCACGCAGGTCGTGGCGACTGCCTCGCCTTTGTCCAATGCGACGGATACCGTTTTGGTCTCGCCGACCGTTGCCGCGAACTCAAGTTCCTGCGGTAGCAACTGCTCAGGCAGCATTCAATCAAAACCCGAGTGATTCCAACGCCGCCCTGAGTTTTTCCCTTGCTTATTGGGATGCGGGCCAGGATCGGCCATCCTTGCAATCTCTCGCGACTGCCGCCAATTTGGCTGGTGTAACCAATACGCAATTCTTCAGCAATGCGGGCGATCAATTCAAACAACGTCAGGCATGGCTTCCGGCGGCGGCGATGTATTTCCGCGCGATTAAGTCACTTGGATTCGGCGCAAAGCCTCCGGCAGATGTGGTGAATAATTTTCATGAGGCTTTGTATCAAGCTTCTGTCCAGCCCGATATCGCATCGTATCTGCCTTTCACTTCGCTCAGCAGTATGGAACAGCCGATGGCAATGGTGGCGGAGGCTCGTTATGATTTCTATAACGGTGATCCCGCGCAGGCGCAAATACTTCTCAATCAGGTCAAGCAGGTCAGACCGGGGATGCCTGAAGCCTCGCTTCTGCAAGCTGAGATGGATGCCAAGCAGGGCAAGACTTTTGCAGCAAAGCAATTGCTTCAAATATTGATTGGCGACTTGAATGCCGCGGACTGGGTGCGCGCCTATGCCCAGAACTATTTGAACGAAATTCCATAACTGGAAGGTTCTATAAAATGAGACGTCCGCTTGTAGCTGGAAATTGGAAGATGAACAAAACCGTCGAAGAGGCGCATGAGCTGGTCTCTTCGATGGTGCCGAAATTGCGCGAGATCAACGGCGTTGAAAAAGTTTTATGTCCACCGTTTGTTTCGTTGCTTGCCGTCTCGGCGTTGCTAAAGGGAAGCAATGTGGGTCTCGGCGCGCAGAACATGTATTGGGAAGAGAAAGGCGCGTTCACGGGCGAGACCTCGCCTGCGATGGTCAAGGAGTTCTGCCAATATGTCATTCTCGGACATTCCGAACGGCGGACTTATTTTGGCGAGACCGATGAGACGGTCAATAAACGCGTACGTGCTGCGCAGAAGTTCGGTTTGACTCCTATTGTGTGCGTGGGCGAAACGCTTCAACAATATGAATCGAAGCAGACGAATGAAGTGGTGGCGCGTCAGATCCGCCTAGGCCTTGCTGACGTTGATTTTGTGTTTGCGCCGCGGATTGTTGTGGCGTATGAACCCGTCTGGGCGATTGGCACTGGCAAAGCTTCGAGTGGGCCCAATGCCAATGATGTCGTGGGTAAAGTGATTCGTGGCGCGTTGAGCGAAATGTTTGGGAACCAAACTGCGCAAGCCATCCGAGTGTTATACGGCGGCTCGGTGACTGCCTCCAACGCGTCTGAATTCTTTGGTCAATCCGAGATTGACGGAGCATTGGTCGGCGGTGCAAGTTTGAAAGTGGACGAGTTTGTTGCCATCACGCGCGCCGCAGCGAAATCGTAACTAGAATGTCATTGCGAACCTTGGGCGAAGCGAGAGGTGCGGCAATCTCCTGTTTGGTAATTAATTGAGTTTGCCACAGCGGCTTACTCTTCGAGTACGATGTCGCCGCTTCGCAATGACTTATTAGTTTTTAAACTCTCATGAATTTATTCTTTTCGTTCGAGGGTCTGATCTGGTTCGTAGTGACTCTTCTGCCGCTGGTATTTCTCCAGCGGCTTTTGCATCGTGAAATCCAAGCGGTGTTGTTGATTCTGAGTCGAAGCAAACGAGTTACCATCACCCTCTTTTCGATCCTCTTTTTGCCCGGCGTGTTATTGCATGAATTAAGTCACTATGGCATGGCTGTCCTGCTAGGCGTGGAAGCGGCGCGTTTCTCGCTCATCCCGCAGCTTCTGGATGACGGGCGGCTACAACTGGGTTATGTGGAAACCGCCCAAACCGACATCGTCCGCGACTCGCTGGTGGGTGCCGCGCCGTTGATCGTCGGTGGAGCCTTCGTGGCTTTTGTAGCCCTCATTCCATTGCACCTTCAACCAATGTGGGATGTGTTGCGAAACGGTCAACTTAATTTATTCTGGTTTGGAATCACTGGACTTTTCACGATCAAAGATTTTTTCCTTTGGTTTTATCTGACGTTCGCGGTCAGCAGTACGATGCTGCCATCGCAATCGGATCGTCACGCCTGGCTTCCGCTCGGCGTGACGATTGCGATTTTAATCGCACTGGCGCTTTTGGCTGGCATTGGTCCATGGATGCTGACGTATCTCGCGCCGCCGCTGAATGCGTTTCTCAGTGCGGCGGCCATCATCTTTGGATTGAGCGCCGCGGTTCACGCAGCGTTGATTGTACCGATTTTCTTAATTCATAAAGCATTAGCAAGAATCACGGGTGTGGATGTTCAATAATTCATTGCCATGTCATTGCGAGCGGAGCGACATCGTACTCGAAGAGTAAGCAATCTCCTCGTTGAATGAAGGTGGAGATTGCTACGCCGCAAACTGCGCGGCTCGCAATGACAATATATTACGGAATTCCCCATTGACCATTGAAGACCGTATCTGCCGCAACTTTTTGCAAAGCCTGCGCGGTTGCCGTTGGCAAGTTGGCTTGATACGATAACCCTTCCGGGCTTTGCTGGAATATATCGGCGTAGAAAACACAAGCTGCCAAATACGTGCCTTCCTCGGTGGGATGACTGCCATCATCCTGCCATAGATTGATTTGCGGATATTGGTTTCGAACATTCTGCCATGCAACTCCGACCGGTGCAACCGGCATGCTAAACGCTTGTGCCATGATCAGGTATCCGTTATTGATCTGAGCTTGCATGCTCTCGTAGTTCGGCATTCCGTTCCCGGGCAAGCCATCACGGTATGCCCACGTGATGAGAAAGATCGGTACGGCGCCTGCCTGTCGAATGTCGCCGACGAGGATGCGAGCCGCCGGATACATTTCCTGCGTGCGTGATGATTGAATTGATGGGACTTCACTTTGTTCCTGCAGGACGACGAAATTCCATTTTTCCGAATTGATCTTCGTAATCGTATCGGACGACTTGACGTGATCGGCGAGCATCCAGCCGCCCTGCGCCGACATTCCCACTTCGGTCTTGTGACCTCCGGCTCTGGCGAGATTGAGGAACGTGGTCGGCAAATCATTGACGTAGGTGTAGCTGTTGCCGATGAAGAGCACGCGCGTGCAGGATTCGGAGGCCTGCAAATTGGAACAATCCATTGCAGGCGCGCAACCTAATGTGCTGAGCAACACACAACAAATTATCAGAAGAGTTAACTTAGTTAGAAAAAATTTTGAGTTCTTCATATCTATTTCTGCCATGTCATTGCGAGCGAAGCGAAGCAATCTCCTGTTTCGATGCAATTGTTTATTCAGAAATTACAGGAGATTGCTTCGTCGGGCTACGCCCTCCTCGCAATGACATTACATTATTTCTTCTTCCATCTTGTGATCATCATCTTCACGCGGACTCGCAGACGCGCATCCGCATTCGCGACCGCCCACATCGAGCGGACATTTCTCCAAGCGGCTTCATCCACGCTGACGATGTCTTCCCATTCCTCATCCATGTATTCTTTCATTTCATTTGGGGAATCCCAATAATAAAAGAAGGGGAAGAACTCCTCGCGTTCACGGATGAACCATTTTTGCGACTCAGCCTGTATCATTGATTCATTTGCGGCTCGATCATATTCCAGCCCAATCTCTAGGTCAGTGACTTCGACCTGCTTCTTTGACTTCACGCGCCGACGCGACTTCAATCTGCCAACGCTCCGCCAGCGGACGCAGATCAATCAAGATGCCATCGGGTGCAAGCACGCGCTGGATTTCATTCAGGGCATGGACCATGCCCTCATGCGCAATTCATCAGAACGACCAGGCGAGAATGGCAAGATCGAATGTTTCTTTGGAAAAGGGAATGTGAACCGAATCGGCGCGCGTGAAAGTGACCGAAGATTCCAAATCGGAGGGACGATCAATCGTCGCCACGCGGCAGATCATTGGCTTCGAGATCAATGCCTGCCACAAAGCGCGCTGACTTGGCATATTGCCACGTCAAGCGTCCATCGCCGCAGCCGATCTCAATGACGCGTTTGCCTGCGAAGTCTGCAAACTTATGCAGATATTTTGTTTCGGTTCGTTCAGGGTCTTTTTGCAAGGTCATGTTTATAAAGTGTGTGATTGCAAGTTTTATTAGCTTGCTCCATTTTGTTGTATTTTGAAAAACAATATGCGCTTTCATTCTTTCAATTGCCTGAATTCCTGCTTCGTGAAGAGAATGGAATTGTTCTTCAATTTTTGGAAACGTTCGCCCAGTTTTCCCAAAAAGCATTTCATCAACTTGGTCCGTTACTTCATTTTCAAAGTTATCGATTATTTGTGGTAGATCGTAAGGCATTTTTGAATTACCCCATTCCCAGCGTGGCGACTCATTCGCAAGTGGGTCATAGATTTTTGCTAGATATAGAAGTCTTGGCTCTGCAGCTCTTAATTCCTTAATTCTAAGACAATATGTTTTGCCTCTTCAATTCCGGATGCTATACGACGAATTCTTGCAATGCCCTCTTTTTCATCAATATCCTTCGCATTCATATTTTGAATTTCGAGTGGTGTTATTGAAGATTCCAAATATATTTTCCGCCCATTTTCAAACCAAGCCTGTAAGTCTTTTACAAATGCCAGATTGTCATCAATCAAGACCTTTTGCTGTTCTTTTTGATATTGGTAATCTGATTGTGCTTTCAAAATAGCCAATTGAGTGCGATATGTAAAGATCCACCCAAATATTGTGGTTAAAAATGTTATAGCTATGCCAACTAGCGTGAGATATTCCACTTTACTTTTTTCCTATGAGCATACCAAATCGCGACTGTGTCGAATACATTTTTCCTAATTAGTATAGCATATCCTTTTTATCTCACTCTCAAAACCTTTGCGCCCGAATCTTTTCTTATGTTTATTGATAACCACGTCTTTTCGCCTCTTCGAGAATCTCGGCAGTTGCGGTGGCGCCGATACGCGTCACTCCCAAACTGCGAACTCGTAGCAGATCGTCCAGGGTCCGCACGCCTCCTGCCGCCTTGATTCCGATCGTGGATGGACAATGTGCGCGCATCAGGCGCAAATGATGATCGGTCGCTCCCGCATAAGCATACATCCCATTTGCCTGTTTGACGAATCCGTAACCAGTCGAAGTTTTGACAAATGCCACTTTGCAATCGGAACAAATCTCGCACAGCTTTAGAATATGCTCGTCTTGCAAATAATCATTCTCGAAGATAACTTTCAAGATTGCTCCTTGTCCCACCACAACTTCATTCACCGACCATATCTCGCTGCCAATGTAGTCCCAGGCGCCTCCCAGGACTTTCCCGATATTCACAACCATGTCAATCTCGCTCGCACCGTCCAGAACGGCTTCTTCGGCCTCCCTCACTTTGATGGCGGTGGTGCTGTTGCCATGCGGAAAAGCGATCACCGCGCAAATTCCCACATCCGAACCGTTTAGCACATCTCCCACCAAATGAATGGCATACGGCTTCACGCACGCGGTTGCCACGCCATACTTTTTGGCCAACTCACAGCCCGCCACGATTGCTTCATCCGTGAGTGTTGGATGAAGCAATGAATGGTCGATCATCTTAGCCAAACTCTTTAGGCTTGGGACATTATCCATGAAATTTTCTCCTTCAAGTAATTCCTAATGAACTTTCAATACCTTCGCACCGCGAATCTTTCCTTGCTTCATTTCCAACAAAGCCGCGTTGGCATCCCTCAAATCAAATTCCTGAAACTCGGGCTTGATGTTCGCCTCCGCCGCCAACTGCAAAAACTCGCGCACGTCCTGCCGCGTCACGTTTGCCACGCTCTTGATTTCCTTCTCCATCCACAACTGCGAGGCGTAATCCAATTTCAATAAAACATCTTTATCCATTTCTTCTTTGCGGATTCCATTGACGACAAGCCTACCGCCCGGACTTAACTGCTTCAACGCTTCCGTAATCGGACTCCAAATGGGCGTCGTGTCAATGACCGCGTTCATCGCCTCAGGCGGAGTCTCATCAATCGCGCCCGTCCATACCGCACCCAACGATTTGGCAAATTCTCTTTCTTCCGCGTTGCGGCTGAACACGAAGACATTTGAGTTTGGATATTTCTGCCGCGCCATTTTCAACACCAGATGATTCGATCCGCCAAAGCCCATCAATCCCAGCGATTGTCCATCTTGAAGATTTGCCAGTCTCAACGCGCGATAACCGACCGCGCCCGCGCATAATAACGGCGCGGCTTCCGAATCCGATAACGATGATGGGATGGGGTGTGCGAAATCCGCACGCACGGTCATATACTCCGCATAACCGCCGTTTGCGTCCCGTCCCGTAGCTTGGAATTGTTCGCATAAATTCTCGTTGCCCGATAAACAATATTTGCATTTCCCGCACGCCGAATAAATCCACGCCACGCCCACGCGTTGACCTTTGTTCTTTCCCTCTTCAATCGCGCCAACCACTTGATGTCCCAATATTCTTGGCAATTGCGATGGCTTTGTCCGCCCTTCGATCTCATCCAACTCCGTGTGGCACACTCCGCACACCGAGACTCGAATCAAAACTTCATTCGCGTTTAGCTTTGGTTCGGGAACGTCTTCAAACGATAGCGGCTTTGGATTTTTTGCAAGCGGCGCAATCTCGCGCAAGAGCATGGCTTTCATTGTATTACCTCGAATGTCATTGCGAGGAAGGTTGAGTAGGAGCGAAGCGACGTATCGAAACCCGACGAAGCAATCTCATGTTTTCATGCAAGCGATTGTTTTGCTTGCACGCTTTCCACTTTGTCCGCCATTGTTTGCGGACGATCGGTACGTGTGCCAACTTTGATCTGTGTGGAGATGCGCGGGACTCCCATCTCATGCAGCGTTTCATGACAACGCTTGATCGCGGCAAAAACCGCGTCCCATTCGCCTTCGACATTTGTCCCGTTGGCGTGCAATTCATATTTCAATCCGGCTTCTTTTAGGATGCCCTCGCACGCCGCAACATATTTGGAAAGCGATACTCCCACTCCAAGCGGGATGACCGTAAATTCAAGAATGACGTTCATGATGTACCTTTCTTATATTTGTCATTGCGAGGAGCCGCTGTGTTCTTGTAGGGGCGCAATGCATTGCGCCCGGCGGCGACGAAGCACTGTGTCCTATCGGTGTGGCAATCTCATGTTTGAATGAGGAGATTGCTTTGCCTTCAGCTCGCAATGACATTCATAAAACAAACGGAATAAACATTTTGCTTTGTTTCATATATTCCTGATAATCCGTGCCAAAGGTTTGTAAGCATTCTGCTTCGTCTGCTTTGGCAGTTGCGATTAAAAAGAGCGTTGCCAGCAAAGCCAGCGTGATTCCGGTTGGAGTTGGTGCTTTGAAGAAGACTCCCCACGCGAGCAATAATAAAGAACCATATAACGGATGGCGGATATATTTGTAGATTCCGCTTGTGACTAGTTTTGTTGTTCTTTCAAAAGCCAACAATTGCGGATCAGGCCGTTCGTATTTATTTGGTTTGCCTCTTGTGCGTAACGATTGAACACCGAATGCCAAGGGAACGATACAAGAAATCAAGAGAATCCACGAAATGATTTGATACCACGCCAGCCAATGACTGAACCATATGGGTGCGTTGATAACGATTAGTGCAAGTATCGCTTCCCATGCAAAGAAACGATAGAAGCCATGCGAATCAGGGTGATGAAGAGATGTCCATGAAGGGACAATCAGAATGATCGAGCCAACTGCGAACGCAATCCATTGGATCATTACAAATCCTTATTTAGGCGGCAGACTCTTTGCAAAGTCAACACCCATCTTGATCCAATCCGAAAGGGCTTTATCCGTTTTACATCCTGCCGGGCTGACGAGAATCCACCCAGCCATCGGTCTGCCCATGTTGTCGAATGGCTTTACATGTACACGCTTCATCAATGAATTATGAGTTGCTGGATCAACGCGAACAATCAGATCATCTTTCAAGATGCCGCAAGCCATATTGCCGTGAATTATAAAGCCTACACCGCCAAACATTTTCTTTTCTTCTATGCCGCGCGTGCCTTTGAGCTTTTCTCGAATCCGTTCTCCTAATTTTGTATCGTAAGCCATTGCAATTCCTATCCTGTTCCAAATTGGCGGTCGCCCGCGTCGCCTAAGCCCGGGATAATATAGCCGTGTTCATTGAGATGATCGTCAATCGCCGCGAGGTAGAGTGGCACATCAGGATGATGCTCCTGCATGTTCTTGATTCCCTCCGGCGCGCCGATCAGCCCGACGAATTTAATTTTCTTCACGCCCCAATGCTTCAAGATGTTAGCGGTGGCAACAGCTGAGCCGCCGGTAGCCAGCATCGGGTCGAGAATGAGGCAAACAGAAACAGTTGGCTCGGTGGGCAGTTTGTTGTAATACTCAACTGGTTTGAGGGTCCGTTCGTCGCGATAGAGTCCGATATGCCAGACTTCTGCCACCGGCATTAATTCCCAGATGCCTTCAACCATTCCAAGACCGGCGCGCAGAATCGGCACGAGACCGATTTTCTCTTTGAGTTCTGAACCGGTCATGGTCGCCAGCGGCGTTTCAACCTGACGAGGAACGGTCAGCAAATCCGAAGTGGCTTCATAGCAAAGCAATGCCGCGATCTCACGCACGAGTTCGCGGAATTTTTTTGGTTCGACATCTTTATTGCGCATACGGGAAAGTTTGTGGGCGACGAGCGGGTGAGGGGAAGCAAAAACGTTGGACATATCATTCTCCTGAATGGGTTACTTTATTATAGCCTGCGAGGTGATTTTTGACCCGTGACTCGCGCCCGCAATTTATGTACACTAATAGTGATCGAGGCCGTATGAAACTTTCCGGCTTGCACATTCTATTGACGGTTCAATGCACGCGCGAGTGCGAACATTGTTTTGTGTGGGGCAGTCCGCGTCAGCGCGGCGTGTTGAGTGTGGAACAGATCGAGCAAATTTTGAATCAAGCCAAAGAGGCAGGCGTTGAATGGGTCTACTTTGAAGGCGGCGAGCCATTCATTTACTATGATGTTCTCCTCAAAGGCGTTCAAATGGCGGCGGGAATGGGCTTCTCCGTTGGCATTGTATCGAATGCATATTGGGCGACGTCTGTGGCTGAAGCGGCCGACCGTCTTTAACCTTTTGCGGGACTCGTTTCCGATTTGACGGTCAGCAGTGATTTATATCATTGCGACGAAACGCTGGGCGAGGAGGCGCAGAATGCAATCGTCGCGGCCAAGTGGCTGAAGATTCCAACCGGTATGATCAGCATTGCCAAACCTGACGAAGACGCGGCCCAGACGCATGGTCAGGTCAAGGATCAAGATGCCGTCATGTATCGCGGACGCGCCGCGGTCATGCTTGCGCCGTGTGCGGAACATCACCCATGGGATGAATTCAAGCAATGCCCGCACGAGGATTTACGCGAACCCGGACGCATCCATCTTGACCCATTTGGGAATCTGCACATCTGCCAGGGAATCGTGATCGGCAACATTTTCGAGAGATCGCTCAAAGAGATTTGTGAAAGTTATGATGCTGATGCGCATCCAATTTGCGGACCGTTGCTCGAAGGCGGGCCTGTTGCATTGATCAGCGAATACAATCTTCTGCATGAATTAACGTATGCGGATGCATGCCATCTTTGTTATGAAGCGCGCCGATTGTTGAGAACGCGTTTTCCCGAGATGGTAAAACCTGATCAAATGTACGGGGTAATATAGCAAGTTCAGGCGACCTAAAGGATGCAAAATGCTTACCTATAATTTAGCTACACCGGAGCAACGCGAGGCGTTTCTTCCACTCCTTTGTGCTGAAATGTCAGATTATCTCGAACGCACTTTTCAACTTATGGAAATGAACTGGGATCAATTCGTTGAACTATATCAATCCAAAGGTCAGGTCTTTGCAGTTTTTCAGGACAACATGCTGGCAGGATATTACTGGATCGAGGTTCGAGAGGAGATTTTGCATCTGCATGGCATTGTGATTTTGCCTGATTTTCGCGGTCTTGGAATTGGCACGCAAGTATTGCGCAAACTTACCACCGACTATGCATCTCGTGTCAAGGCGATTGAGTTGGGCGTACAAGACGATAATTTTCGCGCCAAGTCACTTTATGAGCGAGAAGGTTTTCAGACCATCAAATTATTGCCCGACCTGAAGTTCGCCATCATGCAAAAGCCGTTATCTTATGAAAGAGATAATTGTGAACGGTAATGGTTTCAAGACCGTGTGCCTTGTTTATCACAATGGAGTAAGTTCTTCTTTTCTTCGTCCAAGCAGGAAACCGCTAATGATGGTTAGAATGGTTCCGGCGAGAATGTAGATCACGGAAATATTACTGGGTGGTTTGAGAGCGAAGATGTAAAAATAAACCAAGATGGGTGAAATCTGGATCGGTACCTGCGCCACGGGGACAATATTGCTGGCTTGAGCAACTTTGAATGCCAATTGATTTTGCCACGTAATCACAGTGGCGGTTGTTGTCAAAATTAACGCGGCTATCACAAAGATAATTTCTTGCGTGAATGAACCGTCGCCGCCCAGTACAATCACAATCAACGCGAGCAATGGATTGATCCAGAAATCCGATAAGCATGCCAGAAAACCATTCGTCAAAGCGATGAACATTCCTTTGCGTACATTGACGCGATGAGCAATACTGCGGGTGATAATACTGATAAAAAACAAACTCACTGTAAAGATCGCAATCCTAACCAGCGAATTGTGATCTGCCAGCGTTGCGCGGACTTGCGTTTGATTAATTCCCAATTCGCTCAACCCTAATAAAAGAATTCCGATAATCATCAATCCGATGCCGGTCATTTCGGATGCATTCAGTGTTTCCCGATTCATTCGAACGGAGCCGATTGCCAAAACAATCAAGCCCGAAGCCATCAAACCCGGCGTCAACGCGGGACCGATCATGCTTTGAGCCATCATATAAGCTGCTGTCCCGCCGCCCAACCCGAAGATGACTCCCAAGACCCAAGTCCGATTCTTAAACAGCCTGCGCATGAAAGCTTTTTCATCACTATCTAGCCGGACTTGGTTCACGGCTTGCTTTTCGAGGAGTTGCCCAAACTGAGTCAGAATACCGCCGAGGATTCCGAGTGCGACACCCGTGATGTAATGGAATGTCACGTTGTTAAATCTTGATGCCGTTGTCTCGGATCACTTTGGCGAACCATCTGCCGCTATCTTTCACTGTTCTTTTTAAAGTCTTGTAATCCACATAGACGATCCCAAAACGCGGACCATAACCCAATGCCCATTCGAAGTTATCCATCAGCGACCAATGGAAATATCCCTTCACCGGCGCGCCATCTTTTAATTGCGCGATGAACTTGCGCGATATGATTTTGCAAATAGCGAATGCGTCGTTCGTCGCGAACGCGGCCATCGAAGTCGAGTCCATCGGGAACAGGAACGCCATTCTCAGTTACCATGAGATCGCAGGATGGTTGATAATCTTTCCATATCCGCATGAGGATTTCATACATCCCTTCTGGGTAGATTTCCCACATCCCTGAGTATTCATTGCCCTCAGGAAAAGTCTGCGCCGCGGATACAAGCGGGAATTTTTGTTCGTGCTTTAGCACAGAACGCGTGTAATAGTTGACGCCCAGCAAGTCAACCTGTTTGATCTTTTCAAGGTCACCTGCTTTGATGAGCGAACTCGTCAGCATTTTACCCAAAGCAAGTTCCTGGATTGGCGATGTCCCTTTAAGCAATGGGTCAAGCACAGACCGATTGACCAACGCATCTACACGCCGCGTGGCATCGCGATCTTTTTTGGCTTCAGTTGCCGAATACATCGGATTGAGGTTGAGCGTAATGCCAACCTTAACAGGTTGTTTGGCTGAAGCGCGTATGGCTTCTACTGCGAGTCCATGCGAAAGCAATAGATGATGCAAGGCTTTGATTCCAGCCACAGGATCTTTGATGCCCGGAGCATGAGTGCCAAGAAAATATCCGAGGATGGCGGTGACCCAAGGCTCGTTGTGAGTAAAGATCACTTTAACGCGATCCGTTAAATGGTCCGAGACGATACCGGCGTATTCAGCAAATGCATAAGCCGTTTCACGATTCGGCCATCCGCCTTTATCTTGCAAAGCCTGCGGTAGGTCGTAATGAAAAAGGCAAACATAAGGTTCGATGTTGTGCTTGAGTAGTTCATCAATAAGACGGTCGTAGAATACTAAACCCTTTTTGTTGACCGCGCCTGTACCATCCGGAAGAATGCGTGTCCATGCAATAGAAAAGCGATACGCCTTCAAACCAAGATCAGCCATCAACTTCACATCATCTTTATAACGATGATAATGATCCACGGCAACGTCACCGTTTTCGTTGTTGATGACTTTACCCGGCTTATGACTAAACGAATCCCAAATAGATGGACCTTTGCCATCCACATTCCACGCGCCTTCGATTTGATATGCAGATGTTGCCGCGCCCCACACGAAATTCTTTGGAAACTTCAGTGATTTCATTTTATATACCTTGTCTGAATGATGAGACTAAGGATACAAGAGAATCGTTCATTGCGCAAGGAAAAGAAAACGGAGATGAGGAATGGCCTCATCTCCGTTGTATGGATTGAATTTGCTTTATTGGCCTGACGGTTTCTGTACTTGGTACTTTTCCACGTGATCGCTGAGTGTCACGTAGACATTGTTTTGATTGTCAATGGCAATGCCGTACGCCTCCGCAGGGATGGAGTTGAGATACGCGCCAGTTGAATCAAAGACTTGAACATTGCCAAATATATCGGCAACGTAGATGCGGCCATAACCGTCTATGGCGATTCCCGATGGTTCGGTGAATTTTCCATTTTGGCTGTTACTACTGCTTGCATCTGCTTCGCCGCCGAACTGGTTGATATATTTTCCTTCCGGCGTAAATTTGAACACCAGATAATTGGTGGAGCCAACGGCGTACATGTTTCCGAGTCCATCTACAGCAATCGTTGCGTCATCTTCGCCATCGCCAGTGACATTCTCAAAAGCCTTGTTGATTTGAAGATTGATTTTTCCATTCTGGTTAAAGTGGACGATGGTATCGTCATCGGTGGTTGCGTAGAGCGTGCCATCGGGACCAAGTGCCACAGCGTTGTAGTAGCGATTATCATCTTGAATTACCTGTAGTTGTTTGCCAGTCGAATCGTAGATGGATATTTTTCCTTGGTTAACGGCGTAAATTTTTCCGTCTGTGCTGGCGGCGAGCGAATCCACACTGATCTTATTGCCCAACTGAATTATCGAAACGAATTTGCCGCTTGGGTCAAAGGTTTGGATGCGTCCATCTTGGTAATCCCCGACGATGATGTTGCCGTTGCCATCTACTGTGATTGCGCGCGCATCGGTAAACATTCCCTGACCGATTCCCTTTGAGCCAAAGCTAAGTGCCTGCTTTGCGAAGCCGGAGGGCGCAAAAGAACCAAGACCCTGCGGAATCAATGTTGCGATTGGATTGCTGCTAGAGCCTGAAGAATTGGAACCCGATGAGGTGAACGATGAAAGAAAACCCAGTGGCAGGAGTCCTAGTAACGTAGTGCCGAACGCGCCGACGAGCGAACACACAACGATTAGAACGATGATGATGGGAAGTTTGGAGCCGATCCAATAGCCTAGATCAAAGCCGCGGGGCTGACTGGCGCTGGACGAACTGCTTGTTGTGAATGTACTGCCGGTGAATGGCGTAGAACTGGGTTGGTTAAATCCGGTGAAGCCGGCTGGCGTTTGTCCCCATTGCATTCCGGTTTGTCCCGGGACCAAACTCACAGCCTGACCCGCGACGATTTGGTTGATCGCCGTTGTGGCATCCGCGAGAGACGCGCCCGTGATCTGACTGTATAACTGCGCGGCTTCCGTGATCCGGCCTTGCTCTGCAAGCGAGATCGCTTCAGGCAAACGCATTGCTTCGCCCATGATTTCGTTCAAGTTCAAGCCGCCCCAACTGTATTGTGGCACGCCCGTAGCAGATGCCGGCGGCGGTGTCCGCATAGATTGCGGGATGATGACCGTCCCGCCGCAATATCCGCATTTCATGGTTAATGCACCCGCTTGCGGTTCGAGCGGTGCGCCGCAGGTTGGACATTTGAATGCTCGAATGGATAAATCGCTTGGCATGTTTCTCTCCTCAATCAGATTAAAGTTTGCTAATCATAATCTCAGTAGAGCTTTATGCCTATAGGACATAATGGGGATGTTGATAAGAGATTGAAAGCCGCGAGGTTTGCAATAAGTAATGAGCGGCGGTACAATCCAAGTGCTTCAAGAATATCTTTTTAGCGGCCGCAGGTTGGGCCGCTTTTTTCACGGAATTTGTATGTCTACGGTTATTGCTCCAATCATCGAAATCAAAAATGTAACGAAAGTCTATTCCACCGTAGCAGGCGATTTTAGCGCGCTGAACGGAATCAATTTGCGCGTGGATAAAGGCGAATTCCTCGGCGTTGTTGGAAAATCCGGCGCGGGTAAATCCACACTGCTCAACATGATCACCGGCGTGGATCATCTCACCTCGGGCGAAGTCATTGTGCGCCGTTCGATGGCGTGGTGGCGAATGTCAGTGTGGATGAGGGTCAGCAGGTCGGGGCCGGTGACCGATGTGCTTCCCGACGTGAAACTCACTGGAACCGTTCAAACGATCAGCGGCGCATTTACAAAACAGGGCGGCGATATTGTGTATAACGTGCGTATCCTCGTGGATAGCCCGATTGACCCGCGCATTCGCTGGGGCATGACGGTCGAAGCGACGTTTGCTCTGCCGACAAAATAAAACATCGCGGTGAGCGTTGTCCGAAATCGAAACGCAAGAAGCGCGGCCTCCCGGACTTGAAAGGGGAGGCCGTTTTTTCGGTTTATAATCACGCCATGTCTGACACCCGTCAAAGAAACCTTGATCCCGAAGCCAAGCCCGATGACCGCGTGGATAATGCTCTGCGTCCGCAGAAGCTGACCGAGTTAATCGGGCAGGATCAAGTCAAAGAGAATCTTGGTATTCTGATTGCCGCGGCGCGCCAGCGCGGCGAAGCCTTGGATCACGTTTTGTTTTACGGTCCGCCGGGCTTGGGAAAAACAACGCTGGCGCATGTTGTTGCGAATGAGATGGGCGTGAACATCAAAATTACATCTGGTCCCGCTATCGAGCGCGCCGGAGATTTAGCCGCGATCCTGACCAACTTGCGCGCAGGAGATGTGTTATTCCTTGACGAAATCCATCGTCTCGGACGCGCGGTCGAAGAAATTTTATATCCCGCCATGGAAGATTTCGCCTTGGATATCATCATCGGGAAAGGGCCGTCGGCGCGATCAATTCGATTGAAATTGCCGCGCTTTACGGTTGTCGGTGCGACGACGCGCTTGGCATTGGTCACCGCACCGCTGCGAGCGCGCTTCGGCGCGGTTTATCGTTTAGATTATTATGATTTAGCGGCAATGCAGGCTGTGGTCACGCGTGCCGCGAAGTTGTTGGATGTTCATGTAGATAAAGGCGGCATCGAAGAGATTGGTCGGCGTGCACGCGGCACGCCGCGCGTCGTGCTGCGTTTATTGAGGCGAGTTCCGCGATTATGCTCAAGTCCGCGCGGATGGAACGGTCACGCAAAAGGTCGCAAAAGAAGCACTTGATCTTCTGCAGGTAGACCCGCTTGGGTTAGATGATGTGGATCGCCGTGTGCTCAAAACGATCATCGAAAAATATGACGGCGGGCCGGTGGGTCTGAACACGATTGCCGCATCCATCAGTGAAGAGCAGGATACGATCATGGATGTGGTCGAGCCGTATCTTTTGCAATTGGGATTTCTGGATCGCACACCGCAAGGACGCATTGCAACGAAGTCCGCGTATGAACATTTGGGATTGAAGTACACGGAGCAAGGACAACCAAAATTATTGTAGAGGTGACGTATGACGCATAGCGCGATTGTTCAAAACAGTGAAGGCAAGCACCGGGTTACGTTGGGAACAGGCAATGCCAGCCGTTCAATTGACATCCCGCCCAAGTCAAGTGGATTTGGTTCCAGCATGAATGGCGGAGAAGCATTATCGCTTGCATTGGCGACTTGTTATTGCAACGACATTTATCGCGAAGCCGCAAAGCGCGGAATAAAAGTTGAAAGTGTGGAAGTCGAAGTGGATGGTGAGTATGTGGCCGAAGGCGCACCCGCAAAGAGCATCACTTACCGCGCGAAAGTAGTAGCTCATGCCAGTGAAGATGAAATTCGCGATTTGATGAAACATACGGATACGGTTAGTGAAATTCAAAATACGGTGCGAGCCGGAATTCCGGTACCCTTGAAGGAAATCGAAGCAGTTAGTAAAAAGTAATATGGAAAATCTTGCTCGTTATTTAATGATTGGTGGGATAATCTTATTCTTGATCGGCGGCGGAGTTTATCTCGCCGCGAAGTTTGGCATTCCGCTCGGACGTTTGCCCGGCGACATTCACATCCAAAACGGAAATTTCACATTCTATTTTCCTCTAGTGAGTTCGATTTTGATTTCGATTGTTCTAACCATCCTTTTGAACATCATCATCCAACTCCTTCATAAATAGGGATGCAATGCTCATTCATCTCCTTGGCTTTTTGATTCTCATCCTATGAATTCTACTCACCCATCCCTCCGCTCGCGTTACGAAGAACTTAAAACTGAAATCAACCAACATAATTATCGGTATCACGTGCTCGATGCGCCGGTCATCAGCGATGCTGAATACGATAAGCTGATGAATGAGTTAAAACAAATCGAGGCTGACCACGCGGATTGGGTCACGCCCGATTCGCCGACGCAACGTGCGGGAGCCAAACCGGCGGATCGTTTCGAGAAAGTCCGTCACCCCGCGCCGATTCTAAGTCTCGCCAATGCTTTCGGCGCGGACGATGCGCATGCGTGGTACGAACGAGTTAAGAAATTAGATGATCGCGTCGCTTCTGCAAAATTCGTGGTTGAGCCGAAGATTGACGGCTTGTCGGTTGTCCTGCATTACCGTGATGGAGTCTTCGTGCAAGGCGCGACGCGCGGTGATGGGGAAGTGGGCGAAGATATCACTGCCAACCTGCGGACAGTGAAAGCAATTCCGTTGAAGATTCCCTTCACCTCTAACCCCTCTCCCAGCGGGAGAGGGGAAGGGGTGAGGGCGCCAACTTATTTGGTTGTTCGCGGCGAAGCGTTCATTCCGATCAAGGACTTTGAAGAACTCAATCAACAACTTGAAGAAGCCGGTGAGAAAACCTATCTCAATCCGCGCAACACAGCCGCGGGTTCACTACGACAACTCGATCCGGCGTTGACCGCTTCGCGTCCGCTGACGTTGCTCGTTTATCAAATCGTTTATTCGGAAGGCGGAAGAATCCCAACGTCACAATGGGAATTGCTGGAATATTTGAAGTCGTTGGGCTTTCCAGTTACGGATGTTGCCAAACGATTCAATGACATTAAATCTGCAATTGCTTATACCGAAACGTGGAACACGCGCCGTGATGAATTGACTTATGAAGCCGATGGCATGGTCATCAAGATTGATGATTTGAATCTCGCGGCAGAGTTGGGCTTTGTGGGGAAAGACCCGCGCGGCGCGACCGCATTTAAGTTTCCAGCGCGCGAAGTGACCACGAAATTATTAGATATCCGTGTCAGCGTCGGAAGAACCGGAGTTTTGATTCCGAATGCAGTGCTTGAGCCGGTTGAGATCAACGGTGTGATCGTCGAGCGCGCCACGTTGCATAACTTCGATTACATTGCCGAGAAAGATATCCGAGTTGGCGACCGCGTGTTGGTCAAGCGCGCTGGTGAAGTGATCCCGTATGTGATCGGACCGGTGGTGGATGTGCGCACGGGCAAGGAAAGGAAATACAAGCCGCCGCAAGTTTGTCCAGTGTGCGAACAACCTGTGGAACACTTCGAAGGCGAAGTGGCGTGGTATTGCGTCAATGCAGCGTGTCCCGCGCAACTCCTGCGGAATATCGAACACTTTGTCTCGCGCGGCTCGATGGACATCAACGGGCTTGGATCGAAGATCGTCGAGAAATTGATTGACACCGGTGGGATCAAAGATGTAGCCGATATTTACACGCTGACTCGTGAAGCCATTCTCGAAGCTGTCACGAAAAAAGATCGCAAGACCGAAAAGGAACCGCCCGGCAAGATCGCTGATAATTTATTGGTGGCGATTGCCGAATTGAAGAATCAATCCCTGCCGCGTTTGATCACGGCGTTGGGAATGCGCGGCGTGGGTGAAGTTTCGGCGCGCGACTTGGCGACTCACTTTGGCAATTTGGATGCCTTATCCAAAGCCAGCGCTGATGATTTGCAACAGATCGAAGGCATTGGTCCGAACATCGCCGAAGCCATCGTGGATTGGTTCGCGCGTCCGGCAAATCAAAAGATATTGAAGAAGTTGAAAGCCGTTGACTTGTGGCCAGTGTTGAGCGTAGGGGCGAAGCATGCTTCGCCCGAGGGGAAGTTAAGCGGATTGACCTTTGTTGTCACCGGCACGCTCTCGACGTTTTCGCGCGAAGGTGTGAAAGAGTTTATCGAATCGAACGGCGGCAAAGTGACCGATAGCGTTAGCAAGAAGACGAGCTATCTTGTGCTGGGCGCGGAGCCCGGCTCGAAGTTCGAGAAAGCAAAATCGCTGGGCGTAAAGATTATTGATGAAGACGGGTTGAGGAAGTTGGCTGGAAAATCCTGATAGCTTTGTGTTAAACTAATAGTATGGATCGTTTCACTGATTTGCGAGCGAAGGTCACACCACTTTTGAAGCCGTATGTCAAACGGATTTCTTTGTTTGGCTCATATGCGCGTGGCGAAGAGACAACCGACAGTGACATTGATATTTTGATTGCGCTCAAGCCATCAGAAGCTAGACCTGTTCTTGGACTGTTTGAGTTCATAAAATTAGAACAGGAGTTGAAGAACAAATTAGGGCGTGAAGTTGACTTGGTGACCGAAGAAGGTCTCAACCATCGCCGCAAACCTTATATTGAAAAAGACAGGGTGGTTTTGTATGAAGAGAAAAAAGGATGATGTAAAGCAGAACTCGGAGGTTTATCAAGCCTCCGAGTTCTTTTTCTGGGCGCGGGGTAAAATAAACAGAAGGAAGAATAAAAATGATGAATGCTCATAAACGTATTGCTCTGTGCCTTGTTTTTATGATGGTTGTAACCGCCTGTGCCAACGTTGCGACTCCCATATCTTTTGCAAGTCCCACTTCAACTAGCATTTCCACACCAACATTGATTCCTATAACGCCGACTGTTGCCGCGCCAACCGTAGAGCCATCGCCGACAGTTGATCCCCGTTTTGGTATAGCGCCGACCGTGGATGCAGGATTTACATTGGGTACAGATATGACACTTCTGAGATATACGGAAACGGACGCGAGCGGGGACATACGCTACTGGTCGCCGGAAATTAACGGGTGGATGGAATCACGCATGAAAAACGGGCCGATCGATTTAACGGGATATGGAGATGGGATAAGAGGAGATATTCCATTAAATTTTAGTGTCTATTTCGCTGACAACTTTGAATTCGCTAAAGACGGTAAATATTTAATCCACCCTCCGGGAACATCAGATTTTGTAACAAAAAATGTTGCACCAGCATCCCTTGCGTCCAAAATAACCCTTGATTTATGGTATTGATCGACCGGATTAAATATTACAACAGTAAAACAGAAATATAATTTTAATGACCCCAATAGTAGAAAACAGTTTGATAATGATGTTTATACTTACATACAGAGTTTAAGTAATGGTGGAACTGTGGATGTCAACGGATCACCGTGGGAAGTCCGCCAAGGAATGGTGGAGGTTTGGATTAATCCTGAGGATGCAAAGAATGATTCTGATATGTATCTAGCAAATGGACTATATATGAAAGTCATGGTGGTGAATAAACAGTTAGTTGCAATCATGGCACCAACCGGTGCTGACGCAATGCAGGATTTGAAATTCCGATATGAGATGCTTGCACCACTAGACGCAGTAATTGATGGTGGAAATCCATTATCAAATAAAATAAGCTGGATGGATTATCAATTTTATGGTTTATTAACAGGAAATGATATTACAGCAAATGGTCAATCAATTACAACACAAACAATTGAATTTGTTCCTTAGTTAAATCCTCTTGTATCTTTTTCTCATTTCCTCTACGCTAACAAGTATATATGGAGCGGACGTTGGTGTGGGTAAAGATATTGTTTTATTGGTAGTGGTTACAAAGTAAGTGATGCAAGTTGTTTTCTGGCGAGATTGTGATCAATGATAAACCATGTAGTGACCATGTGATGAAAGGCGTCGCGCTTCGAAAACGAAAGGGTTTTACGGACATAGCGCGCCTGATGTTGGCGCAAAGTACAATACCAACGCTCCATGTGTGAAACCTGTCCGCTCTCTTTCCCAACCGCTTGATGCGTGCTCTGCGGAAGAACTTTTTGGTAGGCTTCCCAGAAATCACTGTAGGAAATACAACTGCGGTAGGCCAGTGGAACTTCGTTCCACAAACGGCGACAGGTTGTTTCACTGCGGTCGCCAATGACAAAGGCGATGATTTGTCGGGTGCGACGACACATGACCGTCCACAGCCAACGTTTATTGCTCTTTTTGAGAACAAAACTCCAGGCTTCATCATATTCCAAGACATCGTCCGGTTCGGCTGGCAACAAAGTGTCTTTGAGTTCCGGCAGATCTTTTACATGTTCGACAATCCATCTGGAAACGCTTTGGCGAGCAACATCAAAAATCCGCTCCAAACCTCGCAAACTTACACGCTCTTGGTAGAGGCTGAGGATGATCGGTTTTTGCGTTTTTTTGCCTCTCGCTTTGACTCCAGAACACGCCGCGCTCCGCACTCTTTACAGTGATATTGCTGTTGCTTGAGACGGTTGGTGCCGTTTTTGACAATATTGGTGCTTCCGCACACTCGACAGTGGTAGGCTTTTTGGATCATACTGCCTATCTTATCATCACTTACTTTTCATCCACTACCGTTTTTTTTAGGTATTTGCGTTGCACTGTTGTTGCCGATCATGCTGTATGTGACCAATACGCCGATGTTTGCAAGCATATTGCCGGCAGGTTTAGGTTTGTCCGGTAAACACACTATATCCCACCAATATAGCGCTGCAAGCGACGTTTCCGGATTAACCTTGGCGCTTACGGATACGACGTTTCTGGATTATACGGCGCAGAATCTGGGGATTTTCGAGACGGGAGCCGTCGTTGATCCGCGGTTTGTGTACAATCAGACGAATGTTGCGGTGAAGTATACGGTTTCCCGCGTTAAATTCCTCCTCGTTCCCAAGGTTTCCCATTTATTGTACAGTGTTTGGGGAAAAGACAATCTGGCAACCTACGGCGACTACCGTATTGACGGCGCCGCGCTTGAAGTCGAGGGAAAAAGAATCGAAGTCCAGAGCCGCAAAGCGCAGGGCGAGGAATATGATCGCTTGTGGAAATTCGCAACCGAGCATCATCCGCCGTACCTGAATTATCAAAAGATGACGACGCGTCCCATCCCGATTATGATATTTGAACCCATTAGTTAATGTCACCGCGAGGAGGCGCTGAGCGAAGTCGAAGAGCCGACGTGGCAGTCTCAGGTAACTATCCAATGATTGTCACTTTTAGGAACGAGATTGCCACGCCTCTTTGAGGCTCGCAATGACAATTTACCATGTTTGACAGTTCATCTCCAAACGACTAAACTTGCCCAAGTAATTTTTAGGAGTCGAATCATGATTTTAACACGGATGATACGGTCTCGCGCCGCATCAAGGTTTTCACCGAGCGCGTCTCGATGGCAAAAGCCAACGATCTGTATTTCTATAATCAGCCCATCGAGGAACTGCGCGGCGGGGCAAAGGTTTTGGTGCACGGCCGCGAAATGGGAATGTATGCGTCCTATGGTTATCTCGGCTTGCTCGGCCATCCGCGCATCAATGAAGCCGCAAAGAAAGCTGTTGATAAATTTGGAACAGGCACAAACGGCGTCCGCATGTTAGCGGGGACGCTGACCATTCACGACGAACTCGAAGAGACCATCGCAAATTTCAAACATGCCGAAGCCGCCGTGACGTTTACATCGGGATACGTTACGAATCTGACCGTCATTTCAACGTTGATGGGACGCGGCGATTATGTTTTGTGCGATAAATTGAATCACGCTTCTATCGTGGACGGATGCTTGATGTCAGGCGCAGAATTCCGTCGCTTCAAACACAATGACATGGAAGATTTGGAGCATCGGCTTGGACAAATTCCTGATGGCGCTGCGAAGCTGGTCATCGCCGATGCGGTCTTCTCGATGGATGGCGATGTGATTGATCTGCCGAGCGTGGCCGCGATCTGCAAAAAGTACGGCGCGTATCTGATGGTGGATGAAGCGCATTCGGTCGGCGTGCTCGGCAAAACCGGACGCGGCATCGAAGAGCATTTCGGCCTCGAGGATGTAATTGACATCAAGATGGGCACCTTGAGCAAAACGATTCCTTCTGTGGGCGGGTACGTGGCTGGCAAAAAAGATCTGATCACATATCTGCGCCACGCCAGCCGCGCCTATATTTTTTCCGCCGCGCTTCCGCCCGCTCAAACCGCCGCCGCCAACGAAGCCTTCAAAGTGATTCTCGATGAACCGTGGCGCATCGAGAAATTGAATCACAATTCGCAATTATTTATCAACGGACTCAAATCCGCGGGCTTCGATACCTTGCTGACCACGACCGCGATTGTCCCGGTGCTGTGCGGTTCCGACGAACAAGCCTTTGTAATGACACGCGAAGCCCAGCATCACGATGTGTTTGTCTTGCCGGTGGTCTCGCCCGCTGTGCCCGAAGGCTTGGCGCGTTTGCGCGCCACGGTCACCGCCGCGCACGAGTTCGAGCGAGATCAAACGTGCCATTGATGTCATTGCAACCGCCGGAAAGCAAATTGGGATTATTTGATCGACGGATGTCATTGCGAGCGAAGCGACATCGTACTCGAAGAGTAAGCAATCTCCTAATGGTCAGCAACCTGTTTAATATGGGATTGCTTCATCATCTGCCCTTCGGGCGGCTTCTCCCAATGACATGAACTTTATCTCTACCACCCTCTTACTGATATCGGCTTGACTCGAATCGCAACCGAATATTTGTCCCCCATCTCTTCGGGCGACATCTTCAAATCCGCAATTCCGGTCTTATATTTTTTCACATAGGCGGGGACTTTATATGCAGGTGGCACACTTGGATCAATGACCGCCGTTCCAACGAAAACAATGACATCCTGCTTGCCTTTTTCATCCGCCGTGTTGAAATGTAAAGCAACATTTGGATGTTTCATCACATGCCGAACTTTATGCGCTTTCGGCTCGCTGAAGATCAAAAAGGAATCGTTATCCCAGATGAACCACACGGGCCTCGGTTGAGGCGAGAGATTGGAGTCAATGGTGGTCAGCCAGATAAAGTAATCCTCGTCGAGATGGCGCCTGACGATTTTTCCAAAGTCAGAAGTGAAATCAATCATTAGTAATCCCTCCGGTTGTGAATTGTTTGTTCTTCGAACATCATACCACGTGTGATACACTCTAAATATGCCTCAACTCATTGAAGTTCACCGCAACCATTTTATGATTAGCACTGACATCACCCGCCTCGATCTGGATGCCATTGTGGATATGCTTGCCCGCGCCTACTGGGCAAGTGGTCGCACGCGTGAGATTATCGCGCGTTCCATTCAGAATTCGCTAGTCTTCGGTCTCTATGACGGCGCGAGGCAAATCGGCATGGCACGTGTCGTCAGTGATTACGCTACCTTTGCCTGGTTGTGCGATGTGTTCATTCATGAGGATTATCGCGATCACGGCTTGGGTAAATGGTTAATGGAAACGGTGAACAGCCACCCTGATCTACAAGGTCTACGCCGTTTTCTTCTTGTTACTCGTGATGCGCATGGACTTTATGCTCAATTTGGCTGGAAACCATTAGGTTCTCCGGAACGCTGGATGGAGAAGCTTAATGAGTAGCATCATTCTCAAACCCGGACGCGAGAAATCTGTTTTGCGTCGTCATCCGTGGATTTTCTCTGGCGCGGTTCAACAGGTGGATCATGAGACCGATTCCGGTGCGACGGTGGATGTGCTCTCCTCGAAAGGCGAATTCCTCGCCCGCGGCGCGTACTCACCTCAATCACAGATCCGAATCCGCGCTTGGACGTTTGATGATGAAGCCGTTGATGCGGAATTTTTTCGCAAGCGAATCCGCGCCTCGCTCGAAACTCGAAACTCTTTATTCCATTCACAAGATACAAATGCTATTCGTTTGATCTACGCTGAGTCAGATGGCATTCCTGGTCTGATCGTAGATCGTTATGATGATATTCTCGTTCTTCAATCCTTGACTGCCGGTTCTGAATATTGGAAAGAAACCATCGCAGATATTCTTCTGGAAGAAACCGGCTTGAAGAATATTTACGAACGCTCCGATGCAGATGTCCGCGAACTCGAAGGATTAACTTCTAAGGTGGGAATGATGCGCGGCACGATTCCCGACATCGTACTCGGAGAGTATTCCCTAATCACAATTACCGAATACGGTTTGAAATTTCTCGTTGACGTTGAGCACGGTCACAAAACCGGTTTGTATCTCGATCAACACGCCAATCGTCAGCGTGTGCGCGCATTTGCACAGGGCAAAGATGTATTGGATTGCTTTTGTTACACTGGCGGATTTACCGTCAACGCATTGTCTGGCGATGCAAAATCAGTTTTATCGGTAGACGCTTCATCCGAAGCATTGGCGCTCGCGCGTCGGAATATTGAACTTAATGCATTGCCGCTTGAGAGAGCGCAGTTCCTCGAAGGTGATGTGTTTCAAGTCTTGCGAAAATTCCGCGATGAAGCCCGTAGCTTCGATATGATCATTCTCGATCCGCCTAAGTTCGCGCCGACTGCCGCGCAAGCAGAGAAAGCCGCGCGCGGATATAAGGACATCAATTTGCTTGCGTTCAAGCTGTTGCGGCCAAATGGAATCCTTGTCACATTCTCCTGTTCTGGCGGCGTGGACGCGGCGCTCTTCCAAAAAATTGTGGCAGGCGCCGCACTGGATGCCGGCGTGGAGGCACAGATCATCGAACATCTTTCGCAGGCAAGCGATCATCCTATCTCTCTTCATTTTCCGGAAGGGACATATCTTAAAGGATTGATTTGTATAAGGAAGTAAAATCCCACGAACAGCGATTGCTCGCCCGCTGGAGCCGGTGGTGGGCGTCCTGCTCCTCAGAATCAAATCAATTGCCTCTCCAGACTTCCTGTAACGCTCGATAATCTAATAGGATGATCCCTTCTTCTTTCACGATATCTTTCGCCTGTTGGGATGTCCAAAAATTGGTAGTGGTTACAAAGTAAGTGATGCAAGTTGTTTTCTGGCGAGATTGTGATCAATGATAAACCATGTAGTGACCATGTGATGAAAGGCGTCGCGCTTCGAAAACGAAAGGGTTTTACGGACATAGCGCGCCTGATGTTGGCGCAAAGTACAATACCAACGCTCCATGTGTGAAACCTGTCCGCTCTCTTTCCCAACCGCTTGATGCGTGCTCTGCGGAAGAACTTTTTGGTAGGCTTCCCAGAAATCACTGTAGGAAATACAACTGCGGTAGGCCAGTGGAACTTCGTTCCACAAACGGCGACAGGTTGTTTCACTGCGGTCGCCAATGACAAAGGCGATGATTTGTCGGGTGCGACAACACATGACCGTCCACAGCCAACGTTTATTGCTCTTTTTGAGAACAAAACTCCAGGCTTCATCATATTCCAAGACATCGTCCGGTTCGGCTGGCAACAAAGTGTCTTTGAGTTCCGGCAGATCTTTTACATGTTCGACAATCCATCTGGAAACGCTTTGGCGAGCAACATCAAAAATCCGCTCCAAACCTCGCAAACTTACACGCTCTTGGTAGAGGCTGAGGATGATCGGTTTTTGCGTTTTTTTGCCTCTCGCTTTGACTCCAGAACACGCCGCGCTCCGCACTCTTTACAGTGATATTGCTGTTGCTTGAGACGGTTGGTGCCGTTTTTGACAATATTGGTGCTTCCGCACACTCGACAGTGGTAGGCTTTTTGGATCATACTGCCTATCTTATCATCACTTACTTTTCATCCACTACCCAAAAATCAAAGTCCGTCTGGCGCTCATGATTACCTGCGGGTTCCAGGGCCAGTAACTCCGCGTTGTCGAGCCCTGGATGGACTGCCATTTCACTTAGACCGGCGGGTAACTCACGCAGCAGCTGAACATAACGAGCGGGTTTAATGCTCGGATCAATACTAATATAGCTGTCCAAAAAGTCGTAATCAATGGTAGGGAAACCCTGGCTTTGCAATTTTTCGATTGAAGGTCGCCCGATCACGCGGAGCGCCAGCCCGTATTCTTTTGCCAACTGGATCATCAGGTCAAAAATATCCGTTCTGTCACCGAAACGCAGCGCATGCCAATCCAGGTGAGTGGGCTTGAGCCCGGCTGCCAGCACGACTTCGATCTGCGCCCTGAATTCCACTTCCAGCTGATCCAACTTCACTTGGGCGAGAAGTACAGGCATCGATTCAAAGTTATAGAAATATCCTGCTCGATCAACCAGGGATGGCACCTTTTCCCTAGAGGTTATCGG
The DNA here is from genome assembly GCA_963850945.1 of uncultured Chloroflexia bacterium. Lineage (GTDB taxonomy): Bacteria > Chloroflexota > Anaerolineae > Anaerolineales > Villigracilaceae > Fen-1038. Next base: position 319,051 of record CAWKNE010000008.1, on the reverse strand, counting down.
GCCCCAACGGTAATCAATCGGGTCACTGATGACGGTGAGGTGAATACCAAAGGAAATTTCAGGATGATCGGCGAGGAAATGCATGGCATGTAACGCCCAGGGACAGGGAATCATCAAGGTTGTGGAACGGACCACACCTTCCTTCAACGTTTTAAAGATGGCCTCGTTAATCGCATTGCACATCCCAAAATCATCGGCGTTGATAATCAATAGACGAGCATCATCCGGATATCCTAGGAGGCGGTTTGTTTGGCTTTTGTTCAATATGGTCATCTTGCTAATCTCCTATTTCCATTACCCAGCTGTTCTCTCATCCTGCTGCCCAACTAGGGGTTATACGGACGGTATAATATCTTATGGACAGTCTGTATAATTTCCTTAAGGCTTTCGGACGTTAGGCTGCCATAGATAAAATTCGTTGAGAAAATTATAGCGTGAAGTGGCACATTACATTATACCCAGGCGGCTATAATCTTATCATCTCACTTTGAAAGATCGCGCACAGTGGAATCCATTTGCGCTAGGCTCGCCGCGATCCGACCCGCCGGAATGTTCTGGCGAAAGATATCGGCAAATCCATCTCCCAGCATAACTTGAACGATACGCCACGAAGCCAACTGGGGTTGGATTTCTGCGTTCGGCAAAAGAGCCAGGGCCGCGGTCCACTGTGGATGACTGTTGCTGTAATCCTTTAGCATATCCATGGACGAAGCGCGCAAGGGAAACAAGCCCAAAGCCTCCACCCATTTGGCTTGATTCTCCGGCAATAACATCCATCGCACAAAAAGCCATGAAGCCAATTGCTGTTCAGGTGTGGACTTCAACACAATATACGATGAGCCATAAATGATTAATCCGCTTTGCGCATTGCCGGGGAAAGCCAGCACTGTCCATTCATCTGTGTTGTTCGCCGCGGCAAACGCTCGCGATTGATCGGATAAATCTTCCAGGCTTGCAGTGGAAAACAACGCTTTGCGATTCGCAAATGCATCGAAAACGCTGGACGGATCGGATGCCATCCATGCACAGCCATCATCATAAAGTTGTGTAACAAACGTTAACGCGGCAATATTATTCGGGGTCAAAAAACGATAACCGTTTCCGTCGAGCGCCCCGCCGCCGAACGCGCTTAGCCACGAGAGCGCGGTCATCGCTTGTGTATCCACCAACCATCCGCCCATGCCATCATTCGACCGATCTTTGTCTTTCAACATCGAGGCATGCGCCGCGCAGGCTTGCGCGCGAAAATCGTCGCCGGTAACGGGCGCGGAACTAAACCCAAGTTCACGCGCCCAGCTCACATCATATAGAATGAAGCGTGCTGAACGTTCCGCCGGGATCCCTAATCGTTGTCCGCTAATTTCATCCTGATTCCAAAAGACCGATGGAATGTCCTTCACATCTCCATCGCTCAATCCATATTGGGGATCATTCACATAATCGGTCAAATCAACCACATCGCCATCCGCGTTCCACGATAACTCATATTCGGGAAGACCGATCACCAGCTGAGGTTGATTGGTCGTTGACAATGAAGTTCCGACATTTTGGAACAATTCGTTATAATCGGATTGACTGGTGGATTGAATGACGATTCCCCATTGATTCGTTTGATTGAATTCGTCCACTTCCGATTCAAACAGATTCGCTTCGACGCCATACCACGGATGCCAGACCTGAATCGTGATTCCCTTAAGCGATTCTTCCGTGACCCCAATCTTGCTCAACGCTTGGGGAGTGATCGTTGGCTGAGGCGTGATCGTGGCTTGTGCTGGTGGCGTTGCCGTTAAATGAATCGGAGCAGGTTGACAAGCCGCGAGCAAGAACAAAAATAAAACTGAAAAGCCGCGGCGAAAAATCATAATCCGCCGAACACTGCAAATGGCACCGGGCTGAACGTCAACAGGAAGATGATGATCACTAGAACAGCAATGGCGCGGCGGCGCGAGTCAAGCTGCGTGATCTGATCAAGCGGTTCGGCATGAACACGTCCCAGCCAAAGCAGAAGCACAGCCCAAATCCACCAGCCGCTCCAATAGATACCTAATAGAATCAATGCTCCCCAAATAAAAGGAAAAAGCTTTGCGGCTTTATCGCCTAACAAAGAATAGATCAAATGGCCGCCATCCAATGTGCCTGCAGGAATGAGGTTGAGCGCGGTCACCAGTAATCCCGCCCATCCTGCAAAGGCAATCGAGCTGATGAAGACGTCTGTGGCTCCATTCGGAATAGGCTGGCCCGTGAAGAAGTATCGCAGCCAATATAATCCGAATGACATTCCATGTAGACTGATGGGCGCAGGCAGAAGCTTTCCAAACATAAAATATTTTGCAAGCAGATATAACAGCGAATTCCCTTCCTCTTCGATGACTCCATTGGTCGGTGCGATGACTGCAAGATGGGAAAGAGACAGACCGTAGAACAAGATTGGGATGGCAACGATGATGCCAGCCAATGGTCCAGCCACACCGATATCGAACAACACACGTTTGTTCTTCGGCGTGCCTTGCATCAAAATCGCGGCGCCCATCGTGCCGAGTGGTGGAACTGGCAGGGGAATAAAGTATGGCAGAGTCGCGGCGGTTTTATGGTGGCGGCTCATGAAATAGTGACCGAACTCATGAGCTAAAAGAATTGACATCAAGCTCAAGGCATAGGGCCAGCCACTGAGCATGGTCTCGAAGATAGCCATGACCTGTCCCAAAATTCCCGGCAAGGTCGGCGCCACCGATTGTTCCGCGCCGACCAGCATCACACTTAATACAGTCAGGATGAAAAGAACAATATTGATGGATATACGCGTCGGTTTGGGATCCGGTTTCTTCGGCGCAAGAAAGACCAACTGTTGACCGTGATCCAAACGAAACAAAGGCGTGATGTCGTAGGGTTTAAGGGAGTCCGCTAACTGGTCGTAGGCAGAAACGGAATCTTCAGAGAGCAATTGTCCGCGATAACGCGCAATTGCACCTTGAGTTGGATCACCCATCGTAAAATCTTCAATTCGGAAAACGCGTGAAACGAGGCTATTAAGAATTTCAATTTCAGGAATTGGCATTTGAACCTTTATCAGACAAAATTAGTTAACTTGAGTTCGAGCGGGAGTGGATGGGAGTTGAACCCACCGCGGCTCGCAACGCGACCCGCCACAGGTTTTGAAGACCAGGAAGCCCGCCGGGACATAACCACTCCCACCGACAAGCATAATCGAAGCAGATTAGAATGGCAAGTCGGAATATGCTGAGCTCTGATGAATAATTTTCAATGTCGAAGTTGAATCCAGGTTTGTTGAAGATTATGCTCGAAAGACGGAAAGAATAAGACGATTACAGCAATGATGCATAGAACCGCAAACATCGTCAGTCCGCCGACCGAGATTCCGATCCATGCCAGCGAACGGCCCGATTCTCCGTTTTGACGGATTTGTAATAAGGATACAAGCCCCGTTGCGAAGGCGATCACCGCAAAGAGCAGGCTGATGGAATAACAAATAACATCGGTAAATGGGATGGGCGCAACGCCCAAACAAAATGAAACAATGGTCAACGCGCCGGCGATGAAACTGATGACTGCGTTGTGATTCGTCGAAGGAGGCCGTCTGGTTTCTTCCATCAAGATGTTTGGCCGAAAAATCGTTCTTGCTTAAGCGATCCAATAGTAATTAACCCAGCCAGCAAAGTAAATGACCTGCAGAGCAAAGAAAACTGCAGTTGCCATATCGAACCATTCGCGGCGTTTGAGTTTATTGCCAAGCAAAATAAAGATTGGAAACGAGACCAATAGATAGCGCGAGATCGAGACCAACAATCCGGTAGATAATGCCAGAAAATCATCAGCAAAGCAAAAACCCCGTAGGCTTTAATGGACCATTTCCAAAGCATGTAAAGACTGCATATAAAAAATAACAGGGTCAATACGAGATCAATTTTGAAAACATCCAGCGCCGGGCCTTTCAGATTTTGGAATGGATTCAAATAAGCGGATGGCTGAATTCCGCCCCACGCGGTCATGGCGTCGAGGAAGGCAAAGGGATGACCGGACACGAGATACAGATTATAAAAATGCAGTAACAACGCAATCGGCGCAAGCAGAAACCATAAAATGGACGGGCGAATGCTTTGCACCTTCCATCGTTTCTTTTCCATATAGAACCATGCAAGTGCAAGCACCGGGATGACCCCGGTTGGTTTCGTGACGATGAGCAAAGCCATGCAGATTCCGGTCCAAAACCATTTCTCTTCCAAGGCCAATGTAAAACTGAGCAATGTCAGGAATAAAAACAAACTCTCTGGATAAAATGCGGAAAAGAAAAAACTGACGGGAAAGACAATTAACAATGTCAGCGTGCGACGCGCCGTATCTTCATCAAAGCCTAAGGATGAGATGATCAAACGATAAAGCAGTGCCGCCGATGCCAGAAAGAAAAGGTTGGAAAGCAAAAGTCCAAGGATTATGTAGATGCCATCGGGTAATGAGACGCCAAGCCATCCCACGCTTTTAACAAGGTACGGATACAGCGGGAAGAACGCCAAATTGCTGTACATGGTTCTGAGATTGGCAGAAGGTTGATATCCGCTTTTGATAATAGAGAAATACCACTTTGAATCCCAGCGCGTGAAAATATCAAGCGGAAAAATGCGTGTGAGGAAATATCCGCGCTTGAAATAATTCAGATAACTTGGATTGGGCAAATAATTCCCGGATGCAAAATAAGCGACTAAAATCCAAATGGAACGTGTGATTAGAAATGGAAATAAAACAACACTCCAAAACCAGTTGTGAGGCGCTTGAGGAATTTCAAAAAATTGTTTAAGTCGGCGCATAAGGAACGATTTGAAAATTATAACAGAAGGATTCTGGATGATGATGCGTATTCAGGAACAAAAAAACTCCACCGAGTGGAGTCTTTTGTCGGGAGAAAGGATTTGATCAGTCTGATGATCAATCCGAATCGGGTTCATCTGTTTTTATTTCAGTGGACTAAATCGTAGTTATATTTTCTAGAACATGAAATGTCATCATGGCATTCTCTTATCCTCAAATTCAACCGGGACATCTAGACTAACTATGTAATTTGGCTTATTCAATGTTCCTCCAGTGACTTTAGCTCTGCATGAACATGTCGCGTGTGGATGCCCTTGTTGAGCAAGTTGCTCTCGAAAAAGCGGAGCAGTTGCCCTGCTTAAATACCCAATGGTTCTTCCGTCAATTTCCACGCGCACAGCGTTTTTATCATACCGATTATTATCTTCTAATACAAGAGTTGCTTTAATTTTTCCCCGTATTCCATTTTTAATAACTGCCACCGCAATTGCGTCCTGATAATGAGATTCCCCTTTGACCTTTAAGCCAAAACTACCATTACCGCTTAGCCAAACATTCTCAATTTCGTTTTGGGGTATAGGTTCAGTTGTTTGCGGATCATAAACAACGCTCATGGCATTCTCCTATCTAACCCAATGATACTTGGTGCCAGACCACGACAATGATTGCTTTGACTAGATTCTGTCGGGGTGAGAGGGTTTGTTGAGCTTGCGAAATCCTCGTAGAGGAAACCTCCGACCTCTTGCACCCCATGCAAGCGCGCTACCCTTACTCGCGCCACCCTGTTCGCACGTCCCCCCGCCGCAACTTTGGATTTGTTGGACAAGATTGTTGTTGCAATATCGAGTTTGACAAAAATTTACACACGATGACCAATCTGACCAGTCGTTATTCTCGCACGAACCATTTGTAGTAGTAACTTTACAAATCCCTTCCCCTACAAGTGGGTTTGTGCGGCAGCCCTGTGGGACGTTGATACATGAATATGTACAATTAGGAGAACCCGAACATTGATTTTTACACTCACTATTTAAACAGCAGGCTTGGATTTTGGATTTGGCAAAAAATTAGGAGATAGGAAAAAAATAATTACAAGAATCAATAAAGTTAACCTATTACTGTTCATTTTTAGGAATACCATATATTGATTATTATATAGTATAACAAAAAGGAAGTCTTACATAAGAATTCAGGGTAATTGAAAGCTTACCAAGATCTGGCATCAGGAGGCAACAATTTTTTCTCGAGAGCTGAAGGAATTACTCCACCATTTTCCATTATTTGCGCTAAACCAGGTATGTCAGATTGGCTATTTAGCATCGCAGTCATATACTCAAAGCCGGGAGCCGCAGTTGGGTAGTGCGTAAAAAATCCGACGTAATCATTTTGTACATACCCCACTTTTTGTAAAACCATCGTCAGGTACTTTGCATCTAATGCAAAATGCAGGAAACTATACGTACCGTCTGTGTTCAGTACTTGTACTCCCAAAACAGCATATTTAGTAACTTGTATTCCAGGAAAATTAAGGTCAACTTTCGAAACGGAGAATAATTTTTCTGGTCTGGAGTCAACATTATTATGATAGTCCGGATATGAGCTAATATCACAAGCTTTGTTATTCGCTCCGGATGCTTCTTGTTCAAACCATCCTGACATTTTTGCACTCGATGGAAAAGGAGTTGCTACTAGGGCTTCTGAAAGAGCAAAGCGACCCGAATACACATCATCTTGGGTAATTTGTACGGGGTTATTTTCATCCGTTGAAATCTCGATCGGAGCAACAAACTCGCCCGAATCACCTAATCCCGCTATGTACAGTAAATCAACTTTGGTTGGATCCTGATCATTCATAATGACTGGAATTCCGCCGCCCTCATACTTTCCGGCCGGGACGAATGTTTTATACAGGCTCGGGTCAATATCCTTGGGCCCGCTGTCGGTTTGGATGGTGATGTTCGTGCCTTTTTCCGTAAAAACGGTGTACGCTTTATTGGCTTCATCTGTGTAGGTAAGCCTGCCCGCGTTTAACGCGTATTGGCTGTTTAACCCGTCAAGCTGGGTAACAGACACAAGTTCGGGTATGGCGGTGGCCAAGGGCACAGCAGCAGAGGTGGGTGTTATTGTTTCTGTTGGAGCAATGGTTGAAGTCAGCATTGCAGTTGCCGCTGGTGCAACACTTGTGCAAGCGGCTAATGTAACCATTGCCAAAGCCATAACACAAAGAACGTTTTTCATATTGTCTCCCGAAGGCTTATCCACTTTATACTATACTAGCATAAAAACTAGCATAAAAACTAGCATAAAATCAATCTCGGCGGGGGACTAGAAGTCCCCGCCTCAGCGCCTGTAAGCCCCAAGAGGGCTTCCATGAATTGAGAAGGGATTTTCAATCCCGCCGGAAGAATCAAAGTTCGCATTTTAATGGAGAACATGATGCAATATCCTCCGCTTTGGTTAACCTTGACGCTGGCTTTGACTTGTTGCTCATTGGGCCTGGTCGTTGGCATATTGGTTCTCGGCTTTATCCTGTCCATGGGAAACCGCAAAGAAGAGAAAGAGAAAAAGGATAAGACCCTATCCGTAAAATTAGACATGGGTGCACATGTTCCAGAGGACGAAAGTACATGCGAGATAGATTAGAGCTAACCAATTACCAGGCTTCTTGGCCCAACGCACGCGTAGGGAGCGAAAGTCATTTTGCCAGGAAAGAGTTCGTTCCACGACCCATCTTCTGGCTGGATGACGCGGAGAGTTCCATTTGGGGGCCGCAGGCTGCGAGGCGTATTCACGCTTTGGGATATGCGGTCGAAAGTGGCGTTTGAACAGCTTCTGTCGAAAGGGATCTGAGTCATAGCCTTTATCGGCACACAAATGATGAACTCGGTAGATGGTTTTCGGTCTGGGCACGAGGCTGGAGTTGACCACTTGCAGGGCACACGTGATATCGTGGTCATTGGCCGCGGTCAAGATCACCCCCAACGGTGCGCCGCGCGCATCCACCAAGATGTGGCGCTTCGAACCGCGCTTGCCCCGATCGGTGGGGTTGGGACCAGTCAACTCGCCACCCAGCGGAGCCGCTACCAGCTTGCTGTCGATCAATTGCCAATGCCATTGAATGTGTCGCTTTTTATGATAATACTTCACCATCATTCGATACGTCTTCTTCCATATGCCAGCTTCATTCCACTGTTGAAACCGAGCGTGCAGACTGCTACTGGCTCCATACCATTCTTTTTTCAAGCCTTTCCATTGACAGCCTGTGCGCAAAACGAACAGGATCCCATTGAACACTTGCCGGTTGGGCAGGGCCGGTCGACCTCGAGTTCCAGCCGGTTTGTCCGGCGGCAGAACCCGCTCAATTCTTTCCCAAAGCCGATCCGGAACTTCCCAGAGCGTGGTATAACCCATTGGACACTCCTTGCAGATTGTTTGGTTGGTACCTGCAATTCTGCATTAGGAGTGTCATTTTGTTAAGGTCTCATGGTTTTACGGATAGCCTCTAAGTAGTATGCTTTGCCCCTCCCCAGCCCTCCCCAAATCCATTGGATTTGGAGAGGGTGACCGACACTTGCACCTGACGCAAGTGCAGGTGAGGTCGGGTGGGGTGGGCTACGGTCTTGCCTCCACAGCAAACTCCACGCGCGTAATTTTCCCTGCGATGCTTGAAACCATAAACGAGAACGGCAGACTGCTTCCCGCAGATAAAGTGGATGTCCATTCCCAGCGTCGGAGTCCGACCACGCCTCCCGCCTCATCGTAAGCGACGGCCGCGACCCAAATCAGTTTTGCGGCACTGGAGGAGGACGCCGCCAAAAGGACTTGCCCATTGATTTGCGCTGTTAATCCGGATGCATCCACTTGCACCGATGTATTCTGCAAGGTTGATGGAAGATAACGCGGATCATTCGGCTGGATTTGAATCGCGGTCAAGATTTGGGCTTGCGGCTTCGCATTCAATGGAACATCAGGCGCGAAATATGTCGTCAACGGCAAGGATGAATTCGACGGCAAAACATCAAGCGGAAGAGTCGCGGTTTGACTGGCGATGGATTTTCCATTGGCATCCAGCAATGTGATTTGCGCGGTCACATCTTCGATGAAGTTTGATGAATTGTTATAGACCAGTACAAAGCACCACATGCCGCGATCTGACGTCGGATAGCAAGCGAGTTGTTTAACCGGAAACGGCACCGGCGTTGGAGTTGATCCGCTCGAGGCGTTTTGCGAGGCGCTCGGAATCTTGAGCGTTTTCCCGATGGACATCGAATTCGGATCCACGTTCGGGTTAGCCGCCATCAACTCATCAAGCGTGATATTGAATTTCTGTGCAAGCTGACCCATCGTGTCACCCGACTTTATCGTATAAGTGAACGGCGTCGGTGAAGGCAACGGAGTTGTAACGGAAATCACCAACCCTTCAGGCTGTAAAGCGGTGGCGCTGGGAGTTAGGGTGAGATATGGCTGAATATTTTGGGGGACAGGAGTCGCGGATATGTTTGTGTTGCAGGCAGTTGCAAACAAAATGCACAGGATCAGAATCTTTCGCATGAGATGATTATAATAGAGACAGTGATAACCGAATGTCGTAGCGAGGGTGTTCTTCCCGAAGCAATCTCCTCAACAAGCAACTGATTGTTACATGAGATTCCTTCGCTGCGCTTGCAATGACATGCAAATCATTGGAGGCAATATGGAATATCGTCATCTCGGACGCGCAGGCATCCGCGTCAGCGAACTCTCGTTCGGCTCGTGGGTCACATTTGGCAATCAGATGAACGTGAAGCTCGCGGCAGAGTGTATGACTGCTGCTTATGATGCGGGCGTCAATTTCTTCGACAACGCCGAAGTGTACGCGGGTGGCAAATCAGAAGAAGTGATGGGCGCGGCGCTCAAGAAACTCGGCTGGCGGCGCGGCAGTTATCTCGTCTCGACGAAATTCTATTGGGGATTGAATGACGGCGTCAATGAGAAGAGCACGCTTAATCGCAAACGATTGATCGAAGGCATCAACGGTTCGCTTCAGCGACTTCAACTGGATTACGTGGACCTGATCTTTTGTCATCGTCCCGATTCGACCACACCCATCGAAGAGACCGTCTGGGCGATGCACAATATCATCGAATGGGGCAAAGCCATGTATTGGGGCACATCCGAATGGGCGGCAGCAGAGATCGTCGCGGCGATTGAAATTGCAGAGCGGCATCATTTGCATAAGCCTATGATGGAACAGCCGCAATACAATTTATTCGAACGCCGCCGCTTTGAAAAAGATTATGTCCGCTTATATAAAGAATACGGTTATGGTTCGACGACTTTTAGCCCCCTTGCATCCGGATTGTTGACGGGCAAATACAGCAACGGCATTCCCAAAGACAGCCGCGGCGCGCTCAAGGGATATGACTGGTTAAAAAGTCGATTAACCAATCAAGAGAAGCTGGCAAAAGTCCGCGCACTGGAGCCGCTTGCAAAAGAATTGAATTGTACGCTTTCGCAATTAGCTATTGCCTGGTGCTTGAAGAATCCATTCGTCAGCACGGTCATCACCGGAGCCAGCCGCGTGAGGCAAGTCCACGAGAATATGAAGGCGGTTGAAGTCGAGCCGAAGTTAACACCCGAGATATTGGAAAGAATAGATAAGATTTTCGGGATTGAAAAGAAAGAAGATGAGGATTGAATTGGTAGTAGGGGCGAAGCATGCTTCGCCCCTACGTTATTTTGCAAAATATTTTTCTTCCACGCTTTGCCAGGTTTCATCCGGCAAGTGCATGAAGCGCGCCAGTGCAGGATGAACGCGGCGAAGCTCTTCCGCGATTCGATACGCGATTCGTTGGATCGAAAAGTGTGCATTCGAGGCGGCGCGCAGTTGACAAAAGTGATACGCCTCGCGCAGATTGAACTGCGCCAGCACGCGGCGATTGTATCCATTGGGGACAACATATTGCGCCACTTGTGGATTGAATTCACATAACTTTTCATATGTCTCTGCAGCCGTGTCCATCGCCGCTTCGTATCTTGACTGAAAGCCTGCTTCCGTTATGAGACGAGGTACCGCGTATCCTAGCCGCGCCGTAAGCATTTGCGGAGTCTGCGTCATCATGCGATGACGTTTGAACTCAGCGTACGCGCCCTGATCCATCACCAGATCAAATATATAACTCGCATACTCCAATTCGCGGAGCGGAATATCATGTTCGTCCAGCCGCTTAAGCAAAGTATCCGCTAATTTCATGCGCTGGGATTTGTCGAGCGACTTGATGTAGGTCAACGCGCTTTCAAATGACATTTCGCCAAAGCGATACAATGTTGCGGCCAAGATTTTCTCCTCACCAACTTTATCGTAATCAATTAGCTGGCACCAATCGTCCCTCACCCCATTCCCTCTCCCGGCGGGAGAGGGGCGAGGGGTGAGGGAGAAATCATGAGCCGTTTCAATCAAATACGGTGCTGCATCCGCATACTTCACCAGTGTTGGGACTTCAGTCCTCGCAACGGCTTTGACCTCTTCGCCAATCTCGCGAACCTCTGCGAGTTCATGCGAAAGCATCTTGCGAATCATATTTTCCAAGATACGCGCGTTGGCTGTCATGCCGACATTTGCCAGCGATGCGGCAGGCAAAAGGAAACGGCAAACATCCACATATTGCGAACGGACGCGGCGATCCAAGGCTTCATCCGATTCGTTCTCGCGGCGCTGGGCGCGCTGAAGGACGAGAGTCCGCACGGGGTCGAGCGAGTCGCTATACGTCTTGAATAGGAGGCGGCATGTCTCAATATACTCATCGCGCAAGGGATGTCCATCCAATTCAGATGGAATAAAAAAATTATCGGCCCCCCATTTTTGATAGCGTGTGGATTTTTCAGTATACGATGCCAGTCGATTTGATTCGATGCTCTCAACCGCAAGGCGCGACACGTTTTCAAAGGCAACGTGCAAAACAGCGTGCTCCGCCACGGAAGCATGACCATAACCGACCACCCACTTCTCATGAAACTGCGCCGATTTTTCTTCGGTCAACCCGGCCGCGATCTCGCGAAACGATTCAGGTGAGCGCGAAGTCTTCGCAAATGCAACTGCGATGGTTTCTGGGCTGTGCTCTTTGGGCGAAAGCAAATAAATCTGGCGGTCAGGCATGAGGCCTCCTCATGGGTCGGGCGGATTACGTAAACTGCGCAACGATAACAGCAAGCTAGACATTTTACCAAATTTATTTTTTAAGCAAAAATAGGTTTGATGCCACAAGCAGCATAAAACAAAAGGACAGCTCACGCTGCCCTTAGCACTTCGCGAACTTTCGCAATATCTTTCTGAATTTGTTCCACCAATGCTTTGACCGAATCAAATTTCAATTCATCTCGCAAGCGCGTTACAAATTCGATCCTTACATCTTTCCCGTAAATATTGCGATCGAAATCCAAGATGTATGCCTCGACGTTTGGCGTTTGTTTATCGGGCGTGAAGGTCGGATTGATTCCAATGTTCACAGCAGACAGATACTTCTCGTTGTCCACCCATGCCCAGCAGGCATAAATCCCATTCACAGGGATGACCTTATCTTTTGGATATTCTATATTTGCGGTTGGGATTTCAAGCTTTCGTCCGCGCCCATCGCCATGTATCACGGGACCCCGCAAACTGTAATTTCGCCCAAGGAGTTTTGCGGCATCTGCCACATCACCCACTGAAACCAATTTGCGGATCTCCGTCGAAGAAATCACGCCGCTTTCATCGCTGACAGCCTCGATCACGTCAGTGGTGTAATCCATTTCTCGTCCCAGTTCTGCCAGACGAGTTACATCACCTTCGCGGCCTTTGCCCAGGGCAAAGTCATAGCCCATCAACAAATGGCTGATGCCAGCATGTTCTTTCAAACGTGCAATGAATTCGTGCGCCGTTAAATTGGAAACTTCTGAATCAAATGAATGAGTAATCACAATATCCACGCCCAATGAACCGAGCAAATCCGCGCGCTCATCAGGCGTGGTGAGGCTTTTGACTTCGCCTCTCCCCAACACGACAGCGGGATGCGGATCAAACGTTAATACGACAGCAGGCACACTTTCTGAATGCGCGCCCACTGTCAGCTTGCGGATGATCTGCTGATGGCCGCGATGGACGCCATCAAAGACGCCAACCGTCAGCCAGCTATTTTGCAAATCGAGTTGGTTAAGCGAATGAACGTGAATCATCTAAACACAAAGGACTCGAAGAAACACAAAGGCGAGACTTTTATTTTCAGCTTTCTTTGAGTCCCTTTGCGTCCGCTTTGTTTAAAAAGTTTCTAAGAGAAAAATACTTTCTTCGGTTGCCATTCAAGTTCGCCGGTCTCGCCTGTGACCAAGTCCATTAGCGCGACCAATTCGCCCTGCGTGCTGACTCCGCGTACCAATCCCGGTTTGGCATCCGCTTCCGCTTTGACACGATGACCGTGGCGCACTGCCTCGACATCATCGGGGCTGAGATCAATCGCTGGCCATTCCGCAAGCGCTTCCGCCGCGGGAATCAGATATTGATACCAATTCCCCGCATGAAATGCATCTTGAAGCTTTCTCAACGGCGTGGCGTCGCGCAAAGAGAAACGTCCACTTTTGGTACGGCGCAGACCCACAAGATACGCACCGCATCCGAGCGTCTTGCCCAGATCGTTTGCCAGCGAACGGACATACGTGCCCGACGAACAATGCACATCAATCACCACTTCAGGCGGCGCCCATTCGAGCACTTCGAGATGATGGACTGTGATCTTGCGCGGCGCCAGTTCCACTTCCTCGCCTTCACGCGCCATCTCATAGGCTTTGCGTCCCTGCACTTTGACAGCGGAATACGGCGGCGGAGTTTGTTCGATCTCACCAATGAATGTCTTAAGCACCTCTTCGAATTGTTCTTCCGTCACATTGACCGGTCCTTCAGAGGGAGTTATCTTTCCATCCGCGTCAAAGGTATCGGTCGTGGATCCGAGGCGGATAATCGCTTGATAACGTTTATCAGAAGCCGAAACAAATTCCGATAAACGAACCGCGGGTCCAACCAGAATCACAAGCACGCCCGAAGCGCGCGGATCTAATGTGCCCGTATGTCCAGCGCGTCTTAAGCCTGTGCCAGTACGGATGACCTGCACTACATCATGCGATGTCATGCCAACTGGTTTATCCACAACGAGAACACCGGAGATGGCGTTCTTTACATCCTGACTATCCATTTTACTTTCCATATTTTCTCCTCCTACGTCTTTTCCAAGACGAATAAATCCAACACCATTCCTTTGATTATATTCCTAAAGGCTTAAAGATTCCTGAGTTTTGCGCAACACATTCGTCTGAACTTGTTCCAATGTTCCTTCGACATCAGCGCCTGCGGCCGCAGCATGTCCGCCGCCGCCGAAGGATTTGGCAATCGGTGAAACGTCAATGCCGGGTTCGAGCGCGCGCCATGATATTTTGACGCGATGATCAGATTGTTCCACAAAAATCATCCCAACTTTGAATCCATCAATTGCGGAAATAATGTTGATCAAGTCCGCATCATCGTTCCCGGAATAACCGGCAGCTTTCCGATCTTCGAGCGTAAGAGTTCCCCAGACGACCCCATTTTTTCGTTCGAGCTTCGAAAGTCCTGCGCCCCAATATCGAGTTGCAGGATAGGAGCGGCGCACAAGTCCGCGGATATAGAGTTCAGGCATGTCAACGCCTGTTTCCATCAAGATGGCAACCTGGCGCATTGACTCAGGCGTGACGTTAGGTGTACGAAATCCCAATGTATCAGTAATGATGCCGGTCAATAAAGCCGCGGCAATCGGTTTGGTAATTTGGAATCCCCAAACCGGCAGATGATTGGTAAGGATGGCTGATGTTGCAACTTCTTCCCCTTCGATCAAATTGATCTTGCCAAACTTTTCGTTGGTAATGTGATGATCAATGTTGATATCCGGTTGACCAATAGATTCAAACGGTTTGCCGGTGCGCTTAAAATCCGCACAATCCACAGCGATGAATGTATCAAACTTCCTATCAATTGCAGTCTTGATTTGCTCTGCACCTTCCAAATGTTTAAAGGAAGATGGCACGCCATCCGCCAGAACCATCTGTACTTTCTTATCCGATTGTTGAAGAGCCAATCCCAATCCCAGTAACGCACCAACCGCGTCTCCATCGGGACGAACATGGGAAGCAACGAGAATCTCTTTCGCCTCGGTTAATCGAGCCTGGATTACGTTACTTATTGATTCATTCATTCGATCATGCCCTCTTATCTTTATTTCTTATTGATTAGTCGTTGTTGATTGCCAGAATATTACTTTTCTTTTTCAGGTTTTCTTTTCTCGCGCAAGTTTGCCAAAACTTTTTCAATGTGATCGGCATGCTCGGGCGTCGGATCCCAATGAAAGCGGAGGCGCGGAAAAACGCGGAGTTCGATGCGACTCGCCAAAGAGCGACGTAGAAATCCGCTGGCAGATTCCAGTCCCGCCAATATTTCCGCAGAACGCGTATGCCCTTCCACCGCAGAAACATAAACATCCGCAAATGCAAGTTCCTTATCCACTTTTACGTCGGTAACGGAAATCAGTTTCAAACGTGGATCATTAATCTCGCGAATGAGCATATCCGAAATTTCCTGGCGGATACGATCTGCAACACGCTGGAGGCGAAGTCCTGACGGCATCTTAGTCCACTATATTTCATTCTTTTCAATCACATAACACACAAGTTGATCGCTAACTTGAATGTCATGGAAATTCTTAAAGCCGACGCCGCATTCAAAGCCGGTGCGGATTTCGCGCACATCTTCTTTTTCATGACGAAGCGAAGCCATCTCACCCTCAAAGACAAGGTCAGTTCCGCGAAATAAACGAACTTTCGAATTGCGACGCAGTTCACCTTCAGTGACGCGGCAACCCGCCACTCGTCCGAGCTTGGATGCGGGGAACACAGCCAATACCGTCGCACGGCCGATCACTTTTTCAACCAGATCCGGTTCAAGCATGCCCTTGAGGGCTTTTTCGATATCCTCGGTCATGCGATAAATTATCTCATACAGCCGAATGGAAACACCTTCCGCCTCGGCAAGACGGCGAGCGGCAACATCAGCCTGTACATTGAAGCCAACGATCAACGCTTTCGAAGCCGAGGCAAGCATCACATCATTCTCGCCGACATTACCTGCTTCAGCATGAAGAATTTTAACTCCGATTTCGCCTTGGCCAAGTTTTTGCAATTCAACCACCAGTGGTTCAAGCGAACCTTGCACATCGGCTTTGACGATCAGGTTTAATTCCTTCGTTTCACCCGATTGAACACTGGCGAACAAATCTTCCAATGAAACTTTCTTCTTCATGTGCGATTGGGATTTCTCCGCTTCGATCCGCTCGCCGACAATGGCACGCGCTTCCCTTTCCGAATCAACGACCTGGAAAACATCGCCCGCCGCGGGAACATCATTCAATCCCAGCGCCACCACTGGTGTTGAAGGCGCGACCTTCCTTACCGGCTTGCCTTTGTAATCCGTGATGGCTTTCAAGCGGCCATAGGATTTGCCTGCAACCACAATATCACCAGCTTCCAGCGTTCCATTCTGAACGAGGAGCGTGGCAATCGTTCCTTTGGATTTATCCACTTCCGCTTCGATAACCGTCCCGATCACTTTGCCGGATGGATTGGCTTTGAGGTTGGCATTATCCGCCACCAGCAAAATACCTTCAAGCAAATCGTCAATGCCCTGCTTTTGTTTTGCAGAGACAGGAACCACCATCGTATTACCGCCCCAATCATCCGGCACGAGTTCCAACTCAGCCAGTTGTTGTTTGACGCGTTCGGGATTGGCATTGGGTTTATCAATTTTATTCAAGGCCACGATAATCGGCACGCGCGCCGCTTTGGCATGAGCAATGGCTTCACGGGTCTGCGGCATCACCCCATCATCGGCCGCGACTACAAGGATCACAATATCCGCGCCTTGGGCGCCGCGTGCGCGCATGGCTGTAAATGCGGCATGACCGGGCGTATCGAGGAATGTAATCGTGCGTCCCTTCTTCTCAACCTGATACGCGCCGATATGTTGCGTAATGCCTCCGGCTTCGCCAGCCGCTACATCGGTTTGACGTACGGCATCAAGCAGGGAGGTTTTTCCGTGATCCACGTGTCCGAGAATCGTGACCACCGGCGGACGATTGACCAGCTTCGTGATATCTTCGTCCGCAATCAAACGCCGCCACAGCGGAACTTCACCGATTTCCTTCTCTTGGACCTCTTCTTGTGCTTCGGGGACTGCTTCAAATCCATATTCAGCAACCACAATCGCCGCGGTATCAAAATCCACGGATTGATTGATGGTCGCCATCACACCATTCGCCATCAGTTTCTTGATCACCTCGATTGGGCTTATTTCAATCTTCTGTGCCAGATCACGAATTACAATGCCGCCAGGCAATTCAATCTTTTTACTCATAGGCCACCTCCGAAATTCGAATCGTCAAATCAACAAGTTCAAACAATGCTGATTCGACTGGCGATGGTTTATGAGCGATGACTATTCGATCATAAACACTATTCGCCAGGCTCCGTATGAGGGAGCGTGTTCATAAAAGCTTCCAAGCGTTCGCGGTCAACCTCGGTCAACTCGGTTTTCAACGCGTGCGCAAGACTCCCCATCAAACCAGATTCCCAACAGGAACGACGGTCATGTAAATACGCGCCGCGCCCCGCCAGTTTTCCGGTCGGGTCAACCAGCACCCCATCCGCCGTGCGGACCACGCGCACCAGCTGGCGTTTTGCCATCACAGTGCGGCATCCCACACAGGTGCGCTGGGGAACATGCTTCACGCGCTGAACAGGTTTCTTCGACACCTTCAACTTTATCTTCCCAAGCCCTTGCCATTTATAACATCAAGCGACAAGGGAAAGGAGAACGCATTATTCATCCGCAAGTTCGTCTTCGCCGCGCTTATGTATCTTGCGGCCTACTACTGTGCCGAGGTCTTCATCGAGCACCAACTCGACGCCTTTTTTCTTTTTCTTCTTGCCTTTCTTTTTATCATCATCATCTTCTTCCGCCGCGCCAGTAGATTGGAAGATCTCAGGTTTCATTTTGAATAACTCATCCAGCGAGACACCATCCTTGGCGTTTTCATCTTCCTCTTCTTCAATGACTGCTTTCTTTGCCTCTTTCTTGACTACGGCTGGCTCCGCTTCAACAGGCATCGCTTCAACTGAATCTGCTTCGGCAATCTGCGCTGACGGAACTTCAACCACCGGTTCAGGCGCTGGCTCTGGGAATTTCACTGCCGTCAATTGCTCTTCGATATTCTGCATGGCTTTCGGACCAACACCCGGCAAGCCCAGTACCTTATTGGCATCGAGTTTCATAGCCAACATCAAATCGCCAATGGTTTCAAAGTTCGCCTCGGTAAGAATGTTAAAGACATGCTCTTTGAGACCAAGCTGGTCGAGCGGCATATTAAAAGCGGCAGATACCACTTCGGCTTTCGCCGCGGCTATGCGCTCATCATCCACGCGGACCGCTTCTTCTTTGATTTGAGTAGTACGGCGTTCCACGCGTTCAACGAATTGACCAAGCGTCGTATACTCTTCCGGTGTGACGGGACGATTCTCCGCCTTCTTGGCAAGGATTTCTTCCACCTGAGGCATCACTTCAGCGGCTGCAGGAAGCGACGCGGCGAGTTGAGCATCATTCTGTAATTTGGCTAGTGTATCGCTAGCGGCTTCCACCGCTGACTTGATGTCAATGCGCCATCCGGTAAGTTTGGCAGCCAAGCGCGCATTCTGACCATCGCGCCCAATGGCAAGGCTGAGTTGATCTTCCATCACAACTACGGTCGCTGTGCGATTGCCATCCACTTCGTTCAAATACACGCCACTGACTCGCGCCGGACTGATCGCCTTGGAAATATAAACAATCGGATCAGGATCCCATTGAATGATGTCAATCTTTTCGTCGTGCAATTCTTTAACAATAGCCTGAATACGAACGCCTTTGATTCCAACACACGCGCCAACCGGATCCACGCCAGCTTGCGTTGCCATCACGGCAACTTTGGCGCGCGCACCCGGTTCGCGCGCAATGGCGCGGATCTCAACCACGCCATGATAAATTTCAGGGACTTCGTTCTCCAATAATCGCCGCAGGAAGTTGCGATGAGCGCGCGAGAGGATGATCTGCGGTCCGCGCGATCCATCTTTGACTTCCATGACCACGGTGCGAATGCGGTCATGAACCTTAAAGCGCTCGTTTGGAATTTTTTGATTTGCCGGTAAAATGCCTTCGGCCTTCATGTCAAGACCAATCGTTGCCCCCTGCGCGTTGCTGGCTTGTATCACTCCACTGACAATTTCTCCCACCTGACGGGCAAAGTATTCCATCTGCGCCGAGCGTTCGGCTTCTCGGATACGCTGTTGAATCACCTGACGCGCGGTCTGCGCTGCAACGCGCCCGAAATCTGCAGGCGTGGATTCGACAATCACCATATCACCCAGTTGCGCTTCGGGATTAACCTTGCGTGCTTCTTCGAAAGTCACCTCGGTATTAATTTCCTGCACATCTTCGACAACTTCTTTTTCCGCGAAGACCGTTACCTTGCCCGAGTTGGGATTTACCTTGGCTTCGACTTGTTGTGCAGTCGATGCGTTGACAGCCCGCCGATAAGCTGAAACCATGGCAGATTCGATCGCTCCGAGGACAATATCCTTAGATAACTGTTTTTCTTCCAGCACTTCATTGAAAGCCAGGGCGAATTCGTTTTTGGTCATACTACCTTGCTCCGTGATTATCCTCTATACAAGCAGAAAAGTGGGGATTGCCCACTTCTCGATGCCTTCGATATTGATATTCCTTGCGGAGTTATTCTAGCATAGTTGAATGAAAGATGCAAGATATAATTATCCGCATGGCAAACCGCGATATGCATAAAGCCGCTTTGCGCGGCGAACCCTCGTACGTTTGGCGCGCGGGGCAACAACGCCGACTCGAGATGATTGCTCGTGCAGCAGGAGAACGCATTAAAGGCAACATTCTTGAAAATGGATGCGGCGTAGGAATGTATGTCGAGCATCTGGCTGAATTTGGTGGAATTGTTTACGGATTGGATTTCGATTTTGAACGCGCCTGCGAAGCGGCAAAAAATTCTCCACACATTTTGAATGCGGCGGGCGAATTCCTTCCGTTTCCTTCCTCGACCCTTCGACACTCCCTTCGGTCGGAGGGCGGGACTTTCGATTTTAATTCTAAGCCACGAAGTAATCGAGCACGTTCAGGATGATCGTGCCGCCATCTGCGAGATGGTGCGAGCATTAAAGCCCGGCGGACGCATCGTTTTGTTCTGCCCAAACCGCGGCTATCCGTTCGAAACACATGGCATCTACTGGAAAGGTAAATATTATTTTGGCAACAAGCTTTTCGTGAATTATCTTCCACGCGTTTGGCGCGATAAACTCGCTCCGCATGTTCGCATCTATTCAACGGGCGACTTGGAAAAATTATTTGGCGGCTTGCCGGTGAAATTCATCGAGCGCACCATTATCTTCGGTGCATACGATAATATCATCGTCCGCTTTGGTGCGTTTGGAAAAATTCTGCGATCCGTTTTGCAGTTCCTAGAAAAAACGCCGTTGAAGATTTTCGGCTTGTCACATTTTTGGGTGATAGAAAAAACTTAAGATGCCGAGACTACGCCACTGATAATCAATCTTTGGAGGATGGAATACGAAAAGAAATCATCAGCCAGAAGAACATTAAAATAGTGACAACAAAGAATCCTGCGATTAACATAAACATCTTCTGAGCATCAAAATGAATTGGCTGATGCAAATTGGCAGAGACAGCCAGTTCAAATCCTGCCTGAACGCCCAAAGCAACGATTCCAAAAAGGATCGCCACAAAAGAACTCGTGCGGTCAATGATTTCGTCTCGGTGTTCAGGCGCGAGCCAGTATTCCCGATCAGGCATCTTGATGTTGATCCATTCCACGGGCGTGATCAGAACAAAGATCTGCGTCACAACGCCCATTCCGATTACTACCAGCATGGTTTCAATCTCAAAGCCAAAGAACTCCGCCTTGGAAGTGAAACGATTTGGATTCCCGGCGATATCAAAATGAGCTGCCATTTGAGCTGGAGCAATGTCCCAAAGCCGCACGGTCTCGAAAATGCAGGCCAACAAAACGATGATAAATAAGATTCTTCCAAAGCGCATGGTTCTCTCCATCTAAGCGATGATGATCACTATGAATAACCCCTAAAACCGATTTTGCACACAGGTCTAGCTTTCAACAGGCTCTCTGAAATCATAAATCCCATCTTTGATTTCCCATTTGCGTTTGCAATTGGGACATACGAGATAATCATTATTGCCAACCAAAGGCGAACTTCCACATTCGGGACATTTGAAAAAATCAATTATGTTTGTAGGAGCAATGTTTATCGCTGCGCCAAGGCGACCATAAAGGACGTTCCTACTACGAACAAAGACGCTTGGCGTCAATTGAAACAATGCACCTGTCCATTGAAAAAGCGAATCTAAGAAGACCAGCACGGCTGTTGGGACGATCCGCTTCAAAATGCGAATGCGGAGATGGGAAACGGTCAACGTCTTTTCAATTTTAAATCCCAACTCTCGCATCCAATCGCGAATTGCCTTCGGATGAAAATCAAAATTAAGTTTCGCAAACTCCACCGGCTCTAGTGTGAACGGACTCCACGATTGACATTTGAGCCAGTAGCGCAAGACTGCTTTGAAATTCAGTTTGTTTGCAAATTCCAAAATGAATATGGAGTTCGGCGCTAGAACATTTCGAACCTGTTTCAACGCTTTAGGTGCATCTTCCATGTGGTGCAAGGTACGGATCATTGTAGCCGCGTCGAATAAGCCATCCACAAATGGCAGACGATACGCATCCGCTGCGACGTAAATATATTTATCGGATTTGCCCAATCGTTGTCGCGCCTGCTCCAATTGCGTGCGCGAATAATCGAGCAGAACGATCCGCTCAAAGCCAAGATAACGCGGCGTGTTGCGTCCCGCGCCCGCTCCCAGTTCAAGCATGAGGCGTCCGTTCTTGGGAAGCAATCGCTTCAACGCAATCGCTTCAACACGGTCTTCGTATTCGCGTCCGCCTTCATCCCAGAAGGATGATTGATAATCGGAGCCTTCGTAATCACAAACGGGAGGGGTTGTCATATTCGCTCGTCCGCTGGTAAAAGAAGTCGGCTAGCAATTTCGTTTAACCAGCCGACCATGCAACCATAAGACTACCTGACTACTTTCCGTTCAATCCGCGCCCAATGCCGCGATACACAAAGCCCATCTCTTTCATACGCTCGGGATCATAAATATTCCGCCCATCTAGAATGACCGGCTTCTTGAGCAAGGACTTCAATTGATCGAGATCAAGTTGTTTGAATTCATTCCATTCGGTAACGACGATTGCACCATCACAACCTTTTGCCATCTCATACGGATCGCCGAACATTTCGATGCCTGGCAAAAGCGGACGCGCCACTTCCATCGCCACCGGGTCATAGGCGCGGACCTTGGCACCGGCGTCCGTTAAATGCTTGACAATTTCAATGGACGGCGCTTCGCGCATGTCATCTGTGTTGGGTTTGAATGCCAAACCAAACAAGCCAATCGTTTTGCCTTTCAATCCGCCGACCATTTCGCCGATATGTTTGACCGCATCCGAACGGCGGTCATAATTGATCTTCATCACTGAATTTAAAATGCGCGGCTCGAGTCCTTTTTCCTCTGCCATGAAAGCCAACGCTTTCACATCTTTCGGGAAGCACGAGCCGCCCCAACCCAATCCCGCATCAAGGAAGTGATGACCTATGCGCGCATCATACCCCATGCCCGCTGCAACTTCCTTGATATCCGCGCCGACAAGTTCACATAAGTCAGCCAATTCATTCATGAAGGAAATCTTGGTCGCAAGGAACGCATTCGAGGCATATTTGATCATTTCAGCGGTGCGAAGGTCAGTGATGACAATCGGTGCGCGCAGTGGTAAATGCAAATGCGCGACTTTCTCTGCCGCGTCGTGATGCATAGAACCGATTACGGTGCGATGTGGACTCATAAAATCGGAAATGGCCGAGCCTTCGCGCAGAAACTCGGGACAAGATACCACCCAAAACGGAATCGGCTTGGGTTGGGCTTTGGTCACCATATCAGCGACCCAATCTCCGGTGCCGATGGGAACCGTGGATTTATTGATAATGATCAGCGGCGCAGACATGTTTACCGCAATGGACTTAGCCGCGGCTTCGACGTATTGCAAATCCGCTTCGCCGTTATCGGCGCTTGGCGTTCCGACTGCGATGAACGCATACTCTGCATCCTTTACCGCTTCGGCATACGAAGTTGTAAACGAAAGCCGTCCCGAGTTGACATTTCGTTTGACCAGTTCATCAAGACCTGGTTCATAGATAGGCATGATGCCCTTCTTAAAATTCCCGATGCGTTTCTCGTTCACATCCAGTGCTACGACTTTGTTTCCCAAGTCTGCAAAGCAAGCCCCCGTCACTAGACCGACGTATCCCACTCCGATAACACAAATTTGTTTCATTTAATTCCTCGCTATTCAAAATATATGTCAGGCTTTATCGCCTTCCGACTTTATCCGTGGCTTGCGCTTTGATTTTGCATTCGATTTGGCGATAAAATTTGCAACCGTATCCGTAAACAGCGCAATATTCATGGGTTTCGAAAGATAACCATCACATCCAGCGTCCAGCGCGCGCTTGCGATCACCGGGAAGAGTATGAGCCGTGAGCGCGGCGATTGGAATGTGCTTCGTCTCCGGGTCCGATTTAATACGCTGGGTTGCAGTCCAGCCATCAATCTCCGGCAGGGAAAGATCCATCAAAATCAAATCGGGCTTTTCCTCTTTCGCCATCAAGATTTCTTCACGGCCATTGCGCGCCCATAATGTATCGTATCCGGCGCGCATAAGCAAAAAACGAACCAACTCATAATTATCAACATTATCTTCCACGATTAGCACACTGGGCATCTTCGCCTCTTGCTTCAAACTGCATAATGATACTACGGCTTACTAACGAGGGCAACTTCTGGTATATTGACCCCATGCGAATTCTCTTTGTAGCCGACGGACGATCACCCATTGCTCAAAATTGGATCGGCCATTTTGTTGAACGCGATGATGAAGTGTATCTTGCTTCCACATTCAATTGTTCGGTGGACTTTCCGCTTAAAGGGCTGGAGATCATACCAGTTGCTTTTAGTGGAACAAAAAAATCATCCACATCTTCGCGTTTCGCTTTTTCCTCGATGCTTCAACTCGGCTCAGCACAAGCCTTGAATTTCCGTTCCGCGATTCGGCATTTTCTTGGCCCATTAACGATTCCGCGTGCCTCGAAAAGATTACGCGGTTTGATCGAACAAGTGAAACCCGATCTGATTCATGCGATGAGAATTCCCTACGAAGGCATGCTCGCCGCAGACGCATATAACGGAACGCCATTGCTCGTCTCGGTCTGGGGCAACGATTTTACTCTGCACGCGTCGTCCACTTCGCTGATGAGTCACTATCACGCGCTGGACAATGAACGTGGCCGACGCGCTTCAGACGATTGCTACCGCGATATTCGTCTCGCGAAACAATGGGAATTTGACCCATCAAAGCCAACGCTGGTCACGCCCGGCAATGGCGGAATCCGCACAGATATTTTCTATCCGCCATCCCATCCAGTGGATGAACCGATTATTTTCAATCCGCGCGGCTTTCGTGCTTATGTCCGCAATGATGTTTTCTTTCAGGCAATCCCTCTGGTACTAAAAAAACATCCAAACGCAAAATTCATCTGTGCTTCGATGGCAAATGAATCACAGGCTCTTCAATGGATTAATAAACTTGACATTCGTGAGCCTGTCGAGTTGCTCTCCACGCTTCCCCATTATCAAATGGCGGATATATTTCGTCGCGCACAAATCGTGGTTTCACCAAGCATTCACGATGGCACACCCAATTCCTTACTCGAAGGCATGGCTTGCGGATGCTTTCCCGTTGCAGGAAATTTGGATTCAATCCGTGAATGGATCACGAGCGGAAAGAATGGAATCCTCACAGATGCAACTGACCCGCAAAAACTGGCAGACGCCATTCTGGAAGGTTTGGCAAATAAAAACCTGCGGGAATCAAGCCGCAGGTTTGAATCAAGAGATAATCGCAGAACGCGCGGAATATACGAGCACCATGAAGCGCGTCGAAGAGTTTTATCAAAAGATAAAACGCAAAACCTAAAATTACATTTTGCGTTTTATCTTTTGTGTTTTAGCTACTACGCGGCGCGCGCATGGATTCCAATTGCTCCGTCAGCTCGATGCGGCGCGCTACCGCCGCGTGACGAACTTCGTTAACAAATCCCTCGCCGCGAGCGCGGATTTCGACCGCGAAATTTGTCACCCGTTTCAGGCGCTAGCAGAAGCGCAACAGTCGAGCCGACCAAAGCACCCACCACAATCCCCATCAAAAATCCAAGCATCTGACGCATAGCATTCTCCTTATAAATCACATGTCGTTGGGAGCAAAGCAATCTCCTCGCAAGGACACGAGAGATGATTTCTGATAAAAGTATTATAGGCGAAAATCCACTTTTGTGGAATAATAAAGTTTGCCGCGCGTATCGCAAAGAACGCAACAACAAACGCGACGGCGCAAATCCAAATCTCAGCTGTGAACGGCGCGGCAAACGGGGAAACCGCGCAGCAAACGGCTCCTACCTATTATTGGAGGATACCATGTCAACTATTGCTCCTGTCTTAACCACTGTAACTGTTAGTCCAACCGCGTCCCAAAGAAAGAAAGTGACGACTACAATCTTTCGCCAAAAGAAAGAACGCGGCGAACCAATCACTATGCTGACCGCCTACGACTATCCCACCGCGTTAGCTGAAGATCAAGCTGGGATCAATTCGATCCTCGTTGGCGATTCGCTGGGGATGGTTGTGCTTGGATATCCAAACACATTGCCGGTCACGATGGACGATATGCTTCATCACTGCAAAGCGGTAGCGCGCGGCGCAAAGCTGGCGCTGTTGATTGGCGATATGCCATTCATGTCGTATCAAGTCTCGACCGAGGAAGCGGTTCGCAACGCCGGACGTTTTTTGCAGGAAGCCGGCATGGACGCGATCAAACTTGAAGGTGGACGCGAGCGCGTCGAAGCGATCCGCGCTATCGTCGGCGCGGGGATTCCTGTGTTGGGACACCTCGGTCTCACGCCGCAATCGGTCAGTCAACTTGGCGGCTTCCGCCCGCAGGGAAAAACCGCATCTACCGCGAAACGTATAATTGAAGATGCTTTGCTTCTCGAAGAAGCCGGATGCTTCAGCATTGTGCTTGAAGTCTGTCCCTGCGCAACTCGCTGAAATAATTTCAAAGAAACTTTCTATTCCAACCATTGGCATCGGCGCGGGCGTTGGATGTGATGGTCAAGTGTTGGTCACGCATGATCTTTTAGGTCTCTTCGATCGCTTCACACCTAAGTTCGTTAAAAAGTATGCTGACTTCCAAGGTGAGATGCAACGCGCCTTCGGCGAATACATCGAAGATGTGCAAACCAAACGATTCCCAACCGATGAACATTCGGTCAAGATGGATGATAAAGAATGGCAGGCTTTGCAAAAAGAACTGGAACATCAATCACAGGAATGACTGACATACTCATCGTTGGCACGGGCGCACTGGCAACCTTGTTCGCGGCGCGCCTCACTTCAAGCGGAAACCGCGTCACCATGCTTGGTACATGGCCCGAGGGTTTATCTACCTTGCGCAAAAATGGCGCGCGGCTCATTGATGAAAATGGATATGAACAAAACTTTTCCGTTCACGCCACCAGTGATCCAAAGGAGTGTCGAGGCGCAAAACATGCGATTGTCCTGGTCAAATCATGGCAGATGGAGCGCGCCGCGCGTCAACTTGCAGAATGTTTGGCAGATGATGGACTCGCAATCACATTGCAAAACGGAATCGGTAATCAGGAAATTCTTGCTAAAGAATTGGGCGAATCTCGCGTTACGATTGGAACAATAACAACCGGTGCAACCTTGCTCGAACCAGGATTGGTTAAAACCGGAGGCGATGGAAAGATATCCATCGAAGCGCATCCCGCATTAGGTCCAATTAAAGAAGCGTTGAAGTCCGCTAACTTTAAAGTGGATATAGTTGAGGATGCGCGTTCGCTTGTGTGGAGCAAACTGATCATCAACGCAGCCATCAACCCATTGACGGCATTATTGCGCGTGCCAAACGGTGAATTGCTCAAACGTCCCACTGCCCGCAGACTGATGCACGCATTGGCAGAAGAAGCCGCGTTGGTCGCATCCGCCGAAAAAGTCACCCTGCCATTTAGTCATCCAGCCGCCGCGGCCGAAGATGTGGCGCGAAGAACGGCAAGCAATCATTCATCCATGTTACAGGATGTGAAGCGCGGCGCGCCGACCGAGATCGACGCGATTTGTGGAGCGGTCGCGCGCATGGGACAGCGGCATCATATTCCAACACCCGTCAATTCCGTTTGCTGGAAATTGATACTGGCTTTGACGCCAAGAGAGTGACATTTTTCTCGATAGTTCATGCAATTTATGAGTATCTGGACTCCCTGCTTGCATGGTAAGATAAATAAGATTTCATCCGGAGGTGTCCATGCGCAGGTGGTTCATATTTTTATTTATCTTGGGGATAACAGCGTTGCCGTTTTCGGCACACGCACAAAGTACAGTTAAATTTTCAACCCTGCAAGTTGAATTACAGCCTGAATATGATCAGCCCAGCATGTTGTTGATCTACGATTTCCAACTCGAGGACGGCGTAAGCCTACCGGTGGATGTGACCTTCCGGATTCCCAAAGACGGTAATTTGGTCGCGGTTGCGTCACTATCCAACGGACAATATTTGAATGCTGATTTCAAGGGACCAACTATTGATAACGACTGGCAAATCATTGAAATCAATGTGACAACAGCTACCACCTATCACGTCGAATATTACGAGCCAATATCCAAGAACGGCAAAGAGCGCCAATTCAACTATGTATGGATGGGTGATTATCCAATAGATGATTTCAGCATCATCGTATGGCCTCCGACAGATATCACACAATTCGCCTCCGATCCGCCTCTGAATTCGGTGACAAATTCGGATGGCAGCACTTCATGGAAAAAAGATTTCGGCGCCCTTTCGGCCAGCCAACAGGTTACTTTAAAAATCAATTACAACAGGGCGTCCGATACATTGACCAAGCCCAGTCCCCAATCCGGCGTTCAGCCTTCACAGCCAATCGGCCCTAATACAACGGGCAGCCTCATGTCCACATTCAGCAATGACCTCCCTTATATTCTCGGTGGATTTGGTTTGCTATTAATCGGCGGAGGCATTGTTTATTTTTGGCAATCGGGACGCGGCAGGAACAAATCGCGCAAAAGGCATTCGCCGCGCGGTGAAACCGAAGGCGACAGTGAAGTATATTGTCATCAATGCGGAACACGCGCGCATAAGGGTGACCGTTTTTGCCGAATATGCGGAACCAAGTTAAGACGCGAGGCTTAACGATTATGTTGTCTGCACGGATGAACCAACACGATAAGGATTGAAGCCGTGCAATTCTCATCCATCATTATTTACTTTATCTACGGCCTAGCCTTCTTCAGCATGGGATTGCTGGTTATGATGGAAGGAGGCCGTTCATCGGACGAACGAGTCCGCAAAGCTTTGCGCCCGTTGGCCGGCTTCGGTCTCGTACATGGGGCGCATGAATGGCTGGAGATGTTCATGTTGATCGCGAATATAAGCGGTCAACAAGTTTCTCCTTTTATCTCCGGCGTTGAGATTTCGCTGCTCGCCTTTTCCTTTCTTTCCCTCGCCGCGTTTGGCGGCTACCTATTAGCCAAGGATGAAGTCGCACAGCGCATCAGTCTAATCGTGCCCTTGGGATTGGAAGCCATCTGGGTGATGGGCCTGCTTTCAATCAAAGCAAATTATCCACCCGCGAATGTTCTGGATGCGACTCAAGTCTGGACGCGTTACATTCTTGGAATTCCATCCAGCCTATTGGCCGCTGCGGGATTAATCGCGCAACAACGCGCTTTTCGCCGCGTGGGTCTCGTGCGATTCGGACAGGATAGCCTTTGGGCGGCAGTTGCATTTGCATGGTACGGGCTGGTGGGCCAATCGTTTGCGAATGTCAGTGTTCTGCCTCCCTCCAACGTGATCAACGAGGTTCTCTTTCAACAACTCTTCGGTATTCCGATCCAACTCGTTCGCGCGATTGCGGCTAGCGCGGCATCCATATTCGTGATTCAATTCTTGCGCGCCTTCCAAGTGGAAACCGAACAAAAGATCGCCACTTTAAAGGCGCAACAATTGGAAGAGTCCCAGCAACGCGAAACGATGCGCGCTGAATTGTTTCGACGCGTGGTCGCGGCGCAGGAGGCTGAACGTCAGCGTATTGCACGCGACCTGCATGATGAGACCGGTCAATCATTGACCGCGCTTGGCATGGGATTACGCGGAACTCGAGGCCCGCCTCACACGCGACCCGAAGCAAGCTTCCGATACCTTGCCGCGAGCTTCAAACCCTGACATCGGATTCTCTTCAAGAACTCCAGCGGCTGATGTCCGACTTGCGTCCATCCCATCTCGATGATCTCGGTCTTTCCGCCGCGTTGCGTTGGTATGTCGGTAAATTGCAGGAACGATATTCATTCAACATCAAAGTGGATATTATCGGACACGAGCAACCGATTGATGACGCAGTCAAGATCGCCAGTTTCCGCATCATCCAAGAATCTTTGAACAATATCATTAAACATTCCAAAGCCAATCATGTGAAGATTGATTTGGATTTTGAAGAAACACAAATCCGTGTTCTCGTATTCGATGACGGCGAAGGCTTTAACCTCGATAAGATCAAAGCCGTGCAATCTTCCAGCAGGCCTTCGCTTGAACTCGCCGGTATGCAAGAGCGCGCCGCATTGTTGGGTGGGACAGTCTCCATTCAATCGAGGCCCGGACATGGCACGTTAGTCGAGACATTGATTCCCTATCACTATGGAAGTGAGGAACAGAATGGCCATACGCCTGTTGCTGGTGGATGATCATGCGGTTGTCCGTTCGGGCTTGAAGATGTTACTCGGCTCGGAGCGGGATGTGGAAATTGTCGGCGAGGCAGGCACCGCCGCGGAAGCGTTGGATGTTGCGGCGCAAGTCCGACCCGATGTGATTCTGATGGATATCGGCTTGCCGGATAAATCCGGCATCGAAGCAACGCGCGAGATCAAAAAACGCTTCGAGAAAATGTCGGTTGTGGCGTTAACCATCCATGAAGATGAGGAATATTTTTTCAAGATGCTGGAAGCGGGTGCATCCGGTTATGTGCCGAAGCGCGCCGCGCCGGAAGAATTGTTGAATGCCATCCGCGCCGCGGCAATCGGTGAGGTTTATTTGTATCCGTCGCTGGCCAAACTGCTCGTCAAGGATTATCTCAGCCAGGAACGCCCGGCGGATGAAAAATCGAATCTCGATGAACTCACGGAACGCGAACACGAAATCCTGACGTATCTTGCCGAGGGCCAGAGCAATGAGGAGATCAGCAAGTCGCTTGTGATCAGCCCCAAGACCGTGGAACGCCATCGCGATAACATCATGCACAAATTGAATTTGCATTCGAGATCGGAACTTGTGCGGTACGCGATTCGAAAAGGAATCATCAAGGCGTAACGGTTGTCTTTTTATGTTGCGGCTGTATAATCTGTACCTAAGTGGTTATACAGCACAAATTCTGGTTACCCCTTAGTTAGACGCTTACTAAAGGATGCTATGAGTATTACAAAACGCACTCACTATAACCCATGTTTTTGGACTGCTCACTGGAACCCAGATTACTACAAAGCGGTCATGCAAAATACTGCTGATGAATTAATTCCACGTGAGCAAGTTACAAATGTTCTCAATGTCAAATCAAATACTATATATACCGACCCAGTTGAAAAAGTTCATTATGAGAAATATTTGGGCGTAGCGGAAATAACATTAGATGTATTAAAAGATTTTTATAGACGAAACAAACCTCAAGAATACGAAAAGTTTGTACATGAAGCCGTAGTGAGTGATTACCCTTTGACTTTGGATTTTGAGAATATACTGACTGGGATAGAAAAAACGCCTGCCTATCAAGTTTTACTTTCGGTCATAAAAAGACAAATCATAGCATCTCCAGAAGAAAAGGCATTTTTATCAATTTTCATTTATCTACAATTTTTACGAGGGCATGCAATTCTAAACTCTATTTTTGAAATGAATCGAAAATTGGGAATTGAAAAGTTCGAAAATCTTATTGCGTTGAAAGAGAGTTTGTCTAATTCTGATTTTTACTATCCCGTTGCAAATATTGAATTGTCTCTTTGGACTTTATATAGAACTGAAACCGATACCTTCCCATTAACAAACTCCGCTATCCTATCCAAAGACAATAATATTATGGTGGCATTGTCACCGAGGCTATTATTGGAAATTTCTTTAGGAGTTTTTAATTGCGAAAATCCTGGTATTGTAAAAGATTTGGTAGTGGATGAAAAGTAAGTGATGATAAGATAGGCAGTATGATCCAAAAAGCCTACCACTGTCGAGTGTGCGGAAGCACCAATATTGTCAAAAACGGCACCAACCGTCTCAAGCAACAGCAATATCACTGTAAAGAGTGCGGAGCACGGCGTGTTCTGGAGTCAAAGCGAGAGGCAAAAAAACGCAAAAACCGATCATCCTCAGCCTCTACCAAGAGCGTGTAAGTTTGCGAGGTTTGGAGCGGATTTTTGATGTTGCTCGCCAAAGCGTTTCCAGATGGATTGTCGAACATGTAAAAGATCTGCCGGAACTCAAAGACACTTTGTTGCCAGCCGAACCGGACGATGTCTTGGAATATGATGAAGCCTGGAGTTTTGTTCTCAAAAAGAGCAATAAACGTTGGCTGTGGACGGTCATGTGTCGTCGCACCCGACAAATCATCGCCTTTGTCATTGGCGACCGCAGTGAAACAACCTGTCGCCGTTTGTGGAACGAAGTTCCACTGGCCTACCGCAGTTGTATTTCCTACAGTGATTTCTGGGAAGCCTACCAAAAAGTTCTTCCGCAGAGCACGCATCAAGCGGTTGGGAAAGAGAGCGGACAGGTTTCACACATGGAGCGTTGGTATTGTACTTTGCGCCAACATCAGGCGCGCTATGTCCGTAAAACCCTTTCGTTTTCGAAGCGCGACGCCTTTCATCACATGGTCACTACATGGTTTATCATTGATCACAATCTCGCCAGAAAACAACTTGCATCACTTACTTTGTAACCACTACCAAAGATTCTATTGAGCCTAAAAAACTAGACGAATTTCAACTCCGTACAATCGGAAATACGTTTCGAGAAATAATTTTTACCAATAAGACACTTCTGGAAAATTGGCAAAAGACGCCAGAGTTCAAACAACGAGTTGAAAGTATACGGAAAATGAAAAGTTATAATGCACTTGTAAAAAATAATCTTGGTCAAGAACTTTGGAAAATCAACGCTATGGGAAATATGTAAATGCATCGTGCCTAACGCAAACCGTTAGCCTGCTCTTCTAATCCCAATCTTCCGCAGATTAATCTGCGGGATTTTTGTTTTGTGGGGCGAACCCCCATATATAAAAATACCGCCTTTACGCAAAGGCGGTTAGATATGTGCCCCCATGGAGATTCGAACTCCAGTTTAAGCCTTGAGAGGGCTTCGTCCTGGGCCTCTAGACGATGGGGGCGTGAAACTTCAACATCGCCGGACTCATGTCAGCGATGTGGCATATGGCGGCGTGAGGCCGCCTATGCCGAAGCGGGCGGGATTGTATCATTCCGCAATTTAATCGTCAACGACGAACACGTGCAACTCCGTTGGCCCATGCACACCGATGGTCAACGTCATCTCGATATCTGCCGTGCGTGAAGGTCCCGTGATCAACACACTGGCTGAGGCGTTTTGCACTTCTCTCTTTTGCAATGCTTCTTCCAACGACCCAACGATTTGTGATGATCGGATGATTGTGACGTGAGTTTCAGGAAGCAATGACGCGCTCAATGGCTGATCTTTTCCGGATGGAATCACCAACGTTCCCGTTTCTGCAACCGCAGATAGTGCACTTGTTATGCCCACTCTTACATTTGGGTCTGCGTTTCTTTCTGCCCTCACACCGGCTTCCAATAAATCAAATTCATTCAACACTGGTATCGAATCCCATATCATGGCCGCGTTGACATTACATTCTTTCAATAATTCAATCAGCCTTTTTGGAAGTTCAGCTTGTGCTATACGATACGCATGCCCACCGACTGCTTCAAGCTCCTGCGAAAACCTTTCGACCAAATTTGCGTTTTGCGTTTTCGGCGCATCGGCTTTCTTACCTTTCTCTTTCCCCTTCCGAAAAATCTCTGTGCTCTTTGAAGTTTCATAATGAAATTTCTCTCTGAAAGTTCTTACCGCGAAGCGCGGAAAATCCTTGCTATATCCCCAACCTGTGAAAGCAGGAATCCACATCCACTGCGAAAACGGAGAAACAATTCTTGTTCCTATTCCAGCAACCCTTTGAGAGACTGCAAACAGTTTTGGCGACGAAGCAATCATGCCAAACGCCCTCAAACCCATTCTGCTCATAAAAGAGAGACCGACACCATTGCGTTTTTCGTTTTGCGTGCTGACGGACGGATTTCCCGCTCTTACTCTCGTGAGCAATTTCGGCAGATCAATGTCAATAGGACAAGCATCTTTACACGCGCCGCATAACGATGATGCCTGCGCCAAATGTCCAAATTGTTCCAAGCCTAATAATCCCGGCGAAACAATGGAACCGATAGGGCCCGGATATGGCGCAATCGAGCCGTCATTGCCAACATAAGCATGTCCGCTCAATTCGCGGAAGACGGGACACGCATTTAGACACGCGCCGCATCGAATGCAATATAGCGCTTCGCTTAATGCTGAATGTTGCAGACGCGAGCGTCCGTTATCCACGATGATGAGATGCCTTTCACGCGCACCATCTATTTCGTCCACGCGGCGCGGCGAATGAATCAGTTGGGTGTAAACGCTCAGTTTTTGTCCTGTCGCGGAACGCGGTAACAATGAAAGCATCAATGCGAGATCATCCAACGCTGGAAGGATTCGTTCCATGCCCATCAATGCAATATGAATAGGCGGCATGGTCGTGACCATACGTCCATTACCTTCATTGGTGACGATGCACAATGTCCCTGTTTCAGCCACACCAAAGTTGACTCCGCTCACGCCGACATCCGCTGTAAGAAAAACTTCGCGCAGAATTTTGCGCGCCGTATTTGTTAGTGTGGGAATATCTTCGGTGTAAGGGATACCAAGTTTCTCTTGAAAAAGTTGTCCCACTTCGTGGCGTCGCAAATGCACGGCGGGCGTGATGATGTGCGCGGGCTTTTCACCGCGCAGTTGAACGATATATTCGCCGAGATCGGTTTCGACCACACGATGCCCCGCGGCCTCAAGTGCATGATTGAGCTCGATCTCTTCCGAGACCATGGATTTGGATTTGGCGATCAATTTTTGTAGAGGCAGATGGCCATCCGCCCCAATAGTTTCCAAAACAATTTTGACTGCCTCCGCTGCGTCTTTGGCGCGATGAACGATGATGCCATTTTCTTGAACCTTCGCAATGAACTTGTTCAGGTATTCATCCAAATGCTCGATCACATTCGCGCGAACTGTATGTGCGCGTTGACGGCGCTCTCTCCAATCGGGCAGCGATTCGAATGCAGCGACGCGTCCCTGCACACGGCGTTGAGCATTGTTATCCAGCGCAATCTGCAAGGCTTTATTTGCAATGGATGTACGGATATGTGATTTGAATTGAGTGGGAGTCATGGCTTAGTCTTTAGCAAGAATTTCTGCAATGTGCACAACTTTCTGTTTCATCTTGTTGCGATGCAAACCACCCTGAATGTGCATCAAACAACCCGCGTCGCACACAACCAGTGTGGGCGATTGGGTGGCTTCCAGATTTTTGATCTTGCGCTTCAACATCTCTGCAGAAAGTTCGGGATATTCAACGGAAAAGATTCCACCGAAGCCGCAGCAATCTTCAGCTTCGGGAAGTTCGCGGATCTCCGCGCCTTTTATATTTGCCAATAATTCGCGCGGTTGACGGTCAATGCCGAGGCCGTGATGTAAATGACAGGTCGGATGATAAGTCAGCGGGCCATCCCAGCGCGCGCCGAAGTCGGTGATACCTAAAACGTCCACAAGATATTCAGTGAATTCGTATGTGCGCGCCGCTAATGCTTTTGCGCGTGGAAGCCAAAGCGAATCGTCTACGAATAACTCTTCGTAGTTATGTCGAAGCATATGCGCGCACGAACCCGATGGAATGACAACATCGCCTTTAACGGATTCAAAAACGCGGATGGTATGTTCGGCAATTTGACGCGCCTCCGCTCGCAGTCCCGCGTTGAACGTCGGTTGTCCGCAACAGGTTTGGTCACGCGGAAAGTCAACATCCACGCCCGCGCGTTTCAAAACATTCACCATCGCCTCTCCAACTTCGGGAAAGAAACTATCCACAAGGCATGTAATGAAAAGTTGAACAGTTGACATAGCTTTATTGTAGTACAAAAGCTACATGAGATTGCCACACTGAAAGAACACAGCGCATCGTCGCGGCGTCAAGCGCCGCTCCTCGCAATGACAGTTGGTTGTTATGGTATGATTCCGCCGCTATGAATACATTCCATTCTAAATTACCCAATGATTTTGATCTGCCCAGGCGCATCAATCGGCTCGGCGAACTTGCTTATAATTTGTGGTGGACGTGGCAACCCGAAGCCGCGCGCGTGTTTGGCCGGCTCGATTACGATCTGTGGGAACGCCTCGGTCACAGCCCAATTCTTATGCTGCGCGAGGTCGGACGGGCCAAACTCAATCAAGCCTCGGACGATAAAGATTACCTCGTGTTGTATGACCGCGTCTGTGCCAGCTTCGATGCGTATATGTCACAGACTGAAACATGGGCGGCGCGTACTCATCCCGAATTGACCAATCGTCCCATCGCGTATTTCTCGATGGAATTTGGTCTGCATGAAACGCTTCCGATTTATTCAGGCGGCTTGGGCGTGCTGGCGGGTGATCACTTGAAAGAAGCATCGGACCTGGGCCTGCCGTTGGTCGGCGTCGGTCTGATGTATGGGCAGGGATTTTTCACTCAGCGCATCAGTGAAGACGGCTGGCAGGATGCCATCAATAACGAACTCGATTTTGCCGACCTGCCTGCGATGCAAGTTTTCGCGGATGACGGAACCCGCATTACGGTGGATGTGGAATTTCCTGAGCGAAACGTCAGCCTGGGTTTATGGGAAATCCGTGTGGGTCGCGTGCCGCTGTATCTGCTCGATTCAAATATGGATTTAAATTCGGAGTTCGACAAAAATTTAACGGCGCGCCTGTATTGGTCCGACCTGGATCGCCGCGTAATGCAGGAAATCGTTTTGGGTGTGGGCGGCGTCCGCATGTTGCGCGCGCTTGGATACAATCCATCGGTCTGGCACATGAACGAAGGGCACGCGGCTTTCCTGACCATTGAGCGGGCACGTGAACTCGTGGCTGCGGGTCACACGTTTGAGCAGGCTCTCGAAAAAACACGCGGACAAAATATCTTTACCACGCACACGCCGGTGGCGGCGGGCAACGATGAATTTCCGCTCTGGTTGATCGATAAATATTTTTCCGCATTATGGCCGCAACTTAATATCACTCGAGAACAATTCTTCGATATTGCGCGTCATCACGTGCCATCCGGCGAAACCTTTAGCATGGGCGTGCTGGCGTTGCGTAATGCGGAAGGCCGCAATGGCGTTTCCGAATTGCATGGACGCGTGGCACGCAGGATGTGGCATTTCCTGTGGCCCGATCACGATGAAGATGAAGTGCCAATCAGCTACGTGACCAACGGCGTCCACACCGCCAACTGGATGGCGCGCCGTCTGCGAAACTTGTTGAGTTTGCATTTCGGCGAAGATTGGATGGAACGCCTCGACGATCCCGACCTATGGTCGAAACTAGATGAAATCTCCGATGCGGCTTTGTGGGAGGTGCGTTTGCATCTCAAGCGCAGACTGGCTTTCTATATGCGCGAACGTGTCCCGCGACCGCTGGGAAGCGGGAGGGTATCATCCGGTTCAAGTTGTTTCTTCCGGCGTGATGATCAATCCCTACGCGTTGACCATCGGTTTTGCTCGCCGTTTCGCAACCTATAAACGCGCTGGACTCGTGCTATCTGATATAGACCGATTACTCAATATCATCAATCGTCCGAACATGCCGGTGCAAATCATATTTGCAGGCAAGGCGCATCCCTCCGATGAGGCGGGCAAACAACTCATTCAACAAGTTTACCGTCAAGTCAAGCGCGCTGAAACCAGCGGACGCCTGGTCTTCCTCGAAGATTACGATATGAACATGGCGCGCTATCTCGTACACGGCGTGGATGTCTGGATGAACACGCCGCGTCGTCCGATGGAAGCAAGCGGTACCTCCGGCATGAAAGCCGCGCTCAATGGCGCGTTGAATTTTTCCGTGCTGGATGGCTGGTGGCGCGAGGCCTTCAACGGTCAGAATGGCTGGGCGATCGGCGAAGATAAAGACCTGAATGCGCCTGAGACTCAAGATCATGAAGACGCGGAGAGTTTATATAATATCCTGGAAAACGAAGTCATCCCGCTGTATTATGAACGTGATTTAAAGGAAATCCCGCATGAATGGATTACGCGCATGAAAGATTCGATGCAGACCATAATCCCGCAGTTCAGCACGCGGCGTATGGTCAAGGAATATGTGGAACGATTTTATGTTCCCGCGCTGAAATGACCATGTTCAACTTTCTTTTCTCTCCCTCCGCTTGGCTGATCATGCTGATGATCTTTTGTCTGCGCGTCACCGACATGTCGCTTGATACATTGCGCCTGTTGTTCGTGGTGCGCGGGCGTAAAGGGATTGCATGGACGCTTGGTTTCTTTGAGGCTGCTGTTTACATCATCGCCATCACGCGCGTGCTATCCAATTTGGGCAATCCTTTGACGATCCTCGGATACGCGGCAGGATTTGCCACCGGCAATGTGGTTGGTATGTTGATTGAAGAGCGCCTCGCGATCGGACACATTCAAATGAGCATTGTTAGTTCGGCGCGCGGTA
The DNA here is from genome assembly GCA_963850945.1 of uncultured Chloroflexia bacterium. Classification (GTDB taxonomy): domain Bacteria; phylum Chloroflexota; class Anaerolineae; order Anaerolineales; family Villigracilaceae; genus Fen-1038. The sequence goes on along the minus strand of CAWKNE010000008.1, from coordinate 280,982 downwards.
CGGCGCTCGCACAAGCTTTGCGTGAGGCTGGTTTTGCCGTCACCGAGGTCCCTGCGCGCGGCAAGGACGGCATGGTGTTAATGTTAAATGCCAGCGTGCTTCGAAAAGATGTGCCGAATGTCGAACGCGTAGTACATGAAGTCGATGCGGAAGCATTTGTCACATCCGCTGATGTAAGGCCCGTTCGACGCGGATTTTGGGGAGTTTAGATTTTGATCGCCATCACGCGCGAGGTCAGCCGATCCATTATCCATTGTGAACTAACGCATCTCGAGCGCACGCCGATTGATATTCAGCGGGCGCGTACTCAACATGCAGAATATGAAGCCACGCTGAAGCATCTTGGTTTGGCGGTTTTGTCTTTGCCTGAAGAGCCAACCTTGGCTGATTCAGTTTTTGTGGAAGATCCTGCGCTGGTGCTGGATGAATGTGCGATCATTCTTCGGCCCGGTGCGGACTTACGCAAACCTGAAACCGAATCCATCGCCAAAGTTTTGGCTCCCTATCGCAAATTGTTTTATATCCAAGCTCCCGCGCGCGTGGACGGCGGAGACATTCTGCGAGTTGGTAAACAGATTTATATTGGCTTATCATCTCGAAGCGACACGAACGCCATGGAGCAAATGCAGGATTTTCTCCAGCCTTATGGATACGAAGTCCATGCAGTGATGGTGAATGGATGCCTGCATCTCAAATCCGCAGTGACACAAGTTGCCGATGATACATTGTTGGTCAACCCGGCATGGACGGATAAAAAGAATTTCCCTGGAATGAAATTCATCAAGATTGATCCATCCGAACCGTATGCCGCAAATGCTTTATTGATTGGCGATACGGTTTTATGTGCCAAAGCATTTCCAAAGACGCGTAAGAAATTGGAAGATGCAGGAATCAAGACAGTGGATGTAGATGCGGACGAGCTTGCCAAAGCCGAAGGCGCATTAACCTGCTGTTCGTTGATTGTGCAGGATTGATTACCAAATTCTATGCGAGCAAACATATGACAATTTCCGAAATCACTGTTGAAGAGTTGGCGAAGAAACTAAAATCTCAAGAGCAATTTATTTTGCTAGATGTGCGCGAGCCATCAGAATTAGAGCAAGCCAAGATAACGGATACCCGCCTTCAAGTCGTGCCGATGAGCCGATTGGGGCAGGAAGGACTGAATGCATTTTCCAAATCTGCGCGTTCCAAAGACGCCGAGATCTATGTGATATGCCATCGCGGAAGTCGCAGTATGCAGGTTACGGCTTGGCTGGCCTCACAGGGATGGGTGAATGTCCATAATGTATCCGGCGGGATTGATGCATTTGCTCGAACGATTGATCCCACAATTCGAAATCTATTAATCAGGAACAGACATTGAGTTGTGGTGATTAAAAATCTGTAGGTCGGACTGCCAGTCCGACCTACTATGTTTATTTCAATTCGAGTTCCGCTCTCACCACCCCAGCGCGTTCATGACGCGCAAGCACTTTGACTTTTCCGCCCTTTGGCGCATGAACGATCCATTCTACTTTCAGACGATCGCTGGTTCCTTCGCTTCCAAGTAAAGCTTCCTTATAAGCGCGTCCATCCAATTGACCGAGTTCTTCGCGTGGTTTGCCGGTTTCTAGTTTTGCGCCTTTCGGTAATTCGATCTCGCAAACCAAGCCGCGCACCTTTCTTTCGAGAGCTTTTTGCGTGACATAACTTGGAAGCCATCCGACGTTTTCAACAACAATCCGCACGCGAAACGTTCCATCTCCAAGTGCGGTGACATTTGCTTCGCGCAAATTTAATTTCGGTGAAATGAGCGCATGCCAGATCAGCCACTTGGGGAATCGCTCGATTTCGCTTTCCAAGAATTCAACAGGCGGATTTGTCCATGTATTTAAATGATCCCAGCCACCTAATTCCACTTTGCCCAATTGCGGATGATCGAACTCATACCAATCCACATAGCTCTTGCCTTTGAGTTTTGTATCGCTCCACTTGATGATCTTCAAATCATCTTCCACGCTATGTTCGCGGAACCAATCAATATATTTATAATTTTTGATTCCTGCTTGCCGAATTGGACTCCATATCTCAACTGTCCATGCAAAGATGCCGAGGTGATCGTACATCCATGTATCGAACGCACCAGTGGTGAAAGACTTGGGATGATATTTGAAATCATGAAAGACTGAGATGTTAGGATAGCCTGTCAGCTTGGTGCCCTCCTCACCGATCTTTTTATACGTCCATAAATCTTCAGCAGGGAATTCATCGTCGGAACGGTCATCATATGGACGCATAATGGTCGCCGCAAACGTGTGGAACGAAACCGCGCCGGTGATGTTCTTATGATTGACAATGAAATCAATTTGATTGCGGACTTCAGGCTCGCTGGTCGGATACGGTCCCGCACCATGCTGTTCTGATTCCGTGCGCCATGCAACGGGATAGTTGCGATTCAAATCCAGACCTTCTTTCGGACTGCGCAATTGAATTGTCACGCCATCATAGTTTTTCAAAAAGCCTTCGGGCAGAACGCGATAATATTTGCCGCCGAATTCGGCGGGATCGCGTCGGATGAGTAAACGCGGTTCCTTCGGATGCCGCTTCCAAGTCCCATTTGGATCGGGCACGCGCATCAACAGAATCCGTCCGTCGCCGTCAATGTCTTCTTCGAGCAATCCATCCACTGGCTCTTCATTATACGGATAGGGACGCGTGCTTGAACGAATCACTTTGGGCTTATCCGCCAATGCCCATTCCGCGCCATCGGGATTGAGGCGCGGCACGATATAAAATGCACGCGTATTTAGCGCGGCTGTGACTTGTTTATCTTTTCCATATTTCGTGGCGAGTGTGTGAATGAAATATAAACACGCCGCGGAGGCCGTGACTTCCGAGGCGTGGATGTTGCCATCCGCCCACAGCGCGGGCTTATCCAAATCATCGCCCGATTTGAAATTCGTGGCGGTGATGAGCCAAACATCGCGGCTCTCATAACTTTTGCCAATGCTTTCGAGTTTGAACAAGTTTGGATATTCCTTAACGTACGCTTTGAGAAGTTTTGTTAGTTCATCGTAACGATAGAATTTATTGAAATGAGGTTTAGGCATAGTGGTGTCCTCCGAGCAAGATAATTGATTTTAACACGCAACCTGATTCTATGAATTGTGTGGTACACTCTCTTAGCTCTCGAAAACGAGAGACCGTGTTCTGGGAATTGTTTTGATGATGGCCCGACGCAAATTGCTCGGGCTTTTTTGTTGCGAGGGTGTAATCCCCGAGGTTCATCTGCAAAGATGGACTTTGGTTGGCAAGAAAATATTTACGGAGTCATCGGAACAATCCATTATATGTCATTGCGAGGGCGTACTTTGCCCGAAGCAATCTCCTTGCAAAATCGGAGATTGCCACGCTCGCTATGCTCGCTCGCAATGACAAAAGGAAAATTGATGACAACCGAATTTAATTCTTTAAACCTGCGTCCTGAGTTGATGCAGGCGATTTCCGAACTTGGCTATACCGAGCCAACTCCGATTCAAGCGGGCATGATTCCGCTGATGCTGACTGGGGTGGACGTGATCGGTCAGGCTCAAACCGGCACCGGCAAGACTGCCGCGTTTGCCTTCCCCATTCTCAATAACTTCATACACGAACGTTATGTGCAAGGCCTGATCCTCGCGCCGACGCGCGAATTGGCTTTGCAGGTTGCCGATTCCATCATCGAATATGGCAAGCATCTCAACGTGCACGTGCTCGCCGTCTATGGCGGGCAACCTTACGGTCCGCAAATATCGCAACTCAATCGCGGCGTGGACATTGTCGTCGGCACGCCGGGACGCTTGCTTGATCTCATTGAACGCAAGGCGCTCAACATCAAGCACGTCCGCACAGTGGTGCTCGACGAAGCCGATGAGATGCTCAACATGGGCTTCATCGAAGATGTGGAAAAGATTCTCAGCGAGACTCCTGCCGAACGTCAGACCGCGCTGTTCAGCGCGACATTGCCGACGCGTATCCGCACGCTCGCCAGCCGCTTCATGCGCGGCCCGCAAGCGGTCACCATTAAACGCGATACGCTCACGCTGACAACGACTGAACAACGCTATTATCTTGTCCATGAAAATGACAAAACCAACGCGCTGACGCGTCTCTTCGAGATCGAACCGATTCATTCGGCATTGATCTTTGCCCGCACGCGTGCCGAGACCAGCGCACTCGCGAACGAACTTGTGGTGCGTGGTATTCCCGCCGAAGCCATCCACGGAGATTTGGATCAGCAAGCGCGCGAACGCGTGCTCGGACAATTCAGAGCGAACCAACTCAAAGTATTGGTCGCGACCGATGTCGCCGCGCGCGGACTCGATATTGAAGATATATCACATGTGTTTAATTACCATCTGCCCGACGATGCGGAAGTTTATATTCATCGCATTGGACGCACGGGACGCGCAGGCAAAACAGGAATTGCGATCACGTTGCTTTCGCCGCGCGAGAAACGACGCATGCGCGAAGTGGAAGCGCTGACCAAACAAAACGTCACGAAGATGGAACTCCCGACCATTGAAGATATTCAAAAGTATCGCGAATCGAAAGTGGTCGAGAATATGAAAATCTGGTTGGGACGCGGACGATTTAAACGTGAACTCGAAATGGTTCAGCAGTTAATCGAAGCCGGTTATGAACCGTTGAACATCGCGGCGGCGGCGCTCAAGCTCGCGCGCGGCGATGAGAAGCAGCGTCCTATCTCCGAGATCGCGGACGTCAAAGCCGAGGCGCCGCGTAAGTTTGAAAAAGATTTCAAGCGCAGTGACCGGCGCGGGTCAGATAGAGGCGAGTTCGGAAAGTCGCGCCGCGTTTCGCATGAAGAAGGGATGATCCGCTTGAAGTTGAATAAAGGCAAAGCTAACGGCATCCGCCCAAACGACATCGTCGGCACGATTGCATTTCACGCCAACATCCCGGGACATGTGATCGGGAAAATCCGCATTGAAGATAAATTGACTTACGTGGACATCCCCGAAGATTTGGTGGATCAGGTGCTGAAGCACAATGGCAACTATAACGTCGGAAAAGAAAAGTTTAGTTTGACCAAAGCATAATGTCGTTGTAGTCCGTTGGTAGCGGAAAAGATTAACCACAAAGCGCACGAAGGACACAAAGGTTTTACTTTGTGTTCCTTTGTGTCCTTCGTGTTTAAGAATCTATATCCACTCGGCGTCAACCGTCTTTTCGTTCTGCACATTCCCTATATTCAGCGTGGACTTCGGTTCAAGCAATCATTTCATCCAAACGCCGGCTCGTAATGCAAAACCAGTAATTTATCTGCCTGCACAGCAAGTTCCGCGTACGCGCGTCCATCGTTATCGGTAAATTCCACTTCGTACACATCCGGAGCAAGGACTTCCACCACTGTGCCAACCTGGCCAGGCTGCAGGTCTTTATCGGGCAGTTCCTTTGTAAGCGCAACAACATCGAGCAGTTTGACTTTTGTTTTCATATCATACTCCTACAAAACATAACAACTCGTAAGGCGCGGAGTTTCTTCTCGATTGCGGATAATCCACGAACTGCGGACAACCGCCTGTTTGCCCTGTCGTCTCATCGAAAAATCAACAACAAAACGTTGACCATACTCATCACGTTCTGTTGGCGTGGCTTCTTCAGCGAGAACAGCAGACAAAATCGCCTGTTTCAACTCTTCCGCGTCGTCAGCTGTGATTCCTAACGCCGTGAGAAAAACGTGGGCTTTATGTCTGCCGCGTGGATGACTGGAACTCAAACAATAATCGCGCAATTTCTCGATCTCGACAACGGCGCGGTCAGCGTTCGGCAATTTCATTGACGAAAATTATACCGCTTCTTTTCAACCTTCCCGCGTGAACGTCATCTATTAAATCCATTCAGCATCAACCGTCTTTTCGTTCTGCACATCCCCCGTGTTCAGCGTTGACTTCGGCTCCAACAACAACGCCTGCACTTCGTTCTCAGCCACCGGCAAATGTTCCACGCCTTTGGGAATGATAACGAATTCGCCTTCATGGATCGTCAATTCTTGATCGCGCAACTTGATGACCAGCGTCCCCTTGATGACCAGAAACAATTCATCTTCGTTTATTAACTGCCATTCGGTATACTTTAGGTCGGTCGGGTAAGTTTGGTCGAATTTAGCCATTCTCCAATCTTATCCGACCCTTTAAGAAACACTGTCTAAGGGCGATTATACTTGTGAGAGTTGAGCAATGGTCTGACTACATTCTACCTTCTCTCTTTCTCCGTCACCCTATTTTCCTCCTAATATCCAGGTCGCTGACTGACATTCTTCAACTGCAAAAACGAATGGCTAAGTCAGGTTTGATGGAATCTACCGGATTCCTTGTGCATCGAAACCCAATATAAATATTCGCGTTCGACCTCACCCTTATCGCCTTCGGCGTGCTTCGCGACCTCTCCCAAAACTTGCCCTGAGCTTGTCGAAGGGTGGGAGAGGGGATATAGCACTTATTCAGGAAGCCAAAGCACGAGCAAATCTTCCACCGTTTCAAATTCAGGATCACCTGTAACCAAAGTGCCTTTAAGTTCCCCGGTCAGCGCAACAGCAAACGAGTCGGCATACGATATGGCATGGCTGGCTTTGACCCACGCCGCGGCAAAAATCCGCTCTTCGCTGGCTTCATAAAAAGTGATGGGCAAGTCATGCAAATCCTTTAGGATGGATTCAGCAACTTTTCGTCCGCGATTACGCGCGGTCAAATAAACAATTTCGCCCGCGTTGATCAGGCTCATCGCAAGCTCGACTTTACCTTCACGCGCGCTATTTAGCAATCCAAGCACACGTTCACCGCCAGCCTCCGCTTGAAAATATGCAAGGATGGCAAAACTATCCAGCACAAGGATAGGCTTATTTTCCGCCATGCCATCTCTTGATTTTTGCTTCTTCGCGGGCGAGGTCAGCCGCGCGTTCAGCAAGCAGGGCTTTGGTCAATGAAGGTTTGCCTGCATACTTTCCGTAAGTGGATTGGATGAACTTTGCCGTTGTGCGCCGTTCACGCCGCGCAACGATCAACTTTCGCACCTGCCGATAAGTCTCAGGCGATAACTCTATGATCTCGCCTTTTGGAGTAATAAGACGGGCGGGAAGGTTCATAGTAAACTCCTTTTCTACAATCTCTATATTTTACACCGTTGCACAAGGAATAGTTTTTATTTGTTCTTGCTAAATCGCTGGATGCGCGCTTCAATATCCGCCATAATATTTTGCAATTCGCTCATATCGGTTTCGTTCAAATACTTTTTAAGTTCTGCCAGCAGCGGCTCGCGTTTTGGTTGATAGGCATTCAGCAAAGTTGCGACGTCGTTCTCATAAATTCCCACGCGCTCAAAACTTCCCTGACGATAAAGCGAAGGCAGAGCGAACATTTTCAATAACAGCAATCCCTCGACTGTGGCACATTTGATTTTGCGATCCATGAATTGCTTTTCCGTGCTGTATTTCTTTGCCACTTTATCGAATAAAGGATTCTTAGTTAAGAGAATATCAATTTGCAATTCACCAAATTGTCCGTGTGCGAAATACATATCTTGACTGGTGATTTTGATTTCTGGTAATTTCGCTACCGAAGTCAATGCCATGATCAGGTCAATATCCTGCGTGTTGCGGCCCTCTACATAAGTCAGCAGCGCGATGCCGCCAACCAGCACATAATCTACTTTGCGGGAGTTGAGCAAATTGAACAGTTGCTCGACCTGAGCCAGAATGGAATCTGCATTCATAATGACCTCAGGAGGGTTCTTAAAATTGAGCGCGACCGCGTTGCGTACCACGCCGCCAATCTGAGATACGCTGTAAATCGTCATGACTTAAGTATACACCGCATGTTTGTTTACCATGTAGTGCGTCGCACTATACTGCTGAACTTTAACCACAAAAGTAGAAGAATCTTTTCTTTGGATTGGCTTCATCAACAAAGGTGCGACGCACCCTCATGGATTCTTCCCGCACCGGAATCCAATATAAATATTTGCATTCGACGGATCATTCCAACTGCGACGCGCCGAACGCAAACTCATCGCATCCGAATCCCATGAACCGCCGCGTATCACGCGGTACGGTCCCGTCGTCGGTCCAAGCGGGTTGGCAACCGGCAAAGTCAATGAGGCGTAATAATTGGCATCGTAAATATCCGCCACCCATTCCCAAACATTGCCAGCCATATCGAACACGCCATATGGGCTTGCCCCGCTTGGATACGCGTCTACTTGGCTCGTATCGCCCACGTAATTGGGATCACCGTTATTGTTATAGTTTGCGCGTGTTTGGTCAATGCTGTTGCCCCACGGATACATGCGACCATCGGTGCCGCGCGCGGCTTTCTCCCATTCCGCTTCGGTCAACAGACGCGCGCCGCGCCACTCACAATACGCCTTCGCCATATGCCAGTCCACGCCGATGACGGGAAAATCATCGTATCTCGGATCGCCGTAATACGTTGGTCGCAAATACGAATTGTTAAATTTCGGCGCAGCGCAAACCTGAATATTCACACACACTCTATATAACGCGTTCGTTACTTTATATTTATCAATATAAAACGCATCGAGAAAAACGGTGTGAATCGGTTTCTCATCAGCGTTGCCGTTGTCACTGCCCATGATGAAATTTCCGGCGGGCACAAGGATCATCGGCTCGCTTTGACCGGAGATCGCGGTGGGTGAAGATGAAGGTGCGGGAGTCGCTGTGACGGCTTTCGTCGGAGGCAATGAGGCGGTGGCCAAAGGATGAGATGTTGGAGAAGAAATTGCAGTCGGCGTGGGAATTGATGGAGGCTGAAATGTTCCATTCAACCACAGCACGATGGCAATCCCAATCACACCCAAGATGATCGCAATCACGCCCCACCACTGTCTGATGTTGAATTGAAACTTAGCCGCTTCATTTTCGGGACTTGGAGCGGGCACACGTTTTGTTAAGGTTTCCTCAGCCGGATGCTCGCTACGCTCGCCGCGCGGCGTCACGTGCGAAAGTCGTTCGTAGAATTTTTCCGGCGGAAGTTCTTTGTTCGTCACATCCACATATTGAGTTCGAACTCGATGGACAGCCACGGACTGCCGCTGAGCAGAAGCGGAAAGAACGGCTTGCCGATGCGTTTTGCGCGCGTGACTTCGTTCTGCACCCATTCCGAATCGAAAGAGTTTTCGCTGACGATCACGATGAAAGCATCGCAGTCATCCAAATGATCCTGAATGACCTTGGGCCAGCGTGTGCCATAATCAATGCGGTCATCAATCCAAACATTGAAGCCCTGCTTCAGCAGTTCTTCCTGCAGTCTGTGAACGTAGTCCTTGTCTATGTGGCTGTAACTGATGAAAATGTGTCCCATCCGCGCCGCCGTGTGAATTGAATTTTATAAGATTATATGCCAAAACAAAATGAAATGAACTTTACAAGCGCATCTCATTTTTGCTTTCCAACCATTTCTTCTAGCAGCGCAACCAACTTTTCTCCAATTGCCGCGCGACTGAAATTTTCCTTCAAATATTTTCTTCCATTTAATCCCATCTAGCAGCTTTCACTTAATCATTATGCCTGCGTCTTCGCACCGCCCACAAAGCAATCGCCAGCGGCGCCAACGCCGCAGATCCACAGAAGGGTGAGAGCGGTTTTGGGGACGCGCTGGGAGCAGGCGTCGGAGTGAGCTGGCTCGGAGGTAGTAGAGTTTGCTGTGGTTCCAACGTAACCATTGTCGGGACGGTAGGAAGTGGAGTCGGCGTCTCTGTCAGCCAGATGAAATTGTAGGCGCTACCATTCTGGGACATCGCGTTCGGGAACATGCTGGAAATTTCTTGTGCGATATTCTGTACCTTTGTATCATTGGGCGCCAACTGTAGAGCAGTTTGGATCTCCTGCAAAGCACGATAAGTATTAGCGGTCGCACCGTTTGCTGAGAAATCCCAATACGAACGGTCGGCCAGCAACTCCGCAAAACCGGCATGCCATTCAGCGTCATTGGGCAATAATGTCAGGCATTTCTCATACGCGTCGACGCTTGACTTGTAAAGCTCTTCGCCGCCTGCATCCGGGCGATATCCTTTGTTCAAGAAAAAAATCGCTTTGTATGCTTTGGCGAGTTGCCCCCATGCTTCACCATCATTTGGCGTACTGGCAACATTCCCGCGGTCCTTGAGCACAGCCTGCCACGCGTACGGAGCAACCAGGTCAAACTCCATATTGTCAACGACGCCATTAGGCCCGGGTTCGAAGTTCTCGAAATGCCAGGTCATCTCGTTCCCCTGAATTGAGCCGCCGGGTGTAGTCCACGATCCGAGTTGCGATTCCAAAACAATATTTTGCGAATCGGCGGGATATGGCAGGCGCAGGGTGATATCCGCGCTTCCAATCGTATCCTTCCAGCCCGCGCCGGTTTCAAGGATGTAGTAATAGGAGGTGTAAGGCAGATCCGAATACCCAGAACCTTGGAGAGCATACGCCACCTCAATTGCCACATCCTGGCCTACCGGAAAAGTGACGCTAAATTCGGCCCAAGGCACATCGGCTTGATTCGGATAGCGAACATCGGGATAATTATCGCGGCGATAGGGGACTTGATTCCCATTCACTGTTATGGAAAGGTTGGTGATCTCAGGATATTTTCCAAAGCCATTATCAGAAGAAATGGGGAATCGAGCAGCCATGCTCTCATCACTTGAACCTAAATTGCGCATGGTGAAATCTGCTGTAACCGCCGCACTTCCCAGACTGTTTGGCGTGGTATCGTTGTTTACATCAATGACCACGGTCTCAGCCATCATCCGCACTTGAGTAGTTTCAGTGCCTGGTTGCAGGTTGGAGCCGGGTGGATTGGCTGGAGGTGCCACATCCGCCCGGGCAATGGATGGGAAAGCGAACATGGCAAACAACAGAAGAACCACGAAGACGCGCTTCATTCATTCCTCCCGGTTGATTATCGGAGTTGAACAGCCTTCATCTCGCGTGTATTATAAACCGCCACGCACGAATGAAACGAGTGGCCGTGTATTGAGAAGTCAAAGCACTTGGTCTGAAAAGTTAGCGGATTTATTCATTTCCTCCAACAGGTTTGTCAACTTTTTTCCAATCGCCTCGCGGCTGAAATTCTCCTCCAAATACTTCCGTCCATTCAATCCCATCTCTCGGCTTTTCTGGGAATCGCTTGCCAGTTTGCGAATCGCGCCTGCCATTGCTATTGCATTCCCCGGTTCAACAAATAATCCACATTGCGCGGCTTCAACAACTTCGCGAATCACGCCGTCAATGGCAAGAGCAACGGGCCGTCCCGCCGCCATATAATCGAAAACTTTATTTGGATAGGTAGTTTTGTATTCTTCGAGTGGCTTCAAGATCGCAATGCATGCATCTGCCGCGGCGAGTGCATTCGGCGTTTCAGATTTTGGCACGGATGAAACAAAACTTACATTCGATAATTCCATTTGCGCGGCGCGCGCTTGCAACGCCGGTTTCTCTTTTCCATCGCCGAGCAAAACAATTTGGATTTTCTTTTCATCCATCAGCAATCTCGCCGCATCGAGCACCACATTCAAGTCATTTGACATGCCATGTGCGCCCGCGTATAGGGCAACGAATTTATCTTCAAGATGATTTGTGCGGCGAAAGTCTGCGCCATCGTTGGATGGATCAAACATGGACGGATCGGCTCCATTGGGAATCAATTCCACTCGCCGCGCCCCTCGACCGGTAACGTGCGCGATGAATCCCGGGCTGTTGACCATCACCCGGTCCGCGCGGCGATATAAGAATCGCTCCAGCCATACAGACATGCGAATCAAAACCGAATTCTTTAACACTCCGACCGCGACCGCGAACTGGGGCCACAAGTCGCGCACTTCAAACAAAAACTTCGCTCGTTTGAGTCTCGCCAGCAACCATGCGGTCGCGCCCTGAAAGATCGGTGGCGATGTGCCCCAGACCAAGTCCACATTTTTCACGCCGAGTCCAATCCAAAAGGATGAAATCATGAATGAGAAAAAAGCGATGATGCGATGAAAGAAAGATTTGTGATGCGCGGAGTACACGCGGGCGCGCAAGATATTTACACCCCCCCCTTGCTCTCCCCCCAAATTCTTTGAATTTGGGGGGAGTTGGAGGAGGGCTCCAGTAATGTAACTCACCGGGCTTGCAATCACCGTCACTAGATATCCGTGTGCCGCAAGCAGACGCGCGAATTCATAGTGACGCGTCCCGCCGGGTTCGTCGAGTGAAGCGAAGGCTTGATGGATGATGAGAATGTGCATACCTATTTCGGAAAAATAAACTCACTAATAAAAGAAAAATTCTTTAAAGATTTAATTTCCACTGCCAATGATAACGCAGGAATTTTTTGTCCGTACGTCGGCGAGATCCAGCCTTCATACGGCTTCACGTCGCGTTGACCATAAATCAATTCACCGGCGCGGACAAGCGAAACTCGATATTCGGAATCCGGTGTTCGAGAATCGGCATTGATGTTCAGTGTTATCCATCCATACTTTGACTTCACACGAATCCCAACTCCTAGTTCCCCATTCCTTATTTCCCATTCTCCATCTAACAACAGCCAATGCAAGCGAAAGACATGTTCCCCGGGCTTGGTAAAGATGAGATTATCCTTGATTTCCCAGCGTTCATCTGTGAACACCGTCGCCACGCGTTCGTGGCGAATGCCAAGTCTTTGATATCCTTTATGATAAGCAAGCACACGCCCAAGAATTTTTTCATCTGCCTCCAATAGACTTTTTGAATAAGCAGGAAACCAATCGAGCGTGAGAAACCGTCCACCGCGCGTCATCTGATCGTGACCGTCTATCGTGATTGTATTATGTACGCGCGTGGAGACCAGCGGATTATCCCACGGCGGTTCGCCATTATAAAGATAGGTCCCTGCGTCTTGCGAAATATTGAGCCCATGCCACCACAAATCAAAATGCAGTTGATCCATGTGCGCGAGTTGAACTCTTGAAGCGCGAAGCGCGCAGGTAAGCCCATGAGTTTTTGCCGCGCAAGTGATCGGTCATATATGCATCAGAGTCGGTTGTATGTTCCGACGCGGGCAAACCCAGCCATAGCGACATCTCATCCCAAGCGCCTGCAGGCAGGCTTGTCCGCAAGAAAGCACGCGCCGCAGCTTGCACTGTGGGACGAAAGTCATTAATCGGATTCCGAACTCAAGGGGAAGATCAAAGCTCCATCGTTCGCACCCAGATTTCGGCGTCTGACCCGAGGCGGGATCAATCATCGAGAACATCCAATGCGAAGCGCGGGTCAATGCTTCGAGAGTCAGCGGGGACCAACGTTGATGACGTTCTCGCAAAATCATATCTACCCACAAAGCAGCCTGCATCATGAGACGATGATAGTTTGTGCTGTGTTGAATATATTCGCCGTACGAACTGATTTGTGTGCGAAGCGCTTGATTGAGCCACAACCAACCCAGCTCGCGCCATCGAGGTTGATCGAGCGCAACACCAGCGGTAAAAAGCGCGGCGGACTCAGTGATGAGATGATTGTTGTTTTGCGAACGCGCATAGATCAGCGTTGGAGGAATGCGCGCGGCGTGATGCGCGATGCATGTTATGAGTTGCGCGTTGCGTTTTTCGTTTAACGTTTTGGCAAAAACATTTGCACACCAGACCAGCGCCATTAGCCGTATCGCGACTTCCTGCCCATTCATCCAATGCGGACCGAAGTACGGAGGGTTGCCATCGGTGAATGTTTCAAAATAATTCCAGAAGGCTTCCACATATTTTTCATCTTGAGTGATGTGATAGGCGCGGCCCAATGTGAATGCCCAGCCAAAGCGCGCGGGTTCCCAAACAAACTTGATGTCAGAGAATGGATAACGGGTAATGGGTAATGGTGCTTTGCCTGTTTCGTAATCTGTCCAATGATGAAGCAGTTCGTTGAAAGTCAGTTGAAGCGGAACCGGTTCACTGCCGAACATGCGGAATTTGCCATCCATGATTTCATCGGCTTCGTTGATGAGTGCGGATTTGCCGTCAGTGCCGAGGATTTGTAAAAGTTGTTCGCGGGACGGAAGTGCAAAGAGACCGTTGACAGTAGACAGTAGACGGTCCACGGTTCTGCGGTCCATGGTCTGTTATTCGCCGATAATGCCCCGTCTCGAGTCCCAACTTGTAAAGCGCGTTCAAAACCAGAGGTTCAAGTCCCAATTGGAAAAGAGCTTTGACAGAAGTTGTGAAAGATGGCATAGAACTCGATTAAACCACACTTATAAAAACAACCAACCTGCCTAAAATTCAATCACATCAGGCAGGTTGGTGGATGGCATTGGGAATGGAGTTATTTTTTCGCGGCTTTCAACACAGACGGCAATAACGAGGATGCCTCACGCACTTGCGCGGTGGAACAGGAAAAGGCGAAGCGAATGTGTCCATCGCCGGACGCGCCGAACGCGGAGCCGGGCGTGGAGCCGATGCCAGAGTGGTCAATCAAATAATTTGTCATAGACCAATCATCTGTTTTGCCTTGATAGCCAGGCCAATCGGGTGTCATGCGCGCCCACAAATAAAACGCGCCTCCCGCTTTGAACGGTTTGACATACGGCGATTCTTCCAACGCGGCGAACAACATGTCGCGCCGCTCCTGATATTCCTGCGCCATGGACTTTGTAAAATCCTGTGGTCCATTGATCGCGGCGGCCGCGCCATATTGCGATACCGAGTTGACACCGTTGATGGTGCAACGCACCATTTTTTTCAGGCGCTCCAACAGAAGTGCATCGGTGGTCACCACATAACCGAGACGAAGTCCGCTCATGGCATACGTTTTCGATAAAGAAAAAACGCTGATGGTGCGATTTTGCGCGGCAGGCAATGATCCAAGACTGACATGTTTCTGTCCATCGAAGATGACATGCTCATACGCTTCGTCACTGACTAGAAGCAGGTTATGTTTTTCTGCGAGCGAGGCAATCGCTTCAAGCGTGGATTTGTTCACCACCGCGCCCGTTGGGTTGTGCGGCGTATTCACGAAGACGGCTTTGGTCTTCTTTGTGATCGCGGCTTCGATGTCATCGGGACTATAAAGATAACCCTCGTTCTCGCGCAATCGAACCGGCACGGGAACGCCGCCGCCCAATCGAATGTTCTCAGCGATTTCCGTCCACATCGGGTCGGGCAGAATCACTTCATCGCCCGGATCGAGAATGGAGCGGAAGATGATGTAGAGTCCGTTCATGCCGCCGTTGGTCACAACGATGTAATCTGCATTGGGGACTTTCAATCCGTTCTCGGTCGCGACTTTGCGCAGGATGGCCTCACGAAGAGGCGGAATCCCGGTTGAGGCAGTGTAATGCGTCAGCCCATCCCGAAGCGCTTTCTCCATCGCTTCACGCGCGGAGACAGGAATATCAAAGGATGGATCACCTGATTCCAAACGCAGAACTTTGTGTCCCTTCGCCTGCTGTTCGAGCAGGCGGTCGCGGACTTGCACAATCGCCCCCAATGAAACCTGGTCAACAATATGTGTCATGGCTCCTCCTCCATTACTTAAATTCCCGCCATTCTATCCGAAGGAGGCGATTAAGGCAAATGCAATTTTGGTCAGTATTGGTGTTAGCTAAATCTTTCCAACCGCAATGGGCGAATATCAAATGCGGTTGATTTTCCATTCGCGAGTTCTGAGACGATTTGTCCGGTGCCGGGTCCAAGGGAAAGTCCGAGCATGGCGTGGCCTGTGGCAAGAATCAGATTGTCCTGTTTGGGAGAAATGCCGATTATGGGCATGCCATCTGGCGTGGTTGGACGCAAACCAGCCCAGGTTTCCTTGATATCCAGTTTTTCATCCAATTGAATATATTCGCGCACGGCGCGTTCGATGCCTGCAATATGTTTTGGATTAGGCGTGGTATCGTGATTGCTTAACTCAAGCCGACCGGTGAAGCGTAATAAATCTCCCATCGGCGTGACGGCGACACGGCGCTCACCGAGTATCAGCGCCTCACGCGGCATGATCTGTGTTGCGGACATCGTGATGCTATATCCGCGCGCGGGTTGAACAGGAATATTCAAGTTCAATCCGCGGATTACATTCGGCGACCATGCTCCCGCGGCAAGCACAACTTGTTCGGGTTCAAAATCTTCGTTCGATGTATGAACGATGCGAATCTTTTGATCATAAATCTCAAAGCCAGTGACGGAATTGTTTTCATAAATTTCCGCGCCCATTTCGCGGACACGCGTTGCCAACAGTTCTAAGAAACGCGCCGGGTTCAAGGATGCATCACCGGTGAAATGCACGCCGCCGATCACATCCGGTAACGCGGCAGGCTCGCGTTGATGCACTGCGTCTTTATCCAAGACTTCGGCAGGCAAGCCATGTTGATGCAATGTTTCGGCTTCATGCTTGCCACCATCAAAAGCTTCTTGAGTTTTGTATAAAAACAACAAGCCAGTCTGTTGATAATGGCAATCGAACTTTTCATCAGAGATTAGATTCGCAAAGTTTGTATAACTTAATTGTCCAAGCGTATTCAACGGTGGAATGGCGCGCTGGACATTGGCTTCACTGCACGCCATTGCAAATTGAATCAGCCATGAAAGATATGATGGATCAAGACTGATCCTCATGCCAAATGGACTATTGTTGGGATCTGAGCATCCATTTCAATGCGGTGCCGATGATGCCCGGCGCAGCAAGCGGAACAATATGACTCGGCACGATATGACCCGCATTACCCGATGAACTTCCTTTTGCAATTTCTTTCGATTCAACAATCGTTACTTTTCGCCCCGATTTCAAAAGGTAATACGCGCAGTTCAATCCAATCGAACCGCCGCCGATGATGAGGACATCTGTTTTGATAGTCATGGAAAAACCTTATCTTTTGCATGTCACTCTGAGCAAAGCGAAGAGTTCAAATTAGATTTTCGTCGCTTCGCTCCTCAGAATGACATGAAAATTAAATTCGGATTCCATCCTTGAATGGATCGCGCTCATCAATCAACAATTCACCCTCTGCCATGACCCACGCCTCGCCAGTAATCGTTGGGATAATTTGTTCATCATGAAGCGCAACACTGCCTTCAAAGATACTGCCTACTACACTTTGTTGCTTCCATACTTGACGTGCTTTCAATTTTCCATCTGCATATAAACAAGCGAGCTTGGCGCTCGTTCCCGTTCCGCATGGTGAGCGATCATAGGCTTTGCCGGGACACAGGACAAAACTTTTGCTATCCGCATCCGGAGTTTCAGTGAATAGTTCAACATGATCAACTTCATGTCCGTCCGCGCCGACGATGCCCATGCGAGTATACGCTTCACGAACACGCCATGCAAAATCTGTGAGTTGATCGAGGTTTTGCAAATTTACATTCAGCCCGTGATCGTGGACGAGGAAAAACCAGTTGCCGCCCCAAGCCACATCGCCGTGAATGGTGCGACCGTCAATTTCAACCGCGACTTGTTTTTTATACCGGTAGGCGGGAATGTTGCGAACGGAGACTCGATTGGGATACCTCACCCCTGCTTCGCGCCCTCTCCTGCAAGGAGAGGGAAATCTTCGGGATGCAATGTTGCTTCGACAATTCCAACGGGCGTTTCGATTTTATAAGAGCCTGGAGTGATTCGTCCGAGATATGATAACGATGCGATAACGCCAATCGTGCCGTGTCCGCACATGCCGAGGTAGCCAACATTGTTGAAGAAGATCACGCCGAATTGACAGGATGGATCAGATGGCGGGACAAGCAACGCGCCGATAAGAACATCCGAGCCGCGCGGTTCGTTGAGAACCTGCGAGCGGAACGATGTCGTGATTCGTTTTCAGTTGAGATAATTGATCGGCAACGGAACCAGAGCCGAGGTCGAGGGAGGATGCGTCTTCGATTAAACGGGTTGGCTCGCCGCCGGTGTGAGAGTCAAGGAATGAGATGCGCTTCATAGTCTCCTTATTGTCATTGCGAGACCTGCGAAGCAGGTCGTGGCAATCTCAAGTTATCATGCAAGTGATTGTTTGAAAGTTAGAGGAGATTGCCACGTTCGGTCTCCATACGTGCTTTGACAAGCTCAGCACTACTCGACCATCGCTCGCAATGACATCTAGCTATTGGCAATCTTAAAGACGCGTTCAAACTCGATGCGGTCTGCATCGGTCAAAGGCAAAAGCGGACGACGCGGAATGCCAACAGGAATGCCGAGTAGTTCACAGCCGCGCTTGACCTTTTGGGTGTAACCGCCGCTTTCGAGGTTGCGCATGAGCGGCAGAAGTTTATCCATGAGCGAACGGGCTTTGACAAAATCACCAGCGAGGGCGGCATTCAACACATCCGCATGTCCACGCGGCGCACACGAAGCCGCACCGCCGATCCAGCATTGCGTGCCCCACAAAAAATAATCGAGGGCTTCATCATCCGAACCGCAGATCATTTGATAACGCCCGCCGTAACGCAGTCGCATTTCATAGACGCGCGACATCTCGCCGCTGGCTTCCTTGATGCCGATCACGTTTTTCTGTTCGGTCAAACCGTCGAGCACTTCGTAACCGACTTCGGTTCCGGCGCGCCACGGAAAGTTATACAGCACGATGGGAATGCTGACCGAGTTCGCCACGTCGCGATAATGCGATAAGAGTTCGCGTTGATTGGGACGCGAATATGGCGGGACGGCGACCATCAAGGCGTCGTAACCCATTTTTTCGGCAAGCTGTGAATAGCGGATCACGTCGCGCGTCGCACCGGAATTGGTTCCAGCGATGAGCGCCGCGCGACCTTTGGCAACATCCTTGACGAATTGAAATAGTTCCAGCCGTTCTTCTTCGCTCAACGCGTAGACTTCGCCAGTGGTGCCGCCGGGCACGAGTCCGACCACGCCGTTAGCGAACACGAAGTCAATCAGCTTTTTCAACACATCGTAGTTGATGGATTCATCATTATTGAATGGTGTCACAATGGGTGCGTAGATTCCTTTGAGTTGCATGTGGGTTCTCCAGTGTCAGGTATCAAGTTTATAGAATGCGATTACGGAACAAATGCAATTGTTTGTGTTGTAATTGATTGACCATTTGCTGTACCGCCAGCTCCTGTTAATGAGCCATAAAACTGATAATCCATCCAGCTTATTTTATTTGATAATGGATTTCCACCATCAATTACTGCTTCTAGTGGTGCAAGCATCTCATATCGGAATTTCAAATCCTGCATTGCGTCAGCACCGGTTGGTGCCATGATTGCAACTAACTGTTTATTCACCACCATGACTTTCATATATAGTCCATTTGCTAGATACATATCAGAATCATTCTTTGCATCCTCAGGATTAATCCAAACCTCCACCATTCCTTGGCGGACTTCCCACGGTGATCCGTTGACATCCACAGTTCCACCATTACTTAAACTCTGTATGTAAGTATAAACATCATTATCAAACTGTTTTCTACTATTGGGGTCATTAAAATTATATTTCTGTTTTACTGTTGTAATATTTAATCCGGTTGATCGATACCATAAATCAAGGGTTATTTTGGACGCAAGGGATGCTGGTGCAACATTTTTTGTTACAAAATCTGATGTTCCCGGAGGGTGGATTAAATATTTACCGTCCTTAGCGAACTCGAAGTTGTCAGCAAAATAGACACTAAAATTCAATGGAATATCTCCTCTTATCCCATCTCCATATCCCGTTAAATCGATTGGTCCATTCTTCATGCGCAATTTCGAACCAACCTTTGTAAATTCCTCCAGTGTTGCCAAGCGGGAACTGCATCCAGGTATATGTCACTCCATTTTCAACTTTTATATAATTTCCTTGAGCATCTTTCCCTGTTGCATCAGCAGGCATATTGGGGTCAGGAGTATCAGTTGGAGTGGAAGTTGCGGTGGGGATTAGTGTTTCTGTTGGCGGGAGAAGTGTAGCAGTTAAGGTTGGCGGAATTGAAGTACTCGTCACAGCAGGTGAACTGCAAGCCACAAGCAAGGTTGCAAATAAAAATAAAGAGATATATCTTTTCATAAACACCTCACTATCAAACGCGGCTTTGAGAAAATCTTTTACGGAAGATAAAACTCATCCTCGAACTTCGTCATATTCGGCTCGGACTTTGCACAAAGCCTTTAACATAGATTCGAGCGTCTCGCCGGATTCCCGCCATTCACGCGCCAGTTTGTTGGCAATCTCATCCACGCGTGAACGCCGCGGACTCATCACGAAGACACCTTCACCGAGATTGATCAGGGTCAGCGTATCGCCCTCGTCAATGCGATTTTGTTCGCGCAATTCCTTTGGCAAAGTAACTGAGCCACGTCGAGTTACCTTAACTTTGAACGTATTTTTCATTTTCATCTCTATCTGATTTTGTATCAAATAATCAGCATCCGTCAAGAACGAGGTGCGATTCTCCCTTTTGTATCGACTCCACCGCCGCGAACGCGATGCACTGAGCCTGTCGAAGTGTGGCTTTCGTCGCGCCGATCATGCGCGCAGGCGGACTTTACCGACTTCAACTATGGCAAGATGGCGCAATAGATTTTCCCCGACTTCCTGCACGGCACGCAGGACTTCGCGGTTGAACGTAGAAATCGGTTGACTGTCAGGGATTTTGACAACCAGAATCCCTTTATTTTCTGCTGGCGGAAAGTTGAGAATGTTGGAAAAACCCATATCGCACGTTATTAGAAGGCGATTCTCCCGTTGAGTGTAAGCAAAGACCTCTCCATCACTTTTACCGCGCAAGCCAACATCGCGCACGTCCACAGCATCAAAACCCGCGTCACGGAGAACGCGGGCTGTGGAACGGGGTACATCTTCATCAGTTATGAAACGCAATTCTACTGCGTTGCCCATACCTGTTCCTCGGCAAGGCGCAACGCGGCATAGCGGAGGGCATTATAGACATCCTTCTCTGTGATGCCGTATTCATTCGCGACATCTTTGACTGCCATACCATTTGCGACGCGCGCCACGACAGTATCCACAGGGACGCGCGTGCCGCGGATCACGGGCTTGCCAAAGCGGACAGAAGGGTCAACTGTAATTCCAGAAGCAAGTTCAACCATGTTTACCTCTTGCGACCATCATACTTCCGAGGAGGTTAGATGTCAATCATGCGCTTCTCTCGGACCGATTGCACTGCCGCGAAGGAAGCTTTCGTCACGCCGATCAATTGCTCATACGGAATCGGCGGTTGATCGCCTTCGCGAATGGATTTAGCAAATGCAATCCATTCATTCTTCCAACCTTTATCCTGCGCGGTCTTGATGGTTTTACGAATTCCATTTTCGATCAACTCTAATGCTCGGAAATCATCCAACACCGCGATCTTGCCGCCGCAAAACACTTCGACACGTTCTTTAGGAAAAGACTTATCGCCGTTAGCGAGATAATCCACGACGCAAATTGAACCATCGGGGAAAGTGAAAGTCATCGAGACATTGTCTTCGCGATATTTGCCGTTATCCGGCAAAGCATGAGCAATCACCGAAACCGGAGCCACGCCGATCAGGAAGGTGATAAAGTCAATAAAGTGACAGGCTTCGCCGATGATTCGTCCGCCGCCGAGAGTTGGATTCTTGAGTCCAATGATTCAATGGAATGTATCCAGCATTGACGCGGTAATGAACGTGCATTGGTTCAGTACGTCCCTCACCCATGCTTCACGACCCTCTCCCAAAAAGGGCGAGGGGAGAAATGAAACCGGAAAGTTGTTGAGCGAGAGGCGCAAAGCGGCGATTGAAGCCAACGGTCAACAACGATTGATTACTTGCTTTGAACTGTTTGCTAATGGCTGAAAGCTGAGCGCTATTGATTGCCAACGGCTTTTCAACAAACACATTCTTGCCAGCTTTCAAGGCTTTGACCACCAAATCCGCATGCGTATCGTGACGTGTCAAAATGGCAACGGTGTTGATGTTCGCATCGTTGATGATCTCATCGTCGGATGAAGTGGCATAACGAAAACCGAATTTCTTTCCCGAATGCTGGGCATGGAGTCCGCCCGAAGAAGCAATACCAACCAGTTCAATATCGCTGATGTCTTTGATTGCAGGCAATAACGTTGCATTGGCATAAAGTCCCGCGCCTAATACGCCAAGCTTAACTGCTGAAGGCTTGGCACTAACGGCTTTGAATTCAATCTTCTCGCTTTTGATTTCTTTTTCTTGATCGTAAGTGAGCAACACGCCCAAGAACGGCTTTTTCGTTTTTCCAGTGATGACTTCATACGCTTTTGTCGCGCTCTTCGATTGGGAAACGATGCGTGATTAGCGGCGCGGTTTTCAATTTGCCGCTTGCCATCAATTCGACAACGGATTCAAAATTGCGACCTTCCGTCCAACGCACATAGCCGAGCGGATAATCTTTGCCGTCTTCTTCATACGAAGAGTCATAACGACCGGGTCCATACGAACGCGAGTTGATGAATGACAATTCTTTTTCATAATAGACTTTGCGAGGGATATTTAATCCGACTGCGCCTGTGGCGACGATGCGCGCCCGGTCACGCGCGAGGGTTGCGGCGAGTTCCACCGGGTCATTGGATGAAGTATCAGCGCAGATCAGAACAACGTCGAAGCCACGGTTGGCTGTAAAGGCTCGAGATGCGTCAATGGCTTTTGCGCGGCGAACCGATTCGATTCCAAGCGATGATGCGAGTGCGACACGCTTCGGGTCAATGTCAATGCCCAAGACGTTGCATCCCGCCGCGGCCGCGATCTGAATCGCCAATAATCCCAACAGCCCAAGCCCAATCACCGTAACGTTCTCACCAATCTGCGGCTCAGACAAACGAAAGCCATGCATGGCAATCGCGCCGAGCGTGGTGAACGCCGCCGAATTCAAAATCAACATCCTTGGGAAGCAATGTTAAAAGATTGCGCGGCACAACATTGTATTCAGCATGGACGGCAAAGCCGCCGCCCGCGCACGCCACACGTTGACCAACCTTGAAGCCTGACATATTTTTTCCAAGCGCAACAATCGTGCCGGCGGAAGAATACCCGAGCGCCATCGGTTGATCGAGACGGTTGAAAGCGGCTTGAACAGTTGGGACAACGCCTTCGCGGCGCGCTTTATCCATCACCTGCTTAACGAGGTCGGGACGCGAGCGCACCTTACCAACCAGATTCTTCTCAGCAAATTCAACGACCATGCGCTCGGTTCCCGCAGATACGAGCGACGCGGCGGTCTTGATTAATGCAAATCCCTCACGCGGAGTTGGCACAGGTACCTCTTCAATTGTTGTTTTGCCGTTTTTCATGTTTTGAAGTAGTTGTTTCATACCAATTTCATCCTAAACTTCGCGCTCAGTATACTCCAAGTTACGCATGATATAATTTCTACAAATTCAACGCAATCATCAATGTTATGACTTCAATGTTGGGAGATTTCTGTGACCGACACTCGTGTTCAAAAGTTTGCAAAAGTTTTGGTGGAACACTCAACTCGTATCCAACCGGGCGACCGCGTTTTGATCGAAGGCACAACCGCCGCCGAACCGCTCATCCGTGAACTGTTCATTCAGGTCTTGGAACAGGGCGGTCATCCGCACCCGATGGTGGCTTTGCCGGGCATGATGCCATTCAGCCAGGATGAGATGTATGTGACGTATGCCAAAGATACGCAACTCGATTTTGTCCCGACGTTTTATAAGCTTGCCTATGATCAATTTGAGTCGCGCATCCGCATCCATTCCGCGACGAACACGCGCGGGACCAGCAGCGTGGATCCGCTCAAAGTTCAGCGACGCGGCAAAGCGTTGAGCGCGATCACTGAGTCCCAATTCCGACGTGGTGCTGAAGGCGTCTTCAAGTGGGTAACGACTCTTTATCCGACTGAAGCCTATGCCCAAGACGCAGGCATGAGCCTGATGGATTATTCGGATTTTGTATTTAAGGCTGTCCACGCGCACGAAGATGATCCGGTGGCGTATTGGAAAAGTCTCGAAGCCAAACAGCAAAGCGCGATTGATTTTATACAAGGAAAAAGTCAAGTGGTCCTGCATGGGCCGAATGTTGATCTGACTCTTTCCATCAAAGGGCGCAAGTTTGATAATTCCTTTGGCAGGTTTAATATGCCTGATGGCGAAATCTTCACAGGTCCAGTGGAAGACTCGGTCAATGGCTGGGTCAAGTTCACATATCCCGCCATATATGGCGGCGTTGCAGTCGAAGGCGCGGAGCTGACCCTCAGCAACGGACGCGTCGAAACTGCAAAAGCCGATAAGCAACAGGATTATTTGCTTAAGATGATTGAATCCGACGCAGGCTCGCGTTATCTCGGAGAGTTCGCCATCGGCACGAATACCGACATTGACCGCTTCACCGGTAACATTCTCTTTGATGAAAAGATCGGCGGAACGTTCCACATGGCGCTCGGTGCGGGCTATCCCGAAACCGGCTCGAAGAATCACAGCGCCATCCATTGGGACATGATCTGCGACATGCGCCAGGATTCAGAGATTGTGGTGGACGGGCAATTGTTTTACAAGAACGGGCAGTTTGTGTTTGGGAAATAACAAGAAAGTTGAGGCGCAAGCACGCCGAATTACACATTTGATACCGCTTGAACTTGAAGTATTGATTTGACAAACGAAAATGCTTTTCCCCTGGGTAATTTCTTGGAATAGACTTGAAGTATCAGGAAAACCATGAGTCAACACCCTACAAAACGCAAAGACAGTCGTGGTAAGCAAAAACATACACGCGGTTTCGTTATTGTCTTGGTAATAGCAGTAGCATTTTTAGTTTCCCTTGGCATCATCCTGCCAAATCTCAAATCATCAGATATTGGTTCAGTCGTTCAGGTCACGCCTAACTCTCATAGCATACAAGTGAATACAACCAGTCTTGGAAATCCTGACGCAAAAGTTAAAATGGATGTATGGGAAGATTTTCAATGCTCCGGTTGCCTCTTTTATACAAAGAATCTTGAACCGCAAATTCTTCAAACTTACGTTGATACCGGAAAAGTTTTTTACACATTTCATTTTTATCCCTTCATTGATGGCGGGCAGGGAGAATCGCACGATGCCGCTAATGCCGCCATGTGTGCAGCCGCTCAGAATCGTTTTTGGGATTATCATGACATGCTATTCGCCAACTGGAAAGGCGAAAACGCAGGTTCTTTCACGCGGCCGCGGTTAATTGTCTTCGCACAGAACATCGGATTGGATATGTCCTCTTTCAATAAGTGTTTCCAAGCGGGCACATATTCTGTTCAAATTCAACAAGATGCTGATACTGGAGCAAAATTAGGCGTTCCGCCCACACCTGGAATCTTTATCAATGGCGGGATGGTCATTAGCAGTGCAGGTAAAAACTATATTCCCTCTTTCGATGATATTTCGCGTGTAATTGAAACAGCTATGAGCGGCAAATGAAATGATGCAATGAAAAATCAAATTGTTTAACAAGCGTGTTTACTAAACTCGTGAGACAATTCTTGAAATCCATGCAACACGCCCACTAAAAACCCATCTCAACTCTCGACTTTTGTTTTAACATCCCCTTAACAAACGATTGCGTTTTGTTGTGATATAGTCTTTACAAATGCCTGAATCTATTCTCATCGTTGAAGACGAACCCTCCCTGCAGGAAACCCTTGCCTATAACCTAAAAAAGGATGGCTATGCTGTTGAAACAGTCGGCGACGGTCACTCTGCCCTCGAAGCGGCTCGCCGTTTAAAACCCGATCTCATCATCCTCGACATCATGCTTCCCAAAATGGACGGCTTCGAAGTGGCGCGCATCCTGCGCAAGGAATTGACCACTGCCATCCTGATGCTCACCGCGCGCGACGATGAAATTGACCGCGTCGTCGGTCTCGAAGTCGGCGCGGACGATTACCTCACCAAACCTTTTTCCATGCGCGAACTGTTGGCGCGCGTCAAAGCCCAATTGCGGCGCACGCGTATGTTGCGCGAAGAGATGGAAAAAAACAAAGGCGACTCCACTCCACCACACGAAACTTTAACGTTTGACAATCTCATTATCAATCTCACGCGCCGCGAAGTGATTCTTGATAATCAGCCCTTGCAACTCAAGCCCAAGGAATATGAATTGCTTCTATTTCTAGCCGAGCATAAAAGCCAAATGCTTTCGCGAGAATTCATTCTCGAACGCGTTTGGGGTTGGGACTTCATCGGCGACAGCCGCACGGTGGATGTCCATGTGCGCTGGCTGAGACAAAAGATCGAGGCAGACGCGGCGAATCCAATCCGCATTGTGACCGTGCGCGGCGGCGGATATCGGTTTGAGGGCTAGAATAAAACGCAAATAAGCAAAACGCGACTTGCGCTTTGCGTTTTACGTTTTTATGAATATCATTTTAATTTCTCTCATCATTATCTTTCTGTTCATTGCCATTTGGTTTGCTTGGCATTATTCCGATTCGCGCCGAAGCCTTAATGAACAAAACAATCTCATCAAGAATCTTAATCTTCAACTTACAACACTAAACGCCGAACGCGCTCGTCTTGCCGCGGTACTCGATCAGATGACCGATGGCGTGTTGATTGTTGATTCACAAGGCAGGATTCAATTTGCCAATCCGGCTTCCAAAAAATTATTTGAGACGGTTGATCCAGTCAATCGAAGTATTGTTGAGGTGGTTCGTCATCATCAACTTGTGGAAGCATGGCGGCGCTGCCAGCAAACCAATGAGTTGCAAAGTGAATCGGTGGAAGTGCCGACGCGCCGCCAATTCCTTCAGTTGGTGGTCATTCCCGATACGCATGCGGGCGGAAGCCTTCTGCTCGTGCAGGATTTGACGCGTGTCCGACGGCTCGAAACCGTGCGCCGCGACTTTATCTCCAACATCTCGCACGAACTTCGGACTCCATTGGCTTCGCTCAAAGCATTAACGGAGACTTTGCAGAACGGCGCTCTTTCGGACTCGGAAGCGGGACCGCGTTTCCTCAGCCGGATCGTCACGGAAGTCGACGCGTTGACCCAAATGACGCAGGAATTGCTCGATCTCTCGCGTATCGAGTCGGGACAAGTGGAATTAAACCTCGCTCCGATCTCTCCGAAAAAATTATTGATGTCCGCTTGTGACCGGATGAAACTGCAAGCCGAGCGCGCTGGATTAACGCTCCGTGTGGAATGTCCCGATGATTTGCCAAATGTCCGCGCGGATCAGGCGCGGTTGGAACAAGTGTTGGTTAACTTGATTCATAACGCGGTCAAGTTCACGCGCCCGGGCGGAGAGGTGATTCTTTTAGCAGAAACTACAAGTGGCGGAGTCCGATTCGGAGTCAAGGATACAGGAATCGGAATCCCGTCGGATGATGTCTCGCGCATTTTTGAACGCTTCTATCGAGTGGACCGGTCGCGCTCGGGAAGCGGTACCGGCTTGGGATTATCGATCGCGCGCCACATCGTGGAAACGCATCAGGGAAAGATTTGGGTAGATAGCATAGAAGGTCAGGGGAGCACGTTTTTCTTTACAATCCCGAAAGCTTGAACTTTTCATAATTGTTTTGTATTTGTTAGCCCGCTCTAAAGTGCAATCTAAATGATAGGACTTACGCAAAAGTCATTTGAATAGTGGGCGACTTGAGCTGTTGTCGCAGGTATTCAGATAAGAGGGCGTGTTTGAGACGATAAACGGTTTGGTGGGTTTCATCCGCAACCTGCTTCAGACGGACCCACACCAAAACAGCACAGGCGATGTGATTTCAAACAATTCTGGCTTTGCGGCACTGGCAACCTTCCAAGCCAGTCAATTGCTTGGTTTCGCGGTGAAACTGCTCAACCTTCCATCGAAAGCCACACACCTCTTGTACGGCCTGCGTGTCGTCTTGCGCCATGTCGTTGGTCACAACATAGTCCGTGCGCTGGGTAGAAAGCACAACCCGGAATAATTTCACCTTATGATTGCCCGGAAAGCCTTTGATCTTGATCAGCTTGCCATGTTGCTTTTCGACTTCGGTCCACTCGAGTGTATCCACTCGCCGGTAGGGCTGGGTACCGCCCGAATCATCCACTTGGCGATTATCTTTCAGTGGACAATAATAGATCTTCCCATACTTTTCTATGGCCAACATGATCTCCTTGGTGGCGTACCAACTGTCCATCAAGACGGCCCAGAACTGGAGTTGCTTTTGATAAACACAATTCACAAGCATCTCCTGCACATGGTCCAGCTTGGTCTTGCCATCTCCGCTTGGATCGTAAATCCGATAGTCAATGATCCAAAACTGATCCAGTTCCGGGTTGACATACACACAGGTGACGATCCCGATCCCTTGGATCACCCCATGTGCATTTCCACTATACTGACGTCGCACCAACTCAATCTCATGCGAAAAACTCTTGTCGGCCACCGTGTCATCGAAGACTATAAAGCCTTTTGGCGTTTGAACCACTTGTCCCCGGACGTTTTCCCACGCCAGTTTCGGTGGAAGTCGTTCGCCTGCCAGATATCGGTTGAGCGCATCATGACTGAATTTTTCGCTGTGATCGGCAAAATTCGTCAGCGTATAATTGATCTGACTCACCAAAAGGTATTGGCAATATTCCAAGCGGGTCACAGTTTGGGTTTTGGGTCTCATACTCCCAAACTTACCGTTTTTCCGCCTGTTCGTCAACCATTCCGCTTTGCGTAAGTCCTAAATGATTTGTGCTATCCTAGGCATGTGGAACTATTTCTAGTCGCAAGTGTAATTGCCATGCTGATCGTGTTCTTCATAGATGCAGAACAGAAGCGGCGAGACTTCCTTCTTCATCAGCGTGATGCGGCACACTGATGACCTCCTAACATCTCTTTCTCCTCCTTTGCACAAGAACTCGGACACCTCCCGGGTTCTTGTGTTTAACATCGGCATTGCAAAAATATATTTACCAGATGTTAACTATTCGTTAGACTATCTTTAAAACAATAGGAATAATATTTAAATCGAATAAGGAGTAGTGAATATGGTTTTTATATTTTTAGCCGTTACGTTAATTCTCACATTGATCGTTTTTGGCGTGGACGCTTCTCAGAAGCGCAATCAATTTTTAAATAATCAGGAAAGTGAATGGAAAAACATATTCTAGTAACTAATGATGATGGAGTGCTTGCGCCGGGTTTACTGGCGTTGGCACAGGAAATGCGCAAGCTTGGCAAAGTCAGCATCCTCGCACCGGATCGCAACTGGTCTGGGGGCGGACACGTAAAGACTCTCGATCGCGCCTTACGCGTCAAAGAATATCACCTTGCAGATGGAACCGTTGCATCTGCAAGCGATGGCGCGCCCTCGGATTGCGTCGCGCTGGCAACATTAGGTTATTTCAAAGAGCCGATTGATTTAGTCGTTTCTGGCATTAACGTTGGAGCGAACCTCGGGCATGATGTCACTTATTCTGGAACGGTAACCGCCGCGATGGAAGCAGTGATCGCCGGGATTCCCGGCATTGCCGTTTCACTGGAAATTCCAGAAGGGCATACCGGCGAGATTGATTTTGGACCCGCGGCACGCGCCGCGGAACATGTTGTGCGTCACGCGCTGGAAAATGGATTGTCCCCAGAGATTTTGTTGAACATCAACGTGCCGTTTCTGCGGGATGAAGAAATCCGCGGCTTTCGTTTGACACGTCAGGGATTGCGTGTGTATCACAGCCGTCTTGACGAGCGCATTGACCCACGCGGTCGTCCATATTATTGGATTGGCGGCGATGCGCCGACGGGTGTCGCGGAACGCGGCACGGATATCGGCGCATTGGCTGGAGGTTATGTCTCCGTCACGCCTCTGCATCTGGACCTGACTGCTTATCGCGCATTGACCGATTTAAATACCTGGCCCTGGGATGAAAATGTCGCCATTCCCTTCTTTGAGTTATCGGTGCCGGATAGAAAAGTTTAATTCTGGTGTTTTTCTCCTTCTTACTGCCTCCCAATAGGGAGACACTGCCCGCCCACGGAACTGGCGGGTAGTTTTATTTCATTTCAATCCCATTGGCTTTAACAGAATGTTAACCAATTCTTCCATTGATATTAAACGCTGATTGTTATGATTCGATTGTACAAAATTCCAAAAGGAGAAGAAAAGAAATGTCTAAATTCCTACGTACGTTTGTATTCGTAACCATTGCATTCAGCTTCTTGCTGGCGGCTTGTGGTACAAGTGCCACGCCGACTCCGCAAACGGTAGTCCAGACGCAGGTAGTGGAAATTACCTCCACGCCTGGACCTGCTCAACCGACACCTATGGCTCCAGGCTCCGTTACCCTCAATGGCTCGGGAAGCACTTTCCAAGCACCGGCTGAGAGCGAATATGCATTTGCATTTCCTCTTGTTGATCCTTCGGTCGTGATTAACTACCAAGGCACGGGTTCAGGCGCTGGAATCAAAGCTATCACTGATGGCACGGTTGATTTCGCTGGTACAGATGCGGTACCCACCTCCGATCAATACACGGCTGGCAAAGATTTGCAAATGTATCCATTCCTTGCCGGTGCTACTGTGTTGACTTATAACATTCCCGAACTCGATCCCACCAAAGACCCAGCGCTCATTCTAGACGGCAATACACTGGTCGGTATCTATAATGCCACCATTACCAAGTGGAATGATCCAGCCATCGCGGCCCTCAATCCGCAGATTGCATCCAAACTTCCTGCCAAGCAAATTACCGTTGTCCATCGTTCAGATGGTTCTGGCACCACCTCAATCTTTACCAATGCGCTGACTTCATTCAGTTCTGCTTGGACTGCTGGCGCTGGCACAACGATCAATTGGCCCGCTGATAAGGCTGGAAACGGCGTTGGCGGTAATGGCAGTAGTGGCGTGGCGGCCGCAGTTCAGAACACACCTGAATCGATTGGCTATGTTGAATATGCCTACGCGGTTTCGAACAAACTGCCCTTCGCACAGATGGTCAACAAGGCTGGCCAGACGGTTACTGCATCACCCGATAGCACTGCATCAGCTATGAATGATTTCGCCAATTCATTCACTCCTCAGTTGACGAATACCATTGTAAATGGCCCTGGTGCTGGCTCTTGGCCCATCGCTGGTTACACTTACATTATCATTCACCAGACCAGCATGACTGATTGCGTCAAGGCATCCAAACTTGTCGAGTATATCAATTGGATTTTGACCAACCCGGTCGCTACCAGTCGAGCCAAGGCTCTCGGATACGTTCCGCTGCCCTCTGCTGTTTCGCAGCTTGCGATTGCAAAGCTTGGCCAGGTTACTTGCAATGGCCAGCCGGTTATGTCCCACTAACCAATAATCTTCAACTAATTCCAAGAGGGCCTCTCTATGTTATAAATAGGAGGCCCTCCATTATCTTTATAATGGCAAGCCAAACAATTGAGAGAAATGGTTTGGCTTTATCACCTTGTAAATAGAGCGATATGAAAAAGATTTCTGTTCCACAGAAAAATACTTGGCTGGCGCGGTTTCAGCGATCAACCCATTATGGAGATATTCCATGGTCAGGGTTGATTATTTTGCATCCTTTCTCATCCTTGCTCTGGTGATTGCCATTGGTTGGATGTTATGGCAACAATCGGCTGATGCGCACGCCCAATTCGGCTGGGCATTCGTCCTGCCGACATCCAATTCCGTCTGGGATCCGTTAAACGGGCGTTTACCAATCCTGGGCTTTTATTTATGGCACTTTGATTACATCGTTCTTCGCAATCATTTTGGCAATCCCTATTAGCGTAGGTATTGCCATTTTCCTTGCCGAATTGTGCCCTGAATAGTTACGACTGCCGCTGGGCTGGATGATCGAATTACTAGCGGCTATCCCAAGTGTGGTTTATGGCTTATGGGGAATCTTCGTCTTCCTTCCCAAAGTGGTTGTTCCAGTTGGCGAAGGCTTGGCCTTGGCGTTTCGGTCAAATGCCGGTATTGAATTTTTTCTTTACTGGGCCAATCCCATTAAGCGGCGCTTCGCGACTCGCGGCGGCTATGATCCTCACAATTATGATTATTCCGACGATTACGGCCATCACGCGTGATGTGCTTGTGGCAATTCCGAATACTCAACGTGAAGCCGCCATGGGAATGGGATCAACACGTTGGGAAATGATCTGGCAGGTATTACTGCCTTATGGTTTGTCTGGAATTCTTGGCGCAATCATTCTTGGTTTGGGCCGCGCCCTCGGCGAGACTATGGCTGTGACGATGGTCATCGGGAATTCACTCGAACCTACAGGTTCCTTGCTTAAACCAGGTTACACCATGGCTAGCTTGTTGCCAACGAATTTGGAGAATCTGTCTCGGAGCTTCATACCTCGGCCATGATTGAAATTGGTCTGACATTATTTGTCATTACGCTCATTTTGAATATCATTGCGCGTTTTCTGGTTTGGCAGGTGGCGCGGCGAACGCCTCAGGAGGCACGCGCATGACCACAACCCGATTCCAGGAATTGATTGCGAAGAACGAAGCTCGCGCACTCGCGCCGCCGCAGAATCACCAATGCAGTCATGCTCGCTATTACAGGTCTACTGACTCTGATGGCACTTGTACCTTTATTCTGGATCGTTGGTTATGTGATCTATCGCGGTGGAAGTTCACTCAATTTGGCATTTCTTCACGCAACTTCCGCGTCCGCTAGGCATAGCGGGCGGCGGCGTTTTGTATTCCATTGAAGGCACTGCGGTGCTACGCAGTTCTATCCTGTTTATTTGCGATCCCGCCCGGTGTGCTGGCGGCTTTCTATGCCGCACGTAATCCGAATACCCCATTAGGCGTAACTCTACGTTTTAGCTACTGATGTGTTGGCCGGCGTTCCATCCATTGTGATGGGACTCTTTGTTTATGCTTTGATCGTTGTACCCGAGAAACATTTTTCGGCTCTTGCAGGCGGTGTGGCAATGGCGATCCTGATGTTGCCAACAATCATCCGCACTACCGAGGAAATGCTCAAGCTGGTTCCGCATACATTGCGCGAAGGCTCATTGGGATTGGGAGCGCCGGAATGGAAAACTTCATTGAGTGTTATGTTCCCCGCCGCGCTCAATGGCATTATCACTGGCTTTCTTCTGGCAATTGCCCGCGCGATTGGCGAAACAGCTCCACTTCTCTTTACGGCTTTTGGCAATGACAATTTCAATATTGGATTGATCGTCCGAGGCGGGGTTCAGGCCCATCAAAGTATCTTCACGATTATCGGGCGCATCATCAACCAACCCGTTGACTCGCTTCCGCTTGACGTTGTGGAAATATGCTCAACAACCATACCCTGAACGGGTCGATCAATCCTGGGGTGTGGCATTGGTGCTGATGATTTTTGTTCTTTTGATTGAAATCATCGCGCGTTTATATGTTGAGTTCCGCAAACGCGCACTTCAAGGATAAAGATATGGAAACCAATATCGCTGTTTCAAAAAACGAGGCGCAAAGCGCCGAATCAACCACGAAGATGGGGATGAAGAATCTCTCCGTCTTTTACGGGAAGTTCCGCGCCCTGGCTGAAATCAACCTCACCGTTCAATCCAATAAAATTACCGCCATCATCGGTCCTTCGGGCTGCGGCAAATCCACTTTATTGCGTTCGTTCAATCGCATGAATGATCTGACCGCCAGCGCACGCATGGACGGCGAAATCATTCTGGATGGTGAGAACATCAACGCTTCCGGCGTGGATGTAGTGGATGTCCGCCGCCGGGTCGGGATGGTTTTTCAACGCCCCAACCCATTTCCGAAAAGCATTTATGATAACGTGGCGTTTGGTCCGCGCTTGTATGGCATCCGGCGCAAGAACGATTTGAATGAAATCGTGGAAAAATCCTTGCGGCAGTCCGCGCTCTGGGATGAAGTAAAAGATAAACTTCATCAAAGCGGGCTTTCGCTTTCGGGCGGACAGCAACAGCGTTTGTGCATTGCGCGCGCGTTGGCCGTGGAACCGGAAGTCATTCTGATGGATGAACCCGCTTCCGCCCTCGACCCGATCTCGACTCTCCGCATCGAGGAGCTGATGCACGACCTCGTCAAGGATTACACCATCATCATCGTGACACATAATATGCAGCAGGCCGCGCGCGTTTCCGATTACACGGCCATGATGATGATTGACGATCAGCGCGCCGGGCGAATGATCGAGTTCAACGAGACAAATTGATTTTTACGAATCCGAAAGATAAGCGTACCGAAGATTACGTGACTGGGCGATTTGGATGAGGATATAATGGTTTTGTAGATAAGTCGAGGAATCCATGTTACGCAAAACATTTGAAACTGAAATCAAGCAGGTTAAAGATGACGTGCTGATACTTGGCAGTATGGTGGAGCAGTCCATTCTGGGTTCAGTGGAAGGGCTGAAGAAACGCGACTTGAAAGCCGCGCAAGAAGATCTTGGAAGGCGACCGTGCGATCAACAAAAAGCGCTTCGAGATCGAAAGCCAGTTGATGATCTTGATTGCCACTCAACAACCGATGGCGCACGATCTGCGAGTACTGGCCTCGATCTTGGAAGTCATCTCGGAATTGGAGCGCATGGGTGATTATGCCAAAGGCATCGCCAACATCAATATCCGCATGGGGGATGAGGTGTTGCTCAAACCACTGATCGACGTTCCGCGTATGGCTGAAAAAGGAGCAGATATGCTTCACCGCTCCCTGACCGCATTTGTCAACGAGGATATTGAAACCGCGCGCAAGATTCCGGTTGAAGATGATATCGTAGACGGGCTCTATCTCCAGATCTATCGCGAGTTGATGACGTTTGTCATTGCCGACCCGACCACCATCGAACGCGCCAACTGGCTTTTGTGGGTGGCGCATAACCTCGAGCGCTTCGCCGACCGCGTGACCAATATCTGTGAGCGGACGGTCTTTATCGTCACCGGCGAGTTGACCGAGATCAACGATACGGATAATGAATTCTGGCATCCGCATAAACATGAATAGAAGGGTGCTGTTTCTATGCACGGGGAATTCCTGCCGATCGCAGATGGCTGAAGCGATTGTCAATGCCCGCTACTCGAAGGAGTGGCGGGCATTTTCGGCGGGAACCCAGCCAGCGGGTTTTGTTCATCCGATGGCGATTCAAGTGTTGCGTGAAATCGGGATTGAACATCGCGGCGAATCCAAAAGCGTTGAACATTTCCGTAATGAAGATTTTGATCTTGTAATCACCGTCTGCGACGACGCCAACGAGGAATGCCCCGTTTGGCTGGGAAAAGGAAAACGCGTCCACGAGGGATTCCGCGATCCGGCCAAAGTGGAGGGAACGGACGAGGAACGGCTGGCCGTTTTTCGTCAGGTGCGAGACAAGATGTTAAAGAAAATTCCAGAGCTGTTAAAATAAATTCCGAATATCACTGCCAAGCAATGTTCTCAGGTCATCTCGCGGCGCGGGAGTTTGATGAAACTCCAGTTGAGGGAAGGCCGTTCAAGGTAGAGAGAATGAACGATGTACTAAACACCAGCAATGGTCAAAATCAAATCGGTTAGATAGCCGAATAGAAAACCGAGGAAAAGTCCCCAGCCAGCGTGGAATTTTGCTCCAGAGCGACGATTTAAGTTGAACAATTCGCCGATGATATAAACCAACGCGCCCGCCGCAAGCGATAAGAATAAAACGAACATTGCATCGGAGAGGAAAAAATATCCAACGATGGTGCCAAGGAAAGTTGGACCGCCGCCAATCAGACCGGCGAGTCCGATGAATCCCCACGAAGGACGGTTCTCACCGATCAACGGGCCGACAATGCCAAAGCCTTCCGTCGCATTATGCAATCCAAAGCCAATGATGAGAAGCGCGGCAAAAGCAAGTTCTCCGCGCCCTGCGGATTGACCGATAGCCAAGCCTTCTGAAAAATTATGCAGGCCGATTCCGGTAGCGATCATCAGAGCCAGACGAGTTGGATCGAACGGTTGATCAGTGCCGGACCGGGACCTCATGAACCGTTGATCAAAGGTAATCAAGCCAAGCAAACCGACTCCAAATCCAAGCACGAAGATGCCGAGCAGAATAAAGAACTCAGGAAAGTTTTTGTTTCCTGTAACTGCCGCTTTGATCGGCTCGGAAAGGTTGGATAAAATGTCGAACAGGAGAAAAAGCAGGATACCCGCTGAAAGCATCGAAAGGAATGTGCGAGTGCCTTCTGAGATCTTTTTGATTCGCCCCAAGGGCAAGCCGAGGTAAATGGTAAATCCGGCAATCGCACCGAGAAACACAGTCTGAATAAAACCCATAAATTATTCTCCGTCTATACCTTGATAAAGAAAGTCAGCCTAATAAAGGCTGACTTAAAAAGTCTATCATGTGTAGGTGGATTTGGGAACACAAAAATTGTCTGCGACCTTGGGTATTTCTATCTAGCTTTCGTTTTGCGCCCGCTGGATTTGCCCTGATAAGCGGGAGCGGCAATGATGATATAGTTGCAAATCCGTTCATCCAACATTCGGGTGATGATTTGCTCATCAATTTGATTTTGATCTACGTTTTCCTTGGCAAGCGTGAAAACAGTGGGCAATTCTGCATTGTACCGATAGTTTATCAACTGATGGAGTTTTTCTTTTGCCCAAGGTGTAGCGGATTGCGATCCCAGATCATCCAAAATAAGTAACGGTGTGGTTCGGACTTCGTCGAATCGACGGTCATAGCTCGTGCTTGCATTGGGACTGAAGGTAGCGCGCAAGTGATCGAGTAAATCCGGCACCATTACAAAAAGAGGCGGATCGCCGAGGTCAGCGCGATAATTAGCAATTGCAGCGGCGAGATGGGTTTTGCCGCATCCATAAGTTCCTTCAAAGACAAGCCAGCCTTTTGGCTTGTCTGAAAAAACATGTGCCGCCTTGAGCGCCTTTTGCAAGGATTTCAATTTGTCTGCATCCAATCCTTCACGCTCGCGGTCTTCAAAGGTGCTAAACGTTTTGTGCGCCATCAAGTCAAGTGAAGAAAGCTCCGGATGGCCAGCATCGTCCATCGGACGACGGTAATCAGGCACATTGATTTTTGCTTGCGTGACCAATTCCGGGTCTGCAAGACGCGAACGAATCCGCGCTTCGATTTCGTCGAGTGCGAGATTTGTTGTCACAACGGTTGAAAGTTTATTGATGTAGCGATAATTAATGATCTGAAATAATTTTTCCTGCGCCCAGCCCGTTGCGTTTTGAGTTCCGAAATCATCCAGCACCAATAGTTTAGCATTGCGGATTTCGTCGAAGCGTTGTTCAAAGGTCGTATCTTCATCGTTATATGCAAAACGCAAGGTGTCGAGCAAATCAGGAACGGTTAAGAAAAGAGTTGGTACGCCCATGCTGACCGCATAGTTCGCGACCGCCGCAGCGAGATGTGTTTTGCCGCAACCATAACTGCCCTGCAATAATAGCCAGCCATTGAGGCTTTGTGCATAATGCCGAGCTTGATTGCAAGCCATCTCCAGTGAATTGGCTTGCATTTCAGCGAGACCTTTGCGGCCACGCGGCTTGAACGATTTAAAGGTTAGATCTTTAAGTTCATCGAGATGACTCAGCGCGAACAATCGCTCGCGCACTACGTTCGCCACATTGGCGCGGCGGCAAACACAGACTTCCAGTTTTCCAAAATCGGGATGACCAACCGGAACATCCGCGCGCAAATATCCCACGCCATGGCAATGCGGACAGTTTGGATCACCCGGCAAATCGTTAGCTGGAACGTCTGCGGAGTTGTTCGATTTTTCGTTCGAGACCCTGGTTAACTTTTTTATCGTCTCGTCTATTTTGCTTTTCGGCACGGCCCGCTTCCTTCCAGCGTTTTAAAATCGCTTCGCAATATTTCCAACTCCGTTTGTTATGAGCCACCGCCAATCCAATTGCATCCGCGACCCATTCGCTTGAATAAATTTCTTCCGCATCTTTCAACCCATCGGCGATCAGTGGCGTGAGCGGACCAATGTTTTCTTCATACAACTTGAACACATTCGGTCGCTCGATCGGTACGGACTTTGTTTGTGCGGATGCGCGCCAATTGCCTTTTGCAAACGCTTCGGCGGCGGCGCTGTCCGCGCGGAGAATTCAGAAAATAAAACACATCAGCTTCATGCGCAGACTTCAACAGGCTTCCGCGCTGGGTGGCTTTTTCTAATCCCAAAGCAACCTCGCTCGCCGCGAGGCTCAAGTCTTTGACATCGAAATCCGTCTCACACAACGCGCGGAACGGACCGTCTATGTGCTCGATGCGCCATATGGCATACAGCGTGACCTTCAACTCGTCCGCATCAACGATCTCGTTTAACAATTGGTTGAAGAACGAGTCCGGCAGTTGTGTGAATGTTTCTGAGTCGGTAAAACCGTTGAATTTATTCATTCGGACTGGACTTTCTGGTCTCTGCGTCCGCAAACTTGGCAAGCTTGTTGAGGAAAACCAGCTCAATGCCTGAGTGCGTGGGGCCGTTTCTGTGTTTGGCGACGATGATTTCCGCGATATTTTGCTTAACGGTATCCTTCTCGTATTGATCGGGACGATAAATGAACATCACAATATCCGCATCCTGTTCGAGTGAACCAGATTCGCGCAAGTCTGAAAGCACCGGCCTTTTGTCAGAGCGCTGCTCGACTGCACGGCTTAACTGCGCAGCGGCAAGTACCGGCACATTTAATTCGCGCGCCAACACTTTGAGATTGCGCGAGATATAGGAGACCTCCTGCACGCGATTATCAGTGCGAGTATCCCCACCCATGAGTTGCAGGTAATCCACAATTATTAAGTCTAGGTGATGCTCAAGGTGTAGGCGCCGACATTTCGTGCGAATTTGGAGCGGCGTGATGGCGGGCGTATCGTCGAGGAAGATATGGGTATCCGACATCACTTCAACAGCGTGTGTAAACAACGGCCATTCGTCATCGTTTAGCTTGCCAGTACGCATACGCTGGGAGTTGATGCCTGTCTCTTGCGAAATGAGACGTTGTACAACTTGTTCATTCGACATTTCAAGCGAAAAAATAGCAACGTGTTTTTTGTGAATCAGCGCGGCGTTTTTGGCGGCTGAGAGTAGAAACCCTGTTTTACCTTGACCTGGGCGGCCCGCGATGATCAAAAGATCAGACGGTTGCAACCCGCCCAGTAGATGATCGAGGTCATTGAAACCGGTTGGCACACCGAAGATCTCTTCATCGCGTTTGGCGAGATCATCGATGCGGTCATAGTATTCGCTCAATACAACGGAGATCGGCTCGACGTCGTGTTTGAGGCGGCGCTCGCTGACGTTGAACACCGCCTTTTCCGCCTCATCCATCACGTTATCAACAGTGGAGCTTTCGTTGTAAGCCAGTGACGCAATCGAGTTGGCGGCGTTGATCATCTTGCGGCGGATGGCGTGACCTTCGACAATGTGTCCATAGGATTCCGCGTTGAGCGATGAAGGCACTTGATTGACCAACGCGGTCAGGTAGGCAGGCCCACCAATTTCGGCGAGCTGACCTTTGCGATCTAGCTCTTCAGTGAGTGTCAGCAGATCAATCGGGATGCGTTGCTCGTGCAAACTGGTGAAGGCCTCCCAAATCCATTTATGACGATGAATGTAAAAATCGTCAGCCTGCAAAAATTGGGCGACGTCATAATAAGCTTCGGGGTTAATGAGTACCGCCCCTACAACGGCTTCTTCGGCTTCTCGACTGTGCGGGATCGTGGGCGCGGCGGGGGCGGCGGATTCTTCAACAGGAAAATATTCGGTCATTGTTTTTTGGGCTTGCTCGGCTTATCGGGTTTATCGTCTTCGCCTTTATCTTCAGGTTTATCTTTATCATCCAGTTTATTCATGTCGAGCTTACCGACGAAATCTTCGAACACGGATAATCGTTCACTGCTGACATCGCCAACAGGCGCCACGGGCCGCGTCTTACTGGAACTTGGAGCGGCCGCGCCAGCCGACGATTTCATATCCACCTCGGGCATGATCCCGGCGTTCTTCATCACGGATTCATCCACCAAGATCGGAACATGAGCACGCACAGCGAGCGCAATCGCATCAGACGGACGCGAGTCCACGCTGACTTCTTTGCCGTTGACTTCGGCAACAATATTTCCGTAAAAAATATCTTCCTTGAGGGAAATGATCTCGATGCGGTTGATCTTGGCGTTGAAAGTCGCAAAGACATTTTTCATTAAGTCATGAGTTAGCGGACGGCTCACTTCGACTTCCTGCAATCCAACCGTGATCATTTCGGCTTCGTATTGCCCGACCCAAATCGGGAGATAACGATCCGATCCGACTTCGCGCAGAATAACCAGTCTCTGCGGAGACATCAGGTTGACGCGCACGCTATCAATCATCACTTCAATCATAAGGCACTCCAAAGGGTATCTTATTCTATCATAATCGGCGGGGCTGTTGTCAAAAAGCCATGATAAGACTATAATTCATTTTGTTCATCGGGGCGTGGCGCAGTCCGGCTAGCGCGCTTGCATGGGGTGCAAGAGGTCGGAGGTTCAAATCCTCTCGCCCCGACACATAGAAGAACACCGTCATATCAAGCCGATAGTCGGCAGATTGGCAGTGTTTTTTTATGTCCTCAACAATAGTAAGTCAAAAGTGGAATCTTGCCTCGGTTGCTCTTGCAGACGCTTATACCGATTTTGTTTTATCCCGTCAGGCGATGCAATGTTCAATCGCAACACTGGATTTCTACAAGTACGCAACTGGTTTTTTTCTTAAAGGGATAGAAGGGCAAGGGGTAATATCACCTGAACAAATTTCAGCGCGATATGTTCGGCAATACCTTGCAGATTAGCAGACAAAGGCAAATCAGATACAACCGTGTATGACCATGCAAGGGCAATCCGAACTCTTATTATATTTTGGCATGCGGAAGGATATATACCCGAATTAATAAAATTTGTTATGCCGAAGGTTGCAAAAAAACGCTTGCCCGTATTGACTGCCGATGAAGTCGAAAGAGTTGTGCAGGCGTGCAACGTGAGAGACCACGCTTTGTTGCTTTTTATGGTTGATAGCGGGTTAAGACGTGGCGAAGTGGTTGCCTTGAATTGGAATGACGTTGACTTCGCTTCTGGGCTTGTTAGAGTAATACGGGGCAAAGGTGGTAAAGCTAGGAGCGCAGTTATCGGAGCAAAAGCACGGCGCGGCTCTGCTAGCCTATCGCAGAATGCTTGACGACCATTCAGACAATGCCCCATTATTCCAAACCCAAACCGGCAATAGGTTTTTGGGAACAGGGATATTATTGATTTTCCGCCGGCTATCGAAAAGGACGGGTGTACATGTTATCCCGCACTCATTGCGAAGGACGTTCACTATTTTGTCTTTGCGCGGTGGAATGGATGTACTCCACTTACAGGCTCTACTAGGACATGCCGACTTAACAATGGTGGAGCACCCAAATGGTAAATGATGACCTATTGCAGGCGCATAAGGCACATTCGCCCATAGATAATCTTTCACGACTTCGCTGATGCGCGGATCGCACGAACGCGGGAGTCCGGTAGACGGAATGATGTAAAATCAGGATAGTAAAAGAACTGCCCGCCATGTAACAGCATGGCGGGCAAAGGTCAAGCCGATTACGGCGGCAATGACTAAGCGAGTATACCAAAACTTGCAAGCCGTCCGCTTTGGCGTGGCGGCTTCTTGTTTTTGATTGTTAGAATGAAAAAAATAAATTGGAAACAAGCAGAGCGAAAACTAGATAGTAGTATAGTGGGTGGAGAATTCTTATTGGGAACGTGTAAATAGCAACCCCGAACTTTTTAAGTGAAGTCCATAAGATACAACAAGAATATGGTTTACCCCTGCCTTTCGATATTCGGCTGAATTGGGCGAAGTGGTTCAACTGGACAGGCATTGAGGAGAAGCCAACAAGTCAAAGGGCGAAACGGGGGCGGGCTTTTTATGAAGACGTAAATGATTTATTGAAAAACTTTAATATTCCGGAAGGGTGGCGAGAAGATTTTATTTCAAGAATAGCTGGGCAAGGTCTTTTTCATTCTTTGGATGTTGGCATGAGTCCCACGTTTATACTTCATAATAATGGCAAATGGGAATGTATTATCACCCCAGAGACGGACTTGACTAACCCATTCATCCTTGAACTCATTCAATCTCAACAAAAGTCTTATGCAGGCAATCCGCCAAAACCTTTCACAGATAAAAACGACTTACGCAAATTAGATTGGCGACCTGTTTACGAATGGTATAAAGCCCATCCATTATTTACCATAGAAGAGATAGCGCAAAAGATAGGTTATAAATCTCAAACCGTAAGAAAAAAACTCTAATAGGCAAATCAAATAAACATTGGACGAAGAGCAGTATAGCCATACGGATCGAGGAGCGAACTTTTGAAGGTACCCGAATTCAACCTATCCGAGAAACGATCCGCTAATGCAGGAAGCTGCGCTTCCAAGTGATTATGGCTCACTTCTTTGCGAACTGCTTTCCACACATGTTCCTGTGGATTCAAGTCGGGGCTGGCGGTCGGGAAGAAAACAATTTCCAAATGCGGATTTTCCTTGAGCACTTGGTCAATGGGCTGGCGGCGATGCCAGGGGGTGCGGTCCCAAAATAAGATCAAGGGGACTTCCGGATGGGCCTCCAAGAGCTTCTGCAAGTATTGTGCTGAAACTTCCGCATTCATCAGATCCCGAGCACATGGCAATGTCTGTTCCGGTCTGCAAATTCAAAGCGCCATAAAAGTTAGTCTGGGCTCGCCCCGGATCAGCCCGCACTTGCGGCGTTTGTCCCGTGGGAGCCCAGACCTAGCAAGTGGTCGCTTGCAAATACAATCCGGCTTCATCGCCTGCCAGAAAGACCGTCTGAGGTGCATTTTGAACTACCTCCATCAGTTTTTTTCAAGCTGTTCTTCGTAGTCCGCCACTTTGCTTTCGCTGCAGGACTTGAAGACCTTCTCCGTCTTCTGGTAGCTAAAACCACATTTTCGCAAAAGATGCAGATAGGAGCTTCGACTTTGGTATTTCACTCCATACCGCTTCTGAACCGCACTCGCCAAATCTTCCACGTTCCAGAAACTTCCATCTGCCGTACTCGCCTCTTTCCCTAACCGTTCTTTGGGACTGTATTGATGCACCATTTGTTGCAACTCCTCGATCTGGAGCGGTCTCAGTTTGGCATGATTGCCGCCTGCCCGCTTATCTACCCGTCCTTGCGAAGGATCGGCTCGATAGGCTCGACACCATTCCATCAAACTGGTTCGACTGCATCCGGTGA
The DNA here is from genome assembly GCA_963850945.1 of uncultured Chloroflexia bacterium. Taxonomy (GTDB): domain Bacteria; phylum Chloroflexota; class Anaerolineae; order Anaerolineales; family Villigracilaceae; genus Fen-1038. Next base: position 237,902 of record CAWKNE010000008.1, on the reverse strand, counting down.
TCCGCTCGATCTCTGCTTCTGCATACCCTTCACCATATCATCGAACGGCTTGGTATCGAGTTCGAGTGCCTGCATCGTGGCTTATACGATAGGCTCTTACCAACTCTTTCTGTTCTGTTTTGCTCAGTATGAATTTCCGCTTTGCCATGCCTCTATTGTACGACTTCTATGTGCTTCATCTATAAGGTCCGTTATGGCTTCACCTCACAAACCTGCAAGTCCGCTTAATTGACGCATCCATTTCTTGCATGTATAATCCTTTCACTTGCTCCCCGCGGCGGGGGCTTTGAAGAGGCAACATGGCTTTACGCGGCAATCTGCGTGACTTTACAATTACTCAACTGCTCAACCTGATTAACCTGGCGCAAAAGACCGGCACCCTGGTGGTGGATGGTCCAAGCGAACAGGCTCACATCTCGTTCCGCCAGGGCAAGCTGGCTTATGCACAAATCGGTTCGGAAGATAACAGCTTGGGGGCTGTCTTGCATAAAGCCAACAAGCTGAACGTCAATCAATATCGTGCGATTTCTGAGCGCGCCGGTCAGATGACCGATAAGGAACTCGGCCTTTTGCTGATCAACGCCGGTTATGTTTCGCAGGAAGATATCCTGCTCAATCTGCAGGGCTATTTCACTGATGTGATCCGACGTCTCTTTACGTGGGTGGAGGGCTTCTTCCGTTTCGAGAATGATATGCTTCCGCCCGATGACCGCATTAACGTGCGGCTCGATCTCGAAAACCTGATCATCGAAGGCTCGCGTCAATTGCGCGAATGGGAAGAACTGCAGGATGAAATTCCCAGCCTCGATATGGCGCTCAAATTTACCGACCGTCCAATGACGAATCTCAATCTCAGCGTCGAAGAATGGCGCGTGGTCAAATACATTGATCCGAAGAATACCATCAAACAGATCGCTTCGGCGTCGAAGTTGAGCGATATGGAAATCCGCCGCATTGTTTATGGCTTGATTTAAGCGGGTCTCGTTGAGATGATCCGCCCGAAAAGCGCGCAAGCCGCGCCGCATATCAATCCCAAGATGCTCCCAACGCAGGATAGAGAAGAACAAAAGACGCTCATCAACAAACTGATCGGGCGCATTCAGAAGCTGTAATGTGATGAAAGCTATGAATAATCTTTTAAACACAAAGGACACGACGGACACTAAGGAAAACATCGAGGTGTTCTTACTTCGTGTACTTTGTGTCCGTTGTGTTTATCTTTTTTCTATTTTTGCTTAGAAGGATACGTTATTATGCAAACTGTCAAAATGGTGGTCACAGGCCCCTTCAGCGCCGGCAAGACTCGGTTCATTCAATCGGTAAGTGAAATTGATGTGGTTGACACGGAGCGAAAAACCTCCGCTGCCTCAGAGCGAGCTATCAAAGATGTGACCACGGTCGCGATGGACTTTGGACGCATCACGGTGGATGAAGATTTGGTTTTGTATTTATTTGGAACTCCCGGCCAGAAACGATTCGATTTTATGTGGGAGATTCTTTCGGAGGGCATGTTAGGCTTCATCGTCATGGTTGATTCGACTCGCCCCGAGACTTTCCGCGAAGCCCGTTCCATCCTCGAAACTTTTCGCGCCTATGCGCCCACGCCTTACGTCGTCGCTGCTAATAAACAGGACCTGAAGGACGCTTGGGAGCTGGAAGATGTGCGTCACGCACTGCGGCTGGATGCCAGGACCAAGCTGTTGCCTTGTGTCGCTACCAATAAGACGCAGGTCAAGCGGGTCCTGTTGGAATTGCTTTACAGTATTTTGGCAGAAATGGAATCCGGCAAATAGAACGGGTTTGTTTGGTAAAATATCACTGCTGAGACTCAACTCTCAGTAGTGATATTTTTTTGGAAAGCTCAATCTCCTGGCGTCCACGAAGGAATCACGTGTCCTCAATAACGACTGATCAGGGAATTGTTCACTACGAAGTATATGGCAGAGGCAAGCCGGTCATCCTCCTGCATGGCTATCAAGGCTCATGGGGATTGTGGCAGGAAACCATGACTTACCTCGGCGCGTTTTATCGCACTTATGCTTTGGACTTTTGGGGCTTTGGCGAATCGGGCACCAAGCGCGAAACGTATGCCGTGCAGGACTTTGTAAGTCTCGTCAATCAATTCATGGAGCAGCTTGGAATTGTCCGCGCACCCTTGGTGGGACACAGCATGGGCGGAACTGTCAGTCTGGCTGTGTCCATCAAATATCCGGAGCGCGTCAGTAAGGTTGTGATCATCGGCTCTCCAATTGTTGGATCATCGCTATTCTTTTTCCCAAAAGTTTTTGGCTATCACTTACTGGGGTGGCTCACCTATCACAATATTTGGATCTATAAATCGTTTTATCATTTGCTGGCTCCTGCTTATTCGAAGGATCGCAATTGGGCAAAAATGATGGATCGTGATGTCTCCCGCACGACCATGCAGGCTTTCTTCGCCAGTATCGGCTCACTACGCAAGACGGATTTGCGCCCCAGTCTTGGCCAGATCCGCGTGCCAGTCTTAGGCATGTTTGGCGATAAAGATATTGTCGTTGACCCTAAACAATGGAAGCCTCTGCAAGCCGGAGTGCCGCAAGCGCGCGTGGAGTGTTTCCACAATGCGGGTCATTTCATTATGTTGGATGAGCCGACTGAATTCAGCCAAAAGCTCAAGGCTTTTCTTGACGAGCCGGATCTGACCAATTTGACCTTATGACCGAATATTTTTATCCTGAACGGATGGGACGCATCATCCTGCTTGCAATGGAGGAGGTGATTGGCAGAGAAGGCGTTCATTCCGTTCTCGATCTAGCCTCTCTCGCTTCATACGCCAATGAATATCCGGCCGTGCGCCCCCCCAAAAAATTTCCGTTCAAAGTGGTGACTAAGCTTCAAGAATCGCTTGAGCAGGTTTATGGTCCGCACGGTGGACGCGGGACGGCTTTACGCATCGGACGCGCCTGCTTCCAATATGGTTTGCGCGAATACGGTTCCATGCTGGGCATCACCGGAATGGCGTTTCGCCTGCTTCCGCTTTCCACCAAAATCCATACAGGCGCAAAGTCGTTTGCTGATCTGTTCAATAAGCATACCGATCAACGCGTTCGGATTGAAGAGATGGACAACAAGTTGTTCTGGCACATTGAGCGTTGTCCGCTGTGCTGGGAGCGCACAGCAACTGAACCGGTTTGCCATTTGGCCGTGGGACTTTTGCAGGAGGCGCTCTACTGGCTGAGTGGTGGTAAGATATTCAATGTTGAGGAGATTGCTTGCATTGCGCACGGTGACCCTGCCTGCACCATTGTCATTGACCAAATGCCTTTTTCATAGAGGCTCGGATTCCCCAATAAAATAGTAGGGCGGGAACATCCCGCCCTACTATAATTAAGGCAACTATGCTCAAAATCATTCTTCATGCCCCCAATGTCATTATGCCGTTCTGCGAGCCGGCGCGCGAACTGCGTCTGCAGAATGCGCCGCTTTGGCTGTGGCAACGCAACTTGCTTGCACCTTATGTGACGCGTGAAATGGAAATAAAGAAGGGCATGCCCATGCCCCCCGTTCGCGAGCCGACTTTGGTTTATCGCGACAATCTATTTTTCGATGAGCCGTACATTCGGACTTTTCTAGCGGAAGCTAAAAAGCGCAGGCGGGCAGTGCGTGCCGCTTTCTCTGCGGACGATCCGGCGTTCAAGGAACATGCCTTGCCGCTTTCAACATCCTACACACCGGCTGGGGGCATCTATCTTGCCGACTTGTGGTATTACCCCAACGGTCCCGTGGCGGATGTAGATCCCTTGGTAATAGATTTGCAATCGCGCGAGATCGGCTATTATCACGTTCCAACGTATATGGCGGATCAAAGCGGCGATTTGCTTTTCCATGTTCCACTGCGTTCTTTGCTTGCGATTGATTCCTGGGTGCATATCTTCATTGCCGATATAGTATTTGGTCTATTCGGACGCGGGGCGCGCTTTGAAAAACGTCTCAATGAAGACTTGGGATTCAAATTGGGAATTCTTAGCAAGGCAGTGTATGAAGGACGGCAGTTGCTGGAATCTTCGGAACTGGTGAAGATTGGTAAGAACTGTGTGATTGATCCGCGCGCTGTCATTCATGGACCGACAACCATCGGTGATAATGTCACAGTCAATGCCGGCGCGGTGATTGAGAATTGCATCATCGGAAACAATGTCAATGTTTCACAGGATGTGCAATTGATGCTTTCCGTAGTGGGGGATGGGACGTTCATGCCGTTTCGCTCGGCGTTGTTTATGACCACGGTTATGGAAAACAGCATGATTGCACAGAATACCTGTTTGCAAATGTGTGTTATCGGACGCAATACGTTCGTGGGTGCCGGTTCAACTTTCACCGATTACAACCTTGTCCCTGCACCTTTGAAGGCTTTAGATGGGAATGGGAAGTTGAGCGTTTCAAATCGGCCTGTGCTGGGCGGCGCAGTCGGGCATAACTGTCGCCTTGGCGCGGGGATGATCGTTTATCCATCGCGCACCATTGAATCGGATGTGGTGTTGGCTGCGTCGAAGGAGCGCCGCGTGATTGACCGTGATGTGCGTTACGAAGACAGCGACCATTATCATTTCAAGTCGGGTAATTTGCATCAGGCTTTATATCATCGTCAGAAGGATAAGGAAGTGGAGTCGTGGTAGTCATGTCACACCTGCACTGCACCACATCTGCCCTGGCGGGCGGTGCCAGGGAACGCAGTGCGATGCAAGTGTTGCGAGAAGGGCGGTCTCCTGCCCTCTGTCCTTCAGGGGTCCGACGCGGCAATCCCCATTCGAAACAGGGATTGCTTTGCTCTACTCGCAAAGACGGTGGTAGTTTTTATGGATCGTTTTGCTTTTATCATCCATCCCATTGACCCGAAGCGCGATGTCAGCCGCAAATTTCCATTTCTTGGAAAAGCCCTGACGGAAAACCAGATCAATTTCTTTTCCACGTTCTTTCCCCCAGTTTATCTTTCTGAAATCGAAGGCATCACCTCTGCTGCAACGGGCAGGCAAATCAAGGGCTGGTTTGTGGCTTGTCCTTATACACCGAAACGCATGATGGAATTGCCGGAACGAACGGTCTATCGTAAGATCATTCAAACCGGACGCATGGCTGAACATTTGGGAGCGCAGATTTTGGGGTTGGGTGCATTCACACCGGTAGTTGGCGATGCGGGCATTGCCATCGCGAAGGAACTTGACATTCCGGTAACCACCGGTGACTCATATACGATCTCGTTGGCAGTTCAAGCGATACGCGAGGCGGCAAAGGTGATGGATATTCCGCTGAATGGGGCGACGGCGGCAGTTGTTGGTGCAACCGGTGCGATTGGACGCGTCTGCGCGGAACTGTTAGCCGGTGACGTGGAACGCCTGATTCTGGTCGCCCGGGACGAGAAAAAGCTTGAGGCTTTGCGCGACCGACTTGGAGACAACGCGCGAGCTGAATTGATGATCAGCACAAAGATGGAATCGCTCGCCGAGGCGCAGTTGATTCTTACAGTGACGAGCGCCATTCATGATATTATTCATCCTGGGCATTTGCAGCCGGGAAGCGTTGTCTGCGATGTAGCCCGTCCCCGCGATGTTTCTGCAATGGTCGCGGCGGCTAGAAATGATATATTAGTAATTGACGGTGGAATGGTGGATGTGCCATGCCCCGTAAGTTTTCATTTTGATTTTGGTTTTCCCGAAGGCAAGGCGTATGCGTGCGTGGCTGAAACAATGGCTCTGGCCTTGGAAGGCCGCTTCGAGGATTATACAATTGGCAAGGGAATTACGTTGGAACGTGTTAACGAAATCACCGCTATTGCTGAGAAACACGGGTTCCGGCTGAGCGGGTTCCGCTCTTTTGAGCGCGAAGTGACGGAGGAACAAATTGAATCTGTGCACCGCAACGCTTATCGGGTCAGATCAACTCGCTGGGCGCATTCCGCAGGATTGCGGCGTGTTTGAGGAGGTTCTATGGGAAAGCCCCGACTGTTGGTTGTAGAAGACGATGTGGATATTGCCAACATGCTCAAGATTTATTTCTCCGGCATGGAATTCGAAGTGGATGTTGCCCACCGCGGTTCCGATGCGCTGGAGAAAACAAAGCATGTGCTTCCGCACTTGATCGTGCTTGACATCATGTTGCCGGATATCGACGGCTATGAGGTTTGCCGCAATTTGCGGACGAGCACGCGCACCAGTCACATCCCGGTCATCTTCCTGACGCAGAAAGATGACCGCAGTGACAGACTGCAGGGACTCGAACTCGGCGCGGACGATTACATCACCAAGCCGTTCGATATTGAGGAATTGAAACTGCGCGTTACAGGCGCGATTCGACGCTCGGAACGCGAGAGCCTTACGGATCCGCGCTCTGGATTGCCTGCCGGCAGGTTGATCGAAGAACAGTTACGGCGCATCATCCGCGAAAAAGACTGGTCGTTGCTGGATATGCGCGTCAACCACTTTGATCCATTCAAGGATGTATATGGCTTTGTGGCCGGTGATGATGTAGTGCGCTTTGCCGCGATGATGATCAGCGAAATAGTGGACGAGCTGGGTACGCGAAATGATTTCATTGGCCACGCGGGTGGTGATAACTTTATTGTAATCACTACCGAAAACGCCGCACCGGCTATAAGAGAGCGAGTCAAAGAACGCTTTGCGAGTGAAGTTCAAACACACTACAACTTCATTGATAGACAGCAAGGTTTCATGCAGGCTCCTAAAGCCGATGGCGGTACGGAAAAAGTGCCGTTCATGACCATGTCGGTGGGCATCGTATCACCCAGTCAGCGATCGTTCGCGGATATTCGCGAGATTACTGAACTCGCGGCAGAAGCTCGTCGGCAGGATTCCCTAACCGCCGCGTAGGAGGTCTCCCTCGAATGTCCGCTGGTATGGATTTGGGCATCGGGCTGGTCATTGCCGGACTGGTATTTGGCACACTGGTCTGGGCTGTACTGCGTCTGTTCCCTAGTTATGCATCCGCCGGACAAATCGAAAACATTCCCTTGATTCTTCCTGATGTTAATCAAGCCAGTGAAGCTGTGCTGGTAATTCAAGCAGGGGGGCGAGTGGAGTTTATCAACCCCGCGCGCGCGACTGGTTTGGCCTCCGGGAAAATGATGTGGCGGATGTCGAACGTTTGGCACGCCGTGTGCGTCCGCCGGAAGAGTTTTTGGATGTATGCGCTACCCCCAGTCAAAAGCGCGTCAATATAAATGGCAGACTGGCTGAACTTACTTCCTATCAAGTGCCGGGTCTTTATCCAAAGATGTTGGTTTCTTTGCGCGGCATGGATTTGACCTCATCGCTTACAACTGAAAGCGCGAACTCATCTTCTTTGATCTTAAAGGTTGTTTCTGATTTTGGTCAAGCCATCGCCTCCAGCCTCGACCTCGAAACGGTTCTCCGTTCCATTCTTGAGAATCTCAACCGGCTTGTCCCTGCAGATCTATTGGAAATCAAAGTCTGGGATGCAGAGGCAAGGGCTTTTATATCTTATCATTTGCAAACTGAGGATCAATTGCAGCAAAAACTGGTCCATATCTCGCAGAGCCAGTTTGGGAAGTTTTCGGATAGATTAATCAAGGACAAAGAGCTACTTCTTATAAGGGATGCCCGCTCAAAATCCGCAGAGGACGCGAACGGCGGTTTCAGTGCAATTCAATCCTATCTTGGAGTGCCGCTGATTGCCGGGGGGGAATTGGTTGGTTTGATCGAAGCAGGTCAAATGTCCGGTGCTGCTTTCACTCAGCAGGATGTAAGTTTATTGCAGCTGGTTTCAGGGCAGGCATCGGTTGCTTTGCGGAATTCGTTATTGTATAAAGAGGAGCAACGCCGCTCTACTGAGCTGGCTGGAATTTCCAATTTGGCGCAAGCGGCAGGCTCTATTCAAGTATCCGAAGGATTTATTTGCTCGACTGGTGGAGAGTGTTGCACCGCTCTTCGATGCAGATGTTGTTGGCTTCTTGATTTACGATGATAGCAAACATACATTAGAAGCTCAAGTGCCGTTCCGCGGCTTGCCAGTTCATATTGTGGAAATTTATCGAGCATCGATTGCGCCGGGCAGTCCTGCGAAGTCTTTGCTTAATGAACGGCAGCCAATCTTAACAATGGATGCTTCGCAGGATGAAAATTGGCGCTTGCTTGGATTGACGGATATTGCGGTGGCGGCCAGCTTGCGCGATTCTGCCCTGATGCCTTTGCAGGTGGGTGGAAGTATGGTGGGTTATTTTCAAGTCTCTCGTCATCGCCGTGGACAGATCGCATTTTCTGATTCAGAATTACGTCTGATGAGTATCGTCGGCAATCAAGCGGCAGCCATTATTGAGAATGCTTTATTGATTCAACAAAGCCGTCTTCGAACCCAACGCTCAGATGTTTTGCGCCGCATGGTCAACCTGACCGTTTCATCGACCACGCTGGATGATGTGCTTAAATATTCGGTTCGGGAATTGACCAATTTATTTCAAGCGGATTCAGGCGCGGTCTTTTTATCCAATGAAACGCGTGGCCAACTTCAGTTGCATCGCGAACTCGGTTGTGGGATTGGGCTTAAAAGTTCTTGAAGCCTTTGCAGAGTTTGAAGCTGAGAATGCCGATTATCATTCCCTCGCGGATGGGCGGTCTTTTATGACCGGTCGGTTGAGTTTGGATCCGTGTGCGCTTTCGACGTATAAGCCATTAGTAGAAAATCTACGCATGGAATCCGTGATGGTGATACAACTTTCCATGCGCGGGAAGTTGATTGGGGAATTGATTTTGGGCAGTGGTAAAACCGACTTCTTCAATGATTATGATTTGCAAGTTGCCTCAACGGCCGCGGGGCAGTTGTCATCTGCGATTGAAAATCTTAGAGCCAGTTCGCAAACTGACCAGGCACTGCACGAGCAATTGGAGCAGTTGATTACGATTGCGCGGGTCAGCCGCGAATTGAATGCCTCGCTTGATTTCAATCAACTGCTCGAAATTTTTCGCAATGAAAGCGTTCGCTCGATGAACGCAGATTGTGGTTCAGTTCTTCTTCTTGATCCTGAAACGGCGGCAGACAAACCGCGTGTGTTCAAGTCGAACGGCTGTTCATTGGATGTTGAGCTATCTCCGTTTGAACGAAGCGCAATTGAAAAGGCGCAGTCTTTTCTGGTTTCAGATTTTGATCAGGAAGGATTTTTTCCGCCGCATGCAGGGATACACTCTGCACTCGTTGTTCCCCTCATCCATCAAAAACGATTGATTGGGCTTCTCCAACTGCATTCTGAAACGCCGGCGCATTTCAATGCGAAGGCTCTGAACTTTATGGAGACTCTGGCATCCCAGGCCGCGATTGCATTAAGCAATGCTTGGACATATCAAAACGAACTTCAGCGTTCAGAAATTTTGCGCCGCCGCGCGGATACGCTGGTCCAATTGTCTAATGCGAGTTATGCCATCAATCCGGATGTTGCACTTGAAAAATCTCTAAGGGTCATAGCGCAAGGCATCCATGATTCCACGCCGTTTCAAGTGGTTTTGGTGAGCATCTATGAGCCGGATGGTGGATTGTTGCGGCGTGTCGTTGGTCTGGGTATTCCTCAAGAAACTTTAAGCGAACTATTGGCGCACAAACAACCGTATTCTGGTCTTCTCCAGTTGATGAAACCCGAATTTAAGATCAGCCGTTCCTATTACATCCCGGCGGATCAAACTCCTGTTTTGCCAACAGAGGTTCATTATGTTTACGCGTCTGAATATGTGCACGGAAATCAATCCAAGCAGAATGCTTGGGACCCGGATGATTTCCTGCTCATCCCGTTGGAAGACGCGCAAGGGAATCCACTTGGTTTGATCAGCCTCGATGAGCCGATTAATGGCTTGCGACCGGACCGGGCGACTATTGATTCTGTCGAAGTCTTTGCCGCACAGGCGGCATTGATCATTAACAATGCAAGGCGCTACAACGATCTTAAAGATCGTATCGACTCGCTTTCCTCCGGCGTCCAGCGTCAGCAACGATTGCTTAACGTTACACAAAAAGATTTGCCGATCTTGCTTCGTAAGGATCTGGAACAGACGATTTCACTGCATAACCTGGATCGCCGGGCTCAACGCGTGCGCGCAGGCTTGGCTATCACCGAGTCTGTCAGCCGACAGCTGGACGCATCTTCCGCGCTGATGGCGTTGGGGCGCGAGACTCTGACTCAATTGGCGATGACAACTGCCTTGGTGGCAGAAAATACTCCCGAAGGTCCGCACCTGCTTCATGTTCTGGGCAGTATACCGAGATCAATGAATCCGGAAGCGTTGTTTGGTCAGCGGAATCCATTGCGTACGGTTCTGCAAAGTGGTGAACCCATCCTGATATCAAACTTGGATGAAAGCAATGAATGGCGCGATGTTCCATTGCTTTCCCAACTACGTGCCAAAGGTGCAATTTGCCTGCCGGTCATCGTGGAAAATAAGCCGATTGCGGCGATGCTGGCTCTCAGTCTCGAGCCGATTCCGGATTTCACGGAAGAAGACAGGCAGGTCTATTATCAGATTTCTAGACAGACCTCCGTTGTTCTGCAAAATATTTCCCTGCTCAATGAGACGCGCCACCGATTGCAGGAAGTTGATCTGTTGCTTGATTTCAGCCGCCGCATCAGCGGCCTAGATCCGGAAAGTATCACGCGCGCTTTGTTGGATAGCGGACGCCGCGCATTACCTGCGGCGCATGCGGGCGTTGTTTTGATGTTTAATGAACAAAGTAATCTGCTGACGCCTCATGCCGTTTCCGGTTATGCAGATAACAACAGCATGCTTCAGATTTCTTATCGTATGGGTGAGGCTTTGCCGGGAGTGATCTTTGCTGGCAAGAAGCCGCGGCGCGTGGATGAGATTGACTTCCCTCGCGATTATGCGTTGTCTTCCGAGAAACTCGGTCTTTACCGTCAGGCGACCGGCGGACGTTTGCCCGTATCCAGTTTGTTTATCCCGATCCTGGCGGCCGATCAAATGCTTGGCATTCTTATTTTGGATAATTTCAATACGCCCTCTGCATTCAAGCCCGAAGATGAAAACTTGATCATGTCGCTCTCCCAACAAGTGGCGCTCTCGCTCGAAAACGTCCGCCTGGTACATGCCATGACCGAACGCGCAGGCCAATTGCAAGCCCTCAACGATGTTGCTGCCATCATGACATCCAACCTGCGTTCTGATCAACTCATCTCATCTCTCCTCGACCAACTTGTTTCGGTCTTGCCTTTTGATACAGCAACGCTTTGGCTGCGTGATAAAGAACGGCTGGCAGTTTCCGCTGTGCGCGGCTTTCCTGATGCCGAGAAGCGTCTTGGCCTGACGGTGGCTGTGGCTGACAGTGCGTTGTTCAAAGAAATGATCAAGAGCAGTCAATCCATTTCTGTGCCAGATGTGCGCGAAGATCCGCGCTTCCCCCCTGTAGAGGCTCCGCATCTATCCTGGCTGGGAATCCCTTTGATTTCCAAAGGCGAATTGACCGGCGTGATCGCGTTGGAGAAATGGCAGTCGTATTTTTACACGCGTGAGCAAATCCAACTCGCTTCCACGTTTGCTGGTCAGGCTGCGGCAGCTTTGGATAACGCAAAACTGTTTGAGGAGAGCCTCAGCCGCGCCGCGGATTTGGATCAACGCTCACAGCGTCTGGCACTGCTCAACCGCTTCTCGTCCGCCTTGAGCGGTTTGCTGGATGCCGATCAAATCCTGCGCCTGACGGCAGAAGAGTTGCGTCGGGCATTGAATATCACTCGCACTTCGGCAGTATCGTTTGAACAGGGTCACGCGATTTGGAAGGCCGCCTCACCCGATTCGAAATATGAACTGCCTCAAGTTCTGCCTGATGCGCCGCTATTTGAACGCTTGCGAGAGTCGCTGGGGATATTTAACACGGAAAAGGTCGCGGCTGAATCCGATCTTCAACCGATCATGAATTTGGTTGGTGCCGATACGAATGCTTTGCTGGTTTTGCCGTTGGCCGCTGGACAGAATCTGCGCGCTTTGCTCTTTGCCCACATCGTAGGCCATGAGCGCTTTACTCTAACTGAAATCGAGCTTGCTCGCACAATTACAAACCAGGCCGCCATTGCTCTCGAAAACGCCCGTCTATATCAATCCACAGTGAGAACTGCGGAACGCTTCGCCGCCCTCAACCGGTCCAGTGCCGATATTGGTGCCAGCCTGGATCCGGAGGAAATCTATGCCGCTATCCATAAGGCTGTTAGCCGTCTACTGCCGGTGGATGCATTTGCCATCAACCTGCTTGATGAGGAGAAGCAGGAAGTGGAGGGCGTTTATTTGATGAACAAGGATGTTCGCACACCGAACATGCGTGTGCCTTTGGGCGAAGGATTAAGCAGTCGTGTGATCATGAGCGGACAGCCGCTCAATTTGAGCAATTCCGATCGGGTGGATGAGGGCGCCATCACAGTCGTCGATGTGCGCGGTATGCCTGTGTCCATTTTGGCGGTTCCTTTGATGCTGGGAAGTAAACCCATTGGCATGCTTTCAGCGCAAAGCTATCAGAACACTGCATATTCGGATGAAAGATCTTCAACTCCTGAGCACACTCGCGAATCAGGCGGTGGTTGCAATCCAGAACGGGCGCCTCTTTGCCGAGACACAACGATTGGCCCAGGAGCTTGAACAACGCGTTATTGAACGTACGGCGCAGTTAAAGCATGAACAACAGAATACTGAAACTCTTCTGCGCATCCTTACCGAAGTTTCATCCAGCTTGGATCTCGACCGCGCTCTCAATCGTACCTTGTCTCTGCTAAACGACGCGATTGGAGCCGAGCAGGGCACCATCATGCTTTTGTATCCCGATGATAATCTATTGCATTATCGTGCCGGTTATGGCTATCTCTCCGAGCAAGCGCAACAGGGTGGGCGCGGCTTTACGTTAAAAGTGGGTGAGGGATTGGCAGGATGGGTCGTCCAAAATCGCGAAGCGGCCCTGATTGATGATTTGCGGGTGGATCCGCGCTGGGTGCAGTCAGCCTCCACTTCACGCGAACATCGAAGCTCCATTGTCGCGCCGTTGTTGGTGGCGGAGGATGTGATCGGCGTGTTGATGGTCTTCCACCGCGAGGAACATTTTTTCACGCCTGATTCATTGAATCTGGTGAAGGCAATTGCCAGCCAGGTGGCGGTTGCAATTAACAACGCGCATCTGTATGAACTGATCCGTGACCAGGCGGAACGCCTCGGCTTGATGTTGCGTAAGGAACAGGAAGAGGCCAGCCGCTCGCAGGCCATCTTGGAAGCGGTTGCGGATGGCGTGCTGGTTACGGGTTCCAACAATCGCATCGCCTTCTTGAATTCATCCATTCAAAAGATCCTGGATATCAACGCAAAGCGGGTAATCAATCAACCGCTGGAAGATTTTGGCGGTTTGTTTGGTAAGGCGGCTTCTTCATGGATGGAGACCATTCGCGATTGGTCGCAGTCACCGAGTTCTTATCAGTCTGGCGATACATACGCTGAACAATTGGAATTGGGGGATGGACGCATTGCCTTGATCCATCTCGCACCGGTCATCCTGCAAAATGACTTCCTTGGCACGGTTTCCATCTTCCGCGATATTACACACGAGGTCGAAGTAGACCGCTTGAAGTCCGAGTTTGTTGCAACCGTGAGTCACGAGCTGCGCACTCCGATGACTGCCATCAAAGGTTATGTGGATGTGCTGTTGATGGGCGCGGCTGGTGCAGTAAATGAGAACCAGTCGCATTTCCTGAATATCGTTAAGAACAATATTGATCGCTTGAACATTCTGGTTAACGACTTGCTGGACATCTCCCGCATCGAGGCTGGGCGCGTCATTTTGACACCACAGCCGCTTGACTTGAGAGAAATTGCCGAGGATGTACTCGCCGACGTTTTACGACGCTCCCAGGAGGAAGGCAAGCCCATGGCGCTTTCTCTCGATGCTCCCAAAACCTTGCCGCGCGTGATAGGCGATGCGGAACGCATTCGCCAGGTGATGGATAATTTGGTGGACAATGCCTATCATTACACGCCTGAGAATGGAACCATCAAGGTTGGCATTCATGCTTTGGATGGAACCGAAGTTCAAGTGGATGTGGAAGATGATGGCGTGGGAATTGCGCCGGTCGATCAGGAACGTGTCTTTGAGCGCTTCTACCGCGGCGAGCACCCGCTTGTTCTAGCAACGCCGGGCACCGGTCTGGGACTGCCCATTGTGCGCCAGTTGGTACAGATGCACAATGGAAGAATTTGGATGAAGAGTGAAGGGCTTCCGGGTAAGGGAAGCATCTTCTCATTCACATTACCTGTTCAGAAGGAGAAATGAGCGTCGAATGCCAAAAATTTTAATTGCCGAAGATGAGCCTGATATCCGCGATCTGGTTGCATTCACTTTACGGTTTGCTGGTTATGAAGTTGTGTCTGCCAACAACGGAGAGGAAGCCGTGCAGAAAGCTTCGGTTGACTCCCCCGACTTTAATTCTTATGGATGTTCGCATGCCGCGCATGACCGGCTATGATGCCTGCCGTGCCATAAAAGCCAGTCCCGAGCTGAAGGATATCCCGGTTGTTTTTCTTTCCGCCAAAGGACAGGAATCCGAAATACAGACCGGCCTCGATGCAGGTGCGGAGGAATACCTGCTCAAACCCTTTGCGCCGGATCAGTTAACCGATCGGGTAAGGGCGATCTTGTCGAAATTTGGAAAGTGAATCTCTTTGAGCGCGATTATTCTTGACCAGGCCATTGTGCATTACGAAGCGTTGGGGCGCGGCCGTCCCATCGTCTTTCTGCACGGCTGGGTCGGCTCATGGAGATATTGGATTGCCTCGATGCAGGTGGCCTCCACCTCCTTCCGTGCCTATGCGCTTGACCTCTTTGGTTATGGCGATACCTCTCATGATGTCAACCGTTATGCGCTCGATCAACAAGCCGCTCTGCTGAGTCGGTTCCTGGACGAAATGGGCATTGGAAAGATCGCGATCGTTGGACATGGCCTCGGTGCCCTGGTCGGTTTTTATTTCGCGGCACAACAACCCGGAAGTGTGGATCGCATCATGGCGGTCAATTCTCCTCTCGACTTTACCTCGGTCAACGCCAAACTTCGCACATCCAGCGCGGCTGAATTGGTGGATTGGCTTTCGAGTCGAACGCCTGAAGCGGCTACGGCTCTCTCCGATGCATCCAAATCCGACCCCCGCGCGATTGCGGCTTCGATGGTCAATTTTCAAGCGGATGGTTTGTTCACGCAATTTCGCAACACGGATGTTCCTTGTCTGCTTGTCTATGGACAGAATGATCCTTCCATCTCTGTCCCTCCCGCTGAGAATGTTGCATCCCTTTCGCTTAATATCCACCAGATCAATTTGGAAGGCTCGGGCCACTTCCCGATGATTGATGAGACAGCCAGGTTCAACCGCCTGCTGGTTGATTTTCTCGCCCTTGATTCAGGCCTCAGCCCGCGTGAATTGGAATTGAAGGAGGAAGTGGAAGCGCCGCGTGCGCTGACAAGGGGATTGCAAGGTTGGGGGTTTGGCTGTATGCTATATTGTAGAAAATAATGCAGGGACAATGAACGAAGCCGATACTTGCCGCACCTACGTTCTACCAAAACTAAAATCTGTTGGCTGGGAGGATGAGTACATCACGGAGCAGTTGGTGTTGACGCCTGGTCGCATTGTGCCGATTGGCGACAGGCACACACGCAAAGAGGGTTTGCGGCCCGATTATGTTTTGTTCATTCGTCAGAATATCCCTATTGCAGTCGTTGAAGCAAAAGCAGAATACAAAAGCTCTGCGGATGGATTGCAGCAAGCTTTGCAATATGCGGAGATGTTGAATGTAAAGTTCGCTTATACCAGCAATGGTAAAGGAATTGTAGAACACGACTTCATCACGGGGATCGAACGCAACCTCGATACCTTCCCTCCGCCCGATGAATTGTGGGGACGACTCAAAGGCACGTTCAAGTTTGTGGACAAAAAAGACGAGGCCGATTCGTTGTCTCAATATTGGCAAGAGGCGGGTGGAAAAGTGCCCCGTTATTATCAGCAGGTTGCTATCAATAAAACGGTGAATGCTGTCTTGGCAGGCCAAAAACGAATTCTTGCTGACAATGGCAACAGGCACAGGGAAGACATTTGTCGCTTTTCAAATCGTCTGGCGATTGTGGAAGTCCAAACGCAAGAAGCGCATATTGTATTTAGCCGACCGCAATGTATTGATTGATCAAGCTAAGGATCGTACCTTCTCGCCGATGGGACAAGCCCTGCAAAAGATTCAGGGCAGGGCTGTCAAAAGCCGTGAAGTTTATTTTGCTTTATATCAGGCTTTGGCAAATCCCATTACTGGCGAAAACCTGTACGAGAAATATCCCAAAGATTTCTTTGACTTGATCATTGTGGATGAGTGTCACCGCGGTTCCGCAAATGAATATGGCAGTTGGCGCAAGATTTTGGAATACTTTGATTCAGCGACTCAAATCGGTATGACTGCTACACCAAGGCGCACTGATAATGTGGACACGTATGATTATTTTGGCGAGCCCATTTATACCTATACTCTAAGGCAAGGCATTGATGATGGCTTCCTCGCACCGTATCGTGTATACAGGGTGATTCCAGATGTAGATGCCAGCGGATTGCAGATTGACCCCGGCGTTTTGGATCGTTTCGGTCGCGAAATTCCGCCTGATTTATATGGCACAAAAGACTTCGAGCGGATTGTGTCTTTGCTCTCACGCACAGAAGTCGTTGCAAAGCATTTGACTGAATATCTAAAACGAACCAATCGCTTTGATAAAACCATTGTCTTCTGCGTGGATCAGGAACATGCGCTCGATATGCGCATGGCTTTGAATAACGCCAATGCCGACTTAACGAAAATTCATTTGCATTATGTGGAGCGCGTGGTCTCCGATGAAGGTTCCGTGGGGCGCGGGCATTTGGATGATTTCCAAGACCCGGAAAAAGATGTGCCGGTTATTCTCACGACTTCACAAATGTTGACCACTGGCGTGGACGCGCCGACCTGCCGCAATATCGTTTTGTTCAAGCCGATCAATTCGATGATTGACTTCAAGCAAATCATCGGGCGTGGCACTCGTGTTTCGGAAGAGCATAATAAGTATTGGTTCACCATCATGGATTACGTGGGTGCGACACAGTTGTTTTACGATCCCGCTTTCGATGGCGATCCGGTGCGCGTGACCAAGACTCAGATTGACAAGGATGGCAACGAGACAAAATTCGAAGACAGCGAAGCAGGGACGCTTGGCGAGACTTGCCCTCACCCCGGCCCTCTCCCAATGGGCGAGGGAATAAAGATTGGGGAACTGCCGCGCAAGTATTATCTCGATAATGTTCAAGTGTATATCGCAGGCGAGCAGGCGTTTGAACTCGACCCTGATGGCAATGTGCTCAAAACGGTTCAATTCACGGATTACGTCACAGAAAATATCCGCCGTTTGAATTTGACGGCGGAACATCTCAAGCAGGCTTGACCCCTTGCTGAACAGCGGATTGAGATATTGAATCAATTGCGCTCACGTGGAATTGACCCCGACCATCTTGCGCATGTCACTCATCAGGAAGATGCCGATGCGCTGGATTTGCTGTTGCATGTAGCTTATAACGCGCCGCTCGTGACGCGCCGTGAACGTGCCGAGAAATTACGCCAGAAGAAAGCCAATTTCTTCAATACATTCACACCAGCGGCACGCGAGATTTTGAATGAGCTGCTGGATAAGTACGCGGATTATGGCATCGGCGAGTTTGACCAGTTGCCGCGAGTTCTGCAAGTCTCGCCGTTTGACCAGTATGGCTCGACACATGAGATTTATCAGTTGTTTGGTGGGGCGGAGAAGTTGTTGCAGGCGGTGGATGAGATGCAGAAGTTCTTGTACGAGTGAATGGTATAATCGCCTTACCGTTTTAGTTCGATAAGGAGTTGTAAAAATGAATACCCTGACCACTATTTCGTCCAAATATCAAATCGTCATTCCGCGCGAAGTTCGGGAGCAATTTAATTTGAAGCCGGGGCAAAAGCTCATGTTCATTCCTTTTCAAAAGAGCATCCGTCTTGTGATTGTGCCTTCCGTTAAGAAGTGCTGTGGGATGTTTGAAGGAATCAATACCAAGAACCTGCGCGAGGAAGAAGACGAGGGCGCGTTCATGAATGTGGTTGATTTATCGGGCTGGATTGAATATTTCGCAAACGAAAAAAACGCCAAATTTTTCCTTTCCCCCATTCGGGACCTCGACCATTTAATCATTCCCACCATTTGTATTTATGAAGTGTTCAAGCGCCTGCTTGTGGAGCGCGGCGAAGATGCCGCTTTGCAGGCAGTGGGTGTGATGTCGCATGGACAGGTCATTGAATTGGATCGCGAAGTCGCCATGGAAGCTGCGCAAATTTCACTGGATTTGAAACTCGCCATGGCAGACAGCATCATCCTCGCAACGGCCCGCGCACAGAATGCCACGCTTTGGACTCAGGATGAGCATTTCAAGGATATCAAAGGCGTCAAGTATATCGAGAAGAAGAGATCGTAGCAGAGATTATGGCCAAACAAAAAACAAAAGCAAGCCCCACCCGTCACTTCGTGACACCCTCCCCAAATCCTTTGAATTTGGGGAGGGCTGGGGAGGGGTCGAACACCAAAGCCTCTCTCTCCTCCCTCATCAAATCGTCGCGCGACATTATGCGGAAGGACGCGGGACTCAATGGCGATTTGGATCGCTTGCCGCAGCTATCGTGGATACTGTTTTTGAAGTGTTACGATGATCTGGAGATGCGCCGCGAGGAGGATGCGAAGGTTTCGCGGGAGAAGTATAAGCCTGTGATTCCTTCGCCGTATTGCTGGCGGGATTGGGCGTCGGATGAAGATAACGGCGCGACGGGCGAGGAGCTGATCAAGTTCGTCAATGATGGCTTGTTGCCTGCATTGCGTTCGCTGTCGGGTTCGGATGAACGCTTGAAGGTGGCGGAGGTCTTCAAGGAAACGTATAACCGCATGTTATCGGGGTATCTGTTGCGGGATGTGGTCAATCTCGTTGATGCCATCCACTTTCAATCGAAGGATGAGATTTTCACGCTGGCGCATTTGTATGAGTTGATGCTCAAAGAAATGCGCGACGCGGCAGGCGACTCAGGTGAGTTCTACACACCCCGTCCCGTAGTAAAACTGATCGTAGATAGAGTCCGGCCGCGGCTGGGCGAGACCGTTCTCGATCCCGCCTGCGGCACGGGCGGATTTTTAGTTGAGTTGTATGAGTATCTCAAGCCGCAGGTCAAAAATTCCAAAGAGCAGAAGAGCCTGCAAACCGAGACGTTGTTCGGCGTGGAGAAGAAGCCGCTGCCGTATTTGCTCAGCACCATGAACCTGTTACTGCACGGAATCGAAACGCCCAATATTCGCCGCGATAACGCCTTGAAGAATCCGCTGAACGAGATCGGCGAGAAAGACCGCTTCGATGTGATCGTGACGAACCCGCCCTTCGGCGGCGAGGAAGAGGCGGGCATCCAGTTGAACTTTCCCGAGAACACGCGTGCCAGCGAGACCGCCCTGCTGTTCATGCAGTTCATCATGCGTTCGCTCAAGCGCGATGGAAGAAGCGGCGTGGTCGTTCCAAATGGATTTCTATTTGGTGACGGCGTGGCGGCGCGCATCAAGGCGCAGTTGCTGCGAGACTTCAACCTGCATACGATCATCCGATTGCCCAACGGAGTGTTCGCGCCGTATACATCCATCCCGACCAATTTGCTTTTCTTTGATCGTCCTGGTACGGGCGGAGCATGCTCCGCCCCAACGACCGATATCTGGTTCTATGAGCATGTTCTCCCCCCGAAAGCGTGAAGAACTACACCAAGACGCGCCCGTTGCAGTTCGAAGAGTTCCAGCCGATTTTGGATTGGTGGGACAACCGTGTTGAAAATGAGCGCGCCTGGAAAGTGCGCGCCGCAGACGTGATCCAGACCAACGGCGGAGGGGATGTGGCGAGCGTCAATCTCGATATCAAGAATCCCAGCCGCAAAGAAGATTTGGAACACTTGCCGCCTGCCGAGTTGGCGGAGAGCATACTCGTCAAAGAGAAAAAGATTGCGGAGATTATGGATGAAATCAAGTCGTTGCTGGCAAAAGGTGGATAGATGATAAACAGTTGGCAAACTGTTCAACTAAGTGATGTTCTCAAGCGTGTGAAATCAGAACTCGCCATTGACGATTTGGTTACCTACAAACAAGTGACTGTTCGCCTTTGGAATAAAGGTGTTATTTTGCGTGGAGAACAAGAAGGGCAGACATCAAAACGAAACGCCAGTTTTATGTAAAAACTGGACAACTATTAATGTCTCGGATTGATGTTCGTAACGGGGCAATTGGTTTAGTACCGAAAGAACTTGATGGGGCAATTGTTTCAAATGATTTTTGGGTTTATGACTTCGATGAAAATCAAATCTATCCTGATTTTCTTGCTCTTTATGTAAAAACTCCTGGATTTATTGATGACGCAAATCGAACAAGTTCAGGAACAACGAAAAGGATTCGTGCAGACGAAACTGCTTTTCTGAATATAAATATTCCCCTTCCGCCGCTGACGGAGCAACGCCGCATTGTCGAAGACATCGAGTTGTTGGCGGCGCAGGTCAATGAGGCACAGCGTCTGCGCGAAGAGGGCAGAGAAAGAAACGATTGCGTTTATCGCTTCTAATCGATATAAAGCCTGCACAGGAGAGTTGACTGCTGAATGGAGACAGAAAAATCAAAGCATTCTTCCTGTTTCAAAACTACTTGAACTTATTGCTTCTCAGGTATGGGAAAACCACGCACCAAGCAGAAAGCGCAGTTCGATGAATTTGCCTGAACCACCACAAATTCCTGATACTTGGAAGATTATCACCTATGGAGAACTCCAAGAGATTGGCGCGATTCTTGAAATACAAGATGGAAATCATGGTGGAGATTATCCAAGGCAAAGTGAATTCTCCGATGATGGAATACCTTTTGTTACTGCAAAACAAATGTATGATGACTGGGTAGATATTCACGGCGCTCCAAGATTGCCGCAGGAAAGAGCAGCAAAACTACGAATTGGTTTTGCAAAAGGTGGAGATGTTTTAATTAGCCACAATGCAAGTGTTGGTAAGGTTGTTAGAGCACCAGTAGACGCTGGCGACTTCTTGATTGGAACATCTGCTACTTACTACAGATGCAACCCCCAAGCTGTTGAGCCTAATTTCCTTGTTCATTTCATGAAATCTGATTTGTTTCAAAATCAACTGCGCTGGATAATGAAACAAACGACTCGTAATCAAGTAAGTGTTATGAAACAAGTAAACTTGTGGATTTGCCTTCCCCCGCTCGACGAACAGCGGCGCATTGTCGCCTATCTGGATGGCTTGCAGGCGAAGGTCAATGCGCTGCAGGAGTACCAGTCCGCGAGCGGGGAGGAATTGTCAGCGTTGATGCCGTCCGTACTGGATAGGGCGTTCAAAGGAGAACTATGACGACTTACAATACAAATCTTGCTGCTGAGTTTTATGTACTCTCCATGCTTCATCGTCTCGGCGCAGACGCAGCACTTACACTTGGCAATAAAAAGGCTGTTGATATTATCGTGGCTAATGAGAATAAAACAATAACCACAGTTGAGGTAAAAGGTCTTGCAGGACGTTATGATTGGCCTGCGGATAACATCCACAATTTTTTGGATACTCAACACTTCTATGTACTTGTGAGTTTTGAAGGCAAAATAACCGATCCTCTTTTTCCGCCATCTGCTTGGATAATTCCATCCAATGAATTGGAGAAGTTTGTTCGCAAATATAAAACACGCATAGTAATCTCGCGTGCAGATGTAAAAGCAGGAGGTCAACATTTCCTGCATAAGTGGTCGCTAATCACAGGATAAAGCTGGCTATTTATGAAACATAAGATAACCTGTTTTGACAGACAAGATGAACAGCGGCGGATTGTCGCCTATCTGGATGGTTTGCAGGCGAAGGTCAAATCGCTGCCTGCCCGTTTCTCAGGGCGGTTACAGTCCGCGAGGGTGCGTCGCACCATGCTAAACGAGATGAATCTACTCGATGAGATCATGCCGCTCAATCAGAGCGCCCTGTCGGGAAGGTGCGACGCACTCACACTTGCCGCGGCGAAGCGCGCCGCCTGCGTGAGTCCGCTGAGGGCGAATGGCAGGAAGCAAAGATGAAGTTTGAGAAGGCGTTATTAGAATAAGCTGGCCGCTTCCCAGCCTCCCCCAAATCCGCACTTCGATTTTGGGGAAGGGGAATTTATTGTAGAGGCAATTGTGAAAATAAAGGCACACCGAGAGGAATTAGTCCATGTACGATAACACCAAGATACTTGTTAGAAATGCCAGAGATCAAGATATTCCTGCGGTTGCAGAAATCGATGTTGAGGCTTTCTCTCCTTACGGAACCGCTGAAAAGCCAGAAACTTTTCAGCTCCGACTGACGGCATTCCCAAACGGTTTTATTATTTTAGTGGCAGATAATGAAATTGCTGCCTACGGTTGTTCTGAAAAATGGCTGATTGAGCGCGAGCTAGGCTTAGATGAGAATCCCTTAACGACCCACCAACCTGACGGTAGAATATTTTGTATCACGGCAATGGCTGTCAAAATGAAATATCGGAAAAGAGGCTATGGTTTACTTATACTTGATAAACTTATGGAGATTGCTCACAAAGAAGGTTGTAAGAAAATTGTTTTGGAGACAACGCATGCTCAAGATTTATATCTAAAACGAGGCTTCAAGACGGTTCAAAGTCGCACTGAACGTGGAATTTCATTGGATGTTATGTCTCTCGATATAGAATCTTATGGCAGCAAAGCGTGAACGGCGGAGTATCGTCGCCTATCTGGATGGCTTGTACGCTGGCGGGCATTTTCGACAGGCGAAGGTCAATGTGGTGTGGGATTTCGAAAAAGATATGATCGGTATTGATAATAAAATCCGTTCTTCAATCTGAAAGGAAGCATCATGATTCTCGTTATAGGCTCCACCGGACACGTTGGAAGGGAACTGGTCCCTCAGTTGCTTCAGTCTGGTCAACATTTCCGTGTGCTCGTTCGTGACCCGCAAAAGGTTGCTCATCTCGATCCAAGCATAGAACGCGCCGTGGGCAATCTGAACGACTTAGACTTGCTTATCAATGCCATGCGTGATGTGGAGCGGCTCTTTCTGGTGACACTCACCACCCAGCAAGACGTGAATGTGCTGGAGGCCGCCAAACGCACCGGCGTCAAGCACATCGTGAAGCTGTCCACGATGGAAGCCACCGAGCACAAGATCGCCATCGGCAAATGGTCCTTCGAGCGCGAAGAATTGATCCGCGCCTCAGGTCTCGATTGGACCTTCCTGCGTCCTGGCATGTTCATGAGCAACTCGATTGGCTGGTGGGCCGCGAGCATCAAAGCCCGAGGCGCGGTCTACTTCCCCGGCGGGAAGGGCAAATCCGCGCCGATTGATTCACGCGACATCGCTGCGGTCGCCGCCCTGGCTTTGACTCAACCAGGACACAGCGGCCAGGTCTATGAACTGACCGGTTCCGAGCTGCTGACGGTGAAAGAGATGGTCGGCATCATCTCCCGCACGCTTGGCAAGCCGATTTGTTATGTGAACATTCCCCCGTTCGTTGCACAGTTATCGATGTCGAAATCGGGTATGGATAAGAGAAGGGTCAACAGCTTGATGGAATTGCTCAAGTCGATACGCAAGAATGAAAGTGCAAGAGTGAGGGACACGGTTCAACGGCTGACCGGCCGCCCTGCGCGGACCTTTGAAGAATGGTGCCGCGAAAATGTGGATGCCTTTCGTGTGTAATATGTGAACCATGACATGGACTGAAATCGAAAAACGCTTGAAGGAACTCCCTCAAGAGGAGATGATTATCCTCCTAAAAGGACTCCACGACCTATCTCCACAAAACAAGGCCTGGCTGGCAGGAAAATGATGCATCTAAAAGCGAAGGTCAACGCGCTGTCTGCCCGTTTCTCAGGGCGGCTACAGTCCCCAAAGGGGATGCTATCCGCGAGCGGGGGCGGGGGCAAACATGGTGTTACATATGGAGATATTTCATCAATTCGTAGACCAGCATCGTGGGCCAGACGATGCCTTTGAAGAATCCCAACACGCCCAGCCAAAATGTGGCGGCATGGCTGAGGTAATAGACCCACGCGCCGATCAAGCCTAATCCATAGACAGCCCCTGAAGCGCCGTTCCGATAAATCACTTTTGGCTTCCGAATTTGCTGTTCGTTCGATTTGGTTTCCGCGGTCATTTTGTTCTCCTTTTGTATTATCATTTGTCATTGTTATATACGTGTTTCGGTCAACCACGGTTTCGCGAGCGGTTTTCGCGAGCGGTCTATTAAGATTATCGAATGGATGTGATATGAACTTGAGATTTCTGCATCTGACAATCGTTTGCTTTGTGGCAATTCTCGTTGGCACGGCCTGCGCGCCCAAAGCGACTCCGCCGCCGGTGGATGAATTGGCAACGAACATCGCCCGCGGCGTATCCGATTCGCTGACTAAAACTGCCGCCGCACCTTCGCCTATGCCGTCAGCCACCTTTACCCAAACCGCTACGATCACCCCGACGAGCGGACCGGTCAAGTCGCCCCTTGTTGTGAACTTTGCCGGATGCTGGCGCGGCCCGGGCCCCAGCTATGTTTTGGTGAGCAACATCAGCAAGGGACAGAGAGTTGACTTGCACGGGATTGGAAGTGTGCCGGGCTGGTATATCATCCTCAACCCATATTTCCGCCAGGCTTGTTGGATACAGGCGGTCAATCTTAGTATTCATGCCGGTACGGATATGTCCGTATATTCGGTCATGACACCCATCCCGTTGACGACACCCGGACCCTGATCCCGGCATGTGCCCTATGGCGAGCGCCGCGCAGAGCCTGACGAAGCGTCCATTTTTTGCCCGTATTGAGCCCCAGTCCGCAACGGAAGAGGAGTTGAATGCGTTTATTTTTCAGGTTCCTCAACCCGATACCTGAAAACACGAGAGTGATGCGGCGTATAATATTCCTCTGTCAATTTCTCTCAACTTTACGATATCTCTAAAAGGCACAAATCCATGTCAGATCATCAATCTTTTTCAAAGCGCACTCTTGGGAAAACGAATATCGAAGTCACTCCCATCGGATTGGGGATGATGGAATTCTCCGGCGGTGGAGGCTTGGTGGGCTCCGCTTTTCCGGTGATCGGCCAGGATGAAAAAAATGCCACCGTCAAAGCCGCATTGGATGGCGGCATTAACTGGTTCGATACGGCTGAGCTTTATGGAGCAGGCGTATCCGAGGCTTCTCTCGCAACTGCTTTGAAAGCCGCGGGAAAAAAGGATGATGAGGTTGTGGTGGCTACCAAATGGTGGCCGCTCTTTCGAACGGCTCGCAACATCCCACACACAATTCAGAACCGAATTCGCTTTCTGGATGGGTACACCATCGGCCTGTACATGATTCACCAGCCCTTTGGCTTTTCCTCGCCAGAGGCGGAAATGGAAGCGATGGCAGACCTGGTCGAGTTTGGCAAGATCCGCTCGGTGGGCATCAGCAATTTCAATTCCGAACAGATGCGCCGGGCTTATCAAACACTGCAAAAGCGCGGATTGCCCCTGGCAGTGAATCAGGTTCGATACAGCCTGTTGGATCGTTCCATCGAACGGAATGGCATCTTGGATACCGCCAAAGAACTGGGGATCACCATCATCGCTTATACCCCGCTGGCTTCGGGATTGTTGACCGGAAAGTATCACAAGAACCCGGAGCTATTGAAGAAGAAATTCTTTTTCTGGCGCGGCAGACTGCAGAGCGGTCTTGAGAAAAGCCGGTCCCTCGTGATGGCTTTGGAGGAGATCGGCGTCAAATACGATGCCACGGCTGCCCAGGTTGCACTGAACTGGGTGATCCATTCCCACGGTGATACTATCGTGACCATTCCCGGTGTTACCAAAGTCCACCAGGCGCAGGAAAGCGCCGGAGCCATGCAGTTCAAACTGTCTGACGATGAAATGGCCCGGCTCAATGAACTGTCATTCAACCTGCGCTAAGCCCTGTGTTCTAAGAACTTGTGTTTTTCAAGGATTTCAGGGTCGCGAGGCGGACGTTGCTGCCGTCGGTACCGGATAGAGGCACGCGGCTAGGGCAATTGCAATTTGTCTATGATTTAACGAAAGGTGATCAACCATGAAAAATCTCTCCCATCAATCATTTCAAACGCGCGCCGTGCATGCGGGTGAACGTGTGCCGCCTGCCGATTACACCCCAGTGACCACGCCCATCTGGCCCAGCGTCGGATACCTGTATGAAAGCATGGACGATCTGGATGCGGTCTTTGCGGGCACCAAACACGGCCAAATCTATTTGCGCTATTCCAATCCCACCACGGAAGCCTTCGAAAACGCAATTGCAGATTTGGAGATGGCGGAAGCCGCGCAGGCTTATGGCTCCGGCATGGCGGCCATCCATGCCTCCTTGCTCGCCGCCGGTGTGAAAGCCGGCACCTCGGTCGTTGCTGCGCTGGATGTCTATGGCGCGACCTTTTCCCTTTTACGTTCTTTGTTCAAAAGCCTGGCTGTAAACATTCGCATGGTGAACGTCACCGATCATGCGGAAGTGGAAGCGGCTCTCAAGGAAACCGGCGCGGTTGTGCTTTATGTTGAATCGATTTCCAACCCTCTGCTGAAGGTGGCTGATATCCCGGCTCTGGCTGAACTTGCCCATCGTTACGGCGCATCTTTACTGGTGGATAGCACTTTCGCTTCCCCATATCTGGTCAACCCTATCAAGCACGGCACGGATTATGTCATTCACAGTGCTACGAAATATCTCTCGGGTCATGGCGATGTACTGGCGGGTGTGGTCGCCACCTCCAAGGAAAATAAAAGCAAACTTTACGAGTTGAATAAACTGGTCGGCGGTGTGCTGGGTCCGTTCGAAGCCTGGCTGGCTTTGCGCGGCTTGAAGACCCTGCCTCTGCGGATGAAACAGCAATGTCAAAGTGCTCAACGAGTTGCTGAATGGCTTGCGAAACATCCGCGCGTCAAGAAAGTCAATTATCCCGGCCTTTCGGATCATCCTCAACACGCTCTGGCGAAGAGACTATTTGAAGATAAGGGCTACGGCGGCGTGCTCTCGTTTGAAATAAAGGGCGCCGACAAAGCACAGATTTATCGCTTCATGGAATCTCTGACGATTTGCCTGCCCGCCACCACGCTCGGCGACGTGTATTCACTGGTTCTGCATCCCGCCACATCCTCGCATCGCAGTCTCACTGCGGAAGAACGCGCCCGCGTCGGGATTCCCGATGAGCTGGTGCGTTTATCCGTGGGCATCGAATCCGCCGACAACATTTTGTCCGATCTGGAATTGGCGTTGGCGAAATAGGAGCGATGTATTGCGTCTGATAACTGGCAGGTGAATATCAGCATATCAATGATATAATCAAATTACATATCTCGGGATCGACGGGCTTAGAGCGCCAGTCCTTTTGTAGGGCTGGTGTTTCTTATTATTGATTAGATCGTAAAGGAGGTAGTCATGGATTTCCATGAAGGTGATACAGTGATGCACTGGACCTATGGACTTGGCAAGGTCATCCGCTTGGAAGAGCGGGTTTTATCCGGAAAGAAAGAGCTGTATTATGCGGTGCAGATTGGCGATATGACCGTTTGGGTTCCAGCGGATGATAAGCTGGAGAACTCGTCTGCGGCCACCGACTTCGAAGGCTGATTTTAAGAAACTGATGACGATTCTTTCTAAACCAGGCGAACCACTCCCGGATGACCGCCATGAACGAAAGACCCTGCTGACGGAACTACTGAAGAATGGCCGCGCTGAATCGCTCTGCCGGGTGATTCGCAACCTGTCCACGTACCGGCACGTCCGCTCGTTGAATGATAACGATCAGGCGCTATTGGCACGGACACAGGATGCGCTGATTGGGGAATGGGGCTTTTCCCTATCTGTTACCCCGGCCGAAGCTGAACTTCAATTGCACCGTCTTCTGACAGCCGCCTGAGATGACGTTTGAAGAGAATCATAAGGTTGACATTCTAAAACTTTAGAGTATATTTGTTCTGTACAATTTATAGAACGGGGAGCCTGCTAATTACAGGCTGAGAGGAGCGTATAAGCGCTCGACCCGCATTACCTGATCTGGTTAATACCAGCGGAGGGAACATAGACTTTAATCAAAGCCATCCTCCGCAGAGGATGGCTTTTTTTACCTCACCCATCCCCTCCATCCCTTCGTGACGCCTCCCCTTCCCTCTCCCATTGGGAGAGGGAAGGGGAGGAAGGGTGGGGTTAGGTGAGGTTTAGGATAACATGCCTCGCATCCTCATCTTTGCCAATGGCGAATTGCCCGACCTCGATAAAGCCCGTGCGCTCATTAAAGCCGATGACTACATCATTTGTGCAGACGGCGGAACGCACTATGCTCTTGCACTCGGCTTGAAACCAAATCTTATTATCGGCGATCTCAACTCCGTGACGGATGCGGAGCTGCAGAAAACCGATGCAAGCATAATTCAATATCCTCGCGATAAGAACGAGACCGATTTTGAATTGGCGTTGAACCAGGCGCTGGAACAGAAACCAACCTCGATTCTTATCATCGCCGCGCTTGGGAATCGTCTGGATCAAACAATCGCCAATCTTGCCCTGCTTTCCGATTCGCGACTTGCGACTTTCGATGTCCGCCTCGATGATGGTTTGGAGGAAGTTTTCTTTTGCCGCGGCCGGTCCAAGGTTGAAGGAAGACGCGGAGATATTATTTCGTTGCTTCCGTGGAATGATGCGGTCAAAGGTATCCGTACGAATGGACTTCGCTGGCCGCTGAGTAACGAAACTCTTTATCCCGAAAAGACACGCGGCAT
The DNA here is from genome assembly GCA_963850945.1 of uncultured Chloroflexia bacterium. GTDB lineage: Bacteria > Chloroflexota > Anaerolineae > Anaerolineales > Villigracilaceae > Fen-1038. The sequence continues at coordinate 209,012 of CAWKNE010000008.1, read as the reverse complement.
TAGCAATGAAATGTTGGACTGCTGTTGCCGAAGTCAGGATTGAAGGTGGATTGCTTCTGATCATCCACCGTCGTTTATAGAAAGGAAACCCATGAAACGCTTTTCGATTCTCTTGCTCGTCTCGTTGATTCTGTTAGTCTCTTGCGCGCCGAAAGCTTCGACGCCGCAATCGCTCACTGTGATAACTCACGACTCGTTTGCCGTGAGCGATAATGTGATCCAAGCCTTTGAGCAGGCCAATAATGTAAAAATAACATTTGTCAAAGGCGGCGACGCCGGTGAGATGCTCAACAAAGCCATTCTCTCCAAAGATGCGCCGCTGGCGGATGTGCTTTATGGCGTGGACAACACGTTGCTCTCCGAGGCTCTTGAAGCAGGTATTTACGAGCCCTATGCTTCACCTGCGCTGAAGAATATTCCCGCTGAATTTCAACTCGACTCATCGGACCGCGCTTTACCCGTGGATCACGGCTATGTATGTGTGGTCTACGATAAAGCCTATTTCAGCGCGCACAATCTTTCCGCGCCGCAAAGCCTCGAAGACTTAATCAAACCCGAATACAAAGGTTTGCTCGTGATGGAAAACCCGGCCACATCTTCGCCCGGGCTTGACTTTTTGTTTGCCACCATTAAACATTTTGGAGACCCGAACTATCTCGAGTATTGGAAGCAATTGCGTGCCAACGGTCTGGTGGTTGTGGATGGATGGGAAACGGCTTATTACACCAACTTCAGTGGCTCTTCCGGGCAAGGAGCGCAGTCGCTGGTGGTTTCGTATGCGACCGATCCGGCTTATGACGTGATGTCGGCCCCAACGCCGATTCCGGATGCGCCGGTCGCGGCAGTGGTCGGACCCGATACCTGCTTCCATCAAATTGAATTCGTAGGCATCCTCAAAGGGACCAAGCAACTTGCCCTTGCCCAAAAGTTTGTTGACTTTATGTTGAGCGCATCGTTCCAAGCCGATGTTCCCGGACAAATGGCAGTTTATCCGGTGGCGCTAAATATTCCTTTGCCGGATGCGTTCACAAAATTTGCGCCGATTCCATCTCAGCCTGCCATGCTGGGTGCAGATGATATTTCCAAGAACCGCGATGCATGGATCCAAGCCTGGACGAACGCGGTGTTGCATTAAATAAATAATGTAGGGGCGACTGGCCAGTCGCCCCTACCGAAAAAATGAAATCAATTTTTTCCCGTCGTATCTTGCTATGGCTGGCGCCGCTGACTTTTCTCGGTATATTTTTCTTTTATCCATTTCTTCGCATCCTTGCTTTTGGTTTGAGTTTTGAGACTCTCAGAGCGAATAATCTTCAACTTGCTTTTCACGTTTTACTTTTTACTTTTTATCAGGCATCTTTATCAACCCTCCTCACATTGCTGATCGGTTTGCCGTCCGCGTATCTCTTTGCCCGTTTTGATTTTCACGGCAAATCGCTTTTACGCGCGCTGACCACTGTTCCGTTTATGTTGCCGACCGTTGTGGTCGCGGCAGGGTTCAATGCATTGCTCGGTCCGCGCGGCTGGATCAATCTCACGTTCATGCATCTATTTTCATGGAGCACTCCGCCGATTCAATTTGTCGGCACGTTGGGCGCGATTTTGCTGGCTCATGTTTTTTACAACACCACGATTGTGATTCGCGTGGTCAGCAACGCACTTTCCAGGCTCGATCCTAAACTCGAACAGGCCGCCCGTTCTCTCGGCGCGAATGAACGCCGCGTCTGGTGGAATGTGACTTGCCCTTATTGCGTCCTTCGATATTAGCCGCATCGCTACTTGTTTTTTTATTTGACTTCACCAGCTTTGGCGTCATCCTTTTGCTTGGCGGCCCGACTTTTGCATCGCTCGAGGTGGAGATTTACATTCAAGCATTGCAAATGTTGAACCTTCCTGTGGCTGCCCTGCTTGCGTTCATTCAATTGCTTTGCACATTGGCTTTCTCGATCCTTTATACGCGCCTCTTGACTCGCGTGACGGTTCAGTCTGCGCCGCGCTCGACTAATCAACACAAAGCGAATACCATCAAAGAAAAAGTTTTTGTTTTTGCGTTTTGTGTTTTGCTTTTTGCGTTTTTTATTCTCCCCATGCTTGCCCTTCCGCTTCGTTCCGTTTCTCGCCTCGAAGCTGACCGTGCCCAGCAAACCCCAATTCATTATGGCTTGACCACCGATTATTATACAGAGTTATTCATCAATCGTCGCAACACGCTATTCTACGTTCCGCCGATTAATGCCGCACTCAATTCATTCGGATATGCGGGCGCAACCGTGATCCTTTCGCTGTTGCTTGGCTTTCCCGCCGCGTCTGCGCTTGCCAAACCCGGTCGCCTCGAAAAAATTCTCGACCCGATTTTGATTCTTCCGCTCGGTGCCTCCGCAGTGACGCTTGCATTGGGATTCATCATCGCCTTCGGTCGCTTGTTGATTTCGCCGTGGATCGTTCCATTGGCGCATACCTTGGTTGCGTTGCCGTTTGTGATTCGCACGCTTCAACCTGCCATCGCATCCATCCCTGACCGATTGCGTCAAGCCGCGACCACTTTAGGTGCATCGCCTTTTCGCGTCTGGCAGAATGTGGATTGGCCCATTCTCAGCCGCGCAACATTGAGCGCGGCCACCTTCGCTTTCACCATTTCACTCGGCGAGTTCGGCGCGACTCTTCTGTTGGCGCGTCCCGATTATCCGACCATTCCCATTGCCATTTATAATTTTCTATCCCAGCCGGGCGATTTGAATTATGGTCAAGCCATGGCGATGGCAACTCTCTTGATGGTACTCACAACGGCTGGCATACTATTCATTGAAAAACAGCGTCTGCCCGGCATGGGAGAATTTTGATGCTCGAAGTACGCGGCATTGATAAAGCGTATGAAGCCCAGCCGCTTCTCCAAAGTATTTCATTTATGGTGGGAACTGGCGAGACGATTTGCCTGCTTGGTTCATCGGGCAGTGGCAAATCAACTTTACTGCGGATGATTGCCGGACTTGAATCTGCGGATGCGGGACAAATTCTATGGAATGGAAATGATCTGGCATCCACAGCGCCTCATCTTCGGGACTTTGGACTGGTCTTTCAAGACTACGCGCTTTTTCCTCATCTCGACGTTTTCGACAACGTTGCCTTTGGTTTGAAGATGAAGAATTGGAATAGCAATGAAATCAAAACGCGCCTCATTGAAGTTTTGGAATTGGTTAATCTGCCCGGCTTTGAGCATCGCAAAGTCACCGAACTTATCCGGTGGGGAGCAGCAACGCGTGGCGTTGGCGCGTGCACTGGCACCGCATCCGCGTTTGCTGATGTTCGATGAACCCCTCGGCGCGTTGGATCGCGCCCTGCGCGAAGATCTGCTCAACGAATTGCGCGGCATCCTTCATCGAACTCAAATCCCTGCTATTTATGTGACTCACGATCAGGATGAAGCGTTCACAATCGCCGACCGTGTTTTGCTCTTGCATGACGGACGAATTGTTCAGGAAGGAACTCTTGCGGATGTTTGGTCAATGCCAAATTCAGTTTGGGTCGCGCAATTTCTTGGATTGGGAAATGTGATTGAAGGGCAAGTAGTTAATGGAAAGAAAGTGGAGACGAAGATCGGTACTTTTTCAATGGCATGCAAACACAAGCATCAGGCGGGAGAAAAAGTCCAGTTGTTAGTGCGCCCCTTGGAATTGGGGAATGAAGTGAATCAAATTCGCGGTCGCGTCGTGGATGTAGTCTTCCAGCAAGATAAATTCAAAGTCACGCTGGATGATGGTCTGTATTTTTATATAAAGGACGAGCCGAAGGTCGGGCAAATGCTTGAAATCAAAATTAAGTTGGAATGTCTGCGATGAAAGAATGCTATTAAAGTTTTAAAGAAAAATCTAAAGGACGAGATAACATGGCAATATGAGGGGCAGGTGTTGCGCCGCGAACCGAATGCGGTTGTGTTGGAAGCGTTTTTCAATCGCCCCGATATGCCGTTTATGGATGTGGTGTTCAAGGAGGGCGATCGTTTTGTTGAAACGTTTTATACCGACCGTTGGTATAACATCTTTGAGATTTATGACCGTGATGATGGCAAGCTCAAGGGCTGGTATTGCAACGTTGGCAAGCCCGCGGTGTTGACCGATGGCGCGGTATCGTATGTTGATCTCGCGCTGGACTTGTGGGTTTCAGCCGATGGAAAACAAACCGTGCTCGACGAAGATGAGTTCGATGATTTACGCTTGAACTCTGGAGATCGAGAAAGCGCTTTGAGTGCCCTGAGACTACTTCAGGTATTATTTCAAGCACAACGGCCCTCGCTAATATAGAGACCGTTGTGCTTACTGGTTATTATCCAATCCCGAGGGCTTTTAAAACTTGATCACCGTACTGCCAGCCAAGGACGCCGACAACGCAACAACAACATAAAACAACAACCACAATGATAACAATGATTAGAGTTGTGTTGTTTTTCTTCGTCGGGGTCGGCGTGGGACCGGGATTGAAATCCATGGGTTGATTTTGGTCATTCATTTATGCCTCCAGAGAATTTGGTTTCCGCACTCAGGCGGTTTCCTTTTTACTCGTTCGACGTGCCCACCACCATATTAGCAACACAATGGCAATGATAATCAAAACGGCAATGGCAATCGGAGCGAGGATGGACAAAAGAGATACGACTGTTGACGTAATATCTTCCGCAATGCTGACCGGCACATTTCCCGTGCCGGCGGTCGTGGCTGTGACCATGGGGCGGACGGCCGCGGATTTGACCACATGCACACTACCAGCGATCAGCAATCCGCAAGCTAATGCAATGATCGGATTGATGTTTACCACTTTTGTGCTTGCCGCAAACACAATCGCTCCGGCTACGGGACGCACAAAAGTTTGGATCAAATCATTGATATGATTTGCAACCGGAATTTTATCCGCCAGCATTTCGATGATGAGCAGGATGCCGATCAAAATCAAAATATACGGATTGGCAAGCGCATCATACGGCGGATTAAGTTTGATGAGGTTGGTGTAATGCGCGATCACACCGATGACCAAAAGCGGGATGTATGCATTCAAGCCTGCACTGGCTGAAAGCCCAAACGCTGAAAAGATTCCGAGCAATACATCCATTGTGATTTCTTATCCAGTTAATCCGGGAAAGCCGGTCCAAGTATGAGTAAGATTGAATTGGAACAGGTCAATGCCGACGATGAGGACAAAAGCCAGAGCCAAGCCTGCCACCGCGGGAATCCATAATTGGCGCAGATGATCGAAGGCGTTATCTTGTTTCACGATCATGACCCAGGCAATACTAAAGACCATCGTTAGTAAAGCGACGACTCCCAGCGTGCTGAGGATTGCAATGAAATATAAAATTGGATCCAGATGGCTCAAAGCGCCAAAGTCGAACAGGAGTACGATGCCGACTAAAAGTCCGAATTGAGGCCATTCGAGGGCGGGCTGATCTTCGGGCACGCGCCAGATCGTCTGGTTATACATCGGATACAAAACGCTGGCGATCGCAATTCCCATACCGCTTCCGGTAAAGACTCTCTCCACATTCGTAGTAACGTAAAGATTGGGAATTTTATCTAAAAGACTGCCGCTGCCGTATGATTGTTTGAGCAGTGCGAGATAGGAGTTGCTTCCGTCTATCGCAAAAGCGAGGAAGAAAAGAATCAGCACGGCGATGATGCCGCGATTGGGAAGTTTGCTCTTCTTACGGCTGATAAATCCCTGAAGGATCAATGCGATGGCCGCCGCGTTGAATTCGCCCGTGCAACGCGCACACAAAGGAAATTGAATGCCATCCACAAAGAGCGAGTGAGATGAAAGCCGATGGCAGACTGCATAAGCAATTGCATCCAGTTTTCCCATCAAGCCGGGCGGTGCGATATAGATCCATGCGCTGACCGCGATGATAGCCGCGATGGGAACAAGCCACTTTGTCAAAGTGTGTAATCGGGATGCAGGCTTTTGTTCTATCATGGGATGATTATATGGGTATTGTCTGCGAAAAGCAAGAAAGATATGGATTGGAGTATGATAAAAACAAATAGCTTGTTAGCTAAGGAGAACTGTCTATGAAACGGGTTGGGATCTTGACGGGCGGTGGCGACGCGCCCGGTCTGAATGCTGTGATTCGTGCGGCAGTGAAAACAGCCATCCTGCAATATGGATGTGAAGTCCATGGAGTGCTGGATGGGTATGACGGATTTTTGAAAGACAAGGGGATTGTCCCTTTGGGATTGAACGAGGTGAGCGGAATTTTGCCTCGCGGTGGAACCATCCTCGGCGCGGCCAACCGTGGAAACCCTTTTGGCCGCAAGGTTATGCAGAATGGCAAAGAGGTTACAGTTGACGAATCGGATGAGCTTATCCATTCCATGAAGCAATCTGAAATGGATGCTTTGCTTGTCCTCGGTGGGGATGGCACGTTGCGTATTGCACACGAGCTATATCAAAAAGGAATCCCTGTGATCGGCGTTCCCAAAACGATAGACAACGACATTGGCGGCACCGAAGTGACCTTTGGTTTCGATACTGCCCTCAACATTGCAACGGAAGCGATTGACCGCCTGCATACCACGGCGGAAGCGCATCATCGCGTGATGGTGCTCGAGTTGATGGGACGCGAGGCTGGCTTCATTGCTTTGCACGCTGGAATATCTGGCGGTGCGGACGTGATCTTGATCCCTGAAATCCCCTTTAAGTTTGAAGCCGTTCTTTCAAAGATTTATCAGCGCGTCGAGCACGGGAGTTTGTTCAGCATCCTCGCGGTTTCAGAAGGAGCCGAGCCGTTGGGTGGGACAGAGGTCTTCTCGCGTAGCGGGGATGAAATCTACGTGCCGCGTTTGGGCGGGATTGGTCACATGGTGGGAGAATACATTGAAAAGCAGGGGTTTGAAACACGCGTGACGGTGCTGGGTCATTTACAGCGGGGCGGCACGCCCACCGCATTTGACCGATGGCTGGCGACGCGCTACGGTGCAGCCGCCGTCAGGCTCGCGGCGCGCGGCGGCTTTGATCGCATGGTTGCGTTACGCTCCGGTCAGATCACCGATGTGACCCTTGAAGAAGCGCTGGCTGTTCCTCGCCGGGTTGATCTTAACGAGGATGCGGTCATCACCGCGCGCGGCATGGGAATTTCGTTTGGAGACGAATAAACCAGAATGCCATCCAATCGGATGGCATTCGTGACGTTCTACTGCGGCTTCCCAAAGGTGCAGGTGTACTTCCCTGCCTTCTTATTTGAGGACGGAGGCCACAGCACTGTGTTTCTTGACTTTTCATGTTTGGATAATACAACCTAAGCTGGGAAATGTTCCCGAACTTTTGCTGAAATCTGATGATCCGTCATCTTATCCGTGGTTTCCATGGCGAGGATGTGCCCTTTGAGTCCTTCATGCTCAAGACGTTTTTCCAACTCACCTTTTGCCTCGCCGGGACCAAATATCTGGATGGCATCTGCATCACGAATACTCGCGATAATCTTAGCGTAAAACTGATTGAGATCATTTCCAAATTTTCTATCTCTCTGGTCTTCCGAGGTCACCTCTTTTAGTCCCTCCGGAGTTTTAGAGTGTGAACTGCCAGAGTATCGCATTCGTTTTTCATTGTTTGAAACGATATGCTTGATTTCTTCTTCACCATTGACGAGGGAAACGATAACCGCTTCACGATGATCAATCCACAAACCAATTTCCTTTTTCATAAGACTCTCCTTATCTACGTCTGGACGAACTGACTCTTTCGAAATCTATATAACCCTGCTCAACATCTACCGAAATCAACTGCACGCGCAATCGGTGACCGACATCCATGCCTTCAAATCCTTGTACGAGCTTGCCTTCAACGGGGATGGTGAGAAGCCGGACCCAGGTCCCTTTCTCGGAAGCGCCAGTGACAATCGAATCAAACTGCTCTCCGATCCTTGATTCGAGCAGGAGCGCGGCGGCAGATTTGCCCACCCGTCGTTCCACTTTGTTAGCGGCATCTTCTGCTTCGGTGCAATGAGCCGCCAGAATATCCAGTTCATCTTTGCTATAAGGCACAGGCTTTTCTTCCAAGGCTGCTTTTAACAAGCGCTGAGTCAGCAAGTCCGGATAGCGGCGATTCGGAGCTGTCGAGTGAGCGTAGTCCTTTACTGCAAGACCAAAATGGCCCGGGACATTCCCCTCGGGAAGTTCTGCAACATATTCACCAGCACCTAAGAGTTTGATCACAGCCAAGGACAAGTCGGGGAAGCGGAGCGGATCCGCGGCTTTTTGCTTGACGAGAAACTCCTCCAACGCTTTTGAATCTGGGAGTTCTGGAAGTTGGAATTTATGATCCGCGGCAATTTCGACAATCCGCTCCCATCGTTTCGGCGTGCGTACCACGCGACGGATCGAAGGAGAATTCTTGGCCGAAAGAAATCTTGCGGTCACGCCGTTCGCTGCAATCATGAAATCCTCGATGAGCTCTTTCGCACGGTTCTTTTCTTCTATTTCAAGCGCGCGGATTTGATCACCATCGAATACTGGTTTGGCCTCAATGGTTTCCAAGCTCAGTGCTCCGTGAACATGGCGAAGCTTCTTCATACTTTGGGCGGCTTGATCCTGCATGTGCAGGTTTTCATCTAGCCCAGGGACAGCAGAGACAGCCTCCGGCATAGTTCCATTCCCATCCAACCATGCGGCAATACTGTTGTAGGCTAGTTTGGCATGATTGCGGACACGCGCCCGGTAAATCTCAGAATCTAGGATAGATCCGTCTGCATCAATTTCCATTTCAACCACATAAGCCAAGCGTTCCTCATTGAGATTCAGCGAGGTTAGGTCTGTGGAAAGTTTTTCAGGAAGCATCGGGAATGTCCGGGCGGCGGTATACACCGAGGTGGTATTGTGGTGAGCATGATCGTCAATCGCGGATCCTTCTTTGACCAGCGAGTCCACATCAGCCACGGCAACCATAATCTTGATTTTGCCAGCCGGCATGGCCTCGGCAACCGTCAACTGATCAAGATCAAGCGAGTCATCATTATCTATCGAAGCCCATAGCAGATCCCTCCGATCACGAATCAGGTCACTGTCCATGCTGGCTGGCGTCTGAATTGTGTCAAGTTGAGCGAGTGCCCCGGCAGAAAAGTCAGGCAGTAAGTCTCGCTCGAGCATCGCCCGATGAGCAATGCTCTGTAAAATGGCACGATGATGTTTTTCATTTATATTCATAGGATATCCTTTTCACGGCCAAATCGCCTTTGCGAGAATTATCTTCCGCCAGTCCGACAAATCGGTCATGATGTCTCTGGCTACCTAGAAACCTAAAACAGGTTGCCCACCGCGCAAGATTTTGGCAACCTGTTATTTAGATCAATCGTGTTGTGCCCATGAAATGAAGAGACCATTCAACGAACACAATAACGTTGAACTTACTCCTTGACTACCACCGGCGTGCGCGCCCTCTTCTTTATGGGATTGTCAGGGATACTGGTTCTGCGAGCTTCCTGTTTCATCCTGCGCACATGCTTGCGCTGCCCTCTCGATAATTGTCTGTGTTCCGTCTTACCTGTCTTGGTTACCATTATCTCATCTCCTTGTGCTTTCGATTTTTTGGGATGCTACCTGCGTGTCTCGTCTGATGATCGCTTTCAAACCTCAGGGTCGCTTCAATGGATGGTTTTAGTGGCGGCTGAACTCGCTCAAGGTACGCAAAAAGCTGATCAAATCATCTCGGCCTAGGATGCCCAGAATCTGATCACCTGTCATCACCGGCAACTGATTGACGCCGTCCCGGTCCATTTCTCCCAAGGCGTCCATCAACTCTGCCTCAGGCTTTATCCACTTCATTTTCGCAACCGGTATCATCACTTGGGCGGCTGTTGTGGTTAACCAATCAGAAGATGGGATGGCTTTGACATTATGCAGCGTCAGTAAGCCAGCAACTCGGTCATCCTGTTTGACCACTAAACTGCGCTGGCCGTTCCCCAAGATATGTTTATTGATCAGTTCGTCCAGCGTAGTATTAGGCAAAATCGCGGTGTAGTCGCGACGCATTGTGTCCGCTACACGGTGGCCCTCTAAGAGGTCATGGATCGTTTGCTGGTGAATTTGTGAGGATGCGGCAGTTTCCAGGAACCAACCGATAAAGGCAATCCATAAGCCATTTCCGAAATTGCCGCTGAACATCTGCCACACGCCCAGGATGATGAATAGATATGCAATAAACCGACCCAGGTTTGCGGCGATCAGGGTAGCCCGGCGCAAACTATGTGTGGTTCCCCAGATAATGGCTCGAAACACTCGACCGCCGTCCAATGGGAAACCCGGGATCAAATTAAAGAGAGCCAAGGCACCGTTGATATAAGCCAGGTACTTGGCAATAGCAAGCAATGGGCCGAAGTGCGCCGACAAGGGGCTGTAGCAGGCCAAAGAGAATAGCCAAAGCAAAACTCGTAATAGGGCCGGCAATGGCAATCCAGAATTCTGCCATGGCACTGGGTGGTTCAGCCCCAATTTGGGCAATGCCGCCAAATATGAAGAGTGTGATACTGCGTACTGGAATCTTGTAGCGTAAGGCTACAATCGAATGTCCCAACTCGTGCAGTAGCACACTGATAAACATTAAGATAACTGTTGCGGCACCCACGATCCAATATTGGGCCACGGGCCAGTTTGTGAATTCAGCTGGATAGTAACTCGTGGCTAACGACCAGGTAAGCAATGCAAAAATCAAAAACCACGAATAATCTAATCCGATCGGGATCCCGAGAATGCGTCCCAGGGAAATTGCGCTTCTATTCATATTTTTTACACACCTCTCTTTGTTCTTATTTCATGTAAAATCGGCTTAAAGTTCTGTATCCATTAAATTATGCGGTTTTATCTCTGCCTGATCCCTATCTAAGCATTCAGATGATATGTGTGGTAAGGGTTCTCACACGGGTTACCCCAGGCGATGTGCATCTCGCGGGCCGTCAAGTCTATCACTATGGCGTTGATGGTCTTCCCACGATCCAGCGGGTCGTTGGCATCTATAGAGTGATTGCAGATCGCTCTAGAGAAATTAACATGGTCGCGCTGGATGGCCTGCAATGTCGTGATGGTGTGCTGGTGCTCGTGTTTAACCAACCGCCTAGCACGGAAGTATCGCACATAGGATGCGATCATACCTACTGGCTCGCGTTCAAACTCTTGCATGACCGGTGATAGATAATGGTTGGTGTGCACGATATACCCGTCATCTCCATTAAGGATGGCAAAATGACGGGCGGAAACCTCCACTGAATATAGTTCGCCACTCTCATGGGCCAGTAGATGGTTATAGCCAGTTGCGCGCTGGACCTGAAGCGCCGATTGGATGGCTTTGTCTGGTGTCTTACTTGCCAGCACGGCGCGCGAAACTACGACCCGCGGGATGCCAATGCGGGAATTGTTGGGAAACACCGAATTGCACAACTGGGCAATGCCGTAGGCGTTGAACCCAATGTTCGGCAACCAGCAGCCGTAGGTCATGGCGAGGAAGGGACATTCGTTCTTGGGTGTGGCGTGGATGATGAACACGTCGTTCTCATCCTCTGGCACCCAGTCCTCATTATGCGCCAATAGGACATGCCCATTCGCGGTGCAGTCGTTGCTGATCGCGAAGCTTGTACACCGTGTCAGTTGCAGGGCATCGTCCGTCAGCGCCTCCATTACGTTGACCAAAGACACATCGTCCACAGAAACATTAGCCCCTTCAGCAATGCCGGCTAGTTCCTCCACGTACTGGGGGTAGCACTCTTGGGCAAAGAGCATGTATTTGCGGGCGTGGATGCGAGCTCCCTCCCAAGTTAATTCGAGGTGGTTATAGGCCTCGGAAAGTAGCTTTCTTCCACTCTTAATACTGTGCTTGACCTGCTTGCGGCAGGCTTCGCCAATCTGCCGCCCCATCTCGCGGTGTGTGCCGGAGATGTGGACCAGCAGAGGAGGATTGGGATGAATGGGGATCTTGGTTTGTTGAGCGATAGCCATACTCTCTTTTTGCCAAGCGGCTGTTAGCTCTAAGGTGCTGCTGGTTTCCAACTGGGCTTCTTCAGTTTCAAGAAGACCAATGGCGGCAGCGCCAATACCGCGGTGCCGATCAGCATCAAGGGCAAGTAGGCTTGCAGCGAGAAGTTCACTCCAGTGGGAGGGAAGAGACTGACCAAGAAGCTGAGGGCCGTTGCCACAAAACCCACCCCACCCACGATCCAGACGCCAACTATTCCGCCCGGAATTTTGTAGGAACGTGGCACATCGGGCTGCGAGTAGCGCAGTTTGATCACTGCCGCAAAAATAAACATGTACATGATGCACAGTAGGAGAACGGTCAGCGCCGACAGGATCCAGTAAGCGCTACTAACACTGGGGAGGAAGACATACAACAGGGAGATGATTGTGCCGATGACGGCTTGCAAAATCAACACGCTCGTCGGCGAGCCTTTCCCATTATGGCGCGCGAACATGCGCGGCATGTTGCCTTCACGGGCCACAACCCCCAGCCCCAACGCGGGACCGATCAACCACGACGCCAACAAGGCAATACCGCCCAGCGTCACCAGAATGGCTAAGGGAGCCAGCAGCCAACTGAGGTTTAAAGCTGTCAGAAAATCTTGGAAGGCTTGCATTAGCCCGGCCGCCAAGTTGAGATTTTTCAGCGGTACAACAATGGCAATCGCCAACGTACCGATTACCGATAGAACGAAGATGATCAGGGCTGACAACAGCATGGCCTTCGGGTAATCTTTCTGTGGATTGTGTGTTTCCAGAGCGTGGAAGCCCGCCATCTCCATGCCCGCGAACATCAGCACTATCGACGCGATGAAGGGCAGTGTGTTGAGATTAAGGCTCGGCACAATGGCGGCCAGCGTGAAAGGCGGCAATTGGATCGGCTTGCCAGAAAGCATATACCAGACGCCCATTGCGATGATCAAAATCCCCGGGACAATCGAACCAGCGATCACGCCAAAAGATTGGAAGCGGCTGGACGCTTTCTCGCCCATTAGAGCGATGAGCGTGGTGCCCCAGAACACGATCATCATCACCACAAACACATACAGGCCGTTGTTCGCCAGCGAGGGATTCAGTGCAAAGGCGAATGTCGAGGCGATGAATCCCAAAACCGTGGGGAACCACACCAAGTTGTTTGACCAGTCACAGAATATGGCGATAAAGCCCGATTTCTCGCCGAGGGCCTCTTGCACCCAGGCGTAGACACCGCCGCCTTTGGGCCAGCCGGTGGCAAGTTCTGCGGCTGCCATCGTCAACGGGATTAGGAAGGTGATCGTGCCGATGAGGTACCAGCCTATGGACGACCAGCCGTACTCGGCCATCGACGGAAAGTTTCGCAGGCTGAGCACGGCGGCGACATTGATCATTGCGAGGGCAAAAACGCCCAGTGTCTTGGTCTTACCATTTTTCATGGCATCCTTCTTTCTTGTTAAGTCCCTCACCTCATCCCTCTCTCACAACAGGAGAGGGATGAGGCGGGTGAATCTCACTTCAAGCAATACACGTAGTAGGTTCCATCTTTGTTTTCCACGCCGTGCGTTTCATGCCCGAAGCCGGGGAAGCGGAGATCCCACGCTTGCAGCGCGCGCAGATACCCGAGATAGGGACTGTCGTTGCCGCCGACATTCTCGCCAGGCATCAACATCGGAATGCCGGGTGGATAAGGAACAACGCCTGTCGCCACAATCCGATTGGCCATTTTGTCAATTGCAAGGTGCTCGACTTCATTATGCACCAGTTTCGAATAGGTATCGGCAGGGGTCAGCACCGGGACGGGCAGTGTTGAGAATGCTGCACCTTGCACTTCCAATTGATTCGTTTTTTGCATCTGCGCGAACATTTCATTGGCCAGATCGCGCAAGCCCATGCCGGCATAGCGCTCGGGCGCGTCTGTAGCGGTGGTGATTAACACTTCGCTCAGGGGCGCGTTGGTGTCATAGTCTTCTTTAAAGTGCAGCAACGCATTGATCAGCGTGCCATATTTGCCTTTGGTCACGCCGAGCGAGAAAAGGAACAAGATCGTGAAGTCGGTCGTCTTCTCGACCTGAATGCCGCGCTGATCGAGATAGGCTGTAACCAGCATTGCGGGAATGCCCATCTTCTCGAATGAGCCATCGTTCGTTAAGCCGGGCGTTACCACCGAAACTTTGATCGGATCGAGCATGCAGTAGCCATCTTCCAGATCCTTAAAACCGTGCCACGCATCGCCAGGATGTAGCACCCAACAATCGGGATTGGTGATCAGCAGCTCATCAGGTGCATCGGCAAAGGCGAGCTTCTTGCCGGTCATCGGATTAGTAACCTCATCGGCATTCCAGGTTCTGAACATCCAATCGCCCTTCGCCTTGGCATCACGATGTGCGCGGCACACCGCTTTGCGGAACGTCACGGCTTCTGTGATCGATTCAGTGGTCAGTGTGAGGCCGCCGACGCCATCCATCATCGCCGCTGAAATTTCGTTGGAGGTAATGATGGCATACTGCGGCGAGGTGCTGGCGTGCATCATGAATGCTTCGTTGAAGCGCGCATGCTCCACCGGCTTACGTCCGTCGCGCACGTTGATGAGTGAGGCCTGCGACAACGCCGCCAGCAACTTGTGCGTGGATGTCGTCGCAAAGATCGTTGGCTTGTCCTTGGGGTAGTCCTTTGGATCGCCATACATGCCGAAACGGTCCTTGTAGATCGGGTTAAAGCGCGCATAACCGTACCACGCCTCGTCGAAGTGGATGCGGTCGACACTCATGTCGAGCAAATCCACGACGCGCGGCACAAGGTAGATTAAACCGTCATAGGTGGAATTGGTGATGATCGCGTGAATGGCTTGCTGCGCTTTGTCCTTGGCCAGTGGATTTGCAGCGAGGGAAGCCTTAATAGCTTTCGGCGTCAAGCGCTCAGGATGGATTGGACCAATGATGCCGAGGTGATTGCGCGTTGGCAGCAGATACGTTGGAATGGCGCCCGTCAACGTCAAGGCTTGCTCAATCGATTTGTGGGCATTGCGATCACACAAGACATAATCACCGCGGGTGACGGACGACATCATGATCACGCGGTTGGAAGTGGAAGTCCCATTGGTCACCGTATATGATCGCTGCGCGCCGAAGACGCGAGCCACATATTTCTCGCTCTCTCCAATCGGCCCGCTGTGATCCAACAACGATCCCAACTCACCTACACTGATTGAAAGATCGGAGCGCAGCAAATTCTCGCCAAAATAATCGTAAAAGACACGTCCCACTGGTGACTTCAAGAAGGCCGTGCCGCCTGTGTGGCCAGGCGTGTGCCACGAATACTCATATGTCTGAGCAAAGCCGATCAGAGCTTTGGTCAATGGGGGCACGATACCCTCGCGGTAACGGTGTATAGCAGCAAGGACGCGCCCCGTGATGAAAAATGTAGTATCCTCCAGCATCCAGATCAATTCGTCGGCTTCTCGCATCACTTCGCTGGTAAGTGTAGATGCATCGTCGCGCTTGGCAATAAGGAAGATCGGGATATGTGTATTGCGCCTACGGATAAATGATAGCAATGCACGGGCTTTGTCGTGAGCTAAGTCATCATCGCCTAGAGTCCAGTCCAGTAGTATGCTTTCCAGAGAGGGATCGGATAGCACCACAGCTTGGCCGTCGGCGTCTGACGTCGCTTCGATGACTACGACATCGTGGTCGCGCAGTTCCTGAATCAACGCGCGCGAGGCACGGCCGCTTGCCGTCTGCACACTAAGTTCATCGTCAACCATCAATACTTTCTTGCTGATCAATCGTTCTCCAGGCAACATATGCTAGCTCCTGATTCGTTTGGGTCAGTTGACATGCAGAGTGGCAACCTGGCGGAAATGAAAGCCGTAGATTGCGAATGTGATCGCCAGTGGGAACAAGCGCGGACGCCGAAACAGGGTCCAGAAAAAGAGCCGCCAGTATTGGACGCGCTCGACGCCGCGTATACCCAGCTGGTAAATGGACCGTCCCAGGGCCAGGATATATTGTGGCTCCAATTGAACTCTGATTTTGGGCGGTTGGTACTCGCGCAGGAATGTCAAAACGCGCTCGTAATAAAACTTGGGCGCATAGATTTGTTCAAGGATTTTACGGTAGCCTTCCCTCAAAGGCTCCAAACCCATCATGGGGATGATGTTGGTTGAGCCATCTACGTTATCGCCCGAAAATTCATTAACCAGGCGGCCTTCTTTTTGCATGCGCTCATACAGACGCGTCCCCAAAGGGGCTTGCAACAATCCAACCATGGCTGTCACAATGCCGCTCTTCTGAATAAAATCAATCTGCTGCTGAAAGATCGAAGGGGAATCATTGTCGAACCCAACGATGAACCCTCCTTGTACCTGGAGGCCTGCACGCTGGAGTTGCTTGACGCTTTCCACCAGATCGCGGCCTTTGTTTTGATTCTTACTGCATTCGATCAGGCTGTCTTCATTGGGCGTTTCGATCCCGACAAAGACCGTGTCGAACCCGGCTTGCGTCATGAGACGCATCAGTTCTGGATCATCGGCCAGATTGATGGAAGCTTCTGTGTTGAACGGCATACCGGTTTTACCCTTACGCCATTCTATTAAGGCTGGCAACACCTCAGACTTGATCTGCTTCTTGTTTCCGATAAAGTTATCATCCACAAAGAAGATGTTTTTGCGCCAGCCCAGCGCGTAGAGGTTGTCCAACTCGGCGATGATCTGTGCCGCGGTCTTGGTGCGCGGGCGATGGCCCAACAACGCGGTCACATTGCAAAAGTCGCAATTGAATGGACAGCCGCGCGAGAACTGGATGCTGACTGTATCGTAATGCTTGAGATTTGCCAGCTTCCAAAGCGGGACAGGAGTTTGATGGATATCGGGGAATTCCGTCGATGAGTAAACGCGTCTGGCTTGACCCTGTTCCAGGTCTTGCAAGAACGGTGCAAGAGTCTCCTCAGCCTCGTTCAACACAAAATAGTCCACTTCCGGGAACTGTTCATGTTCCATGGTGAAGAGCGGCCCGCCTGCCACCACTTTCATGCCGGCTAATTTACAGCGGTGGATGACGGCGCGCGCTGATTCGCGCTGGATGATCATTGCGCTGACAAAAACATAATCAGCCCATGCCAAGTCTTCATCGGTGAGATGGGTCACGTTGAGATCGACCAGTCGTTTCTCCCACTTGGAAGGCAACATCGCTGCAACAGTTAACAGACCCAGCGGTGGTGCGCCAGCCTTTTTCCGGACAAACTTAAGCGCGTGTTTGAAACTCCAAAAGGTATCCGGGAATTCCGGATAAACAAGCAGGATCTTTAACGGGTTCTCCTTCATACATACTCCTTCAGAAAGCTACTTAAACCCTTCTTCCACTTACCAAGCGCAATATGATAACTAATATCACTGCTCCGACGAACGCAACCGCGATGGATTCAAAGTTGATGCCTGTCATCGCGTTGCCCATATGGAAGAAAGAGGAGGCAAGCCAGCCACCCAGCAATCCGCCAATCACGCCGACGATGATGTCACCGACGCGCCCGAACCCGCCCCCTTTTACGATCAACCCTGCCAGCCAGCCTGCGATCAAACCAACGACAATCCAGGAAAGTATTCCCATTCTATCTCCATTTCTTTTTATGATGTGGTCATACGAAGGATCTTTGTCTTTCGCATGTTCGAAGTTTTCTGGTTGGTCATCCGCCTGCTGCGACCGAACCAGTAATTAGTAATTTCTTCGCCAGCGTAATATTTTCTTTTGATCTTGAAAACTGGCGTAGTTTGCCATGCATAAATAGGATCGGATAGGCCAGTAAGGTAAGAAAATCCATAACGATAAAAAACAAATTTAGTTTCATTGTCTTTTCTCCTCGGCAATACTTAACTACGATAAACATTATTCCATCGTCCGGATACTTACTGTCCTTTTCTGCCTTTATTATTTGATCCAGCCGAGGGATTCATGCCGCCTCGGTTGAAAGAGCTCCTATTGTTTTTCACAAGAGACTGCACTGCTGGTTGTTCGCCAGAGCGAGTGTTGGAAGAACCACTGATATCGGCACTGGAAAACGGCCTTGACTTTTTCGGCTTGCGCTTGCTTACACCTTTGCGTCCCATTCTTTTCTCCTTTTTGGTTAATCACAGAATTACAGGTTAGATATTTCCAGCAATCAATTAGAAATCTCTACGATAATCGTAATAGGTTGCTCAATGTGCCTCCTGTTTCCTCAATCGGGCACCCGTTACTGGCAACCATAGGTGATCGTGCTGGTGCTCGCTTGCCAGTCCTTTTTGAAAGCTTCGACTGAATAACTCAGTGTCTTTCCCTTGGCGACAAAAGCGACATCAACATACGATGTGGAATTTGGTGCCAGAGTCGCGATTACCTGTTGATCTCGATAGACCTTGTAGCCGTCCTCGTTATTGGAGTGATCATTCCAGGCAAGGTTCATCGTCATGGTGCCGCCGTCAACAGTAAATTCGCAGGTGTAATTATAGGCTGACCAAGTCGGAGTGTTAGGTGGGGCAGGTGTGGACATTGGCGAGGCAATCACCGTCGGCGTAGTATATGTTGGGAAGATAGTAACCGTTTGGGTTTCTTGCAAGGTCATCGCGGCGACGGAACCGGCTGGATTTTGGTCGATTGTCTTGGTTTGCAAACCAGGTCCGCCCGGAAGGCTGCAGGCTGAAAGAACAGCAATAAGCAAAAAAGCTATCAATAAAAGTCTGGTTGAATTTGCCTTTGTCATATCCACATCCTACAATCGGGTAATATGTGGTTCCATAATGTGTTTTTCATCCTGATCCGCCGAGGCTGTCATTAGCGGAGAGTTGCTCCCGAGCAACTGCTCTTCCACCAGTGATTTGCTTGAATCTTTGCACATTAATAATTCGTCGGGTTCGGTTCGTGCTCTTTGCGCCGGGAACATATGTACTCCTCGTCCAATATCCTATAATACTTTCAATGTGGTTCTGATAATGTTTTCTCGAATGAGAGCGGACCACCCAGCTAGATTCGGCCAGGTGGTATTTGATCTAGCGGTTCAATGCTATCAAGACGCCGGCGGCTATGGCAAGGATCGCCAAGATCATACCCAAGCTAGCAAGCAGTGGAATGAATGTAGCCAGGCCCGTGAGAATTAGCCATGCGGCTAACAACAGGAAGCCTATGTTCTTGTTGAATTTCATGAGAGTCTCCTTTCTCTTTTTGATTTAAGTTATCGGTCGAGTGTGCAGATTTCGAAACCCATACACTTAGCAGCCTCAGGAACTTTGGTTACCTTTTTCAAGACAGATATTTAATCGTTATGCTTATGACCAAGATAGATGCCAGCATCTTTTTGTTCATCACCTGTCAAATGGAAGAGACTAGCCAACCATTTCACAAGGCGATCAACTATCCGCAGGCCGGTGAAAGAGCCTCGGGCATGTTCTGTGTCCGACTCTTGTTCGTAAATCGAATTGTCCATTCGTACCCCTTGCAATTATGAAGCCTGAACATCGAGTTCTTTGGCCTCAATTTCCTTTAAACGTTTATCGATCTCCTCTTTGGCATGTTGCTTGGTGTAACCATATTTCACCTGCAGGAGAACAACATATTTATTGAGCTTGACCGCTGCTTTATCCACCCGGCTCAGGTCGAGATCGTTAATCAGGCTCCACCATTCCTTGGATTTTCCACGGATTTGTTTCCACTTGCCCTCGAAGATAGTTCTGTTCATGCTGTGAATCTCCTGATCTTTCTGAAAGGCTGTCCCAATTTATGCCGACGCTCGAGACAGCCTAATGCGCCGGTTTTTCATGTCCTTCTGATCGGCCAGTTGGCATCACTTAATAGGAACGCTCGCGGCGACGGTTCGCAAGCGTTCGGCCACACGCTCAGGCGTTTCACCTTTACTGATAAACGCGTCGGCGCCAGCGGAGAGAGCGGCTTGCTGACGGGCGTCCAGATGGCTGATGAGGACAATGACCAGCGCGGCCGGGCAGGCTTTTCGTAGTTCATCCAGAGCTGCGACAGGTGCGCTGGGAAGTAAATCCCAATCCACCAATAACATATCTGTGCGGCTGATGGGTGCCTGAGCTAATGTGATTGACCAGTCTGCGGCTTCACCAGCAATTTCCATGCTCAAATCTAACAACATTAGCCGCAACGCGGAACGTTCCTCGGTCAGCGCATCGGCTAGAAATACACGGGTCATACTCTCATCCTACAGTAGAAACTCCCCGGCCGCATCCTGCGGCTGGGGAGTTTTGCTCTCCGCCACTTGGGGGAGATGCTCAATCCTAGATATTTCCCGTTCGGAGCCAGCCTCTCAGCTGCCATGCATCAACATATTTGGGGTCCGGCCAGCTTTCAAGAGGATTGAAATCCGAAAACTCAACCGGCAAAATGAGACCACGACGATCCGGCTCTGACCAGCCGAATTCAATCTCGCGATCACAATTGCCACAATTTATAAAAAATTCATCGCTTTCCCGGCTGGTTTCGGTTTCATTGATTTCATATTCTTCCGGTTCAGAATCGGAGTCATCTTCCTCGAACTCACCGAAGTCACCTCTCTGAACTTCATCGTCGGCATTCTTCTTCGATCTTTTCTTTGAATTCATATTGCCAGTGATGACTATCCTTGAGGGGGCCCCATTCGCGCCAGCGTTCGCTGTCAGTCCCAGCCTGAATGTTCCAAATGTGAGTAACGATTAATTCATGGCCACCGCATTTGAGACAGGTGAACTTCGATAAATCATGATCGTTCATTGGCCTACTCCTTTTGTAAATCTTAATAAACTGTCATTCTTGAATCAAATAAAAAAATCAGGAAATAATCTTTTGCAAGTTTACAAAATATTGGATCACTGCGGTTTGGATGTTTTCGTTAGCTTAAAGTAAATTATCCGGTAGTGGATGAAAAGTAAGTGATGATAAGATAGGCAGTATGATCCAAAAAGCCTACCACTGTCGAGTGTGCGGAAGCACCAATATTGTCAAAAACGGCACCAACCGTCTCAAGCAACAGCAATATCACTGTAAAGAGTGCGGAGCGCGGCGTGTTCTGGAGTTAAAGCGAGAGGCAAAAAAACGCAAAAACCGATCATCCTCAGCCTCTACCAAGAGCGTGTAAGTTTGCGAGGTTTGGAGCGGATTTTTGATGTTGCTCGCCAAAGCGTTTCCAGATGGATTGTCGAACATGTAAAAGATCTGCCGGAACTCAAAGACACTTTGTTGCCAGCCGAACCGGACGATGTCTTGGAATATGATGAAGCCTGGAGTTTTGTTCTCAAAAAGAGCAATAAACGTTGGCTGTGGACGGTCATGTGTTGTCGCACCCGACAAATCATCGCCTTTGTCATTGGCGACCGCAGTGAAACAACCTGTCGCCGTTTGTGGAACGAAGTTCCACTGGCCTACCGCAGTTGTATTTCCTACAGTGATTTCTGGGAAGCCTACCAAAAAGTTCTTCCGCAGAGCACGCATCAAGCGGTTGGGAAAGAGAGCGGACAGGTTTCACACATGGAGCGTTGGTATTGTACTTTGCGCCAACATCAGGCGCGCTATGTCCGTAAAACCCTTTCGTTTTCGAAGCGCGACGCCTTTCATCACATGGTCACTACATGGTTTATCATTGATCACAATCTCGCCAGAAAACAACTTGCATCACTTACTTTGTAACCACTACCAATTATCCAACATATGATATTAAGACAAAAAACTCCCAGCCGCATCCATCGGCTGGGGAGTATTGCTCTCCGTCACTTGGGGGAGGCATGGAATAGGCTCTCAGGTAACTAGCCGGTTGCGCAAAGCCAGAGTGACAGCTTCCGTTCGGCTCGTAACGCCTAGCTTGGAGAGAATGTTGCTGACGTGGGATTTAATGGTGGATGGGCTGACAACCAATCTTCCAGCAATTTGCGTATTGTTCAGACCTTCCACCATCAGAGCCAGAACCGCCCGCTCGCGTTCGGTAAGATCATATCCTGGCGCGGGTGGCTGGCTGGTGGCATGGACCAACGCTTGAGCGGCCTCTGGCGATAGGGTGGCACGGCCGGCATGGGCTGCGCGAATGGCCCTGACCAGTTCATCGGCTGAAACATCCTTGAGCAAGTAACCAATGGCCCCGCTTCCAGCGCGCTTTTCACCAGCTCTTCTTCTTTGAAACTTGTTAGTGCGATTACTTGGATGTTTGGAAATTGTTGGCGTATCGTACGCGTAGCGGTTGCCCCGTTCATGCCGGGCATAACCATATCCATTAGGATAACATCGGGCTGAAGCTTGGCACAGAGCTGGATGGCGGTCTCACCGTTCTCGGCTTCGCCCGCCAGCTCCAAATCATCGAAAGCTTTTAAGAAGGTTGCCAAGCCTTTACGTACCATCGTGTGATCGTCAACCAACATAACGCGAATAGATTTGGATGGGGACATTGTCATGAGACCTCCTTTTGTTTGGTTGGTTTCCAGCGGATGGTTAGTTTGGTACCCTGGCCGGGCTGGCTTGTGACGGATAACTGTGCGCCCACCTCTTCGGCGCGTTCGCGCATCATGCTCAAGCCGTAGTGACCGGAGGTGATTTGTTCAGGATCAAAACCTTGGCCATTATCGTGAATACTCAAATCAATGGCGGATCCATCGTGTTTTAGATTTATTTCCACTAAGCTGGCTTTGGCATGTTTGGCAACATTATTCAGCGCTTCCTGGCATATGCGATAGATTGCCACTTGCACCTCGGCTGGTAAAACGCCTTCTCCTGTCACCGTTAACTTAGCCGGGATATTTGTGCGGCCTGTGAACGCATTTCCTAGCAAGCGCACAAGATCGCCCAACTCGGCATCGGTCAGGGTCGAGGGTCGAAGCTCGGCCAGCAAGGCGCGCATTTCAGCCATTGCGCCCCGTGTCAAGCGGCGCAAGTCCTCCAGCGATTGTCGCGCTTGAGCCTGATCCCGATCCCACAAACGCGGCAGGACCTCGGCAATCAGACCCGCGGAAAAGAGTGACTGGTTGACGGCATCGTGCAGGTTCTGTGCGAGACGTTGGCGTTCTTGCAAGGCGGCCAATGCTTGGGCCTGTTGAAACAATTCAGCATTGACCATGGTGATGGCGGCCTGGTTGGCCACCGTCAAAGCCAGGTCGGCATGATGAACTCGTGAAGTAATTCCGGTCGGTGTGCGCCACGCCCATGCCGCCGATGATGCGGCCTTTGATCGCCAAAGGCACCCACATCCACGCATGTACTCCTTCCAATAATAAAGCCGCCTCATCACCCAGCAACGAACGAAGGAACTGTGCTTCCTTATCTGCACTTGACACGTCCGCGATTCGGATGGGACGATGTTCGTTGAACAGCCGCGCAAGAATCTCCGGCCCATTCAAGCGGATGCGGAAGGGTGCAGCACCTTCCCGTTGTTGCACTCCTCGCATGGCAATGGTCATCAGCGCCGAGTTTTCCAACACAAAAAGCGCGGCATGGCTGTATTTAATAATGACTTGCAATTGATCAAGGATCAAATCCGGCTTGAGTTCCAAGGTGGAAGCTAATGTGTGGGAGATATCCAGCAAGGTGGACTGTTCACGTTGGCGGACTTCCTCTTGCTGGAGAAGAAGCTGTTCTGCTTGGACTCTCTCACTGACATCGCGGACAACGCTCAACAGACACGGACGGCCTTGATAAGTAAATGCTGTCCTACGCACCTCGACATGGAATGGTGAGCCATCGCGGTGTAGGTGAATGGCGGGCAATTCGAACACGCCGCCCGACTGAATCGCCTGGACGGACTTGGCGAAAAGAGGCTGACTGTCGGGATGAATGTATTCCGTTTGATGCAAGCCGATATATTCCTCGCGGCTGTATCCGTGCATCTCAGCGGCAGCGGAGTTCGCCTCGACGACGCGCTGGGTTTCTGAATCCTGCACGATCAATCCATCACCTACAGCTTCGAAGATTCCCCGATACAGCTGATCTTTTTCTTCAGGTTGTGACAGACTATTTCGGTCCATGCTTATAGGGTTTCCATTTCAAGATCTGCCACTATTCTATCATCAGGATCTGCGATACCCATTTTATCTTGGATGACCGCACGAATGTTTCGCTCAATCGCTTTGCATGACTAGCAGGGTATCTTCTTCAGGACTTATTTGCTTTTTTATTAAGTCCATAGAGCGAAAATAAATTAAAGGTCAGGCGATGCGACCTTGGGCTTGATGGACTATCACGCCCGCATATATGATGCCGCGCTGGGTAGATTCATTTCGCGGGGTGCAATTGTTCCCGGTCAGTCCAACCCGCAGAGTTCGAATAGATATAGTTATGTGCAGAATGACCCCATTGCTCTTATTGGTCCGACTGGACATCTCATGTGCGGTCAGCGAAAAGCCTGCCGCCGAGCCGCGCTGAGCCAAAGCCGATTTTGGGAACTTGAATGTTGTTAAGAGTTTCGTATTTCATAATGACAGATTATAGCATTATGAAAAAGTTCCGCCTCTGATTGAGGCGGGAGGAAATGAAAATCGGGAAAAGCCTAACGGAATGCGTTAGCGGCGGGGCGGATGGGCAAGGCTACTTGATCGAGATGCGCGCTCGCTGGCAAGCCGCCCGCGTTGAAAGGGCGAGAGCCCCGTCCGCTGCACGCGATGTTAGGCGCTGGATGAATGCAAAACTCGCCGCCTGAAAAAACGATAACCCTGCCAATGTATGAAAGGGTTTCCAAGGAAACATTTTTACGGCCAACCAAACTCACTGTAATAAACGTTTCGCTGATAATGTTCTATTGCGTGTTCCACATACGGAATTATGTTTGGGGGCAAAGCGTCAATAGCCACCCAAGATAAATCGTCACATTTTTGCGGTTCATTGTTTGTAATTTCGCCAATCCAATGCCTGACTTCCACGAAAAAATCAATACGTTCATCTTCCGATTTGCGATTCATAACATGGATAAATTTAATGTCCGTTGGGCGCAATATTACTCCAACTTCTTCATTCGCCTCACGAATGGCAGCCTGTGATACTGTTTCGCCTGCATCTACATGACCGGCAACAACGCTGTAATTGCCGTCTTCGTAGCCTGTGTTAAAGCGACGCAATAATAATATTCGATTAGCTTGTAGAAAGAATAAATGTACGGCAACGGGCAGCTTATTGCGCATAATGCATCAGAACCTACTCGACTTCAATGTGAGCTTTGACCAAGCGCCCAACTCGCGATTAGGCTGTCAGCCTAATTCCTTTTGGGCTTGCAGTCTAATTCCTACATTAATTTAGGTGATTAGACTGCAAGGATACAAACCTGCAATAACTATACATCAACTCCCTGGCAAAATCAACACGAAAGCCCGCCTCTCACTGAGACGGGCTTTGGAGTACTCAAAATGGTTCTTATTTACGCCGGAACTTTTTGTGCCGCTTTGTATCCGCGCTTCAATGCTTCAAAATTTTTCGGCAATAGATTCTTATGCCGTTCAGGCATATGAGCTTCGAGCGCCTTCTCGACGTCTTTGATGCTCAATTCAGGCAAAGCCGTCAGCAACGCGCCGACCGCGACCATGTTCAATAATTTGCGGTCACCGATCTCTTCCGCGATCTCGTTGCACGGCACAAAGATGATATGGATGTCATCGCGCTTTGGTCCGCGATCTACCATGGATTTGTTCACCACCAATGTCCCGCCTGTTTGAAGCTCCTCTTCGTACTTATCGAAGGATGGCAGATTGAGTGCGATTCCCAGCGGCGGATTCTTTACTAATGGCGAACCGATCTCGTCATCCGCGATGACGATGGTGCAGTTGGCGGTTCCTCCGCGCATTTCCGGACCGTAAGATGGAATCCACGTCACTTCTTTACCAGCGTCCATGGCGGCATACGTCAGAACTTGTCCGCCGAAGAGCACGCCCTGTCCGCCAAAACCAGCGATGATAATTTCTTTTTGCATAAGTCACTTTGCTCCTTCGGGAGTCGGGAATCGTTATTCGTTACTTGGGAGTTAGCTCGCGTGCTTAACAACTCCCGATTTTCGATTCCCGAATTCCGCTAAACTTTTATCTGTGCTACACCCGAACTCACCTTATAATCGCCCAGCGGGAAATACGCCACCATTTTGTCTTCCACGAACTTAAGCAATTCAGCCGCTGTCATGTTCCAATTGGTCGGGCACGTTGAAAGCAGTTCGACCATCGAGAATCCGAGTCCGCGCACCTGTGTTTCGAACGCGAGGCGAATGGCTTTCTTGGCGAGACGAATATTTTTTGGATCATGCAAGCTACGCCGCACCACATAGCCTGCGCCATCCAAGGTTGCCAGCAATTCAGAAGTGCGGATGGGATAACCTTGTGTTTCCACATCCCGGCCATTGGGCGATGATGTGGTTTTCATTCCGGGCAAAGTGGTAGGAGCCATTTGTCCACCCGTCATTCCGTAGTTTGCGTTGTTAATGAAGATCACTGTGATGTTTTCTCCGCGCGCCGCGGCATGAACGATCTCACCCATACCAATCGAAGCGAGGTCGCCGTCGCCTTGATAGGTGAAAACGATTCGATCTGGTAAAACGCGTTTGATACCGGTCGCCATGGCCGGAGCGCGTCCGTGAGGCGCCTCGACAAAGTCGGTATCGAAATAGTTGTATGCGAAGACCGCGCATCCCACCGGCGCAACGCCGATCGTCTTTTCAAGCACGCCCATTTCTTCCAATACTTCTGCAACGAGGCGGTGCGCCACACCATGCGTGCAACCCGGGCAATAATGGGTGGGCGTATCCGTAAAACCTTCGGGTCGTTCGTAAACCAAATTATTTGTAGTAGCTACCATATAAACCTCTTTCCCCTCACTTTTCGCCCTCTCCCATTGGGAGAGGGGCGGAGTGAGGGTTAACCATTCGTTCAAACCATGCATCACGTGGGCTCAGATCGCTTGGAACTTTATCCGAGATCATGCGGTGGATTTCACTCAGAACCTCATCGGGAAACGGAACAACGCCGCCCATGCGACCATAGAACTCAACCGGCACACGGCCTCGAACAGCAAGTCGGACATCTTCCAACATTTGACCTGAATTCATTTCGACCACAAGGATACCGCTCACGCGCTTGACTAGTTCATCGATCACAGCCAGCGGGAACGGACTCACCGTAACCGGTCGCAACAATCCGACCTTGATTCCCTGCTGACGCGCGGCACGCACCGCGGAAAGCGATACGCGTCCAGCGGTTCCAAAACCAATCACAACGAATTTAGCATCATCAAGGAAATATTCCTTATAACGCACTTCATTGGCTTGGATTTGTTTCCAGCGTTCCAATAACCGCAAATTGGTTTTCTCTTCCTGATATGGATCAAGATAAATGGACGTTAGTATGCGGCGATCGCGTTTGCCCATGCGTCCGTTCGTAGCCCAATCCCAATCTTTCCGCTGAACGGGTTTCATCTCGGGGAAGTGAATTGGCTCCATCATTTGTCCGATGCAACCATCGGCAATGACCATCGTGATCATGCGATATTTTTCGGCGAGATCAAATGAAAGCATGGTCAAGTCAATCGCTTCCTGAACCGAAGCCGGAGCCAGCACCATACGCGGATAATCCCCGTGTCCGCCGCCATGCACAGCTTGGTTGTAATCTCCTTGTGCCGGAGCAATGTTGCCAAGTCCGGGGCCGCCGCGCATCACATTGACCAACACTGCTGGGATTTCTGTCCCAGCGATATACGATAAGCCTTCCATCATTAAGCTCACGCCTGGACTGGATGATGATGACATCACACGTACACCCGCGCATGCTGCGCCATAAACCATGTTGATCGCGCCGAGTTCGCTTTCAGCTTGAACGAAGGCGCGTCCGAGTTCAGGCATGCGCCGTGAGAGATATTCCAGGACCTCGGTCTGAGGAGTGATCGGGTAACCGAAATAAGCCTCAAGTCCCGCACGAACGGCGGCTTCTGCAATGGCTTGATTGCCTTCCCATAATTCTCGTGTCATAAGATTCTCCAAAATGCTGGTAGTGGCACAACATTTCGTGCCCTTACCAATAATCACGCTGTTGCAGGCACAGCCTTTTTAATTTCGCGATAGACGGTAATTGCCGCGTCAGGGCAGACCAGTGCACAAATAGCACACCCCGTGCACCCATCCTTGAACGTGTGCGCGGGGTGGTAGCCTGTCGGCGTTAGACGCGACATATCCAATTCCATCACCTCAGGCGGGCAGACGCTGAGACATATTTCACATCCCTTGCAGTATTTCTCGTTGACTTCGATCCAACCTTTTGCTCCGGGCATTCAGACTCCTTAGTTGAGAAGTTGGAGAGTATTTAGCAAATATCTTACCAATTTGATTATGTCTTTATCGGCAAAAGGCGGATAGTGCCATGCGTCATCCTTCATGGTTTACAAAAGTCCTATCCTTTCGCAGTGGTAGAATCGAATTGAAATTTTCATGCAGATAAATAAATGATTGGAAAAAAGAAACTCATATTTTTGATTTTGCTCTTCATCGGCGCATTGTATTTCTTTGCCTTCTGGTTTCCCAATGCTACCGGCGCGCACGATTTGAATATGACCTACGTTTTCAATTCGGATGAGCCTGCACAGTACCCGGCTGTCATTCGAATGTTGACGCCCGCGCCGAGTTTTTCCCAATCGCTGTATCGTTTTTTTGCTTATCAGATTTACTTTTATGGCTTTCCATATTATTTTTACTCGGCGGTCATTATCTTATTGCCTTTGAAACTGATTTTCGGGCTGGGCAATCTTCAACTCAATATGCTGGTGTTGAGACAGTTTGTCAGCGTATTGCCGATGATTGCCGCTATCATGATTTTGGTTTACCTGCAAACCAAATTTGAAGTTTTATGTTAAGTCCATTGCTTTATTCCTGCTCCTGCTTTTAATTCCGGAAATTGTATTCAATGATATGTGGTTCCATCCGGAGAGTTTGGAATTCCTTTTTCTTGTCCTTACCTTTTTCTTTCTTGTCCGAGACAATCTGAGATTCGGAAAGAATTTTTATCTCGCGGCATTGTTTTGTGGTCTGGCGGTTGCAACAAAACAAGTTGGATTATTCTTTTTCCTAGCCATTCCCCTTTACATCTTTCTGGGTTGGAGGCAGAAAAGCATTGATACGCGCCGGTCAATAATTGTCGCAGTCAGTTTCGTGGCGATCATGTTTGCTGTGTTTGTGCTGACTAATCCATTTCTATTTTGGGAATCTGAGAGGAAGCTCGCACTTCAAATCCAAATTAAACTTCACCAGCACATGGCAAGTGGTTTCGTCGTGGCATATCAAAACAGCGCGTTGGATTGGTTGCGGGTGGTCACGGAAGAATACAGTACGCTTCCATTTCTCTTGTTGGCCTTCGCGGCAGCGATTATCGGCTCGATCAAAGGCGAACGACGGCTTTTAAATTTATTGATTTTAGCTTGGGCTGTGCCATTTGCTCTATATATATGTGTTGCCTTGGTAATTCGCCCCAAGCATTTTCCTTTACCCATTCTTATGCCGGTTTATTCAGCCGTCCCAGCTTATTTCATAATGCTTGCCCCGCCTCGTTTCATAGGCCCCTTGGGAAATTATTTGAAGAAATACGGTGCTCGACTCCTCTTATTCCTTGCCGGTATCTTGATTGTTGGCTGGCAATTCGTCTACAGCCTTAACATTGACATTCCCCAGTATCTCGATACCCTCAATCGCGAGAAGGATAATCCCAGTTTGAATTTTTACGCCGCCCTTAACCAGAATGATTTGTCTCACGTCAAGTTGGATCGACCTCTGATTGTATTTCGCGATGTAGTCATGTATGTTCCGAATGCTGCGAATGACAAGGTCTATTATCAATGGGGCGTTTCGGGTTATGGCTATATCAACAAAATCAACGCGGATTTGTTGTTGCTTAGTAAACAGCATTTGCGCGATTATACCCAGCCCGGTCAATTGCAAAACGCGGTTGACCCCAACTTTCCCGACGCTTATCACTTTTACAAAGATGCCTTAGCGGAAAAGGTTCAGGGGTATACCTTGATGTATCAGGATGATTTTGGCATGGCTTACATCAGCACGCCTTTGTATAACCAATTCCTTTCAAAACACTGATTTGGAGAATGCTCAATGTCGAATGTTACAGATGCAGTCATTGTTGACGCGATCCGCACGCCGATTGGGTCATTGGGCGGCGCGCTCGCTCCCGTTCGTCCTGACGATTTGGCGGCTCTCGTTATAAAAGAAATCATCCAACGCAACAACCTTGATCCGAATCTCGTCGAGGAAGTTTATTTCGGATGCGCCAATCAAGCAGGTGAGGATAATCGCAACGTGGCGCGCATGGCCGCGTTATTGGCGGGATTGCCGGTCGAGGTCGCGGCCGTGACCGTGAATCGTTTATGCGCTTCGGGATTGAGTGCGGTCAATCAAGCCGCCCGTGCAATCAAAGTTGGTGAAGGCGAGGTCTTTATAGCGGGCGGAGTTGAATCGATGAGCCGCGCCCCGTATTCGGTCCCAAAAGCCGAAGCGGGATTTCTCATTTGGTAATCTCACTGCATGGGATACCACACTCGGCTGGCGTTATCCGAATCCAAAGATGAAGGAAAAATATGGAACCGATGCGATGGGCGAGACCGCCGAGAACATTGCGATGGAACGCCCGCACCTCACGCGCGAGATGCAAGACGCGTTCGCATTCCGCTCGCATCAGCGCGCGATAGCCGCAATTGACTCCGGAAAATTTGCAGAAGAAATATTACCCGTTCCCATTCCACAAAAGAAAGGCAATCCCGTTCTTGTCACAACGGACGAACGCCCGCGCCGCGATACAACCATCGAATCGCTGGCAAAGCTCAGGCCTGCATTTCGCGAGGGCGGAACGGTAACGGCAGGTAATTCATCCGGTTTGAACGATGGCGCGTCCGCGTTGTTGTTGATGAGCGTAGAAAAAGCCAAATCGCTAAATCTAAAACCCCTTGCGCGCATTGTTGCCTCAGCAGTGGCAGGTGTGCCGCCGCGTGTGATGGGCTATGGACCCATCCCGGCAACGAAGAAAGCATTGCAACGCGCCCAATTGCAAATTCAAGATATTAGTTTAGTGGAACTGAATGAAGCTTTTGCCGTTCAATCGCTGGCAGTGATTGAAGAACTCGGACTGGATCCCGAAATGGTTAACGTCAATGGCGGCGCGATTGCATTGGGACATCCGCTTGGATGTTCAGGCGCGCGCATTCTCACAACGTTATTGTATGAAATGAAACGCCGCGGCAATGTGAAATACGGTCTTGCAACGTTATGCGTTGGCGTGGGGCAGGGCGAAGCGACGATTGTTGAGTGGCTCGTATGAACCCATATAATTGATAACATTTGATCAAGGAGAGACGAATGAAACAAATAGTCACTTTAGTAGTTTTGGTTTTGATCCTTTCTGCTTGTGCCCAGCCCGCTACATTGACTCCGACACTGCCCGCGCCTGTGACAGTCGCGCCGCCCACGCTCAGCGAGCCGGTTTCCTCCGCGCCCGCGTTCACGATGATTCATATGCTCGATGTCATGAATGGTTGGGCTATCACTGATACCGGCGTGGTTCGGACAAATGATGGCGGTGCAACCTGGCATGATGTTACTCCATCGGGTGTTACAAAACTTGGCTTTGGCACCACTTTTTATTTTCTCGATTCGAATCATGGATGGGTGGTATCGGGCAATGGTCAATCAGATCCACCCAGTGGGACTCTGTATCGGACTCAAGACGGCGGCGCGACGTGGCAATCGAGCGCGGTGAATTTCTTGATGGGCAACTTGGTCTTTGTAAATGCATCGAATGGCTGGATGATGGCGAGCCTCAGTGTGGCTATGGGTTCAAACGCAGTCGCGATCTTTCAAACGACCGATGGCGGTCAGACGTGGAAACAAACATATCTTAATGATCCAACGCAGCCCGGCGCCGCCTCTACTTTGCCTTTGGGCGGGCTCAAAGATGGCATTACTCCAATAGATATGAAGAATGCCTGGGTCGGTGGAATCACTTACAAGCCCGGCGAGGTTTATTTGTATCAAACTCAGGATGGCGGTCAGACTTGGACGGAACAGCCGGTTTCGATTCCTGCGGGATACGAACAAGCTCAATTTGAAACCATCGGTCCACAATTCGTCACCACGTTGGACGCGTATATGCCGGTTCATGTCACAAATCAATATGGTGTGCTGATGGCTGTTTATTATTCCCATGACGGCGGAGCGAATTGGGCGCTCACACCGACGATGATTCCAAATGGAGGCACGATGAATTTTGTTTCCGCCACGGACGGCTTTGTTTGGAACGGCACCGAATTTTATGTCACACACGATGGCGCAAAAACCTGGACGACGGTCTCGCCCGGCATTTCGTTTGGCGATAATTTTGCTGGCATGGACTTTTTAACTACTACAACCGGTTTCGTGCTGACCAACAACGCTGCCGGCGCTCGCACACTTTATAAGACGATGGATGGCGGCGCGACTTGGACGGTCACAGTTAAATGAAAAAATATTGGCTCGCGTTTTTGATTCTCGGATTAACCGCGCTGGCGTGCGGATTGTTTTCGCCGCCGGAAGTGGTGCGGATTCCAGTCACACAAATTGTTCCCACGGTTCCGCCTACGATTGCCGGTAGTGGATGAAAAGTAAGTGATGATAAGATAGGCAGTATGATCCAAAAAGCCTACCACTGTCGAGTGTGCGGAAGCACCAATATTGTCAAAAACGGCACCAACCGTCTCAAGCAACAGCAATATCACTGTAAAGAGTGCGGAGCGCGGCGTGTTCTGGAGTCAAAGCGAGAGGCAAAAAAACGCAAAAACCGATCATCCTCAGCCTCTACCAAGAGCGTGTAAGTTTGCGAGGTTTGGAGCGGATTTTTGATGTTGCTCGCCAAAGCGTTTCCAGATGGATTGTCGAACATGTAAAAGATCTGCCGGAACTCAAAGACACTTTGTTGCCAGCCGAACCGGACGATGTCTTGGAATATGATGAAGCCTGGAGTTTTGTTCTCAAAAAGAGCAATAAACGTTGGCTGTGGACGGTCATGTGTCGTCGCACCCGACAAATCATCGCCTTTGTCATTGGCGACCGCAGTGAAACAACCTGTCGCCGTTTGTGGAACGAAGTTCCACTGGCCTACCGCAGTTGTATTTCCTACAGTGATTTCTGGGAAGCCTACCAAAAAGTTCTTCCGCAGAGCACGCATCAAGCGGTTGGGAAAGAGAGCGGACAGGTTTCACACATGGAGCGTTGGTATTGTACTTTGCGCCAACATCAGGCGCGCTATGTCCGTAAAACCCTTTCGTTTTCGAAGCGCGACGCCTTTCATCACATGGTCACTACATGGTTTATCATTGATCACAATCTCGCCAGAAAACAACTTGCATCACTTACTTTGTAACCACTACCCGATTGCCATCTCAGCGTTGACTCCGGATCAAGTGAAGAATGCCAAAGTTCAATTGGTATTTCAAGACGCGCATCCGATCGTGCAGTTGACGAATGGCGCATATCAAAGCACTACCGATGTTTCTTCACCGAACTTCATGTCCATCAATCTCGCATCGCAAATGGCTTTTGGCGACTTGAACGGCGACGGCGCGGGCGACGCGGCAGTTTTGCTGGCGGAAAATTATGGCGGCAGTGGAGTCTTTGTCTCTTTGATCGCGATGCTGAATCAAAATGGTCAACCTGTGCAAGCTGCTTCGGAGATGATTGATGACCGTCCACAGATCAACAGCCTCAGTATTCAAAATGGACAGATCTTTCTGGATGCGACGGTTCATGGTCCGAATGATCCGGGCTGCTGCGCGGCTCAATCCACTCAACGCACGTATCAACTCGTCGCGGGGAAATTGGTGTTCACAAGTTTCATCACAAAAACTCCCGATGGCGGCGAACGCCTCATCACGATTGATTCGCCGACGAATGGGTCAACCGTCTCGTTACCGCTGAGCATCACAGGCCATGTCACAATTGCGCCGTTCGAGAATAATCTTGTTTATTCGGCGTTTGATGCGAACAATAATCAGATCGCGACTGGATCGTTTTTAGTTAAGGCAGATCAACCAGGAGGTCCCGGAACGTTTTCGCTTCCGCTCGATCTAAGCGGAAAAAGTTTCAGCGGCGCGTTGCGAATTCAAATCGAAGATACAGAGTCCCGCTGATGGTTCGATTCTGTCACTGGGTTCGGTGATGGTGAATGTTAAATAAAACCTTTGAATGTCGTTGCGAGGAACCGCTGTGTTTTTGTAGGGGCGCAATGCGTTGCGCCCAGCGGCGGCGAAGCAATCTCCTGTTTTAAAAACGAGATTGCCACTCGCAATGATAACTGACTTATGACCAAGCAAAAGTTTTACGTGGTTTGGAAGGGACGCAAGCGCGGCATCTTCACTTCGTGGTCGGAGTGCGAAGCGCAGGTGAAGGGATTCGTGGACGCGCAATATAAAGCGTTTGAGTCGCGTCTCGAAGCAGAACACGCGTTTGCCGCGGCATATAGCCAGTACAAAGGCAAACCGGCTTCAACTTAACGCTGGCTTTTCGCTCCGAATCCGCCGATCATTCCCAGTCTGTGCGTGGACGCGGCTTGCAACGGCTCACCGGGCAAGGTTGAATATCGCGGTGTGGATTTGGAATCCAAAAAGCAAATTTTTCATGCCGGTCCGTTTGCGGATGGAACGAATAACATCGGTGAATTTCTTGCCATCGTCCACGCGCTGACGTGGCTGGATAAACAGGAAAAAGGAATCCCGATTTATTCGGATTCGGAGAATGCCATTGCGTGGGTGATGACCGGCGAATGCAAAACAAAATTGAAGCGCATGAACTCGAACAGACCGCTTTTTATGTTGATCCACAGCGCGGAAAATTGGCTGGCTGAAAATGAATTGGATGATGATTCTGTTTTGAAATGGGATACGCAAGCCTGGGGCGAGAACCCCGCAGATTTTGGAAGGAAATAAATATTGTTTAATTGAAAATCAGTTTTTAATCCAAGGGCAATCTTTTTTGCAAAAAACTCTTTTTCCCGTTCAAAGAGCCTTCACGCTTTAAACGTTCAACGGCCTCTTCAAAATATTTTGCGTTGTTATCAATTATTATGCTTTCCCTTCCAAGCAATAATGCAGCAACGCCTGTTGTTCCACTTCCACCAAACGGGTCAACAACTAAACCGTTTGGTGGACATAAAAGCTTAATGAAGAAGGAGGGCAATTCAACCGGAAATACAGCGGGATGACCTTTGTTTTTTCCCACCAATGCAATAGTCAAAACATTTGAGGGAAGAACTGTCTTTTTATTCGTCCATTTTGATATGTCCCTGCCAAAACCACTGTCATTAGCTGAGTTGTGCCTACTTAAATCGTTTTTTCCTAGTTTGGCCAACCTTGTCTCTGCCCAATCGCCAATGGGTTTTCTAACAGCATCCGAATTAAAGTATGGACGTTTAGATTTTGATAGGTGGAAGCAATATTCCCATCCGTCTCTAAGGCGTGTTGGCCAATGACCAGGCATGGGATTTGGTTTATGCCATAGATAATCGTCTATAGCATACCATCCATGATCAGATAAGAGTTGGATAGTCTGCCAAACATAACGATGTCTAACGCCATCAACAACCTTATCTTTTATATTAATGACTAAACTACCATCGGGCTTTAGGGCATTATAGAACGGTTCGTGAAATGTCATAAACCATTCTGTAAATTTGTCAGGATAAATGCTATCATAATGTTTATGACGCGAATCGGCATAGGGTGGGGAAGTAATAATAAGGTCTACCTGCCCAACGAATTCTTTTAATACTTCACGACTATCATCACAGATTACAGTTGATGTCGCAAAGCCATTATTGATCGTTTGTTGCTTAAGTATGAACGATCTACTCTCTCTAACTTTTCTTGGCATTTTTTGGCCTTCGGGAAATACGATTAGTGTTACAAAAGAATGAAACTAATTTAGCAGGATCATTAAAATTTCCCGTATCATCTACGAGTCTGGCAACTCTACATTGTGTTTCAAAAAGGTCAAGGATTTCCCTTGGAATGTCGAGAGATACTTTTTCTGCATCGGGGTTCGTTATTAGGACTTGCAAGACTGCCTGCATAATTTCTTCATATGAGTAATTTGCAAAGAAGGGCCAAAAATAATCAGACGCCCAAAGCTCAGTGTTGGGAGAACGCAACGATTTGTCCTTTGTACGCTTTACACTTCTGCCGCCGCTTTCCATAACAAACGCAAATATACAGATATAAGGTCCGCGCCTATTCTTATCAGATATTGCCAAGGCTTCTAAAGCTTGAATAGCATTTGGCCAGTCAGGGCCACCGATGGTATTGCTCCGATTCTTGACAGAGACATAAATGCTCAATGGTTTGTGAGATTTCTGAATCTCTATAACAGCATTGAAATCAGCCTCTCGTAAACCCAGTTCGGAAATGCTTACAAACCTTCCAGTCTTTTGGGCACAATCTATAGCGAGATACTGATAACGCCAGCCCGAATTCATTCTTTCCTTTTGAAGAGCCTTATTTCTAAACTGTTGAATGCCAACCTCCCGACAGTTTTGACCTCTCAATTGAAATGCGAAAGAGGCCGGATCACTGGAATATTGTCGGAAGTACTCGAATAATTCCTTGCCAATTCTCTCATAGGATTTTGTAATCTCAACCTCATCGGCGCTTGAGGCGATATCAAGCATAGCTCTTCCAGATTTCTTATTTGCATTTTCAATAGCCGTTAGAATCAACCTTGGAAGGTCTCCGAAGGGAACTCTTGTCTTGTGCTCCGCCAATTCATGATCATCAAGTAGACCATAATCTTTGGTGTTTGCATCTTCGATACGAGGATAGCTTTGGACAATTATTCTTGGGTTCCGAGTCGCCATAATTTTTCTCGTTTTAATATGACAGGTGAAAGTTATTTTAGGATTATAGCACGCTCATTAACTATTGCTGTCAAGTTTGAAGTCTTCAGCTCTATCAAAATCATGAGAAGAAATGTAGCGTAATATATTATCTTGCGCTACAATCTCACAAGTTGAAGATATCCGAAATAACCAAAGGATCGCTATGAAAACCGCACTTCTACTTATTGACATTCAAAAAGATTATTTCCCCGGCGGCAGGATGGAGCTGCTCAATCCGCTGGACGCCGCCAAGAAAGCGTATGAATTGCTTCAATGCTTCCGCGAGCATCATCAACAGCATGTTCACATTCAGCATGTGGCTTTGAGTCCAACTGCGACTTTCTTTTTGCCCGACACCGACGGCACCGATATTCATGATTCCGTGGCGCACTTCGAAGGTGAGCCGCTGGTCATCAAACATTATCCCAATTCGTTCCGCGAAACGAATTGCTCGAGATGTTAAAGAATTGGAATATCGAGCGCGTCATCATCACAGGCATGATGACTCATATGTGCGTCGACGCTACTGCGCGTGCCGCGGCTGACTTCGGCTTTCAAGTCATCGTCGCTGAAGATGCCTGTGCCACGCGCGATTTGAAATATGGCGATACGGTCATTCCCGCCGACCATGTTCACAAGGCGTTTCTCGCCGCGCTCAAATCGTATGGTCAGGTGATGACGGCTGAACAGGTCATCGTTCATCTTGCGGCTGAACAGGCGAAGACCCTATAAATCTAAACACGAAGGTCACCAAGGACTCAAAGGTTGCCCTTCGTGGGCTTAGTGTCCTTTGTGTTTAATTTATTTTCTGAAATTATTATGGAGACCTATGACAACACTTCGATCCCGAACGACAAACGAAAGCGAAAGAATATGCACGCATCTCGCGTCGGCTTTGGCTGGTGGACACGACCTTTACCGCAGTCTACGCTTTAGCTTGGCTCTTCTTCGGCTGGACAATTCTTCTACGTAACTGGCTGGATGGCTTTACAACGAATCAGTGGCTGATTGTTCCGCTCTTCGTATTGGTCTATGGCGGAATTTATTTTGTCTTGAATCTGCCGCTTGGTTATTACGAAGGCTTCGTCTTGCCGCATCGCTTTGACCAATCCACGCAATCCTTCAAAGATTGGGTATTGGATCAACTCAAAGGAATGGCGATCGGCGCGCCCATTGGCTTGCTCGTGCTTGAAATGTTGTACACATTTCTCCGCGCCTTTTCAACCACATGGTGGCTGTGGGCCGCGGGCGGATTGTTGATCTTCAACGTTTTGCTTTCCAACCTCGCGCCGATTCTTATCATGCCTGTCTTTAATAAGTTTGTTCCACTCGGCGATGAACATCAAGAACTCGCTGACCGTTTGATGAAGCTGGCGGAACGCGCTAACACCAAGGTCAAAGGTGTGTTCAAGTTCGATATGTCGCGCCGCACCAAGTCCGCGAATGCCGCGTTGACCGGCATTGGCAACACGCGTCGCATTGTTTTAGGCGATACGCTCATCAATGAATTCACGCCAGATGAAATCGAAACCGTATTGGCTCACGAGTTGGGACATCAAGTTCACAAGGATATTCCATTCTTGATTACCTTTGGTACGCTGACAACATTGATCGGTTTGTATCTTGCGTCATTGGCGTTGACCTGGGCGATTCGTTTTTTGGGCTTTACCAGCGCCGCAGATGTCGCGGCTTTTCCCGCACTGGAATTGGCGCTCGGCGCCTATGGCTTGATTATGATGCCGTTGGAAAATGCCATCTCGCGTTGGCGCGAGCGCATGGCGGATGAATACTCGTTGCAATCAACGAATAAGACTGATGCATTTGCATCGGCGATGACGCGTTTAGCGAATCAAAATTTAGGAGAAGTGGATCCGGAGGAGTGGGTGGTATTCTTGTTTTATTCGCATCCGCCGCTGGGCGAACGAATTGAAATGGCGAAGAATTGGAAGTGAATTGCCTCTCACATTGAGAGAGGAACAGGGTGAGGGCGGTTCATTTTGTCCAGGTTGCACGCCTGAGTAATACGGGTATTACGACGATCAGTACGATGATGACCCCCATCAACGTGATCCAGTCGGTTGATCCGGCTTGTGAAGTTGCCTCTGCAGAGGCTGTTGGTGTGGGTGTCACATTGGCGATTGCCGCGCTGCTTAATCCGTGACCGGCAATGGGTGCGAACGAAGAAGCGGTTAGAGTCAGCAGTATTCCGATCCCGATGATGATAGCAGGGAGCAAAATGTGCAAGTGTTTTTTGGTCATAAACAGCGAATGCAAAGTATATCATAGAGGCAATTTCCTAATTTGACATATCATATGTACTTGCAATTATTTTTGCAGTATAATCGCCCCCATGTTGTTCGGGCCAGGATCAATTTTGGAGAGAAGGGTAAGTTTCCACGACCCATTTTTTAAGATAATATTTGCTCAATTTAATGGTTGGTACTTACTTTAAAGTTATTATGATGTAAAAAAAACAAACCTTGCGAACGATGCCACTTTCGCAAGGTTTGTTTGTAAGTCATCTTCGATCTTAGGAGCATCTATGATCAAAAGGTTATTCAATGCGCTAAACCAGCCGCTCGGGCGAGTGGGAGTTTTGATTGTATTGCTCGCTCTTTTAAGCGGCGCGGTCTGGGGCATTGCTCAAACGCAAAAGACCCCGCAACAGCCGATTGATTTTCCACATAATATCCATGTGGGGGTTTTGCATATTCCTTGCCTTTATTGTCATCCGGGTGCGTTGCGCGGACCTTCACCAGGTTTGCCGACGATATCCAAATGTTGGGGATGCCACCAACAATTGGCTATAACCAAGACGAGTCCCAAACTAGTTCCTCTGGTTCAGGCTGTACAGAATAACACGCCTCTGCAATGGGTACCGGTGGCGTGGGTTCCGGATTTCGTTCATTATGTTCATCGTCCGCATATTGCGGCGGGATTGAATTGCGAGGACTGCCACGGTAATGTCAGCGCAATGACCGTGTATCAGAATCCCCAGGTAATGAACATGGGCTGGTGCTTGAGTTGCCACCGGGCGAAGACTGAAGATAATGCTCAAAATAATCCGGCCAATGATCCTGCAGTCGCGGCAAATCTTGCCCAAGAGCGCATCAAGCTCACCGATTGCAGTACGTGTCATTATTAAACCGGGCGAAAGGAACATACCATTATGAGCAATAAGATTTCCCGGCGAAATTTTCTTAAACTGGCAGGCGTTGGCGCGGCAACTACGGCGGTATTGACCGGTTGCGGTCCTGCAGCGCGTTATGTAATACGCGAGCCGTATACCAAAATGCCGGAATATACCTACAACGGTCTGAACACATATTATGCAACCACGTGCAGAGAATGTTCTGCTGGATGTGGTCTCATCGTCCGTACTGA
Organism: uncultured Chloroflexia bacterium; assembly: GCA_963850945.1. Classification (GTDB taxonomy): domain Bacteria; phylum Chloroflexota; class Anaerolineae; order Anaerolineales; family Villigracilaceae; genus Fen-1038. The sequence continues at coordinate 168,812 of CAWKNE010000008.1, read as the reverse complement.
GCAGGGACGGGCCCTCAAAGTGGAGGGGAACCCAAACAATCCGGTTAAACTTGGGAAAGACCTGTGCGCGTGGGCAAGCCACTTTGGAAGGACTTATAATCCGAATCGAGTGCGCGGTCCCATTCAACATTCGCGCGGGCAAGGTTTATACGGGTCGGATAATCAAAACGTGGACTTCGAACATGAGTTGGGATGATGCGATCCAAGTCGTGACAGATGCGTTGAGCAAGAATAAGCCGGGCGAAATTGCTTTTCTGATGGGTATGGCTCCGGATCACATCTTCGACCTTGTAACGGATCCTGACCAAAGCCATCGGCGCGCCGGCTCCGATTCGTTTCGGCGCGCTGGGCATGTTTGAGGCGCGCGCCACTTTGATGCAAGCCGCGAATGATTTCTTGGGACAACCGGGTTTGCCCTTCTTCGATATCGGCAATTCGGATTTGGTATTCTCCTTTGGCGCGAATTTTCTGGAAACTTGGCTTTCGCCGGTGGCGCAGACGCGTGGATATTCCAACCTGCGCAGAGGAAATCCGTCGCAACGCGGATACTTCGTGCAATTCGAAGCGCGTATGTCACAGACTGCTGCCAAAGCCGATGAATGGATTCCGATTGTGCCGGGCACCGAAGGATTGGTTGCGTTGGCCCTTGGTCGCCTCATCTCTGAAGCAAGTGGCAATGCACTACCCGTGGCTTTTGCAAATGTGGATGTCGATGTCGCGGCCTCTGTTGCCGGCGTTGACACCACTACATTGACGCGTTTGGCAGATTTATTTGCGCAAGCCAAATATCCGTTAGCTGTTCCCGGCGGTGCGGCGTTGGGCCAGAGTAATGGTTTGCAAACGGCGGAGGCCGTGCTGACCTTGAACGTTCTTGTCAATAACATTGGCAAAGATGGCGGCGTATTCCTGTCGCCGATTGCGCCTCTAGCGGATCAATATCATCGACCGGCCAATATTAAAGAGATGACTGATTTCGTCGCTCAGCTTAACTCCGGCAGTATCAAGGTGTTATTCGTTCATGGTGTCAATCCTGTATTTGAACTTCCCCAGTCGCTCGATCTACTGGACGCCTTAAAGAATGTGCCCCAGATCATTTCGTTCGCGACCTTCCCGGATGAAACGGCGGTGCAGGCCGATTACATCTTCCCTGATCGTCATCCGCTAAAATCGTGGGGCTATCAAAAAGTCGCGACGGGCGCAGGCTCTGCGATCCTTTCCGGCGCACAGCCGGTTGTCTCCGGTGTCTACACCGTAGATGGAAGTCAGCCTCAATTATTCTATGATGCGCGCGCAACAGCCGATGTTTTATTAGCTGCCGCCCAAAAGGTGGGAGGTGTGTTGGCATCTGCGTTGAAGTTCACGGATGAATTGGAATACATTCAGAACCAACTCAATGGTTTGCTCAATTCCAGCGATGGCTTTTTCTCTGCCTCGGATATTAACACGTTCACCGCTTACTTCCAGCAAAATGGTGGCTGGTGGAAAACCGGCGATAACCGTGTTGCTCCATCAAGCACCGATATTTTGAATCACGCTTTCAATCCCTCACCTGCGCAGTTCAGCGGCGATGGTGATTTTTATTTTATACCTTTCGTATCGCCGATATGGGGCGAGGCAGGTGCGAACAAACCGTGGCTGCAGGAAGTTCCCGACCCAACCACGACCGTGATGTGGAATACTTGGGTCGAGATCAATCCAGAATCCGCGAAGGAGTTGGGTATTGAGGATGACGATGTTGTATCCATCATATCCAACGCGGGGACAGTGGAAGCCTCAGTTTATATGTACCCGGCCATTCGTCCGGATACGATCGCCATGCCCTTTGGGCAGGGGCACACGGCTTACGGGCAATTCGCTCAAGGACGCGGCGTCAATCCAGCTGATCTACTGAGCAATGCAACCAATGAGGCTGGTGATCTGGCTTTCGCCTCCATGAAAGTTAGAGTTGAAAAAACCGGAAAGAAGCGACAATTATCTCGAATGGAAAGCATTCTTGGCGTTTATGGGTTTAACGCGAAATAGGAGAAAAATCTATGACTGATAAACTTCAAGCTCCTGTGTCCAACAATAATGAAATTGTGACATCCAATGTTTGGGGCATGGTGATTGATCAGGATTTGTGCACCGGATGTCAGGCTTGCGTAACCGCCTGCGCTATGGAAAATAACATTGCGTTCGTTGGCGAAGTGGATGCCGGCTACGGCCGTTCCATCCAATGGATTCGCGTCGAACGTTTTTGGCAGGGAAGTTATCCGGATATCAAGATGACGCCTTATCAACCGGTGATGTGCCAGCAATGTCACAATGCGCCGTGCGAACCGGTTTGTCCGGTGTTCGCTTCGGTACACAGCGAATCAGAAGATTTAAATCTGCAGGTCTATAATCGCTGTGTGGGCACGCGTTATTGCGCCAACAACTGTCCATATCAGGCGCGCGTGTTCAATTGGCGCGATTATACGGATGCTCGCATTCACCCGGAGCTGGTGACACTTCAGAATCAGCTCAATCCGGATGTGACCGTACGCCGACGCGGTGTGATGGAAAAATGCACGTTCTGTATTCAGCGCATTCGGCATGCAGAAGACACAGCTGATTCCGAAAGCCGTGCGATCCGTGATGGGGAAGTGGTTCCGGCGTGTGCACAGGCTTGTCCAGCCGATGCCATCATCTTTGGCAAACTTGATGATCCGACTTCAAAAGTCAGCCAGGCATCCGCAACCAGCCGCGGCAGTCATTTGTTGGAGGAGCTTGGAACTTTGCCGCGCGTGACCTATCTGGCGGGAGGAGCTTAAATCGAGCGCAATTACAAAACCGTTATTCACACGTTCGCCCGCGGAGGAGGTCGAAGATCCCAAAGAACATCTGATGCATGATCCGATGCCGCGCGGGGAAATGAACTCCATGGTGTTGGATTCCATGCATTCCACCACATGGAAATATTGGACTCTCACCGGCATTCTGGCGTTCCTTGTGGTGACCTGCTTGTTTGCAGCCTGGTATTACCTGATCATGGAAGGCGTCGGTGTGGCCGGTGTAAATCGTCCAGTTTATTGGGGAATATTCCTGGTCGAGGTTGTGTTCTGGATCGGTATCAGTCATGCAGGGACTTTCATCTCGGCGATTCTGCGCGTCCTGAAGGTTAAATCCCGACGTCCGTTTACGCGTGCCGCGGAGTTGATGACTACCTTCGGATTGGTGCAAGCTGGTATCAGCGTGTTCCTGCATATGGGCCGCGTCTGGTTGTCTTATTGGCTGGTGCCATATCCCAATGAGCGCGGCTTGTGGCCTGATTTTCATTCCCCGTTGATGTGGGACTTCATGGCGATCAATACGTATTTGCTTTGCAGCACCATGTATCTCTTCCTCCCGCTCATCCCGGACCTGGCAATGGCGCGTGACCGTTCCACCGGCTGGCGTAGAACATTCTACAAGATTCTTGCCATCGGCTTTCGCGGCACAGAGGGCGAGTGGAAGAATTTAAAAACTGCCATGAATATCTTTGCCTTTGCGATCATCCCGGTCATGTTCTCGGTTCATACCATCGTGTCTTGGGACTTTGCCATGGCCACCAGGCCTGGCTGGTCTTCTTCGGTCTTTGGGCCGTACTTTGTCATTGGGGCATTGCAATCAGGTATGGCGGCCGTAGCGATCGTGCTTTTCATGATCCGCTCGACGATGAAGAACATGAAATATTTCCTGCGACCGGAGCATTTTGAAGCGCTTGGCATGTTAATGTTCTTGGTCTCGTTGGCATGGGCCTATTTCTACTTCAACGATTACCTGGTTCCGTGGTATGGAGGAGATGTGTGGGATAAGATCTTGAACACTTTCATTCAAACGGGGCCGCTGTGGTATCTTTGGTATGGCATGTTGTTCTGTAATCTTGCGCCATTGGTTATCCTTTGGAACAAAAGATGGCGCCGAATTCCATGGCTCTTGGCGATTCTTGGCGGAGTGATCAACATCGGGATGTGGCTCGAACGGTACGTGATTATTCCGGAAACCCTGACGATTAATCGGATGCCCTTCACATGGCGTATCTATGTACCGCACATTGAGATCGTGTTGACCATCGGTAATTTTGCGTTTTTCTTCCTGCTTTATCTGTTGGCATCGAGGATGATCCCGTTGATTCCGGTCTGGGAAGTACAAGAAGGCCAGGAGAGTCACATCCTTCGCAAGGTTGGTAAAGCTAAAATTTCAACTGTAAGTGAGATTGATTGAGTGGAAGGAGTAAGATATGTCTGATTCCACGATGCTTTTGGCTGTCTTTGAAGAGATTGAACCTGCCGTGAATGGGATTGAAAAACTGCATCAGTTGGGCGTTAGCGATGAGCAGATGAATGTCATCTCAGGCATCCCAATCAAGGAAACCATTTTGGGCCGCCCATCTGCATTGAGTTACGTCTCGCGCATTGCGATGGCCGGAGCCATCCTTGGAATGTTGTTTGGATTATTCCTGATTTATGGCACTCCGTTCCTATTTCCATTGAATGTCGGCGGTCAGCCGGTGTACCCCGTGCCTCAAGGCCTCATCATTACCTTTGAAATGACCATGTTGGGTCTAATGGGCTTTGCTTTTCTGGGGATGTTAGTGGATAGCGGCTTTCCATCCTATACTCCCAAGGAATATGTTCCAGAAATCAGTGATGGAAAAATTGCTATTCTCTTCCGCTGCCCAGACGGCCAACAAAAAAAGCTTGTTGATGCTCTCAAGAAGGTTGGGGCTGAATTGGTGAATCCGGCGGAGGCACGTCAACTATGAGCATGAGTTTGAGCGCTATCTTAAAAAAGTTTGCGGTCATCTTTGCTGTTGTGATTGTCCTTTTTGGAATATCCCTGCTGTTCTCCTACGACGTGATCAAGGTCCAATGGGTTAGTTTCATGGGGCTTTCGCCGGCGATGCAACAGATGGAACATCCGCTTCCTGTTGCGACACAATCTATTCCAATCGAGGGACCGGCTGATATCCCGAACATGGGCGCGCCGAAGAACCCCGTTCCGGCTGACCAGACGTCGCTGGTGCGCGGTGCGGAACTTTTCCAAATCAACTGTGCCATTTGTCATGGATCGGGAGGAAAAGGGGATGGAACGGTTGCTTCGTATATCGAAAACAAACCTGCTGATCTGACTAGCCCCGCAGTTCAATTCTTGAGCGATGGAGCTATTTTTATGACGATCACGAATGGTATACCGGGCTACATGCCTGCGCTTAACGAGAACCTGCTGGTGCGTGAGCGTTGGGATGTGGTCAATTTTGTCCGCACTTTGAAGTAAGGAGGGAGCATGGATGATTTTCGCAAAATACTATATGGTGTGATCATCGGATTTATTGCCATTATTGTGGGATGGGTTTCGTTTTTGACCTTTTCGGGTTGCGGCTACGCTCTGAACAATTGCAATGGAGCCTTGCCGAAAGTGCAGCGTACATCCATTCCTACTTTGATTCCAGCTACGTTGCCTGCGCAAGTTCGTTTTCTTCCATCAACTCCTACTGCCACTTCTGCAACTGCCGCGCCGACTGAAGCGGGTGCTTCCGAGATTGCGCGACCTTCGAAATCCGGGAGGGCCGGGAGCTGCGCTCAATTTGACGGGGGATCCGAATTCGGGTGCCCAAATCTTTGCGGCGAATTGCCAAATCTGTCATGCGGCTCAAGGCAAGGGCGGAAACCCGAATCCCGGTTCAGATGATGGAACCATTCCGCCACTCAACCCGATTGACCCAACGATTGCCAACGCCGATCCCAAAGTATTTGCCTACAATATGGATTTGTTTGTGGAGCATGGTTCAACGCCGGATGGAACGAATCCGACTTTCTCGATGCCCCCTTGGGGCGATAAGAAACTTTTAACTCCGCAGCAGATTGCGGATGTAATTTCCTATGTCATTAGTTTGAATCCGGTATCGGCTTCAGCCACAGGAACGCCCTCGGGTGCATCTGTGACAGCAACGCCTGTTTCTGCCTCTGCGCCAACGGAAGAAATTGCTCGTCCGTCCAATCCGGGAGGGCCGGGAGCTGCACTCAATCTGACGGGGAATGCGATTTCGGGTGCCCAAATCTTTGCGGCCAATTGTCAAATCTGTCATGCGTCCCAAGGCAAAGGCGGGAATCCAAATCCCGGTTCGGATGATGGAACCATTCCGCCGCTGAATCCGATTGATCCCACGATTGCCAATGCCGATCCCAAAGTATTTGCGTACAATGTGGATTTGTTTGTGGAGCATGGTTCCACGCCGGACGGGACGAATCCGACGTATTCGATGCCGGCCTGGGGTGACAAGAAGGTATTGACGCCTCAGCAGATTGCGGATGTGATTGCTTATGTGATCAGCCTGAATCCGGTTGCGAGTGTAACTGCGACACCACAGGGTGGAGTGGAGATTGCGCGGCCTTCGAATCCGGGAGGGCCGGGAGCTGCGCTCAATCTGACGGGGGATGCGACGGCAGGTGCAGCGGTCTTTGTTGCAAATTGTCAAACCTGTCATGCGGCTCAAGGCAAAGGCGGGAACCCGAATCCGGGATCGAGTGATGGGACGGTTCCGCCGTTGAATCCGATTGATCCGACGATTGCGAATGCGGATCCGAAGGTATTTGCGTACAACGTGGATTTGTTTGTTGAGCATGGTTCCACGCCGGATGGAACCAACCCGACCTTCTCGATGCCTCCTTGGGGCGATAAGAAACTTTAACTCCGCAGCAAATTGCAGATGTAATTGCGTATGTTATCAGCTTGAATCCCATATCCGCTTCAACATCCGAAGCGGCCGCGGCTCCCTCGTCTTCTGCCACAGCAACACTGACAGCGGCTTCTCAACCGACAACGGCACCAGTTGCTGTAGCTACATCTGCGGCCGCGGCTTCTCCATCTTCTGGCATTCCGCGTCCATCCAATCCCGGAGGACCAGGCGATGCGGTGAATCTCACAGGCGATCCAAATTCTGGGGCGCAAATCTTTGCCACGAATTGCGTCACGTGTCATAACACCGAAGGGAAAGGTGGCATTCCAAATCCGGGTTCTGACGCCGGATCATGCCCGGCGCTCAATCCGATCAATCCGGCGCTCAAGAGTTCGGATCATATGACCTTTGTAACAAATCTTGATCTGTTCATCCAGCACGGCTCTACGCCTGCGGGTCCGGGTCCGACTTTCTCCATGCCGCCTTGGGGAGATAAGAACGTTCTATCGCAACAACAGATTGCAGATGTCATCGCTTACCTCATAAGTTTAAATCCGTAATGAGTTTATAAATAATGTTCAATGCAATCCCTGTTAAATCATAAATGGCAGGGATTGTTTATTTCTTTATTCTTGATCATAAAGATACCGGCGCTCTTAAATAAAAAACGTTCCTACCAAAGAAGGAACGTTTTTTATATTCAGCGGAGAGGGCGGGATTTGAACCCGCGTTCCCTTGCGGGAAACACGCTCTCCAGGCGTGCGCGCTAAACCAAGCTACGCGACCTCTCCATTGCCTGAGCACCTTTTGGGTGTCAGAGCGGCGGAATTATACCGTACTTTTTTCAGCGGGTCACGCTTATTGTCCCTGGACTTGCACGGTAAAGTGATCAAAGTTAGGCCAATATTCCGTGGATGCCGTGAAAGGTGCATAGCCTCCGGCCGGGACGGTGCTTGGATTCGTATAGGTAGAGAATGCGCCGATGACATTTCCATACTGATCGTACAACGTGATGACTGCTTTTACAAATTTTGCATCCGTTGTTCCATTGTTTAGTATCTCCCCTCGCACATATAACCAGCTGCCAGCGGAATAGGAGTTGGCGCCTGTTTGCACCGCAAGGTCCTGCCTGGGAAGTGTAGCGGTCTGGCCCTCCTCCTGCAAATCATACCAGGTGACCGGACCGCCCTTGTTGGTCGTTGGCGCGAAAAGGACCGATTACGAAAGGCGCCTCGCCATAAGCAGGAATTACATCCAACAGAGTAGTTCCATCCATGGTTCCAATAACAAGAGGTTTTCCTTTGGGTTGATAATAATAAGTTGCAGTGATTTTTATATTTCCCATCGGAGCAGAGGTGTTGTTGAGCATTTCGCCGACGATGTAAAATCCACCGTTCAAGGAATAGCCTTGACGATCTACAACATCCAAATTGGCAGGCAGGGAGGGATCTGCTGTAGAGGTCGGCGTAACCGATGATGCATCCACTGCCGTTTCAGGCGTTGCTGTTGCAGGGACGGAGGTGGAAGTTGACGTATCCACAACGGGCGGCTGGGGGGTTGCAAGCGGCTGGCTGGGCTGAACTTGAATTTGAGCGATAGGCGTTTGGCGGGTGTTGCCTGAATTGTTTGAAGCGGTGGTAGAACATGCCGCCAATAAAACTGAAACGATGAGAATTAGGAAAACTTTTTTCATTCTATAACTCCTTGTAGGGTGATGTAATCTTGAAATACTTTTTTGTTATATCTTTTTTAAGATCGGTAATACGAAAACGATGGTCGTTCCTTCGTTCGCCGCGCTTTCAGCCCAAATTCGGCCGCCATGCGCTTCGATGATTGACTTAGAAATGGCGAGGCCCAGCCCCGAACCCCCATCCTGCCGACTGCGCGATTTGTCGCCTCGATAGAAACGGTCGAAGATGTGCGGCAGATCAACTTCAGCGATGCCCGGTCCGCTGTCTTGGATGCGGAATTCAATCCCGTCTGCCACAGATCGAGCAGATAGTTTGATGCGTCCACCGGAGGGTGTATATCGCAAAGCATTTTCCAGCAGGTTTCCGAATACCTGGATAATTCGATGGGAATCAGCGTTGATATCAGGAAGATTTATATCCGTGCCTGTTTCCAGGGAAATATTGAGGGTGTGCGCTTTTGGTAAATAGGCGCCAACAACCCGATCTATTAGATCGGATGGCGCTACCGGTTGCAATGTCAGGGTTAACTCGCCTGCCTCGGAAAGCGAAAGCGTTCGCAGGTCTTCAACAAGAAGGGAAAGACGTTTGGCTTCATCGTAAACAATATCGAAAGTTTCAGGCGATGGAGTAAGCTTGCCTTCGCTCAGAGCCTCAGTGTGTCCCAAAATAATGCTCAAAGGTGTTCGGAGTTCATGCGCGATATCAGCCGTCATGTTTCGTCGAAGGTCGCGACTTTGTTTCAGTTGCGAGCTCATTTGATTAAACGATTGGGTCAGGTCTCCTAATTCATCTTTGGAGCGGACGGGCACTTCTCTTTCAAGATTTCCCTGAGCGACATCGCGCGTGGCGTTGATTAATTCTTTCAAGGGCCGGGTCAAAGTCGAAGATAGGAACAGGCCCAGCAGCAGCGAAAGAGCCGCCGCGCCCAAGGCGCCCGTCAACAGATCCTGGTTAATGCGCGCAATGTAATCATTGGCGGGCGGTCGCGGTGGTGTGCCACGCGCCGGAAAGGTGGGGATGAGTAAACCGACGATTTGTCCATTTGCCCAAATCGGCACGCCGAAAGCAATCTGGTCGGCGGAGGGCTTTTGATTTTGAAATTGAATGTCTGTTGAAAACACAACATTGCCATGATTGTCTACTAGTACCAGCGGTCGGATCGGGTCAGTGGCAGAGGTTGAACCGCTATTCTGGATGATCGTTGCTACACCGTTCCATCCATTGTGAGCCACATAATAATTTGTAAGACTAGCTGCTAGCGTGGTCGGACGTTGGGTATTCACAAACCTGCCAAATTCATGAGCCGACGCGTTGGAACCTAGCACGCCGATCAAAGCAATTCCAGCCAGGCTGACCGCTAAAAAAGCCAGCACCAACTTGATCGCCAGCGAACGGCTGGGAAATAGGCTTTAAATCCCTGATTTGATCTTTGTGAAAATGGACATGCAGGCTCATTTCCCATGATTCGAATTTTCTGGTTTGAAGCGATAGCCGATGCCGTAGACGGTTTCAATATAGGTGGGATCGCGAGGATCGTCTTCGATCTTGGCTCGCAGGTTTTTTACGTGTGCATCAATGGTGCGCTCATAACCTTCATAGGCGGAACCTTGCAGATAATCCAGCAGGTCAAGCCGGGTGTAGGTGCGGCCCGGGGTGGACATCAACGCTGCTAACAGGTCGAATTCTGAACGGGTTAAATCCACGGCGTTTTCGTTAACGGTCACAACGTGATTGGCGCGGTCGAGGACGATGCCTCCGGAACGTAACACATCCGCTTTAGGCATTTCCTGACCGGCGCGGCGCAGTACGGCTCTCACGCGCGCGGTCAGTTCACGTGGGCTGAAAGGTTTGGTGACATAGTCATCGGCGCCCAATTCCAACCCGGTTACTTTATCGCTTTCTTCAATTTTGGCCGTCAATAGAATGATCGGCGTTTCGCGCTCCTTGCGATGCAGGCGGATGAATTCGTAGCCGTCCATTTCCGGCATCATGATGTCCAGAAGGATCAGGTCAGGTTTCTCGTTTCGGGCTTGGAACAGCGCCTCGCGACCATTTTTAGCGGTGACAACTCTAAATCCTTCATTGGAAAGATAGGCTTTCAAAAGAGACACGAGACGCTCTTCATCATCAACGACCAAAATTGTTTTTGTCATAATAGAATCCCTATCTAGAATATGGTTTTTTTATCAACCATAAGCTATTTCAAAGTTTATGGCGTGGGTGTTTCAGATGACGCTGGCGTAGCTGCTGAAGGCGTTGCTGCCGAAGGCGTTGCCGATGGCGCTAGAGCAGGATTCTTTTGTTGTAGGTATCTTATTACCAGTCTCACCAAGCCTGCATTGGCAGCTCCTGAAGCGGCTCTTGCTCGATAGGTAGCGATCACTTGAGGGTTGGGCGTCGAAGCGCCTCCGCCAAATCCACCGCCTCCGCCAAATCCACCGCCTCCGCCTCCACCGGTAACACCAGGAATTCCACCGCCTCCGCCAAACCCACCTCCACCGCCGGTGGCGCGGGGTGTACCAGATCCTCCTCTTCCGCCCAATGTTATTCCTTGTTGCTGTAATATGGTTCCCATATCCTGGCGCGTCAGCTTCATGTTCACAATCGCCTGAACCTGATCGGACGTCATGGCTTGTTCGACACCCACTAATGTGGCTTGTAGTTCCAGCGGAGAGGCAGTATTACTCGTAATCAGCACCTGATATGCTTCCCACAATGGGACCAGTTGAGTGGCTTCATTCGGTGTGACTTCCAAATTGCCCTGTAAATTCATGGTGCCAAGGATCAACTGTTGAGCAGGTGAAATGGCATTGGAATAATTTGAATTGATTGGCCCAACCGGTGTGCTGGGCGGCGTGGAGGAATTACCACTTCCTGGAAGCAGGCCGCAGCCCGCGCTAAATACCAATACAAACATTAGACTGGATATTGCAACGATTTTTGCTTTCATCAAAAAACTCCTTTTGTTAGTTTGATTTATGATTTATTCGTAATGAAGCGCATCAATAGGATCGAGTTGAGCCGCGGTGTTGGCGGGGTAATACCCGAAGAAAATACCGACTGCCGCCGCCGAGGCAAACGCTAACAGGATGGAACTCGGCACGATCACAGTCGCTGAGATACCAGTCGCATTGAACATTATGGAACCGCCCACACCGATCAGCACACCGATCAATCCGCCCGTCAGGCTAAGCATGAGCGCCTCTGACAGGAATTGCCAGCGGATGTCGTTCGGCGTGGCTCCGATGGCTTGGCGTACGCCGATCTCACGCGTGCGTTCCGTTACGCTGACCAGCATGATGTTCATAATGCCGATGCCTCCTACGACCAGTGAGACCGCCGCTACGGCTGCCAGTAAGGTACCGAATGCAGAGGTGGTCGCCGTTTGGGTGGTGATCACGTCGCTTTGGGTCCGGACGGTGAACGGAAGCGTATCCACGGTCAGGTTGTGCCGCTGGGCCAGCAAGAGTTCGATCTGCAAAACGGTGTTATCCATCTGGCTTTGGTCTGCTACTTGAACCACAATAGTGTTAATACGGTCACCAATTACTCTTGCGAATTGAGACGGCGTGTAGCGTTCGAACACGGTTGTGATGGGAAGATAGATACGAGCGTCATAATCCGTTCCGCCGACCACGCCTCTGGGAGCCAGGACGCCGATCACACTGAGCTGGAAATTTCCCACGATCACTTTCTGGTCAATCGGGTCTGTGCTTCCGAAAAGAGTTTGTGCCAATGTGGAGCCTAGAACAGCGACGGTATTTTTCTGATCCAGATCGGTTTGAGTGAAGAAGCGGCCTTCACCGATCGGAGAGTCACGCACGGTGGGAAAATCGGCGGTGGTGCCTACAACAGGAACTGTATCAACGGTGTTATCGCCATACTGTACGGTTTGACTTGAATTTCGTTCGGTCTCAACGCCAGTGATGCCGGGTATGGTTGCGATGGCTATGGCATCGGGATAATACAATCCGTTTTGTGTTGCATTGGTTTGAGTTCTCGGGCCGCCAGCGGTGAAGTTTTGGGTCACGAATAGCAAGTTCGTTCCCAGGTTTTCAATCTGCGCCGCGATGCTCGCTTCGGTGCCGGCGCTGACCGCGATCACCATGATCACAGCCGCTACGCCAATGATGACGCCCAGCATCGTCAGGATGGATCGCAATTTGTTGCTGGTTACGCCGATCCAGGCGATATTTAAGATTTCTGATAGATCCATATCAAATTCCTTTCTAAATCTTTTTAGGGAATAACACTAAGGACGCCGTTATGATCGGTTTCGTCTTTCGCGATGACGCCATCGCGGACATGAACAACTCGGTCCGCATGCACGGCGGTCTCCGGGTTATGCGTCACCATCACAATGGTGCGGCCTCTTTGATGGAGGGAATGGAGCAGATCCATAATCTCTTCGCCGGAGTGGGTGTCGAGGTTGCCCGTTGGCTCATCGGCCAGGACAAGCACTGGATCGTTGACCAGAGCACGGGCGATCGCCACGCGTTGCTGCTGGCCGCCGGATAGTTCTTTGGGCAAATGATTGATCCGCTTTCCCAACCCAACCATTTCCAACGTTTCGCGTCCGCGCTTCGCCCTTTCTGCATGATTGGTTTTCTTGAAGCGGCTATATACCATCGGGAGGATGACATTATGGAGCGCGGTCATGCGTGCCAATAAGTTGTAGGACTGGAAAACAAAACCGATCTTATTGTTGCGGATCAGCGCCTTCTGAACTTTGTCCAAGTGGCTGACGTCCTGCCCGTCCAGAAAATATTGGCCGCTGGTGGGATGGTCCAAACAGCCCAGGATGTTCATCAAGGTGCTTTTGCCTGAACCGGAGGGTCCCATGATGGAGACGAATTCACCTTCATGGATTTCTAGGTTGATATTGTCCAGTGCTTTGACGCTGATGTCCTCGCCCATCTGATAGACTTTGGAGAGGTCCTTGAGTTCAATGATTATTTTTTCAGACTTCATTTCATTATCCTTACGGAGCTGTAGCAGCTGTATTTTGAGTGGTTGCCGCCAGGCCGGTGCTGACCACTTGGTTGGCCTGTAAGCCTGATTTGATCTCGGCATAACTCTCATCCATCAAGCCAACCACAACCGGCTGGAGCGTCAGGTTTCCATTTTGCACTACGAAGACCGCGTATTTTCCGGGTTCCAGTTCTTTCAAGGCTTGAATTGGCACTAGTAACGCATTATTCGCTTGGGCATTGATCACATTGACAGTGGCATTGAGTCCGACGTAAAGAGCAGTGCCGGTGGTATTGTCTAATTCCACCTGCGCTTGAACGGCTGGCACGTTATCTATAGTGGTCAGTGCGGGAACGATCTCGGTGACTTTACCTTTGAAAGTCTGATTGGGCATCGAATCGAAAACGGCATCCGCTTCTTCTCCGATGGCAAGTTTGCTCAAGTCGGTCTCATCAATATAAATGGTTAATAGGAGGCGAGATAAATCTGAAACCGTAATGACCGTAGCTGATCCGACGGTATCACCGATTTGATTGTTTACCGCAGTCACGGTTCCGTTGATGGGGGATATGATCTGGGTGTCGTTGAAATCGGTTTGTGCAGTTTGCAGGGCGGTTTGTGCCTGCTTGAGCGCAGTCAGGCTCGGTCCTGTGGCGGTATCTGGGATGACGCCTGTGGATAACGCCGTTACGAGATCCTGATCCTGCACTAATGTCGCCTGCGCTAATGCGAGAGTTGCCTGCGCACTGGCAAGGTCTGTGTCTGTTGGAGGATTAAGGGTCCTGCTTCCTGAGCTTTTATCTACTATGGTGAAATATTCAGGAACATAGTACTTGGTATAGTATGCTTGTTCTCCAGTCAATTCTTGATTGGCATAATCTAGGGCTGTTTGTGCGTCCTGAACTTTTTGCGTGGCTGCTGCGGAGGGGTTAGCTTGGGCATCCAATTGGGCGTTGGTCAGGTTTTGTTGAGCGACAGCCACTTCTTGTTCCCAGTGATAAACACCTGGGCTGATATCGAATTGCAAGGCTTGTAACGCATTGGCTACATTGACCTCATCGGTGGCCACAGCTCCCTGGGCCGTTGCGAGTGCGGCCGGGGAAGTCAATTGGGCCAGATTAAATTTTGCCTGTGCTAAAGCTTGCGCCTGATTGGTATTATCTTCCTGAGCCAATAGTTCTCCAGTCTTAACTTGGTTGCCTACGACCACATTGAGTTGTGTGAGCGTACCGTTCCCAGTGTTGCTTGACGAACCGGTGTTTGGGAATCCCAAGTTAGCGGTAGCCGCCGCAACTACCGTTCCTGTGCCGCTTGCGCTAATTACTATGCTTCCCTGAGTTACTCTGGCGGTTTGAAGCGATGCACTGGCTGCAGCTGCTTTACTTTTTTGCTGGGCCGATTGGTAATATAGATATCCACCGGCCAGGATTAATATGATTAGGACCGAGCCGGTAATATACCAGAAATTCCTTTTGTGGATCAGTGTGGATAGGGTGGATGGGGAAGAATCGCTTGTGCTCGACATGAAATGTGACTCCTTTTTGAAAATCTTATTTAGCAGGTGCAAATATAGTATAAGGGTGTGAAGAACTTTTGATAAGGATATGTGGATATTGTGAATACAGATTGCGGTAGTTGATAGTATCCAGTGCTTTGACGCTGATGTCCTCGCCCATCTGATAGACTTTGGAGAGGTCCTTGAGTTCAATGATTATTTTTTCAGACTTCATTTTATTGTCCTGTACTAGCGGCACTAGCACTTTGATTGGTGGCTGCCAAGCCGGTGCTGACCACTTGGTTGGCCTGTAAGCCTGATTTGATTTCAGCGTAACTCTCATCCATCAAGCCAACCACAACTGGCTGGAGTGTCAGGTTTCCATTTTGCACAACGAAGACCGCATATTTTCCGGGTTCGAGTTCTTTCAATGCTTGAATTGGCACTAGTAATGCATTATTCGCTTGGGCATTGATCACGTTGACAGTGGCATTGAGACCGACGTAAAGAGCAGTGCCGGTGGTATTGTCTAATTCCACCTGTGCTTGAACGGCTGGCACGTTGTCCACGGTGGTCAACGCGGGAACGATCTCGGTGACTTTTCCTTTGAAAGTCTGATTGGGCATCGAATCGAAAACGGCATCCGCTTCTTCTCCGATGACAAGTTTGCTCAAGTCCGTCTCATCAATATAAACGGTTAATAGGAGGTGAGATAAATCTGAAACCGTAATGACCGTAGCTGATCCGACGGTATCACCGATTTGATTGTTCACCGCCGTTACGGTTCCGTTGATGGGGGATATGATTTGGGTGTCGTTGAAATCGGTTTGTGCGGTTTGCAGGTCAGTTTGTGCCTGCTTGAGCGCAGTCAGGCTCGGTCCTGTGGCGGTATCCGGGATGACGCCTGTGGATAACGCTGTTACGAGGTTCCTGATTCTGCACTAATGTTGCCTGCGCTAATGCAAGCGTAGCGCGCGCACTGTCGATCGTTGCATCTGTTGGTGGGCTAATGACTTTGGTGGGTTGGGTTGGTCCCCTTGTCCTTCCAGTAGTATTATTGATTAAGCGTGTAAACATTTGGGGAACATACACTTTGTTGTACCAATCCTCTGCCCCCAACAATTGTTGATTGGCATAATCCAAAGCGGTCTGCGCGTCTTGCACTTTTTGCGTGGCGGCTGCGGACGGGTTAGCTTGGGCATCCAATTGGGCGTTGGTCAGGTTCTGTTGAGCCGTAGCTACCTTTTCCTCCCAACCCACCCTTTCGGGGCTGATATCATATTGCAGAGCTTGATAGGCATTGGCTACATTGACCTCGTCGGTGGCCACAGCTCCCTGGGCCGTTGCGAGTGCGGCCGGGGAAGTCAATTGAGCCAGGTTAAATTTTGCCTGTGCTAAAGCTTGCGCCTGATTGGTACTATCTTCCTGAGCCAATAGCTCTCCAGCTTTGACTTGGTTGCCTACGACCACATTGAGTTGTGTGAGCGTACCATTCCCAGTGTTGCTTGATGAACCGGTGTTTGGGAATCCCAAGTTAGCGGTAGCCGCCGCGACCACTTGTCCTGTGCCGCTTGCGCTAATTACTATGCTTCCCTGAGTTACTCTGGCGGTTTGAAGCGATGCACCGGCTGCAGCTGCTTTACTTTTTTGCTGGGCCGACTGATAATATAAATATCCACCGCCAAGGATTAATATAATTAGGACCGAGCCGGTAATGTACCAGAAATTCCTTTTATGGCTCATTGTAGATATGGGTGCGGAAGAATCGTTTGTGCTCGACATGAAATGTGACTCCTTTTTGAAAATCTTATTTAGCAGGTGCAAATATAGTATAAGGGTGTGAAGAACTTTTGATAAGGGTATGTGGATATTGTGAATGAAAGTTGTTATATATGTATATACAATTAAATAAAATGTTACGCCACGCCTTACAAGGCGTGGCGTAACATTTTCAATTCAGAATCCTATTCTATTGGCTTGTCACTTACGCTTGCCCGCTTCTATTGGGACCTCGGCGGCTCCAACATCCCCCAGCGACTCGCACCCATATAAAGGATTTCCAGAATCAAATCAACGTATGAGATTCCTTCCGCGCTGGCTTGGAGACATAGATCGCTGTAATCGGGCGTCAGTCCGGGCAGTGTGTTGATCTCCAGCAAACGCGGATTGCCTTCTGCATCGAGACGAATATCCGTGCGTGAAATATCAAGCGCATTGAGCAAAATATGCGCGCGCCAGGCGAGATACTGTAATTTCTTTGTCAATTCTGGTTCAAGGTGTGCAGGACAAAAATATCCCGGTGCGCCTTCTTCGCCGACTGATTTGGATTTTGCGGCTTGGCTATAAACCTGAGGAGTAACGGAACGACTGCTATCCAATTCAAGGACCGGGAAGCGATGGAACCCATCTTTTTCGTACCATTCCGGATGGCGGCTGTATAGCTTTACATCAGGTCTTCCCATGATGCCCACAGTGAACTCGCGGCCCGGAAGAAATGTTTCGACAAGGGCAGGCTGATTGTAATTATCAATGACCCATTTGACGCGTTCGCGCAATTCTTTTTCATTCTTGACGATAGCCTTCAGGTCCACGCCCATGCCTGTTCCTTCGCGGGCAGGCTTAACGAAAAGCGGAAAATTCAAATCCGGACGAAGAGGCTCGTCGCCGAGAATAAATTCCTGGAAAGGTGCGACCGGCAAACGTCGGTCACGCCAGATGCGTTTGGTGAGGGTCTTGTCGAGTGAGATGCCGTTGGTCAGTACGCGCGATCCGGTGTATGGAATTCGCATCATTTCAAGCAAAGCGGGCACTTGCGCTTCGCGCGCGTCGCCGCCCAAGCCTTCGGCAATATTGAGACAGATATCAGGTTTGAAATCGCGCAGGGCGAAAGGGAGGTTTTGGTCGGCCATAATGAAAGCAGTTTGATGACCGTCGCTTTCAATGGCATTGCGGATATGTTCTATCGTTTCGATATGGTCAAAATCGGCGTAAGCATCGGGCGGGACACCGGGGGGCAGGGATACTTTTTCATCCTTGATGTTTGCCAGCACAGCCACCCGCCAGTAACGTTTGAGTCGGCGACTGGGAGGTTGGTCCGCGCCAGGCTCCTTGATCGTATGCATCTTTGATTGCTCCTTGTTATGAAAATACAATCGCCTAGTATATAACAATGCTTGCAGAATACAAGAGGTCAATATTAACTTTCTCTAATTTTGAAATACTATGAGATACAATCGACTTCATTATGGATATTGAGATTTGCCGCGCATTACCTGAAGAAGCCGAAAAGTTAACCGAGATTGCGATTGCCGCCAAAGGTCATTGGGGCTATCCGCAGCGTTGGATGCAGATGTGGACTCCGGAATTAACTTTTAGCTCGGAATATTTTGAAAAGAACGAAAGCTGGACGGCGCGTGTTGAAAACCAATTGGTAGGTTTCTATACATTACTGGATAAAGATGGCAATGCTTGGTTGGAAAATCTTTGGGTGATGCCTGCTCAAATAGGGCATGGTGTTGGACGAGCGCTCTTCGAACATGCACTTTATATCTCGAGGAAACGCGGTTATCATATTTTGCAATTGGAATCCGACCCAAACGCGGTGGGCTTTTATATAAAGATGGGCGCCTATAAAATTGATCAGCACTATTACAACATAGAAGGCACACCGCGGATTTTGCCGATTATGGAGTTGAAGTTGTGACGAGTTATTGCGAATATGTCCGCGCTCACCCTGAAGATGAAAATAACCGCATCTATCACGACACGCAATATGGCTTTCCGTTATCGGAGGATCATCTGCTCCTTGAGCGATTCGTGTTGGAGATCAATCAAGCCGGTCTTTCGTGGATTACGATTTTAAAAAAGGCTGACAACTTTCGCCGCGCTTATGACAACTTTGATGTTGATAAAGTTGCGTCTTATAGCAATCGGGATGTGACGCGCCTTCTCTCGGACGCGGGTATCATTCGCAACCGATTGAAGATCAATGCCGCGATTGAAAACGCCAAACGCATTCAGGCTTTGCGCGGAGAATATGGTTCATTCAAAGGCTGGCTCGATGCTCATGCATCTTTGACTCTGGAAGAGTGGACAAAGTTATTCAAGCAAACCTTTGTATTCACCGGTGGCGAGATTGTGCGTGAGTTCTTTATCAGCACGGGATATTTGGCGGGAGCGCACGATAAGCGGTGTCCGGTTTATAAAACGGTGGCCGCTTTACATCCCTCGTGGATGCGGAACGATTGATTTTTTCATGATAAATTTGTGTAAGAGTTTGGAGTTTTTGCATCAATGAATCGTTCGTTGCTTTGGTTGGGCGCCTCCTTGTTCATGTGGGGGCTGGGCGAGAGTATGTTCCTGCTTTTCCAGCCAATCTATCTTCAACAACTTGGTGCTGACCCGATTCAAATTGGTGTGATTCTTGGCGCGTTTGGCGCAGTGATGACGCTCACGCATATTCCCGCGGGCTATCTTTCCGACTTGATCGGCCGTTGTCCGTTTTTGGTTGCGGCGTGGATGATTGGGATCGCGGCAGCGTTGTTGATGGCAATTGCCAGGACGCTCCCGGTTTTTGTTGTGGGCGTTTTGATTTATGGCTTTACTGCATTTGTTGCTTCGCCGTTGGATAGTTATGTGACTGCCGCGCGCGGCGAGTGGTCGGTGGGACGCGCCATCACATTCATCTCAATGACTTACAATGCAGGCGCAATTTTAGGCCCGGTCACCGGCGGCTGGCTTGGTGAGCATTTTGGATTGGGACAGGTTTACTTTTTCTCCGCTGGTATTTTTATTTTGTCTACAGTTGTGCTTTTCTTCATCGGATCGCAGCCGCGCGATCATCACGATCCGCAAGACCCGCCTCCGAGTTTATTGAAGAACTCGCGCTATTTAGGTTTTCTTTCCATTCTCTTTGTGGTCGCGTTTGCAACGTATCTACCTCAACCTTTGACCCCGAACTTTTTAAGTAATCAACAACATCTTTCACTTGAATTAATTGGCGAACTCTTTTCATTTGGAAGCTTAGGAAATTCTGCGCTTAATTTCTTGTTCGGTCAATTTGAAGCGCGCACCGGTTTTATCCTTGGACAGATTAGCGTCTCGTTGTTTGCGGTATTGCTTTGGCGCGGTTCAGGCTTTGGATGGTTTGCGCTCGGATATTTTCTCCTAGGCGGTTTCCGCGCATTGCGTATGCTCGGCGTCGCGCAGGTGCGTCCGTTTGTGCATGAATTGCAAATGGGACTTGCGTATGGCATCACCGAAATGATCGGTTCTTCGACAGTTTTACTTGCGCCGCCGCTGGCTGGATATCTTTATCAACTTGATCCGGCGTTGATGTACCCGATTGGACTCGTTTTGATTGGAATTGGAATTGCTCTCACGCTGATTTTTGTTCCGCGCTCGAAAAAGCTTCCGCCTGATCATATCGAACTCGCTCCGGACTTATAATGGTTCAGTTTTACTGAACCATAATGGATTCCGTTATGTTGGAAATTGTGCATTTTACGCTTGGCCCCGTTCAAACCAATGCCTATCTCGTTGCCGATTCCGAAACCCGCGACGCGGTGGTGATTGATCCGGCATGGGATGGTCACATCATTCTTGCAGAAGCGCAGAAACGCGGTTGGCGCATCGCGCATCTTTGGTATACGCATGCCCACTTCGATCATATTGGCGGTGCGGGTGCAATTGCCGATGGATTGAATCCATTGCCAATGGTTGCGCTTCATCCCGATGATCATGTATTATGGCGTGCGGAAGGCGGCGCACCGCTCTTCGGATTCAAAATTGATCCGGGTCCCGAACCAACGATTGATTTATATCAAGGTCAGATTCTCAGATTAGGCAACGTCGAATTTGAAGTTCGCTTCACGCCGGGGCATACGATGGGTCATTGTATCTTTTATGTTGCTGAATCCAAAGTATGCTTTTGTGGCGATCTAATCTTCAGAGAAAGCGTTGGTCGCACCGATTTGCCCGGCGGTGATTGGGATGCGCTCGTCAACAGCATCAAAACTCAAGTGTTTACATTGCCCGATGAAACGCGTCTCCTTTCGGGTCATGGTCCCGAGACGACGGTGGGTGAGGAAAAGAAATACAACCCGTTTGTCGGTATTTCATCTTTAGGACAAGTCCTTTAGGATAATTCATGCAAAAGCCTCAATCAACTTCAACGCGCTTCGGAGCGCTTGGTTATCGAAACTTCAAACTGATTTGGTCTGGACTGATCGTTTCCAACGTGGGCACATGGATGCAAAACGTTGCCAATGGCTGGCTGGTTTTGCAATTAACGAATTCTCCGCTTTGGCTCGGCCTGCTCGGTTTGAGTTTTGCTTTGCCCATGATCATCTTGCCTCCATTGGCGGGCGCGGTCGTAGATCGCGCGAATCGAATCAAACTCTTGTATTTCACACAGAGCATGCAAATGCTGGGCGCGTTTGTGTTAGCCGCTCTCACTTGGTTTGGAACGATTCAAGTCTGGCACATTTTGGCAGTATCGTTTGTCAGCGCAGCGATGCTTGCGTTCGATAATCCGGCTCGACAAGCGTTGGTTCCGGACTTGGTCGCTCCGCCTGATTTATTGAATGCGCTCTCGCTCAATGCCGCGACGTATAACGGCGCGGCGTTAGTCGGTCCCGCTTTGGCTGGAGTGATGCTCGCTCCGTTTGGCGCCGGAACTCTTTTCTTTATCAATGGTGTTAGCTTTCTGGCTGTGATCTTTGCGTTGGCAGCCATGCGTGATGTCCGTACTCATAGTGGAGGATTTCAACATCCTTTGCATCAATCGTTTTGGACTGGATTGAAGTATGCGTGGAGTAATCGGTTGATCATGGCATTGCTTGTGCTTTCAGCGATTGGTTCTTTATTTGGACGTTCTTATCAAACTCTTCTTCCCGCGTTTAGCGATGTGTGGAATGCCGGCCCGCAAGGCTATGGATTACTGCTTGCATCTGCAGGCGGAGGGGCGTTGGTTGGAGCCTTTGGGTTGGCGGCGATAAGACATGTATCGCGTCATGGCGTGGTTATGCTTGTCAACGGACTCCTGTTTAGTTTTTCCTTGATTGGCTTCGCATTGAGCCCATCGCTTTGGCTTGGCGTAATCCTGTTATTTATTGTTGGAGTCACATCCACAGTCTTTGCCACCATCATTGCGACATTCATTCAAGTGATGATCCCCAATGAAATGCGCGGGCGTGTGATGAGTTACTATACCGTGACGTTGATCGGTCTGCCGTCGCTTGGCGCGTTGGGAAGCGGTGCGGTGGCAGAATGGCTGGGCGGAATCAACGGCGCGCCTCATGCGGTATTGATCACCGCTATTTTGCTTTGTATTATTTTGGTGTTTGTCACCCCCGTTTTTTGGGGACGTACTATAACAAGAAATTGAAGTGCTGGATAATAAAAAACAGGACACAACAAAACATTGTGTCCTGTTTTTTATTCTGTAAGATTTTATTATTTCGCAAACTCTGTTGCGCGTGTCTCTCAAATCACCGTGACTTTGATCTGACCCGGATATTGCATGGTTTCTTCGATTTTCTTCGCAACATCACGCGCCAATCGGGCGGAGGCAAGGTCGTCAATGTTTTCCGGTTTGACGATGATGCGCACTTCGCGTCCAGCTTGGATGGCGAACGCTTGTTGTACACCCTCGAATGACTGTGAAAGCTCTTCTAGCGTCCGGATGCGTTTGATGTAGGCTTCCAAATCTTCGCGTCGAGCGCCCGGACGCGCACCGGAGATCGCATCGGCAGCTTCAGCGATCACTGCCTCGATGGTTAATTGATCCACTTCATGATGATGTGATTCGATTGCATTAACCACAATCGAATTAACGCCATATCGTCGGCAATATTCTGCGCCGAGTTTGGCATGCGTGCCCTCTTGATTGTGATCCATCGCTTTGCCGATGTCGTGCAGGAATCCGCCTTGTTTCGACAGCTCCACGTTCGCACCGATTTCAGCCGAGAGAATGCCGGCGAGTTTTGAAACTTCGACCGCGTGTGCCAATTGATTTTGTCCGTAGGATGTGCGGAACTTCAAGCGGCCCATCATGCGTAATACTTCAGGATGCAGGCCCGCGATGCCCGCCTCAAATGCGGCTTGCTCTCCGGCTTCATTGATGATCTTTTCAATGGCTTTTGTTTCTTCTTCCAGAATTTTCTCGATGTGTGCGGGATGGATGCGGCCATCCACGGTGAGACGCGTGAGCGCGCGGCGCGCGATCTCGCGCCGCACAGAATCAAAACATGAAATGGTCACGGCTTCCGGCGTATCGTCCACAATCACATCCACGCCTGCGGCTTGTTCAAAGGCTTTGATGTTGCGCCCATTGCGTCCCACAATGCGGCCTTTCATTTCTTCGCTGGGGATCGGCACGACCGATGACGTGACCTCCGCAACATGGTCGGATGCCACGCGCTGGATCGCGTCCGCGATCAACTTGCGGGCACGCTTCTCGCCTTCTTCGCGCGCCTCGGCTTCGATCTGGCGATAGATGCGGGCCATGTCGGCGCGCGCTTCTTTTTCGACTGCGGCAAATAATTGCTTCTTCGCATCGTCCTGGGAAAGTTGCGCGATTTGTTCTAGCTTGACGACTTCCTGCTCATAGAGTTTTTCAATGTCATTCGTGCGCTTATCAATAACGCTTTGCCGTTTGTTAAGGTTCTGATCACGCTGTTCCAGCTTGTCGGCGCGGCTGTCAAGCTCGGAGCGGCGCTTATCGAGTTCGATCCGCTTCCTTGCCCAGTTCGATGCGCCGTTCTTTGATCTCACTCTCCGCGGCTTGGACGATCTTTGTGGCGCTTTCGCGTGCCTGGGTTTCAATCAAGCGCGCTTGCGTGTTGGCAACCTTTAGAATGTTGTCGGCTTTATCTTGCTGGTTTTTAAGAGCGCGGTCACTTTGATTGCGATGATAAAAATATCCAGCGACTCCTCCAACCACTAGCGCAAGAACACCAATGATGATACTAATCGCATTCATTTATTTTCCTCATTATCAATATGTTGTTCCGTGTGTGCTTCTGTCCAAATGCGGGATACAACAGACGCGGTCACGGAGTATGGAAACCCGCGCCGGGCAAGATGCTCGGAAAGTTTTTTCCGAAACTCGTTCCATTCTTTGGACTGGAGGCGGCGTGCCTTTTTCAAGCCTGCTTCGTAAGCCAGTGCTTCTTCATCCAAACCTTCCAACGCCGATTGCACGGCTTCATCGGAAAGTCCTTTTTGTCGAAGCTCCATTTGTAATGCACGCCGACTGCGCGGTCGGAACGT
Organism: uncultured Chloroflexia bacterium; assembly: GCA_963850945.1. Classification (GTDB taxonomy): domain Bacteria; phylum Chloroflexota; class Anaerolineae; order Anaerolineales; family Villigracilaceae; genus Fen-1038. The sequence goes on along the minus strand of CAWKNE010000008.1, from coordinate 144,703 downwards.
GTTGCGGTTCTCAACCCATACGCGGGCAAATTGTTTATCGTCTGCAAGCTGCTCTTCCCGCAAGCGCTCGAGCGTCTGCTCGATCACATCCTGCGGAATCTCGTGCTTGCTCAGGTTTTGCCGTATCTCGGATTCAGAGCGGGCACGATAGCTAAGAAAGAGCATCGCCTGTTGATAAGCCCGCTCACGGTTATCTTCTGCTTGAAGCGAAGCGATCTTATCTTCGCTCAATTCCTGTCCGACTTTTAGCCAAGCGGCTGTAATTCGTGTCAATCCAAAAGCGTAATTTCCATCGAGATGAATATTCACCCGATTGGGATCGTGCTTTTGGAGTTCAATAGCAGTGATCTTCGCCATTAAACAAATACAGCCGATGGCCTGCCCAGATGGCCTCGACTGTAAACGAAGTTTGGATTGGAGAAACCGGCCCCGGTTCCGAAAGAAACGGGGTGAGAAAAGTGATAAGCCTGAGAATCAGGTTATACAGGCCGATAGATCAATCCGAAAAAGCATTCTCTCAATGTATCCGTCGCAATGACGGCAACTTTCTAAATCACCTGAGCCGGTATGGTAGAAAATCAATCTACCAATTTAGTGCGAGTTCCAATAGTCCGTTTTTAAGTCAGGCCGCCAAGGCGGCAAAGCAAACCTTCAATCCTTGCGGATTTTTTGTATTATACATGATTTTTCAACAATGTGTTAAGGAATTTGAAACGATAGCCAGCATTCAGAACTAGAACTTTCTGATTCGGATGGATTAAGATAGTTTGACTGGTATATACTAAAAGTGACAAATGTGACTGGCTGGATTTTCTGCACAGTGCCATAATCTAAAATGACGATTTATATCAAAAGGAGAACCCATGGCTAAAATCACACGTGAAGACGCTCTTGAGTATCACCATCTCAAAGGAAAACCCGGCAAGATCGAGGTTATTCCCACCAAACCGATGGACACGCAACGCGACTTGAGCTTGGCTTATACCCCGGGTGTGGCCGAACCGGTGCTCGATATTGAGAAGGACCCTGAGTTGGCCTATGAGTATACTTCGAAAGGCAACTTGGTTGCAGTGCTCACGAATGGAACTGCCATTCTTGGTCTCGGCGATCGCGGCGCTCTGGCTTCCAAGCCGGTGATGGAAGGCAAAGGTGTTCTCTTCAAAAAGTTTGCCGATGTGGATGTGTTTGACATAGAAGTCAATTCACATGATCCGGATGAGATTATCAAGGTCGCGGCCGCCATCGCGCCGACATTTGGTGGGATCAACCTCGAGGATATCAAAGCCCCTGAATGTTTCTACATCGAGGAAGAATTGAAAAAGATGCTCGATATTCCGGTCTTCCACGATGACCAGCATGGCACTGCAATTATCTCCTCGGCGGGATTGGCCAACGCGCTTGAAATTGTCGGCAAGAAACACAACGAGATTCGAATTGTGATTTCAGGCGCGGGCGCCTCGGCTATTTCGTGCGCTGAACTCGCCATCCGCTGGGGTGTGAAACGGGAGAACATCATGTTGTGCGACAGCAAGGGTGTTGTGTATAAAGGCCGCAAAGAGGGCATGAATAAATACAAAGAGCGCTTCCTAGTCGAGACCGACGCACGGACTCTGGCTGATGCAGTGCGCGGCGCCGATGTCTTCTATGGTCTTTCGGTTGCCAACGTGATGACGCCGGAGATGGTCAAATCCATGGCCAAGGATCCGATTGTGTTTGCGATGGCAAACCCTGATCCTGAAATCAACCCTGATCTGGCGAAGGCCGCTCGCAAAGACCTGATCATTGCCACGGGCCGCTCGGATTACACCAATCAAATCAACAACGTGTTAGGCTTTCCGTTCATCTTCCGCGGCGCGCTGGATGTACGCGCCAGAGCGATCAATGATGATATGAAGTTTGCAGCCTCCAAGGCGCTTGCTGCGCTTGCCAAAGAAGACGTGCCTGATTCTGTTTTGCGCGCATATGGCGTGGATAGCATTAAGTTTGGACGCGACTATATCATTCCCAAGCCGCTCGATCCGCGCGTGTTATTGTGGGAGTCTCCGGCTGTCGCCGGAGAAGCCATGAAGACCGGCGTTTCGCGCAAGACGATTGACCTCAATGAATACCGTGAGCAACTTGCATATCGTCAGGGAAAAGGCGAGCAGGTGCGTTACTTCTTCCAAAACAAGGCGCGTTCATCCGGCGGCAAGAAGCGTGTCGCATTTGCAGAAGGCGAAGAACCGAAGATTATTCGCGCTGCTCATCAAGTCAAAGAGGAGGGCATTGGCACGCCAATTCTGATTGGCCGCCCATCCACCATTCAACAGCAACTGAAAATCTTGGGTCTCGATTACAAACCAGAGATCGTTGATCCGGCCGAATTCAGGGACTTGGATAAATATGCTGCGGCTTATTATGAATTGCGCAGTCGCAAGGGCCTGACAATGTTCGAAGCCGCTAAGAAGGTGCGTGATCCAAATGTGTTTGGTTCTCTCATGGTCAAGATGGGTGATGCGGATGCTTTTGTCAGCGGGCTAACGTACAATTATCCTGAAGTCATTCGTCCCGCCTTACAAATTCATCATACGGCCTCGGGTGCGGCGTGCGCCGCCGGTATCTATATCATGATCGTCGAAGACCGGGTCTATCTATTCACAGATGCGACTGTTAACATTGAACCAAGCGCGGAGGATTTGGCGGAGATCGCCTGTCTCGCTGCTAACTTTGCAAAGCGCCTCGAACTTGACCCTCGAGTGGCATTCCTTTCATTTTCCAACTTTGGCTCCACACCGCATCCACTGTCGGACAAAGTACGGAAAGCCGTTGAACTGGTCAAAGCACGCCAGCCGGAATTGGCTGTGGACGGCGAGATGCAAGCCGATACCGCCGTCGTAGCGGAAATCATAGACGAGCGCTATCCGTTCAGTGCGGTGAAAGATGCGAATGTGTTGGTTTTCCCATCACTCGAGTCTGCGAATATCGCCTATAAGTTGCTGGCTCGTCTCGGCAAAGCCAAAGCCATCGGACCGATTCTGCTAGGCATGGGTGCACCGGTGCATGTGTTGCAGACTGGCGATGAGGTCAACAACATTGTTCAGATTGCGGCAGTCGCCGTGATGGACGCGATGAATCGCGAAGAACTGGTTGAGAAGAAAGCGAAGAGTAAGAAGTAAAACGTTAGAAGTTTAGACTTCGGAAGTCAACAGACTTCCGAAGTCATTTTTTAATGCGAAAGTCTTTGCAAGCAAATGATAGACGGGGTTATTTATACTTGAGCCTGAGAGGAGAATTGTCCATGAACAAATTAAAGAACATCATTAGAATCTGGCTTCCTTTTGCGGTTGTCGTTTCGGCGTTTTGTCTGTTGGCTTATACAACGGTGCAACAAGCTTTGCGGCAGGGATTAAATGATCCGCAAATTCAAATGGCGGAAGATACTGCGTATGCCTTGAATAATGGCGCCACAGTTGATTCAGTTGTCGCTGGCACAAAAGTTGAGATGTCTCGAAGCCTTACGGCGTTCATTGATATTTATGATTCGAATGGTAACGCGATCACAGGTTCTGGTTTGCTGAACGGTCAATTGCCTGATTATCCAAACGGCGCATTGGATAGCGCAAAACAAAGCGGCGAGAACCGCGTTACGTGGCAGCCAAATGCAGATGTGCGGATTGCATCGGTAGTGGTGCCATACAATAATGGCTTTGTTATAGCGGGACGCAACATGCGCGAGGTCGAACAGAGAGAATCTCAAACCGAGATGTTTGCGGGCGTAACGTGGCTTCTGGCTTTGATCGCTACGTTAATTGTGATTGTGTTCGGTGAGTTTGTGCTGGCAGAGAAATAAAAATTGTTTTGTTGAAAACTGTAGGGGCGGAGCGACTCCGCCCCTACTTTAAGAATGTGGTATGAAACAATCCAATCAATGCTCCGCCTGCGATCAGCCAGGTCGAGTTCGTTTGAAATCGTATTAGGATGATAAGACAGATCAAGGCAACGCCGATTGTGATGGGATCAATCAGAGCGGTGGATGCTAATTGAATGGAGACCGCTAACATGAGTCCGAGAGAAGCGGCGTTGACTCCATCCAAGAAGTTGGAAGCCCATGGCGAATTTCTGATCCGTTTGATAATCAAACTGCTGATGCCCACGTAAATAAAAGACGGCAGAAAAATTCCCAGCGTGGCGATGACTGCGCCGGGGATGCCTCCGAGCAAATAACCGATGAATGTGGCAGTGGTGAACACTGGTCCGGGCGTAATCTGACCGATTGCAATCGCGTCGATCAATTGTTTATCGGTCAACCAGCCGAGGCGCAGAACGAAATCGGCGCGCAGGAAAGCCAGCAGAACATAACCGCTTCCGTATAACGTCGCACCGATCTTGAGAAAGTTAAGGAATAAGAGAGTCAGATTGAATGGGGTGGAAGCGGCAAGAAAACTTAATCCAACAATGGGAATTAAAATTCCGGCAATCGGAATATTTTTTATTCTCGAAAAATTCTCGCCGATCATTGCAATCAAGCCAGCGAAAAGAAGAATGATCAGGATGTTTACACCGAGCATGTAAAGAGCAACCGCGCAAAGACCGATGATGCCGGTCAGCCAATTCTTTACCGCCTTGGTTCCCAACCCCCATAATGCTTGAGCGATGATCGCCATCACCACCGGCATGATGCCGTAAAGGATGCCGCTTGCCCAAGTTGTTGTGCCATAACGGATATATGCCCAACTTAATATCATCACAATCAACATGGCTGGCAGAATGAAACAAACGCCAGCCAATACGAGCCCCATCCAACCAACGCGGCGATAACCCAGATAAATTGCCGTTTCGGTTGACGTGGGACCGGGAATCATATTTGCTGCACCGAATAGATCGAGAAATTCCTGCTCGGTGATCCACTTGCGTTTCTTGACCACTTCATCGCGCATGATCGCGATATCCGCGGCGGGACCGCCGAAGGCGGTGAATCCCAGCCGCAGAAACAGCGCGGCGACTTCGATCAATCGGCTCCGACGCGATATATCTGAAGGTTGGATTTGCATTTAGTTAAAATAATCGTCCCGAGAAAATCAACAAACCGATAGCAATCAGATGGAAGGTCAGCAAAATAGATGCAGCTTGCCAAATGAAAGCCTTGCTGTTGAGCAGTCAATTCCCTTTGAAGCGTCGATCCAGCCAGGCCGTGACCGCTAGCAAAACTCCATGATATAAACCATAAACAATATAATTCAATGTGGTGCCGTGCCATAGTCCCATCAATCCCATCGTAATGATATAGCCGATATACGAAGCGGTATAGCGATCTTTGAACCATTTATTTTTCAGCGCGGTAAAGACAAAGCGATTGTAAATATGATCGCGAAACCAAAATGATAAACTCATGTGCCAGCGATTCCAAAAGTCGCGAATATCACGCGCAAGGAATGGGCGATTGAAATTTTCAGGAGTGTGGATGCCGAACAAATAACTGAGTCCAACGGCGAAGGCACTGTAACCAGCAAAGTCAAAGAACAGATAAAAGGTGTAAGCGTACATGTACGAGCCGATATGCAAAAGATCTCCGCCTTTCGACATCGGATTGAGCCAATATTGTTGGATCAACGTGGCGAGAATAAATTTATAAAGGAAGCCGGTGAAGACGCGATGAACAAATCCATCCGAGTCGGATAAAAATTCGGCGCGCGTTCGTTGGTGTTTCCAGTCTTCATTGAAGCGGTTATATCGGTCAATCGGTCCGGACGAAATAGTGGGGAAGAACAATAAGAAAGTCAGATATTAAATCGGCGGAAGCGATGCGATCATCTCGTCGTGAATGCCGATGATGACGTCCACGCTTCGGAAGGTGATGTACGATAATCCTAAAAAGAAAATTTGATAATCGGGTTGGAATAGCGGAATGAATTTCGCGGCAAGCAAAGGCAATAAACTTAATAACACTGCCACATAAAACGCGAATTGATTTTTTCCGCGCTTGCGTATCAGCAAAAAGATAATTGCGATCAGCCATTGCAGGATTGCGTAAATCGCGACCAGTTCTATTTCATTGACCGATATGGATTTTGTAATGTTTTGCGGAACATAATATTGAATAACCAACATTAAGAGCGTCGCAATCACGAGCCAGATTTTTGAAATCCGCTTGAAGAAGCCGACGATGACGGCTGGTATCACAATATAGATCAGCAAAATGCCGAAGTAAAGAAAACTGGTGTATGGAATCATTTCAGTCCTTCAGATAATTTTCGCCGGTCAGCTTTGCCGTTGTTGGTCATCGGGAATTGCTCTACGAAAATAAATTTGCGGGGAATCATGTAATCGGGCAAACGCCCATTCAATTCGCGCTTCAACGTGCGCGTAATTTCAAAATCCGATTTATTCATTTGCTCTTTGAGAACGACGAACGCCGCCAAATAATCTGCTTGATTATTTTTCATCACCGGAATAACCACCGCATCCCGCACATTCGTCAGCGCATGCAAATTATTCTCAATATCGCCGATCTCGATACGATAACCATGAAGCTTGATTTGAAAATCAATCCGTCCGTCGAAGAACAAATATCCATCTTGATAATGACCGAGGTCGCCGGTGCGATAGGCGCGCATGTTATTGATTTGATAAAACGCGCGCTCCGTTAAATCAGGACGATGAATATATCCCGCGCTGACGTTTGGTCCCGCGATAATAATCTCGCCTCGTTCTCCGATCTGAGCTTCGATCCCGTCATTGATAATGTGGATTTCGCTGTCGGGTTTTGGTCTGCCAACCGGCAATGGACTGTAACGTGCGATGATTTCTCGATCAATACGGATGGATGTTGTTGCAACCGTCGCTTCTGTTGGACCATACGTGTTCCAAACCTCGGCGCTGGGAAAACGCGTCAGCAAACTGCCAGCCGCTTCCGGCGCGAGAGTCTCGCCGCAGAACCAAAATTTATTTACCCGAGGAAGCATCTCTTCTTTGAATGTTGGTTCCGTCAAACAGAATTGTGCGAATGATGGAGTCGAAACCCAAACACTGATCTCTGAATGATTTAAAATCTGAAATATTTTTTTTGGATCAGCAATTGTGTCTTTAGTCAAACTAAAAAGCGTCCCGCCGGTGACAAGGCTTGAATATAAATCCATCACCGATAAATCAAACGAGAACGGCGCTTGATTAAGAAACACTTCTTTGCCTTCGGCAAAGTGATGCTCGGATAATATCCAATTCACAAAGCTTTCAAGACAGCCGCACGTAATAACCACGCCTTTGGGTTCGCCCGTGCTTCCCGAAGTAAAGATGATGTACCATGGATCATCGAGCGCGGGCTGGTGAATTTGAAAGTTGAATAAATCTTCTTTGGATTGATTGACCAATTCCTTCACTTTATCCGGCGTGAGAAGCATGGAAGCTTTTGCGGTTTCCAAAATCGTTTCTAGGCGTTGTGATGGGAGCGAACTATCCAAAGGAATGTAAGGATGACCGGCTTTCACCGTGCCCAGGAATGCAATGAGCATCTCCGGCTCTTTATGCCCCTGGATCGCAACAGGGGATTGGTCATCTGGGAGTTGTTTTGACAGCCATGCCGCTACTGCATTTGAGCGCCGCGTCAATTCAGCGTATGTCAAAGTTTTCTTGCCACTGATGTGCGCGATCTGTTTCGCCGTCTCGCAACTCCAGTAATCCATTCGTTCAATCAAGCCCATCAGAATCCCTGGTAAACAAACTTGGGCGTTGTGAAGTTGCCTCTGCCGTACATGACGATCAATCCTGCGATAATGGCGAGATAATAGAGTGTTAACAATACAACGCGTGTGCGGGGGTCAGTGAATACGGTCGTGAAAGAACGCGTCAAGCGTTTGATCCACATAAATCCATCCTTCCGGGCTGGTGTGGGAGCTCGGGTCAATGCTGAAATATTTGTCACTGTCATGATTCTCAAAGTCCACGAATGGGAATCCATATGGTGCAATTGTCTTTTGAAGTTTATCATAATAAGCTCTACGCGCCAGCGAGGACACCCCCATTGCGCCCCATATTCGGCCATCAAGAGGTCTGCTCAAGATGATCGGTTTCGCCCCCAACTCCGTTAAGACTTGCAAGGCCAGCTCAAAATCTGTCCATTCTGTGGAGTGGTTCAGATTCCAGATAAACTGGGCATCGCTGCTTCCGGGCTTCCTGCGCTGGATCAGGATTTTGGAGTACGTATCCGTCCACGCACTGTTTTCGATCCCATACGGATTGTTGTTGGAAGCTATTTTGTCGGCTTGGAGGCCCTGGGTGATTTCGCTGGTCCAGTTAATCCGGGCTGGCCTGCGAGTCACGACCGGATTCAATTTAGGGTGACTCCAGATATAATTCAACACTGCCCAATGGTCCTGCAGGCGAATGATCCATGTGTTGATCTGTCCGAGTGGCAGCGCGAGAACATATAGAGTGGATCCATAGGAACATGGACAGACTAACTGTTGGACTGCAAATTGGAGTATCGGATCAGCGTTCAACGTATCCGGATACTCATTCATCCGTTGAGCTGCGAGTTGTTTGGTGCCATAACTGAGGGACAGGTCGAAAACCAAGGCATTGGCATGCAACAAGGAAAAGTCCCCAGCATAAGCTGCCGGGCTGACTGCCTCCTCATGGAACATGGAGGGGGTGAACGAAAATACCACTTTCTTTCCGCGCAATTCGGGTCCAATCGCGGCCAAGTCTTGAGCAATATCTAATGAAGTGGCGCCAGTCCTTGCCACTGTGTAGACATTGAAACCAGTCGGATATTTCTGGAAAAACTGGGAAGCAAGATAAGGACTGGATCCACGAAGCATTTCCGAACTACCATAGACCATCAGGAGGTCAGGCTGTTCAAATGCGACTTGTTGCAGGGCGCTTCCCAAAAGGGACTGTGGGATCATCAGAGGCGCTAGGACGTGAATGTATTTTTGTTCCATCGAGTGGGCATAAAAGATTCCGTAAACCAGCAAAGCTGACATCATTAGGATTGCTAGCAAGAAGGAAACTATGTGTGGATATTTTGACTTCAAAGCTCTAACCGTCCTTCAGGCAATACAGGGAATGATCTTTTGCACTGACCTGGTGCTCCTTTGGAATGATATTATAGTATCCGTGTGATGGGAAAATTAAAATCTGGTAAGAACTTTGTAATCTGGAAACAAGCAGAAAAGTTCATTGGACGCAGCAATGATTGAATAAAGTGAATTGGATATTTCAGATATAGTGTATTTCTTGAGGAAGAACAAAATCTTCTTGCAGTGTATGCGCACATCGGCATATTGGATTTGCCAATAAAATTCTTGCAACGCTCTCTGTCCTGCTTTCGGCAGGCTCCGTACGCATCTTGACCCCGATCGGATTAGCGTATATTGCCGTGAAAAAACTCATCAAGCGTTTGATCCACATAGACCCATCCATAGCGGCTGGTATGCGCTCCTTGGTCAATGCTGAAATAAATGTCCGTGCCATATGGTTGATAATCAATCAATGGCATATGATATTGATTCACAATGTCATTCAACTTGACATAATAGATGTTTTGCGCCTGCTCGGATACTCCAAGCGCTTCCCAAAGATGGACGTTCATCGGACGGCTCAAGATCAAAGGCTCCGCACCTGACTCTTGCAGAACGTGTAGAAGGATACCGAAATCGCTCCATTCAGGATGCTGTTCGACTCGGTAGATGAAACTTTTGTCTTCAGATCCGGCGGGGATCGGATTGGTTACAACATGCTGATACCACCACCAGTCTTCGTCTTCGATACCGAGCGAGTTACTCAATGTGTGCTGTTTTTGTTCCGCCAACGCCGACGAAAACGAGGCAGACCAATCAATCGTTTGTGGAATCTTTTTTATATTGGGATTGATCGGATGCAACCGTAGATAAGACACAACTTCCGCGTGATCCTGCACGCGCATCGTCATTATTTGGAGCTCGCCTATCGGCCAGCTTAAGTAATAAAAGATGCGATTCGCTCTGGATGTCTGAGCCATCTCATTAATAACAAAATGAAGAAACGTATCACTTTGCAGCATTTCAGGAAAATCCAACATGCGTTTTGCGGCATCAATTTTCAATGTTATGCTGAGATATGGGCTGAAAATCATTTCGTACGCGTGCAGAGGCGAGAAATTCCCGGCATAATAATCCGGCGGGAGTTTGCTCATTGTGAAAGTTGCAGGCGAAAACGATATCACGATTTTCTTCCCGCGCAAGTCGGGACCAAGCGCAGCTAAATCCTGGGCCGTCGTAAGCGATGCCGCGCCAAAATTGGCGACTTGAAAAACTGTAAAGCCAGTCGGATACGTTGCGAAGAATTTTTCGGCGTCGTAGGATGTGTCAATCATTGTGATTTCCGAGCTTCCGAAAACGGGCAAAAGGTCGGATTGATATAACGCCGCGCGTTGCAAGGCAGTTCCGTTGATGGTTTGGGTTAAATTCAAAGGAGCCAGGGCGTTCACATAACGTTGTTCAATTGAACGGGCATAGGTGTCAAATCCAATCAGTCCCAAGATGAGAATGAGAATTGAAATGATCCCGGCATTGAGGTGCGGCGTTGATCTCATGGCTGGAGTTGTCCGTGATAATAGGCATCGAGGATTTGATTTATATAGACCCATCCGTCGCGGCTGGTATGCGATCCTTGGTCAATGCTGAAATACATGTCGTGATCGTATTGCCGAAAATCTATTAGTGGCATCTTGAACGGATCAGCCACGGAATGTAGTTTATCGTAGAAGATATCCTGCGTATTTTCGGTGACGCCCATCACTTCCCACAAGGGGACATTTAAAGGTCGGCTGAGGATCAGCGGCTTTGCACCAAGCTGTTGCAGGACGATCAACAGGATTTTAAAATCCGTCCACTCCTGAGAATTGAGCAGAATTCTTTCTATATAAATCATTATTTGATCCTACGGGCTCGGGCAGGGTAATTCTGTCGAAATACCACCACATAAAATTTTCCACGCCGTATGGGTTGGTCGTGGTATTTTGTTTCTGTTCCGCGAGCGCATTCTCGTGAACTGTATTCCAATCAATGGATTGAGGAACTTTTTGCACGTTGGGATTAATATGATGCGTCCAAATGTAGAAAACAACCTCAAAGTGATCTTGCAACCGCAGGATTTCCGTTTGAAGTTCGCCGAGGGGCCAGATAAGATAATATAGGATTCGATTGCGTATGGAAGTGCCGGATGTAGCCGTGATTGCAAACGTTAAGAAAGGATCGTTTCGAATCGTATCGCGATAAATCAACAGACTTTTTGAGATTTCGTTCTTGATGCCAAAGCTGAGATAAGGACTGAAAATTGTTTCGTAGGTGCGCAGGGGCGAAAAATTCATTGCAAAGTCATGGTCGGGATTATTTTCGATGAAATATTTTTTATTGATGAAGAACGAGCCGGGCATGATTGAAAGAACAATCTTCTTGCCTCGCAGATCGGGACCGAGCGCCGCAAATTCCTGCGCCAATGTGACAGATAAAACCCCCAGACTGGCTACATCAACAACGGTAAAGCCGGTTGGATATTTTGCGAAGAATTGATCCGCTTGATATGGAGTAGGAAGTAGAGTTAACTCGGAACTGCCGTACATCATCAGGATATCCGGCTTTTGAAGCGCGGCGCGTTGCAATGCGCTGCCGTTCATCATTTGTGTTAGGTCTAAAGGAGCCAGTGCGTTTACGTAACGAAGTTCAAGTGATTGAGCATAATAGTTAAAGCCGACCAGTGATGCGATCAATGTAATGAGTGAAACCATCGCGGCGGTCAGATGCGGCGTGGGCTTGAACTCAGTTAATTCTTTCTTCAAAGTACGCGATGATCTTTTGGGGCGTTGCCCACTGCTCGCGGTCAATCTGGCCGGGAGAAATTTCGATGCCAAGAGAATCCGAGAGCGCAACGATCAGCTCTACGGTTCCAAACGAATCAAGGAATCTTTTCACCGAATAAATCTAGATTTAAATCCTTATAGACTTGATCGGTACCGGTAACTTTTTCCAACTCATTCAAAACAGTTTCAGAAACAGACATTGGCAATCCTACAAATTATACAATCGGCTGATTATAACGCGTAAAAATATTTATTCTTGCCACTCCAATTCGTAATCGCCAATCGCAACTGTATCGCCTTCTTTCACGCCTGCTTTGCGGAGCGCGTCGTCCACGCCGAGGGCTCCCATAATTTTTTGGAAGCGGCGCACCGAGCCGTCATGTTCCCAATAGGTCATGGATGCGGCGCGCTCGATGCCTGCACCAGTCAACCGCCATTCGTGTGTGCCCTCGCGCTTGACGTGAAAATCTTTCGCATCTTCTTTCGGTCGATAAACGGGCAGCGGTACTTCGACTTCTTCCAACTCTGGAGCCTCGCTTAACTTTTCCGCGGCTTTGAGTAATAACTCGTGGACATTGGTGTGCGCTAGCGCGGAGATCGTCATCAATTCCACTTTTTGTTTTTTAAATTTTGCCTTGATATCTTTCAACCGTTCCCGTACTTCAGGCTGATCAATTTTATTCAAAGTCACAATCTGAGGCTTCTTCACAAGGTTCGGATCGAACAAAGATAGCTCGCTATTGATCTGGCTATAATCTGCAATCGGATCATTGGAAAGACCATCAAGCAGATGAATCAAAACTCGCGTGCGTTGGATGTGGCGCAAAAAGTCATGACCAAGACCCACGCCGCTCGATGCGCCTTCGATCAAACCTGGGATGTCGGCGAGGACCACACTGGTATTATCGTCAATATCAGCCACACCGAGATTCGGTTCGAGCGTTGTGAATGGATAAGGCGCGATCTTTGGTTTCGCATTGGTCAACACCGATAACAGCGTGGATTTGCCCGCGTTCGGAACGCCGATCAAGCCGATATCGGCAATAAGTTTCAATTCCAGTTTGAGGCTTTTCTCTTCGCTGGGTTCGCCTTTTTCCACGGTGCGCGGAGCCTGATTGCGTGAGGTGGCGAAATGTTGACTGCCCGCGTCCACCGCGCCCACCTTTGCAAATGCTTAGACGTTCATTCGCTTTGGTCAAGTCGCCGATCAATTCTCCAGTGATTGCATCGTAAACAACAGTCCCCGGCGGGACGGCAATGATGAGATCGTCGGCGGACTTGCCCGACATATTATTGGGACCACCATTTTTGCCATTACTGGCGAGATAGCGCGAGACGTGACGGAAGGCTTGCAGGGTGTTGAGTCCCGGCTTGACTTCGAGAATTACATCGCCGCCTTTGCCGCCGTCGCCGCCATCGGGACCGCCGCGTGGAACAAACTTCTCGCGATGGAAGTGCATCATGCCATCGCCGCCTTTTCCGGAACGCACAAGGATTTCTGCTTCATCAATAAACATGCCCCCATTATAACGGAATGATTTAAGTAAATTGTTCGAGATTCACAGCAACCAGCGGAAGCGCATCGTCCACAAATTTATCGAGGGCCGGGCGCTTTTTGCTGTGACTGTAAAGAGATGCCAATCCATAGATTGCCCAAGTGGCAACCGTGGCAGGAATTTCGGTAGGGATTTTTGACTGGGTTTGTTTTAGCCAATGGGATAGCAAATCAAAGATTTGTTTTTTGATTGTTGCTTCCACCAATGATTCAAATTGCTGATGAGGCTGGGCGCAATCACTATGTAGATGGGCGAGAAAATCACAAACGGCTAGGATCATATTTCGTAAATTGTCAGGTGTGTAATGACAGGCGTTCAATGTGCGCTTTTCGATTTCCTGCATGAACTTCTGGCTGATGGAATAATCAAGCAGGGCATATTTATCGGCAAAGTGCGCATAAAACGTGGCGCGGTTGATCTGAGCCTTATCCGTCACATCCTGCACGGAGATCGATTTCGAATCCTTTTTCTGTGATGAGAGCTTGAAAGGATTGCAGAATCAGGCCTCGGGTCCGTTTGACGCGCGGGTCCAGTTTTTCTTCAATTGGCAACATTTTGTCTCCCGTGTTGCTTATCCAACAAATCCACCTTTTTGATGGTTGACCTGAATGGGTAAGAATAGTAAATTATACAACATCTGTTGTTTAGAATACAACTGTATAATATCAAAGATTTCAAGGAGAGTCAAGACGAACATGACATGTTGGGTTTTGGTAACACTCTAAAGATTCGAAACGCGAAAAGAAAAAGATTGAAGTGAACTTGAAAATCATTGGCGCAAGAAACATGGACGTTAATTAGAAAACAGCAAGGAGATTATATGGTAGCAGTACTTTCAGATATGACGCTAATTCCCAATAAGGAATTTACAAAATTAGCCAGCGATGAGCAGATCGAGCGCACGGTCAAAGCGCTGGAAGCAAATGGAATGCATACGTTGATCGCCGAAACAGGCGAAGACGCGAAGAGACCCGTTCTTGAGCTTGTGCCCGAAGGCGCGGAAGTTTATACCAATCAATCGAAAACGCTTGAAAAACTTGGTTTGTTCGATGAGTTCGACAAGTCCGGTCGTTATAACGCGGTGCGTCCGAAAGTGATGGCGCTTGACCGAAAAACTCAGTCAAATGAGATTCGCAAGTTGCGCACTATCCCTGATTACATTGTGGGAAGTGTTCACGCCATCACGGAAGATGGAAAAGTATTAGTTTCATCTTTCGGCGGCAGCCAGTTAGGGCCGTATGCTTCTGGCGCGGGGAAAGTGATCTGGGTAGTGGGCACGCAGAAACTGGTCAAGGATTTGAACGAAGGTTTTCGTCGCATTGAAGAATATAGTTATCCGCTTGAAGATGCGCGCCTGTTTGCGGCTTTTGGAATGCACACCGCAATGGGCAAAACATTGATCGTCAACCGCGAAGTAGTTGCGGGTCGCATTACTATTATCCTAGTGAAAGAAGAATTGGGCTATTAGTAAAAATATAGATCACAATGAACTAAGGAGATTTAACAATGTCTGATAAAACGATGCAAGCAATTCGTGCACACGATTATGGCGGTCCAGAAGTGCTCGTGTTGGAGCAGGCGCCTCGTCCCGAACCAAAAGCCGATGAGGTGTTAATCCGCATCAAAGCCGCAGGCGTGAACCCGGCTGATTGGAAATATCGCTCGGGTGCTTACAAACAATTCATGCCGCTTCAATTCCCATGGATTCCGGGTTTGGAAGGCTCGGGCACGATTGAAGCCGTTGGAGCCAATGTCAATGCTTTCAAAAAGGGTGCTGAAGTCTATGGCATCTTTACAAGCAGCTATGCCGAATATGCTGTGGCTAAGGCGAATGAAATACAGCCTAAACCTAGAAGCCTAACTTTTGAAGAGGCGGCTTCTCTTCCTGTTGGCGTTCTGACTGCATGGGGAGCCTTGATTGAGAGCGCAAAAATTGAGGCAGGACAGCGTGTTTTAGTTCAGGGTGCGGCAGGCGGAGTTGGCGCATATGTTGTGCAGTTGGCGCGCTGGAAGGGGGCGCACGTGATTGGGACCGCCTCAACTAAAAACGTTGAATTTACTCGTTCCTTGGGCGCAGAAAATGTGATTGATTATTCTGCTACGCGTTTTGAAACGGTTGTCCATGATATGGATGTGGTGATTGACACTGTGGGCGGGGATTTAGCTGAGCGTTCGTTTAAGGTAATTCGCCCGGGCGGTATTTATGTGACGGTTGCCGGGCGGTTGGCAGAAGATGCTGGGAAAGCGCAGAAAATCACAGCGTTAAGTGGAGGACGCGCTCCCGGGGAAAACTTGAAGCAGATTTCAGAGTTGATCGAAGCAAAGCAGCTCAAAGCGGTGGCAGGCTCGGTTTTCCCATTGGCAAATGCCCGTCAGGCACATGAAATGAGCCAAACCGGCCATGGCCGCGGGCGGATTATCCTGCACGTAGCTGATTAATCTTAGACAGAAATATATGTAGGAGAGATGATGTTGAAATCTGCAAACTCACTTGAACTTCGCAAACTATGGTGGGCTGGTCCATTGACCGTGCTTGCCGCGATTATCGGTGTATTGATTGTCCGCACGATCGCACGCATGATTTTGCAACCGCCTTATGCGCCGGGCCTGACAATGATTATGCTTCCAGTTGTTTTGACGTTTGTTCTTTGCACGGGCGCGGTTCTGGTGTTCGTACTGGTTGGACGCTTTGCGAAGAATCCGGTGCTCATCTACATCATCATTTCGTCTGTATTTCTAATCATCAGCTTTTTGCCGGATATCGCCGTTGCTTCAGCGCCTTTTCCCGGTGCAGGTTGGTCCTATTCCATTACGCTGATGATCATGCATGTGGTGGCAGGGGTTACCACGGTTCTGATGCTGACGAGATTAACCGCTCCGGAAAAAGCATAAGCGATACCTTAACGAAACGAGCCTTCAAAAGAAGGTTCGTTTTATTTTATCGCTTTGACGGATTTAGATTTCTTTTTTGTTAATTCGAACACATACCATTATAACTGCATGATATACTTTGACCGGGTAGCCATGCGAATCATAAAAATCCTCAATACCGATCAAGAACCCGTCCACCGTTTCCTGGCCGTGTTCGGTAATGGGTTGGTTGTGGCTGGACATAGCAGGTCGGCGCGACCAGGGTTCTTCGTGTTTTCGTGCAACTTCATCCATCAATATCTTGAGCCGGTGTATTTCAAGCAAGAGGAGATCCTGTTGAATGCACTCGAAGACTGTGGCTTTTCACATAATGAAGGTCCCCTGGGGACTATGTACACCCAACAAAAAAAAAGCTGTGAGATTTCCAAAGTCCTATTCGATGCGGCAAAGCAATGGCAAAGCGGGGATGAGACCGGACGTGCAGAAGTGATCTACGCCGCCAGCGAATATACCGGCATTATGCATCAGCATTTCGACCTGTTGAAGAATTTGATTCAGCCTCTGCTGGAACAATCGCTGACGCCCGAGGGCGAGGAAAAGGCCGCGGAGGCATTGAACCGGCTTGCCTTTGACGGGACCACTCCAGAGTCAATTGATAAGTATGTCAAAATTATCGAGATGTTGGAAGAGGAAGTCGGCGAGTGGAAACAATAAACGAGCAGCCCAATTGGGTCGCTCGTTTATTGTTTGTCAGTAATTGTGCATCCATCTGCATAACAGCGCGGGTGAGGACCGTAGGTGAAAACCAAAATCTCGTTAACAAGCTCATCATTCTATATACTGATTTCGTGCCATGCTTCGTTTACCCGTTAGACGCATAAGAGCCTCCAAGATTTTGTTGATCAAAAACTGATGGCAAGTTCTTGCCTACTTTAGTATTGTCACGATCTCTTCCAAAAGCACATCTAAGTCGTTGGCAAAATATACTTGAGTTTGCGAAGGAAGATTTTCCTTCTTTCTAATTTGGCTATGTAAATGTCGGTCAGCGATATTTCGAGAAGAATTATTAAGTTGTTGCATTGATTTCTTAAATGACCCGCCGCCATAATTACTTGCTACTTGTTCGAAATCCCTGCACTCGAATATTGGGGGCACATGATCTAATATAGCTCTGACGAGCATTGCGACAGAAAAGTAAGATTCATTCTTATAAGACATATTCAATTCTTCACAGAGCCTAATAAGTTTAACAAGATCAAACCTTTCGCTTTTAATTGCGCAAAGTTGATTTAATCTGCCGGGATCAACATAAATCCCCGGATCGAGTTGATGTACCGTTCTTACTTGTGTGTTTTTCGTTTTGATGATTGCTTTAGGCTCATCATGGGGAAGAAAGTATAGAACATCTTCCCATTCGGGCTTGCCTTGAGCAAATTGTTTAAACTTAGTCGGGATTGATGACCATGTTCCAAAATGCTTTTCAAATGCACCGACACTAAATTTGCTTTTGTGTCTAAATTGATCGCGGGAAGGAATTAATTGATTTTTGCGAACGAAGTGTCCCCAATCTTCAAGAAGTTCTACATCATCAAGTTTAACATTTAATCCGGTTTGGCTCTAGCCCACAAGCGTGAAGAGCATCCCTCCAGCTATGAAAATACAAAAGCACTTGATAATCACTTATTCCCGATCTTAACCGAAACTCGTCTCGCGAAGGTGCATGACCCAATTCTTCGCTAAGCCTTCTTATGGCATCAATTATTTTAACTTTATCTATTGGGTCCGTCATGGCAAAGCCTCGATCAATATGAAAAGAGTTGGATGAATTCTATCACCCAACTCCCTAGCCGAGGCGGCCTCATGCCGCCGTCGGCTGCTTCGGAGCCATGTGGCTCCGAAGCAGTAATGAATACCTACTCCCTATTCCCTTTATTTCTTCTTCCCAAACTTTTTCATCAGCAAATCCTGCAACGTCGGCTGACCGATCTCCTGCAATTCATATCTCACGCGTTGATAGGGTTTCTTGATCTTCATCACGCGTGACAGGTCAATCGGCGTGCCGATGATAACCATGTCCACATCTGACTTGTTGATGGTCGCTTCCAAATCCTTGGTCTGCGCTTCGCCGTATCCCATCGCGGGCAGGATCGGTCCCGTCTTTGGATATTTGGCATATGTCGCCGCGATGGATTTCACCGCGAACGGACGCGGGTCAACGATTTCTTTCGCACCGAAACGACGCGCCGCCACGAAGCCCGCGCCGTACGCCATCTCGCCGTGAGTCAATGTGGGACCGTCTTCGATGACCAGCACGCGCTTGCCGCGAATTGCTTCGGGATCATCCACAAACAGTGGGGAGGCGGCTTCGATCTGAATCGCTTTCGGATTCAATTGTCGCAACGACTCGCGCACCTTGATCACATTCTCAGGATCGGCGGTGTCCACTTTGTTGATTACGAACACATCCGCCATGCGAACGTTGGTCTCGCCCGGATAATATTTCGATTCATGTCCGGGGCGATGCGGATCGGCCACAACGATTTGAAAATCAGAAACATAAAATGAAAAGTCGTTGTTGCCGCCGTCCCACAAAACAATGTCCACTTCTTTTTCAGCGGCGCGCAAAATCTTTTCGTAATCCACGCCCGCATAAACGATCACGCCGTTATCAATGTGCGGCTCATATTCCTCGCGTTCCTCGATCGTGCATTCGTGCTCCACGAGGTCATCGTAATCTGCAAAGCGCTGCACTTCCTGCCGCACCAAATTTCCATACGGCATTGGATGACGGATCGCCGCGACTTTATATCCCATCTCGCGCAGGATCAAAGACACCCGCCTCGTCGTCTGACTTTTACCGGATCCTGTCCGAACCGCGCAGACCGACACAACCGGCTTGGTGGACTTAACCTGCGTGTACTTCGTTCCCATCAAGCGGAAGTCCGCGCCTAGAGAATTAACCAGCGAGGCTTTGTGCATCACATATTCATGCGGCACATCCGAATAAGCGAAGACAACTTGTTCCACGCCGTGCTTCTTGATCAGTTCAGGTAGTTCCTCTTCTGCACGGATCGGGATTCCCTTTGGGTAAAGGTTGCCCGCCAACTCTTTGGGATAGACGCGTCCTTCGATGTCGGGGATCTGTGTTGCCGTGAAAGCCACGACTTCATAATCCTTGTTGCCGCGGAAGAACGTGTTGAAATTGTGAAAGTCGCGTCCCGCCGCGCCCATGATGATGGTTTTGATCGGCATGTTTTCTCCTTCATACGTCACTCTGAGGACACGAAGTGTCCGAAGAGTCTCGGCTTTGGTTTTGAGAGCCTTCGTTTTACTCAGAATAATATAATTCTAAATAAAACAGGCTAAACGTAAAGAGTGCATTTAGCCTGTTTCTTACATGACCTCCGGCGCTTGAATATCCAACAACCGCAAGGCGTTCGCGATGGTTTGCCTTGCCGCCGCGACCAATCTCAAGCGCGCCTCACGAATATTCTTATCTTCGGTTTGAATCACCGGCACCGCATGATAAAACGAATGGAACGTGTTCGCCAGATCATACGCGTAACTTGCCATGATCAGCGGACGATATTCATTTGCCGCTTGTTGAACCTTATTGGGGAAGCGCGAGATCAATTCGATCAATTCGATTTCATGCGGATCAAGTTCATAATCGAATCGACTCTCTGTTGGCAAGCCGTCTGATTTTTTCAAGATACTGTTGGCGCGGACATAAGCATTTTGAATATAAGGTCCAGTATGTCCATCGAAGTTCAGCGCTTCATTGATGTCGAAGACTATATCTTTATTGTTGTCCACCGATAGCATGGAATACGCCAACGCGCCCAGCCCGATTTGTTCCGCAACGCGCTTGCGTTGTTCTTCCGATATATTCGGACTTTTCTCCGACTCAACAGCCAGCACCCGCTTGATAGCCTCATCCATCACATCCTTGAATAGCACCACGCGTCCACGCCGCGCCGACATCGCCCCCTCGGGCAAGCTCACAAATCCATAACCCAAGTGGTAACACTTCTCCGCTTGTGGAAATCCCCATAACTTTAGAATCGCAAACGCTTGTTGCAAGTGCATGGACTGGCGCACATCCACCACATAGATAGAACGGTCCACGTGATATTGCTCGAACTTCACTTTCGCCAGCGCTAAATCTTTTGTGAGATAAAGTGTTGTGCCATCGGAGCGCAGAATAATGTTGGTGCGATATTTTTCTTTAGTGAGTCCCAGCTTCTCGTCAATCTTGACGATTACCGCGCCGCCCTGTGAACGTTCATCATCGGCAATGCCTTTGGCAATCAAATCGTCCACGATGGCTTTGGCTGGCTCATCCACTTCGGATTCAAAAAACCAAACATCCATCTTTACATCAAGGATGCGCAGGATGTCTCGCAATTCATCCAGACTCCATTCGCGCGTCTTTAGCCACAACTCGCGCACGTGCTTATCATTTGTATCCCACTTGCGGTACATCTCGCGGCGTTCGGCGTCGTAGGTTTCACGCTTGGCTTTCTCTCCACGTGTCTCGTTCTCTTTGGGTTCAAGCATCGCTGTGGCTTCGGCGTAAATCTTTAATAACCATTGTCCGCGCTCGTGAATACCCTGCGGCTCCTGTCCTTTATAAAATTTATCATAAGCCCATAGAATAGTGATCACGCCGAGACCGATGTCGCCGGGATAGGAGGCGCGGATCGTATCGAAGCCCGCAAACTCGACAATGCGCGCTAACGCTTCGCCGAGGATTGTGTTTCGATGATGACCGATATGAAATGAATGATGTGTGTTCGGCTGGGCATATTCGACCATGACGCGCTCACTCTTGGGTGTGCCCCGCCCAAAGTCCATGCCGGAGGCAACCACTTCATCTATAACGCGGCTCGCATATTCGGATGTCGAAAAATAAAGGTTGAGATAACCTTTGACTGCATCAACGCGGCTAATACCTGCCACGCTTCCAATCTCGGCTTTGATTTGCTCAGCAATTTCCTGGGCGTGGGCTGGCACCTGAATCTTTTTTCCGGCGCGTGCTTCGAGCGCGGCTGTCGAAAAAAAGGATGTGGAGATTCCCCATTCTCCGCTGAATGGAATTGATGACCACTTGAGTTCGGCGAGTGGAATATCCTTTTGCTTACAAAACTCGCGGATCTTGGCTTCGATGATTTGCTGTTCGCGTTCGAACATGATGAGATTATATCAAACACCCCTTCCCAGCCCTCCCCAAATTCAAGGAATTTGGGGAGGGCTGGGAAGGGCGGGGCAGAAAACAAAAGCGGGAGCATTGGCGTGGCGGATTTAAAGCGTCTAATTTAGTTATTGGTATATTACCACTCACAACGGCTTTATTTTTGTAAAGGGTTACCGAATTCACCAAGAGATTAACTATCTTCTCGCGTTGTGCAAAATTCGCTTTTGCGGTAGCACGCTGAAAACGCTTTGATACATCTCCTAGTTCGTTCATCGTGATTTGTGGCTGTCCTGTGCTTTCTGTATGGCTCAGGACAGCTTTCTTTTTGCCGTCCAAAACTTTTCGCCGGTCTGCAATCTTCTCTTTCTGTGCCTTCAAATCTTCAAGGCTGATTACTTCTTCGCGGTAAGCGTCAAGGATACGTTTTTCCTGAATCGCTAATTGATTCAGCTCTTTGTCAAATTCGCTCGTGGATTGACTTGGCGGCAGTTTTGCCTTCTTCGCCTGCATCCGTTTTTCAAGCTGAACTTTCATGTTTTCAGGATCATCCAATAACTCGGTCAATCCAAGCCAAACCTTTTCATCAAAAAGTGTATGCCTGACTTGGATTTCTTCGTCATGGGGTTTTGACGTAATGTTTTTGTTTCGCTTCGCGGCGCAACTGTAGTATGTGGATTTATTGCTTACGTATCCGGGAGCCATCGAGCCGCATAACCCGCAAACTACTAATCGGCGCAATAAATACTCATGTTTGTTATTATTCCTGCGTGCGCGGTAAGCATTTTGTTTGAGTAATTCCTGCGCCTTCGTCCATGTCCGTTCGTCAATTATCTGGGTAACGGGTATCCCAATCCAATCTTCACGAGGGCGCGGCGCTGTGCCGGTATTTTTATACCTACGATACTCTTTGGATTTTGGCGTTCTCTGGTGTTCGATGGCGTGCGTCTTGAACATATAAGCAATTCCTTTATAGACTTCATGTTTTAGAATGGCGTAAATTACAGACGACCACCATTTATTCCCACGACATGGAATTGATTCATCGTTCAGACGCTTTGCAATTTGCGTACCCTTCAAACCTTCTTTGACGTATAAATGGTAAATATATTGAACGGTTTTGGCTTCATCGGGATTGATTTCCCATTGAGCCTTTCCGGTTTTGCTCTTGGGAATAAATTGGTATCCATAAGGCGCATTGCTGCCGATAACCTGACCATTCTTTACAGAATGGATTGTGCCGCGGCGCATCCGGTCAACAATCTTTGAGCGTTCATACTCGGCAATCGCGCCTTGAATTTGAAGCATCAAATTATCTTCGGGGCTGTCGCTGTATGATTGACTTGTAAATAATACTTGAACATTTCGCTTCTTGAATTCTTCCAACAGAATCAAAAGATGCGCCTGTTTTCTTGAAAGTCTATCAGGCGATAGAATCAATACCGCTTCGATTTGTCCATCCTGCGCCAAGTCGCGAAGCTGATCAAGTCCAGGGCGGATTAATTCCGTCCCTGTGTAACCATCATCAAGGCATTCATGAACGATATTGAGGTCATGGGCTTTTGCATACTCGCGCAAGGCTTCGATTTGAGAATCAATCGTGCCTTCCTTCGCTTGGGTTTCAGAACTAACACGCGCATAAATTGCAATTTTCATACTGGTTATCCTTTCATGCCTTGATACAGGGCGCGCATTTTATCACTGGCTGAGTCGCGGCGCAACGGGTCCGCACGGAAGGAGCGCAAGCGTAAGCGCGCACCGCCGTGCGACCCGTGCGCCTTGCGTCAGGCGGAAACATTAGCCGCCTTTGTGTCGGCGACTGGCGGCGGACAGGAATTGTCAAGGCTTCTCCGTCATGGCTGGTAATTCGAGATTGAGCCTGTGACGCAATACCATTGCGGGCAAGATTAGATACTCCATCGCCTTGACAAGGGCAAAACGCCGCACAGTACAATTTGCGAAGGCGGCTAAAGAATTGCCAGTGTAACGAAAAGCATCTTTGACGGTAGGCGGGATGTGCAAGTTTGATCTGCACTTCCCGCAAATTTGAAGCGTAGATGCTATCAAGTGTCAAGGCGGGCAAGGTATCGAATGAATTACAAGGACGGTGGAAAGTAAGGAAAAACTTTTGGTTTTTCCCGCCCTTGCGGGAATGCTTTGGAATCCCCGCAAGGCGGTACTTTCCACGGTCAATCACGGCGGGCAAGGGCAAAGTCCCTAAGACTATTAGTAGGGACTTTGAGACAGTAACATTGGGAAAATGGAAATATTGGGCGTTCATAGATTGGCTATATATAGCATATTGGCTTATAGCTTAGGGGACAAAATTTCGCTAATTTTTGTCCCCTTGCGGCTAAAGTAGGTGGAATTCCAACTTACCTTCTCTTCTTCAATTTGCGATCTCGTTTTCGTTTTCACATATCAGTTTCACTGACATGTTGTTTTCGACATTTATTTACTGGTAGTATAATTTTCTCATTGTATTTCATTCACCAATATATAAATAAGCCCAAAAAGTATAAGGTAACATGGATAATATTGACGCCGTATTTCCTAATCTATCTACTCTGGTTCAATCTAAAACGAAACAGACACTTCATCAACATGGCGTTGGTAGCAAACCAACAAATGATGACTATTGGAATCTCAAAAGTAGTTGCTGGGCGGTCATCAATGATCAGATAATGGGGAGAGGTGGGCCACACCAAACTTTGAAAACTCTAGATGAGTTTATTCGCCTTCTACCTTCTAGTACGTCAAATAGCCAGATAAAAAGTATAGCCAACAAGATATGTTCCGGTTCTCAGGGGAGCCAGTTTTTAGATACAGTGGTTGAAGCCGCGTGGGCATTGCATTATTGGGAAAATGGAATTGATACACATCTTGAAGAACCATTAATCAAAAGTAATAACAAGAAAAATAATGCTGACCTAATGATAACCTTGAAAGGAAAAAAATACTGGCTAGACGCGACAAGCGTAAAATTAAGCAATAGTAAATTTCATGTTAGAACATCTAAAACTCCGTTAAATGAACTCATGACTGGTCTACCTAAAGAAAAAGTTCTTGCCGAATTAGCATATCGGGCTAAAGAAAAATATCAGAAAAAATTTAGAGAATATATTCATTCTGGACTCTTGAGAGGTGATGGTAATGTCATTTTGCTATGTGTATTCAAAACTGAGGATATAGTATTGCAAGTTTTTGATTGTGGTGTTTTGCCACCGCCGCCAGCGCCAGCAGGATTGTTCGATAATGAAAGTTCAGGGTTAAATTTGGTTATAGTGCATACACTTGATGCGAAACCGAATGATATACTTTATCCACATATACTTGCATATTGGCTTCCAGCGGATACCACACAAAGTTAGATGACGCGAGAGGAGCAAGAGAGATTATGGCTAAGAATGAGAATTCAGAATTTGCTCGATATGTTTGCTGATGGAAGCGGGTTTGGTGATCCAGAAGCTAGACGCAATGCTGAACTGAGACTTCAGATATTTTTGGCAAGACAACAGGAGCGAACAGCGCGTTATGCCGCATGGGTAGGTGTCGCCGGAACTATTATCGGTGTTATTATCGGCTGGATTCTTCGCAAGCTTTGATGCTGCCTAACAGCGCTGGAGTGTTTGCACAGATAGAGTGAAGTAAGTAAAGCTGTGATAGATTTGCAAAAAAACACCCGTTTGAAGGGTGTTTTTTTGTTACTAAATTTTTATTTCAAGCTCAAACGGTATCAGACGTGTTGAATCTGGCGCGCTTTCGCTCCCGCTTTCTAAATTTACCAAATTACTTTTTTTCCGTCGTCTTTTTTGCGGCTGGTTTCTTCTTTTCAACCGTTTTCTTTTCCGCAGACTTGGCGGCTGGTTTCTTTGGTTCTGTCTTTGTTTTTTCTTCTTTAACAGGCTTTGATTCTTTTTCAGCCTTCACGGGTTTCTTTTCGATTTCTTTCTTTTCAACAACCGGTGCGGCAGGTTCGACCATTGCGCTCTTTGTCTGCAACCCGAGCGCCGCAAGATGTTTCATCAAACGGCCCTTGCGACGAGCCGCGTTGCGCGGATGAATGGCGCCTTTCCGCGCGGCCTGATCCAGCGCGCTGATGGCGGCGGTAACAGAAGCCGCTGTATCTTGTCCGCTTTCCAAAGAAGCGCGCGCATCTTTTACGGCAGTGCGCGCCGCGCCGCGAAAATCGCGGTTGCGCAAACGACGCTTCTCGTTCTGTCGGTTGCGTTTGATTTGAGATTTGATATTAGCCAAAGTGTTTCCTCCAACAAAATGAACTTACGAAGTGAAGCGGTATTGTACATGATAGAGTTGGTTTTGTCTAGAAAAGGAACTGGGTTTCTCATCGAAACCCAGTTCCTTGACTTATGGAGTCGGCGTGAAGGATGGCGTATTTGTAGGAACAGGAGTACGCGGCGTGCTCGTTGGCAGACGCGTGGCAGTCGGCGTTACGAGGTTGACAGGAATCTGCAATAGTTGTCCAACTTGGATTGAATTTGGATCTGTCAAATTATTGGCTGTAGCGATGGCGTCTGTTGTACTGTTGAATTTTGAGGCGATGCCTGCCAGTGTATCCCCTGTTTCTACAGTATAAGGAATATTTGTCCCGGACCGCACGTTAGCAGGGATGGGCGTGGAAGTAAACAACTGCATACCCGGATTGGGGATGAGGATTTGATCTCCGACATGAATGATTTGAGTGCTTGGATCAATGCCGGGGTTGATTTGCAAAATGAGCAATATACCGTTGTTGCCTAAATTGAATTTCGTTGTGATGCTCTCTAGCGTATCGTTCTCCTGAACTGTATAGCTAAACGGGGCAGATGGCGTGGCTGTCGAAGTCTCTGTTTCTGTCGGCGTGATGGTCGGTGTGTCCGTTGGAATCGGTGTGGAAGTTGGCGTAAACGTCACGGTCGGCGTTGGCGTCCTGGTTGCGAATAACGATGTGAGAGGCCGGCTTGGACTTACAAGCCAAACGATCACGAGAATCAAACCTGCTAAAACAAGCAATCCCGCCGCGCCGTACACAAACATAAAGTTAGTTCGCTGACGGCGCTTGCGATAAGACGAGATTACACTGCTGGTCGGTGGTTTATTTTCCATATGCATTATCCTCTACTACGCGCTGTTGTCCTATCAGCACGTTTGAATAATTCTACCTGAACTTTAGGGATTTAGGGAAAAGACAATTTGTAGAAGCAGAGCGACGCTCCGCCTGTACTCTATTTATGGAAATGTTGTAAATGCTCTTTCAAGAATTGTCCGGTATACGAGTCTTTGATTTTCATGACTTGTTCCGGCGTGCCTTCTGCAATGAGTTCGCCGCCGCGGTCGCCACCTTCGGGACCGAGATCAATGATCCAGTCAGCGACTTTGATGATATCGAGGTTGTGTTCGATGATCAGTACCGAGTTGCCGGCATCCACCAATCTCTGCAGGACTTCGATGAGCTTGTGCACATCCGCAGCGTGGAGTCCGACCGAGGGTTCATCGAGTACGTATAAGGTCCGGCCGGTAGCGCGGCGCGAAAGTTCCTTCGCCAGTTTTACACGCTGGGCTTCGCCTCCACTCAAGGTCGTGCCAGGCTGTCCGATTTTTACATATCCGAGCCCAACTTCCTGCAACAAAGTCAACCAATTCATCATTGCCGGAAAAGCGGAGAATTCTTTAAGTCCATGCTCCACCGTCATGTCCAGCACATCAGCGATGTTGTAATCCCTAAAGCGCACTTGCAGCGTTTCGCGATTGAAGCGTTTGCCGTGACAGACATCACAGGGCACGTATACATCCGGCAGGAATTGCATTTCGATTCGCAGTTCGCCCTGTCCCTGACAAGCCTCGCATCGCCCGCCATGCACATTGAACGAAAAACGTCCGGGCTTATAACCGCGTACTTTGCTTTCTGGCAATTCGGCAAACAACTTTCGAATTTCATCGAACATGCCCGTATATGTGCCGGGGTTGGAGCGCGGCGTTCGCCCAATCGGAGATTGATCAATGTCAATGACTTTATCGAGCTGTTCGATGCCCTCGATGCGTTGATGTTCACCGGCTTGTGTACGAGCGCCCATCAACTTCGCGGCCAGCGCGTTATAAAGCACTTCCGTCATCAATGTGGATTTGCCGCTTCCGGATACGCCCGTGATGCAAACCAATTTTCCGAGCGGGATTTGGACCGTGAGATCTTTGAGATTGTTCGCGCGTGCTCCGATGATCTTGAGATGTTTGCCGTTTCCTTCACGCCTCTTCTTGGGGATTTCGATCTGCTTGCGCCCCGATAAATATGCTCCAGTCAATGAGTGCGGATGTGCCATGATCTCATCCGGCGTTCCTTCCGCGATGATGCGACCTCCGTGTTCCCCAGCCGCGGGCCCGAGGTCAATGACCCAATCTGCAGAACGGATCGTTTCGTCATCGTGTTCAACGACCAGAACGGTGTTGCCGAGATCACGCAATCCTTTCAGCGTATTGAGCAGACGCGTGTTATCGCGCGGATGTAATCCAATGGACGGTTCGTCGAGAACATACAACACACCGACCAATCGTGAACCGACTTGAGTCGCAAGTCGAATGCGTTGTGCTTCGCCGCCCGAAAGTGATCCAGCCGAGCGATTCAAAGTCAAATAATCCAACCCAACATCAACGAGAAATCCAAGACGCGATTTTATTTCCTTGATCACGCGTTCGGCAATCGCTTTTTGACGATTGGTTAGCACGGACTTCTTTCCACTTAAATCGGTTATCCAATCTAGTGTTTTGATCACCGGCCAGGCGGTCACTTCAATAATGTTGACTCCGCTAACGGTCACTGCAATTGCTTCGGGGCGCAGGCGCTGACCTTTGCAGGTAGGGCAGGGTTTATCGGACATGTATTCCGAGATGCGTTCGCGGATATATTCAGAGTTGGTTTCACGGTAACGCCGCTCGAGGTTGCCAACTACGCCTTCAAAGTCTCGTGCGAAAGTGAACTCATGTCCCTTCGCGCTTTTGTATTTGATGGGAATCTCTTTGCCGCCGCGTGCCGTAAAGAACGATCTCAAGTTGTTCTTTGGATAATTCTTTGACAGGCTTATCGAGATCAATATCGAAGAAACGCGCGGCGGCTTCCAGCGACTGCCAATAATAACCGCCTTCTTCTTTTGGACCACCCCATTCCATGGCGACAATCGCGCCTTCATTGAATGAAATATCTTTATCGGGAATCAATAAATCAGGATCGATCTCTAGTTTGTTTCCCAAGCCCTGACAATCCGGGCAAGCTCCATGCGGTGTGTTAAATGAAAATGTGCGCGGTTCGATCTCCGGTATGCTGATGCCGTGAACGGGACATGAAAGATTTTCTGAAAAGTGCAGATCGTTGTCTTTGCTATCAGCTTTTGAAACAATAAGGAATCCCTCGCCGAATTTCAGTGCCGTTTCAACCGAATCGGTTAATCGCGTGCGTGCAGCTTTTTTATCTTCGTCTGTGCCATCATGTGAAATGACAAGACGATCAACAACGGCGTCGATGTTATGTTGCTTATAGCGGTCGAGATTGATTTCATCGTCAAGCGAATAAACCGTTCCATCTACCCGAGCGCGGACAAAGCCTGATTTTCGGATTTCCTCGAAGACCGCTTGATAGGTGCCTTTGCGTCCGCGCACGACCGGCGCGAGAACAAGAATCCGACTCGCATCGGGAAGCGTTTCAATGGCGTCCACGATTTCCTGTGCGGATTGCTTGACTACTTCTCGTCCACAAATTGGGCAGTGCGGAATTCCGGCGCGCGCGAAAAGCAAGCGGAGGTAATCATAGATTTCGGTAACGGTTCCCACAGTTGAGCGCGGATTGTGCGACGTGCCTTTTTGGTCAATCGAAACAGCTGGCGATAGGCCTTCGATGTAATCCACATCGGGCTTATTCATCTGCCCAAGGAATTGGCGCGCATATGCCGAAAGCGATTCAACATAACGCCGCTGACCTTCGGCAAAGATGGTATCGAATGCAAGCGAGGATTTGCCTGAACCGGATAAGCCCGTGATGATGACCAGCCTGTCGCGCGGAATCTCAACAGTGATATTTTTTAGGTTGTGGACGCGTGCGCCCACGACGCGAATTACATTAGGAGACATAGGAACCTTTGAAAATTCAATTATAGCACATTTGTTTTATTTTTATTAATCTGCAATTGCTTCCTCGGTTTGCCGACAAAACTTTATTATACCTTTTGCATCGCAGATGCGTTCATCGGTTTGAGTTAAATCTCAACATGATATACTCCGTGCAACTTTTCAAATCCGGCAGGGTTATGTTTATCGAATCCCGCCGGTAAGGTTTGTCCGTGCCGGAAATAGAGTTCAACGAAGAAGAAGTATTAATACGCGCTTCGCAAGGCGACCGAGAGGCTTTTGGCTTGCTTTACGAGCGCTATATTGATCGCATCTTCAACTACGTCTATTATCGGACAGGGAATCTTCACGACGCAGAAGACATCACCGCACGCGTCTTTCAACGTGCGATGAATCACATTCGTACTTATACGAATCGCGGCGTTCCATTCTCTGCCTGGTTATATCGCATCGCGCATAACCTCCTAGCCAACTGGCATCGAGATCGAAGTCGCAAACAGGAAATTCCGCTGGATGATCTTCCAGTTGCATCCGCTAAAGTAGATCGTCCGGAGTCGACTCTGGTACGTTCACAGGAACAGGAAGCGCTTCTGCAACTCATCCGACAACTGCCGGATGAACGACAGACGTTGCTCATCTTGAAGTTTGTTGAAAATCTGTCAAATGCGGAGATCAGTCAGATTATGGGACGTAGTGAAGGTGCTGTCAAGAGTCTTTACCATCGCACACTTCTGGCTTTGCGTGATGAGATTGGCGATCAAAATATCAATCTTGAAGGAGAGTGAGCTATGTTGAGAATTGTGACCGATGGCCCCGTAGATATGCCGTCCGGATGGGAAAAGGAATTCGACGTTCAAGTGATTCCCATCAATATTCAATTTGGCGATAAAACTTACATTCAGTTTGATGAAATGAGCTCTGATGATTTTTATAAGGAAGTGTCGGCGAATAAGACCTTTCCAAAAACATCTCAACCCTCTCCGCATCAATTCGTTGAATTCTATAAAAGGAATTTCAAACCGGGCGATACAATTCTTTCCATTCATGTGACCAGCAAACTTTCCGGTACGTATGCTTCCACCGTCGCCGCGGCAGAGGAATTGAAGAATACATTTAAAATTGTCCCATTTGATTCCCTGGGCGGTTCAGCCGGTTTGGCGTTCATGTGCCGCACAGCCCGTCAAATGGATCGTGCTGGAAAAAGAGTTGACGAAATTGTACGTTACCTCGAATTGGTGCGCCCTCGTACTCAATTAATTATCACAATGGATACATTGGAATATGCGCGTCGTAGTGGTCGCGTCGGAACTCTTTCCTCCGCACTGGCTTCCGTATTGAATGTCAAACCCATTGCCCGTATCGAGGGTGGAGTTCTTGATATGGTGGACAAGGTTCGAACACGAAAAGTCGCTATGGCGCGCGTGATCGAATTGGGCAAGCAAGCCATGGGCGATGCTCCTGTTCATATCAATGTTGCGCATGGGCGCGATCCTGAAGCGGGCAAGAACTTATTGGGAGAAGCAAAGAAAAACTTCAACGTCAAAGATGCTGAGCTGACCGATTTCACCATTTCTCTCGTTGTTCAATTCGGCCCCGGTTCTTAGGCGCTCGTCCTATATCCTGCCGAATAAATTTGTGAGATTGAATGAGCAAGAGCGAGATAACTTCTTCTGAACCACAATTGGATGAACTCGAAGCGTCTCTAGCCGGGACCTTGAAATGGGTCGCGCCTCGACGCGACTTTGTCCAGCGCCTGCGCGGACGTATCCACCTCCCGCCGCGCGAAGAGATCGCCTCGCGTCTGCAAGATTGGAGAAGGTTGTTTATTGTTTTCGGCAGTGTGGTTTCAGGGATGTTGTTGCTCATCACAGTTGCCCGCGCTTTATATCATCTGTTTGGAAGAAGGAATGCGGGTTAACCAAACTTTCGAAGTTTGTAAGACTTCGGAAGTTTTTATTTATTTAACAACCCCTCACATATTTTTTTCGCCTCAACAATCAAATCTATATCAGCTGGTAATTTGAATTCCTCGTCCACCCGTAATGTTAGATGCGTGGCGATTTGACGCAGATCATCAGAGAGCGATAAATCTTCGATTAGCAAATTAAGCAGATCGTATGCGCTCGGCGTCCGAATTATTTCGCCGCGTCTCCCAAAGTATTCGCGGATTGCAATTCCAGCCGCGCGCCGCGCACAGACGCGTGCCTGTCCCTCATTGCCGTGTTTCCGAGCTTGTTCGGCGCGTTGAAATTCTGCATCGATCTGCTCTTGTGGATTCACATTTTCCATTATACCTTCGGCGGTATAATGGCTGGAATTTTGGAGGTAGATATGAAAACTCGATTGTTTCAAATCCTAGCGGCAGTGGTCATCCTGGGAATGGCGCAGATGTCCTGTGTAAGTTATAACGATCTAATCTCTTCCCAGTCTTCAACGCCTGGTTCCTCGTCAAGTGCGGTTACACAAGTTCCACAAAATCCAACAACTATGCCAGCCAGTGTGCCGACAACTGTGGCGATCCAAGCGCCGTCAGTGACAACTAATGAACCTTTCCAAATCACCGGTTCATTCACATGGACTCAAGAGGATGGAGGAACACTCACCGATAATATTCTTTTTTCGGAACGACAGGTCGTCTTAACGGACCTGCATGGCTTTGTCATTCGCAACAAGCAATGGGAACTGCCGGTTGATTCCCAAGTACTTGGCTATGTTCAATATGATTCCACTAGCGGCAGTGGCACATATGAACTTTCCCTTCCTGAAGTTCCGCAGGGAACATTCAACAATGTCGGCAATAAAAACCCTCAGGATACCGGCGTACAGATTTTTGCTGTAGCTTATGCGCCGAATATTTATGGGAGTCCGTTTGAGGCGGGGGATGATCGTGCTCTTGGCTGGCCGAATGACACATCTTCGATCAAGACGGACTTAAGCCGGGATGATGAAGTCACAGGCGGCAAGATCATTGTTTGGGCGCCTGACGATAAGCAATATTTTCCAACCGGTTTCGGCGCGGATAACAAACTGTTCACGTCCGACGATCCGGTTGCGCCGGTTCCGGCTGGATATTCAATTGTGAATCTCGATACCAATCCGTTTACGTTTTCTCAATCACCTCAACAGGATGTTTCCTTATATGAAGCGCAGGAAGTAAAGCCCCATGATTTTTCCAATGAAACATACACACAGTCCTTTGATGATATGGTCAGCTTCTTGAAGACCAATTATGCTTTCAACGGCATTCCAGGGAAACAGCCCAATTGGGATCAGTTGGTTGCAAGCATCCGCCCGCGTGTCCAGCAAGCCCAACAAAATCAAGATAGCTATGCCTATTACGAAGCCCTGCGTGATTTCACTTATGCTTTCAAAGACGGTCATGCCGGTTTGCTTGGCGGTGATTTGTACACAAAAGATCTTGAGACTAACTATATTGGTAGCTTAGGTTTCACGGTGCGTGTGTTGGACGATGACAGCGTCATGGTGGACTCGGTGCTTCCTGGGGGACCTGCCGAGGTGGCTAGTATGAAACCCGGCGCGATCATTACGCAATTTAATGGTAAGCCGGTCATGGATGTCATTAATGCTGAGCCGATGTTCTTGGGATTGCAATCGTCGGACTTTGCTATTTTATATTACAAAGCAATTATGTTGACACGCGCCGGTTCCAATACACAGGCAACTGTTTCATTTACTAATCCAGGAGGGGCATCGCAATCAGCCACATTGACAGCTACAGAGAATCAAGATGAATACAATACTCTGCTCAAACAATTGGAGATTAATCAAACACCGAATTTACTGCCGGTGGATTTACAAACCCTGACTGTAAATGGAACCAATATCGGATATATCCGAGTAAATACAGACCTGGACGATATAAACTTGACACTGAAACTTTTCGAGCGAGGCTTAAAAGATTTTCAGCAGAATAAAGTGGCGGGGTTAATTATTGATTTGAGAAATAATCCTGGTGGAGTTGAGCTTGGATTGGCTGGCTATTTGACGAACCAGACGATTACTCTCGGGCAGTTGGAATATTACAACAACCTCACCGGAAAATTTCAACCTCAGGATCAACCTGATCAAATCCTGCCCAATCAGGAGCAATATCATTTTGATAAACTAGCTGTTCTTGTGGGACTCAATTGCGACAGTGCCTGCGAACTCGAAGCCTATGGATTCAGCAAGGTGCCCGGCGCCGTAATGGTTGGACAATATCCAACCGCTGGTGTCGAAGCGGAAGTTTCACGCGGCCAGATCAAAATGCCGGAAGGTATCAATATGCAATTCCCAACCGGGCGCGATGTCCTTCCTGATGGCTCGTTGTTCTTGGAGGGGACGGGCGTTCAACCAACGCTCAAAGTGCCGGTGAATGCGACCGATGTGTTATCTACAGATGATGTCGTATTGAACGCCGCTGAAAATTCCATCTTGGGGAAATAACGCCTTATAGAAAACTGGCGGAGGCGACAAACCTCCGCCAGTTGCAATAAAATGTAGGCTTAATCCACAAATCTGTATTTCAATAACGTCCATATGGCGTCGAAGGCATCGTGGAACTTGATCTTTTTCCCTTCCGAATAATCACGCGGGTTGAATGAGATCGGGACCTCATAAATGCGATAGTGGCGCTTTAAAACTTTGGCGGTAAACTCAGGCTCAAAGTTGAAGCGGTTGGCGCGAAGCTTTAAGCCATCTACAGCTTCCCTGCGGAAAACTTTATAGCCGGTTTCCATATCGCTGAGGATGGCGTCATAAAGGATATTGGTAATGAATGTCAGCAGATGATTGGCGATCATGTGCCAGAACATTGTTGCTCGCCGCGGGCCGCCGAGGAAGCGCGAGCCGTAGACCACGTCCGCAATGCCTTCCTCGATTGGCTTTAGGAGGGACGGGTAATCGTGCGGACTGTATTCCAAATCGGCATCCTGGATCAATAATACGTCGCCGCGCGCCGCTTGAAGTCCGGTGCGAACCGCCGCGCCTTTGCCTTGATTCCGATCATGGAAGATGACGCGCAGTCCGTCTTTACCCTCCAGCTTCTGAAGCAGGTCGCGCGTTCCATCTTTGGAATCATCGTCCACAACGACAATTTCCCAGGCTAGGGCTGTAGCTTGGACGCGCTTTAGGATTTCTTCGATATTTTGAACTTCATTGTAAACTGGAATGATCACTGAAAGTTTCATCGGCGACGATTATAAACGAAATGTGTTTGTCACGGAGAATAAACTGTTTGACGTGCTATAATCCATTTATCTCATGAATATTTTTGAATTCCCTGCATTTTTTGGAGAGATGGCATGACCGATCTAAGACAATCAACTCTATCCAACGTCGCTTTTGTTCCGCCTCAGGTCAATAGCTTGGAGGATACCGGGCTTTCGCCGCTTTGGCTTCAGGACCTGATTCTGAAGGTTTTGTATTTTCGAGGCTACATGACCGGCTTCAAAGTTGCCGAGGAGATTGCGCTTCCGATGGCGGGAGTCACGGATCAACTTTTAACTACGTTAAAACAGGAAAAGTTTATCGAAGTCAAATCATCACAAGGCGGACTCGGCGAAGGCGCATACACTTATGGTATTACCGGTGTGGGAATCCAACGCGCGCGTGAAGCGCTGGAGCGCAGTCAGTATGCAGGACAGGCGCCTGTGCCGTTTGAAGTTTATAACGAGGCGATTCGACGCCAGAAAAGCGGGCGTCTGACGGTTACGACGCACGCCATGCGCCAAATCCTTTCGCAATTGGTGATCTCCGAATTGACTTTTCAACGATTGGGTCCGGCCCTTAATTCAGGTACATCCATATTTTTGTATGGTCCTCCTGGCAATGGTAAGACCAGCGTTGCGCGCGCCTTTGGCAATCTCGTTCTCAGTCAGACGATGTACATTCCGTTTGCGTTGTATCTGGATGGACAGGTGATCAAAGTATATGACGCGACCAGCCATCGAATGGTATCTGAATCGGACGGAGGCGGCACGACCCCGGCAACCGGAAACCTGCGCACCAACACGCGGCGGGATCCTCGCTGGGTAAAAATTCGACGCCCGTTCATTGTGGTGGGCGGCGAGTTAACTCTTGAGGGACTTGATCTGGTCTTTGATGATACCCATAAATATTATGAAGCGCCTTTTCAAGTGAAAGCCAACGGCGGCATCTTATTGATTGATGACTTTGGACGTCAGCAAGTGCGCCCACGCGACTTGTTAAATCGCTGGATCGTTCCGCTCGAAAATCGTGTGGACTTTTTGCGCCTCCATACCGGACGAAAAGTGGAGGTGCCGTTCGATGTGTTGATAGTCTTCTCGACAAACCTTCCGCCGAAAGATCTGGTGGATGAAGCATTCCTTCGGCGTCTGCGCCACAAGGTCGAGATTGGCGATCCATCTTATGAAGAGTATCGCGAAATCTTCCGCCGCGTTGCAAGCGATAAAAAGATCGAATATAGTGATCAGGGCTTGGCGTATCTCTTGCAGGAATGGTACATCAAACGCAATCGCAAATTGCGCGCTTCCCATCCTCGTGATCTGTGCGATCAAATTCTTGATATTTCGCACTACCTCGCAGTTCCGCCGACCATGTCGCGTGAGATGATTGACCGCGCCGCGCAGGCATACTTTGTAGAAATCTAAATCTTAAAGTAAATCATGTTCGAAGATCTTTCTCATCCTATTATCTTTGCTCATCGCGGCGCCTCGGCTCATGCACCCGAAAACACCCTCGCTTCATTTGATTTAGCCCTGTCTCAGGGCGCTGACGTGATTGAACTCGACACCAGGCTTAGCGAGGATGGGGAGGTGGTGGTTATCCATGATCCAACAGTAGATCGCACCACGAATGGTCATGGCCGTGTGGCGCAATTGTCTTTAACCGAATTGCGCTCACTGGATGCGGGCAGTTTCTTCTCCGAGAAATATCGCGGCCAGAAAATTCCGCTTCTTGAAGAAGTCTTTGAAGCGGTAGGTAAGAGTATGTTCATCAATGTTGAGCTGAAAAACTACGCCGCGCTGCATGTTTCACTGATTGAGAAGGTCTGTGCGTTGGTTACAAAACACGATATGGGAAAGAGAGTAATCTTTTCATCTTTCTTGGCGTCCAACCTGAAAAGAGCCAAACATCTTTTACCCGAAGTTCCGCGCGGATTATTGGCTCATGCAGGATGGATGGGTGCATGGGCTCGCTCTTTCGGGTTTAGCTTTGGAGATTATGTCGCCTTGCATCCAAATCTGACGGATGTAACGAAACAACAGATTGTCCGCGTGCATCGACTCAAGCGGTATGTCCATGTTTGGACGGTGAATAAAACCGAAGATATGGTGCGGCTGAATAATTGGGGAGTGGATGGTATCTATACGGATGATCCGCAGTTGGCTTTGCGCGCTCTGGGAAGATCGTTGTGATTCCCGGCAAGCAAGTTGATTCTTATTGAATGGGATCGCAGAACGATGAGATTGAAACGCGTCCTCTTGGCGGTTACGCTTTTAGGGTTGATTCTGACTTCGGTTAGCGTGCCATTTCCAGTCCGCGCACAGACCGCCACGCCGCCGCCTGACGTCCGTCAATTGTTCGATGCAATGACTCCTGAAGAACGCGTTGGTCAATTATTTCTGGTCATGTTCAACAGTACCGATACAAGCCAACAATCCCAGATTTATGATTTGATCGCCAACCATTATATCGGCGGCGTGGTTCTATCCGCTGGTAATGACAATTTTGTTGCATCACCCAATACGGTGACAGCCGCATATCAATTGATCCAAAACCTGCAAGATATCGAATGGAATACCGCGCAAAATTTTTCAGGCACTCCATCTGCCACGCCGACCAGTCCACATGCTTATGTGCCGCTGTTCATTGCCATGACTCAGGATGGCGATGGCTCTCCCGGAGATCAAATTTTAGATGGATTGACGCCTCTTCCATCGGAGATGGCAATTGGCGCGTCGTGGCAACCTGAACTTGCCAATCAAGTTGGGTTGATGATGGGGCAGGAACTTTCATCGCTCGGCGTGAATATGTATTTTGGTCCATCGCTCGATGTGGTTGATTTGCCCAACCCATCGGCCGTCGGCGATTTGGGTTCAAGCGTCTTTGGCGGCGACCCATATTGGGTCAGCCAAATGGGAAGCGCTTATATCAGCGGTTTACATGTTGGTAGTCAGAATAAAATGCTGGTGATTGCCAAACATTTTCCAGGCGAGGGGAGTTCGGACCGCCTTGATGCGGAAGAGGTTGCTACGGTCCGGAAATCACTCGACCAGTTGAAACAGGTTGACCTGAATCCATTCTTTGCTGTGACAGGCAACGCATTCTCCTCGGATGCAACCGCCGATGGGTTGCTGGTTTCCCATATTCGTTATCAGGGTTTTCAAGGAAACATCAGCGCCGCGACGCGCCCGGTGAGCTTCGACCCGCAGGCGCTTGCGGCGATACTCAGTTTGCCTCAATTCAGTTCCTGGCATGATAATGGTGGCTTGATCGTCAGCGATGACCTCGGCACAAAAGCAGTGCGGCAGTTCTATACCTCGGGCACAAGCTTTCCTGCTCCAACGGTGGCGCGCGATGCTTTTGTAGCAGGGAACGACCTGTTATATTTGGGGAATATTGTTTCTAGTGATGTGCCGGATTCGTATTCCACTGTTTTGGAAATCCTTGCCTTCTTCGCACAGAAGTATCGCCAAGATCCCACCTTTGCCCAGCGTGTCGACTCTTCTGTATTACGCATTCTGAGTTAAAAATATCGCCTCTATGGAAACTTTGATATTTCCAACGTGCTTGTCACTAAATCGGGATTGGATCTTATTGGTCAACCGCAGACCATTACGCTGGATGTTGCGCGTCGTTCGGCAACGCTGGTCAGCCCTGGAGCACAAGACTTAACTACGTTGATTTCATCCCCGCCACAAACTCAAGATCGTATGGTATTTATCACGGATAGCGATCAAATTAAACAATGCAGCACTTGTCCACCTCAACCCAACCTGGATGTTAATGCACTTCAAAGTGCAGTTTCCCAGCTATTTAGTCCGCAAGGCGTTAACCAAAATTCGTACTTGCGACTCTCTTCGTATTCGCTGAATGATGTTTCCGCGCTTTTGGCAGGTAACAATCCACCGTCCAATCTTGAATCGGATCTAAGTCACGCCGCTTGGGTCGTTATCTCATTGGCAGATACAAGTAATGGCCAGCCGCAATTGATTAGCCGCTTCCTCTCCGAACGCCAGGATTTGCTGGGCAATAAATATGTTATCCTTTTTTCGTTCGGCGCGCCTTATTATTTTGATGCCACCGATATTTCGCATGTTACTGCGTATTACGCGCTGTATAGCAAACAGCCGCCATTTATTGAAGTGGCTGCACGTTTGCTTTTTCAAGAGTTGACTCCGACTGGCGCATCACCGGTTTCGATTTCTGCTTTAGGTTATGATCTGATTTCCATCACCGCGCCTGATCCGAATCAAATCATTTCACTCACTTTGGACCTGCCAGCGATTCCTGCTTCGACAAATGCTTCCACGCCAGTTTTTACACCGGTTCCGACTGCTGTGCCACTTTTTAAGATTGGAGATACCATTGCGATTCGAACGGGCGTGATCAACGATCATAATGGGAATCCCGTTCCAGATGGAACGGTGGCCCATTTTTCCATGACGCTCACAGGGGAAGGCGGCAGCATCCTTCAACAAGCAGACGCGACTACAACGAATGGCATCGCGCGCGTCTCGTTTGGATTGGATAAACCCGGCTTGCTTGAAATCCGTGTAGCAAGCGATCCAGCAACTCTTTCTGAAGTATTGCAACTCGATGTCAGCGCGGGCCAGCCTGCGGCTGTGACTGTGATCGTGCCTGTACAATCAACCCAAACAGGTGTTGTACTGACTGCAACGCCTCAACTGGAACAAAGTCCATTCATGACGAGGCAGGGCACGCCGCTTTTCAATGCTTGGCTGTTGACGATAATCTTGTTATTGGTGGGTGCGCTTGTGGCATTTTTCGTAGGCAATCGGTTGGTGTCAAGACAATGGGGAATCCGCTGGGGACTCTGTGCGTTATCCTGCGGCTTGTTGACCTATAACTATTTTGCGTTCGGAATGCCTGGAAGCAATGCCTTTGCCGCCTCCAATGGCATGAGCGGAATTTTGGGTGTCACATTATTTGGACTATTGATGGGATGGGGAATTGGTTGGATTTGGTCAAGAATTAGATTGTAAAAGAAAAATCAATGCATAAGCGTGACAACCAAACTCAATAGCACCAATCCAACAGCAAACCACAACAGAATCATATCGGCAAGATTACCAAAGATATTCAATCGAGGAATGTCAAACGCACTTGTTGTTGAATAGAGTTCGCGCCGGCATTTTGCCAGAGCCAAATAAGTATTCATTGAAGATGCTGATTGAATGAGGTCGTTCATCCGGATGCAATGCCATTGCCCATAAAATGGCTTGTTCGGTTCGAGCGCTCAGTGACGGATTAAACTCTCGAGGCGGTCTCAGGCTGGAGGGCTGGAGGAAGCGTTTGCGCGCATCTATGGGCGGTTCGTTTGTGAGCAGATGATAGAGAGTCGCGCCGAAAGCATAAATATCCGCGCGGATCGGTATGGGAATTGTCGGTAGCGTATTGTTCGATAGGCGTGTAAAGCGCCGTGCCTTGTCCCTGAATGATCGTGATGGTGACTTCCTCTGGAGCCATAATTTTAACGAGTCCAAAATCTACCAGTTTAAGCAAACCGGATGGCGTGATCTTGAGATTGCTCGGTTTGATATCGCGGTGGACGATGGCTGGTTGTTGAGTGTGAAGATAATCGAGCGCATCGGCAAGCTGATGTGCCCAACCGAGCACTTCACGTTCCGGAAGAAATCTTTTTTCGCGGCGCGCATCCAGCACCATCGTCCGCAGGTCCTTGCCTGGAACGTAATCCATCACGAGATAGTCACGAGTGCCCATTGGAGAAGAAATCTGAAACTTTTGGTAAATTGGGATGATCGAGGCGCGCGAGAATGGTGGCCTCGCGTAAAAACTGTTGGCGGGCTTCTTCTAAAAGATTCTCTGAGAGGGCGCGGTCATACTCGACTTCCTTAAGCGCGCACTGGCGTCCTTCCAGCCGCAGGTCATCGGCAAGATAAATGGAACCAGCGCCGCCCTGTCCGATTCTTTCGCGGACTTTGTAGCGGTCATGCAACACCTCTCCTTCGTTTAGCGAAAGAGGCACACTTCTCCTTTGCGTAACTGTGCAATTTATCTCGGCGTGGATTCTGCACAGAAACAAAATTTATGCTATATTATAAACGTCTTTGTTGCAAACTTGTTTTTTTGAAATAAAACCTGAGGGCATTTATGAATTGTCGCACAGAAGAATTCCCCATGCTGGTGGCGGAAGAGGGGCCACTCAAAGGTCAACGCTGGCCGTTGAATCACACGATTGTGCTTGGACGCGAATCAACCTGTGACGTGGTGATTGCCGACCGGCATATCTCGCGTTTCCATGCTCGGCTGACCCCAACTGACGAGGGCATCATGGTCGAGGATTTGGGCAGTAAAAACGGCACGCATTTGAATGGAACCGTATTGACCTCGCCCATGATGCTGCAGGATGGGGATAAATTGCAGATTAGTTTTGTTCAGGAATTTTTATTCTTTACGTCCGATGCGACCATACCATTGACAGAAGGCACGAGTTATCCGGGCCGTTTGATGATGGAACATAAATCTCGCAGTGTGTGGGTGAATCAAAAGCAACTTGTCCCGCCGCTCTCCGCGCAGCAATTCAAACTGTTATGGTTGCTTTATGAAAATCAGGGACAGGTGATCTCTCGTCCCGATCTGGTGGAGGCGGTGTGGGGTGAAGAGCAGGCGGCGGGCGTTTCGGATCAGGCACTCGATGCATTGATTCGCCGATTGCGTGACCGCTTGGCTGAGTTGGATACAAAGCATCAATTCATTGACACCGTGCGCGGTCACGGTGTGCGGCTGGATAATCCGCCGGCATAATCTAACTTTGTTACAAGGGAAATTTTATGGCAAAGATTGAATTACCTTTAGATCAAATTATCCAAGGGGATTGCGTTGAAGAGTTGAATAGCTTGCCTAAGAAATCAATAGATGTGATTTTTGCTGATCCTCCGTATAACCTTCAGCTTTTACATGAATTATGGCGCCCGAATATGACGAAGGTTGATGCGGTAGATGATTCTTGGGATAAATTTGGTAGTTTTGGAGACTATGATATTTTCACGCGCAATTGGCTATCTGCTTGCAGACGTGTTTTGAAAGATGATGGAACGATTTGGGTAATAGGGGCTTATCATAATATTTATAGGCTTGGGACAATATTACAGGATTTGGGTTATTGGATTTTTAATGATGTGGTTTGGATAAAAACCAATCCTATGCCGAATTTTCGCGGAACGCGATTTACTAATGCGCACGAAACGTTGATTTGGGCGCAGAAAATAAAAAGCCATCGTTATACTTTTAATCATCATACAATGAAAGCTTTGAATGAAGATCTTCAAATGCGCAGCGATTGGGATTTGCCGATTTGTTCGGGTCGTGAGCGGATAAAAGTAAAGGGTCAAAAAGTTCACTCAACTCAGAAGCCGGAAGCACTATTGTATTTGGTTTTACAATCAAGCACGAATCCAGGCGATGTTGTGTTAGATCCGTTTTTTGGAACCGGCACTACAGGCGCTGTGGCAAAACAGTTGAAGCGGCATTGGATAGGTATTGAGCAGAATAGAGACTATATCCGCGCGGCCAATAAACGAATTGATAATATGGCTCCTTTGCTTCTTGATGATATTGTGTTAACAACTACACCGCGAAACAAAGGCTTTAAAATACCTTTTGGCAGTCTTTTGACATTGGGCCTATTAAAGCCGGGTGACAAACTTTACTTAGCTAAAAAAGGGAATGCTGCCACTATATTAGCAGATGGACATATCCTGTCTGGGGAATATCGTGGTTCAATTCATGCTGTAGGGAGTTCTTTGTTAGGTGTACGGTGCAATGGTTGGACAAATTGGGAGTACGTAAATAGAAAAACGGGCGACCGCGAGAATATAGACCTTTTGAGAAAAAAGGCGGAAGCGATAATCAATCAAAAAGTGAAATCATAAAGAGATGTTGTTATGAAGAACGATGAAAAGATAAAAGCTCCATATAATTTTCTCCTTGATAAGGCTAAGAGCAAACAAAAAACCTTTACTCTTCACGAATTGTCGAACGTTAGCAATTGGACAACCAAAACTGCTAAGACTTATATCTCCAAACATCTTAGTCAGTTTGTTTCAAAGGGTAAGCAAAGAGATACGTATTTTGTCAATACAAAAATCATAGATGTGCAATATACTGAATATACCAGTCTCTTCAAACAGTCTGATGTTCTTGCACCGAAGTATAAAGAAAAACGATATTCCGAAGTTGTTGATTACGAATTGTTTTTGCCATTAAGTTGTGAGGTCAAGCTAAAGCGTGCTTTGGAGAATCTCTTCTATAAAGATATTGTAATTGAAAGATTTAAGAACATGGGTCTTGAAAAATCCGCAGAGTGTTTGAGCAGGAGCATGGGGTAAGTGATGACGCCTATTTAGATGGCTTATGTAATTTCATTTCGCAAAAATTTGGTGGCTATTCTATAAGTCATGTTGATGGTCGATTTCGCTCTGCTGATTTGGAAACAAAAACTAAGGCAAGGAAGAAAGAAGATGAAGGTAATAGTTATCTAATTGACGAAACTACTGCCGTGGTTCGCTTTATAATTCCGCTTCATTCCACTGAATTTACTGTTCAAGAAGCCGAATCTGATACGCAGTTACCGCTGAGTTTAAATATTGATAAAGAATTGAAACAGATTGAGTGGACCTTTCGTACACTGTTTGTAGACGCAATCCTAAATACGGTGGGTCAGGAACAGATATGGGTATTAGAAAGCGGAAAGCGGCATCAACTTGTTACCTTTGTGGCTACTTAATAGTTGCATTGATTTTAAGAACATAACAGACAAAGACCCGCAAATCCATTGATGCTTTGCGGGCAAAGTATATTGCCCATTTAAAGTATTCCTGATGATGACGCAAACCATAAAATCCCCACTCTTTCAAAGAGCGGATGATTGCTTTTACTTCATCTTCTGTTTCATCGAGAGCTTGAGCGCGGTCTTATAAACCTTTTGCAATTTATCGGTGGCTGCTTTCGCCTCCACATTGTCTTGACTTCGTTGTAAATCGGAATAATTATTGAAAGTTTCATGACCGAATTATGAATGAAATGCAACGCAAGAAAGTCAAAATCTCAACTGTGTAGAGTATAATTAATTCCGATTTAAATCGGGAAACCTTGTTTTCCTAGTGATAAATATTGTAAAGGAGAATAATGCTGAATAACTTAATTGACGCGATGGAACAGGCCATTCGGGAAGTCAAGCAGTGGCCTGAAAAGACTGTTCAGGTCTTTCACCACAATGATTCCGATGGGCTTACTTCAGGCGCCATACTCACCCGCACATTTGAAAGGCAGGGATATAAAGTCCAGCGCTTCTGTTTGGAAAAGCCATACCCCGCAGTGTTGAAAAAGGTTTACGAGCAGGAAGGAAAGCTTCTTATCTTTGCCGATTTTGCAGGCAGGATCGCGCCACTGCTTTCCGAACTGAACAGGGGAAGAAACCTGACGCTCATCCTCGATCACCATGTCGCTGAAGCGTCCACCGATCCGAGAGTTATCAATCTCGACCCGGATTTATTTGGATTAAAAGGAGATCGGGATATTTCCGGTTCGACAACATGTTATCTTTTTGCGCGAACTCTGGATTCAATCAATCGCGATATGGCTCATATTGCCGCTATCGGCGCGGTGGGAGACGGTTTTTTTGTGGATGGCCAGTTGGTGGATCAAAATCGCGAAGTTGCATTGGAAGCTGTCCAACAGGGCAAAATTGAGATCAGAAAAAATAAAACCGGCGAGCAGTATCTGTTAAAAAGTCCAAAAGGCGAAATCCCCGTTATTGAATTCGGCGATTACCTTGATGTATTGGGTGGGGTAGGCTATTACCAAAAAGGACCGGATATGGGGATCAAGGTTTGCCTTGAAGGGGTATCACCAGAATCGGACCGGAGGGTGGAAGAGCTAAAAGCGATCAGAACGAAGATATTTAACGATGAGATCGCAAGACTCAAATCAGGGGAATTGAAGAAAGCGCCTCACATTCAGTGGTTCCATGTTGAAAAGCGATTTTTCCCGATGGGTGTAAAAATGATCGGGGCATT
Organism: uncultured Chloroflexia bacterium; assembly: GCA_963850945.1. Classification (GTDB taxonomy): domain Bacteria; phylum Chloroflexota; class Anaerolineae; order Anaerolineales; family Villigracilaceae; genus Fen-1038. Next base: position 99,889 of record CAWKNE010000008.1, on the reverse strand, counting down.
CTGTGATGCCATTAAGGATACGAACCTTATTGATCCCCAGAAATACCTCGCAGGATTTCAGATTATTCCCGATGAGATCCCAGGTTTCGGCACTATTGCGTTTAACGAGGTGAAGATTTCTATGCGAGCTGCTCATGATCTGGAAGAAAAAATAAGGGCGGGAAAAGCAATGGGGCTCAATATATTTCTTCCGGAAGCGACAACCCGACTGGGAGGGTTTTCTGATGCCTGCCATACTCTGACAGCTGCCACGACGGTGGGCATCGGTAAAGAAGAAAAACTGATCGAAGAAATGGAAAAAATTTTGATAGGAGATTCGAATGAATAAAGGAACAGGTTTTGGAAAAACAATTTTAATAGGGGATCAATTTGTCCTGGAAGAAGTTCCAGCGATTGTCTCGGCAATTTCCTATGAAACGGAGACGACAGTCGAAAGGCTCAAGAGCGGCACCGGTTGGACTTTGGAAGATAATCGCATCGAAGTTCCGGGATACAAGCAAAAGAAACTGGAACAGCAAGCCAAGTCAATTGACAGAATCCTCGAGGTGATGAAGATTGACGTCAAAAAGAATCCGATCAAGATCACTGTCGGCGGAAATTTGTTAGCTGGAAGCGGAGTTGGCGCGAGCGCGGCGAGTTGCGTTTCGCTTGCGCGCGCATTGAACGAAGAATTCAAGTTGGGTTATTCAATTGAACAGATCAATCATGTCGCGTGGCAAGGCGAATTTCCTTATCACGGAGTCGCAAGCGGAGTAGATAATACTGCTTCAACTTACGGTGGGCTTCTTCTTTTCTATCTAAAAAACAAAGAACAACATTTTGAAAAGATCAAAACCCCGAAACCATTTGAAATTGTATTGGCGAATAGCGGCATCACTGCGAATACCGCGCTCCTGGATGAATTTAGTGAGCGGCAAAAGAAAGAAAATCCGAACCTCTTCGCATCGCGCATGAAGACCATCACATCTCAGGGCCAGGAAATGAAAAAAGCACTTGAAGCTGGCGATTTGAAAAACGTGGGAAAGATCATGTCAACCAATCACAAACTTTTAGCCGAGATGGAGTTTTCACACGAGATTCTAGACAAAATGTGCAAGTCGGCTCTGGAGAGCGGAGCCTTCGGAGCGAAGGTTACAGGAGGAGGCCGAGGAGGCTATATGATTTCTCTGACTCCCGGTAAGGAACTCCAAGACAAAGTCGCCTCGGCTTTCGAAAAAGAAGGATATAAGGTTATCCGAGCGACGATTGGCGGAAGTTGAGTGCAAAAGATTGACCAGTTTCCGATGAAACGCTGCTCTACCCATGCTGATGTGGGCAACGAGGTGTTCTTCTGGGCCGTCGGCCAGTCCAACTGCATGACTGCCCAGGCGATCAATGTTACCGCTGGGCAGGAGATGCGTTGAGCAGCCTGCCCACTCCAGAACGGTACTTCACCGGCTATATCTTCGACTTGGATGGGACGGTCTACCTGGGGGACGCCCTACTCCCCACGGCGGGCGAAACTCTGACGACCTTGCGCAGGCACGGCTCCCGCACGATTTTCATTTCCAACAACCCGACCCACTTGCGCAGCGACTATTCCGACAAGCTGACCCGCCTGGGTGTGCCGACCTCGGTCGAGGACGTCTTGACCTCCACCGTGGTGATGGTGGATTTCCTGAAGCGTCGCATGCCGGGTGCCCGCTTGTTTGTAATTGGCGAGGAGCCGCTGTGCGCCGAACTGCGCCGCGCCGGGTTCGAGCTGACCGAGGATGCCCAGCAGATCGATGCGGTGATCGCCAGCTTCGACCGCACATTTGTTTACCGCAAGTTGCAGATCGCCTTTGACGCCATCCGAGTCGGGGCGCACTTCTTCGCCACCAACCCGGACCGCTTCTGCCCGGTCCCCGGCGGTGGTGAGCCCGACTGTGCTTCCATCATCGCCGCCATTGAGGCCTGTACCAATACACGGGTTGAAGCCGTGGTCGGCAAGCCGTCCCATTACATGATCGAAGCAGCCCTGAACCTGATGAACCTTCCAGCCGCTGATTGCCTGATGACTGGCGACCGGTTGGAGACCGACGTGCATATGGGCTATGAGGCAGGGATGTCCACCGCGCTGATGATGACCGGCGTGACCTCTGAAATCGGCTCTGGCTGCCTCGTCCATCCAGCCGACGTACGTCTTGCATCAACTAGGCGACCTGTTGCCATAACCTCGCCACGCCCACTGAGATCAGCCGCAAGACCTGTCCAGATTCTGCACCTCTTGTCCATCCCCGTCGAAGCGGGAGATTTGCAGAACTGTGAAACCACACAAGCTCTTCCACGGTTGCCCACAGGTTGGTATCGGGGGATAATCCTGACATTCCGTCGGTATTTGATAAGATGTATAACGGGGCTCGAAACCAAAAATTGAAATAGGGTAAGTGATAGAGGAACTACATTAACTTTATGGCTTACGAGAAGCTTGTCTGATTCATCGCTCGGGAATTGAACTTGCTTTTCATTTCAAGTAATATTGGCGACATTTATCGGATGAGGAGAATGTATTGAAACCATTGCTTCGTTCTTCATGGACATGGTTGCTCGGACTTTACACCGTTGCCAGTTTTCTGGAAACCGTTTTCTGGGGGCAGATGACCGCCTTCACGCCGATCTTCCTGCGCGATCTTGGCATGGCTCAATCGCAAATCCCTTCGATGGTCGGGATCACCGCGGCCATCGTCGGTGCGGCGGGGATCCCGTTTCTTCCATTTTGGGGCGCGCTGGCCGACCGGTATTCGCGTCAACCGATGGTGGTGCGTTCCTTCGTTGTTTATCTTTTTGCAGGCATGATCTCTGTGCTGGCGGGCAACGTTTGGATTTTTGTGCTTGGCCGTTCGCTGATGAGTCTCTCGCTGGGCAACAGCGGTCTGATGCTTACCACGCTTGGCAGAGCGCACGCCGCCCAATCGTCACGGATTGGCGTTCGCCATCATGAATAGCGCCGGGCCGGTCGGAGCGTTTATCGGCCCGTTGATTGGCGGCCCGATTGTGGATCATTACGGCTTTCCGCACGCTGATGTGGATCAACGTAGTGGTGATGATCGGCGTTGTCCTTGCGCTTTCGTTGGGATATCTTGATTCTGTATCGCGGCAAAAGTCAGGATTCCAGTTTGGCACATGGCTGGCAGATTCAATCCGCGTGTCTTTTCAAGCCGGACGTTTGCGCACGCTTTTCTTTGCCTTCTTTTTGCTCTACGCCGGGTGGATGATTGTTTATTCCTACATGCCTGTTGTCATCACATCGCTTTATACAGGCATCAATCCCGCTTCGATGATTGGATATATTCTCGGCGCAGGCGGACTGCTGGCGATGATTCTTGCACCGATTTTTGGATCACTGGCCGATCGCTTTGGCTATTGGCGGATATTGATGATTGGCGCGGCGCTCGAAACGGTTCTCTGGCTCGTTCCTTTCTGGACCCGCAGTCTGATTCCGTTTGCGATCATTGCCTGCATCATCAGCGGAATAGCTGCGGCGGTCTTTTCGATCTCGTTCAACGTATTGTCATCGTCCGCCTCGCCGGATATTCGTGGACGCGTCATGTCTTTTGCTTATTTGCCGGTCAATGTTGGATTCTCGATCGGCCCGCTGCTTGCGCAGTCATTTAGTGAAATCGAATCTCTTCTATATTTTTCCCGCCGCATTTCTGTTTACCGGCTTTGGCTTTATTAGTCTTGAACATTGCGCGTCGCCAGCCTGCGCTTGTAGGCGCATAATAAAAATCCCGCCGTTTCAATGGCGGGATTTGTTTTACTTCATCTTCTGCTTCATCGAAAACTTGAGCGCGGTCTTATAAACCTTTTGCAATTTATCAGCGACGGCTTTTGCTTCCGCATTGCCCTGACCCGCTTGCGCGTCAATTTGTGCGACCAATCCATTCAACGCTTCGATGAATGCATCATTCACTACGGATGCATTGTCGCTTAACATCTTTTCGATGGCGGCTTCATCCGGCGCATCCAGCAATTGCTCGATGAATGCCACTTCGGGCGGCGGGGCGGAAGCTTCTTCGAGAACTTCCATCATCTTTTGCAGTTTGCCCATGCGTGCATAATCGTTCTTCTCGGAGGCCTGTCTCAACATCGTTTGAACGATTTCCGCCGCGTCCTGCGTGAACGACTGAATATTATCCTTGGTTGCCTTCGCCACATCACCCTGCGCCAAAAGTTTTTCCACGAATTCCTGCGCCTGCTTGTAACGCGCTTCCACTTGTTTATCAATCTCGTTCGTGAAATCCAAAAGCTTTGCGCGCAAGTCCTCCAGTTTTTTCTTTTGTTCGCCGGAGGCTTTATCAATCATGTTCGTCAAATTCTGGAAGAAGGTGTAATCCATGCCATTGCGTGCCAGCGAAACGTATGCTTTGAGACGCGCCTCGCTCGGAGCTTGTATCATCATATCCAGTAATTTTTCTCGCGTTAGATTCTTTCCCGCTTCTTGCAATGACTTTGCGGCGGCTTCAAATTCACCGACTTGTTCCTGCAACTGACGGCCGTACTCGGTCTCCGTCAACAATTGTTTTTGCAGGTCGGACATTTGCTGCGCTAATTGTTCCTGTCCGCTTTGGGCTCCGGCTTGCAGCAACCGGCTGAACAGCGCGAAGAATTGTTCGTCGAACAGCTTCGCATTTTGCTTGATCATTTCACTGCGTACATCGGCGGTAGTGACTTGCAAGAGTCGGTCAATCAAACTCAGCCGTTCCTGCTGGGCCTTGATCATCTCCGGTGTGATGCCATCCTTGCCGAGGATGGTTTCCAACATGGATTTAAACGTCAAGTTTGCAACCGGCTTGAACAAATAAGCTTTGCGTTTTTCAGATGGTAGCCGATTCGTGATCTGCGTGATCATCGGACCGATCAATCTTTCCTGCTCGTTGATCGGCAACCCCAGTTCCGGCGGAAAGTAAGTGAGCAGAAGTTCTTTATCCGCGTCGTGATAAACAATCGGCGTGGCGAGTCTGCCCTCGTAGCCGCAGTGGGGACAGCGCGCCATATTAGAGACACCGCCCAACAGCCTTTGTTTCGCTCCCGGGTCGGAGGTCACGTCGAAGAGTTGCTCGACGTTAGCTGTGATTATTTGTTTACAGCGCGGACATGCAATTTGTGTTTGAGGCATTGAATGATTTCCAATTTAAGATTTTTATATGTCGTTGCGAGCGAAGCGAAGCAATCTCCTGTTTTACGTGGGATTGTTCACCTGCACTTGGCGCAGGCGCTAGTGTTGTCACTTCGTTCCTCGCAGTGACATTTAACTTACAAGTTCTTCCAACCGATCAACATAACTTTCCATTACAGCAAACGTTTCTTCGACAGGCTTCGGCGTGGTCAGGTCAACACCCGCTTGCTTGAGCACATCCAGCGGATACATCGAGCCGCCCAATTTGAGAAAGCCGAGATAATCATCCACCGCACCGGGCTCGCCGCGCAAAATGCGTCCAGAAAGTGCGTGCGCGCCGGAAATGCCGGTGGCATATTGATACACATAATAATCTGAGAAGAGATGCCCGAAGGTGGACCAAACCATCCCGACGCGTGGCCGATCCACTTTCACTTTTGGACCAAAGCCCTCGGTGAACAAGTCCGCCATCAGCTCCATCATTGAATCGGCGGTCAGCGATTCGCCTTTTTCAATTCGTTCGTGAGTCTCCAATTCGAAGCGTGCTAGCGTCGGCATCTGGAAGAAGTAGCGGAAGAAATTTCCGCCAACGGCTTCCTCGATTAAGGCAATTAGGAAATTTTTGTCTTTCACGGTCTTGAGCAGATGACCGCGCACCATCGCTTGATGGAAGTTCGATGCGACCTCGGCAACGAAAAGCGAATAATCGGCATAAACCGGCGGCTGGTTCTTCCACGTGAGATACGAGTGCATCGAATGACCCAGTTCATGCGCCAGCGTGCTCAAGCTTCCGACTTCATCCGTGAAGCTCATCATGATGAACGGATGCGTGCCCGGCGCACCGTAAGAGAACGCGCCGTTCTGTTTGCCTTTGTTCGGCGCCCAATCCACCCAGCGTTCTTCGAGACAACCTTTGCGAAGCACATCCACATAATCTTTGCCCATTGGTGCGAGGCCTTCGCAGATCATATCAACTGCCTGCTCAAATGAAACCTGAGGTCTTTTCTTTGTCAGCGGCGCCCACATATCGTAATACGCAATATCGCGTTGACCTAATGCTTTGCGTTTAATCTCGAAGTAGCGATGCCATACCGGCAAATGTTTTTTGAACGTGTTGATCAAATTATGGAAAACTTCCACTGGCACGTTTTGTTCAAAGAGCGAAGCCGCCAGTGATGACTCATGTTTTCTGGCATGCGGCATAGAAACACATTTGCTTTGATGGATGTGGTGAGATTGCTCGCCAACGTATTCTTGAATTCCACGTGGCGATCCATGTAATTATTCCAAGCCGTTTGCCGCGCTTTGCGGTCCGGTTGATTTAAAATCTCATGGATGGAACTCTGCGTCACAACCAGTTTCTTGTCCTTCCTGGTTACGGCGGGCGCGAAATTGAAATCTGCATTGGCGATCAAACTCGATGTGCTGGCTGGCCCACTGAATGGATCGGCCAACATGCCGAGCAATTCTTCCACTTCGCCGGAGCGAACATGATCTTGTTTTCGGAACAGATCATCGAAGAAATGAGCATAGACGGCGAGCTTTGAATCTTGCTTCATCCATTCATCGAGTTTGGCTTTGCCAATCGAAAGTAGTTCGGGTCTGATGAAGGAAGCGGCCGCGGCCACCTGACCATAGTATGTACTGCCGATCCGAAAGAACAAACCGCCTGCCTGATTTTGCATGCCTGCCGCGACTTGATCGGTTGTATCCACCGCCGCGGCAAAACCTGCATACATGGAAACGCGTTGGGCGCGCACGAGAAGTCCTTCATAGTGCGGCCATGCGCTTCAAGCAGAACAGCGGGGCTTTCGCCCAATCTCCCTTTGAATTTCTTCAAAGGCTCGATCCCAGCCAGATATATTTTTGACTTCTTCTTCCCAGGCTTTGTGATTCTTGAAAACACTTTCGGCGTTCCATGTTTGTCTTTTTTCAACTTTATTACGAGGCGGATAAGAAACAGCCATATTATCCTTCACAATTGATTTCTGATTGTTGACATTGGCACTGTATAAATATGTCGTGCAATTTTACCATTGGTTACATGGATGGGCGACGCTTCACTCAAATTAACGGGGCAAAGAAAAACAGATGCGTGCACCGGAATCAGGCTTTCGGGTCAACCCAAATGCGTCCGCCATGCGCTTCGACAATCGCGCGCGCCAGATACAATCCCAAACCTGCACCTTTGGTTTGCTTGACCGCATTCGTCGAGCGATAGAAGCGGTCAAAGATGTGCGGCAAATCTTGCGCGTCAATGCCGGGACCTTCGTCACTTACGCAAATCGACTACTTGCCCAGGCCGCACGGAGCCGCTGATCCTGATCTCGCCCTTCGGCGCGTATTTCAATGAGTTGGAAACTAAATTCGCAATCACTTGCTCGATGCGCGTTTCATCGGCAAGGATGATCGGGAAATTTATCCGGGAAGTCCGTGGTGATGGTGTGCTTCTTGGATTGAGTTGCAAATCGTTCGGCGACGCGTCCAGCTAAGGCAGGGAGTGAAACGTCAGCTCGATTGAGGCTGAGTCCGCCTGCTTGCAATCGCGATGCGTCCAACAAATCATCGATCATTTTGGATAATCGGTCGGCTTCTTCTTCAATGACAGCTAAACTTTCGCTGACAACTTTTCGATCCCACTTTGCATCATCTCGGCGTAAAGTGGATGCATATCCTTTGATGAGTGCAACCGGCGTCCGCAATTCGTGGCTGACGATGGAAATGAATGTGGATTTGATTTCCTCCGCGGTACGGAAATGCGTGATGTCTCGCACAGTAACGACGATGTTGCGGAGCTTGCCATCCTCAGAAAGAAGCGGAGCATACGTCGCGCCAACCGGCAGTGGCGGAGGCAGCGGACGCATCAGATCACCTTCCACATAAAGCGTGGCATTCGACGTCAATGGCCATCCGCCTTGCTCCGCTTCTTCAAGTGTTGTGCCCTGTGGTTCATGCACCCATCGAATGATTTCGGAATGATGTTTGCCAACCACATCTTCGCGGGCTTCACCAAAGAGTTTTTCGAATGCAGGGTTGCATCTTTCGACGGTATGGTCGGCATGAAGGATCAGGATGCCATCCGCCGCGGAGTTCGAGAAGCGCATCGAGACGTTGTTTCTCGTAACTGACTTGACCATAAAGTTGGGCGTTGAACACCGCAATCGCGGCTTGGTCTGCAAAGGATTGCAGCAATACGCGGTCATTGGGCGTGAAGAGATCGGGATAATTGCGGAAAATGAAGATTACGCCGATAACTTGTCCGTGTGCGGCGAGGGGCAGGCCGGTGCCATTCAGCAATCCGAGACTGGCTGTGTACGTCAAATCCTTTAACATGCGGTTGAGTTCACGCACATCGAGTTCACGGACATTTTCTTCGCCGAGAAGCGGTTCGAGATAACTCAGGAATGCCGGCTGGATTCTGTGCGCCGCGGCGACTTGCCATCCATCGGATTCTTTGAGCGCGATGAGCCCGGCTTGCCCCGCCAGCATTTCCACCGAGACGCGCAAAATGCGCGCCAGCAGTTTCTCAAGGTCGAGTTCTTCGGTCAACAGGCGGACGATCTCAAGCAAATAGTCGCGTTGGCGGACGCGGAAATCAGGAAGCATGATGGAATTTTATCACCCGCAATTTTCTGTTGGCATATGAGTTGTATTAACAAAACCTCAAGCGAAAGCGTAGCTACTTTCTAATAGCCAAAAAGCGGACTGTAACGAGTAATCATGCGCTGGCAGGTTGTGGATGAAAACCAAAATCAAAAGGAACAAGAATCAGGTTGTAAGCGAATTGGCTTCTCTTTCTGATCACTTCCATTAAACCGGCAAATAAAAATAACAGAGCAATAAAAAAGCTGTATTATGTATGTGGCTTTGATGACCAGATTGGTTTGCATGAAATATCTATAAACAAACCAGAGATAGCCGAGAATAGTTGACAGTGCCAGCAAAGTGATAAAAACAAGAGATGCTTCTCTCCAATGTTAAAGATTTACGAAATTGAAATATCTGGATAATGCCGAATACAAAACCTGCAAGAAGCAATAGGCTTGGCAAAATGGATACCAGGTTAACTCTTCCCAAGATACGATGCCATAGTAGTCGTAATTTCCTGTGCTGTTTGAAGCAAATCCCGGTTTGATATAGGTAAAGTATCCCCAATAATCTCCCCATGTTTCGGAGTACATGATCGCAAAGAAGGATTGATGATCGAACACGGGTCTGACTGGCTGCTTGGAAAAGCTTCATGTTCCTGTAATCCAGTCTGTCGGAAGAATGAAAGAGGCTTCTTCGATCGAAGGATATTTTGGCTTTTTGATATTGAATGCGGAGAATGTTCCATAATCCAGATAGAGATGAACGTAGAACCATCCTCCTACAATTGCGCTGAGGAGGGTGATGAAGAAAGAATTGTCTTGTACGAAGCCAGCCCATTTGACGATCTTGAAGAAAGCTCCAGATGATGAGGAGAAAGATCGCCGGAAAGATAAAGAATCCCCATTGCCTGCTTAATACCAAAAATCCCAAGGATACGCCGGTGGCGATGATCAGCTTGTAATTGAACAGATGTAGTTTTTAGAATTTCATTGATGAGGTAAATGGATAGGGCGATGAAAAAAACAACATATGGCTCAGCACGCACCTGAGAAAATGTTTTGTAGTAAACGGTGAGAAGCGCGAGCATCATCAAGGCCGAGATTTTGAAGAAGCGATTGCCGGGTTTGATCTGCTCGGCGATCATCAGCAAAAGAATGGTTGTGCCGATGGAAAGTAAAACATTGAGACCCTGTGCAAACTTGCCATCATAAAAACGGCAGGTATTACTGTAATTAAGCCCGTTATAATTCCGGAGAGCATCCGGAGCGTATTGTTCGCAAATTATATCGAAGCGGGATGGCAGAAAATAAGGAAGCGGCGGCGAAAAAAACTCACTATGTATCTTGGGATGTTGGTAATCGGTCAGGAAGGACTTGAATATAGTTCAGGTCTTGCACCACATCATAGCCAATTTTTGGATAATGCAGGATTGCATTGGCCAACACGATAATGTTGATGACCAGGCAGAGGGCAAGGATAATAGGATCTATCTTGCCGTTATAACGAAATAGATTTAGAAATCTATTGATCAGGGAATCTTTTTTCACATTTAGCTCAATTGGATAAAATTATTATAGGGAATGTTGTCTAATAAACCAGCTCTGCTTGATGGGTTTTAAGCTATCTAAAGTTTAATTCTTTCTCGGCCAGCGTGACGGCCTCTTCGAATATGCTTAGGCCTTCGTCAACCTCAGCTTTGGTAATGCTCAAGGCCGGCGCAACGCGGATGACGCTTTTGCCGCATCCAAGTGTGAGCAAGCCGCGTTCAAAGGCCAATTCTACAACGCGGTCAGCCAGCTCTTTGGCTGGTTCTTTCGATTTTCGGTCATTGACAAATTCCACGCCGATCATCAATCCGATGCCGCGCACATCGCCGATGCTTGGATGGCGCGCTTGGATTTCCTCGAGCGCATCAATTGTGTATTGTCCAACCTCCGCCGCGTTGGCGAGATATTCTTCTTTAATCAAATCAATGGTGGCAAGAGCTGCCGCACAGGCCAGCGGATTCCCGCCATAGGTATTTCCGTGTGAACCGCGTTCCCAATCCATGACAGATTGACGCGCAATACAGGCTCCAAGCGGCATGCCGGATGCGATTCCTTTTGCGGCGGTGACAATATCCGGTTCGATGCCAAAATGTTCGATGGCCCACCATTTGCCGGTGCGGCCCATACCTGATTGAACCTCATCCACCATCAACAGAATGCCATATTTATCGCATAACTTTCTCAGCGCCGGATAAAAACCGGGCGGCGGGACAATGTATCCGCCTTCGCCTTGAATTGTTTCGACGAGAATGCCGGCCACTTCATCCGGCGGCAGGATGTGCCCGAGGATTTGATCTTCGATGTAGCGGACAACGGTCTCGCCATAATCTTCTCCGCTCTTTCGATCCAGCACTGGCCGATAGGGATTTGGAAACGGCGCGTGAACCACGCCATTCATCAATGGATAAAAACCGCCGTGATAGGAGGGTTTGCTGGCGGTGAATGTAACGGCGCCCATCGTTCGTCCGTGGAAGGCGCCGGTGAAACCGATAAAGTTGGATCGGCCCGTATGATAACGCGCCAGCTTGATGGCAGTCTCGACTGCTTCGGTCCCGGAGTTGGTCATGAATGAAACAGCTGCTTCGTTGAATGGCGCAATCTCATCCAGCTTTTCCGCCAACTCAATCCACTTGACATGATAAAAGTCCGATGAGATGTGAAGGAACTGTTCTGCCTGTTCTTGAATCGCTTTGACCACTTTCGGATGCGCATGTCCGGTGGAGGTCACTGCGATGCCCGCCATAAAATCGAGGAAGCGATTCCCATCCACATCCCAGACTTCCGAACCTTTGGCGTGATCCACCACGAACGGATAACTGCGCGGATACGATGGTGAGATCACGGATGAATCGCGCTTGATCAATGCGCGGGCTTTGGGCCCGGGTAATTTCATGGGTTCCATAACATACTCCTTATCGAATTGCTTGCAAAGAAACTTCTGCCAGCGCACGCGCACCCAGCAAACCGGCATCATCACCGAGCGCGGCCATCTCGATCTTTAGATTTTCAAGATAACGCGGATGAAAGACTCGTTTCATGCAGGCTGGCCTTGAATGGGTCGAACAACAGCGCACCGACTTGTGAAACTCCTCCGCCAAAAATCATAATGGACGGATCGAACGCGGCCAAGAAATTTGCAACGGCGATGCCGAGATATTCACCGGCGCGATGATAAGCGGATATGGATAACGCGTCACCTTTGAATGCGGCATCGGCGACTTGCGCCGCGCTGAGATCCGAGTCACGCTTCAAACTCGACTTTGTACCGGCCTCCAGTTCTTTGAGGACATACTTGACGATTGCCGGTCCTGAGGAAAAAGATTCAAGGTGGCCTTTCAGTCCGCAAGAGCAAGGCGGACCATCCGGATCAATGATCGAATGTCCGAGCTCGGCAGCAAGACCATGATAGCCTCGCAGGAGCTGATCGTTGACAATTACCCCGCCTCCGATGCCGGTGCTGATGGTTAAGTAAAGCACATCGTGGTGTCCCTTGCCTGCGCCATATTTCCATTCGCCGAGACAAGCCATATTCGCATCGTTATCCAAAAACGCTGGCACACCGAAATGATCAGAGAGTTTCGGCGCGAGCGGAAAATTGTCAAGCTGTTTGATGTTGGGTGTGGAAAGTAAATAACCCGTATACGGATCGAGAGGTCCCGGTGATGCAACGCCAATCGCATTCACTTTGCCATGATGCGGCCAAACCTCTTCGATGGCTTTGACCATGCGGTCGAAAACGCCTGGCTCGTTTGCGAGTGTTTTTACGCGTTGATGAGTGCTGGGCTTGAACTTGATCCGATTCGTAAGCGGCAGCGCGAAGATGCGTCCCGCCAATATCTACTGCAATGATTGTTCCCATGTGTACGATTATACCGTACGCTAACCATCGCAACTATGTTGGAACCTTTAACGGCAACACCACCGTAAACTTGCTGCCCGTGTTGACTTCGCTTCTATCAGTCCGATTCGGCAATCTCCGCTCATCTTTATCGGCTGAAAAAATGTATGAGGGCAGTCAGCAAAGCGGGATTGTATTTGTCAAAACGATTAGCGTAGCGATAACTTAATATTGCCAAGAGAAGGCTGACAACGCACGATGCAACGATAAGCAGGATTGCCGCGTAGCAATAAACAGGTTGGGATTTGTTATGCCTATTTTTGAAATATTGCAAGCCTTGCCAAAATCCTATACCTGAAAGAAGGGCAAGCTGTGGCGCAACATCATCCAGAAAACGCATGGTTTGATAAAAATATAAGAGGATGGTCGAAAACAATAGAAATGCAGAACCAAGTAAACTGAGATTGACCCATCGAAGTAAATTGTTTTGATTGGGCGACTTTTTTATTAATGATGTCAAAGGAATCAGCGCAAAGAGCAGGAAAGGACTAGTCCATAAAATCCCAGTGGTTTGCTCAAAGAGAACGCTTGGCGTAAGGTTGGGAAAAAGTATCGGCTGCATCGGATTATCTGCAACCAGAAACGGGAAAGTTTTCTGCAGATCAAATCCGTAAAAGATGTAACCATATAGATTGGATGGCAGATAGGTAAGGGAAAATAGCTGCGTCTTTCTCAGATCGCTTGAGGTAAGTTGATAGTGAAGTCCGAATTCAAGCGGGGAATCGAAACGTGCCCAGTTGTACAATCCCATCGCAGCAAGGCTGATTAATAACGGCACTGTCATCACAAGCAACGATTTCCAGACGTCGCGTTTATTTGTCTTGATCGTGAAGAAGGTGAATAGCGCAATCCAAAATGCAATCGGAAAAATCAACGTGATGCGCGACGCGATTGCCACAGCCCAACATATCCCGGCAAGGGTCAATTTCCAAATGTAGGTCGGACTGTCAGTCCGACCTACAGATTGATCAAGGGATATGAACGCAAAATAGAATCCGCTGAGGAGCAGAAACTGACCGAAGAAAATCGAAGCCTCATAGATCTTCCGGATCGTTTAGGCTCCAGAGTAGAGGCGAGACAAGTCCCACAAACACGATGATGATTTCGAATGCCCAGGCAGGCAAGTCGGAGAAGAAGCGTTTCCAGAGTCTGAAGAGTAACAGGATGTTGACAAAAAATAATCCGCAGGCAGACGCGAAGACCACATATTGATCGCCCGCTTTGATGGGATGGAACAGTCCGGCGATTGCCATGATGACGGCTGGCGCGGGTCCCCAATAGATGTAATACTTGCCATTGTAGAGCGATACGTCCCAAATATAAGTTGCCTTCTTGCGAAGCTCATCGTATTGATAGGGGTTTTGCAGGGCGAGAATGGAAGGATCAGGTTTAGTAAGCAGCGATACTTGTCCCCGATCAAAAGCCTTTGCAAGTTGGGCGTAGAAGTCCGTTGTAGTGGGCCACTTCGTCCATGTGCCGACGCTGACGAAAAAAATATAGATCAGGACAACCGCAAGCGCGCTGAAAGCAGTGAGCCAAGTAATGCGAGAATTCCAAAGCGATTTATTATTTGAGTGAAGGGATTGATTGGATGGTTCAGCAGTGCTCAAAATTTAACTCCGAAGGAAGAGGACATAATTATATCTGGTTGCATAAGCCTACAAGATTTTGGTGTTGATCAATCATTGAAAACAAGAAACCTAAGCTCTCGATAAACTTATAAAATAGCCCCGCAAAAATATAATGTTCTTTTCGTGGTTACATGGTTTGGCTATTTTTCCATCTGTCGTCAAAGTTCTTATCAATCATATCAATGAAATCCGCACCTAAACTCTTGTCAATTCTTATTATGAAAGATTCTTTGCTCCCTATATCTTTTATTCCATGCCCCAATATCCACGCTTCTTGACCCGAAATTAGGTACCTATCGTGCAATTCATCTGGATTCGGATATTTTCTAACCTCAAAATTTGTATATTCTTTTTTGAAATCTTTAATTATGTTCTGAATTGTGGATGTGTTCCCGCTAGCTTGTGCAGTAAGAAACTGAACTTTGCATGGTTTCGGAATCATTTCTAATATGCTAAAACTGCGTTCCCCATAATATTTATCACAGATTTTTATTGCCCCGCTAAGATCCGCAAGTATTTTCTCCAGTTGTTTTCTTGCTTTGTGCGGCTGCCCATTTTGAATATAAATTACCTGAGGACCAGATATGAGTAATAGCGATGCGATTTCTTGTTGTCCAAAAAGCATAATTTTATATTTATATTCTTTGCCATCTATCTTGGTTCTTACTCTTTTGTTTTTGGCTCGTGCAAATGCCCTTTTAAGACTGAGTTCATCAGTTGGTATCCCCACCTTGTCAAGTATATCGACAATTTCGAAGGCGGTTAGTTCCTCAATTCCGAATTTATCTTGGGCAATAGATAATATTGCCATGCCTTGCTTTAAAATAGATTTTTCGTTGGCGATTGCTAACCTAATCTCGCTATCAATCTTTTTGAACTCTTCTAATATTTTGCTGTCCATATTGTTCTTCCAAAGTTTTCTTAGCTTCGCTGTATATAGGCCCACTGACCATTTTCATTTATTCGGGCTAACTCCTTTGCTTGAGTCAACTCGAGTAAAGGTTTGCTAAGGGATGTTGTCTCGTAAATATATCCACTCTCTTTCAAAGATTTTTGGATATCCCCTATAGTACGTTTTTGTTTAAAATATCCTTCTGCCTTCAGATTGCGAATGTGCTCTTTAGCGCCACTTTTCTTTTTAGCTTGAATTGATAAATCTTTTTTGTTGTTTATAGATTTCGCCTGGCTATCATTTTTTATTAAATCTAATATCTTGGTGATATCGTCTACATTCCCATCTATCGTAATTTTGGTGCCGTTAGGCAAATTGATATCTGCTTTTGCCATTCTATTGCCTCCTGATACTTTCTTTGGCTTTCTTGAATCGCGCTCGTTGAAAGTTGCCTTCAACATTGGGCAAGTCAATGTTAGCATCCTGGCATAATTTGACGAAAAGCTTAGCTTGATATTCTGCGGTGTCTTCCGAATACTTTCTTACCACGAAGAACTTTACCAGAGTTGCTTGATTCATGCGGCTTGCAGGGATTGTCTCAAAGACTTCAGAATAAGATTTTCTAACAAGCTTTTCAAGTGTTTTTTGAAAATTGTTTCGTAAGCCTTGAAACTCATCCGTTGGTATTCCGTTTTGATTAATGATGCCAAGAAATTCTAGCGCGTAGATTGTATTTCCTTCTTTTGATTTTGCGATTCCCAGCGTCTTAAAAGTGTTTTTATCAATACAGTTAGGTTTCCAATTGATTTCATTTTTCAATAAATCCCAAAACTCATTTATGCTTTTGAGTCTTGCATCAGGGTATCTATTTTCTGGATTATTCTTTTTAGGCATATTTCCTACCTTTCTTAAATAGGTATGATTACTTAGATGATTTCTCCTCTAACAGCGCTTTTGCTCTGAAAAGATTGGCAGCCTCAATCAAATATCCTGCTTCGGTTTTAGAAATTATTTTATCCTTTAGAAGCTCACTCAGTTTTGGTCTTACAGTGCCACCTGGTAAACCTGTATTTTCCTCCACATCTCTTGTAGTGGCAACTGAAGTATATTCTGAATTTTTCTGCGCTAATGCAAGTTTCGCTAATAAATACACTAGAACATGTTGTTTTGTATTTAGTTTCGGCGGATGGTTAGTGAAGTAAATTTTGCCTGTATCTGGATCAATCCGAACATGTGGTTTTAATAACTCTGCTAGCAACAAGCGATGTTCACCCTCTACCACTTTGGCTTTTGTAACTAATTCATCAAGCGGATCACTATTTGGCACGTTATCTCCTGTTATAATTTATTGTTATTATTATATGTTACGATTATATGTTATATTTATTGACTTGTCAACCCTTCTTCATAGTCTTATAACATCTGTCGCAATCCTGTACAATCTGATACAATATCTTTCGCACGCCGACACTTCGAAACATAATGAGACCCTCGGCTTCCCCGTCGGGGGTTTTTGTGTGTAATTTTCCCTCGCCCCCACCCGTTGCTCACCTGCACTGCACCGAACGCAGTGCGGTGCAAGTGTTGCAACTCCCTCCCTAAATCCAAAGGATTTGGGGAGGGCTGGGGAGGGGCTGAAAGATATTATGCTCATCGAACGAACTGACCTCCGCAACATCGCCATCATCGCCCACGTGGATCACGGCAAAACCACGCTGGTGGATTTTCTATTGCGCCAGGCGCACACCTTCCGCGAGAATCAACAAGTCGCCGAGCGCGTTATGGATTCCAACGACCTCGAACGCGAGCGCGGCATCACCATCCTCGCCAAGAACACAGCTATCAACATCGTTGATCCGCGAACGGAACAGCCGGTCAAAATTAACATTGTGGATACGCCCGGTCATGCCGATTTCGGCGGCGAGGTCGAGCGCGTCATGAACATGGTGGATGGCGTTCTGCTTCTCGTCGACGCCGCCGAAGGTCCCATGCCTCAAACCCGTTTCGTGCTTAAGAAAGCGCTTGAAATGGGGCATAAGGCTATCGTCGTTATCAACAAAGTGGATCGCAAAGATGCCGAACCCGCCGCGTGCTCAACGAAACCTTTGATTTATTTATCGAACTCGGTGCAACAGATCGTCAAGCGGACTTCCCGGTGATCTATACTCAAGCGACGGCTGGCAGAGCGGGTCTTACTCCGCACCTCGGGCCGGATTTGCAACCTTTATTCGATGCCATCCTCCAGCACATCCCCGCCCCAAAAGTTGACCCCAATGCGCCTCTGCAAATGCTGGTTACGACTCTCGGCTACGATGATTATCGCGGCGTCACCGCCGTTGGACGCGTCTTCGCGGGCAAGATCAAAGCCGGGCAAAGACTTGCGCGTCTGAAGCTCGATGGAGAAAACCTGCCTGAAACCGCGCGTTATCTTTACACCTTTCAGGGCTTGAACAAGGTTGAAGTCGAAGAAGTCGGCGCGGGCGATATTGTTTCGCTGGCTGGCCTGGAAGGCATTGCGATTGGTGAAACATTAGCCGATCCTGCGAGTCCTGTTGCGTTGCCAACGATCAAAGTCGAGGAACCAACTGTCCGCATGACGTTCGGTGTCAACACAGCGCCGTTCTCCGGCAAAGAGGGCAAGTGGGGCACGTCGCGTAAATTACGCGAGCGTTTGTTCGATGAACTGCGTACCAACGTTTCATTACGAGTCGAAGAGACCGAGACCGCCGAAAATTTTCTTGTCAGCGGACGCGGCGAATTGCATTTGGGAATCTTGATTGAAACCATGCGGCGCGAAGGCTATGAATTTCAAGTCTCGCGTCCGGAAGTGATTTTCCACAAGGCTGATGATGACTCACTGCTCGAACCATACGAAGAAGTCCATATTGAGACGAGCAGTGAAACCGTCGGTGCGGTGGTGGAAATGCTCGGGTCGCGACGCGCTAGAATGATGGAGATGCACGATACGGGTCAGAACACGACGCGCATGGTTTATATCGCGCCGACGCGCGGCTTGCTCGGGTTCCGTTATCAATTTTTAACATCCACGCGCGGCGCGGGTGTAATGCACACTATTTTTCATGGCTACGATGAAATGGCGGGTCCGATGTCGACGCGCACGACCGGTTCTATCGTTGCGATGGAAGCGGGTGATACCACTGCCTACGCGTTGAAGTCTGCGGAAGAACGCGGCACGTTGTTTGTGAATCCCGGCGTTGCCGTATATGAAGGTATGGTGGTTGGTGAAAGCAGCCGCGGGCAGGATATCCCGATCAATGTCTGCCGCAAGAAACATTTGACCAACGTGCGCTCTTCGCACGGCGATATGGAAATCCGTCTCACGCCGCCGCGTCAGATGAGTTTGGATGAAGCCGTTGAGTATCTGTTGGATGATGAACTATTGGAAGTGACTCCGCTTTCATATCGCATCCGCAAGCGCATCCTCAAAACCGACGAACGCGGCAAGCAAACTAAGAAAGCCAAAGAGCAGTTTGAAGAATAATAGAAGAACCGGATTTCATTTTGAAATCCGGTTCTTCTTCGAATTAGTTGCAGTTACTACTAATGGTCACGATGCTGGAAACCGCGTAACTGTTGAATGCCTGCACACCATATGTGACATTATTCCGCCAGTTCCATCCGGAGTTCCATCCGAAGGAATTGGTGTACGAGCCTGCGCCTCCGCCCAAGGTGGCAATCAGATACCCGTTCCTGTAAACGTACACGCCGGTCTGGTTGGGATCGGTATCGTTCCAACGGAGGACCACTTTTCCTACGCCGCCTTGCCACCAGCCGCCGCCCCCCCCGTTATTCCCGTGGTGCGGCCAAGGGGTGCCGTGGCCGGGTGTGGGCCAAGGTGAGGGCCAAGGCGTATAGCCTGATCTATTTCTATTACAGGAGATGCGCAGATCGTCTGGCTCGCTTAGAGTATATAAAGCGACCACTGTTGTGGCAGGTGCGGAGAGATCGGTGGTATCTCCAACCACACTTGCATATTGTCCTGAAAGCCAACACGTTGTGCCCGGATAACCGGGGACATCGATGACCCAGTAGTTGTCTGCGGGATCCTTTCCAACCACCGCTACAGTCGTTCCGGGATGGATCGTGATCACGAATCCATAACCGCTACTGGGACCGGCATAGCAGTCTGTGGCGACGCTGACGCTTAAAGTAGGCGGCACCGGCGTATTGGTGGGCGTCGCGGTAGCGGTTGGCGTTGAAGTTTCAGCTGGCGTGGCTAGAGCCGCCTCTTGTGTGAGAGCCTGTAAAGTTTGCGCTACCATCGTTGAGACTTGATTCATGCCCGTGAGTTGATTTGTTGGCGTGCTGGAAGGCGATGTGCCCAGATCAACAGTGAAGCCACATGCCAGCGTTACTAGCGCGAAAACACAAAATAGAACGAGAAGTTTTTTTACAGTCATCATTTATCTTCCTTTTTTATACCTATTTCACACCTTGTTTTTTCCCTCTTCAACCTAACTATACTCCAATTATATGAACAAATGATGTATTTTGCATGCAGATTTTCTTAAATCATTGTGATGTAAAAATTGGCCAATGATACAGCCACCTTCAAAGTGGCTGTATCTTTTTTGCTTTTCTGCATTACGGACAGTGAGAAGAAGCGCTGGTAGTTCCTGATGTCCCATTGGAATTATAAGAAACGACACCAAAGGATATGTTGCCTGTCGAGGTTCCTGATCCTCCAGCGATCAAATTAATACTAGTGCCGGTTGTACTCTGGACTTTGGAGCCGCTTTCATATACGTTATAGCCTGTTGCATTGCTGACGGATGGCCAACTAAGATGGTCGGTGCGAGTACTCAGGACATGAAAGAGGCTATATGTACACGTTGTGGTTACCGATAAGCTTGATGGTGCGGCGGGCTTCGCAAGGATGTTGAGGATATTTGGATTAACGAGGTTAGGATTAAGGAGGTTCGGGTTAACAACCAGAGGCTTCGATGTTGGAGTAGGACTTGGATTCGAGCCGGAGTTTGAACCGGAAGTGGGGACAGCAGTGGGAGCAACCGCGACCGCCGACGGAGCAGGCGGTACTATGTCTGCTAGAGCGTCAACATTTCCCTGCACAGTGGCATACGTACCCCACAACCAGCATGTACCGCCTGTTGGAGTCTTAATGATCCAATAGTTGGACGGTGTATATTTGCCGACAACCTCCGCTGTCGCGCCCGGCTGAAAGACCAACACAAGCGCATAACTTGGATCTGGCCCGTACGGCAATTGGTCGCGCTGCTGACCGTTACAATAGGTGTTGAAGGTGTAGCCGCCGGAGGCGCGGTGTTGGCGGGTATGCTGGTCTGGGCTTGCTGGGTGGCCGCTTGAATAGTTTGCACTGCCAGTGTTAATGCAGCACTGAGATCGGCGGGTTGCGGCGTTGAGTTCTGTGTGTTTGTGGGGGCTTGTGTTGGCGCATTGGAGGGTAGATTGCAGGCAAGGGCACCAAGTGCCAAGATAATGATTACGGCAAAAAGTCTTCTTATGGGTTTCATTGCATTCTCCTTGAATTAGAACCTTACCTTCATTATTGCACGTTTGGTAAGAAATTCAATCCCCCCAAAGCGCTATTTGTTGGAGCGCTTTTAAAATGCGTTATCAAGATCGTACTAAACCAAAAGCCTCGCGGATTTAGATCCGCGAGGCTTTTTGAAGATCATGGTTTAAGCTTGTCCCACATGGCTTCCTTTATTGCCGCGGACAAAACCAGGTGATTAGGCCAATCTTCGCAGTATTGATAGCGGTAAGCAAGCCGGATGATTCCTTTCTTATCTACTACGAACTCACCGGGCAATTGCCAGGGGCTGTCCACTACGGCACGCGGTGTGCCATGACGCGTGGTTAACATTTTCTTCCCCGCATCAACATCACAACGCAAATATTCATCTCCCAAATCATATACGACTTGAGAAGGTTTGCCTTCCAATAGATCATAGGCCCGATAAACTTGATACGTTGGATCACAAACGACTGGGCAAGGGATACCATGATTCTGCGCATAAAGCGCGGCGCGTTCCGGCTCACCCTGACCGATCACAACCATATGCCCACCGGCTTTTACATATTCAGCGTATTCGGCTTGCAGACGCTTGGCGCGGTCAATGCCGCAGCTGCATCCGTAATGACGCCAGAACATCAGCAGGGCGGGACCGGACTTCCAAAAATCAGAAAGATGAACGCTCTTGCCGGTTGAGTCGAGTAATTCGAAATCGGGCGCGGCATCGCCGACTTGCAGTGGAGGCTTTGTCCAACGCAGACACGTCGGGCCTTTTACCCAGGAAGCCAGCCATTCCCTCTCGGCTTCTTGGATTTGTTTTTCCAGTTCGTCCATATTCTCTCCTCATACATCTATTGACATTTAAAGCTTTGGGTGCGCGGGGCTGACTTCCAATATTAATATAAGCCATGACGCTGTAAGTAATAGTTAACCTTAGGGATTTGTACAATTACTAAGCCTAAAGCTCTGTGTTGTAGGTTTAGATGAGCCAATGTTATTAAAAGCATCAACGCTATATGAGAAAATACTGCCTGAACTTCTCGATGTGTTATCGGTATAAGTAGTCGAATTCGCAGGTAGTTCCGCAATGAGGATGCCATTACGGTACACATGGTAACCGCTTTCATCGTTAGCCACATCTTTCCATGTGAGCGTTATAGTTACTTCGGTAAGCGACGGACAGGAATAGATGAAGAACAAACTACCCGGTGTAGCAGGCACGCCTGCCGGCGTAGATGGCGGCGGAGTCACTTCAGGAATATTCTGCGTATTGCCTGTAATCGCAACATATTGCGCCGCGACCCAGCATTCTCCTGATGGACTCACGATTAGCCAATAGTCGCCAGCCGAGTTTTTGCCGATCACAACCGCCGCTTGATTCGGATTTAGATCGGCGATGCTTTTATAATTTTCCCCGGTCCGCTTCGACAATATGTGATGGCTTTAATGACGGCCATCGGTGTTGCGGAGGGCGAGGGAGTCGCTAAAGTCGGTGTGTTGAAAACCACCGGTGTGGCAGCGGTAGCGCTTTCAACAGCCTGCATGGTTTGCGCGACAACGGTGGCAATGGCTGATTGGGACTGCGATGAAGGCGTCAAGTCCACCTGGATACTACAAGCCAGCGTGGCCAGTGTCAATATAGAAATAGCTGTCAAAAGCTTTCTCATCGCTGTTCCTCGATTCTTGCTTATCTATTTGCAAATGGACTGAATGGTGATCGTCCGTTGTGGAGATGAGCCGGCATCATTATACGCCTCGACACTGTATGTCAAATTAGCGCCGATGACGACGTTGGTGGTATCGGTAAATGAAGTGGTGGTTGCAGCCAAGTCTGCAATTTGCGTATTTGACCTGAAGACGAGAAATCCATTCGCGTCGTGCGCTGGGTCAATCCACGAAAGAATTATTGTAAACTTATAGATCACACCATCCGAATATAAACAACTCCAAGGCCAACCTATAATTACTGGAGTGCTTGGTGGTTTCTGCGTGCTGGGCTGGGGAGTAACTTCTGGCAGGCTTTCATAATCTCCGCTCGGAGAACCATCGCCTGCCAAGACCCAACATGGTTCCGCGCTGTTTGGGGCTTGAATCAGCCATGCGCTTTGCGATGTATCTTTGCCGATCAGTGTTACAGTCATGCCCATGCTTAATTTGGCTACGGCTTTGAAATTGGAACTTGTGCCTGTCCGGCATTGGGTATTATCGTTGATGTATAAAAGCGGCTTGGCAAATGTCGGTGTAGATGCGGGCAATGAGATAGGTGTCGAGGTGTGGAGGCTTGCAGACTGCGTGGCTGCTTGAAAGGTCAACGCGACGATCGTGGATGCCACCTCGCTCACAGTCAGAGACTCGGGCGTTTTGGCGATCGTTCCGCAAGCAGAGGAGAACATAGTCAGGGCGCTTGCGAGAATCAGAATGGCGGTGTGCGATTTCACGTGATTTTAGGAATCCTGTTTGGTTTCAATGCGATAGTTCAAACCATGCATCGCACGTTAACCGGTTTATCTGACCACTCTTAATGATAATTTCTTATTCTCCGTTTCCCTCGAGCCATGAAGCCATATATTCCGGCTTCTCCATTTCAATAGCTTGCTTCGTGAGTTGCAATGGAGAGAACGTGTCCACCATCACAGCCAGCTCGTTAGTCTCTTTTTTGCCGATTGAGGCTTCGGTTATACCAGGCTGAGGTCCGTGCGGAAGTCCGTACGGATGCAGGCTGATATCGTATTGGTCAATGCCTTTGCGCGACATGAAGTTGCCACCGGCATAATAAATCACTTCATCGGAATTGACATTTGAATGATTGTATGGCGTGGGAATGCTGTCGGGATGATAGTCGAAGAGACGCGGCACGAATGAGCAGACGACGAAGTTGTGTCCCTGAAATGTTTGATGAACAGGCGGCGGCTGATGAACGCGTCCAGTGATGGGTTCAAAATCGGCAATGTTGAATATCCACGGATAAAGATAACCATCCCAGCCAACGACATCAAACGGATGATAATCGAGCACGTGGCGCGTCAATCGGTCACGCACCTTTATGCGGACCTCGAATTGGCCGCGCTCCGTATGCGTCTCTAACTCTGAGGGCACTCGGAAGTCGCGCTCGGAATAAGGCGCGTGTTCAAGCAGTTGACCATAATCGTTGCGATAGCGTTTAGGCAGCTCGATTTGTGAAGGATTCTCGATCGTAAAGAAACGCATTTCTTTTGAATCGATCTGCATCTGCCATGTTGTTCCAAACGGAATGACAATGTAATCGCCGCCATGAAACGGTAAATTTCCGAATTGTGATTTCAATATGCCGTTGCCTTCATGGACGAACCACGTTTCGTAGGCTTGGGCGTTGCGATAAAAATAATCCATGCTTTTCGATGCACGCGCCACGCCAAGGACCACATCGTTATTGCCAAGGAGTGGAATCCGTGCCGAAACGGGATCCGCTCCGAGCAGGGCTTGAGCGGTTCTGAAAGCGCGGTGACGGATCGGACCAAAGTCCACGTATTTAGGTTCGAGGGAACCAAGATCTTCTGTCTTCGTCACGCGTGGCGGCAGGAAGTGATGATAGAGAATGGATTGGATGGATGAAAATCCTTCCAGTCCCATTAACTCCTCGCGATAAAGTTTTCCATCAGGCTTTTTGAATTGCGTATGCCGCTTATGCGGAATTTGACCAAGCCTATGATAGAAAGGCATCAGGGTCTCCTTTAAGGTTTGCGCTGGCCGCTTGAAATATTTTCAAAGGCAATGTAAGTATAAGACTGACGCGAGCGGGCTTCATTCATGGCAATGGCAGCTTCGGCTAAGATTTGTTTGTCCGAGGTGATGTCGTTGCCGTTTTGGGTGGTGGTGCCAAGGTAGGCATTCCGTTTGGAAGATAGCTTTCCGGTGGCGAAGCTCTGGGTGGTACGAAATTGCCCGAGGATTCGTTCTGCCACGGCGCGTGCGGCGTCGCTATTTGCAGATGGAAGCAGGATCAGGAATTCATCTTTGTAATGGGCCGGTACATCTGAGATGCGCAGGGTGCGGTCAAGCAAATTCGTCATGGCTGTGTGAGCCTGTTTTATAAAATCGGGTGTGAGATTCTCTGTAGCGAGTGCCAGATGAATCAAAGTCAATGGACCAGGGTATCGCTTAACACGGGTGATCTCGTAGTTCAGTAAAATTTGGAACGTCTCGTAGGTGTACAGGCCGGTATCGCTTGCAAGCTGACGCCGTTTTTCCATTTTGAACTCCTTTTATTTTTTGAGTGAATAGCTAGATGGACTCTCTTGTGTGTCGTTGAACTTCTTGACTTGTTTACGCCGCTTTTGCGGAATTTGACCAAGCTTATGATAGAAAGGCATTCTAACTCTTTTTTAAACCATAAATGGACGTTTACCAATTAAAGCATGATGCGTTTCTTCGTCCAACTCTTTATAAATGGAATCCGGGTCCGCGCTGAGTGCGTCAAAAACCTTGCTGGCAAAAGAGCGTGCTGCCACGGCCAGCGTGATGCTCAATATATCCTCGTCAGTCCAGCCGACCTTTCGCAGCTTATCAAAGTCACTCTGCGTAGTGGATGACGCCTCGCGCACGACTTTCTGTGCATACTCCATCATAACCACTTCTTTTTCTTCGAGACCGGCATGATGAAAATCTTTTGCAATGGCTTCCAGTTGCTTGGTGGTAAAGAAATTTTTGCGGAGCACTGCTCCGTGCGCGAGCATGCAAAACGTGCAGCCCATTTCCATCGCCGCTGCGAAAGTTGTCAGTTCGTAGTTTCGCAAGCGCATATTCTTGCGGATGGATTTGATCAACCCCATCCAACCTTCCCATGTTTCAGGAAACAAACTGAACGTGCGCGTCGTGTTAGAAGCAATGCCAAAATTTTCTATATCTTCATCGTAGAAAGCGCGAAGTTTGTCGGTTGCTTCTGAATCAGAGATTGTCTTGATAAAGAAACTCATCATGCCTCCTTATGGGTTAACAGTAATAGATTGAATCAGCGCGTCCAGCGAGGTAAGGGATGGAGAAAATTGATTAGGCGGGGTCGTATTGAGTTGTTGAGCAATCTCATTAAAAGTAAGATTGAGATTGATTCATATGGAAAGGTATACCATTCCGAGGAAGAGGTGAATTGGGATTTTCATCAGGGGCAAGGAACGGCGCTTGCAGAGGCAGGATGACTTGCACATAGTAGTTTCCATCATTGGTGATGCCGTGAAAGTAATAGAACAATTCGCGATTGTTTACAGGGGTCGGACTCTGATCAAATTGCGTGATATACCGAATTCCATTTCCGTTCACAAAGTTGACGGACTGGATGTCCGCGTTGAACTGGCCAGTAGGCAGGCCATCTGGAAGCGGCTGTCCATGTTGATAATGCATGCTTCGGAGACCTGAAATAATGTGCTGGGATTGGTCAGTATAACGAGCATACTGCCCAGCATTGAATACGATGATTTGCGGTTGCCAGCTTGCGCCTTGAATGGGATATCCGTTAAGGATGATCTTTGTATGCTGCGGCATTTGTCCCGCGGAAGGATTGATGTAGGGTGGTTCAATATCGGTTGTGACAACGTTGGTGGTTCCGCTTGCCAAATTTGGTGGAACGAGTAAATTGATATTAACATAACTGACAGGCAGGCCCTGTGGGGTGGGGCTTGCTGTTACAGTGGGAGTTAATGTGGGAGTTGAGGTAGCCTGGGCCGCGCTGGTTTGCGCAGCGGCAGTGACGACTTGGAGCGTACTTGCCACGATGGTGGCAACATTAGGTTGACTGGTCGGTGTGGGAGCCGCCGAGGGTAAGTTGCAAGCCAGGATGATAATCATGGTTGCAAAAATCAAAACGAATTTCCAGAGTTTGTTCATTTTTTTCCTATTGAGTTTGAATTGAAATGGACTGGATCAATGCATCCAGCGTATTCAGTGTTGGACTGAACTGATTCGGCGCGGTTGAATTGATCTGATTTGTAATTTGCTTGAAATAGTTTTCAAAGTCTGAGCCGGATGCGTTGTTTTGCGGAAAAGCAATTCCACTAGAGGGCACAGGCGAAGCAGGATTATTATCGGCAGGTAAGAATGAGAGATTAACGGGCAGAATGGCAACGATGTAATACTTGCCGTCGCTGGTCAAGCCTTCAAAGTGATAAAACAATCCACCGTTATTGATGGGTGAGACGTCCGAGGCATACTGAGTCACGATGCGGAGGCCTGAACCGCCATTGAATGGAAGGACTTTTTCCTGCGCCGCAAGCACCTGTCCGGCATTGATAAATGGAATGGTTGGCAAAACGTCATTTGTGTATTGGGTATTTGGACTGGCTAGGATAACCTGCAATCTTTTGATGCTCTCAGCAGCTTTTTGATTCGCTGCCGCATAATCCGGAGCCGGATAAACGAAAATCTGTGGAACCTGGAAACTGCTTTCCAGCGAGTAATTGTGCAGGGTGATTTGCAGATGAGCCGGCGCCACATCCCAGGATATGCCGGTTTGGTCGGTCACTATGTCAATCAAATCGGTGCTGGCACTGATTGCCAAGCCGTTTGGAATGACCAGCCTGATGGGCGAGGCAATAAAAGGAATCCCGCTTTGCGCTCCTGTGGCTGTGACTGGAAGTGTTGATGATATTTGCGCAGCTGGTGCATTGATCGAACTACAAGCCGATGTTACAACGAACATGCTCATCATCATTGCAATTAATCGCTTGTTCATTTCTGTGTTTTTCTTCCGACCGTGTTTCGCAGGATCCCGATTCTTTCGATTTCCAATTCAACCACATCGCCTTCGTTCAACCATGGACCTTGTGCTTTTGTTAACTCTAATAAACATCCTGTGCCGACCGTGCCGGAGCCAATTACATCGCCAGGCAATAGCATCACATTTTCAGATGCGCGTGCAAGCAAATCGCCAAATGACCAATACATATCTTTGAAATTGCCGTAAGACTTTTCGACTCCGTTCACGCGTGCCCGCATCTCCAACTCATAGACCCCGGGGCGGTTGACCGATTTATCATCGAATTCATCCGCTGTGACGATGCACGGTCCCAATGCCGAAGCGAAATCTTTTCCCTTTGCCGGACCGAGGCCCACTTTCAACTCTTCGCGTTGTATGTCGCGTGCAGACCAATCGTTGAAGATGGTATATCCAAAAATATGTTTTGGCGCGTCTTCTGATTTGATGTTTATGCCTGGCTTGCTTATGACAGCGGCAATCTCGAGTTCGTAATCCATTTCTTTTGTATAGGACGGATACGGAATCTCATCGTCCTGACCGTATATATTATTCGGATTCGTGAAATAGAAAACGGGAAACTTGTACCATTCGGCTGGCACTTCGCGTCCGCGGTTGGCGTTGGCGGTTTTGACGTGAGCCTCAAAGGCATATCCATCGCGTAAAGTTGTCGGGCGCGAAATTGGGGGGTGAAGCCGGACTTCGTTTAGCGGAATCCGGCTTTTATCCTGAAAGTTGCGAACATGTTTTAGGCCTTCATCACCGGCTTGAATCAAATCCATCAGGGAAGCAAAAGGGATGGTCTGAATTCCATCGTCAAATAACAAGCCAGGGCGCAAAGCCGAATTGGAGGTTGAGAAAGTCACAAACTTCATTAGAGATTGCCTCGTTTCTCCTGTTCGAGTTCGAGCGCCTCGAAGAGCGCTTTGAAGTTGCCCTTGCCAAAGCTCTGCGAGCCGTGACGCTGAATGACTTCGATGAACATGGTGGGGCGATCTTGAATCGGTGCGGAGAAAATTTGAAGCAAATAACCTTCATCATCGCGATCCACCAGAATGCCAAGGTCATGGATGGTTTTCAAATCTTCATCAATCTTGCCCACGCGGTCAGGTAAAACTTCGTAATAGGTTTCGGGCACGCGCAAGAATTCTACGCCGTTGCTCTTTAATTGTGAAACGGTCTTGATGATATCGCCAGTGATCAACGCGACGTGTTGCGCGCCGGGTGTCAGATAGTAATCGAGATATTCTTCGATTTGGCTCTTCTTCTTGCCTTCAGCGGGTTCGTTGATTGGGAACTTGACGCGGCCATTTCCGTTCGACATCACTTTGGACATCAACGCCGAATACTCTGTTGAAATATCTTTGTTGTCGAAATGCATAAGCTGGCGGAAGCCCATCACTTTGTGATAGAAGTTAACCCATTCATTCATCTTGCCCAATTGCACATTGCCAACGATGTGGTCAATTGCGGCGAGACCGACCGATTGAGCTTCTTTGTCTTGGATGGGCCAATAGGTTGGTGCAAAGACTCCTTTGTAGTCATCGCGATCCACAAAGACATGAAGCGTTTCACCATATGTGTAAATTGCGGATGTGCGATAGATGCCGAAGTCATCTTTTTGCTCACGCGGCGCCCAGGCGGATTTGCCGCCGCGCGCTGTAGTTTCCTTCCATGCTTTTTCAACATCATCCACTTCCAACGCAATGACTTTGATACCATCGCCGTGAACCATGTGATGCGCCGCGATTTCGCTGGTCGGTGCGTAAGGTGCAGAAACCACAAAGCGCGCCTGGCCTGACTGTAATACATACGAGGCGAAGTCGCGGTTGCCTGTTTCCAAACCGGAATAAGCCACCGGCTTGAATCCATAAGCCTTCCACCAATAATACATGGCGTGTTTGGCGTTGCCCACATAAAAGTGGACGTGGTCAATGGATTTGATTTGAAGGAAATCAGCTTCCTCGGTCATAGGACGTGAATCAGAAACGGGCGCGGATTTTGACGCGATTTTTGTCATAACTCTCTCCTTTGGTTGTGCGGATAATTCTAGTACAAAGCCTGACTGATTGCAAATAAGAAAACTGCGACGGAAATAAAAATCCGTCGCAGTTTATATGGATTATGGTTTGTCAGGATTAACGCACAAATGCCTTGCGTCCGGCATACACCGCGTTTTTGCCCAGTTCTTCTTCGATGCGCATCAACTGGTTGTATTTCTCGACGCGCTCTCCGTGTGCCGGTGCGCCAGTTTTCAAATGACCAGTGGACATGGCGACTGTGAAATCAGCGATGAACGAATTTACTGTCTCGCCGGAACGATGGGAGACCATCGAACCCCAGCCCGCCTTACGCGCCATCTTCGATCGCAGCAATCGTTTCGGTGAGCGAACCGATCTGATTGAGTTTGATCAATACCGCGTTGGCGACATTTTCTTTAATGCCGCGGGCGATACGCTCGACGTTGGTCACGAACAAATCATCCCCCACGAGTTCAATCTTCTGACCCAATTTTTGGTTGAGCAATTTCCAGCCATCCCAATCATCTTCGGCAAGGCCATCCTCAAGCACCACAATGGGATATTTATTAGCCCATTCAGAATACAAAGCGACCATTTCAGCAGAGGTCGCTTTGCGCTTCTCGGTACGCAGGTTGTATTTGCCATCTTCGTAAAAGCCACTGGAGGCCGGGTCGAGCGCGATGGCGATCTGCTCGCCGGGTTTGTAACCGGCTTTTTCGATAGCCTTCAAAATCAAATCAACCGCATCTGAATTTTTCTTGAGCGCAGGGGCAAAACCGCCTTCGTCTCCCACGCCGACTGAATATCCGCCGGATTTCAATACACCCTTCAACGATTGGTAAACTTCACTGCCCCATCGCAGCGCCTCGTGGAAATTGGGCGCACCGACCGGAGCGATCATGAATTCCTGAAAGTCGGTGCCTTGCCAGTTGGCGTGTACGCCACCATTCAGGATGTTAAACATTGGCACGGGCAATGTCCGAGCGGAGTCTCCGCCCAGGTAGCGGTAGAGCGGCTTATGGTCCGAATTGGATGCGGCGCGCGCCACTGCCAGACTGACGCCTAGGATGGCGTTCGCGCCCAGTTTGGATTTGTTCGGCGTTCCATCCAAATCGAGCATGGTTTGGTCAATCGCTGATTGATTTCCCGCCTCTTTCCCCGGCAGGGCTTTGGCAATCGGTCCATTGACATTTTCCACGGCCTTGAGCGTGCCTTTGCCCCCAAATCGCTTTTTATCGTTGTCGCGCAATTCGAGTGCTTCGTGAACGCCTGTGGATGCTCCTGAAGGAACAGCAGCCCTGCCCTGCGAGCCATCTTCCAAAACGACATCCACTTCCACGGTGGGGTTGCCGCGCGAATCGAGAATTTCGCGGGCGTGTACAGATACGATCTTAGACATTTTTATTTCTCCTTTTCATATTCACCAAAGATCGCAGATAGGTTTTGGGCGATCTCGGCTAAATGTTGAACTTGAGAATCCAGTACATTGGAAAGTTCTGGATGAACCTTACCATACCTTCCCAGCTTACGGGCGCGGTTGTCATGCAGGTCAGCCCAACTGACGGACATTTCTCCACGTATTAAAGAAGCGGGGTTTGTATTTTCTCTCGGCATCTCAAATAAGCGGCTCAACTCGGCAATTTGATCCAATGCAATTTTGATCTCACGCTGGGCCCGTTTCCTGCTGTCTGCCCGCAGGACGAGCTTGGATTGATACAACGTACCATGTTCCTCTTTTCCGTCCAGCCATTCCTGCGTCCGGCGCAGGTTCTCTTCGAACGTACGCAACGTGATCCGAAGCGAATTCCACTGATAAGGATTGAGCAAGTCTTTCATACGATGATCCATGCTGATGAAATGTTCCTTGATATTACCTGCTCGCAGTAAAAAGCCTCTACCAGCAGGATCGCGGTAGAGGCTATCAGTCGAGGATTCGGCAGAGGCTTTTTTCTAAACGCTGACGAGCCTCATCGCCAGCGTGCCCATAGGATTACTGAAAAAATTATACCACCGTTATAAAATGTCCTTCTCTTATGGCTTGGGATGTGCTGCGAAGAAATTCCACATGAGGTCCGTTGCAGAAATGGTATGTGTTGGCTGATCACCGCCGGGCCAGGCCGGACCATTTCCTCCAGGCCAGGCATGTCCGCCGCCGACGATGGTGTAAAGTTCAATGGCGGTTCCGTTGGCGCAATTGGAATACGTGTCATGCCGAATATCAGCGAAAGTATTGGTGAGCGGTGTGGTTGGACATTGATCGAATTTCAACCATGCATCAATTGTGTCTTTGACGGAAACGAACGACACATCCGCCAGTGATTTGTCGCCAACGCCTCCGTTATAGGGAAGATGTTGATCGGCAGTGCCGTGAAATTCGATGATGGACACCGGCTCCTTTGGCTGACATCTGGGATAATTCAACGTTCCTGAAACGGGACCGATCGCGGCGAAAATATCCGACGCATCACAAGCCAGACGAAAAGACATGATGCCGCCGTTTGAGAGTCCGGTTGCGTAAATTCGTTTGGAATCAATCTTGTATGCAGACTCAAGATCAGTGATGATAGTACGCACAAAACCGACGTCATCAATATTATTCTTCACAGCATAGCCGCAACAAGTTCCACCGTTCCAAGTCAGAAATTTATCGCCAAGCAATCCGGTGCCGTTGGGATAAACGACAATGAAGTCTTTTTCATCTGCCAGCGGTTCAAAATTTGAAGTGCGCATTTGGGTAGATGCATTTCCAAGCCCGCCATGAAAATCAAAGATGAGTGGCACAGGCTGACTGCCATTATAAGTTGGCGGGATGTGCAAAACGTAACTGCGTTGAAGTCCGCCGAAAGTCAGCGTGTGCGTTGTGTCACTGGATGAGATTGAAGTTGAATTAAAAGTTCGAGCGCAAGCCAGCAGACTGAGGCTCAAGATTAAGAAGCGCAAATACGATTCGTTTCATGGTTTCGATAAATTGTCCTCGATAAATTTTTTCCAGATCGGATACTCATCCGGATTCCAAATGCGGCGCAAAACCTTGAACGCTTCTTCCCGTTTCCATCCAAGACGTGAACGTGATACAACATGATAAAACCGATGGCGCGGAAGTTGGCGCGGCAATGAACGAGCATCTTGTCGTTTTTGTTTTCATCCATCGCTTTCATAAAAGCTTCAAGATTTTGGCGCGTGGGCGATTCCCATTCCACCGGAATGTTGATATATTTCATTCCAAGCGACTCGACCAGCGTGCCTTCATTCTTCAAATCCCTTTCAGAATCGAATGGCGCGAGATTGATCACCACTTTGACTCCCGCCTCTGCAATTGATTTCATTTGTTCTTCGGTCGGCATGCCACTGCTGAATAAATTTTTGTTGAGCGGAAGAAAGTTACGGATATCTTCAATCATGAGTTCACTCTCACTACTTTTCCATGGGTCATCTTTGTTAAATCGTCGGGCGTTAATTCAAAGATGGCATTCGGTGTGCCCGCCGCACCCCAGACGGTTTGATATTGAAGCAGGTCTTCATCAAGATAAGTCTCCATCTTTTGAATGTGCCCGAGCGGCGGCACACCGCCAATTGCAAAGCCGGTTACCGAGCGGACAAAATCCGCATCGGCACGGATGATCAACTCGCCCGCGTATTCGCTGATCCGTTTCTCGTCGACGCGATTTGCGCCGCTGGTTAAAACAAGAATCGGTTTATGGCTGGTCTTGCCTTTGAAGATCAATGACTTGATAATTTGTCCGAGCTCACAACCTGCGCGTTCCGCAGCTTCCTGCGCGGTGCGTGTACTTTCAGCATGCTCGATCACATTGCAATTGAATCCCTGTGAAGTTAAAAGGTCTTGTACTTTTTGAGCAGTGGGTGAGAGTGACATATCTTCTCCGATGATAGAATTGTCGCAGAGTATAACGCAAATGCTAAATGAAAAAGAAGTTTATGCAAATCATGCCATTGAATATGAAGCGCTGATCTCGCGCGAAGATTATCAGGGCAATATTCTGAAGTCAATTCAAGAAATCGTTCCACTCGAGGGGTTGGACATTCTCGACCTCGGCGCGGGTACAGGACGATTAGCTTGCCTGCTTGCACCTCATGTGAGAAGTGTATTGTCTTTTGATTTGTTGTCGCATATGCTTGGAATTGCGCGCGATAAATTGCACCGCTTCACACGCGATAACTGGCTGGTCGCGGCATCCGACCATCGTTTTCTTCCGCTGAAAACTCACAGCGCAGACTTAATTGTCTCTGGCTGGAGTGTGAGTTATATCGCGGTGTGGAATCCGCTTCGATGGCGAGAGGAAGCGTGTCGCGTTCTTCGTCCAAACGGATTCATAATCCTGTTCGAATCGCTTGGTACAGGAGATGAATCCCCGCAGAGATTACCTCATCTCGAAAATTCTTATAATTGGCTGGATGAAGTTGGATTCAAAAATAAATGGATTCGTACCGATGTTCAATTTAAATCTTTGCAAACGGCGAGCGACATGGCGGGCTTTTTCTTTGGCGATGAGATGAAGC
Source organism: uncultured Chloroflexia bacterium (assembly GCA_963850945.1). Taxonomy (GTDB): domain Bacteria; phylum Chloroflexota; class Anaerolineae; order Anaerolineales; family Villigracilaceae; genus Fen-1038. The sequence continues at coordinate 65,915 of CAWKNE010000008.1, read as the reverse complement.
AACGAATTATTAGCAAGCAATTGACCATTCTGCCGGAATGCACCGGTGTGTGGTGGATGATAAATTGAGATTGCCAAGTTTTCTATTATGTGGACCTCGAATGACACGCATGTTTTTGATATTAATCACTCCTGAAATTGAATCCCGTTTGTTCAATGAGATCCGCATAAGGGTAGTACTTTTGGGTTGACAACTTTTGTTAAGATTGGTGTATAATGGGCGACACCTTAACAATCGGGTAATTATTGTTTTCCTCCATGTTATAACGATTTCCATACAATGCCCATTTCTTCTCTCCTTGTGGTTGAAAGCCGATACTCAGACATCCCTTCTTTTGCATCTGAATTGCAGAAGAAGGGTTTTGAGGTTAATACCGTAACCAGCGGAAGTGTGGCGGTTTCGCGTCTTGAAAAAATCAGCCCAACCATTGTCGTGGTCAATGCCGCTTCCTTAAGAAGCACGGGATTGCGTATTTGCCAATCCATCCGTGAAAAGAATTCAAAGTATCCGATAGTTCTTATTCTTGCAAAAGAAGCGAAAGTGGACAAAGACATTGCAGATGCAGTGTTGATCCTGCCATTCACTGCGCAGAAACTCGTCAATCGTATTAAACCGCTTTTGCCAGGCGATGGAAAAAATATGATCCATGTTGGACCGATCCGACTCGATGTCGAACGCCGCCGTGTGCGATGTCTCGGAAAGAGCACCAAGTTAACACCTCGTCTGATTACGCTTCTTCAAATGTTAATGGAAAAACATGGCGAAGTGGTTGAGCGCGATGTTCTCTTCAAAAAAGTTTGGGAAACTAATTATACGGGCGATACGCGCACGCTTGACGTTCACGTCTCGTGGCTTCGACGCGCGATTGAAGTTGATCCGCTGAAGCCAAAATTTCTCAAAACCATTCGCGGCGTTGGATATCGATTAGACGTTTAGTCTGGTGCAAATCACACATCCATTTTTGACCTTCAAACGAGTCACCGTTCTATTATTCATTTTTACACTGACCGCGTGTGCTCCCCAATCCACGCCGACATTCTTTGTTCCCCCGACTCTACCTCTAGAGATTATTCCAACTCAAATTATTATCCGCGTTCCCATTTCAACCATTATTCCCACGTCAACGATTATTCCCACGCAGACTGTTATTCCTACTCCTACGCCATGCACAAATGGCTTGACTTTTGTTAAAGACATTACAGTTTTCGATAATACACCTTTCAGCCCGGGACAATCCGTTGATAAGCAATGGCTGGTCAAGAATAGCGGAACCTGCAATTGGGATTCTCGTTATCGTCTGAAACTGATTAATGGTCCCGCCATGGGCCCGGCAACCGAGCAGGCTCTTTATCCGGCGCGCACCGGCGCACAAGCCACACTTCGTATCATCTTCACCGCGCCGTCAGATACGGGGACGTATACAAGCACATGGCAGGCTTTCGGTCCAAGCGGGGATGCGTTTGGCGACCCAATTTATATTCAAATCGTTGTTCAATGATATTCATTCGCTGTTGATAAACAAGAGGCTGTCCACTTTTGGGACAGCCTCTTGTTTGATGTTTTGGGAAGGCTGGACTATTATTGCGTGATGAGCAAAACCACGACATCCTTGCCGCTTGATGTAATGGTAATCGTAAGGACGCTGGTGCCTTTCGTAAAAAGCATTATGCCTCCTTGGCCGCCGCCTTGCGCGCTGAAAGAAGATGTCCAACCGAGAGCCTTGAGTTGATCCGAGTAAAAGTTTTGAACATCGGTGGCGCTTGCCGTAGCTTTGAAGCTATAGGTATTCTTGTTGAATTCCTGACCCGCCGTGGCTTGAGTCATGATCGGAATACCATTCCAATTGCTGACGGGCTTTCCCGTAGGATTAAGGTATTGACCGACCTCCGGCATTGAGGATGGCAAAGCCTCCAACGTGGATAGCGGCATGGAGGATGGCAGTGCCTCGAGTGTGGATAGCGATCCGGGATTAGCGGTTGCTATCGCTTCCGCAGTGGACGCAAGTCCTTTGGCTTGATTGAGCGGATTGGTGATCAGCCCACAGGCAAAAGAAAATAGAATCAGGCTGGATAGAAGTGTAAATTTAAAGATGCGCGACATAACTCTCTCCTTTTTAGTAATGATTATACGTGCATTGCCGATTTGAAGAATGGTCCGATTGTACTATTTCTTTTCTTCCTGATAAAATATTTTGGATCCCAAATTTTCGGAGACCTTCATGTCCGCTTTGCCTTGGTATCACAAAACGTCTATTTATCAAGTCTATCCTCGTTCGTTCTATGATAGTAATGAGGATGGCATTGGCGATATTCAGGGAATTATCCAAAAATTGGATTACATCAAGGATTTAGGATTCGAATCGATCTGGTGCTCGCCGTTCTTTGCCTCACCTCAAGCGGACTTCGGCTACGATATTTCCAACTATACTGACACCGCTCCCGAATATGGAACGATGAGCGATGCGTTGCAATTGATTGAGGAGACTTATCGCCGCAGTATGAAGATCGTTTTCGATATGGTGATGAACCATACTTCCAGCGAACATCCGTGGTTCAAAGAATCGCGTTCATTGCGCGAAAATCCCAAAGCGGATTGGTATCTCTGGCGTGATCAACCTAATAACTGGCAATGCATGACGGGTGGAAGCGGCTGGCATTATGCAAAGGAACGGAATCAATATTATTGGGCCAGCTTCCTGCCTTTTCAGCCTGATTTGAATTATCGAAACCCCGAAGTCAAGAGGATGATGTTTGACATCGTCCGCTTCTGGCTTGGCAAAGGCGTGGACGGTTTTCGCTTGGACATCTTCAATGTCATTTATAAAGATGCCGAGTTCCGAAGCAATCTGTTTACGTTTGACCTCATCCCGACAGAAACCAATCCATCCGGATTTTTTCAGAAAGCAAAATACACTTTGAATTAACCCGAGAGTTTTGAGTTTGCCGAAGAATTTCGAGACTTATGTGATGAGTTTGGAGAAAAATTATTGCTGGGTGAAGTAAGCGGAGGTCGAAGAACGATCCGCAAGTTTATGGGCGAAGAGCAAAACGATGGTCTTACGCTGGTGTTCGATTTCGGAATGCTGGATTTTAAATTCAAAGCCAGATATTTTCACGATTTGATTGAAGACATGGAAAGGCACTATCCCAAGCCGTTCATGCCGGTTTATGTTTTCAGCAATCATGACCGAGCCAGAAGCATCTCGCGATTGGGAAACGATATTCGAAAAGCAAGGTTACTGCATTTGCTTCAACTCACAGTACGCGGCGTGCCATGTATGTACTACGGCGAAGAAATCGGGATGACGAATTCGAAGATGCCTTTTGCGCAGGCACTCGATCCTATCCCGCATAAATTCCAATCCATTCCTCGTTTTGTTTTTGACATGCTCGGCATGACCCTCAACCGCGACGAAGTCCGCACTCCGATGCAATGGAATAGCGAAAGGAATGCCGGGTTTTCATTGGCAGAAAAGACGTGGCTGCCGTTGCATCCGTATCATGATGCGATCAATGTGGAAGAAGAAAGTAAAGATCAAGACTCTCTGCTCAATACAATTCGTGCGATTTTGAAAATCCGAAATGAGCACGAGGCGCTTCGGCAAGGCTCGCTGGAATTAATAGCAGGCTTGCCAGATAACGTACTTGGCTATCGCAGGAAATCAGACGATGAAGAAATCATCGTAGTTTTGAATTTAAGCGATTCGGAAAGCCAATTTCCCTTCACAGCTGGAAATTGCATTTTCAAGTTATCTCAACAAGATGAAACTAAGGACGGGAAGATAAATTTATCCAGATATGGTGGGATGATTTTGACAGCGTAAATAAAAAGGGCAACTATGAAGGTTGCCCTTTCTTTGTTATTTCAATTTCTCTTCCACAACTCTTGAAACTTTGCTCAACGCATCATTGACCTTCGATGCATCTGGCAAACTTCCTTGTGCCATGTTGGGACGTCCGCCGCCGCGCCCGCCGATGGCTGTGATGAGATCGCCCGCTTTCAATCCGCGTTTAATCAGATCCTCAGTGACTGAAGCAACAAGCATAGGAGGTTCGCCTTCTGAGGCCGTTGACAATACAGCGACACTAGTGGAATATCCTTGGCGGAATTTATCAGTGAGGGCACGCAAAATATCGACGTCTGCATTTGGCACCGATACCGCCAGCACCGCAATATCGGCAACGTGCCTTACCTCTAGCTTCAATTTGTCGTAAGTTGACAAAGCCAATTGCATCCTTTGTGCACTTAGTTCCTTTTTCAGTTCCGCAATTTCATTTAACAGGCTTTCTACCTTTTGTGGAACTTCATCAATGCCAGATTTCAATGCCGAAGCAGTTTCCTTCAACATCTTGAATCGGCGCGCAATCAATTCGTATGCGCCGCGCCCAGTGACCGCCTCAATCCGGCGCACGCCCGCCGCGGCTGATCCTTCGCTGACGATGATGAACGCGCCGACATCCGATGTTCGTTCGAGATGTGTGCCACCGCATAGTTCATAGGAATATTTCGGCAGTTGCTCAACCAATGCGGTCGGATGTTCAATCGCGGTTTCATCGTAGGCTTCTGCGTCAACAGGCATGATGGTAATTGTGCGGACGGTCTCGCCATATTTTTCGCCGAAGAGTGCCATCGCACCTTCAGCAATCGCATCTGCGCGCGCTTTGAGACGCGACGTGACTTCCATATCCGCCGCGACCGCGTCGTTGACAATTTTCTCGACGCGTTCAATTTGTTCTGGCGTCATCGCTTCGGGATGATTGAAATCGAAGCGCAAACGATCTGGGGCAACCAGTGAACCTGCTTGCACGGCATGTGGGCCAAGCACCTGATGCAACGCAGCATGCATGAGATGAGTGGCAGTGTGATTGCGCATAATGTCGTGGCGGCGCGCGATATCTACCTCAGCAGCGCATTGATCGCCGACTTTCGGTTGACCGGAGATCACTTCGCCGATGTGGACGATCACGCCTGCCGCGGCGCGGCGCATGGATGTGACTTCGATTTCCCAGCCCCCCTCGTCCCGTTGGGACACTCCCCCCATCTTCCCCGAGGATAGGGGGAGATGAAGCGGGGCTGAACGAATATATCCTGTATCACTCACCTGGCCGCCAGACTCGATATAGAAGCCCGTCTTGGGAAGAATGACTTCGACCTGATCACCGAAGGAAACGGAGTTAACCGATTCTCCGTTTGCAATCAACGCTAACACTTTGCCTTCAAGGCGTAGACTTGTATAAGGGTCATATTCCACGCCATGTTCGCCGAGTTTCTTTTTCTTTTGCAAATCTTTCAGGATGCCCGCAAAGAACTCAGCGTCTTCGCCTCCCATCTTGCCGATGGCTTTTCCGCCACCCGACGCTTTGCTATGTTCATCTTTCGCGGCGCTGAAGCCAGCTTGGTCCACTTCGAGGCCATGTTCACGCGCGATGTCGCGCGAGATTTCAAAGGGTAAGCCATAAGTTGCATAAAGATCAAAAGCGCGATGACCATCAAGCACAATCTTTTTCTGTTTGCCAAGTTCTGAGAACAGATTGTCCAATTGAGCGGTACCCGTTTCAACCGTCCGCGCGAAGCGGATTTCTTCACGCGTCAAATTATCAAGGATCGCACCGCGGCTCTTTTCCAATTCGGGATAAAACGCGCCGTATGTTGCAATCACAGCCTCCGCTACTTTGGCGAGGAAGGGTTCATGCAATCCAATCTTTGTGCCGAAGCGCGCCGCGCGTCGGATGATCATGCGCGCCACATAATTGCGTCCAACATTGCCCGGCACAACACCATCGGCGATGAGGAATGACGCCGTGCGAACATGATCGCAGACGACGCGGTACGGCGTGAAATCGGCGATCATTTCTTTTTCGGTGTGACCCGTGAGCGAGCGCAAAACGTCAAGCGATTTAGTGAAGAGGTCGGTCTTGTAATTGGAGTCGACGCCTTGCAGAATCGAGACCAATCGCTCGAAACCCATGCCGGTGTCCACGTGTTTGGCGGGAAGCGGATCGAGTTGAGTGGGGCTGAGGCGATTGTATTGGATGAAGACCAGATTCCAAAGTTCGACGAATCGGTCAGTGTCCAGCGTTTCTTGTGTGACCTTGCCTTCGTCCGGACGTAGATCGAAATGCATCTCAGAGCACGGACCGCATGGACCCGTTTCCGCCATTTCCCAAAAGTTATCTTTGCGTCCCATATAAAAAAGATGATCGGAACCGAAGCCCGGTTGTTTGAGCCAATTGGACGCGGCTTCTTCATCGGTGGGAATATCGCCTCTATCGTCTTTGAACACCGTGGCATACAGACGATTCTTATCGAGTCCCCAAACTTCGGTGAGCAATTGCCATGCCCATGTGATGGCTTCCTTTTTATAGTAATCACCGAACGACCAGTTGCCGAGCATCTCAAAGAAAGTGTGATGTGTGTCGTCGCGGCCTACATCGTCGAGATCGTTATGCTTGCCAGCCACGCGCATACACTTCTGAGAGTCGACAGCACGCGTATACGGACGCTTGTCGGTGCCGAGGAACACATCCTTGAATTGCACCATGCCTGAATTGGTGAACAGCAAAGTCGCGTCTCCACCGGGAACAAGCGAAGAGGATGGCACAGCCGTGTGTCCGTGTTCGACGAAGAAGTCAATGTAGGTTTGGCGGATTTCCGCGCCGGATAATTTCTTGGGGCTCATTCTATCTCCAGGTATTTGAAGTTGGGGAATTATACCAATGATGGGGATTGAGGAACGGTGGAACGGATGAAAGTTTGTATTTTGTGTGTTTTCAAAATCGCGCTACAATAAACAGGAGGGTCCAATTTGAAACGCTGAGATCGTTCAAACTATGATTTGAGGAGGAACAAATGGTAACGTATATCAAGTCCAAAATGCCGGCAGAAAAGTTGCAAGCGGCTGAAGAGCAGGTACGGGAAACGGTTGCAACGATCATTGCCGATGTTGCAAAACGCGGCGACGCCGCCGTTCGCGAGACCTCCGCGCGCTTGGATAAATGGTCGCCACCCAACTTCCGATTATCCCAAGCGGAAATTGAGGAGTTGATCGCCAGTCTCCCTGAACAGACTATTTCTGATATTCACTTTGCCCAGGCACAGATCCGCCGATTTGCTGAGGAACAACGCAAGGCTCTGCTTGATATTGAGGTGGAAACATTGCCAGGTGTCATTCTGGGTCATAAAAACATTCCGGTCAATAATGTCGGATGTTACATTCCCGGAGGCCGATATCCCATGGTGGCTTCTGCTCATATGAGCGTGCTGACCGCCAAAGTCGCTGGGGTAACGCGCGTGATTGCCTGCACCCCGCCGATCAAAGGAAAGATTCCCGCCGCGACCGTGGCAGCCATGGCTTTTGCAGGCGCGGATGAAATCTATATTTTGGGAGGCGTACAGGCTGTCGCCGCGATGGCACTTGGCACTGAGTCCATCGAAGCGGTTAACATGCTCGTTGGGCCCGGCAACGCTTATGTCGCTGAGGCCAAGCGGCAATTATTCGGCAACGTCGGAATTGATTTGTTTGCCGGTCCGACCGAAGTCCTGGTGATCGCGGATGAAACCGCCGATGCCGAGATGGTTGCTACTGATTTACTAGGGCAGGCGGAACACGGCCCTGATTCTCCCGCCATTCTGATTACAACCAGTGAAAAGCTGGCGAAGGAGACGATCAAGGAGGTCGAGCGCCAGCTCAAAACTCTCCCCACCGTGGACCTGGCGGGTGTGGCCTGGCGAGACTATGGAGAGGTCATTCTCGTGGATGACGAGCAGGAGGCCGTTACAGAGGGTGACAGAGTTGCGTCGGAACATGTGGAGATATTGACGCGGGATCCACAATATTTTCTGGATCACATGACCAATTATGGAGCGATGTTCCTTGGCCCTGAAACCAATGTGGCCTATGGCGATAAAGTCATCGGGACGAATCACACTCTGCCCACGCGCGGCGCCGCACGCTACACGGGCGGGTTATGGGTTGGTAAATTCATTAAGACCGTAACCTATCAGCGTATCACCCCGCAGGCCAGCACTCTCATTGGTGAGTATGCCTCGCGGCTATGTGCCCTCGAGAATTTCTGGGGACATAAGGAGCAGGCTGATTTACGCTTAAGGCGCTATGGAAAACAATGAATACGCAGCCGTCGCTGATGGACATGTAATATCCACCGCACTGTCGATTTAAAGGTTATTTTGCAAATCAGCCCGACGTAACACTCGGGCTGACGATTTATATGGGGAATTATATCGGCGTGGAGAGATAAAAAATGGTGCTTGGAGAACTGCGCCCGTGTCCGTGCTCGACGAAGAAGTCAATGTAGGATTGATGAATTTCAGCACCCGTTAGTATTTTTTATGAGAGCTCCAAGTATTGAAGTGGCGAGAATTATACTAACTGATAAGATTTATAATGTATCCGGAAGGATAGCAACAATGAAACCAGTTAGTGAATGGAACGAAGAATATCTCCTATCGTTACCGCGAGGCGAATTTGACTGGCTCGAGGCCAAAGGCCGTAAAGCTCTAGTATCTAACATTGCCATCCGTCGAAGAGGCCCGTGTTCTAGAAACTCTCGCCAAAGAGATTTCGGCATTCGCCAATAGCGGAGGAGGACAACTTGTCTTTGGCTTGGTAAATCCTTCCACTGCTATCGATAAATGGACTGTCGATGATGGCGGTATCTCAACATCTATGAAGGGAAAAACTGGGACTCGAGAGTGGCTTGAGGATGTTATTCCAAATCTTGTAGAATTTCCTCTTACAGATTTCAATGTTTATGCAATTACCCCTATTGGTCAGTCGCAGATATCGCTAGGAAGGGCTTTATACATTGTTGATATTGCAGATAGTTTAGGCGCACCACATCAATCAAGGATTGACAACAAATATTATGCACGTGTAGCTGGGAAAAGCCGCCCCATAGGTCACAAAATGGTTGCTGACATTATGGGTCGGAGACAGCACCCCAAGATTGAGCTTGAATTTGAAATTGAGAAAAAATTTATTAAAGGGGAACAACCTGGAATGTTTCCTCAGTATACTTACTTGGGGACTAGACCACCTGAAAAAGATACTAACACCTATAAACTTGTAATATGGGCTCGAAATACAGGAAGAGTCTACGCTCAATACGTAAATTCCTTTATCTATATTCCTATTCAACTTCTTCCCAACCAGCAAGTAAAAGTTTTTGGAGGCGGTCGAGCGGAAAAGATTGAAGGAAGAGATTATCTTCGCTATTATGAAGAAAATACCAAAAGAGATGTAATTGGATCTAAAGGTTTTCAAACAGAATATGGTCCTTCTAGATTTGATCCCATATTGCCGGGCCTATCCTGTAGATGGGAAATCGAGCTCAAACAGAACATAGGTAATCTTGAAAGAGATGATTTATTTATAAAATGGACTACCTATGCAGATAACGGTGTGCCAATATCTGGCGAGACCAAGGTAAAAGACATCAAAGTGATTGATGCTTTTGAACCAAATTTCGATGCCCTTCATGAAGAAGATGACGAATAGGAGGCCCGATGGAATTCCATGATGTAGTTATCAAAAGGCGCATGGTTCGGAATTTTACGGATAAATCCATTCCGCCGAAGATCATCGAGCGCATCGTCGAACTCACGCGTCATGCACCGAGTGCAGGTTTTACGCAGGGGCAATCGTTTATCATCGTCACTCGTCCCGAATTGAAGAAAGCCATTGCAAATACGTGCGAGGAAGAAGAATATGTCCAAAGTGGATTCGATGCGTTCATCTCTAAAGCATCGGTGCTATTGATTCCCTGCACAAGCGAGGCAGCTTATCATCGCCGCTATCAAGAAACCGACAAGGTCAACGAAGATGGCACTGAGATCGTCTGGCCCGTCCCTTATTGGTTTATGGACATCGGCTGTGCGGTCATGATTGCCTTGCTCGCCGCGATAGATGAAGGACTGGTCACAGCCTTTGTCGGATCGGAAGATTTGGATACGCTTCGCTCTCTCTTATCCATGCCGGCGGAGGTCACCCCGGTCGGAGTCATCGCGGTTGGCTACCGCGTGCCGGATGTCCCATCACCGTCTTTGAAGCGCGGACGCAAGCCAAATCAAGAATATATCCATCACGAGAAATGGTAATCATAGAGGCCTAATCCCAACCCATTCCCAAGTGGGAAGGGGCACACGCGTTCCCTCCCCGTTCGGGGAGGGTTAGGGTGGGGTCTTGAGATAAAATAAGTATATGCCCGTCCAAAACATCATCCCGGGCCAGAAGATAAATCGAGAAAAACTCGAACGTGCCCGTGAACTGCGCCGCGAGATGACGTCCGCCGAAAAGATTTTATGGCAGGAACTGCGCGAAAACAAATTGGGCGTCCATTTTAGAAGACAACAAATCATCGCGGGTTTTATTGTTGATTTCTATTGTCATTCTGCAAGTTTAGTTATCGAAGTTGATGGAAGCATCCACAATGAGGAAACTCAAAAAGAAAATGATATGAAGCGAGAGAAGGCATTGAATGAAATGGGATTACAAATCGTCCGCTTTAAAAACGAAGAGGTAGAAAAAGAATTGCCACAAGTGCTTATCAAGATTCGAGCATTGATTAAGTGAATCACATCACCACAGATAGAAATATAACAACAAGGAGGTTTTATATACACAACTGATATGTACGAAGGCGTTCATGCCGAAACGATAACAATGACCGGTGCAAATGGAGATTCGATCAATGCCTATCTTGCGCGCCCGCTTGAGAATGGTCCGTTCCCGTCCATGGTGCTTGCGCATCATATGCCCGGCTGAGACGCGTGGTATCGCGAGATCACATTCAAGTTTGCGCTTCACGGCTATGTGACCATCAGCCCCAATTTATTTTTCCGCGTGGGGCATGGCACACCGGAAGATATCGCCGCCAAAGTTCGCGCCGATGGCGGCGTGCCGGATGATCAAGTCGTGGGCGATCTGGCAGGCGCGATGAAACATGTACGCGCACTGGACAATGTCAACGGCAAAGTCGGAATCTTTGGAACATGCTCGGGCGGACGACATGCTTATCTCGCCGCCGCGCCGAAGCACACCGCCTGCGAGAGTCCGCTGAGCGGGAATGGCAGGATGCAAAGATGAAGTTTGAGAAGGCGTTATTAGAATAAGCTTGCCCCCTACCGCCCCCTCTGTCACTGCGTGACACCTCCCCCAAATCCATAGGATTTGGGGGAGGATAAAGGTGGGGGTAGAATACGGCTATGCCGCCAAGAAGAACTACACCAAAGGGTTATGAACTTGCCCATAATTTACGAAAAGAACCAACACCTGCTGAAAGAAAACTCTGGGCTTATCTGCGCGGCAACAAACTCAACGGAGTGAATTTCAGAAGGCAACATGCAATAGGAAGTTTTGTTCCCGATTTCTGTGCAATCAAAGAAAAACTGGTAATTGAACTGGACGGAACTGCCCGAGGCGGACTCAAGCCGCCATCGGGCGGTTGGTGACATGAGTCACCGAGTCAACATTTGGAACAGGAGAAGTATGACGAAGACAGAACAAGATATTTAGAATCGCAAGGCTACAAGGTAATTCGCTTTTGGAACAATGATGTGATGAACAACATCGAGGGCGTTATCAAAGCCATCATCTACGCATTGGACCTGGACAACAAGCGCGGCTTGAGTCGCTGAGGCAGTCTCCTATGGGGAGGATATATAGACTGAGCAAGGAAGAGGTCAAAGTGGTGGAGTGAGGATAAAGTCAATCGCAGATCAAGAACAACTTGAGCTATTGGAGCAGGTTGGCAATGCTGGGAATAAACTTTAACATGTAAGGATAGACAACAATGGAAAATGTATTGGTTTCGTGGAGTGGCGGAAAAGATAGTGCCATCGCCCTGTATGAAATTCTAAAAAGTCAGAACTACCAAATATCCGCCTTGCTCACTACAGTGACCGAAGGTTATGACCGAATCAGCATGCACGGCGTTCGGCGGATTCTGCTCGAACGGCAAGTTGCCTCGTTGGGCTTTCCGCTTGAAGAAGTGTTCATTCCACAGAATTCCTCGAATGAAGAATATGAGACCAATATGGGACAGGTTCTTGCAAAATATAAGGAAGCGGGCGTTACCGCGGTGGTATTTGGCGACATCTTTCTGGAAGACTTAAGGAAATATCGGGAAGATAAACTCGCAACCCTGGGGATGCACGGTATTTTTCCTCTCTGGAAAAGAGACACCCAGGAGCTAGCTCGTTCTCTTACCGCATTGGGATTCAAAGCGATTACCACTTGCGTGGACACCCATGCGCTGAGCAAGCAATTTGTGGGTAGAGAGATCGATGAGCAATTCCTGTCTCAACTGCCTTCAACGGTTGATCCGTGTGGCGAGAACGGTGAATATCATTCCTTTGTTTACGATGGGCCAATTTTCAAAGAGAAAGTCTCTTATACACTTGGAGAAATCATTTTACGAGAAAACCGTTTTTGGTACTGCGATTTGATACCCGACTGAACGGCAAAGGTCTCGGTTAATCAGCGGACAGTTTGGACAAGCCGCATTCGCACCGCCGACCAGCGTCTGGCACAATAACTCCCGACTAACTTCCCTAAATTGTCGTGAATCCATTGAAAACAGTCAGGAAGAAGCAGTTGCATTTCTTAAGTTTATCTGTTACAACGAAAGCGTGATACAACGCTTCATCGAAAGGATAGAAGATGCGAAAATGGATTTTAATGGCATTGACGTTCATGATGTTCGCATGCACGCTGGGACAGAGGCCGTCCAAACCAAATGAAACTGCACCGACCAACGCCCCCACTTCAATTCCGATTGCAGGGAATGTATCAACTCAAACGTCTGCAAACGTTCAGGCACTCCTTACACCCACGATAACGCCGCCACCTCCTAACCCAGCGTACCCGCTACTCACCGTACGCATGCAAGCGATTCAAGTCTCTGATGATGATGGCGGGCGGACTGCTGATATCACAACTCAACAAGTCGAACAATGGGTCAACAAAGCGAATGAGATCTTCGCCAACGCAAGCGTTCGATTTATTTATGATCCAAATGCGGATTTTGCGCCGCTCAAGAGCACCTTGCTCAACAACATGACCGGAGACGCAGACCCGAACTGGGCGCACGAGGTGGATTTTGGAAACCAGGTTGCCGCGCGCTATGCAGGGAAGCTGGTCATGTTCTTCAAATTCGGTCCCGGGCCACAATCAACGGGCGGGGGATTTTCGTGGCACGACTACAACTTTGCCGTGTTGCCCGGATTCGATACCTATGTGTGCGGATACCAAAATATCGGTGAATTGTCGCACGAGCTGGGTCATTATCTTGGTCTATCTCATCCGTTTGCCATGATATTCAACAGCCTTCAGGACGCACAAGCCTATCTTAGCGCACACGGAAACCTTCCCGGGATATTTGATGGGGATGGCTTGAGCGACACACCGCCCGACCCGTACATTGATACCCCTCAATTCCAATGCGACCCATCCGTCCAATCCGTTACTTTGAATGGGCAGGTGTTCCCCCTGCCACGTCTGAACATCATGTCGTATTATAGCAATGGACGTAATATCGACCGAACTGAATTAACGCCTCAACAAAGCAACATCGTTCGCTGGATTGTGGAGCTCCGCGCGAAAAACGGGATGGCGACGCCGACCAATAATCACATTCCTGGTGCAGTCGAATTCGTCACCCTCGGGATCACAGAACGAACCAATATCAGTCCCAGCGTACAAGACATGTCTTCTTACAGCGAGTTCCTATGGAGTGGAAATCAGCAGTTGTTCTGCGGTGCACAGCTGGGAAGCTCGATTGAGTTCCCTCTTTCTGTTGCTTCGAACGGAAAATATGGCCTCGATCTTTATGCAACAATGGCGCCGGACTTTGGAAAAATTCAAACATTCATAGATGGTAGTCCAGTTGGCGCACCCATAGATCTGTACGGGCTTCTTGTAGTGCCAACCGGCAAAATCTCCCTCGGAACAATCGAACTCACCGCCGGTACCCACACTTTAGGATTTCGCGTCACCGGCAAAAACAACGCGTCGAATGGTTACTCATTTGGATTGAGCGAGTTTACGTTGATTTCGGAATAAGCTGGCTATGATGTTGGAAACAGGAAACAGCCTGCCGCCATCCAGTTACTGCAGAGCGGCCTTTAGACGTTCGAGCGTAAACGGGATTTGGCGAAGGCGAGCGCGGTAGCAAGGTGCATAAGGTAAAGTTTGAGAAAGCGTTGCTGTGACTTGCCCTACCCCAGCCCTCCCCATTTTCTCGCGAAGCACTCCCGAAGGGAGCAGAAAATGGGGAGGGTGGCACGTTACCCGCTGTTCTAGGCCCTGTGTTATTTCAGGGTTGCGGGAAGTGACGAGTAGGGCGGGCTATAATGAGATAAGTCTATGCGACCAAATCGAAGTACGCCGAAAATCCTGCACCGTGCGGGAGAGCCGGGAAAAGAGCCTACTCCCGCCGAAAGAAAACTGTGGGCCTATTTACGAGCGAGCAAACTTGACGGGGTGAGATTTAGAAGACAGCACGCGGCAGGCACATAATTGAAGAGGCCTCTGATGCATCCAATTGCGCTATTATCTGAACCCAAATTCGGAATTACGGGTTTTAAAAGAGAGCAAAACTTTTCACCCAAGGAGAAAAAATGTCAAAAGTTGCTGTTGTCACGGATAGCACTGCATATATACCCGAGGAACTATGCAAAACAACGAACATTAGCGTCGTGCCACTCTCAGTCATCTGGAATGGGGAATCCTTTTTTGACGGCGTCACGATCAAACCCACCGAATTCTATACGCGCCTGAAGGATGCAAAAACCATGCCGACTACCTCCCAAGCAACCCCCGATGATATGCACAAAACATTTTCCGGACTGCTTGAGCGAGGCTATGATGTCATGGGAATATTCATCTCCCAAAAACTCTCTGGTACTCTGGCATCGGCCATTCAGGCTCGCGAAGAACTTGCATCCGCCAAAGACAAGATCTTCCATTTTCGACAGCGAGACCATTGCCATGGCGCTAGGCTTCCAGGCACTTGCGGTGGCGCGTGCCGCATTAGATGGCGCATCTTTGATAGACTGCCAAAAACTGGCAGAAAAAGTTCGACCCAATACCGGCGTATATTTTGCCGTTGAGACCCTCGAATTCCTACATAGGGGCGGACGCATTGGGGGCGCACAGTGGTTGTTAGGCGCAGCGATTAACATGAAGCCCATCCTGACTATCAACGCAGGTATCGTGGACTCAGCAGACCGCGCTCGGACGCTGAGCAAAGCGCATGAGCGCGTGATTGAGTTGGTGGCTGAAAAATGTGCAGGCAAATCAAGCATCCGCCTTGCAACCTTGCGCGCGAACGCCGAAGCCAACGCCAAATCGGTCTTGGAAAAAGCCTCTGCAAAATTGAATGCAGTTGAATCCGTATTGTCTGAAGTCAGCCCGGCAATTGGCACTCATATGGGTCCTGGTACGGTTGGTCTTGCCTACTGCGCAGACTTCTAATTCTTTACCGATTTCTGTTCGCCAAAAGAAAAACTCATCATCGAACTGGACGGAAGTCAGCATCTGCAACAGGATGCTTCGCGATACGACGCCGAAAGAACTGCGTTCCTTGAATCCAAAGGTTATAAAGTTTTGCGGTTCTGGAATAACGATGTGATGAATAATATTGATTCTGTTCTAAATGTCATTTGGGACGCGTTGAAACAGTGATTGCAATATAATCAATATACCCATTAAAAAGCTAAGGTCGACAAGGAGTTTGTAAATGTATACAACCGATATGTATGAAGGCGTGCACGCTGAAACGATTATCATGACAGGTGCAAACGGAGATTCGATCAATGCCTATCTGGCGCGCCCGCTTGGGAAAGGTCCCTTTCCCTCCATGGTGCTGGCGCATCACATGCCCGGCTGGGATGCGTGGTATCGCGAGATCACATTCAAGTTTGCGCTTCATGGCTACGTGACCATCTCGCCCAATCTGTATTTCCGCGCGGGGCATGGCACACCGGAAGATATTGCGGCAAAAGTTCGCGCCGATGGCGGCGTGCCGGATGATCAAGTCGTCGGCGATCTGGCGGGCGCGATGAAATATGTCCGCACATTGCCAGATGTCAATGGGAAGGTTGGAATCTTTGGAACCTGTTCGGGGGGACGACATGCTTTTCTCGCGGCATGCCGCGCTCCGGGCTTTGACGCGGTTGTGGATTGCTGGGGCGGTAATGTGGTGATGAGACCCGATCAGCTTTCACCGAAAATGCCGGTCGCACCGATAGAGTACACCAAAGATTTATCTTGTCCCATTCTTGGCTTGTTCGGCGATGATGATACGACTCCCTCGCCGGAACAGGTCAACCTCCATGAAGCAGAACTCAAGAAATGTGGAAAGAATTATGAGTTCCATCGCTACCCGAACGCGGGTCACGGCTTCTTTTATTATTACCGTCCCATGTATCGTCAGGCGCAGGCCGTGGATGGCTGGGAAAACGTCTTTGCGTTCCTTGAAAAGAATTTAGCGTAAGGAGAACGTCATGTGCACCATGATTGCTGAAAAAATAAAGGTCGAAGGCAGCGGTAAAGGAACGAATGGCTGGTTTACTTTGAACCAAGCCAATGTCTCCTATGACCATCCGTTCAACGCGCCATATGAATATGCACTCAACATTGACTTCGTGAACGAATCGCTCGGACCCTCGGCGCGGGTCGCCGTTGAATTGAGCGATTCCGCCGCCCGTGATTTGGTGCGAACGATCTTGTCCGCGCTTGAGCAGGCCGAGGCAGGCGGTCATTTGCCAAAATAACAAAGCCGCAGTTTGGGGCCTGAAATCTATTTGGCCTAGACTCTGCTCACCTTCGTTTGATTTCGTTCTTGCCATTTAATAGTAAACCTTTGGGCTATTGAAATCCAACTGGGAATATTGTATAGTATTTTCAAACAAAGGAGAGACATATGAAAATACAGCACTATGGATGGCATCCCGATCTGCCTGACCAGCGCGACCATTTGTTTTCGGTTGTGTATGGAACTGCCGCTCAACTTCCGCCCGCGGTTGATTTGCGGGCAAAGTGTCCGCCGGTTGAAGACCAGAAAAAGCTTGGCTCTTGCACCGCGAACGCTTTGGTCGGCGCGCTGGAATTTATTGAACTCAAAGACGGCGTGCCGTTTGTGAACTTGAGCCGGCTTTTTGTCTACTACAACGAGCGCGTCATCGAAAACACGGTCACGTCCGATTCCGGCGCGCAATTGCGGGATGGGATCAAAACGCTGGCGAAGCAGGGCGTGTGTCCCGAGAAGATGTGGCCCTATGTCATCTCCCATTTCGAGGATAAACCCACGAAGACTTGTTACACGAACGCCGCCAAGCATGTTATTCTATCTTATCAACGCGTACAAACCTTGAACGATATGAAAACATGCCTTGCAGCAGGATATCCGTTCGTGTTTGGATTTACGGTTTATGAGTTTTTCGAGTCTGCGGAGGTGGCAAAGACTGGTGTTGTACCAATGCCTGCCCCGCATGAGAAAGTCGTTGGCGGCCACGCAGTGGTAGCGGTCGGTTATAACGATGCGGCTCAGCGAGTTATTGTCCGCAACTCGTGGGGACCGGCTTGGGGACAAAAAGGATACTTCACCATGCCGTACGATTACATAATAAGTCCGAAACTTGCTGCAGATATGTGGACGATCCGACGCGAAGAAGGGGAATGAAAGTTTATTGACGCTGACAAACTCTCGCAGGTTTTATTGCGGGAGTTTTGTTTTCTATCCCATATGCTACAATCGGACTTAACAACATATCAAAGATGGATGACTCACATGAAAAATATTCTTTCGTTCCTTCAAGATCATACGGCGGATATTCTGTCTGATATAGAGACATCTGGTTCGTATCGAAACGCCTTCGAATTATGCCGAAGGCATCAATCGTTTGCAGGATGTGACCCAAAACTGGCTTGGCGAATTGGGACAAGTCACGCGGCATCCGAGTCAAATCGGCGATGTGATTCATGCGCGCGTTGCCGGTCAGAGCGAAGAACGAATCTTGCTGTTGGCACATGTGGATACGGTGTATCCAGCTTGGTGCGTGGAATAATCTCTGGTCAGTGAAGGAGGATCGCGTTTATGGCCCCGGAACCTATGATATGAAAGCCGGATTTGGTGCAAGCGCTGTGGGCATTGCGTGCATTGAAAGCACAGAAATCAAAAACCGGCATGGACAATTGATCTGCTTCTCACGCCGGATGAAGAAGTCGGTTCGGAGGTCGGATTGCCGTTTATTGAAAATTTGGCGCGCGGCGCGAAAGCCGTGTTGGTGCTTGAAGCGCCGTTTATGAACGGCGATTTGAAAATTGCGCGCAAAGGCGTGGGCGATTACAACATTCAAGTGCATGGCAAAGCCGCGCATCAGGGAGTCGAACCGGAAAAGGGAAGGAATGCAATTGTCAGCGCGGCGCATTTGATCGCCGAACTTATCAAGTTGCAGGATTTGGAAAAAGGTACGACGCTCGGACCGAACGTGATCAAAGGCGGAACGGTATCGAACGTTGTGGCGGATCATGTTGATCTGGCTGTGGACCTCCGCATCTGGTCGCAGGAGGAAGCGCAACGCGTCGACGCCGCGCTGAAAGCGATTCAACCTTTGGATGGAACGCGTTATGAAATCACTGGCGGACTCAATCGCCCGCCGATGGAGCCTTCCGAAGGATCGTATCAACTTTTGGAGAAGGCGCAACGCATCGCGTCCGAACTTGGATTCAAAGTGGGCGCGGCGCGTGTCGGCGGCGGCTCGGATGGAAATTTCACCGCCAAACTTGCGCCCACGCTGGATGGCTTTGGGGCGTTCGGTGCGAACGCGCATCAAAAGGATTTGGAATACATTCATATCCCAAGCCTTGCGCCTCGAACGGCTTTGCTGGCTGGCATGTTCATGGATTAAGCACGTCCATTCGCGCTATACTGTATCGAGATCATTGGAGAACACTAAACCGATGAGATGATTTGCATTTGGAAGATGTCCGTTGAACTTGGCAAGGATTCAGGGTCGCGGAAATTTATTGGGCATCGAGCCTTATATTGCTGCTGCGGATTATGCGTCGGCGCAAGCGTTGCAATCCAAATTGGATGGATATATGTCTGAAGCCAAACGCCGGGGCTGGCTCAATGAAAAGACGATTATCTTGTTGCCTGAATACTTAGGCACGTGGCTGGTATTGGCGGACGAGCCGGAATCCGTTTTTCAAACCGATAAGCTTGCCGTTGCTGAACAACGACTCGTGCTTCGCCACATCTTTGGATTCCTGTGGCAGTTACTTAGCGCAAAAGAAAAAGGAAAATTGGAAGCCGCCGTCTTTCGCCTAAAAGCTGATGTGATGGCAGAGACTTATAACTCTGTCTTATCAAACATCGCAAAGAATTATCGCGTCACGGTGATTGGCGGCTCAACGGTTTTGCCTGCGCCGCAAGTCCGCGATGGAAAATTAGATCGCGGGCCACGGTCCGCTTTATGGCGTGACACCGGTTTACGGTCCAGATGGACGCGCTTATCCTGATCTTGTTCTCAAAGCATATCCAACGACAGACGAATTGCCGTTCATGACTCCTGCATCATCAAAAGAATTGCCTTCATTCGATACGCCTGCAGGCAAACTTGGAATTTTGATCTGCGCCGATTCATGGTTTCCCGATTGCTATGAGCGGCTCAAGGAATTGAACGTGGACATGATCGCCATCCCATCAAACGGCGGCGACCCGGTTGTGTGGGATCAGCCGTGGGGCGGTTATAGCGGCTGGCCCACGCCGTCCGATGTGGATGCGGGCGATATTAAAAAATTAACCGAGGGCGAAGCATGGCGCAAGTATGCGCTGGCTGGACGCATCGGCATGACAAAGGCGCGCTATGGCTCGAACATTTTTATACGCGGCCAGTTGCTCGATATGGCCGGCGGAGGCGGAAGAACCACGATTGTCAAAAACGGGAGAAGTGCTGAGAGATAAAACAATGACTGGCGCGTCGCTTGGTCAACTTGTGGTTGTAAAGTGGAGAAGCTGATTGAGATTGTTGGGGCGAGCGGTGTCGGAAAAACGACTCTAGTCAATGCCTTGAGCCACAAGGCTCAATTTGCAACGGCTTATGAGGGACATGCCGAACGTCCATTTCAAGCGCTGTTTGCCGGAAGCGCATCTGGCAAAGGCAGACACGATAAACGTTACGGTCTTGCCAATCAAATGGATTATTTGCTTTTACGCGCTGAACAGGAAAGGAAACTGCGCGCCTCGCCTCTCAATGGACTGATGGATGGCGGACTTGATCTCGATTATCATGGCTTTACGCGTCTCTTCCACGCCCGCGGTTGACTCAGCGATTCTGAATTCGATCTATGCCGGCGCTTCTACGAATTGACCCGCAGTTTGCTACCACTTCCTGATCTCATTGTCCATCTGACAGCCGGAGAAGAAATCATCCGTGCGCGGTTGGCCTCGCGCCAGCAAATCAATATCGCCTCGGCGGAAGATACGGCGCTGTTCAATCAGTTCTTGGATGAATGGCTTGAGAGGATTCCCGCTGAAAGCTTATTTCGGCTGGATGTTTCGAATGAAGATTTGGATTTTGCCGAAAGTTTGCCAAGAATCCTTGCACGGTTATAAATGAAGGGAGCCACCATTGCCGCTCTTTTAATCCGCATACTTTCTACATAAAAAGCTAATAATCTAATCATAGTTTTCAATTATCATCAAAAAGTTTTCTGTGACCATGTATCTTGTTGACGATTTTGGAGAATAACGCACACCATGAAGCTATTAAGATTTTTATCATTGACCGCTGGTTTGTCATTAATTTTATTTCTCTCTTCGTGCACACCCTTCGTTTTTCAAGCGCCCTTATTCCAATCTCTGGCATCTCAGTCTTCCTTATCGCAGGCTGACCCATCTCAATCCCTAGGGCCTCAATATTACTCGCCTTTGGAAAATGCAAAATACGTTTCTAAAGCCACCACGATCGTAGTCCGCTATGGTCCCGTGTTGAGTAATCAAAATCTTGATGATTTGAAATTCACGGTACAGGGATCAGAAAGCGGTCTACATGCAGGCCAGACCATTCTCGCCGACGATCATAAAACGGTTATTTTCAAACCGGTTGATCCGTTTACAGCGGGTGAGCAGGTTACGGTCAATGTCAGCAGCCTGCGTTTGGATTCACAAACCAGTTATCCTCCACTTTTGTATGGTTTCACGGTTGCGGTCAATCAACAGTCGGGTTCCCCGGGAAGCAGTGAATTATCAGCACCTCCGATTCCAGATAAACCTCCGCGAAGCGCCTTTCCCAACTTTCTGACGGTGCCGCAGGATATTCCTCATTACACTGTAACGATGACTTCACCAATTGCTGCAGAAGGGGATATCTTTGTTTCGCCTTTTTATTGGACCAAGGCAGAGGTTGGGTCCTATTTGTTGATTCTCAACGATCAGGGTCAGCTTGTGTACTATCAGTCTGTTGCAGATGCACTCGATGCGTGGGATTTCAAGGAGCAACCGAATGGACTGTTATCTTATTATGACCAAAAAAATTCAACCTTTTATGTGATGAACTCCCATTATCAGGTAGTGGATACTTATCAGGCGGGAGATGGTTATACTGCTGATTTACACGAGCTCCAGATTTTACCCAACGGCGATGCTCTGTTGATGATCTACGATGCGGAGACGATGGATATGAGCGAGATCGTTGAGGGCGGAAAAACCAATGCAACGGTCACCGGCCTGGTGATTCAGGAACTCGATCCGTCTAAGAATGTGATCTTCGAATGGCGAAGTTGGGATCATTTTTCGTTTTTTGATTCCACTTCCAGTCTCACAGATCAAGACATAGATTTGATGCATGGGAATTCGCTGGCTTTGACGAATGACGGCAATCTGTTATTGTCGAGCCGAAATCTCGATGAGATCACCAAGATTAATCTTCAAACCGGCGAAGTGATGTGGCGCTTGGGCGGCAAAGCCAATATGTTTACTTTCGTTAACAGTCAGACCTTTGCCTACCAGCATGACGTCAGGGAACTTCCCAATGGAGACATTACCGTATTTGATAATCAAGGCACTCAGCAGTCGCCTGCGCCTTCGGAGGGTATGGAATATAAGGTTGATGAAACGGATAAAACCGTGACTCAGGTGTGGGGATTCACACACACGCCGCCTGTGTTTACAACATTTATGGGCAACACCCAAAAATTGTCTGATGGAAATATCGTTCTAGGTTGGGGCGCACCCTCACAAGCGGCGGGATACTCATTTATCACGATGACGGAAGTGAACCCGGATAACCAAACTCTTTTTGAGCTGACGATTTGATGAACCTTATGTCAGTTACCGCGCCTTTCGTTTCCCGTGGCAGGGAACTCCATCCACGCTGCCCACGCTGGCGTATAAACTGGTTGGGAATGTCCTCACGTTGGGATATTCATGGAATGGTGCGACGGATGTCGCCTCGTATAAAGTCTTTGGTGGAGATTCACCGCAGTCGCTTACCTTGATCGAAGAAAATCCGAAGACCGATTTCGAGACACAATCGCAATTCGGCAGTCTGCCAACCGGCGAATGCTATTTCCAAGTCGCGGCCATGGACGCGAACGGCAATGAGATGGCTCGCTCGCAAATCATTTCCACGGACAATCCGTCAATTGCCCGGCAGCGCCATAATCTCATGGTATTAAAAGCAAACTTCAGAATTTACCGTCTCAAGCCCTTTGACCCTTAATCTGTAATGGAGAAGTTATGAACATCGTCATTTTCGGAGCTAACGGTCCCACCGGACTTGAGCTGTGTTGTCAAGCACTCGCGGCGGGCCACCGCGTCACTGCTGCGGTGCGACGTCCAGAAGATTTTCCGCTACGGAACAGTGCCCTGAGTGTTGTCCGCGCGCACGTAATGGACGGTTCTTCACTAACTCCTGTGATCGGTGAAGCCGAGGCTGTTCTGTCGACGCTGGGCGCAGGGTACTCGCGTCATGAGATCCGCGTATACTCGGTCGGAACGAGGGCTATCGTTGACGCCATGCGAGCCAGCGATCACTGTTGCCGCCTGGTAGTGGTAAGCGCAGGTCTAGCCGCACCCAATCTGCCGAAGGTGCGCGGCTTCTTACAAGATAACATCATGTTGCCGTTCCTGCGCAACGTTGTTGGCCGGACGTTGTATGAGGATATGCTGCGTATGGAAGACTTCCTCGCCACCTGCGATGATATCGCGTGGACGATCATTCGACCCGGCCGTCTCATCAACGGCACGGGTGTCTCGGAGTATCACTTAGTCGAGGACATACCCGAAGGAAATATCACAACGCGCCCCGATCTCGCGGCCGCCATGCTCGCGGAGCTTGGCTCAAACGGACATGTGCACCAGAAGGTAGCCCCGACCACGCGCTAACCCAGGCTTGCCCGAAGCCTGTATTCTGGGTTATAAAATTATCTTATAAGGAGATGCAGGAGGCATACTGCTCATCATTACTAAAACAGGCTAACAAAGCGTTAAATGGTTTCGTAATACTCACTAACCATGCATCATCTATTCTGCATGACCAACTCACGAACCATCTCACAAATCATCGAACCGCAATACGTCATCGAAGGCGCGGACGTATTGCTTCGACGTTCCATCGCGCCGCATAAATCCAATCTCTTCGATCCCTTCCTGCTCTTCGATCACTTCGCCTTCAACGATCCCGTTGAAGGTCCCATCCGCGGCTTTCCCGATGCATCCGCATCGCGGCATCGAAACCGTCACCTACATGCTCGAAGGCTCCACGCATCATCGCGACAGTCTCGGCAACGAAGGCACCATCAACGCCGGCGATGTGCAATGGATGACCTCCGGCCGCGGCATTCTGCATGAAGAGATGCCGCGTCGCGGCGAGAGCGGAAACATTTATGGCTTTCAACTATGGGTCAACCTGCCGTCCAAACTCAAGATGACTGCGCCGCGCTATCAGGAAGTCAATGCCGCGACGATTCCAACTTATGAAAAGGATGGAATCAAAATCCGCGTTGTGGCCGGACAAGTGAATAATGTGATGGGTCCCGTTACCGAGATCGCGGCCTCGCCTCTTTACCTCGACGTTGAGTTGGCTCCCGATACCGAATTCATTCAACCCATCCCCAGCGGACACACTGCGCTGGCTTATGTTTTTGAAGGCGAAGGTGTTTTTGCTGATCAAACTATTGAAGCAGTTCATCTCGTCAAGTTTGATGATGGCGATTACATTCGTGTCAAAACCGAAAATAAATCCGTTCGGTTCATGTTGATGGCGGGTCAGCCTTTCAAAGAACCGATTGCGCCGTATGGTCCGTTCGTGATGAACACGATGGAAGAAATTCAGCAAACGTTGATCGAATTGCGCAACGGAACATTTATCAAATAATAGGAGATGACAAACCTCCGAGGTCCCTACGACCTTGGGAGGTTTGGTTATTATGACACAAGTTCTCTATGGTGATCGCATCAGCAAAGGCGCGGAACTTCGCATCGGTTCGTGCGCGGTGATTTTCGATGAAACCCGCCAAAAAGTTTTGCTCACCAAACGCGCCGATAACGGCTTATGGTGTTTGCCCGGCGGCAAAATGGAATCAGGGTGAATCGCTTGAAGAGTGCTGTCAGCGCGAGGTGATGGAGGAGACCGGCCTCGAGGTCCGAACGAAGCGTTTGATCGGCATCTATAGCAATCGCGATCAAGTGGTCATCTATCGCGATGGGAACAAAGTTCAAATCGTCGTCTTGAGTTTTGAAGCAGAAATCATTGGCGGGAAACTTGGCTTGAGCGATGAAACAACCGCCTTCGGTTATTTCTCGTTGGATGAAATCGAATCGATGCCGATGCACGGACGCCATAAAGAGCGCGTCATCGACGCCCTGAAAAACGAAATCGTTCCCATTCTTAAGAGTTAGAAAGCGAAATCAATCAGTGTGTGAATGAACGTTAGCGGCAATACATTGCGCGTGCGCATGTATGCATAGCCCAGCGCAAAGCCGACCGTCATCTGATAGGTGAAGGCGGTGAGCAAGGCATCCTGCCAGTGAAGGAATGACCCGCCAAGGTCAATCGGAATATGCGACAATCCAAAGATGAACGAAGCCAGCCAAACCGCCCAAATCGGTCGGCGCAATATGGCTTCGAGCCGCGTTTGAAGGAACGCCCGGAATAAAAACTCTTCCGGCAATCCCGCGCCGAAGAAATAACATGCTGCAGAGATCGCAAAAGTTTGCGGCTTATGATTCGTCAGCCCGAATGCGATTAATATAACCAATGGTAGAAGTGCCACTAGCCACGAAAACTTATCCCAATTGAATCCCATCTGGCCGAAGGAATATCTTAATATTAATAAGAAGATGATGGGCAGAAGAAACATTTCAATCGTCTTTGGCAACGGCGTTTCTGAGATGGGACCGCAGCTGTTATTCAATCCGAATGTCGGGATGGTGTACCAATGCCAGTATTCACCGATGCGATAGATGATCCACACCGCGGCGAAAGTTAGGGCAACGAAAAGTTCGAGACGCGGCCTGCGGAACTTGGACGGCGTCAACGAGCGCTGATGACCGATCAGCCAATAAAAAGCGATGAAGGCAAAGATCCAAGCCAGTGGCTGAAGCGAATCCAAATTCCTTCCACGGATGAAGAGAATCAGCCATGGGATTAACGTCAAACCGGCGATTGCAAGTACATCGCGGTCTCGTACGAAATTAAATGGAAGGTCTCGTAGGTCGCGCCAGGTTGTGGTCAGGAAGGATCGCATGGCAGGAAGCGATTAGTCTAGCATTCGCGGGCAGGATTGTCAACGCGGCTTGACGCTGATTTGTAAAGGTGGTATATTCTGCGGGCTTCGTTGCGGGGTAGAGCAGTGGCAGCTCGTCGGGCTCATAACCCGGAGGTCGCAGGTTCGAGTCCTGCCCCCGCTACTAATAATGAACCGTAGCTTGAAAAGCTACGGTTTTTTGCTAGCCCGATGATCTATGGTTGTTCATGTTTCTCTTTCCGGAGTAGGATTGAATGAACTAGAGGTCGTCGGGCTTGCTTGTTCTTGGCAAGGCCGTTAAAGGGAAAAACTCTGTGTTCTCAGTGTGCTCCGTGGTGAACAATTCAGAAGTCCGCGCTTTCTAACACTTTCATCGAGGTTCGCTATCGAGCTATAGAGTTGACTTGGATTATAATTAACATTGCAAGATTAACCGTTGACAATGTTCAGGGATTGATAAATCCTTGAACATTGTCAAAAATCCCCCTGGAGAGGAGTAACGCCTCGATTAATTTACGGTTTTGATTGTGGAGATTAAAGAGATCATGTTTTGGTATGCCATGCGTAGCAAGCCCAATAAGGAAATGGCGCTTTCCCGTGAACTGTCTGCCAGAAAGGTGGAAGTGTTTTATCCGCAACTACGCGTCCATCCAGTCAACTCGCGCAGCCGTACGGTCCGCCCTTATTTTCCGGGATACCTTTTTGTACACGTGGACCTGGAACAGATCGGATTCTCCGAGCTCCACTGGGTGCCGTTCTCACTCGGACTCCTGACTTTTGGCGGCGAACTGCCTGTTGTGCCAGAGACACTGATTCAGGGAATCAGAAAGGCGCGTGGACGAGGTCAACGCCGCGGGTGGCGAGGTACTTCACGGCCTCCGCCCGGGTGAGATCATAACCATCCAGGCCGGGCCATTTTCAGGCTACGAGGCCATCTTCGATGCTCGCCTGCCCGGAAGTGAGCGTGTGCGTGTTTTGCTCAAGCTCTTAACCAAACAACAGATCCCGCTGGTGTTGCCTGCGGGTCTGATTCAGCGCAAAAAATCGCGTTTGACGGCCGGCCGCTAAGCCGGCTTTCAATTCGCGTGCCATGTTGATTTGCCTTGAGTCTGACTTGAAGCATGTCGGAAGGGCGGATGCTTGTTAGCCGAGGCGACATCACTAAGCGAGTGTGCCGCAAGCGCACATCGCCTGCTTCAGAGCCAAGAGGCACTGAAAGTCGCCATCGGCTACTCAGATGCCATTGGGCATCGGAGCTCTGACTATCGCCTGTTTGGCGCTACGAAGCGTCGAAGGATAGGTTCTTCGCTAAGAGCTTTTCTTCTCTCACCTTTTCTCTAACTTTTTCCATCACTACTTCTTTCTTCCTTCGTGTCATTTATGCCTTTGTGGTAAATATCTAAATGGATGCAGTTGCTGAACAGAAAGAACACGAGATCGTTGATGATTCAGATTGGACGATGATCATCGAACCACAGCGTAGGCTGTTTGACCTGCACCTGGGCGATCTGTGGCGCTACCGTGACCTCGTCCTGCTTTTCGTGCGACGTGACTTCGTCGCAGTCTACAAGCAGACCATCCTGGGCCCGCTCTGGTATCTCATTCAGCCCATCTTAACCACCGTCATCTTTACGTTCATCTTCGGCAGCATCGCCAAATTGCCCACCGACGGCCTGCCGCAGTTCCTGTTCTACATGTCGGGCACGGTGGTCTGGTCCTACTTTGCTGATTGCCTGACCAAAACCTCCGATACCTTTGTCAATAACTACCAGCTGTTCGGCAAGGTTTATTTCCCGCGTCTTGCAGTTCCGGTTGCCATTTTGATTTCCAGCCTGATCACGTTTTTGATTCAGTTTGCGCTCTTCCTGGTTTTTGTAGTGTTTTTCCTCCTCCGCGGCACGCCTCTTCAGTTCAATTGGCTTTGGATCGCATGCTCGCCCATCCTGGTCTTCATGATGGCAGGGCTTGGACTGGGCTTGGGCATCACCGTCTCCTCGCTCACCACCAAATACCGCGACCTGCGCTTTTTGGTGCAGTTCGGCGTGCAGTTGCTGATGTATGCCACGCCCGTCATCTACCCGGTCTCATCCATTCCGGCGCGTTTTCAGTGGATTATCCTAGCCAACCCCATGACGCCCATTGTGGAGACTTTTCGTTATGCTTTTCTAGGCGCAGGCGACGCGAATATCGGTCATTTGCTGTATAGCTTTGGTTTTATGGTTGTGGTGGTCATTGTCGGCAGCATCATCTTCAACCGCATCGAGCAGACCTTTATGGATACGGTGTAGAGACGCGGGACAGGGCTATGGAAGAGTATAAGTTTCAGAAACTGCAGGTGTATCAGTTGGCGCTCAAATATGTTAATTCAGTATACGCGTTAAGTGGAGAGGTTCCCGCAACGCGAACGGTTCAATTTATCCAGTCAGATTGAACGTGCTTCCACTTCTATTGTATTGAATATTGCTGAGGGTTCCACTGGACAATCGGACCCGGAGCAAAACCGATTTTTGGGGCTTGCCTTGCGATCTTATTTGGAAACGGTTGCCTGTATTGATTTGATCGAACTTCGTGGTTATGTCTCTGCCGATGGTCTCTCGGCTATTCGTACAGAGGGCCATCAACTCTTTATCAAATTGTCTGCCTTCCGAAAGGCACTTCGTTGGGATCGGTCCTCCGTCTTCTGTCCTCCGTCCTCTGTCTCCCGTCCCCCGTCCTATTCAATTGATATCCATGAGCAATACTGTAATCAGTGTAGAACATCTCTCTAAAGTCTACCGCCTCGGCCAGATTGGCACAGGCACGTTGTCCCACGATTTAAACGTCTGGTGGGCTAAAACGCGCGGCAAGCCCAATCCCTTGCTTCGTATCGGTGAGACCGAGCGACTCCCCTCGCACAATGGGAGAGGGTCGCGAAGCATGGGTGAGGGTGAAGATCTATGGGCCTTGCGCGATATCAGCTTCACCGTCGAGCAGGGCGAAGTCCTCGGCATCATCGGACGCAATGGCGCCGGCAAAAGCACCCTGCTCAAGATTCTCTCGCGCATTACTGCACCGACCTCCGGCAAGATCAAAGTCAAGGGGCGTGTGGCCAGCCTGCTTGAGATAGGCACGGGCTTTCATCCTGAATTGACCGGGCGTGAGAATATCTACCTCAACGGCGCGATTTTGGGCATGAGCCGCAAGGAAATTGACCGCAAGTTCGATGAGATCGTGGATTTTGCGGAAGTGGAAAAATTCATTGATACCCCCGTCAAGCGTTATTCCAGCGGCATGTATGTGCGTCTGGCCTTTGCCGTGGCGGCGCACTTGGATCCGGAAATTTTGTTGGTGGATGAAGTGCTGGCGGTGGGCGATGCGGAATTTCAAAAAAAATGTTTGGGGAAGATGGGAGATATTGCTAGGGGTGGGCGGACTGTTTTATTTGTTAGTCATAATCTTGTTGCGATTCAGAAATTGTGTTCAAGGTCTGTATTACTCTTAAATGGCAGGATTGAAAAGGTTGATAATACCTTGGATGTTATACAATATTATCTTGCCTCTAATGCACTTGTGCGATCACAGTCCAAGAATTCAGCTATTCAATCTGTTGATCAAGTAGCATCTCAGATCACGTCATGGCATGCAATTAGCCACGGCGAAAATGTTCATTCAGTGATTTCAGGGGATGATATGTCAATATGTTTTGAGGTGGAATTTCGAGAAAAAATCAATAATGTTTTTTTTGGAATAGCAATATGGTCAGAAGAAGGCATTCTGGTTTGGGCAGCAAATAGCCACGATGGCAATAACTCTACTTTGACGTATTGCGAGGGTAAATATCAAATTTTTTTTGATATCAAGAATTTTTCTATTAAATCTGGTCGATATAATTTAGAATTCAGTATAAACACAAATAATGTGCAATTAGATCGGTGGCAAGCTTATCCAATTTTGGAAGTGTTAGCTAGTAAGCCAACGCTCTTGTCACCAGCATGGCAGGGCATAATAAATTTTACCTACGCATTCCATTCAGAATCGTTGAGGAGTAATAAAAAATGAAAATTGATCCGCGTACAGATTTTGATACTCCTTATTATATGGAAGTTAATAAGGTTCGCGAGATTGTTTTTCGGAGTGTGTTGCCCGATATTGTTACTTCGAAAAATTTAAAGTCTGTAATTGATATTGGGTGCGGCATCGGGTATTTTTGTTCTTTTTTATTATCCCTTAATCTAAAAACAACGGGCATTGATGTGCGAGAAGAAAACATTGAAGTGGCAAAAGAAAGGTGCCCTAACGCGAATTTCTTCACGTCTAATATTGAGGAATATGAAAGTAAAAATAGCCAAACGTGGAATTTGGTTTTTTGTGCTGGTTTACTTTATCATTTGGAAAACCCATTTAAGGCAATTCGGAATCTGAGATTGCTTTGTGATTCTGTTTGTGTTATCGAGTCTCGGGTTCATTGGTCTGACTTCCCAATCGTAGAATTAGGGCATGATAGAACGGGTGTTAGCCAAGCTGTGAACAACTATGTTATGCTGCCATCTCGAATCTGTATAAGCGAAATGCTCTATGCGGCTGGCTTTAATTTTGTTTACTCCATTTTATATAAGTCTGACCATGAAGAATTTAGATCTGGTTTCTATAAAAAACCCAGGCGGCATTTTTTTGTCGCATCTTTATCTTCCATTCAGCACCCTCTTCTTAAATTTGAAAAACAGCTGGAGAAAGGACAAATACATTCATCCCTGATTTATCTAAGAAATAGGCGGCGATTTGTTGCTTCAATTCTTGAAGCGTTTGGGTGGCTTTAATAATTCCTTAATTATGCAACCAACCATGAAACCCACGAAGAAATTTATGAAGGCTAATTATGTTTTCCTGTTGTGCTTGAGCTTGTTTCATGGTTTAAAATGTGATAACTAAATATGATTAATTCGTTTAAGAAAAAACATCCTTGGTTAACAGAGCACATTAAAGAAAGATATTGGTCATTACTTGAGAAGTATAGTAACTACGAATTTTTTTATTATCTTTACGATTGGAATTTTCACATAAAGTTAATTTCTACCGATGAAAGCGTAAGTAAACCAATTTTCTTTGGCTACTATGAAAAGGAAACCGTCTCATTTATCACCAAATATATAAGTTATGGTGATACCGTGGTGGATGTTGGAGCCAATATTGGTTTCTTTACACTCATTTTTTCTAAATTAGTTGGAGAAAACGGGAAAGTACATGCTTTTGAGCCCAGCCAACGAGAATTTTTACATTTGTGTGAAAATGTGGGCGTAAATAAATTTAGAAATATACTTCTAAATCAATTAGCTCTCAGCAATAGGAACGGTTTTTCAGAAATGAATGTACTAAGCGAAAGTAGATTTGGTGCGTATAATTCTCTTCGTAGGGTATCACATTCAAAGGTTCAAAATGAAAAGGCTCATATTGAAAACGTAAGAACATTAACACTTGATAGTTATTTAGCATTATTTCCTGATGCAGCACCAAGCCTAATAAAAATCGATGTTGAGGGATTTGAGAAACAAGTTTTGGAAGGAATGCAATCTGTATTGCGTACCAATAATCCCCCATGTCTCATAATTGAAATTTGTGAAGGTACTCATAAAGATGAGCAGGGAACTGCAGAAGAACTAATTACATATATTGAAAGTTTTGGCTATAATTTATTTAGCCTTAATTCTGTTGGCAATTTGATACCCTTTAGTATGGGAATG
Organism: uncultured Chloroflexia bacterium; assembly: GCA_963850945.1. Classification (GTDB taxonomy): domain Bacteria; phylum Chloroflexota; class Anaerolineae; order Anaerolineales; family Villigracilaceae; genus Fen-1038. Next base: position 34,424 of record CAWKNE010000008.1, on the reverse strand, counting down.
TCTTTAAATTGCATTGCCTTGAAAAAATTTCATCTAGCAAATGCAAGTAAGCGCGGGGTAGCGGTTGGGATTTAATCAAGCTATTCCAATATCGTTGTCCGACAAAACGGGCTGGCCATGGACAGAGGAAAACCCACAATCGGCTGAATCTTGGCCTGATAACATTCGCTGGCCGCGCATCAGCATAGTGACGCCATCGTACAATCAGGGGCGGTTTTTAGAAGAGACAATTCGTTCTGTACTGTTGCAAGGATATCCCAATTTGGAATACATCATCATTGACGGCGGTAGCACTGATGGCAGTGTGGAGATAATCAAGAAATATGGACATCGGCTGACGTACTGGGTAAGTGAAGCAGACTGCGGTCAAAGCCATGCGATTAACAAAGGTATGGCAATTGCAACTGGTGATTGGGTGGCGTGGCTCAATTCTGATGATTATTATTTGCCCGGTTGTCTATTTAAGGTAGCTAAGGCTATCAATCTTGAACCGAATTTATCTTGGATAGTAGGGACAACCTTATTGATGAGTGAAGGCAAAATCATTTATGAATATTATCCAAAATATCTTTCGGGCGAAGAAAAAGATTCCAGGTTTGTAATGAATGGCTGGACCGATTTCGTTTGTGCGCAAAAAACCGGAACCGGGTTTCCGCAACCTTCTTCATATTGGAGGCGATCGGCTTGGCAGAAAATGAATGGGCTTGATGAAACAATGCATATGGCGATGGATTATGACTTTTATGTTCGACTAGCTTATTCGGGATATTATCCTCGATTGATTTCTGATGCCCTTGCGGTATTCCGTTTTCATAGAGAACAAAAAACCCAACTTGGAGTAATACCATTTTGGCAAGAGGAATTAAAAGTGGTTGACCACTCACTAAAAAAAGCATCTTATGAAGAAACACGTTTATTATCTCAGTATCGAACTTGGCTTTGTTCCAGAATCCGACATGTAAGAATGGAACAATATTTGAGAAAATTTCCTTTACTTTTGCAAATCTGGAATCATATATCTAGCTTATAAGCCAACCAACATAGGCTTACTGTTTCATGCGATTAGGATTAGGTATAAGCTGTTCTAGGAAGGGTAAATGCCTCCCCTTGTGAGTGTGGTTCTGCCAATTCACAATGCTGAAAAATATTTACTTGAGGCGGTTGAGAGTATTCTGACGCAAACCTTTGCTGATTTTGAGCTGATCCTCGTAGATGATGGAAGCACAGACCACTCGCCCGTTATCCTTGACACACTAAAGGACCCCCGCATTATTCGCCTTCGTAATGAGAAGAATTCTGGAGTGGTCGCGTCACTCAATCTTGGTATTAGTGTTGCGTCTGGAAGATATATTGCCCGTATGGATGCCGACGATGTCAGTTTGCCAGAACGGCTTGAGAAGCAAGTCAAATATCTTGAAGCCCACCCTGAGATTGGCGTGTTGGGTACCGGGATTTTGACCCGCGTAGAAGTAGACCCTATACAAGAAGGCGTAGCCATATTCCCATCTCAAGATAAGTGCATCCGTTGGATGCTGTGCTTTCGATCGGCGGTCGCCCATGTAACGGCCGTTTATCGGCGTAACTTGGTGGTTGAAAGTGGTTTATATCGTCACGAATTTCTCTTTGCCGAAGATTATGATCTGTGGGTCAGGCTTATCTCTAAGACTCAATTTAGCAACTTAAGTGAACCATTAGTTTTAGTGCGTTATTATGTGGGCAGCAGTTCACAGTTGCATCGGGACTTACAGAGAAAACGCGGCCAAGAAATCCAGCAACGGGCGATGTCTTTTTACCTGGGTGATGATTATTTTTCTGGTTTGGATCTTGAAAAGGCTCTGACAGTGCCAGAACATGCTACCATTTTAATTCTAACCTTATATCAACGGTTTACAACTTATAACACCCTCACTGCCGAAGAAAAGCGTTTTGTGCGCAAGGATGTTGCCCAGCGCGTCTTTGACCTTGCTCGTGCATCTCGAAAACCTGAAATGTGGAAATGGTTTTTCAGATCTCTTTTGCTTGACCCTCATCTCCTACTACGCTTCTGGAGGTCGATTAGCAGGCGTGCGAAGATAAAAATATCATAAACCTTATATCCAATCGGCGTTGCTAAATAGCACTCCAAGAACCATTATGGGATAGGTCTATGTTGAGCCAATTGAAAGCCCTTGTAAAAACGAGATTTCCTTATCTTGTGCCTGTATGGAGACGTATTTGGGCGAAGTCTCCAACCCGAGTGTTTACTGAAATATATCGTGTGAATAAATGGGGAGATGAAGAATCTGCTTCCGGGCCAGGTTCCAATCTAGAACAAACTGAAACCATCCGCAAGATTTTGCCTCTATTGATAAAAGAATTCAACTGTAAGTCAATTCTTGATATTCCTTGTGGGGACTTTTTCTGGATGAAATTAGTTGATTTAGATATTGAATATATTGGGGGAGATATTGTGGCGAAACTGATTACTATTAATAAAAGAAAATATGCCGGTGCGAAAAGAAAGTTTTTCTATATGGATCTTATTCATGATCGACTACCCAAGGTTGATTTGATTTTTTGTCGGGATTGCCTGGTGCATTTTCCTTTGTTGCAAGCTCTTCGTGCTCTTGAAAACGTAAAGCGCTCAGATTCTACATACTTCCTCGCGACAACCTTCATTGAGAGAGAGATAAATGTAGATATCCCATTTGGCGGTTGGCGCCCTATAAACTTACAGCAACCACCCTTTGGTTTCCCGCCCCCGATAAGGTTGATTGATGAAAAATGTCCCTTTGGAGATTATAAGGATAAAAGTTTGGGACTATGGAAGACAACTGATATACCGGATTACAGGTAAGTATTCATTTATGGTAAGAGAATATATATGAATTTAGGATTTTTTCGATTTGATCGCCCAGTGATAAGACTAGTTCAACAATTTCAAATTTTTCATCTCCTAAGACTGAATAAATCGAGATTGCTCATTCATTACACGCCCGATGTCTCTGGCGGTGCGGCGACCTTTATTTTATCGGTTGCAAAAGTCCTTCCGGAGTATGAACACTTAATCGTAACCAACCGTGAAGTCGAAAAATTTGTTCCAACCCTGATCTCAAAAATTCCCCATCTTTACTGTATACGGGATTTCATTACAGAAAAAAATATAGGGAAGTATATTGAGCTACAGCCAATTGTAATTTTCAATCATCTTTCATGGGATTTGAAGCCTGTAGACCGCAATTGGCTATTACCGTTATCGGACTCAGGTGACTCTTTGCCAAAAATTATCTCGTTCGCTCATACTATGGCGGATGTTCGAAAACTGCCCGGAGAAATAGCAACAGTGGATTTAGCAGTTGTCTTTAGCCGGTATCTGGAAGATTCACAATTGGAAAATACCTTGTTCTCAGGAGCAATTGCTCCCAAAATTCTACAAATGCCCAGCGTGTTTGATGAAGCAGAATGGACTGGTATTGAAATCCAGGGTTCGCTCCGAACAGGACAATTCGTAATAGGCAACATTACAAACGGCGCGCTCTGGAAACATTCACAGGATTTCATAAACATTATTGATTCGATCGAGCGTAGTTGCCCTGATACTTCTTTTCACTTCTTGGGTGCTCGCGATCTGGTTGCATCGCTGGCCGGGCGTGAGAATGTCCGAATACAGATGCCATTTTCACAGCCAATTCCTGATTACTTGAAAACGATCAGTGTTTTAATCCATAAGATCAACCCAGATATTGTCGAGATTTGGTGTCGGGTGGTAACGGAGGCAATGTTTGCAGGTGTGCCTGTGATTGCTGAAAAGCGAGGTGGCATTCGGGAACAAATCATCCATGGCGAAACAGGTTTCTTGTGCGAAACAGCGGAAGACTTTGCTAGATATGCTTTGCTTCTACGCACAGACGAAAATTTATACCGGCGTATTGGCATGCAAGCCAGAGAATTTGCCATTGCCCATTTTGGTCTTGAACAATCTCGAAAACATCTGCTTGAATGTTTGGGTTGATTAATTTGGTAATTGAGTCACATTATATAAAACATAATAAAGAATATGAATCCTTTTAAGTCTATGATATTAATTCCTTTTCGAGCTTTACAAAGGCTAAAGCGTTGGTTTCTATCAGAACCCATTGATAGGGGTAGTCTTCAATTTCGATATCCGAAAGTTCAGTTTGAGAATCCCCAAAATATCTCAGTTGGGGCAAGAGTGTTTATTGGCGCTGATTGCTTGCTCATTGCTAAATCATCTATCGCGATTGGCGATGATACAATGATTGCGCCCCGGGTGATAATTGCGACCGGTACCCATGATCCGGCTCAAAACCCGATGTGGAAAATTGCCATATTACGGCCAGTCTCAATAGGCGAGCATGTGTGGATTGGGGCAGGCGCCATGATTTTGCCGGGAGTAAAGATCGGCGATCATGCAATTATCGGCGCGGGTGCTGTAGTCAGTAAACACGTGCCTGACCGCGCTGTTGTGGTTGGCAACCCGGCCCGGATTATTCGAATTCGAGATATTCCCGAACTCGATAAAGATGTTCAGGGCAAGTATCCGTATTGGGAGGATCGTTTCGAGGATTACCTGCCTTCAGATCAAATCACAAAATTTCTGGAGGAGAATCACTGAACATCATCCTAGTTACCCGTTTCTATCCTCCCGATACCGGTGGTGGCGGCATTGCCGCTTATGCCCGTTACGCTGCCTTGGGGCTAAAAAGAGCAGGGCATCTGGTTGGTGTAATTTCTGCCCAGGCGCAAGGATCATTAGCCCGGCAGAACGTGGAAGGGATTGAGGTTCACCGAATTCCTGCGCCATTATCATCCTATCGCTGGAAGCGTTTACCCTTGGTTGGACGTCAGATCCGCTTCATTCGCGATCTGATCTATGCTTGGCGTGTGCGCCAATTGCTATTGAGCGGAAAATTAGTATTTCAACCTGATATTGTCGAATACGTGGATATTGATGCGGAAAGTTTTTTTCATCCAAAACTGCTTTGTCCGTATGTCATCAAATTACATACCCCTCACTCTGTCCTGAAACTATTCTATAGCGCCAGAGAAATCCCTTATGCTCTAGCGGGGATAGAATGGATGGAAAGGCACGCTATTTGGTCTGCCCAGGGAATTTCTTCTCCTAGTTTGTATCTGGCAAAGCAGGTCGCGAAAAATGTACAGCTTGAGCAATCTAGGATTTAGTATGTTCCTAACTTTATTGATACGGATCAGTTTGCACCTAGGTCTGTAACAGACACCGCCAAAAGTCTTTCTGTGCTTTTTGTTGGACGACTTGAGCCGCGTAAAGGTGCGGTTGTTTTTGCGGAGGCGATACCGCTCATAGCGAGAAGATTTCCAAAGGCCCGTTTTATTTTCTTGGGGGCGGACCGCATGTCGGAAGATGGAACATCCCAGAAGTCCCAATTGGACCGTTACTTTGTTCAAGAAGGCTTAATGGATCGAGTTGAATTTCATGGTCATGCTTCGCCAGAAGTATTTTTGTCTTTTTATAGGCAGGCCTCGGTTTTTGTTTTACCCTCATTATTTGAAAACATTCCTTATACACTTCTGGAAGCCATGTCTTGCGGCAAGAACTGTGTGGTCAGCGGTACTGGTGGAATGACAGAAATGCTCGTTGATGGAGAGTCTGGATTGTTTTTTGAAGCAGGAAATTCGGCGGATCTTGCGGAAAAAGTCATCACCTTGCTTCGAGATCCCAGGTTGCGAACGTCGCTGGGTCAAGCGGCACGTCAAAGGGCGGAACGCGAATATAGTTTGAAAGTGGGAGTAGAAAAGACAATTGCGTTTTATCGGAATGTATTATCTGGGATCAAGTGAAAGATGCGTATCCTGCTGGTTGCCGCACGTTACTTGCCTCATCGTGGCGGATTGGAAAGTGTGGTTTATCATCTATCCAAAGAACTTCAGCTTCAGGGGCATAGCGTTTATATTATTACCAATCGCTATCCGCGCACTCTTCCGGCGAGCGAGATCATTGATGGAATCTTAGTAAGGCGGTTGCATTTCATCCAGCCTCATTGGAGTTTCCTTCGTCGTTTCCGTTTGGATTTATTTCTGGCGGGTTTATTCTATCGCTTGTGGACGGATTATTCATTGAAGCGCATCGTTCAAGAATTCCAGCCGGATGTAATCAATTCCCATTATTTGAGCGAGCCAGCCGAGTTCGTTGAACGTTGTATCCATCGAGAACGTATCCCGTGGGTGATTTCCCTGCATGGCGGCGATGTGGATGGGGAACCCTTCATGGGAAAATCGCACATGGACCGCTTCCGTCGGATATCGCGTTTTGCAGATCGGCTGACCGCCTGTTCCGGATTTCTGGCAAAGCAAGCGACTGGATTGGAACCTGCCATTGCAGATAAAATTCAAGTGATTCATAATGGCGTGGATGTAGATTTGTTTTCGAAAGCTCAAAGCCTTGATTGCCCCGCTCCTTATATCCTAGCTTTGGGTCAATTGGTTCAACATAAAGGTTTCGATGTGCTAATTGATGCGTTTGCTTTAGTATCTAAAAAATATGGGGAAGTGAACCTAATCATAGCCGGGGAGGGCAAATTTCGTTCGGAAATGGAAAGACACATTAAAGAAAATGGGCTGGAGCAGCGCGTTATGTTGACGGGCAAAGTGGATTCCGCGAAAGCGGCTAGCCTGATAGCGGGCAGTTTATTCGTGGCTATGCCATCCCGCCGTGAGCCTTTTGGAATTGTGGCTTTGGAAGGGATGGCGGCGGGCAAATGCGTGCTCTCAACCCCCGTGGGCGGCATCCCCGAATTTCTCCCCTGTCCGCCGAATCGGGTTGTCAATCTGGATATTAAAAGTTGGGCCGATGCGCTGGAACAATGGCTGGTACTTTCACGCAATAAGCAGCTAGCGGGTATAGAAAATCAAGCAATAGCCCGGAAATATGATTGGCAGATGGTTACACAGAGATATCTTCAAGTTTATGAACAGGCGAGAGCCTGAAAGTCTTTTGGAATAAGGGAAAAATCAAGCATGTTTGGTAGCGAGCAAGCGACTCTGCAAACAAAACTTTTTCTCAGGTTAACATATCGTTGCATTGGCGAATATCGTTTTCCGTTACGGCTTCGTAATTATTACTTGAACAGAAGCCTCATCCGTTCGTATCAGCCTGCCAATATTTGGGATGCTGGATGCGGGGATGGTCAATCAACATTTTCTCTCGCCAAGAGCTATCCAAGCTCTACAATCATAGGAACAGATATAAGCACTAAATCGATTGATCACTGCAAAGCGATTCTGAAGAAAAATCCCGTTGATAATATTTCCTTTGATTTATGTGATTTGATGGATACCAGTTATGAAAACCGTTTTGACCTGATCATTTGCTTTGAAGTGCTGGAGCATATCGAGGATTACGAGGCGATTATCCAAAAATTCAGTAAAGCATTACGGCCGAATGGATACTTGATCATCCATACTCCTGCAGAAGGAAGATTTCAATCTTCCGAGTTTGGATTTCGCAAATGGGCGAAATCATCTAAATCCCCTCTAATTAAAGAGAAGGGTCAATATCACGTTCGAAGCGGTTTCTGCCTTCCGGATCTAGTCTTGTTTTTAGAAAAACATGGGCTTACACCGGAATTAACTCAACATACTTTTGGACCGTTCGCAATGTTATCGCACACAATTTACGAGTTAAGCCGTTCCCGATCTGTATATATGATAGGGACATTTCCTTTTCTTTATGGAATGGGACTCATCGATTGGTATTTGCCTAAAAAGGCTGGCGGCGGTCTGCTCATTCGAGCCAGAAAGGATGCTTATTCGAATTGAGCAATCACAATCTTCGGTGGGCTTTTATCCATCCTTTCCAACTGCGTTCGCAACGTGGCATTGAAGTGTATTTATGGGAACTTGCGTCTGCCCTTGCACAAAGCGGTGTGGATGTTGATATTCTTACTTGGGCTGGTCCTCTGGAAGTTCCTGCCTACGTATTTCCTCAGGTGAAAGTAAAGCGTGTGCCTTCGGTGCGCTATTATCAACATTGGTTCGCGATTCCATTTTATGTTTGGCAATTGGCAAAGAATCACTATGACCACGTCTTTGTACATTTTGCGGATTATGGTGAAGGACCCGCCTTGAACTTATTGCAGAGAATAACTGATGTCCCTTTCTCTGTTGTTTTTCATTTTCCCCCATCTCTCGTGCCGCATCGCTATCGCGGATTTGAACGCTGGGGATTTCATAAATCCGCGGCGCATCTGATCGCGGTCAGCCAAGCAACCGCCAAGGAAGTCGAAGGCTGGGCGCAGCGTCCCTGTGACGTGATCGGACACGGTGTGGATACAGAACGCTTTAAGCCGGATATGGCTGTCCGCGAACGCACCCGCCGTGAATTGGGAATCTCACCGGATGCCTCGGTCTTGATCTCGGTCGCTGCCTTGGAAGAACGCAAAGGAATGCAATGGGTCATTCAAGCCATGCCAAAAGTCCTTGAGAGAAAAGCAAATGTCCATTATTGGATTCTCGGAGACGAACCTACCGCGCAGCGTTGGAAGAACAGGTTCGCAAACTTACTTTACAAAATGAAGTTTTTTTTGAGGGCTTTCAACAGAACGTAGTGCCTTATCTGGCGGCGAGTGATATGGCTTTGTTGTTATCGTATGGAGAAGCCTCTCCTGTATCCTTATTGGAATTTGCTGCAGCTGGCTTGCCTGTGATTACTTCCTGTCATGAACCGTTTCCTGAATTAGTTCAGCAGGATTGGGGCCAAATGGTATCAGAGCAAAATATTGACCAAGTGAGCCAAGCCATTTTGGCTTTGCTTTCGGATATTGAGGCGCGAGCAAGCATGGGCTTACGAGCACGTAACTATGCTATCGAACATCATCAATGGAATCAAGTTGCAAGGCAGTATCGAGAATTGATTGAAATTAAGCAATGAATGGACTTTGGCGTGTATCTGCTCTATGGCAAAGAATGATGCAGGCTCATTACCGGGCTTCCTTTATCGGTCAATGCAATTCTGTGGGAAACAACTTATTAGTCAAAGGCCCGTTCCGAATCCGAAATAGCGGACAGATACAGGTGGGCGATTCCTGCATAATTGATTCATCCAAAGAAGGAACTGTCCGGTTGGAAGTCGGCAATCGCGCTGTCCTGAAAATTGGAGACGGGGTTTATCTTAACGAAGGTGTTCACATTGTTTGTAATATATCGGTGACGATTGGTGACCGTTGCCTGATTGCTTCTGATGTCGCTATTCTGGACGATGATGGTCATCCGGTGGATTGGCGCGCACGACATAATCATTGGCCGGTTAAGCCGGAAGACAAAATCGGCGCGCCGGTGATTATCGAAGACAACGTCTGGATCGGAACGCGGGCCATTATTCTAAAAGGTGTGCATATTGGTTCTGGCGCCGTGATTGGCGCGGGGGCGGTTGTAACCCATGATGTGCCGCCTGCCGTTATGGCCGCGGGTGTGCCAGCCAGAGTGATACGAGAGATGAATTAGACACCATTATGCAGAGGCTGCTTAATGTTCCTTGGCGTTCTCTGCCTTCCTGGCTTATCGGCAACCGCCTGCGTATTCTCATGTATCACAGCATCTCGGAAAACCCGCATGATCTACATGCCGTCTCTCGATCCGAATTTAAGCGGCAGATGCGTTCCTTGCAATCCGCGCAGGTGATTCCGCTGGAGGAAGGCCTGAAGCGATTACGCGAGAAACACCCCTTGAAAAATATCTGGGTGATCACTTTTGATGATGCCTTGTTGGATTTCTACACCGCCGCTCTGCCCATCCTGAAAGAGTTTGGTTATCCCGTTACGATGTTCGTTCCCACTGGGTTGGTCGGCAAAAGCGCGGTCTGGGATAGTTACGATAAAACCAAGCCCTTGATGACTTGGGGACAATTGGGAGAATGTCAGCAGTGGAACGTTACCTTTGGCAGCCACACTGTCCATCATGCCCGCCTGACCGAATGCGCGGATGAAACTCTGATGGATGAACTGAAGACCTCTCTTCATGCTCTGCAGGAAAGACTAAAACGCGTTGTTCCGGCTCTGGCGTATCCGGGCGGTTATCACGATGACCATGTCCGGGAAGTGGTTCGCGCCGCCGGATATGTCTGCGCTTTGGGTGCCTCTAGCCGTTGGGGTAACGGCCCCGAATCAGATTTCTTTCAACTGCGCCGAACGCACCTCAACCCATGACGGCATTTTCCGTTTTGATTTGCACCCACAACCGCCCCGACATGTTGGAAATGGCGTTGAATGCCTTGATCAATGGGACGGATGAAAAGCCCGACCAGGTAGTGGTGGTCAATGGCGGCGACGAGCGAAGTGATATGCTTGTGAATGAGTATTTGGTCATCGGTCATCGGTTGTCGGTTGTCGTCGAGCTAATAAAAACCGTTAACAAGAATCTTGCCGCCAGCCGCAATGTGGGCTTGCCCCACTGTACCGGCGATATTATCGCTTGGACGGATGACGATGCCGAGGTCTTGCCCGATTGGGTCACGCAGATGAAGCGCCTCCATGCCGAACATCCCGAAGCTGGCTGTGTGGGCGGTGCCGTGCTGGGCGCCGACAGTGACAAAAGCCTGTTGAGCCGCATTGCGGATGTGGCGACCTTTTCATCTCCGCCTCAACCAGGTTATGTTCGTACCATTGCCGGGGTAAATGTCTCTTACAAAAGCACAGTCCTTCAAGCCGTGGGAACACAGGATGAGACTTTGTTCCGCGGCGAGGATGTGGACTTCAACTGGCGCATCAAAAAGCTTGGCTACGAAATATATTATGATCCTTCCATCAAGGTCATCCATCACCATCGCCCCACGCTCGGTCAACTCATTCACCAGTTCTATATGTATGGGCGGGCTTATTATCTGGTGCGGCACAAATGGCCGGAGATGTATTGTGTATATCCGCATCACATTGCGAGAATGAAAGATTTTTTGAAGATGGTATATTTCATGGCTTCGACTGTGTTTGATCCCTTCCTCTTGGCAGCAAAAATGCAGACATGGACGGATCGTATTTTGGCCTTGCCAGTTGAGTATGTTTTACATATTGCTTGGAAAAGTGGCATGATTTATCAATCGCTCATATCTCGAAACGGAACTTAATTCATGCTCAAACAGTTGGCTAAAGGACTATTTAAGTTAGCTCTTTATTTCGTCTATCATTCGTATAAGGTTTCAGGCCTAAATGCCCTCTTTTTGTTCTTGCCTGCCCAGCTTTTGATTGCAACGCTAAAACAATATGGCGCCCAGATCGGGCAAGAAGTAGAGATGCAGACCCCTGTTATTTTTCACAATGTCTCAGAAGTGCCTAAATTGCATTATTCAAACTTAAAGATTGGTTCGAAGTGCTATTTTGGCAAGGAGGTTTTCTTTGATCTGGCTGACCACATTATCGTGGAGGATAATGTGACTGTTTCGATGCGGGTATTGTTGCTTACCCATACCCACGCAGGTCAAAGCCCATTAACGACCGATAGGCTTCGCCCGTCTTATGCACCGATTGTTTTGGAACGAGGTTGTTATTTGGGCGCTGGCGCTATTATTTTACCGGGGATTTGTGTTGGCGAAAAAGCAATTGTCGCAGCTGGGGCCGTGGTTACGCATAATGTTTTGCCTGGCGAAACAGTGGCAGGCGTCCCTGCCAGACCGGCTACGGAGCAGACTTCATGAGCTCTCTAAAGCAAAATTTACTCGCTCTGTTCTTTTTATTAATTGGATTAACTCTTTTGGGAATGATTAATGTTCTTTTTCAAAATGTCTTGTTGAATCCACAGATGATCTTCGCCGTAACCGGAGGGATTCTTGTTCTTGTATTATTGCTTTTACCCAATCATAGACAGAATATTCTGGTTATTGGCATCCTGGGTCTTTTTATAGGTTGGCATGGCATTAGTTTCTCACCCTCTTTTACTCTTTATCTTCCTGAATTATTTATCTGGATTGGATTTGGGATGTATTTGTTTGAACAGACTAGGCCAGGTGCATTACATTCAGGGAGTATCTCGATCTATGCTGTGATCTTGGGAATATTGACTCTTCTTGGTGGATTAACCGCATTTCTTAATGGCCATGGTGTAGTGCCTACATTGAATGAATTGAAGTCTTTTTTGATTTTCATACCGATGCTTATTCTATTTAGAAGCTGGATACAGACTGAACAGCAAGTACTGTTTTATACAAAGGTTCTGGTTTATGTCGGAATGGCAATTTCGGTCCTGGGATTGACTGAAAAACGCATTCCCTTCCTTTCGTCGTTAATTCCTGTTGTTGCATCTCAGAATTATGTTCGATTAAATTTTGGCTTTCAGTCCAGTGTTATCCTCGATGCTTTTAGTTCCTGGGGTACGCCGGTTGTTTCAGTTTTATTGGTTTTGCTTATTGGTTTATCGTTATCTTTATCTTCTGGACATAAGGCTTCTCATCGCCTCATTTGGATGATTTCCTTACCGATTTTGGGTCTGGGTATCGTTTCGTCTGGATACCGATCTGCTTGGCTTGGTTTGCTGGTTGTATTTGCCTTGGCGCTTTTGATTGATCTGAAGGCTTTCTTATATTCTTCTTTCATTTTTCTTGTTGGGTGTATTCTCTTATTCTCGTCATCGTATATTGATCGTTTCAAGACGATTTGGCAATTCAATACCTCTCCGGACCCCACTTTTATTACCCGATCATTGGCAATGCAAAATGCTTTACACACTATTTTATCTAATCCATTATTGGGCACTGGCTGGGCTTCGCCGACCGCATTTAATGATTGGGTAAATATAGGCGTTTCTATGGGGATTCCTGGAATATTGTTTTTTGCATTCTGGTATGGAGTTTTGTTATGGAAATTGCTGAACGTTGCAAGAAAATCTGTGGAAAGCCAACGCCGTCTTTTGTTTTTAGGTTTTTTTGCAGCTTTATCAGGCTATGCTGTATCTATGGTTAGCGGCGCAATGTCTCAGGTATTTCCGATTATGACTGGGTTCTGGTTTGTTTTCTGCTTGGCTTGGCGGGCGATTGAAATTATTCATACGGAAGAAAAGAATGGAAAAGCTGTCGATATTGTTGCCAACGTTTAACGAAGAAAACACTATTTTGGATTGTTTGGAATCAGTGAAGTGGGCGGATGAAATACTGGTGGTGGATTCTTACAGCACCGATCGCACTCTGGAAATCGTCAAAAAGTATGGTGCGCGGGTCATTCAGCACGAATACATCAACTCGGCCAAACAAAAGAATTGGGCCATCCCACAATGCGCCCATGAATGGGTGCTGCAAATAGATGCCGACGAACGGCTTGAACCGGAGTTGCAGCAGGAGATCATTGAAATACTAAAGAATCCTCCTGTGGATGTAGATGGCTATCGCATTAATTTTAAGCATCATGTTTTGGGAAAATGGGTGAGATATGCAGGTCTTTATCCTGAATATCATTTGAGACTCTTTCGCCGTGATATGGGACGCTTTCAAGACCGGGAGGTGGATGCTCATGTGATCGTGCCAGGTAGGGTAAATACATTGCGTGGACATTTCTTGCATTTCGGAGTGGAAAGTGTTTCTCAACGATTACACTCAATAGATCGCTACACGCGCTACGAATCCGATGAACGTGAAAAACAGGGCCGTAGATTTACTTGGTTCAATATTATTTTTCGCCCTGTGGCCGCCTTTGCGATAACGTATTTTTATGAACTGGGTGTTTTAGCTGGCATTCGTGGGTTGATTATTTCAGTTTACAAGGCTGAATTTGTTTTTTGGACCTATGCCAAACTCTGGGAAAAGGAAGTGCGGGCGGGCAAACGTAAATGAAAGTGGCATTTATCGAGCAGGAGTCGCAATTGGGTGGGGCGGAGTACACCACCTTGCGGGTGGCGCAATCCTTGGATAAGATCCAGGTTCGAGCCGCTGATTATCTGCCCTGAAGAAGGCGATCTGCCGCGCCTGGCTAGGCTATCCGGGTTGAAAGTTGAAATCGTTCCCCGCCCCAAATTTCCCTCAGTCTCGGTGCTTTGGGGAAAACGCTATATTGCTGACCCTTTCGGCTTTCTCTTGACTGCTATTAATGTCTTTCGCGCCATGCAAAATCTTCATAAAGCCTTGCGGGAATATGCGGTGGATATTGTCCTCACCAAGGGATTGCTGGCGCATTTTTACGGTGGTTGGGCCGCTCGCAGGTTGCAAATTCCTTGTGTTTGGTACGTTCAGGAGGAAGTGGATGCCAAGAGAGGCGGAGGCCTGTATCGTTCGATTCTCAACTGGGGCACGCAAAAAATACCGAATAGGGTAATTGTGGATGCGACAGCACTGCTAGAGCAATTTGGCAGTCAAGCAAAAATGCCGGAGGGGGTAAAGGTCATCTACAACGGGATTGACACGCAGCAGTTCACCCTATTTTCCCAATCGGATCGGCAGGCTGCCCGAAAAAGTTTTGATTTTCCAACTGATGCCACGGTGATGGGTCAAACAGGCCGGTTGATTCCGTTGAAAGGGCAGGCCACCCTCCTGCAGGCCTTTACGTCTCTCTCGCGGCACTTTCCGGATATTCATCTATTGTTTGTGGGTGCGCCGCTTTTTGGGGGTCAGGGTTATGAACAAAAATTACGCTTGCAAGCCGCACAATGGGGACTGGCAGACAGGGTCCATTTCTCCGGTTTTATCCCGGATGTTCGTCGGGGCTTGGCCGCCATGGATATTTTCGTTCACGCCTCGCTCGAGACCGACAGCCCGCTGGGTGTCATGGAAGCCATGTCTTGTGGTCTGCCTGTTATAGTCAGTGGCGTGCGTGGGACTCTGGAAATGGTGAAGCCGAATGTCAATGCGCTGGTCTTTGAGCCGGGAAATCCTGATGCCTTGGCTTTGGAACTGGCTAAATTATTGAAATCCCGAACCATGCAGAAAGACTTGGGGAAACAAGCTAGAGCGGCAATCATGGAGAAATTCTCCTTGCCGGCCAGCGTTGCTCAATTGCAGACTTTGCTCGAGTCAGTCCATGCCGCCTAGAGTTTTCTTTGTGCATGGCGGTGATGAGTTATTTGTCCAACTTGATCGCGAGTTGTTGAGCGCCTCCTTTGATGTACAGGATTTTCATGCCGCGCAAAAATTCCCGGCCGGATTTAATCAGTATTGGCGCGGTGTCAGAGAGAACGACGTGGTGTTTTGTTGGTTCGCCAGTTGGAATTCATTTTGGGCACTGCTTTTTGCAAAGATCATGCGAAAAGGATCGGTGCTGGTGATTGGCGGTTATGATTTAGCGGATCTGCCCGAGGCGGATTATGGTCACCAACGTGGTGGGCTGGGGAAATGGGTAAGTCGTTCTGCCATGAGAACGGCAACGCTCTTGGTGACCAATTCTTATTACAGCCAAAAAGAAGCAGAACTGAATGCAGGAATTCCCCCTGAGCAGGTGCGTGTGATTTATCACGGCCTTCCTGACCCTTTTGGCTCGTTGCCAAACTTGCCGAAGGAACGAATGGCATTGACCGTCGGCAAAGTGGACTGGCCCAATCTCAAACGCAAAGGGCTTGAACCCTTCGTGCGCGCCGCGGCGCATTTACCGGATGTTGAATTTATGCTCGTTGGCGAATGGGCAGACGATTCCATTAAGTACTTGCGTTCCATCGCTTCTCCCAATGTTGTTCTTACCGGAAGTGTTAGCGACGAAGAATTACTCGATGATTACCGGCGCACTTCGGTTTATGTGCAGGCTTCCTTGCATGAGGGTTTTGGCTTAAGCGTTGCCGAAGCCATGCTGGCAGGCTGTATCCCGGTAACTACTCGTGCTGGTTCGTTGCCAGAAGTGGTGGGCGAGTGCGGCTTATTTTGTGAAATAGATTCTTCTGAAAGCATAGCAAGTTCGATTCAGGCCACGTTAAATTTTCCTGTGACACTGCGGACCCGCGCGCGAAAGGATATTGAGGAAATTTCCATTGGAGAGGCGAAGATTATCTTTGGATAAGATTGTGCAAATTGCTGAGAGAAAATTCAATAATGGTTAATCGCATATACAAACCAAAAGAATACTGGGATGCCATTGGGGAAGCCTCTGCTGTAGGGAGCGAGGATGATTCAGGACGGTTTGGGACCGATGGAGCGGGGAATTCTTTGTACAGACTACCAAAATGGTCAACCCAACCACAATATTGGGATTATATGGAACCTGGTATCCGAGTCTTGGATATCGGATCAGGAAACGGACTTCAAGTTGGACAACTTTCTCAACGGGGAATTTTTGCAGTTGGTTGTGATATAAGCTCTGTACTCTTGACAATCGCCAAAGGAAATATGCTGGCCCATGGAGTAATTGCACCGATGTTGGTTCAATGGGACGGAATTAAAATGCCCTTTGCGTCTGAAACACTTGATCGCGTAACAACCAACACGGTTCTCCAACACGTAGTAGACGACGATGCAGTTCACAGAATTTTTGAGGAGACGAATAGAGTTCTTAGGAACAAGGGACTATTTCTTATTTGCGAACTTGTTTCACCGCAAGACATGCAGACAGCGCCTCACGTTAAGTTGCGCTCAACTCGAACTTACGAGCGCATCGCGGCACGATATGGATTACGTGTGAAGAAAACCCGCCATGTGGTGTCAACATATGTAACTATCCAGTCAATTTATGCAAGGCTTGTTCTCCGCACTTCTACGCGACCTCAAGAAGTTACTCTTAGTGATACAACGGACTACAATTCCCAGAGTAATAACTGCGTGAGTGTGGCGCTTTTTGTGAAGCAGTTCTTACAACATTTGATTTCCGTTTTTGCTAGAACAGCAGATCGTTCTATCATTTTTCTTCACCTGGATGATAGATTAGCCGGACAAGACGTAATTGTGTTTGAAAAATATTTTCCCTAGTGCAATGTTAGAAAAGATATTTTGAAGACAGTAATATAGTGCGCATGAAGAAAACGCCAATATTTGTTCGAGAAATAAGCGCTGATGAAAGGG
Organism: uncultured Chloroflexia bacterium; assembly: GCA_963850945.1. Lineage (GTDB taxonomy): Bacteria > Chloroflexota > Anaerolineae > Anaerolineales > Villigracilaceae > Fen-1038. The sequence goes on along the minus strand of CAWKNE010000008.1, from coordinate 17,497 downwards.
ATGTGATCAAAGCTGGAGTGTGCTCCTCAGATGGGTTTGAGTTGAGACGCAGTCAAATTCTATTGTTGAGCTCGCCCCATGAACAGCCAGGCAAATTGCGCATCGACTTGGGAGCCCTGGAGACGAACCATAATTATGATTAGCTTGTCCGATGATCAAAGTAGATGGGATGACTATGGCCTTAAACGATTAATGGACATTAAAAAAAATCCCGCTCAGCACATAATTACAGGTTCACCGATTGGGCATTGGTCCTTTTACGAAGATCTAGTAACGCACCTCATGCCCATAAAGAATAGATCAGTACTTGAGTTGGGATGTGGGTTTGGCCATTTTTCTGTATATCTCGCTAAATTAGGCGGCAGAATAACAGGTGTTGATATCGGTGAAAACATCATTTCTGCGGCGAGAGCGTTGGCCGAAGTCAATCAAGTAGATTGCAAGTTTGATCAGTGTAATATCCTTAATCTTCCATTTGAATATGGCTCTTATGATATCGTTCTCGGAATATCTATTTTGCACCATCTTTCTCAACCAGATGTGTTCTCTGCATTGCGTGAGACCTCTAGGGTTTTAAAACTAGATGGGGTTGCAATTTTCATTGAACCCGTAGAGAATAGTAAATTTTTCAGCACGATACAGAACTTGATTCAATTAGGAAAACTGGGAACTTGGGGCTATCGTCCGTCAATCTTGAATAAAAAGAAATGGAAAGAATATATTAGTTCCATGGATGATAGAGATATGACGACTCAGGAATTTGAAGTAGCGGGTGGACAACTCTTTTCATTTACGGAGATCCACGCATATGGTTTTGTGAGTAGGCTCCAACGTATTATTGGGCCCAAATATCGTAGTAAGCTTATTTCCATCGATAAATTCCTTTTCAAATATTTTCCACCCCTTCGCTTTTATAGTCAAATGGTGCTAGTGAAATATCGCAAGTAGAAAAATCATGTCTTACAGTAAAGAAATAGTGCCCAACATAACTATTATTTCCCCCGTTCGTAACGAAAGGGCTTATATTGAGCGTGTGCTTTTGGCAATAGCCCTACAGGATTATCCCGCTGAAAGCATGGAAGTCCTGATTGCAGATGGTATGTCCACGGACGATACCCGTAAGATGATCAGAGGTTTTTCCGACCAACATCCAAAATTAAAAATTTCCGTATTGGATAACCCCGCTGAAATTGTACCAACAGCTATGAACATTGCTCTGCGCCATGCTAAAGGGGAGATCATTATTCGTGTGGATGGTCACACGGAAATTGCCCCCGATTACGTTCGTCAATGTGTCGAAACTTTACAGCGCACTCATGCCGATAATGTAGGTGGTAAAATGAACGCCATTGGTAGCAATCCATTTGGGTACGCAGTCGCTCTGGCTACCAGCACACCCTTTGGCATTGGTGGTGGGCGTTTCCATTATTCGAATGAAGAAGCATGGGTGGATACCGTTTATATGGGCGCTTGGCCGCGGCAGGTCTTTGAGAAGATTGGTTTGTTTGACGAGGAATTGATACGCGATCAGGATGATGAATTCAATTATCGCTTGCGTGAGCAGGGCGGGCGCATCCTGCTCTCACCGGCTATTCATTCCCAATACACGGTACGCAGTACGCCGCGAGCCTTATGGCGTCAGTATTTCCAGTATGGCTATTGGAAAGTGCGTCTCTTGCAAAAACATCCGCGCCAGATGAGCCTCCGCCAGTTTGTGCCGCCGCTCTTTGTCGCCTCACTCTTGGTCTCCATTCTCTATTCCCTTCTATCCTCTCTCTTTTCCTTTTCACATCCTTTCTGTACTTTGTGTCCTTTGTGGTTAAAGCTCTCATCTTTTTCTTTCTTCATCACTCTCCTCTACCTCCTCGCTAACCTCCTCGCCTCTATCTTCACCGCTTCCAAACATGGCTGGCGTTCTCTTCCATTATTACCAATGATCTTTGCCATTCTGCATCTCGCCTATGGCTTGGGATTTCTGGTTGGCTTGGTACGTTTTGCCAATCGTTGGGGAGATAGACAGGGAAAGGTTCCGTCCTTTTTGAACGAACAACTCGAATCTGCTTGATCAACTACTCCCGAAACCATGCTATTTTCAATGCTTATTGCCAACATTTTTTCTCTTTTATCTTTGATGCGCTCTCACTGGCTGCTAAAAACGGTTATCGTTCCTCTTCGTTTCCGCAATGATTAATAATTAAAAAATCGATATCACCGACGAACAATGGTACATCATTCAGCCTCTCCTCCCGCCTCAGCCGCGGTCAGGGGGTCGGGGGCGCCCTCATCTCGACCAGCGCTGCATCCTCGATGGCATTCTCTGGAAACTGCGCTGTCGCATACCTTGGCGTGCCATTCCCGCTCGATATGGCTCTCATCAGGTTTGCTACCTGTACTATAGCCGCTGGCAGAAAACTGGTCTCATGCAAGAGATCATCCGGGCCTTGGTGGACGACCTGAAAACCCGCGGAAAGTTCGATTGTGAACAAGCCCTCAAGGACGGGCTTGTCAAGGTTGAAAGATGTGGTTCCCGCTTCGTCGTCTATTTCCGCTTTCCTGTCTCGGAAACCTGGCAGGCTTCTACCAGCATGTTGTTCTATCAGCCGGTTGTTCAATCCGCTGAAAAAGAAGAACGTGAAAAGGCCCGCTATTGATGATTGTATCTACTTTTGCGTCAAGGGCAAAATCATGAGAAATGACCGCGTTGCGATGAACATTAATACCTCGCTTTCTCCCCGCCCGCACTGGCTCCTCGATTTTGCTAAGCGCTTGGTGGATATCGTGGCTTCTCTACTTGGGATGATCCTGCTATCCCCCTTCCTCCTCGCTATTGCCGTCCTGATCAAACGCGAAAGTCCCGGCCCAGTCTTTTATCGCGGTCCCCGGCTTGGCAGGAACGGGCAGGAATTTAACATCCTAAAATTTCGCACTATGCACGAGCAGCCGGAGAGCTATAACGGTGCGCGTCTCACGGCTAGGGATGATGATCGTATCACGCCGTTCGGTCGCTGGTTGCGCGCTGCCAAGCTCAATGAACTGCCTCAATTATGGAATGTCTTGAAGGGTGAAATGAGCCTCGTGGGTCCGCGGCCTGAAGACCCTGAAATCGCCAGCACCTGGCCCGAAAATGCACGCCGCGAGATTCTCTCCGTGCGTCCTGGCATTACCAGCCCGGCTTCGGTGGTTTACCGCGATGAAGAGAACCTGCTCCAGGCCGACAATGCGATGGATACGTATTTCAAAAATATCCTGCCTGATAAACTGCGGCTCGACCTGCTCTACGTGCGCAGCCGCAACTTACTTTCGGACCTGGATATCATCTTCCTGACGCTAACTGCCCTCTTGCCTAAATTGCGCAAGAATTCCATCCCAGCCGAAATGCTCTATAACGGCTGGTTATATCGTTTCACGCATCGCTACTTCTCATGGTTCCTAATGGATAACTGGGTTGCGTTGACCGCGGTGGCCCTGGCGGGTATCATTTGGCGCTTAAGCGGTTCCGCTGAATCTGGGCTGGGGGATTGCCATCGGGGTTGCGGTTGGTATGGCGCTGATCTTTAGCTGGGTGAATTCGCTAATGGGTTTGGGTCGCATCTGGTGGCGTAATGCCCGCGCCGCCTATGCCTTCGACCTGGCTCTTTCCAGCGCGATTTCCACCTTGTTCATCACCGCGGTGGATTGGCTTTGGCCAGACGGACATTTTCTTCCCGAGGGGCTGGTCATAGTTGTCGGTCTGCTGGCATTTCTGGGTTTCGTTACAATTCGGTACCGCGAACGTCTGCTCACTGGTCTCGCCGCTCGCTGGTTCTGGCGGCGTGATCAAAACCAGACCTTGGGAGAGCACGTCCTGATCGTGGGAGCAGGGGCGGGCGGCTTGCTGGCCGGTTGGCTGCTTTACCATAGTAATCTCTCCTCCGCTTTTTCGATCATCGGCATGGTGGATGATGATCCTGCTAAACAGGGTATGTTGATGGACGGCCATCGCGTCCTTGGCCTGACGCATCGCATCCCGCAACTCGTTGAAAAGCATGACGTCGGCGTGATCCTGTTTGCCATCGAACGCATCGATTCCGCCGAACAGGCGCGTATCCTGTCGCTCTGCCGCCAAACTCCTGCCAGGATTGTCATGATCCCCGACCTGCTCGCGATATTTCGCGAGCGCCTGTCCCAATCATCGGCGGACTTGCCCATGGATGAAAAGCGCAACACAGGCTCGCTATAAGCCTTTGATAAATACAAATGGAACCGTCGAAATGAAGTCTTTCGGTATAATACAATGGGTTTTTAGTTGCTTTTCCTTAGTGTTCCTTGGTAACAGTGCTCCTTGGTAACCTTCGTGTTTAATAGTTTTTTCTTTGTCTTATTTGGTGGCCCTTGTGTTGAATGATTTTTCAGAGGCCTCATTAATGGGAGCAGATCCAACATTGATAACAGAAAATTTTTGGAAAGACCGCAGGGTACTGGTCACCGGCGCTGGCGGCTTCATCGGCAGTCAGCTGGTTGAAGCCTTGCTGGATAGGGGTGCACAGGTGCGCGCTTTCGTGCGCTACAACTCGCGCGGCGACCCCGGCTTGCTACGTCTGCTCCCACAGGATTTGACAGCCAGGGTTGAGCTGATCCCCGGTGATGTGCGCGATTCTCAAGCCATCCACGCCGCGGTGAAAGGCTGTGAACTTGTCTTTCATCTGGGAGCGTTGATTTCGATTCCTTATTCCTATCTTCATCCTGCCGAGGTGGCAGAGACGAACTTCATGGGTACTCTTAATGTGTCGATGGCTTGCCGTGAGTTGGGTGTAAAGCGCCTGATCCATATCTCTACCAGTGAAGTCTATGGTACCGCCTTGCGCGTGCCTATGGATGAAGGCCACCCCCTTCAGGGACAATCTCCATATTCTGCTAGCAAGATCGGTGCTGATAAACTCGCCGAAAGTTTCTACTATGCCTACGGTCTGCCAGTGACCACAGTGCGCCCGTTCAATACCTTTGGCCCGCGCCAGTCTGCCCGTGCGGTCGTCCCTACCGTGATTACCCAAGCCCTGACAATGAGCACACTTCATCTTGGTAATCTGGATTCCCGCCGGGATTTTACGTATGTGGATGATACCGTGGACGGTTTCCTTAAGGCCGCCGAGACTGAGGGCGCGGAGGGCAAGACCTTCAATCTGGGCACAGGTCGTGAGATTAGCATCGGCGAATTGGCGCGCCTCGTGATCCAGAAAGTTTCCCATCCGGTCGAGATCGTCGTGGATCCAGAGCGATTGCGTCCCGAGAAGTCCGAAGTCCAGCGCTTGCTCTCTGATAACCGCTTGGCGAAAAAACTTTTGGGTTGGCAACCAATCGTTTCCTTTGAAGAGGGTTTGGAGCGGACGATTGCCTGGGTAAGTTCTCATCTCGATCTATATCGTCCGGGGCGTTATGAATTTTAGAGGAAGGACAATCTAATGAAAGCTGTTGTGCTTGCAGGCGGGCGCGGAACGCGGCTGGCTCCCTATACTTACATTCTCCCCAAGCCATTGATGCCGATCGGCGAAATGCCCATCTTGGAGGTACTCCTGCGCCAGATGAAGCGCGCTGGTGTGGACGAAGTAATTCTAACCGTTGGCCATCTCGCCAGCTTGCTGCGGTCGTATTTCGGTGATGGTGAACGCTGGGACCTGCGCATTTCATACAGCTACGAGGATATCCCGCTTGGCACTGCTGGCCCCCTTGCGCTCATCCAGGATTTGAACGATACCTTCCTGGTCACCAATGGCGATGTGTTGACCACCCTCGAGTTGAAGGAGTTACTCGCTTTCCATAAACAAAAAGGCGGAGCCGCTACCATCGCGGCCCACCGTTGTCAGGTCAAGATCGATCTGGGCGTTATCCAATCGAATGGCGATGATGATGTGAACGGCTATATTGAGAAGCCCGTCTATGATTTCACGGTTTCCATGGGAATATACGTTTTCGAGCCGCGCGTGCTCAAACATATTCCGAGGATGCAATATCTCGATTTTCCTGATCTGGTGCTTAAGCTGATTGCTGAGCATGAGAGAGTGTCCAGATATATCTTCGATGGATATTGGAAGGACTTGGGCCGCCCGGATGATTACGAACAGGCCAACCAGGATTTTGCTGAAATGCAATCACAATTCCTACCGAAGGATAGATAATGGACTGGCGAATACCCTTGGCAGACATGGATTTTGGCTCGGAAGAGGAGCAGGCGGTTCAAAAGGTAGTGCGTAGCCGCTGGCTGAGCATGGGGGAGGAGACGCAAAATTTTGAGCAGGAATTCGCGGCGTTCATCGGTGCAAAACATGCCATCGCGGTTACCAATGCCACAGCTGCCTTGCACCTAGCCTGCGTTGCCGTGGGCTTGAAGCCAAAAGACGAAGTCATTGTGCCTTCGTTGACCTTCATAGCCACCGCAAATGCTGTGCGCTACACTGGTGCGATTCCGGTCTTCGCGGATATTGAGTCCGCCGATTGGCTCACGGTTTCCCCGGCCTCCATCAAGCGTTGCGTCACCGACAAGACGCGTGCTATTCTGGTGATGCACTATGCCGGTTATCCGTGTGATATACCCGCAATCATGGAAATTGCTCGCAAACATGGTTTAGCGATCATCGAGGATTTTGCCCATGCCATTGGCTCACAACTGGATGGGCGAACGTTGGGAACTTGGGGTCAGATCGGTTGCTTCAGCTTTTTCTCAAATAAGAACATGACCACGGGCGAAGGTGGCATGTTGACGACCGATGATGATGCGCTCGCGGACCGTTTGCGTATTCTGCGTTCCCATGGCATGACCTCCCTCAGTTGGGATCGCCATAAAGGTCACGCTTGGAGCTATGACGTTGTGGATTTGGGTTACAATTATCGCATAGATGAGATTCGCTCGGCATTGGGCCGCGTTCCAGTTGAAGAAGGTCGGCGCGAATAATCAGCGTAGGGCTGCTCTGACTGCTCTATACCGGGAACTTCTGTCGGAACTGGCGCCGGAAATGGAGATGCCCTTTGCGGCTCAGCGTGGAACCTCATGCTATCACATTCTGCCGGTGCTTCTGCCTGACGGAACGGATCGCATTCGTTTCATGGAAGGCATGAAAACGCGCGGCGTGCAGACCAGCATTCACTATCCGCCCACGCACACATTTAGCGCGTATGCAGGTTTGACCGAATCCCGTCGCATACCATTGACCATTACGGAAGAAGTAGCCCGCCGCGAAGTTACCCTGCCGCTCTATCCCGGCCTTTCTGACGCGGATATTTTGACGGTAGTACAAGCAGTGCAGAAATCATTGCAATAGAAAGTGTCCCTGAGTCATTGCGAGCTGTCAGCGTCTTTCCAGCGGCGCGGCAATCCCCTCGCGACTTTTCAAGATACTGCAAAACATGAGATTGCTCCTTGAAGATACGCAGTGACGGATATAAGGGCATAAATTGTTTACAAGGAGTTATTCGTTAATGGAAATCAATCGATATATCTCCATTGCTTGGCGTTGGGCCTGGTTATTGATCCTTGGCTTGGCATTGGGAACTGTGAGTGGCTATGGTGTTGCCAAACTCCAAACACCCATCTATCAAGCCAATGCGCGTGTCCTTGTTTCGCATGCTTCCTTGCAGGTGGCTGCGGATCCTAGTTCCAGTTATTACTATACCACTGATCAACAATTGATTGATACCTATCTTGAATTGCTTAAATCTTCATCTATCTATGATTCGGTCTCTCAAACTGTGAACTTTCCTGTCTCTCCTAGACAGATCCAAACTGCGCAGGTAAGCGACACAGACATTATCAGTATCACCGTTACGGATACCGATCCTAAGCGTGTTGCGGATATTGCCAACGCCGTGGCGGCGGCTTTGATCAAACAAAATGACAACCTGCAAGCTGGCCGCTATGACACTTTAGATGAAAGCATCCAAACCCAGATCCAGCAGGTGCAGGCTCAAATGGCTCAGACTCAATCGGATCTTGATAACCTTTCCACTACTAGCGTGGGTCAACAGCTTGCCCAGGTGAAAGCCCAATTGGATCCTTTGCAAGCTCAGGCCACGCAATTGCAACAGCAAATTGCACAGATGACCCCCGCCTATTCATTTGCGAATAAGGCCAAACTTGCCGGATTGCAGGCGCAGCTCGATCAACTGAGACCTTTATTAACTTTATATCAGCAGGTTTATTCAAACTTGATGGTGTTAGGTAATTCGGGAAATTTATCAAATAGTACCAACACCACGACCACCCGTTTGCAGTCAACGCTCTCCATGTATCAGGAGATCTATCAGAACTTGCTCAATACCAGCGAGACAATCCGTTTGCAGCGCTTGCAAAATGCCGAGAGTGTCAGCCAGGTACAAACGGCTTTTCCGCCAAGTGGACCCATTAGTCCGCGGCCTTTGCAGAGTGCCGGGCTGGCCGGTGTCGTTGGATTAATGCTGGCTGCCGGGATTATTTTCCTGATCGAGTACGTGGATAATACGATAAAGGTCCCTGAGGACGTTGACCGCGTTTTGGGCTTGCCATTGATCGGTTATATTGCAGAGATGCAGTCGAATGGCAAGCATGATGAGGAGGTGTATGTTTCACGTCAGCCGCGTTCACCCGTCTCCGAGGCTTTCCGTTCGCTCCGCACCAATTTGGAGTTTGCAGCCGTGGACCAACCTCTGCGGACAATCCTGGTGACCGGCGCTAAGTCCGGGGATGGCAAGACGACTATCGCCACCAACTTGGCCGCCATCTTCGCCCAGGGTGGCAAGCGCGTCTTGTTATTGGACGCAGATTCTCCGTCGGCCGCGTGTTCACCGCTTCTTCGGCTTCCAGAACCGCATTGGGCTCACCGATTTATTTCGCGATAGCATGGTGGAGGTTGAAGCAGTCGCCCACCAGTGTGCTGACACCAATTCCACATCATTTCTGGTGATTACTAGTGGCACTCTTCCGCCCAACCCAGCCGAACTGCTCGGCTCCCATAAAATGGATCATATCTTGGATGAGATTGCCAGCCGGGCGGATGTGGTGATTATCGATAGTCCGCCCTCTGTGGTCGCTGATGCCCAGGTTTTGGCCTCCAAAGTGGATCGTGTTCTGCTGGTGGTGCAACCGGGCAAGACCCACACTGACGCTGCGCGCGCCATGCGTGAACAACTGTTGCGAGCGGGGGCACACTTGGCGGGGGTGGTCTTCAACCGGATTCCTTCGCAGGGGTATTACTATGGAGGGTACCAATATTACTACACGCGGTACTACTCCCACAATAATCAGTATCTCAACGGGACTGAGGAAGAGGCTGATTCTGAGGTGGTTCATGGGGCGGTAGTGCAAGAGAAATCTCATCAAGAGTCTTGACTCAGTAAGGTGTTGGGTCGTGAAAATCGGTCAGGCAAATGATTCTGGATTACATGCGGTAGAGAATGGAATTTCATGAGCAATGCAAATAATATAAACCGTAGCTGTCCATTCCTGGGGTTGGTGGATGATGCAGATACTTCATTGGGCTTTCCTTCCGTTTGGAATAATTGTCATCGCAGTCGGCCCCTTGCTGCCCCCACACTGAAACACCAGGTCGAGTTCTGTCTGAATGAAAATTATCGCAATTGCCCGGTGTTTTTGAGTCAGCAGACCGGTCCCTTGCCAAAGCATCTGCGCGCGCCTGGTAATCGCGCAAATAGTAAAAACTATCTGGGTAGAAACTTGGCGCTTGCTTTGATATCCTTGGGGATTGTGGCTGTGTTAGCGTGGGGCTTTCTGACCAGAGGTTCCTTTACGCCTTTGGCATTTGGAACCGCAACTCCAACCGCCTCCCTGACACCTTTTCCTACCTCAACGGATACACCTCTGCCAACGGCTACCGCCTCCCTGATCCCCTCGCCGACGTTCACTTTCACAGCGTCTGTGACTGGCACGCTACCAACTCCCACTTCCACATGGACTCCAACGCTAACGATCACTCCTACATTTACATGGACTCCCACTTCCACATGGACTCCGACGCCGACGCCGACCTTCACTGCTACTTCAACTTCAACCTATACATCTACCCCCAGTCCTACTTTGACATGGACGCCCACTTGGACGCCTACGGCCACCGTTCCCCCCTCTAAACATCAACTGGATATGGTAATCGGCACGGATTATAAATTCATAATCCATCAAGTAACGGGAGGCGAAAGTTTGAACCAGTATGCGTACCAGTATGGTACCAGCACGGGAGCCATTCTGGCTGTGAACCATAACCTGAAAACACCCGTGCGGAGCGGCATGCTGGTGGTTATTCCGGATGGGTTCACCGATGTTTCCAGTTTGCCAAGTTTTGATGTTTATCAAGTGCAAGAAGTGAGCGTTACCGTTGAAGCGCTGGCGCAGGTATTGGGTGTTAATCCAAGTGGCCTGGAATATTATAATGCCATCAGCGTAGGGGAAAATTTACAGAGCGGGGATTGGGTCTTGGTTCCGTACGGACAGCCGCCCTACAATAAAGATGGATAGCGGACTCGGTTCATGATTACGAAATCGTTGCCTTTCTAGGTCATTGTTGTGCGCCTCGAAACATTGTGAAAAACAGTCATAATGGGAATGGCAGCCAACAATAGCTCCATATTCTAATGGATGTTGTGCAAATGCCCTCTGTGTTATTTGTGTGCACTGCCAATCGCTTTCGTTCACCCATTGCTGCCGCCTGGTTTTCGCGTCGTTTGCAGAAGGAGGTTCCTGCGCAAGCCTGGTCGGTGGGCAGTGCGGGCACTTGGGCCGAGCCTGGACTCGGTGTGGTCCCTTCCTCAAAATGGATGGCGGATCAGCTAGGCCTCGATCTGGATGCCCACAAGGCAATTTGCATTGATCGCGAATTGCTCAACAGATATCACTTGATTCTGGCAATGGAAGGGCATCGAGCGCGAGGCTTTGGGGGTCGAATTTCCGCAATTTAAGGATAAGGTCTTTCTTTTGTCAAAAGTAGCTGAGGGAGTGGCTTACGATGTGCCCGAACCTGATGAGCTAGCGGGCGACACTTTCTCGGATATTGCCCATGAAGTATGCCGCTTGGTGGATAAAGGCTTTCAGGAAATTTGCCTTCTGGCGCGTAGTTTGGAATAAACGGCTTTTCCTTGTGGGATATGGAGAATCACACACCACGTGCAACCCCGCATAGATAATTCCACTCTCAGCCTGATCATTTCCGGGCGGTTGCAGGAGCTGGATTGGGATACTTTTTCACCAGAGGACTGGCATTTACTGGCTAATAAAGCGGAGGAAGAGGGGGTGGGACCGCTCGTATACTGGAGCCTTTCTAAGTCTGGAAAATTTTCCTCTCTTCCAGAGTTGGCGCGAAATTTACTGCGTGCCATGTATTCCAGTACCTGGATGCACAATCAGAAGATATTCAAGGAACTCGAAGTTCTTGCGCGCTTATTCCATCAAGCCGATATTCCAGTGGTGGTTTTGAAAGGGGTCTGCTTTGCCTTGACGATTTATCCGGATATTGGCCTGCGCCCGATGCAGGATATGGATTTATTGATTCCGGCTGTTAAAATATCACAGGCGGTTCAAATTGCGACATCTTGCGGCTATGAACGGATTCAGCAGAGGCCGGAGATTTTTATTGGCGAAAGAGAATTATTTAACCAGGAAATTACTCTTGGCAAAATGGATGGCCAATTTCTTTTTCTTGATTTACATAAGAATTTAGTTGCCAACCAAATTTATAGATATGCGGTTCGTACCGACTGGTTTTGGAATCAAGATAAAATCGTTTAATGTTAATCCTTTCCCGGGTTCATTGATGCAAAAGTTTCGGTTTCAGCATCTTGGCATGTTGACTCCAATCGCACAATTGCTCCATTCGGCATCTCATGCAATCTTACAACACGGTGATCGAAGTGTGCCATTGCTTTGGTTTTACGATCTGGATCGTTTGCTCGGTGTGTATGCGGAGCGCATGGACTGGGATTTACTGATTGATCAGGCAATGGAATTCCACTGGGAAGCGGTTCTTTGTGAGGCTCTTTCACAAACGCATTCCTATTTTAATACACTGATTCCTGACTTCGTTTATAGAAAACTATCGGAGCAATCAGATACGCATAAGAATTTGGAATTGCTAAAAAAAACAGAAACAAAGCTTATCGATGAAGTACACGAACTTATGGCATTAAAAGGGGGCGTTCGATTTCGATTGATTTTGGCGTTGATTGCCCCTGCGCCCGCTTACATGCGCTGGCGATACCAATTGAAGACTTCATGGAAGCTGCCGGTTTATTACCTTTTGCGATGGTGGGGAATTTTCAAAGATTTAATTCGTGCGGTCACTTTGCTCGCTCGGGTTTAATAAACAGGGATATTCAATTGCCTTCTATTTTTCAAGGAGACGGCCATGCATAGTACGCTCGTGAAATTCGCCCTTGTTTGTTCCGTATTGATCCTGTTGGTTTCTTTGCGCCGGCGGTGCCAGCGCTGGCGACCGCACAAAGATTATCTGATCAGGCAATTCCTACGGATCGTATCATCATCAAGTATAAAACTGGCTCCACGGCAAAGGCTTCGCCGAAGGATGCCTTGTTGGCGCAACGCCTGAATAATACGGCTGGAGTGACCTTGACCTATTTGCGGGCAATGTCAGGGGCTGCAAATGTGATTCGCCTTCCTAAACGGCTCCCCCTTAAGCAGGTCCAGGCCATTGCCAAAAAGTTGATGACGTTGCCGGAAGTCGAATATGCGGAGCCAGATCAAATTGTCCTCCCGATGTTCACTCCCAATGACCCCCTGTATACGAACCAATGGAATCTCTTCGGCACATGGGGCATCAACGCTCCAGCGGCTTGGGACATCACGACCGGATCAAGTAATATCGTTGTGGCAGATATTGATACAGGGATTACAAATCATGCTGACCTCATCGGGCGTACCGTCCCGGGTTATGATTTCGTTGACAACGACAGCGATGCAAGCGACCCTGGGGATTGGGTCACGGCGAATGAATGTTACCTCGGTTCACCCGCTGGACCCAGTTCCTGGCATGGCACTGAGACAGCCGGAATTATTGGTGCATCAGACAACAACTCGCTGTATATGGCTGGAATTAATTGGGTTTCGGGAATTTTGCCTGTTCGCGTCCTGGGACCATGCGGAGGAACTATTTCAGATGTCGTGGATGGGATGCGCTGGGCTGCCGGTTTACCGGTTCCGGGCGTGCCATCCAATCCCTATCCAGCCAGAGTGCTAAATTTGAGTTTGGGAGGATCAGGCGCCTGTGACCCAACCTTCCAAAGTGCGATCGATGACATAACGGCGGTTGGAGCAGACATTGTGGTCGCTGCCGGAAACAGCAGCTCGGATGCGAGCGGCATTGAGCCAGGGAACTGCAATGGCGTGATTAGTGTGGCGGCCACCGATAACAATGGCTCGCTTGCATACTACAGTAGTTATGGTTCCACCGTTGAGATCAGCGCGCCAGGTGGATCGATGGATTACTTAAACGACCCGAACGGTATTCTCACGATCTCGAACACAGGTCTGACCTATCCTGTTGCCGATACTTATGTTTATGATCAGGGAACCAGCATGGCTACCCCGCAAGTCAGCGGTGTCGTTTCATTGATGCTATCGGTTAATCCCAGCCTGACGCCCGCGGCAAGTGTTGCAAGAGCTTCAATATTCCGCTCAAGCCTTTCCAGAAAGCAGTACATGCAATCTATCCATTTGCGGAAGCGGTATTTTAGATGCAGGTGCAGCAGTAAATGCTGCTTCTAACTGGCGCATCATCTCGGGGTTCGTGCAAACCGCAGATGGAATAGGGATTGGCAATGTTACGATGGGTGGTCTGCCACATGTTCCCGTTACCGATGACAATGGTTTTTACAATGATTGGGTCAATAGCGGCTGGTCAGGCACGGTCACACCTGCTCTGGCGGGGTATACCTTCTCTCCGACTAATCTATCCTACACAAATGTCGTGGCGAATCAGACTACTCAAAATTACACAGGTTCAGCTATCACCTACACCATCTCCGGTAACGCCGGGGTGGCTGGGGCAACGTTGAGTTATACCGATGGCTCTGCCAAGACTGCCACGTCCGCTTCCGATGGCAGCTATTCCTTTGCGGTATCTTACAATTGGAACGGAACTATTACGCCTGCATTGACGGGCTATACTTTCTCGCCCACCGATCTTGATTACAGCACTACTCCTGTTATCGCCGATCTGACCGGTCAGGATTTCAGCGCCACACTGAATACCTACACATTGAATTACAACGCTGGGGATGGTGGCACGATCAGTGGCACAGCATCTCAAACTGTGAACTACGGTTCAGATGGAACCGCAGTCACGGCCGTACCAAGCACAGGCTATCACTTCGTAAGTTGGAGTGATGGCATCCTGACCGCTTCCAGAACCGATACTGATGTTACTGCAAACATTTCCGTCACGGCCAACTTTGCCATCAATACCTACACCCTAACCTACACGGCTGGTGCCAATGGTTCGATTAGCGGCACCACGCCGCAGACTGTGAACTATGGTGCGAATGGCACGGCAGTCACCGCGATGCCGGATGCCGGTTATCATTTCGTCAGCTGGAGCGATGGCCTCCTGACCGCTTCGAGAACAGACACCGGAGTTGCCGCAGATCTTTCTGTTACGGCGAACTTCGCCATCAACAGCTACACTCTGAGCTACACGGCTGGCTCCAACGGTTCGATCACTGGCACTCCTTCGCAGACCGTGAACTATGGTGCGACTGGAACGGCAGTCACCGGAGTGCCGAATGCGGGCTATCACTTCGTCAACTGGAGCGATGGCTCAACAGCTAATCCCCGAACGGATACCAACGTCACCGCAAATGTTTCCGTCACCGCCAACTTCACTTCTTCCTTCGCCCCTGCCAATGGGGCAATCCTTACTTCCCTGCGTCCTGTCTTCGACTGGCCGGATACACCTGGTGCAGCGAGCTACAATATCCAAGTCTCAAAGAATAATACATTCTCCAGCCTGGTGGTGAACAAGACAGTCACTCCTTCCACCTACACGCCAACCGCCAACCTGCCGACTGAAATTCAGTTGTACTGGCGCGTGCGTGCCAAGATCGGCAGTGCCTATGGCGCCTGGTCAGCACCACTTTCGTTCATAATCACGACATCGCCCACCGTGACCAAGTTGCTGGCTCCAGCCAATAACGCTCTTACAACCAATTACACTCCCTGGTTCGATTGGACCAATTCCGCCATCCCAGCCTGGACCGCTTTTGATCACTACGAAATTCAGATTGCCACGAATTCAACCTTCTCGTCCATCGTAGTGGATGGTGTCACAGCGGCCGGTGACATTACTGCATCAAGTTACACTCCTGCATCCAACCTGCCTCCCAACACGAAGTTCTTTTGGCGCGTGCGTTCCTTTAACACCAGTGGTCAATACTCGGCTTGGTCAGCTGTGCGTACCCTTCGCACTGCACTTCTACCGCCGACCTTGGTATCACCAGGAAACGACGCAACGGGAGTTGGGTTGCGTCCGACCTTCAGTTGGAGTAATCCCAACGCAGGCGGCGTGACGGGCTATACGATTCAGGTATCCAAGAACAGTACCTTCACGGCTCTCGTCGTCAACAAGACTCTAAGCGGTGTCGCCACGACAACCTTCACACCACCTGCCAATCTGCCGACTGGAATAACCCCTTACTACTGGCGCGTGCGGGTCAACGGAGCAAATGGACCGAGTGTCTGGTCTGTTGGCTCATTTACGCCATAACCTTCTTTTTCCTAAAATGAAGTTTGTGTTCACTTATAAAAAAGCCAGCGGCATACCCCGATACTGGAAGCGTTGATACTTTAGGTTCAAGTAAATATGTCAAGAAATATGATATTACTCATAATATATTTGTGACACAAATTCTTTTTAAAGTGTGAAATTTGCTATATAATAAATTAATCTAATTCTATTTGAACTTCAACCCGATCTTTAGGAGAGTGCGAATATGACAACTGCTATAGCAGCTCGATTTTTGCGAAACCCGGATGTGGTTTTACGTGAAGAGGATACCGGACGAGGGTGCATTGCTTTTCAATCCCGATACCAATCAAGTCAAAGTCATCAACACCACCGGCCTGTTCATCTGGCAGCAGTGTGGCGTGGCGCATACCCTGGACGAGATCGTATCTGAAGTCCAAAAGGAATTTGACGAAGTTCCATCAGGGCAGGTCGCTCAGGATGTCCAGGAATTTGTGGATAGCCTGTTGGCCAGCGGGTTTATCGGCACTGTGGAAACCACAGGATAATGGACATGGGTGATTTAAAGGTAATGTCTTCACCGAAGCACGTAGATATCGCGATTACCGGTAAATGTAATCTGGCTTGCAAGTACTGCTTTTATGCCGACGAAATGGTGGCGCGCACGGATCTGCCCACCGAACGCTGGCTGTCTTTCTTCGATGAGTTGGGCCGGCTGGGTGTGATGACTGTCACTCTGACTGGTGGTGAGGTCTTTACGTGTCCCGATCTATTCGAGTTGATCGATGGCATCATCGCCAATCACATGCGCTACAGCCTGCTCAGCAATGGCACGATGATCACCGAAGGAACGCTGAAAGAGTTCGAAGTCGGCAAACGCCGCCAGCGTTTGGATTCGATCCAGGTTTCCGTGGATGGTTCCAGAGCCGAGGTGCAAAATCTCAGCCGCCCAAAGAGTTTTAGGCGTGCCATGCGTGGGCTGAAATCACTTAAAGAAACTGGATATCCGGTCACAGTGCGCGTCACGGTTAATCGCCATAACGTGGATGATCTTGAAAATGTGGCGCGTTTGTTGCTGGACGAAGTGGGTCTTTCCAGTTTTACTACTAATGAGGCTTATGCTTGCGGCGCGACAGACCGCACAGAGGGAAACATCATTCTCACCCCGGTGCAGCGTAAGAAGGCCATGGAAGTGTTGACGCGCCTGGCCGATCAATACGATAATCGCATCAGCGCTTCAGCCGGTCCTTTGATTTTGGCGCGTGAGTTGAAGACGATGGATGAAATGCTGGCGAATGGGCAAGTTTCACGGCCCGGCCGCGGCACCTTATCATCTTGTGGTGGGGTGTTTAGCCAACTGTCTATATTGCACGATGGCACAATTGTTCCTTGCCATGTTTTGGGTACATTGCATTTAGGGACGATTGGCGTTGTTAGCTTGCAGGAAGTATGGCTGAATCATCCAATCATGATTGCTTTGCGCCAGCGGCGGGAAATTCCGCTTAGTTCGCTTGAGACCTGTCAAGACTGCGCCTATCAGGGTTTTTGTACGGGCGGTTGTCCAGGTGGTGCCGTATACGCCAATGGAGATCAAAACTATAATACCCGTAACCCGATGGATTGCTATCGGGTACTTAGGGGCGAAGACGCATTTATTACTTTATCCGAGGATGCCATTAATATAGATACAGGTGAATAAAATGATTGAGACCCAGGTAACGGAAATCCAAATCCAACTTCCCGAGGGTGTGCCGCCTCTTACTTCTCTATACGTGTATGCCGCTGGTTCA
>CAWKNE010000007.1:0-8484 GCA_963850945.1 uncultured Chloroflexia bacterium | reverse complement strand
CAATTGCAACAGAATCATCCCAATGATTTACGGGTAGTTTATCGTCCATTGCCAGCTATCGGAGTTTTGGATAAATCGCAGATTTCAACTCAAGCTGTATTAGCCGCAGGCGACCAAGACAAGTTCTGGGAAATGCGCAATCTTTTACATTCAAAATATAATGATTGGGCGAACATGACTGTTGACCAATTCAATTCATGGATAAAAAGTCAGGCTACCGGGTTGGGACTTGACGGAGCCAAGTTTGAGGCGGATTATCAAAGCTCCGAAACGGAAGCCCGCGCAAAGTCAATGCATGATTCGGCGGTTCAATTAGGCATTGGTTCCATCCCCGTTGTTTTCATCAATGGCGGTTTGCAACAGGCCGCCATCCTTGATTACAATAGCGTGAATGGTGTGGTGAGTTTGATCGCATTGGGCTCGCAACAATTCAAGTATTGTCCATCTTTCAGCATTGATCCTTCGAAGCAATACATCGCTACATTACATACGGAAAAAGGCGAAATTGTGATCCAGCTATATGCAGATAAGGCGCCATTGGCTGTGAACTCCTTTGTGTTCCTGGCAAATCAGGGTTGGTTCAATGGCGTGATGTTTCATCGCGTCATCCCCGGTTTTGTAGCGCAGGCTGGCGATCCAAGCGGAACCGGTCAAGGTGGACCAGGTTACTTTTTCAAAAATGAAGTCTCAGATTTAAAGTATGATAAACCAGGCGTGGTAGGCATGGCAAATTCTGGACCCGATACCAATGGCAGTCAATTCTTTATCACGTACGCGCCTGAGCCAACCCTGGATGGTAGTTATACAATTTTTGGTCAAGTCATCAAAGGCATGGATGTGGTTGAAAGCCTGACGCCGCGTGATCCATCGCAGCCGGGAGATTTGCCGCCGGGCGATAAAATCTTAAGCGTTACCATCGAGGAGCAATAGTGGAATCGAAAGCGGGTAGAGACTGGCGTTTGATCCTACTTGCTATTGCCGGCACAGGCGGTGCGATAATGGCAGTTGCAATGGCGGTCATCGTGGTGGTATACCAAGCCGCGCTGACACTGAGAGCCGATCAACAAAACCATCCGCTCATTGACGGATTTCTGCTTGCCAGCGCGTTTCTCCTTATCGGCGCGCTGTTGATTCCTGCCGCATATTACAGCATCCAACGATTGTTTGGCGAAGAGGTGACTGCGGACACAATCAAGCCAATGAATGTTAGAGAGGGTTTTCTTATAGCATCTGTTTGGCTGGGCATAACCGCGCTCACTCAAATCCTTTATGGAAACAATGGTCTTCGCTGGATCACACCTCCCTTTTATATCTTATCCATTGGTCTGCCAGTCTATTTCTTTGCGCGATTGGCTATCGGAGGAATTAACACCGGTTCAAAACAACGCACATGGGGTGCTTTGGGAAGCGGCATGATACTGGGTCCATCGCTCGCTGCGTTCATCGAGTTGATATTGGCTGTTTTATTGTTAATCGGGGTTGGCGTTTATTGGGCATTCCATCCGGAATTGAGAGTTGTGTTCAATACGATAATCAATCAAATCAACAGCGCATCCACCTCCGATGATATTTTGATGCTATTCAGCCCATATTTACTTAACCCCGTGGTCGTTTTTCTGGCGCTGCTATTCTTTTCTGTCATCGCGCCGTTGGTGGAAGAAACTGCGAAATCATTGACCGTTTGGGCGGTCTTCGATCACATTTCATCACCAGCGCAGGGATTTGTTATCGGTGCATTGAGCGGCACCGGCTTTGGATTAGTAGAAAGCCTGCTTGCATCAGTTCAACCGGATTCGAGTTGGGCGACCACGCTATTCGTGCGCGGCGGAAGCACCATGATGCACATTGTCGCCGCGAGTTTGACAGGCTGGGGCATTGCATCGTTCCGCACAAACAAACGCCCTGGACGTTTGATGGGCATGTACGCGCTAGCCATGTTTTTACATGGTCTATGGAATGCGTGTGTAGTCCTAATCGTGATCGGTTCAGTGCGCATGACTCTGGGCACTCAATCGCAAAACATTGCAGGGATTGCGCTGATAATTTTTGGCACATCAATCCTAATCATCATTACAATTATGGTGCCGTTTGCTTTAGGAATTATCAATTGGCGGCTGCGTGACACAAACCATCCTCTGCCTCTCTCTGACATTGCTGAGAACAAAAACATTGAAGGAGTAAAATAGACCCATGTCATTCAATGTTACTTCCTCCAATGCGCGCGCTGGTGATATTGCTCAATTGGTTGGTTTGCGGCACAAGAACTTTATCATCACACTCAAAGAAGGCACAAGACTCGAAACTCATCGCGGCATCGTGCAACATGATGATTTGATCGGCAAACCGTGGGGAACGCAAGTCTTCAGCCACATGGGTTCGCCATTCTTTTTGCTTCAACCTTCACTTGCAGATTTACTAAACGACTTACCGCGCAACACACAAATTCTTTATCCAAAAGATATTGGCTTTATTCTTGTGACGATGGGCATTGGACCCGGAAAAAAAGTCATCGAAGCGGGAACGGGTTCCGGTTCGATGACGATTGCCTTGGCGTATAACGTCAGCTCTGAGGGGCAAGTGATTTCTTATGAAGTCCGTCCGGATATGCAAAATCTGGCCCGCAAGAATCTCGAACGCGTTGGGCTTGCCTCGCGCGTTGATTTCAAATTCCGCGACATCGCCGAAGGCTTGGACGAAACGGATGCCGACGCCTTCTTCCTCGATGTGCCGAAATCCGTACGATTACATTTCGCAGGTTCGCGCCGCCCTCAAGCCCGGCGGATTCTTTTGCAGTCTGATCCCAACGGTCAATCAAGTGGAACAATTACTTATTGCATTACGGCGCGAACGATTTGCATTTATCGAAGTCTGTGAGGTGCTAGTCCGTTATTACAAACCGGAACCAACTCGCTTGCGTCCAACAGATCGGATGGTAGCACACACTGGCTTTTTGGTTTTTGGTCGAAGAATCGAACCTTCGCAGGATAAAAGAGGAGCAGAATTGGTCGAAGAGATCGGCGCAGGATTTGAAGAGAAAGAAGAATGACGATTTCCCCCACCGAGGAATTTATCAGAACAAAATTACGCGAGGCTGTAGAAGCCGCTGACCCATCATCGGATGGTTACGCCGAAATTGATTTGACCAGTGAAACGCGTTTAAAATGCGCGGCGGTGTTAATTCCTTTGCTTCAGCAAGATGATGAATGGCATTTGCTCTTTACGCGCCGCACCGATAAAGTAGAGAGTCACAAGGGACAGGTTTCGTTTCCCGGCGGCGGCTGCGATGAAAACGAAACGACTCCGGAAGAAACCGCTTTACGCGAAGCAAACGAAGAGATTGGAATTGACCCACAGAAAGTCCGCGTGCTGGGGCGGATAACAAACATGATCACTATTACGAGTTTCCGCGTCACGCCGGTGGTTGGAATTATCGAGTGGCCGACCGTCCTGCATCTCGGAAAAGATGAGGTGGAGCGCGTGTTCACCATCCCGCTGAATTGGCTCGCCCAAAAAACAAATCGCTGGGAATTCACCATGCCCGGAAGGAATCGCTCGCTGATCGTATATCATCCATACGATGGCGAATTATTATGGGGCGCAACAGCAAGGATGACCATTGATTTTCTGAATGTATTGGATTTGTAAATCGTTGCGAGTCTTCGAGAAACAATCTCTTACTTAGAATAATTGCCACATTGAAAGAAAACAGTGCAGGCTCGTAACAACATAAAATGAAACAAAAACTCCCCGCCAGTTTGACGGGGAGTTCGCTTGATCGAGATTTATTTCTTCTTCTCGGCTTTCTCGGCCTTTGCGCCCTCTTCAGGAACTTCCTCTTCCTTCTTACCACGTTCCACGGAGAGTTCTGGCTCTGCTGCTTCTGCTTCAACCGCAACCGCGCCTTCAGCCACGACAGGCGCTTCTTCGACTTCGATCTTGGCGTATGTTGCGTTGACTATCATATCGTCCGGATCATCCATGATTCGAACTTTATCGCCCAATGAAACATCGCGAACATGGATGCTATCACCAACTTTCGCAAGCGGCGAAATATCCACCGTAATATGTTCGGGCAAATCTGCAGGCAAACATTCCACCGAAAGCGAGTGCAAGCCGGTCACCAGCACGGCATTGAAATCTTTAACGGCCAGTGAAGTGCCGGTCAATTCGATGCGGACTTCAGCGTGCAACTTCTCAGTTAATGATACGGCTAAGAAGTCCACGTGGATCAACCCGCCCTTGATATAGTTGCGCTGTCGTTCGCGCACCAGAGCAGGATACTCTTTTCCATCCACATCAATGGTTACCAAAGTGGACGAACCAACTTTGCTCAAAGCCAAATTGGCGCTATGCGCATCCAACGAAACCTTGACCGGCTCCGTGTGGCGACCATAGATCACTGCCGGCAGTTTGCCTTCGCGGCGCAAAGCCTTCACTTGCTTGCCCTCTTATGTCGCGCTGGGATGCCTTTAATACAACTTTCTCCATTGTATCTCCTCGAGCGCCTCTCACCCTGCCTCACAGGATTACCTTCGCTCTTTAGAATGAATTTTTGTAAAGCGGGCTGTATTTTAGCCGCATGGATGTTTTCCGTCAAGCGGAAAATGATTAACCAACAGGTATAATAACATCAATGAAAAAATATTTATACTTCACGGTTTTTGTTTCCGGCATGACAACTCTGGCCGCAGAGTTAGCTGCCTCGCGATTGATCGGCAACATTTTTGGGACAAGCAATTTAGTATGGGCCAGCATCATCGGACTCATTTTGATTTATCTGACGGCTGGCTATTTCATCGGCGGTCGTTGGGCAGACCGTTGGCCGGACGCGGCAACGATGTATCGAGTCCTGGCTTGGGGCGCTTTCACGCTCGGAGTTGTGCCTTATATTGCAACGCCGGTTTTAAGATTCGCGGCAAAGGCCTTTGAGGGGCTCGATGTCGCTGTATTGCTCGGTTCGTTTGTCGGCGTTTTGATTCTGTTTTGCGTTCCCGTAACATTGCTCGGCATGATCTCACCTTTCGCGATCCGCTTGAGCGTGGATGATCCAAAGAGCGCGGGCACAACCTCCGGCGCGATCTACGGCATATCCACGCTCGGTTCATTCGTTGGCACATTTTTGCCAGTACTCGTTACCATCCCCACCATCGGCACGCGTTTGACCTTCTTATCATTCAGTCTCGTCTTGTTGCTTGTGGCTTTGATTGGATTAGGCAAATACGCCAGCATCAAATCAATGATCCAACATTTATGGATGCCGGTTTTATTGATTGCCATCGCAATCATTTCAAATAGCCAAAATCTGAAAGATTCAACAGGACAAGTTTACGAAACCGAGTCAGCATATAACTATATTCAGGTGCAACAGGTCAATGGCTATACACTTTTACGATTAAACGATGGAGAAGGCGTTCACTCCATTTACAGTCCAAGCACATTGAATTATGGCGGACCGTGGGCGCAATTTTTGGTCGCGCCCTTTTTCAATGCAAACTTTTCGCCGAATCAAGTTCATCGAATCGCAATTGTCGGCTTGGCGGCTGGGACGGCGGCTCGGATGGCAACCGCAGAATTTGGTCCGATTCCGATTGACGGTTATGAACTCGACCCGAAGATCATCGAGGTCGGTAAAAAATATTTCGATGAGAATCTTCCGAACTTAAATATTATCATCGGCGATGGACGCTGGAATTTGGAAGAAAGCAAAAATCAATATGATCTCATCGCGGTGGACGCCTATCGCCCGCCGTATATTCCACCGCACATGACCACGCAGGAATTTTATCAAATCTGTTACGATCATTTGACGGAGAACGGCGTGGTCGCGATCAATGTCGGCAGTGTGCCGGGCGACCGCAAACTCATCAATGGACTCGCAACCACCATGGCAACGGTCTTCCCTTCGATTCACATCATGGACATTCCGGGCACGCTCAATACCATGATCTTTGCAACAAAGCAACCCACCACGGCGGATAACTTTACCGCCAATCTTTCATCTTTTTCACATCGCACGGACATCAGCCCATTATTGCTATCAGCCATGCAAACCACATTTACAAATATGAAGCCCGGTTACACAACGACGCAAGTCTTCACCGACAACCGCGCCCCCATCGAATGGATCGTGGATGACATGGTTGTCCGCTTCACCTTGAGCGGAGGACTGAGCGGATTGCAACAATAAAACATTATTGCGTTTCACCCGGATTTATTGCCCAATTCCCTGCTGAACGGAGATCAAGCAAATTCGGTTGACACCTGTTGCAGGGCAAAGCACCGCTACTTTCGAACCGTCTGGAGACCATGCTATACTTTGCGGCAGTGATGTATAAAACTTATACGCCGGCGTAATATTATTGCCCTGATCCAACACAAAATCAACAAGATACAGTCCAAATTGTTCTGGAGCGTTCGGCGATGTGTAAATCTCCCCAATGGCTAATAGATGACGATTATCCGGCGCCCAAGCAAAATCATCTACAAGATGGTCCCCCTCAATCTGTTGGGGTATGGCACTCAACACTTCTAATTTTCCCGTTACTGAATCCAACACAGTCAAATCTGCGGTATAGAAGGGAAATGTATACATTGTTGATCTGACGAATGCCAGATAGCGACCATCTGAACTCCAATGTGCAAACTCGGCCCATCCCCCCAGGTTCAATTCGCAAACTCGCCCAGTATCCGCATTCAAGATGAACGTATAACCACCACCTAGATCGGCGCCCTCGCTATACAAAAAGACCAATGATGTACCCGGCTGCCATGCCATCTCGAAAGATACGGGTAAACTATTCCTACGGTTTTTGGCATAGTCCCATTGCGTGGGATCGAACGAGATAGAGGGAATACTCTTCAACGATTTATCCAATCCGGAGATTTTATTGCCCGAACGATAAATCATCTGACTACCGTCTGGTTTAATCCCAAACGGAAATGGCGATAGATTATCCGCCAGCTTTTGCACGGCATTTGGATCACCATAACTGAGCCACAGTTGACGAGTAAATTGGGCAGTGCCATGGGCTTTGTCAATACTCGTATAATTTGTCGCCGGATACACCACCGCACTCAATGCCGGATTCCATGCGGGGGACTCTTGAAATTCTTCGGGGCGGATGGCGTAGACTTTAGACGCGCCCGTTACAGCGTTGTACAGGCTGATAGATTGCTGTGGAATTGTGTTATTTTTATATACATAACTACCGAGTAAGTCTTCCGTTATCAAGATTTGTTGGTTGTCAGGTATCCACTGGTAAATATGGTAATAATCTCCCTTCGGCGCAGTTAACGCCACCTGCGGTGCAGAAAAGGTATAGTTCGCTGATGCAGATGCAACAGTCTTTATCTGTGCCAATGGGAATGTGCATGGAGGCGGTTCTTGCGCAACGGTCAACGTTGCCGTGGCAGTAACAGGTATCTCTGTGGATGTGGAAGTCGGCACGAGCGCGGTTGGGATCATTGTTCCGGTTGGCGTGGGAGTCAATGCGGGTGCACAAGCAGTCAATGTGAGGATGAGAATCACTGCCATGATGAGCAAGACTTCCAGTCTTCGCTGCAGCTTGTTAGGCTGATTCGTCCCCAGAGAATATTTCGATTGATTCATGTGACCTCTTGACCAAATATTCCACTCTACCAATATAGCAAGAATTTATACCAATTTCAAGTGTAGATTTCGGAGATGATATTTTCGGAAAGCAAACTATCCCGCAACAAGACGAATTGCCTTACAATAAGCGGATGAAAAACAAACTATACCTTGTCATTTCCTGGCTAATCACACTTCTCATTCCTTTTATCCTCATTGGCTTGGGCATACGGGTTTTGCTCACGCCGCTCTTCCCGGACATCGAATATCGAATGCCGTATTTTCCTCCCGATATTTATGGCTTCTCTATGCAAGACCGTTTGCATTGGGGAATGTCCGGAATCGATTATCTGCTAAACAGCGCCGATATTTCGTATCTCGGCGATTTGAAATTCAGTGACGGCACGCCGCTCTTCACCGAACCCGAACTGAGTCACATGCATGATGTCAAAGTGGTGGTGCAAAACTTTTTACATATATGGTATATAGTAATTTTGGTTTTGATTCTGTTTGGGATTTGGGCATGGCGCGGCGGCACGTGGCTGGATACTTTCATTCAGGGATTGCGGCGAGGCGGATGGCTCACGCTCGCACTGGCATTGACCATCGGCGTCATTGCCACGATCGGCGCCAGCGGAAACGGCGACTTGTTCTGGAGTTTCTTCGCGGGTTTTCATGGTCTGTTCTTTCAAGGCAACTCGTGGCTATTCCCCGATTCAGATACACTTATTCGGCTGTATCCACTTCAATTTTGGCAGGACGCGGTCCTTTATATCGGCATTGTTGCCGCATTAGGCGGACTGGGTTTTGCATTCTTCCCGCGGCGGTTCGGAAAATCCGCACCATGATGGTTCTGATTTCGGAACCATGATGTATAATTTCATTATAAGGAG
>CAWKNE010000006.1:0-256412 GCA_963850945.1 uncultured Chloroflexia bacterium | reverse complement strand
ACATCAAAATAGAGCAGATGATAACTGGAATGTTGCGTGTTTCGCCGTTTGCTTTAAGATCATTCAACACCGACCAGCCATCATAACCGGGCATCATGATGTCAAGCGTGATGGCGTAGGGTTTAAGCTGCTTTGCCCGTTCTATTGCCTGGTATGGATTGGTAAGCGAAACAACTTGATAACCCTGCGGCTGTAGATACCGCTCGTAAAGTGAGATGACTTGTGGGTCATCGTCAATTGCAAGAATCACCTTTCCGCTGTTGGAAAGGGACACTTCCTCTTTGCTACGATAGATGGGCAGGGTAAAGTAGAACGTACTGCCTTTTCCTACTTCGCTGTGAAGTCCGATTCGTCCGCCATGCATCTGGATCAACTGCTGGCTGATTGAAAGACCGAGACCCGTACCGCCAGTTCTTCGCGTCAACGAATTGTCCACCTGAGAGAATGGCTGGAAGAGTTTTGCCTGATCCTTCGGTTCAATGCCCGGACCGGTATCGGTTACACTGACGAGAATTTCAGGGTGCCCCGCAGGTCCAGCACTAACCGTTGCATCCACTGTAATGCTTCCCTCCGATGTAAACTTGGATGCGTTCGACAGCAGGTTCAACAAGACTTGACGTACGCGGATGGCATCTGCGCGGACGGTGGGCAGGTTTTCCTGAATGTTCTTGATGAGTTTGACGGGTTTATCCTTGACCAATCCAATCACTGTGGACATCACGCCGTTGATCAAATCGGTCACGTTCACTTCGTCGAATGCCAATTCCATCTTACCGGCTTCGATCTTGGACAGATCAAGAATATCATTGATGAGGCCGAGCAGGTGCTGACCAGAGTTGTAGATCGCGGTCAAATCTTGTTGTTGCAATTCACTTGTCGGGCCGTCAATACCTTTAAGGATAACACGCGAGAAACCGATAATGGAGTTCAACGGTGTGCGCAATTCATGGCTCATATTTGCCAGGAACATGCTCTTCATGCGATCCACTTCGCGCATTTCATTGACAGCCTGTTGGGATAATTCATAGGAACGGGCATTATCAATAGCAATTGCGACTTGATCAGCGAGGATTTGGAGAACAGCCAGATCGTCAGGGATGAAGGAATCCACCGTTTGGGATTGGATATCCAAGGCTCCAATGATTCGCGTGCCAACGCGCAATGGAATGGCGACCTCCGCGCGTGTGGCAGGCAATAGGGGATTCGGTCTGTGAGTTGCACTTAGAGTTGTATTGTTAATGACTACCACTTCACCGGTTTGGGTGGCGTTGCCGACTGCAGAGTTCTCGTTAACCGGAAGGCTGTGTTGACGACGTTTCATTTCTGCGCCGGCATCACCGGTTGCTTCGCGCAGAATGGCATTGAATCCTGTTTCCTCGACTACAAAGATGGCGGCGTGATAATATCCAAATTTTTCACGCACCAAATTGACGGTGCGGATAAAAATTGTATTCAAGTCCAATGTTGAGGTGACAAGGCGACCAATTTCTGCGGCGGCCGCCAGATATTCGTTCCGCCGCTGTAGCGCCTCTTCTGCGTGTTTGCGTTCGGTAATATCCCGAGCGACCAAGAAGACCTGCTCTTCACTCAGTTTTGAAACATTGCCTTCAAACCAATATTCCTGCTGGTTAATTTCAAGAGAGTATTCTAGTTTGACAGTCTCATTTGTGGCCAAGGCGCGTTCTATGGCTGTCATAATGGACTGCGCAGTATGGGCGGGTAAAACATCGACAACTTTTTGTCCAAGCAGGTCATCGGGAGGGAGAAATAGGCGCGACGGATTGGTTGGGGCGATTCGGACGTATCTGCCTTCTTTATCGTAGACAATGATGACATCGTTCATGGCCGCGAACAGGGCGCGCAGTTCGCTTTCCGAGCGTTCGATTGTTCGCTGGCTTTCGCGTGTTGCCTCAAACAAACGGGCATTTTCAACTGCGATGGCAGCCTGTTGCGAAACCCCGTTCAAAAATTCCAATTCTGCTGCTTGGAAATCGAGGCCCTCCCCGATTCTCCAGACTGCCATGATGCCCGTGACCCTATCGCCTGACAGCAAGGGAACGGCCATCATGTGCTCGATGGACAATTGAGAGGTGGCGACAATCCTGAACGCACGTTCGATCGGTTCGGGCGTTATTGATGATCTCGCCCGATTTGGTGAGCGCCACCGATCCCAGAATACCTTCGCCCAATTTGACCGTGTTGCCTTTGATCTTCTCAGCTTCCGCGCCAATCGCTACAATCGCATGAAAGGTCTGGCTATCCGCCGGGTCGGGCACATAAACTGCGCTGCTATTGGAATTCAGCAATTCCTTTGCATGCGCCGCGATCTTAGCCAGCACTGTTTGAAGTTCGAGCGAGGCTGACACATCACGGCCGATTTCGGCCAGGGCCAACATTTCGCGCGCCCGGCGCTGAGCCTCTTCGAACAGACGGTTTTTCTCTATGGCAATCGAAGCCTGCCGAACCACTGACATAAGGTGTTGGAGGTCTTCTTTGGTAAATCGAGTCACCTCAAGATAATAGGCAACGAGAAAACCCATCCAATCCTTGCCGAGGGTGATGGGCGCAAATACGGCGCCCTTGGCGCGGAATTGACCAACGATCAAAGCCCGCGAGTTCGGATCGAGGCGTTCGTCTGCCGAGGTATCTTCGGCGACGGTGGGTTCGTTCGGACTCAGAAAATTGACAGCTGGGAAATCTTTCACCCGCAACAACTCGGCTCGCTGCCCCGAGTTGGATTCATCAGCCGGCCAGTCGGCGATCAAGTGCATGGTTTCCGGCTTCTGTTGGTCATTCCAGGGCCGGTCAAATCGCAAAAGGCGCCCTATAGCGGCACGTTTGAGAATAGTATGCTTGCGGAGGATGCCAAATATGTCATCGAACGACTGGGCAGTATTCAGTTCGGCATTCGCCTGGTAAAGTGATTCCGTTTCTGAAAGGGCTCGCTGGGTTTCCTGGAAGAGACGCGCGTTCTCCAGCGCCAGTGATAATTGGTCGGCGACTTGTTTGACCAGCATCTGTTCTTCCATTGCCCAGGCAGGCGTGGTTCCGTCTCGTCTACCACGCGTAATGTGGCCCAGTTTTTTTCGTCTGTGCGAAAGGCAAGCGACATTGCACTCGATTTGTTTGAAACTGTGGAAGCGGCGACAGGAGGGATTTGCTCTTCCAGACGCGGCAAAACCGGCTCGGGTCGTGCGTCAATTAGAGTCCGGGTCGGAACGGGAGCCTGAACACGAGTTAACGCGTCGGGCCGTTTTTCCGACTGTCTGCGGGACTGCTTCGCAGGCGCCGATTCTTCGGGAGTAATATCGTGGAATAGATGCTCAAGCCGCTTGTTTGTTTTTTGCTTCGACATATTCTATAAGCTCCTGCGCTAATTCACGATATTGCAGCGAACCACGGGCGAAAGGTTTGTAGTGGGTAATGGGCTCGCCGGCAATCGGACTTTCCCGTAGTTTGGTATCCACTTCGATGACGGTTTTGAATAAACCGTCGCCGAATGTCTTTTGAAGCTGTTCTTGAATATTGCGATGCGTGCGATTGCGCCGATCAAGCATTGTGATAAGAATTCGATATCCGAGATCGGGATTGCTTTCCTGGCGTACACGTCGAATCATGCCCATCATGTTCCGCAAAGCGTAAGCCGAGAAATATTCCGCTTGTGTTGGAATGATCAATAACTCGGCCGCGCTCAAGGCATTGATGGTAATTGCTCCAAGGAAAGGCGGGCAGTCAAAAAGCACGTAATCATAAAGCAGTGGTGCCGCGTTATCCAGTGCGCGTCTAAGCCCGCGTGTGTAATTGGTTCGCACCGGCAGGAACTGCTCGGCGTTCTCAATGCTGGCTTGCGCGGGGATCAAATCCAAATTTCCGATCTCTGTTGCATGGCGAGCGCTCATAAGTGGAGCGGATTCGATCAGGATGTGACTCGAGGTTACAACGGCTGACCCGGGTTCCACGCCCAATGCTAGTGTTAGATTTGCTTGCGGGTCAAGATCGGCCACCAAAACTTTTTGACCCATTTCCGCGAGAGCCGCACCCAATGAAAGCGTGGTGGTGGTTTTGGCTACGCCGCCTTTTTCATTTGATATAGCGATAACGTGACTCATTTTAGTGCTCCATGTTCATTGTGTGCTGTACTCGCCTTTTGGTCCGTGGATATTTTTGTGGCTTTTTCATCTTTTGGTGCGGAGATAGTCTGAGGTATTAATTCGGACCTCAGTGGCGCCCAATGCGCTTCGCAACTCATCAAGAGCAATGTTGATCATTTCCTCCGGGTTATTTGTGCCGCGGATTTTCGATGTAATTTCTGAGACCATCCGTTCGCGTTCGGCGCGACGGCTGGTCTCGTCGAACAGACGCGCATTTTCTGCCGAAAGCGCAACTCGGTCTGCTACAGCCTGCGCAAAATCCAGTTGATCCTGACTCCATTCTTTGCCTTGTGGATTTTGAATTACGAGGTTGCCGATCAGTTCGCCGCGCAATTTAATCGGGACAACAAGGCGATCCGTTTCCGTTTGCTTTTTATTTCCATGATTGACTTCGGCATCAAGATCAATGGGACTTTCGAGCGGCAACGAACCAGAGATGGTATAGCGATAACCCACTAGATGTTCCTCGCGCGGCAAACGGCTCCATGCTTGACGCAAGTATTGCCGATACAAAGCCTCTGCTTCCGATAGTGACCTGCGCGTGCTTTCCAGCAGGCGGGTATTGTCAATGGCCAGGCTCACCTCATCTGCCAGAAGTGAAAGGACACCAATATCTTCTGAAGAGAATGCATCGGTCTGTTTGCTTTGGACATCCAAAACGCCCACGATTTGATTACCCACACGTAAAGGCAGGGCCATCTCGGAAAGGGTTTCGGGCAAATCTGGATTATTGAAATAAGCCGCGTCTTCACCGACACTGCGTGCGACGCGCACTGCGCCGGTCGCAGCGACATTTCCCACGATGCCCTGCTCGCCGATTTTTAATCGGTGACCGCGTGCAAGCATATGTTTTCCACCTTCGCTGTTGGAGGCGGCTAACACCGCAGTCTGGTCGCTTTCATTGTTCAGGAAAATACCCACATGATAGTAGCCGAAGCGCTCGCTGATCACGGATGTGACCTGAGGTAATAATGCATCCATCTGGTGGACGGAGTTGATGGCTTTGACTACCAGGGCGATGGCTTCGAATTGAGCGGCGCGCCGGTCCGTATTTCGTGAAGCTTCTTCCAAGGCAAACGTTCTTTCCTTCACGCGCTGTTCGAGAGATTGAATCGAATCTCTCAGCGTTAATGTCATTGTATTGAAAGCGCTGGCGAGCGTGCCGATTTCGTCGCGGCTTCGGATGGAGACGGTTTGGGAGAGATTGCCTGCGGCAATGAGTTTGGTTGTAGCTGCCAGCTTTTCGATTGGCGAGACGATCTGACGAGCAAATCCAAAACCCACCGCAGCAGAAAGAAGCAGTGCAATCAACACTGCGATGATCACTGAAGTAGAAAGATCCGTTACCAGCGACAGGGCAACCGACGTTGGTTTCTCAGCGACTACATTGAATGTTTGGCTACCAAGCTGCACCTTGTTGATGGCGAGGACCACATTTGTACGATCCAAGCCGATCTGGACATCACCGCTGGATGGCAAGGCAACGTGTGCATTCTTAAGATTGAATGCGAGATTCTGGTGGGCGATGACGTTTCCATCCGCATCGGTTATGTAAAGCGTTTGGCTCTGTCCCGATTGTGCATGGGCGAGCAAGCTGTCGAGCGGAAAGAGCCTGATCTTGGCAATCAATACCCCGCTTAATTGTGCGGTGAGTCCGCCGCCTGGTTCGTACATAGGCATGGATAAGGTGAAGTATGACTGGTCCGTGGCGGGGTCGATACTGGCCGGGCTATAGTAGGCTTGGCGGGTGCTGGTTGGCTGGAGGTAATCTTCCAGCTTCGAATGATCCAATAACTGGTTATCGGGCGCAAGGCCTTGATGCGTTGCACGTACGACTTCATGTCCCTGTGGGTCCAGCAAGGTCAATTCTTCGTAATCGTTCCCATAGGACACAGAATTCAATGCGCCGGTTAAACTGATTCCATACGTCGTGCGGCTAGGCTTGCTTTCGCCATTGATTTGATCCGCCAGACTTAACAGGTACTGATTCAATCCTGCGACATAAGCTGTGACCACGGAGCTAGCATTTTGTGCCACCTGGCTCTGTAAAGCGATGGCCTGAGCTTGGACAGCTGTATAGGCAGTTTGAAGCACGATTGCGCCGACCGCGATTAACGGGATGATGGCCAGGCCAATAAAGATCAAAGTGAGGCGTACTCGAAGGCTGTTTTGCATATTGAATAGTTTCCGATTTGCTCGATGAAAGTCGTGCTAAGTGCTCCCGTTCAGTTTTGTGAAATGGTCATGCTCTTTCACTTCGCCGACGACGACTGAAACTTCAGCCACTTCTGGCAACGCTCCAAGCTCCCGTACTGCAAGGAATGTGACGATTGTGTTGCTCAAAGTTAACCTCGTAAGGAAGCTGATTGGACGTATAAAAGAAAGAGTCTTGAATGAAAATTTTTTCATAGATTTACTTTTCCTGCTGTCCAATTTCACCGTTGCTTGATTCGAATTGAATGATTACATCTGAGCCGGGGATCACATGACCCAATTCTTCCACTGCAGTTTGTAAAACATTTCGTAGGTTGATGGATTGGCTGATTTTGGTGGTGACTTCGCCGATGATGCGCTCTTTATTCGCCCTGCTTGAGTAAATCTTCCAGCAGACGTGCGCTTTCCAAAGCCAGCGCGAACTCGATCTGCTGTTGCCTGCACTATGGCCAATTCATCGTCGGTCCAGGCAGGCCCTCTTTCACCGGTTCGATTCAGTTTTAGGTCACCGATGATTTGTCCACGCAGGCGGATGGGCATGTGGAGCATTCCGTTTGCTTCTGCGTCATTTGGTTTGCTCTTGATCGGTTCGGCTTTGGTCCCTCGGAAAGAATATCCTTTAATATCGCGCTCGCTTGTATAATCCTTCCAAACACGACCTGTTAATTGGCTGGATGCGATCTCTGCTTCCTGCAAAGCACGCTTCGTTTCTTCGTTCGATCTTGCATTTTGAATAGCAATTGCTACTTGATCTGCTAGGATAGATAGAACGGAATAATCCTCTTCAGTGAAAGCGCTGGCTTCTGTCGATTGGATGTCCAAAGCGCCTATAACAACGTCGTTGACTTTGAGCGGTAGAGCCATTTCCGAGCGTGTGGTCGGGAGGTCGGGGTTATTGAAGAAAACAGCATCCGCTCCAACATCGAGGGCAATGCGGGGTTTGCTGCTAGAAGTTACATAGCCCACGATACCTTGCTGTCCAACCTGCAGGCGATGCCCTCTAGCCAGCATTTTCATTCCGCCGTTGCTATTTGACGCCCTCAACATCGCATACTCTCGGCGCTCATCCAAAAGAAAAATCCCAATGTGGTAATAACCAAGTCGCTGGCTGATGAGATTCGTCAGCAAATTCATTAGCCGGTTTTGCTCCGCGATGGCCGCCGCCGATCGTGATACCTCGGCTACGGTTCTTAATCGCGAGGCCTGCGCGTCGGCTTTCTGATTTGCCTTGACCAAATCGGTCGTGCGTTCAGCCACTCTCTCTTCCAACCGTGCTTGCTCTACTTGCAGGGCTTGAAATGTTTCCCGGACTTGGCGTAAAACCGTATTGAATTCGCGCTTGAGGAAATAGACGGCCAAAACGATTACTGCCCCGGGAACACCCATGTCCAAGCCATACGTTATCCAATCGGAGACTGCGCCAGTTGTACCGGGTACTACAATGAATTTGAAGAGACCACTGAGCACCAACCATCCGAGAATTGCCAGCGAGAATATACTTAATGCCAAAGCGCCATAACCAAGCCGGTGGTCAAATAGTAGAGCGGTGATTGCAATAAACGCGAGCAAAAACATGGACGCGTCGGCGGATATACCGTAAGAGACAAGGATGGTTAGGCCAACCAAAAAGATCAATCCAGAGAAAACTCCAGCGCGAATGGCATAAGAAACAGGAACAAAGGTAACTGCCACTAGTAGCAGGAAAATAAAGCCATAAACCAGAAGAACACGGAAGTCACCTTGAAAGAGCGAGTATGCGAACATCACTGCGCCAAAGACCACCGCGACGCGCAGTACGATGTTCAAGAAGTTCTCTCGCCAGCGATCTGAAAAGGCGGCAGAGTTCAATATCTCTGACATCAAAGATGGTTCGGCTGTTTGTTTAACATTAGTCATGTTGTATTTCCTGACCATCATTGCCAAGTTCCAAAGTTACTTCAGTGGAACTACCCAATCTGTGTCCAAGTTCTTCAACCGCCGACCTCATGATCGAATCGATGTCGCTGTACGTGCTGATCTTGTTAGATATTTCGCTGATCATTGCATCGCGTTGCGCCCGTTGACGAGTTTCTTCGGCGAGGCGCGCATTTTCTAATGCAGAGGCGAGGCGGTCGGTAATCTGTTCAATGATTGCGGTTGTTTCGCTGGATGCACTACCGCCGCGCAGACGAACATTCACAAAACCTATGGTTTGACCGCGCAAACGAACTGGAATGGCTTGGGATTTTGAATCATCTGATTTCGCTTCAGGTATTTTCTTTAAGTCTTTCTGGGTCTTTTCTTCCACATGTTCAGTCGCCCAGTTAATAGGTTGCAATTGCACGCCATCAAACTTATAACCAGTGATTCGATTTTCATTTCGA
The DNA here is from genome assembly GCA_963850945.1 of uncultured Chloroflexia bacterium. Lineage (GTDB taxonomy): Bacteria > Chloroflexota > Anaerolineae > Anaerolineales > Villigracilaceae > Fen-1038. The sequence goes on along the minus strand of CAWKNE010000006.1, from coordinate 247,684 downwards.
GCAAAACCCTGCCAGGATTGCCGTGTGGATTCCTGGTAAGCCTGTTCGATTTCTTTTAATTGGTTCTCAACTTGCTGGAGCAGTTGGATTCTTTCAATCGCAATCGCCAATTGGTCAGCTAAGACTTGAAGGATTTCGATATCTTCCTGAACAAATGCCTGCGGCTGATCGCTTTGTATGTCAAGAACGCCAAATAGCTCATGGCTGGTTTTGAGGGGCAGGGCCATTTCGGATCGGGTAGTTGGCAGAAAGGGGTTGTTAAAATAAACAGCATCCGCTCCAGTATCTAGTGCGATGCGGGCTTCACCGCTAGCGGCTACTCTTCCAACAATCCCTTGTTCTCCGACTCGCAGGCGGTGACTATTCGCGATCAATTGCTTTCCCGCTTCTGTGGGCGATGCGCGCAGAACAGCGTATTCTTTTTTATCATCTAATAAAAAGATGCCAGCATGATAAAACTTGAAACGCTCGACAATTAATTGACTAGAGCGAACAAGAAGTTCGTTCAGGTTTGGAGCAGAGGCGATATCGCGCGCGATCTCAGCGGCCGACCGCACACGTAGGGCTTGTTTTTCGAGATCGAGGCTACGTTCTCTGACCCGCGCATCCAGGTTGCCAACCAATTCTCTGAAGGCCGATGTCATCGTGTTGAAAGCACTGGCAAGCGTGCCGATTTCGTCCCGGCTTTGGATAGAGACGGTTTGGGAGAGATCGCCTGCGGCAATGAGTTTGGTCGTGGCTGCCAGCTTTTCGATTGGCAGAACGATCTGACGGACAAATCCAAAACCCGCGGCAGCAGAAAGAAGCAATGCAATCAACACCGCGATACCCAAGGTGGCAACCAGATTTGTCACCAGTGACAAGGCAACCGACGTCGGTTTCTCGGCGACTACATTGAATGTTTGGCTACCAAGCTGCACCTTGTTGAGGGCGAGCACCACATTGGAATGATTCAAACCCGTTTGGACATCGGCGCTGGCTGGCAAGGCAACGTGTGCGTTTTTAAGATTGAAAGAGGGATCCTGGTGGGCGATGACGTTTCCACCCGCATCGGTTATGTAAAGTGTTTGGCTTTGTCCGGGGAGCGCCTTAGCTAGTAAATTGTCGAGCGGAGAGAGTCTGACCTTGCCCACTAATACGCCGCTTAGTTGGGAGGTGCTTCCGTTGCCGGATTTGTATAGAGGTATGGATAAGGTTAAGAATGATTGGCCTGTGGCGGGGTCGAGACTGGCCGGGCTATAGTAGGCTTGGTGGGTGCTAGCTGGCTGGAGGTAATCCTCCAGCTTCGAATGATCCAACAACTTGTTATCGGGTACGACACCTTGATGTGTTGCGCGTACGACCTCATGTCCCTGTGGGTCTAGCAAGGTTAATTCTTCGTAATCGTTTCCGTAGGCTGAAAAGACCAATTCGTTGGATATAAGATTTGTATAAATCGTGGGATCAGGCGCACCCATTCCACTGATTTCGGCTCCTACACTTGACAGGTTTTGATTCACTCCTTGAAAATAATTTGTAACCCCAGCGCCAGTATTCTGTGCTAGCTGGCTCTGTAAAGCGATGGCTTGAGCCTGGTTAGCCGTATACGTGGATTGAAGCACGATTGCGCCGACCGCGATTAACGGGATGATGGCCAGGCCAATAAAGATCAAAGTGAGGCGTACTCGAAGGCTGTTTTGCATATTGAATAGTTTCCGATTTGCTCGATGAAAATCGTGCTAAGTGCTCCTGTTCAGTTTTGGGTCATGGTCATGCTCTTTCACTTCGCCGACGAATACCGACACTTCAACCACTTCTGGCAACGCTCCAAGCTCCCGTGCTGCCGTCTGGAGCACAGTATCAATATCCAAGGAGCGGTTTAATCGAGTTGAAATCTCGTTCACTGTTTGTTGCTGGATAGCTCGCTGTCGAGTCTCTTCAAGCAATCGGCTATTATCCAGAGCTAGCGCCACCTGGGTCGCGACCTTCTCAGCTACATCGCGCTCGCGCTCAGCCCATCTAGCCGTTTCTTTGCCTTGAAAAGTAAGTATGCCTATTTCCTGGCCGCGTAGACGCAATGGGACTTGCATAGCCTTTTGGGTCTTCGTCATCCTTTGGTTTGGGTTGATCAATTTGGTTCCGGAAGGTGTATATTGATAGGCAATGCCACGATTCTCTAGATAGCGTTTCCAAACATCTTTTGTCTGTTGAGTTGCCAGCGATTCAAGCTCATGTACAAATGCTTGAGTGCTGTTAATCAGGTTCACGTTATCAATGGAAATTGCAATCTGGTCTGCCAGCAACTGCAGTATTTCTATTTCATCCTGCTTGAATATACGAGATTCCCTGGATTGAAAATCCATGATTCCGGTAATTTTGCCGCGAACAATCAGAGGGATTACCATTTCGGAACGAGAGTCATCCAGTTTTCCCTCAGATATAAGATGGCTTTGGTCTCCGTCCCCAGCTTCGGTGATGATATACGATTTCTTTTGTTCAGAGACATAGCCAATTACGTTCTTTGAATCGCTTTCAATCTGAAAGCCACTTTCCATCATCTTTTTTCCAGCACCTGAGGAGGCTGCTTGCAGAAAGGCTATCCTCCTTTCTTCATCCAAAAAATAGATTGCAACATGATAGAAATTAAAAAGATCAGATGCCAAATGGACAGTTCTTTCAAGAAGGGTCGGCACATCCTGTAATTCTGCCGCGTTGCGAACAATAAAGGCTGATGAGCGAAGAAGTTCTGATCTTTGCGACAATTGATTTGTTCTCTCTTCAACATGTTGTTCCAAGTTCACGTGGATCAACTTTAGCTCTTCTTCTCGCTTCAGCAATCTCTGGTTTGTTTCGATCAGACTGTCCTGCCGTGTTCCAGCGAAACCCGCCAAGAGGCCAAGAATAATGGGTGCTGTATCAATAATCCACAATAGAATGTCCGATCGCTGTGTTTCGATGACAGTTGGCAAACTGAATGATAAGTGTGATTGCCATATCCTGATTAGCGTGGCAATTACTGGAAACAAAAGACCAAATAGTAATCCTACCAGTGTGTATTGTCGTGCTTGCGCGCCGTCAGATCTGTTTTGCATCTTTCCAGATTGGTTTTCTGAAAAATTGTTATCCATTTTCAGTGTCCATCTTTAATTCAATCGTTGCTTCTGAAGCATCCAAAGCGCGACCGAGTTCGTGTACTGCTGTGCGTAAAATTCCTTCCATTGTGGCCGATGACCATATTTTGCCGCTTATCTCAGATATTAAGTGCTCGCGTGTCGCAGTGGATTGGCTTTCTTCGACCAATCGGGCATTTTCTAACGCCAGTGATGCCTGCACCGCGATTAACTCAATCAGGTTGCGTTGCTCAGGCGTCCATTCAGTATCGCTATCCAGTCTGATCTCGCCGATCACTCCACCCCGCATTGCGAGCGCAACCTCCAGCTTGTTATCTGTTCCATGAAGTTCTTCATCTCCTACTTCGTAACGAAGCTCTTCTGTGTTTTCCACCTGTTTCCAGGATTGCAATGTATATTGCCTTTGGATAGACCGCATTTCATCCAGGTTTTGTTGAGCTTGTTGGAAAAGGCTTGCATTTTCAAGGGCGATGGAAATCTGATTTGCCATGCTTTGTAGGGTTTCGATTTCCTGTGATCCAAAGGCTCCCTCTTGAGTTGATTGCACATCGAGCGCGCCCAGAACGCGATCTCCAACCAGCAAAGGCAGAGCGATTTCTGAACGAGTATAGGGGAGGAGTCGGATTCTCAAAACGAATTGGCTCCGCCCCAACATCCAACGCGACGCGAGGAGATCGCGAACTGATCGCTGTTCCTACCATGCTCTTGCCTCCGACCTCGAGGCGATGTTTGTTTTCCTTTAGGAGGCGGCCCGCTTCACCTGTAGCGCTTTTCAATTCAGCCCATCGCCGGGTTGGATCAACAAGGAAGAGGGCGGTATAGTAGTAATCAAACTGGTCAGTAATGAGATTAACCACTTGATTTATCAGTTCGGCCGGATCAAGAAAGGAACTGGCGGCACGCCCCACTTCGTTTACTGCCTTGAACTGAAGTGTTCTTTCAGCAACTCGGCCTTCAAGACCAGTCTTTTGGTTTTCAAGCTCTCGCGTCGCTTCCTCTGTCTTCTTTTGTACTTTCAAATATTCCGCATCGAGTTGCCGAAATCCAACGATGATAATAACGCTGAATAGCAATGTGACAGCAGAGTTGCTGATCCAGTCCGCTAAGGCGGCCGGCACCGGAGTGAGTAAAAAAACTCTTCCAGAGAGAATCAGCCAGCCCATAACTCCAAATGTCATCAGTGAAACTGCAACGGAGACGATCCCTCCGCGCGGAGAAAATAGCATGGTTGTCAGTGTAATGAAAGCGAGGAAAAAGAAAATACCATCGCCTTCGATACCGTACGAGAACAATTCATTCAATCCCAGTGCGTAGACGACAATCACTAAAATTCCTGCGCGCAACCAAAACGGGATAGGAACCACCGCAATCAGCACTAGACTGAGGTATGCGCCAACAAAAATTAGAGTTACAGCGATGCTTTGTTCAGTAAGAATGCCTGCGACCAACGCGATGAAACCAAACACGAGGCCGATATTAAGGATGGGGCGTATCAATCCCTCGCGCCATCTCTGGTAAACAGCTTGGTCGAGATTGTTAGGCGCAGAATGAAGGAATGGCAATGTTGTTTTCTCTTTCATTATTATTTACTACCTTTCTCTAAAGAGTCGTTGCCATTGCTTTCAGTTGCTGGCATAATTGCGATTTTCGTGTATCGCGCCCCAACAGCCTTCGTCAATTCACTAGCGGTTGTTGTGATAATGGTCTGCATATCAGTGGAGCGGCGGATCTTGCTAGTGATTTCATAGATCAGGCGGTTTTGTTCGGCTTGATTTCGGACCTGTTCAAGCAATCTTGCATTGGCGATGATCGCCGCGAGGCTGCCACCCAGTGTTCCAAGCATTTCTTCGTCGTTTTCGCTATATGCCGCAATCTGTTCGCTTTCCGCATTAAGCACGCCAAGAATTTCATTACGATAAACAAGGGGAATGGCTAATTCAGAACGTGTGTTGGGATTCGCCTGAATATAACGCGGATCTTCTGCCACGTTGTCGACGCGCAGGAGGCGGCGATGCTCGGCAACCCAACCCGTGACGCCACTTCCGATTGGCACACGTATTTCGCTGACTTCTTGTGAATATCCTACGGATGCCTTGACCGCTAGAAATTTGTGTTCCAAGTCGGGCATCAGAATTGATACGCGATCTCCGCCCAGTGTTACTTGTAACCCAGAGACAGCGCTTTCCAGCGCTTCTTCGAGAGTTGTACCTGAAGCCGCGGTGGAGGTGATGTGGTGCAGCAATCGGTGCTGAGAGAGATGTTCTTGAGTCTCGGCAAATAGTTCGGAATTTACAACCGCAATTGCCAGTTGGTCGGCAAGGATTTGTAATGTACGCAGATTATCTTCTGTAAAGGCGTATGGACGCACACTTTGAACATCTAAAACCCCGACGATTCTTTCACCAACTTTGAATGGTATTGCCGCTTCAGCATGTGTATCGGGTAAAAGTGGGTTGGCGTAGTATGTGGCATCTTTGGCTGTGTCATTGACAACCAATGTCTCGCCGCGTCCGGCAACAAAACCGACAACGGAATTCGAGCCAACTCCATGTTTGTGCCCGGCGCGTTTCATTTCCGCGCCGGCTTCGCCTGTCGCCTCGCGAATCACTGCAAACTCACCTAATAAATCAATTAAGAAAATAGCCGCGTGATAGAAATCGAACCGTTCGCGAATATAATCGACCGCTTTCTTCAACAGTTCATCCAGATTCAGTGAACCGCTGATATCACGCGCAATTTGGGCCGCGATTTCCAGCTGAACAGTATGCCGCTGGCTTTCTTCCAGCAATCCAAAATTGAAGATTACGCCGGCTACTTGATTTGCCAGCGCCGTCAGAAAGCGCAGGTTTTCATCATTAAAGGCATGTTCGCGATTCACATCCTGAACAATCAACGCGCCGACGGGCTCGCCTTGTACAATCATTGGCGCGCCCATCCAAGATTTTGCAGGCTTGCCATGAATTTTTGCTCCAAGTTTTGCAGCCTGCTTTTCAATGTCTTCGACCAATAACAATGGCTTTAAAGTCCGAATTAAAATGGAGAGTAGACTCTGTCCTAAAGGATAAGCTTCTTCGGACTTGACCTTGCCATCTTCGTACACATATGGGCTGGTAATGGAAGCAGTTCCCTTCTCATAGAGCGCCACAACGAACGGATAATCGCCTATAACTCGTTCCACTTCTCCGTGCAGAATTGGATAGAAACTGTTTAAGTCGCTGGATGTCGAAACGGCTTGGCTGATGGATGTAACGGATTCCAGCTCTTGAATGCGACTTTGCTTTTCCACTACATCCTCTATTTTCCCCAACGCGGTTCCAATCAGATCGGTCAGGCCAATATAGGGCTGAACCAAAGCGCTGGTCAGAGATTCTTTATCTCCGCCAAGAATGATCAGCCCTGCCAATTGATTGGATTGCTTGATAGGTAATAAAGCTGTGGATTGATGATTGAGTTGATTTGTAAATTGCTTCAAGGATGCAGACCAGGCCGTCGAACTCTCCTCGATGATCCCCGGATTGCCTGACAGGAATTTTTGTACCTCAGCTAAATTTGATCCTAGGTTGCCGGCTGCTTTTTGTAGCGAGCTTTTATCTTCAAGGCTATTCACCGCCGCGATCTCAAGTTTGGCATCGCGCAATAGAAGCATTGCAGCCGCGCAGGGCGAATCCTGCAGAACGCGGTCCACAACTTGTGCTAATTCCTTTTCCGATCGTGCCGCTATGATCTGGGAGCTGCTGCGATAAAGGCGCTCCAATTCGTGAATGTTTACTTGAACCGATTCCGTTGATATTTTCTCTGGGTTTGTCATGGCGGATTATGTAAATTCCCAAACTTCTTCATCGTTAAGAATGCGCCGAATTTGATCGGGGAAACGATCGGGATCCAGTGGCTTTCCAAGGAAGCCGTCAAACCCAGCGGCTTTGGCTTTGTTCATCTGCTCCTGGCTTGCTTCGGCAGTGACCGCGACGATCTTTACGGACTTAAACCTTTCGGAAGCCCGTATCTTTTTCTGTGCGGCGTATCCATCTTCATAAGGCAAACGGATATCCATTAAAATTTAAATCCAGCCGAGGTAGAGTATCAGCATATTCAACAACTTCGAAGCCCGAAGTTTTCCATTCACAGTGGATGCCAAGATAGCCAAGCATACGGGCGATTAAAACGAAGTTAGATACATTATCTTCCACGACCAAAACCGTTGCATCCTTTGGAATATTGGGCTCGCGAACGGGCTGCGTGTCAAATTCAGTTGAATTAACCATTTGGATTCCTTTGCATGAATCGTTCGACTTGTTGTGTTAAAGTATCAATATCAATCGGTTTTTGAATATAGCCGTCGCATCCGGCTTCCAGCGAACGCTCTCGATCGCCGCGCATCACGTTGGCCGTCATAGCTACAATCGGGGTCTTTGCAAATTCCGGCATTGCCTTGATCTTGGTGGTTAGTGCATAGCCATCCATATCCGGCATACTGATATCCATGAGAATCAAGGCTGGAGACTTGGTATCCAAGTAGCCTAAAGCCTCTTGGGCGTTTTTTGCTTCGTCAACAATATAGCCATCCGCTTCCAGCACACGCCGGACCAGCTTCCTGTTGTCTTGGTTATCTTCAACGTATAGAATTGTTCCATTATTAGACATCGTCTTTACCTTCTAGGTGTGATTTTACATGTTGGGATTATTAGTTCACATAGCAAGAGGATTGCAAAAAAGCTTAACAAAACAGTCGAGGACTCAGCCTCGACTGGCGTGGGATATGGTCCCGCAGTTTGCATATTTAAGAGAAGTTTTCCCTCTAAAATTAAGATATTAATGATTAATGCATTTACTTGATGAAGAGCGGGTGATGGGACTCGAACCCACGATATCTTGCTTGGGAAGCAAGCGTTCTACCACTGAACTACACCCGCTTGACCTGAAAGATTATATATCAAGAACTCTCTATTGAGCAACTTATTGGTTAAATCTACTAAGGCATATCCCGCCTCATTTTTCGGATTGATCTTTTCCAAAATACTTAATGCCTGATTTGTTAAACGTTGAGCTTCATGTTGAGCGTATTCACGTGCTCCTTCGTTGACCAGCATTTGAGCAACCTCCGCCACTTCTTCGGGGCGGATGGCGGATGCGGCCCATCGTTGAGCGAATTTTCCTTCTCGGCTGATTCCGTACAAAACCGGTAATGAATTTTTTCCTTCAACGAGATCGCTCGCCGCCGATTTGCCGGTTAATGCCTCATTACCCCAGATGCCGAGAATATCATCTTGAACCTGAAACGCCAGCCCAAGCTCCCGGCCAAAGACGCGATATTGTTCAATGTTTGACTCATCTGCACTGCCGAGGATCGCACCAACTTGCGTGCACGCAGAGAGCAGGGATGCGGTTTTGCCTTCGATCATTTTCCAATAATCTTCAATCGAAAGATCGTTGCGGTTTTCGTAAGCCATATCAAGATATTGTCCTCGAGTGAGCTCAAGGCAAGCGTTATGGATAACACGCGCAGTTCTGACAACAATATCAGCAGGATAATCTTTTGCCAAATCCATGATGGCTTGATTTGAAATCACAAAGAGTGCATCACCAACATTGATTGCCTGCGGCATATCCCATTTCTTCCAAACAGTTGGGCGTCCACGCCGTTTATCTGAGTTATCTTGAATGTCATCGTGGACAAGCGAAAAGTTATGCACCAGTTCAATTGCTGCCGCCGCGGGTGAAGCGCGTAGCCACTTTAACTGATACGATGCTGTTATAAGCAATACCAATAAAGGACGAATCCTTTTACCGGTTGCATCAGGCCCCGCACCTTCGCCAGTCCAACCCATGTGATAGGTAAGCATTTCATAGAAGGAATGAATGCGCAGTTCGTCAAGCCGGGCGACTTGACGCTGGAGTTCGCTTTCGATAGCAGGAAGCATGATTTCGATATATTTATTCAAAGGCATGGCGTTGTCTCATCCATTCTAGGCAGAGTCATAATAAGTTCAGGCGATGCAATTCTGTTCGTAGTTGTTCAGGGGATTTGAAGAGTATGGTAACAAATCCGATTTGTTTCGCTGTGTTGATGTTCGCTTCGGAGTCGTCAATCAGCAGACATTCGGTTGCAGTGCGATTGATCTTTTTCAAGGTTAGATTGAAAATCGCGGGATCCGGTTTGATCAATTTAACGTTGCCAGACAGGATGGTGCCATCGAACACACTAAAGAAATCATATTTACATTGTATGCGCGGATATGTCTCTATTGACCAATTGCTCAACCCATAAAGAGAGTATCCAGCCTGCTTTAGCTCATTGAGAATATCCACAGTTCCGGGGATTGGCCCAACGATTGAATCTTCCCAATGCTCGTAATAAGCTCGGATGAGATGAGCATATTGGGGAAATTGACTAGATAGCACTGCAACGCCTTCGGCAAATGGACGACCGCGATCCTGTTCTGCATTCCAAGACGAAAAGTTGATCTCTGCGAGGAATTGGTCAATTTGTCCTGGCTGGTCAAAGAAGCGACGATAAAGTTTGTGCGGATCCCATTTGAGCAGAACACCGCCGAAGTCGAAAACGATGGCTTTGATGGAAGAATTCATGAGCGTGATTGTAGCAGAATTTGGTAAATGGGGAATCGGAAGTTGGGAATAGGGAATTGTAAAATGGGGAATGGCGGTGTTGCGGCTACTTTGCTTCGGATTTTATCTTTTCTGCCACCTTCTTGACAATGGTGCTGATTGCCGCGCCGGGACCAGCAAGGGCAGATAGAGCCACATCGGCAATGTCAGGCGCAGACTTTTTCAAATTGCGAAGGCGGCGAGCAAGAAAAGATTCATCTGCTTGTTCGCCTTTTGTAATTTCACTTTCGATATCATTGACATCAGCAACGAGATCAACCTTTTCCGTTTCTTCTCGTTTTGATTTCTCGATGGCGCGATAGATTGGTTTGAATATGTTTTGGGTAATCGTGATGGTGTTTTCGTTGCCTACAACAATATTGCTTTCCTTGACATCGCCTGCCACATAAATGTTGGTAATGCTGGATGCTGTTTCTTTTCGTTTGGACTCGCTTTCGATTCCGCTCAATAATTTTCGTACATCCACTTTGACGAGGCGATTGCCATCTTTCACAGGTAATTCATCAATTCCTTCGCGTTCGAGTTGAAGTAAATAATCGTAATCCAGTGGCTCGGCATTTGGAGCTTCAGGAATTGGAATTCTCTTTTGTGGATTCAAACCTTTGATTGTGTTGTGAATTTCGTCAAGCTGATAACGAATTGCGGAGAGCGCGTCGCGACGCGTGTGCTCCAAGCCGTCAATGTAGATTGAAATCTTTTTGTCTTCAATATCCGCGATAACAATCGCTTGATTATCGCCAATGTTTAGAACGACGCCAGTTCGCCAGGCGACATTATTTTCAATGTGTTGATTCATGCGGACGATGAAGCGCGTAATCACGCTGGACGGCAAAACAGGATATTGATATTCAAATGCCGGAACGTTTTTGAGTTCAATGCCTGCGGGTTGATCCTTTGGCAATAAATCGGAAATCAGAAATATCTTATCGGGTTCGATGTCGTAACATAATTCAAACTTCTTCATCATGTCCACGATGAACAGGCGCTTGTCGCCCGGATATTCAGGCGGCTTGAGAATATCATTGAGCATGGCGAGAGTCAACACGCCTTTGTTCTCGAAAAGCGGCTTCCAGTTGAGAATTTTATAGACGCCGTTCGTAACCCATTGTGGGTTGAGAATGCCGAGCGCTTCGAGACGCGGGTCATCTTGAAAATGCAGAACCACTCCAAGGTCATGCAGGAAGCCGATCAGCGTATGCTGGCTGGTTTCGTCGGTGATATCGTTCGTATCGCACAAGTTGAAATATTCATCCTGCGTGATGAAGTTTTTATCTTTGCCGAGTCCTTCCAGTTTTGATTTGACCGTGAACCATGTTTCGGGCAAAAGGTCGCGGACGTGGGGCAGGGCATCCACTTGTTTGGCGATCTCGGCCTTGAGCGTTTCGATGCCCGCGCCGGTAGCGGCGGAAGTTTCAAGGATGCCGACGATGTTCGGATATTTTTTCTGCAAGCCGGTACGGTCAATGTCGAGCGGATGCTGGTCGGTCTTGTTGCCAACGATCAGTACCGGCAACTCGCCGCCGAAGGATTGGATGATCTTGAGCCAATATTCGACGCGGTTTTCTTCCTGCGTTAATCGAAAATCGAGAACCAATAAATACAAGCTGCGCTTGGTGAGGAAGAACTGGTGTGTGGCGTGCATGATCTCCTGCCCGCCGAAGTCCCAAATATTCAATTTGATTTCAGAGTTTTGATTTTCGATTTTTGATTGAGTGTTTATCATCCATTGGTTAATGGATATCCCCTCTGTTTTAGTTTGGTTCGGATCAAACTTGTTATACAAGATTCGCTCAATTAATGAGGTTTTACCAACCGAACCTTGACCAACTATCAACAATTTTACTGCGTTAATTGGCTGCTTTTTTTCAGCAAGATGGGAGAAATAATAATCTAAGATGATTTGAGGTTCAGTGGATTTTTCAAGAATTTCGGGCGGTATTGGGAGAGGATTTCCTCTTAGTTCAAGAAAATTTAATTTTTTCAGATTTCTTAACGCAAAGGGCAATGATTTGATTTTGTTATTGCTTACAAATAGACCTTTTAGTTTATTGAGCCCCCCAATCTCTTCGGGTAATGCTTCGATTGCTCCATAGATATTTAATCTTACTAATTCTTGAAGATTGCCAATTTGATGTCCAACTGCCGCCAATCGCGTAGTTGCGTCTTGTGGTCCCCCCAAGCCCAGATGTTTTAGCTTCGGAAGCGAAAAAATATTTTCGGGTAATGATGTAAGTTCGGGTATATAAACTTGTAGGCCAACTAAGGAATCTCCAAGTAGCTCAATCTCCTCAGGTATTTCGTTTGCTTTTATATACTCTAGATCGATAATTCGTTCGGTAAACTCGTCTCTTTCAAGTACATCAGTCCAAGAAAAACCCCAACCTGAATTTTCTTTGCACCGAATGACCAGAGCCATTCCGCGGATGCTTCGAAGGTAATGGAAAGCGTTTACCAATTCTTTTATTGATTTTACTTTGATGACGGTTTGGTCCATTTTTTCCCTTATTGTTTAATTTATTATCCGTAGTGACAGCAAATTGAACTCACGCATCAGCTAGCTTTCCATCCATCAGACCTTTCAACTTCCTGGCCCCACAGGCGAACATCGTCACTTCGATTTGTCTCTTCGTGAGCTTCATCGCGCACACACGGCGAGCTCAAATCAATCCCGAAAAATCTACAGCCTTATCAGACCAATCTTTAGCTTGCACGGAAAGCAAGATTCGCTGTTTGGGATTTTGGCTGGCTTCATCCCAGGCGCGCTGCCAAAGTGAAATCATGGTTTGAATGCGAACAAGTTCCGCAGCGGTTTCCGGTTCGGTATCGGCGGCTGTCCACTCGATGAGATGCTTCGCCTCATCCAATAAATTGAATACAACATTGGGATCACTTGAATTGCGCGCTGAAGAGGAGATGCGACCAAACGTCGCCGCTAATCCGCCCAAGCGACGAGGGAGAGGATCACGCAAAAAACGTTCGCGGAATTTATCTCTCTTATCCTTATCCATGTTTCGATGATACCATTTAATTAGTGTCATTCTGAGCGAAGCGAAGAGTTCCTGCGGGGAAACAGAGATGCTTCGCTGCTGCGCGGTTCAGCATGACATGTCAATTATTGTTTGATCAACTTTCCAACTTTCAAACCATCTAGCGTTCCAACTCCCGCCGCGAACATTGTCACTTCAATCTGTCGCTTCGTCAACTTCATCATGTCAACTGCTTTCTTGGTTGACCTCACCCTAGCCCTCTCCCGCTGGGAGAGGGGATTTGTTGCGCTTGAAATAAGCAATTGAGTAGCCATTTTGTTTCCCGCATTATATCTCTTACTATTTACTATGATCCATTAACCAATTTTCCAGCCTTCAAACCTTCGAACGTTCCAACTCCTGCTGCAAACATCGTCACTTCAATTTGTTTCTTTGTCAGCTTCATCATCTCAACTGCTTTGTCGGTTGAGACTGCCGCGGCTTTTAAGAATTGACTTGCCATACCGCCAAGAGTTGCACCCAAGGCAATACACTTGGCAATATCGAGTCCATCTTTGATACCACCGCTGGCGAAGACCGTCATATCGGGCACAGCTTTCTTGACATTCAAAATCGATGCGGCAGTTGGAATGCCCCAGCCAACAAAGGTGGCGGCGAGTTCACGGGTGAATTCGTCAGGCGCGCGGTGCATTTCCACTTGCGACCAACTTGTTCCGCCCGCGCCTGCAACGTCAATTGCGGAGGTTCCGCAATCCGCTAATAGCTTTGCGGTGCGTTCCGAGATGCCCCAGCCGACTTCTTTTGCAATCACAGGCACTTCTATTTTTTGGCAAACGTCTTCGATCTTTTTTGCGAGGCCTGCGAAGTTTGTGTCACCGCCTTTTTGAACTGCTTCCTGCATTGGATTTAAATGCAGGATCAATGCATCGGCTTGAATCATGTCCACAGCGTGGCGACATTCGTCAATGCCATAACCATGATTCAATTGCACCGCGCCGAGATTGGCAAACAATAAAATATCCGGAGCGACGCGTCGCACTTGAAACGTGGCGGCTTGTTCGGGATGTTCAATTGCCACACGTTGACTTCCGACTCCCATTGCGACGCCCACGGTCTGCGCGGCTTCAGCCAGACGCAGGTTAATGGTCTCGGCCTCAGCGGAGCCGCCGGTCATGGAAGATATCAGAATGGGTGTGGACAGTTGCTTGCCGAACAGGCTCAGGCGCGTGTCGACGCGGTCTAGATCAAGCTCGGGCAAAGCCTCATGAACGAAGTGATAATTTTCAAGCCCGGTGGTCAATGCCGAGCGCACATCTTTTTCTAAATTTATCTTAATGTGATCGGCTTTTCTATCCTTGATTTCCGTATCTTTTGGCATAAAGCGGTGTTCCTGTGTTTGAATTTCTATGGCCTGTCATGTTACAATGGGCGGGTCTAAAAACGAATTCTTACGGAGGATTATCTCATGGCTGATACAACATTCAGCGAAATTAAAAAGATCATTGTGGATTTGCTCGGTTCGGACGAGAGCAAGGTCACCATGGAAGCCCGCTTCCGCGAGGACCTTGAAGCGGACTCGCTCGATCTCGTGGAACTGATCATGGCTTTTGAAGACAAGTTCGGCGCCGAGATCTCAGACGAAGCCGCACAAAAGATCACCACCGTCGGTGAAGCCGTTAATTACATTGACTTTCACAAATAATGCTTGATGTCCATCGTCAAGCGCGATGATTGATGATCGCCACGTCCGCGGCGCGGACTTGTAACGAGATATTGTGATTATAACGTAGAGCCGCCTCTCATGAGGCGGCTCTACGTGTTTTTGGGCTATGTCAGTGCGAGCCCTGAACCCTACTAAGAGAGGCGAGTGGGTGTGACAATCTCGTCGTTCTATGTGAGATTGCTTCGTCGCTACGCTCCTCGCAATGACATCATTTAAGCAGTGACGGAATCTCTTCCGGATGCTTGGCGACTTTCACGCCTGCGGCTTCCAGCGCTTTCACTTTACCAGCAGCCGTACCAGCACCGCCTTCGATGATGGCACCGGCATGTCCCATGCGTTTGCCGGGAGGGGCAGTTTGACCGGCAATGAACGAGACCACCGGCTTGGTCATTTTCGAGGCGATATATTCGGCGGCTTTGTCCTCATCCGTGCCGCCAATCTCGCCGATCATCACAACCTTTTCCGTTTGCGGATCATGCTCAAACATTTCCAGCACATCAATGAAATTGGTACCGTTGATCGGATCGCCGCCGATGCCAACGCATGTGGATGCGCCCAGGCCGACGAGCTTGAGCGCGTACAGAACTTCGTACGTCAATGTACCAGAGCGTGAGACGCACCCCACGTTTCCGGGAATAGCAATATCGCCGGGGATGATGCCTATCTTGGATTCGCCGGGTGTCAATAAGCCCGGACAATTTGGACCCAGCAATCGAACCTTTTTCTGGTCAAGGTAATTGCGGACGCGCATCATATCCTGAACTGGAACACCTTCGGTAATGCAAACAATCAACGGAATGCCTGCGTCTGCGGCTTCGTACATTGCATCGGGAGCAAAGCGGGCAGGGACGAAGATCACAGTACAATTTGCGCCTGTTGCTTCGGCTGCCAACTTGACCGAATCGAACACCGGAATTTTTTCGTCCACCCATTCGCCACCTTTACCCGGCGTCATCCCCGCGACCACATTTGTTCCGTACGAAACCATTTGGCGAGTATGAAATAAACCTTCGTTTCCTGTAATCCCTTGAACCAGCAGACGGGTGTTTTTGTTAATTAAAATGCTCATATCATTTATTTCCCTTTTGCCGCGGCGACAGCCTTCTTGGCCGCGTCAGCTAATGTTTCGGCAGTGATCATTTTGGCATCCGCCAATAACTTGCGGCCTTCTTCGGCATTTGTTCCAACCAAACGTACGATCATCGGCACCTTTGGTTTCACTTCTTGCATCGCCGTCAAAATGCCGCGAGCGACCTCATCGCAACGCGTGATGCCGCCAAAGATGTTGAACAGAACCGCTTTTACGTTGCGGTCCGACAAAATAATCCGCATCGCGGCCGCGACTTTATCTGCGCCGGCGCCGCCTCCGATATCGAGGAAGTTAGCCGGTTCGCCACCGAACAATTTAACGATGTCCATGGTGGTCATTGCCAAACCGGCGCCATTGACCATGCAACCGATGTTGCCGTCAAGTTTGATATAAGTAAGTCCATACTTGCGTGCTTCCGTCTCGGCAGGAACTTCCTCGTCGAGGTCACGCATCTCAGTCAAATCGGTGTGACGGAACAAGGCGTTGTCGTCAATGATCATTTTGCCATCAAGGGCGATCATGCGCTTGTCTTTAGTGATAACAAGCGGATTGATCTCCGCCAGTGATGCATCAGTTTCTTTGTAAACCTGCCACAATCCCACCGCGATTTTGCCGAAATCTTTCCAGTAATCGCGCGGCAAGTCAATGGAGGCGGCCATATCGCGCGCCTGATAATCACGCAAACCGAGCAATGGATCAATATGTTGTTTGATGATTTTTTCCGGCGTCTTTGCCGCTACTTCTTCGATCTCCATTCCGCCCGCCGCAGACGCGATCATCACCGGCTTTCCCGCAGCGCGGTCATTGGTAATGGAAAAATAGATTTCGCTCTCGATCGCGGCAGCTTCGTCCACCAAAACTTTGCGCACGGGCAAGCCTTTGATCTCCATCGCCAGAATTTAAGTCGCAAGCTGTTCGGCCTCTTCGGGATCTTTGGCAAGCTTTACGCCGCCTGCCTTGCCGCGACCGCCGACCAACACCTGCGATTTAATAACAACGCGGCCACCCAGCTCTTCGGCAATTGCTTTTGCCTCGCTTGCGGTAGCCGCTACCCGTCCCTTTGGGATCGGAATGCCATATTTGGCAAATATTTGTTTGGATTGATACTCGTGGAGTTTCATGTGTATCCCTTTACTTGGAATAAAAGCAGGGGCATTATACCACCGCGAGTAATTGGATTTCGTCCGGCAGTTGCCTGCCGGACGAAATGGTGATTAAGGTAATGCGAATTTCATGATGCGGTTGTTGCCCGCATCGCTGACCCAGATATTTCCCTGCGCGTCGATTGCGATGCCAGCCGCCAGCCCAAATGTGGATGACGTTGTTCCGTAGTCGCCCCACGTTTGAACCAACTGTCCATCTGTTGTGTATTCGATCACGCGGAAACCTTCAGGATCGGTGATGAACACGTGGCCCTTATTATCCACCGCGATGAACGGTTTATTGTCGAGCGATTGACCGTTCCAGCCGACCACATCCCATTGCTTCAGCGGCGTAAACGTCAATCCATCCGACAACTGCGTAAACGTTTGTACGCGTTGATTCCACGTGTCGGTCACATAAACGTTTCCGTTGGCATCCAGTGTGACGCCAACCGGTTCATCGAATTGACCGGGGTCGAGGCCGGCTGAACCGAATTGAGCCAGGTAATTGCCATCTGCATCAAACACGACAATGCGCTTGTTGCCGGTATCCGCCACATAGAGATGACCTTTCGCATCCACCGCGAGGCCGCGGGGGCCATAGAAAACATCCGTTGGCGATGTTGCGGTGCTCCACGTTTTTATGAACTGGCCACTGGCGCTAAACTTCTCAATCCGGTTATTCCATGTGTCGGTTACATAGACGGAACCATCCAAACCAACGGCCACACCCCAGGGCTCATTGAAAGTAGATGGCGGCGCGGCGGGATTGGGATGACTGGGATCGTTGCCGCTGGAAGTGCCCCATTGATTAATCAGAGTCCCGCTTGGGTCGAAGTGAAGGATGCGGTTGTTCCGCGAGTCGGCAACGTAAATGCTTCCGTCGGATGCAATAGCCAGCGCACGTGGCGCGTTCATCGGCAAAGCCAGTTTCGTCGAGTCGATGATCTCGTTTGCATTCAGCGTAATGGTCTTGCCTTGATACGGATCAACCTGTGCCGCCTGCTGAATTGGAGCAACGCCAAATTTCCAAATTTGTTGCGCCACATCTTTGCGGATGTACATTCGCATCAGGGCAGAGGGTTGCCAGGTGGCAAGAGTCATATTCTGGTTGTTTGTGGCCGCGGCATATTCTGTATAATCTCGATTGAGCCAGATATTAATGATGCCGGCGCGGATCTGCGGATTTGTGATCGCTGTACAGATACGCGAGAAATCTTTTGATTTGAAAATTCTAAATACTCCGAGCAAGCCGTTACAGGAATAATCGGATGAGAATGGAGCCGATGCATCTCGATCGGCGATGAGGTCAAAGTAATCCTGATTGGGCCACCACATGCGGATGTAATCGAAGCGGTAATAATCCGGACCTAAAGCGGCTTCGATCTTATCGAAATTCTTTTGGTCCACGATGACGATGGCTGAATCGCGCAACGAGCGTGTTGGCTGATCGAACGAATGCTGATTCGTGAAGTCGCGCAGATACCATGCAAACGGCCATGAGACCCCGGTATCCGGTGCGCTGGCATCATAGGCAAGGTTGATGCCCATTCCGCCGGTGGTACGCTCCGAAATTTCCGTGGCCTGGCTGATGATATCTTTCACGCCAGTAGCCGCATGGGCATAAACGAGATATTCTGTAGCATCATCATAGTCAATATAGGCAGCGCGGAACGAGGTGCGGATGGTCAGGACAGCGAGCAAAACGAAAAAGACCAGAGTGAACGTTCGGATGATTTGTCTACCGTCCCAGTCGCGCAGAAGATAAATCAGGCCTGCCAAACTGGCGAGGGCAACAATCGCTGGAAGCAGGAACGCCGTAGTGTTTTGTAATTGATCAAGACCGTTACCTTGGAACGGCGGAGTATCTCCAAGCAGAGATACAAGGCCGGCCGCGAAGCTGGTGAAAAAGACGAAAGCGAGGGCAAGGACGAGCGGGGCTTTGCGCTGCACCAAGCCTTGCCAATCGGTTGTATCAATGAGATAACCGAGTCCCCAGCCGGTGAAAAGAATCATCGGCCAGGCTAGATGAATCGTCAGCCATGGCATCTTTTCACCTGCGTAACTGAAGGCGATGATACTGACGACAATCCACCAAACCAATAAAGCGAACATATTGGTGAAGTTATCGGGCTGTTGATGTGAGGCGGTTATTTCGACCGGCTGATTTTCATCAAGCAGACTGTCTTTGCTGGCTTGTAATGGTCTGTGACGCAAGCCAATAATCAGCGCAAGGATGGAACCTAAAAATGGCAAGAACTCGTAGATTGGAATTTCAATCAGAATATAGTAATACCATGGCTGACTGCCGCGCTGGACTGCTTGTTGTGCGATCCAGTAGCCTAACGAGCCAACCGTGCCCGTGAAGAAACCGTCGCTATTGGTGAATATAGAGGTATAAAAAATCGTAAAAGGAACCCAGAAGGTAAGCGCCAGTTTCCACCAATCTTTATTCCAGAACAATCCGACCGCGATGGATATTGCGAAGAACACAATCAGGAAGATTCCGATAACCATTACGTCATGTGGAGTCAAGGCCTGGACTTCAGGTGCGGTGGTGGGAATGGTAACGTGCAACCAATTTTGCAGGAACTGAATGGGGAAGGGTGTCAGCATCGGCAGGACCAACGTCCCGACCATAATCAACATATCAAATGACCGCTCAGACTTTACACCCTGCCATGTATAACCGCGAAATCAGAAAATATCCAGCGCCGATCAAAGCAAGGATTCCAGCGAGCAGTAAAAATGCAGCGGGAGAGGCCGCTCCAGTCGTGGATTGAAGCGGCGAGGTCGCAGATGGAATTGCAGGTGAAGCTACTTCCGTCGCGCCAAGTGTCCCTAAGTTTCGTCCAGCGATTCCAATCCCTATCCCGACGCCCAACAACAAAAGTCCGGCCGCGAGCGCAATGATAAAGCCGCGATACGAAGAAACGTCATGCCAGACAGTGCGCGTGATGCGGGTTATGAAATAAACCGCAAGGAATAGCAGGAGCATTGCCGAATACATGTAGGAAGTTTCTTTATCTATAAAATGAATAACCAGCGCAATCGCGAGCAAATAGAGATACTTCCGTGCCCCGGTTTCAAAATAACGGAGAATGACATAAAGCATCAGCACGCCGGAGAAAACTGCATACGAATCTTCGCGAACATATCGTCCGTAGAACAACATGAAAGGCGAGATGACCATTAAGAAACCAGCGATAAGCCCACCGGTCTTGCCGAGATAACGACGCCAGTACCACGCCATCGAAATGGTGGCAATGCTAAATAGCGCGGCTGGGATGCGGGCAGTGAAATCGCTGGCTCCAAAAAGGAAATATGACAGCGCGATCAAATGGAATTGAAGCGGCCCGTGCATCATCGGGTTATGTTGATATCCGTCGCCTTTATAAAAGAGCCACGAGAAATAAGTGTGCAAACTTTCATCGTGACTCATCACGCGCGCGCCCAGGTTGTAGAAGCGCGTTGCAAATGCAATCAAGATGATTGCGGCAAATATTGCGACTTCATTCGTGATCCCGGGCAAAGCCGGATGAACAGGGCGTTCAAGCCAGGGTAGTGAATTGTTTTCGTTGGAAGTTTCGTTGGTCATGGTGAACTCTTATACTTCAATCCTTTTGTTCTTGCAAGGAAATACAGTTTTATGCGCTCGTCCAAATAATTATACGTGTAGCCAATATAACATAAAGAAATTAAAAATAAATAATCAAATTAAACAACAAAAGCCAACTGACCACAACCCGCTTGAATATCAACCCCACGCCTCATGCGAATCGTGCATGGAATTCCAGCCTGCTCGAGCAATTCTTTGAATCTTTCCGCACGATCGCGCGTCGTTGCCTGACCCTTGTACCCTTGAGTTGGATTGAGGGGAATGGCGTTGACGTGACACAATAATCCTTTGAGCCGCGCAACAAGTCTGCGCGCTTCTTCCGGCGTATCGTTGACACCATTGATCAATGCCCACTCAAAAGTGATGCGTCGTCCGGTTTGGTTCACATAATAACGACAAGCATCCAGCACTTCATCAATGTTGTATTTTTTGTTGATCGGCATCATGCTCAAACGCAAATCATCTTCCACAGCGTGAAGCGAAATAGCGAGATTGACTTGCCGCTTTTCGTCCGCGAACCTTTTGATCTGCGGAGCCAGCCCGACCGTCGAAATAGTGAAGCGACGCGCACCAAAGTTGTAGCCATCCGGATCGTTGAGACGGTCTACCGCCATCATTGTATTATCGTAATTATGAAACGGTTCGCCCATGCCCATCAACACAATATTTGTCACGCCCAAATTCTCTTCATGTAACAAACGCGCATAAACCATCACTTGGGCAACGATTTCGCCGCTGGAAAGATGACGTTTAAACCCCATCTGGCCTGTGGCGCAAAAGACACAGCCCATGGCGCAACCTGCCTGCGTGGAAATACAAAGCGTGCGGCGTTTCTTTCCCTCACCCTTTGTCCCTCTCCCACTGGGAGAGGGATTGGAGTAAGGAAGATTCGCAGGCTCGCCATATCTCATCAGCACGGCTTCGATGAAATGCCCATCATGCAATTTGAAAAGAGTCTTGCGCGTCTGCTTATCAGACGAATCGAAATAACGAACAGGATCGATGCCCACGAAATCCAATTCTTTTGCCATCTTTTCGCGCAAGAGCTTGGGGATGTTGGGAAATTGCGCCGGTGAGTTATAGAAATGTCGATACAGCCCTTGCCAAATCTGTTTGGCGCGATAAGCAGGCTCACTCCATGAAGTCATGAGCGCGGCAAGGGAGTTCAAATCAAGATCGTAGATCAGCATTATTTGAGAAGTTCAGCTAAATCATTTGCGATCAAATCAGGCTTGGGTTTCCATAAATCTGCCTGCTCACGTGCGCTGACACCAGACAATACTAACGCAGTTCGTGCTTTCATCGCTTGTCCGCCCGCGATATCGGTTTCAAGCCGGTCGCCAACAACCAGCACTTCATCTTTATTCAGCCCCATTCGTTCTGCGGCAAGTTCAAGCATCCATGGCGAAGGCTTGCCGATCACGATTGCCTTCACATCTGTTGCCGTTTCAAGCGCGGCGAGAATCGAACCCGCGCCGGGAATTAATCCTTCGGGCGTTGGGAATGATCTATCGGCATTCGTTGCGTATAATGCCGCACCGGCGCGGACATGAAGTGCAGCGCGCCGAAGTTTATTAAACGTGAGCTGGCGATCAAAGCTGGAGACAACAGCAATGGGCCGCGTCTCATCCTCAGGGTCGGTGATCGGCGTAAAACCTTTTTCGCGCAACGCCGAGACAATTCCGTTTTCGCCGAGGACGAATACCGCCCCCCCTCCGTCTCCCCCCATTTTCGCGGAAAATGGGGGGAGAGAAAGAGAGGGGGGCAAACTTTTCCGCCAGCACGTCCGCGGTCGCTTCCGACGATGTAACGATTTGCCACGGCTCAAGTATCACGCCGAAGCTGCGCAATTTAGCAAGATATTCTTCAACGGTTTGGGTGGCGTTGTTTGTAGCGAGCGTAACTTTGAGACCGCGCGAATGGATACGATCGAAGGTGGCATGTAGATCGCCGATAGGCGTGTCATCTTTCCATAACACGCCATCCATGTCGAGGATAAGTCCACGAATGGGAGAAGAGAGTTTATCAAGCATAAGCTTCCAGATTTATTGCCTGCAACAGCGAAGCAATCTCCTCTTTCAATGCAAGATTGCCACACCGAGAGAACACAGTGCTTCGTCGGCCTTGATTTCGATGCGCCCGGCGGGCTACTCAATCATCGGCCTCCTCGCAATGACAAGGTTTATTTGAATTTCTTCAACACATATTCCAGCACTGGACCATCAATCCAGCCCGCCTTGGAGTCAGCGCGTTCTTCAAAATTTTCGTTACCCATGAAAGCATCAAACGCCTGGCGAGTCGCATCATCATATTCGCCATTGGTTGGCGTGTAATATCCAAGCTCTTTCATGATCTTTTGTATTTCCTTAACCACTTTGCCTTCCAGCTTTACGCGTTCCGATTTTGGACTCTTATCAAAATACAAATGGTGTAATTCCAATAATTCACCAAGCCGCAGGACGGGATTGAGATGATCATCCACGCGATAATCCATCCAGCGATCGTTATGTCCGCCGTAGCCTGCTTTCGGCTTGACGACATACAGCGCGGCTGATTGCTTTCCACGGCGGTCGCCTCCGGCGCGATGACCCGCTTCCAGCGCGGCAAAGAGACGTTCCGGTAATTCGCTTTTGGCATCCAGGAAAGCGTGTTCCATACGATTAATCACTTCCGCACCAGTCAGGATGTTTCCCTGGATGGCATATCCCGGGCCATTAACGCCGCCTGCCCAATCAGCACAGGATTTTCCGGTGAACGTTGCTGAACCACCTTTTGCATCCACCAAACCTACTTGACGCTGCTCGCGTTCAGGATCGTGGGCGAGGAGTTTTGATAATGTTTCCTCCGCCGAGAGTCCGCTTGCCATCAGCTCGAAGTCCGCGCGGACCGAAGGATGTGTTGGCGAACGATTGAGTTGCAACTCCACCCGCGTTTGCGTGTGCCCAAGGCACCACTGCTCCAACGGCTGGAAATTTAGACGCAACCGCAATTCCCCACGCCTGTTTTTTGATATCGCAAGCCACAATTGAAAAAGTCGATAGATGCAACATTCGTTGAATTATGGTTCTGTACTGCCGAACCATTATAAACGCAATACGAGCGGGTCTTCACACGGAAATATTTTGCCGCGAAAACCCGCTCGTCCCATTTACTCAAGCAGATTATGCTTTTGCTTTTTGCTTCTCAGGCGGGGTTTCGAGAACCTGATCCACCAGACCGTAATCCACCGCGCCTTTGGCGTCGAGATAAAAATCCCGGTCCGTATCGCGCTCGATGACTTCAAGCGGCTGGCCTGTCTGGTCCGCGAGGATTTCATTCAGCAATGCCTTTTGTTTCAATATTTGCCTAGCTGCAATTTCGATATCGGTAGCCTGTCCCTGCGCGCCGCCCAAGGGCTGATGCATGTGAATGGTGGCATGGGGCAGGGCATAGCGCCGACCCTTTGTGCCAGCGGTCAACAACACGGTCCCGAATGAAGCGGTGACTCCCACTGCAACGGTGCTGATCGGATTCGAAATCATCTTCATCGTATCGTAAATCGCGAAGCCCGCGTAAACCTGGCCGCCGGGTGAATTGATATACATCTGAATTTCCTTTTCAGGATCTTCGTGGTTGAGGAATAACAACTGTGCCACGATCACGTTCGCGACCTGATCATCAATCGGCGTGCCGAGAAAAATGATTCGCTCTTTGAGAAGTAAAGAGTAAATGTCATAAGCCCGCTCGCCGCGGCCCGATGTTTCCACCACCATTGGAACAACATTTTGGTTCTGAAGTACTGAACCATTATGGTTCTGAAGTACTGAACCATTATAGATATTTGGAATATTCATTTCTGCCTCACTTTTTTCCAGTTGATTTCTTCGCAGTTGATTTACCTGCTGTCTTTTCGCTGCCTGTCTTCTTGGACGCGCCAGACTTTGAACTCTTACCTGCGCTCTTGCTGGAAGACTTCACTTCTTTTTTCTCCGACGCTTCGACTTTGCTCAGCGCGGGCTTTTTAGCGGATTCCTTTTTCGCAGGTTTGGGCTCAATTTTAGCATCCACCGCTTCAGTTGCTGCTGCCGTTTCTTCCGGCTTCTGCTCTGGCTTATATTCACCGGTGGCAATGGCCTTCAATCTCTCCAGCGTTCGCCGCGTCATCAGGCGGCTGGCGGATTCCATGGCAACGGCTTCTGCCACACGCTGCTGCCCCTGTTTGCCGCCTCGAATTTTGTTGATATTGACGCCCTGCATTTGCAGATCAACGAGCGTGCTGTTGAACTCCTGATCGAGGGCTTCGTTATCCACTTCAATTTTCTCCTGACGAGATATTTCATCAAGGATCAAAGAGCGTTCGAGACGTTTCCTGGCAACCGGCTTGGCTTCCTCCTCAAAGAATTTCGCGGCATCGGTATTGCGCATTTTATAATACGTTTCCAGATCCAGTTTCTGCTGCGCCAGCCGCTGACGTAAATCCTCCACGACATGTTCCGCTTCGTGGTTGAGAGTCTGAGACGCATATTGGATGGCGGCACCTTCTTTGATCTTATCCACGATTTGAGCGTAATACTCATCATCATATTCAGCACGGGCGCGGGCTTCGATATCCTTGATCAATGCCTCTTTGAGCGCAGCGAGCGATTCATATTGTTGACCCACCATTTTGGTGAAGTCGTCGTTCAATTCCGGCAAAGTCATCGAGCGCACAGTTTTGATGGTCGCTTCCATCTCAGCGGTCTGACCCGCCAATGTCTCATCGGTATCATCTTTAGCAAATTCGTGGCTGATGGTCTTTGAATTGCCCGCCTTCATTCCAAGCAATTCACGCGCAAAGCCAACAAAGGGAAACTCAACCTGGCGGTCTTCTTTGCGGACCATGGTCGCAAAGCCGGTACGGGTCAGGGACTTATTTTCGGATTTCAAATCAAGGAGAATGTAATCGCCCTCCTGTACTTCGCGCTCAACCGTCTCAGTCGTTCCGTACATTTGCTGTAATTCTTCGAGAGCCTGATCCAGTTTTTCCTGGCCGGGCGCGGTGAATTCATAAGGAAGGCGAACCGATTGATAATCGCCCAAATTCACATCCGGCATCAGCGGAACTTTGAAGGTGAGTTTGGGAAGTTCCTTGCCGTCTATTTTTTCAAGCGTGCCCGCCGCGGCTGGATTCAGTTCCGCTTCTTTTAGCATTACCGGATAAACCTCGTCCACCAAAAGGTCAACGGCTTGTTCGTAGATGGCTTCGTCGCTGTAATAGCGGCGGATGACTTCATACGGAGCTTTGCCCGGACGAAAGCCGGGAATTTTGCCGCGTTCGGCCAGCTTGCGCGCTGGCGCGACGCTTAGCCGCCTCGAGTTGATCCGGTTCAACATCAACGACAACCTGTGCTTGATGGTCTTCTTGAATGGTCTTTTCGAATTTCAAAACGATATTCCTTCTTTCGATATGATTCGTCTGCGTGGTGGGGACGGAGGGACTTGAACCCTCACGCCTTGCGGCACATGATCCTAAGTCATGCCTGTCTGCCAATTCCAGCACGTCCCCGTTGCGGAAAATACACCGCACAATGTGCGGAACGCGGCGGAATTATAAAGCAGGGCGAGGGGTGCGTCAATAAAGGAGGCGGAATGTTAACTGTACGCTTATATTGAAGTATTTTGTCAATTTGCGAAACATTTTTGTTTCAATCGTGCACAACTTCCAAGATTTACAGCCAATTGCACAACGCAACCGATGACCGGAAGAAGCGAAACGAAAAGCGGCGTCACTTTTACATGTGCCGTATATGGGGCGTGGCGCATGAGTTAGGACAAATGACTAATGACAAGACAATTGGGAACCTGTATAATGAGACGAAAAATTAGGCAATTAATATAGCGCCGTCTAATCCGCCATTTGGGATGTTATGCGGCAACTCGCCGCCTAAACACTAGTTGGGCGGCAACATGCCTTCTAAAACATAGTTGGGTGCGTCCGTTCACGTATACAAATAGTGTTTATGAGTGAGGTGAACAATGGAAAAACCACGATCAAAAATCGGCTTTCTGCAAATAATTATTTCTACTTTAGCAACAATTCTGGTTTTTCTCGCGATAACAATGCTACTTGGAGGAGATTGGCATTGGATTGAAGGATGGATTTTTGTAATCTGGATTTCAGTAATGGTGATAATACTGTTATCTTATTTATATTTTAAAGATCCTGCCTTATTGAACGAACGGGCTCAAGCGCCGGGTTCCAAGAACCAGAAACCTTGGGATAAATATTTACTCATATTTTTTTATTTTTGTACGCTTGTTTGGAGCATAATTATGCCTTTAGACGCAAAAAGATTTTCATGGTCACCAATATTTCCAATTTGGATAAAAATCATAGGCGGACTGATTCTGTTGCCAGCATTATATTTTTTGATTATGCCAACAATCGAAAATACATATTTATCGGCATTGGTACGTATTCAAGATGACAGAAAGCAACAAGTGATTTCAACGGGCGTTTATTCATTTGTGCGACACCCACTGTATTTTGGGTATATTCTAATGATGTTTGGAGCTCCTTTATTGCTTGGTTCAGTATTTGGCATAATCATAGCAATAATTGGGTTGATAGCAATCATGCTTCGAATTGTCGGCGAAGAAAGAATGCTTAGTTCGGAATTAGAAGGATATGAGGAATATAAAAAGAAAGTCAAGTATCGCCTATTGAAATATATTTGGTAATCCGAACATGCGCTTGTGGTTGGGCAACTCCATGGGTAGGCGGCTGTTGATATATTTGAACTGGAGAATTGAAATGTCAAGGAATATCTACTCCGTGCTTTTCGTTTTGATAATGATGGCTGTTGTCGTTAGCGTAGATTTACTGTTCTTTAAGAATTGATTCTGGGAACGGCTGATGGTGAATATCGGCATTGTTTTGGTTTTTATAGCCTTCTATTTCAGGTTCCTAAAAAATCCGTGAATTAGATTTTGAACAATCAAAAGTGGAACATTCATTTGTTTCAATGCGCTGAAATTACCAAAAACAAGGAATTGAACTTTTTTGTTCAGTGCCGTTTTAGTGACAAGAGAATATTGGTAACATTTGAGTAAAAACTGCCCAACAAAGCATGCGCCTGACGCTGGGGATTCGGCGGAGTTTTAAAGTAACAAAATGCAGTAATTTCATGAACACATGAACTCGGTAAATTTCAATTTTGGCTGAATAAAAAAATGTCCTATCTGTATGGTAAGACATTTTTGTTTTGCCTATATAAAGTATGGTGAGTATCCCTTGACAGTAGGTAGATAATGTGATACCATCAGGGTAGGTAAACAAAGGTATTTGATATGAAAAAGTACACGTTCTCCGACTTCAAGAAACAATTCCCTGATGATGCGGCTTGCCTTACGTGGCTGAAAGAATACCGCTGGCCGGATGGAATTTTCTGTAAGAATTGCGGAAAAATTACGGGTAGTGGATGAAAAGTAAGTGATGATAAGATAGGCAGTATGATCCAAAAAGCCTACCACTGTCGAGTGTGCGGAAGCACCAATATTGTCAAAAACGGCACCAACCGTCTCAAGCAACAGCAATATCACTGTAAAGAGTGCGGAGCGCGGCGTGTTCTGGAGTCAAAGCGAGAGGCAAAAAAACGCAAAAACCGATCATCCTCAGCCTCTACCAAGAGCGTGTAAGTTTGCGAGGTTTGGAGCGGATTTTTGATGTTGCTCGCCAAAGCGTTTCCAGATGGATTGTCGAACATGTAAAAGATCTGCCGGAACTCAAAGACACTTTGTTGCCAGCCGAACCGGACGATGTCTTGGAATATGATGAAGCCTGGAGTTTTGTTCTCAAAAAGAGCAATAAACGTTGGCTGTGGACGGTCATGTGTCGTCGCACCCGACAAATCATCGCCTTTGTCATTGGCGACCGCAGTGAAACAACCTGTCGCCGTTTGTGGAACGAAGTTCCACTGGCCTACCGCAGTTGTATTTCCTACAGTGATTTCTGGGAAGCCTACCAAAAAGTTCTTCCGCAGAGCACGCATCAAGCGGTTGGGAAAGAGAGCGGACAGGTTTCACACATGGAGCGTTGGTATTGTACTTTGCGCCAACATCAGGCGCGCTATGTCCGTAAAACCCTTTCGTTTTCGAAGCGCGACGCCTTTCATCACATGGTCACTACATGGTTTATCATTGATCACAATCTCGCCAGAAAACAACTTGCATCACTTACTTTGTAACCACTACCAAATTACGAAGCACTATCTTATGACTACTCGCCACTCTTTCTCTTGCGAAGTGTGCGGTAATCATGTTCATCCTACTGCTGGCACAATCTATCATAAGTCAGATACCCCATTGACAAAATGGTTCTATGCCGCCTATCTTATGGCGCAAAGCCGAAATGGTGTTTCCGCAAAAGAGATTGAGCGCGCGATTGGCGTAACTTATAAGACGGCTTGGAGAATGTGTCACCTTATCCGCAAGATGTTGAGCGAAGGTCATGATCCTTTGAGTGGAAATGTTGAAGTTGATAAGTCGTACTATGGTGGCGAAGAAAAGAATAAACATGCTTCAAAGCGTACTTCTAACAATCAAGGCAGAAGCACAAAAACTAGAACGGCGGTCTTTGGAATGGTTGAACGCGGCGGCAATTTGATTGCCCAAACAGTTGATAATGCTCAAACCAAAACCATCATGCCGATTGTGGATGCAAACATTGAAAAGGGAACGGAAGTTTACACTGACGAATTCAATGCCTACAATCCTTTGACTCGAATGGGTTATAAGCACGGGGTTGTACCTCATGCCGAAAAAATTTTCGTCTTGGGGAATGTTCACACAAACACTATCGAAGGTTTTTGGTCGCTGAGTAAGAATGGTATACGCGGAACATATCACGCGGTCTCTGAAAAACATCTTCAAAATTATCTTGATGAATACTCATTCCGTTACAACCATCGCAAAGATGAGGCTCCAATGTTTCTTACTTTTCTTTCTCGCTTGGCTTTAGTGGACGGGAAATCTTCCGAAGAAAATCCTCAAAATCCTCTTTAGTTAAAGGGCCTTCTCCACTTCCTGAGTGCATTGTAACAGTGCGAACCTTGTAACCAAGAGGTGAAACGATGTTTTGCTCTTTCTGAGATTCGCTTATATCTCTAGATGTTATTGTTCGTGTATTTGTTTGACGCATAGAATTCTCCTATAGACCTTTAGAGTCTCATCATACTTCTTAAGATTTGCTCCAACTGATTCATGTATACAGGCTCTAAGTGGCCTGTTACTCCAATCACACGCTCCTTTCCATAAGAGACAATTTGATTTGCCATTAATATAGACTGGATAGTTAATCCATTCTCTGGCGAAGGATTAACGATTAGCGTGTGTGGATATTTTGCCTTGTTAAGCTTCTTTGTGAATGGGATGACAGTTACCATAGGGTTATTGAGGTCGTCATCGCCCAACGAAACAACAGTAAGGGGGCGTCTCCCAGATTGCTCATGACCTAACCCCCCAGTGGGAGGATCAAGGTCAATTTCGACAATATCGCCCCTGTGCATTAGTTTAATCCATGTTCTCGAACTTCCAGAAATCTACCATTGCCGCGTGTTCGATTTCGCGCATTTCGTCGTCAATTTCATTAGTGTTACCAACATCAAAATAAACCGTTAAGACATCCGGATAAACCGTTACAGCATTTATTGGATAACCAACTGATAAGAATTGATTATCTGAAACGTCTGCTGATGTTAGGGTAAATGTATTAGGCATTTCGGTCTCCTTTAATTTCCTTTCTCTGGATAGAAGTAAATCCTTCAATTCTAGTAATTGTTGCTACATCTATCGCCCCTCCCACCCCTCGAATTCCAAGCATCCATTTCTGTAATTCAATAGTCGTTTTGATTAAGAAAATGGATAGGTCAACACAATCTTGAAGGGGTAAGAATTGATAAGGGATGGGAAGGTTAAATGCTGGCCAAAGTTGATCTAGTTTCTTCGTCTGTTCCTCAGATAAATTCAGGTTGTTTTTTACAGTAGCGGCAAAGGTTGGATCAAAGCCAGATAATATTCGAGTAAGAATTTCATATTGACCACCCCACGTGATTCCAAACTCACCTTGACCTGCACTTTGTTCTTTAGGTTTTGGTTCATAAGGTATTATTACCTGAAACACTTTCCCGTAAGGGGCGTGTTCATCATATCCGCCAACTAAGAAGATAAGGGGTTCATCCTTGTAATCGTTAGGCATAACTTCGTTCCACCGTTCAAGAAAGAAGTTTGAAAGTTCATTAGAAAATTCTTCCACAGACAATCTGCCCTTAGAAGAAATTGCAATTTCAAATTCAGGCAGAAAACTATGTGCTGTTCTTGGTTCTTTTAATCCTATTGTTCCCGCTCCATAAGTTACAGCGCCAACATAATTTTGACCATTCACTTTCAATAATTTGGTAGCATTATCAAATGTAGAAGGCAAAACTAAATTTTCTGTTGGACTTAACTGCCTCTTTGCCGTTAAGGTAACGCGGCTATCTGCGGCAAGTACAATTCCTTCTGGGCCTTTGAAAGCAATACCTAATGACATAATCTATCCCTTTATAGGTTTTTATATATCTATATGGATTATACTATCTGTAAAGGTATTTACAAGACAACTTTAGATTGATGTTTCCTTACAGAATTCTACTCCCTACAATAAAGGGATACTCACCTAAAGTATTTATGTTCAAAGCTCTGTGACGTCAATCCTAAGTCATGCCTGTCTGCCAATTCCAGCACGTCCCCGTTGCGGAAAATACACCGTACCCTTCGACAAGCTCAGGGCATCGCTTTGTGGAACGCGGCGGAATTATAAAGCAGGGCGAGGGGTAAGTCAATAATGGTTCGGTACTACAGAACCATAAACAGGGCAGGATGTTAACTTTATGCTTATATTGAGGATTACACGGCATCCTTACCAAACTTATCGAGACGCCGCTTTCTTTTGGTATAATCTCGCCCCATGTCACGGGTTATCAATCCTGATTCCACAGGAAAGCAACGCACGCAATTAGCAAAGCCATCGTTCTCGCGGTGCGAGAGTTGGCGCGGCAAAACGAGATAACGGATCAAACCCGCGACCTCGCGGCGTTTATTGCGATTGCATTGCAAATCATCGCCGATGGCATTGACGTCAGCGTGACCGCGTGGGAGAAACGCGATTATTGGATCAAGGCTGATAAGTTCCGCATGGAGTGGGCTTGGGCTGGACAAATCGCGGAAAAGATGCGTGCCTCGGTTTTATCAGAAGACTGGGCTTCTGTGGCAATGCTCTCCGCACAGATCGCGCAGAAGCTGGCGAAAGTGCAAGTCAGTGAAAACCATAGGTTGGGGAAACCGTGGGTTGGTTCATTTAAACAATTGAATTCATCGAAATGAAGGAGTTTACTATGAGAGTTTTTGTTACGGGTGCGTCGGGCTATATCGGATCTGCAGTTGTGCGCGAACTCCTCCAAGCGGGGCATCAAGTTCTTGGTCTCGCCCGCTCAGATGCATCTGCTGAATTGATAGCTTCTGCGGGCGCAGATGTGCAGCGCGGCAGCCTCGAAGACCTCGACAGTCTGCGGAGCGGTGTACTTGCGACAGACGGAGTGATTCACCTAGCATTCGACAACACCAGCCTGAGAACGAACTTCGCCGCTGTAGCAGTTGCGGCTCAAGCCGAACGGCGCGCTATTGAAACCATCGCGACAACACTCGAAGGCTCTGGCAAGCCATTCGTGTGCACCTCGGGCACGTTCTCAGTTTCGATGCTCGGACGCCTTGGAACGGAAGAAGATGCGTCTAACGCCGCATCGTTGCTATCGCCGCGCGGCGCATCGGAGAACATAGTGATCGCGTTGG
This sequence comes from uncultured Chloroflexia bacterium, assembly GCA_963850945.1. GTDB lineage: Bacteria > Chloroflexota > Anaerolineae > Anaerolineales > Villigracilaceae > Fen-1038. The sequence continues at coordinate 215,545 of CAWKNE010000006.1, read as the reverse complement.
CTGAACACGGAGTGCGATCATCGCTCATTCGCCTCGCGCCAACGGTTCATAGCGACGCCGAGAAGCATGGCTTCATCCGAACCTTGATCGGCATCGCCCGCGCCAAAGGTGCCTCAGGCTATGTCGGCAATGGATCCAGCCGCTGGCCCGCGGTGCATCGGCTCGATGCGGCGCATCTGTATCGGTTGGCGCTGGAATCCGCCCCGGCTGGCTCGCGATTCCACGGGGCTGACGAGGAGGGTGTACCTTTCCGGGAAATCGCGGAGGCCATCGGTCGTCAGTTAAAACTGCCGGCCGTCAGCATCGCCGCTGAAGAGGCAGGCACCCACTTCGGCTTTCTTGCCCCTTTGATACAGCTCGATAATCCGACCTCGAGCGCGTTGACCCGGCAACGGCTGGGATGGCAGCCACGCGGTCCGCGGCTGATCGCGGACATCGAACAAGGTCACTACTTCATTAACTAAGTAAAACGCTGAAAGAAATTTAACAGGCATGGTAAACTGGGCGAATGCCAAAAGCCCAAGAATATCAACTTACGAAAGAAGAACTGAAACTGGTAGAAAGAGCCATAAAGCATGATAAGCGACCAGAAGTAGTTCAAAGAAGCATTGCAATCCGACTACTTCATTTGGGACACAAACCAGAAGAAGTAGCCAAGATGCAAGCAGTCAGCAAGCCGACGATTTACGGCTGGTTTCATCGGTGGCAAAGTGGCGGAATAGAAGCCCTTGCCAATCAACCGAAAAGTGGGCGTCCGCCTAAAGCAGATGACGCATACAGTTTGGCTTTAGTAGAAGTAATTGATAAAGAGCCATCCGAAGTTGGATATGACTTCAGGATTTGGACAGTGGAGCGATTGAGCGCCCACTTGGAGAAAATAACGGGCATTGAATTGAGTGAAAGCCGCTTACGCGCCTTGATCAAACGCAAAGGATATCGCTATCGACGCCCGAAACATGATTTGGGTCACTTGCAAGACAAGGACGCAAAAGTCAAAGCTGCCGAGATACTTGATGAGTTGAAAAAAAGGTCATCCGAGACGATTTCGAACTCATCTTTATGGATGAAACGACCCTGACACTGGATCCACCATTACGAGCCTGCTGGATGAAAATTGGACAACAGAAGCGTATTCCAGCAACTCGACCTGGTGAAAAACAGAAGCAACATGTCTTTGGTGGTTACAACTGGTTGAAAGATACGATAACTTGGACAATTGCAAAGACAAAAAACAGCGCAACTTTTATCGACTTTCTTGAAGAATTATTGGTAAAGAAATACCCAACCGGAAGAATTGTTCTTGTGATGGACAATGCTTCTTATCACAAGAGCGCATCCGCATTGGCTGCTTTGAGCTTGTTTGAACATCGCGTCATGGCTATTTGGTTGCCTCCCTATTGTTCAGACCTCAATCCAATCGAACGTTTCTGGCGGCACTTGAAAGACCTTGCTTGTGCTAACAAACTTCAAGGCAATATTGAGGCTGTTGTCAAAAGCGCAGAAACAATCTTGAACAAGCAAAATCTATCTACCTCTGATTTGCGCTTCCTTTTGTCTAAATACTTTTGACGAACTACTTAGCATCAATATATTTCCTTGTCGAAAATTTAGAAAACGACCTAGCCATTTAGGCGGGTCATTTTCTATTCTTATATCTGATGTTCATTAACGAGGGTTGCGTTACACTCCGATTGCAATCCCATTCATGATAAGATGCAAAAGGAGAACGAATGACAACTTTAAATGATTTTTCAAATGAGCTTGCCGCGGCAGTTGAGCGAGGCGGCGCCGGAACAGTATTGGTGGATGCTCGTAATCGTTATCCAGCCAGCGGAATTGCTTATGCCGCTGATCTGGTTTTGACTGCTGACCACGTCATCACACGCGATGATAATTTCCGCATTGCAACTGCAGACAACAAATCTTTTGATGTGACTATTGCTGGCCGCGATCCCAATTCAGACCTTGCGCTTCTACGCCTTTCAGAAAAGGCCTTAACACCTGCAAAAGTTTCAGAAGCCGCGGCTAAAGTGGGCCAACTGGTGCTGGCACTCGGCCGGCCAAGCAATGAAGGCATGCAAGCTTCGTGGGGAATCATCACTGCGATTGGCGGACCGACGCGCATGGGCCGCGGCGGATTATTGGAAGAATACATCCAAACCGAAACCACTTCCTATCCCGGTTTTTCGGGCGGACCACTGGTCAATACCGAAGGTGAGGTGTTGGGATTAAATACATCGGGACTCACACGCGGCATGGCGTTGACCATTCCGGTTAAATTCGCGTGGCGAATCGCCGAGGCGCTTGCCAAACACGGAACCGTCAAACGCGGCTACCTGGGTGTGCGCACGCAAAGTGTTGATATTTCAGAATCTGGGCGACAAGCGCTTAAACGCGAACAGGAACATGGCTTGCTTGTAATGTGGCTCGAAGAGAAAGGTCCTGCCGAAAAAAGCGGCCTGCTCGTTGGCGATATCATCGTTGCCATAAGCAGGCAGGCTGTCGGCGATCCCGACGATCTCTTTGCGGCACTCAACAGCGATATCGTTGGAAAATCCATTGCGGTTGCAATCCTGCGCGGCGGCAAACCTGAAACCATCCAAGTGACGGTGGGCGAGAGGAAGTAATTGATCCGTGTTTTGATCCTTGCTCCGTCGCCAGCTTTGCGCGCAGGATTGCGCGCTCTGCTTTCATCGGATGATGAAATTCAGATACTCGGTGATGCTGCTCGTTGGGACAATTCAATTGATGAGATAAATGAAGCCGACGTGATTATTACGTCGGCTTCATCCGCTTCTTTTCTCGACGATGAGATGGCCACGTCCTCATCAGCTTCGATTCTCATCCTGAGCGATGATCCGCTCAACGTCCAAGAAATGAAGCGATCTCAATCTATATGGGGCATACTTCCGCTGGATGCCTCGGCTGATGAATTGCTTGCCGCAATCCATGCTTTATCACAAGGACTGATCGTCGGCGAGCGATCGTTGTTGTTTGCACCGGAAGAAGAAACGCTTTCCAACAGTCCATTGACGGATCGCGAAACGGAAGTATTGAATCTGCTTGCAAAGGGATTGGCAAATAAGCAAATTGCGATTGCGCTCGGAATCAGCGAGCACACCGTCAAATTTCACGTATCGTCCATTTACACAAAATTAAATGTGACTAATCGAACCGAAGCAGTGCGCACGGGATTACGAGGCGGATGGATTGCGTTGTAAATTTATTTGCGCTCGATATTGGTGAGATGAAGTTCGGTTTTGTTCAGCAGTTCAATCATCAGCCCGCGAATATGTTGATTGAGAAAATGTTGTTCGAGAGTGGAGAGCGGAAGGAAGCGCGCGCCTGCAACCACATGGATACAGTTCGTTGCTCCACACAAACAAATGAACGGTGAACTCATTTCCCATTCTGTGGAGGGGTAGAAGAAGGTAAGCTCTTCGCCTGCTGAGATATCGCGTGCCGCAAAGACCAGCATTCGGGATGTATCCAAAAATGTATTTGGATTGCATGAATGATTCATGGAGGCCAGTTCTTTGACTTCCACATGGCGGTCGCGTCCAATTTGAACCGTAAACCGATTGGGTTTGTTATAAAGCGACTCGGTGGGAATGGGGCAAATGATCTCACCCTTTTTATATACACGTTTGGTGGTTAAACTTCTATATTTATCTTGGGTACGAATAACGAGTGATGCAGGCGTGTTCATGACACTCTCTCTTCCTTTCGATTGAAAACAATTAATTGTTCATAATATATAACGATAGTTGTCAAATGACAAGGCTTTTCATTGCCTTATCGAAAACTTTAAGGTTGAAAAATATAACCGTCGCTTTGCTCCCTTCGGGAGTGCTTCGCGAAAGTGACGGTTATATTTCAAGTGAATGAACTTTATTTTTTAAAATAAAGATAATTGATTAGCCACGCGTCGGCCGTTGAGCAATATAAACGGCGAACTTCTTTCAACGATAATGCCAAGTTTTCGCAATGCAGATAAATCGTTGAGTTTGTTTATTTTTCTTGCGCGCAAGATGGCTTCTGCACCTTTTGGTCCAATCCCGGGAATACGAATCAAGTCCTGTCGTTCCGCGCGATTGATCTCAATCGGTTTTTCTTTTAAATTCATTTGCGCCCATGCAAGTTTTGGATCGGAATGAAGCGGAAGAAAACCATTATCTACAAATGGCATGTCTTCCAAATCAAAGCCATAATCACGCAGCAAGAAAGAAGCTTGATATAAACGATGTTCGCGCAGTGGATCGGTAGCTGTTTTATTTTCAAGCGGAGTATCTCGTATGGGATTGAACGCCGAAAAGTATGCGCGCTTGAGCCGCACATTTTTATTTAGCCAAGCTGTCGTGGTCAATAATTCCAAATCGCTTTCGTCGGCGCCACCGACAACAAATTGGGTAGTAGTCGAAGGCCAATGGCCATTCCAGCCCTTGTATGCTGGTTGACTTTTACGAATTTCTTCCACCCACCTAAGCGGTTGCAATAACTCATCCAAAAATTGTTTATGAGGAGCGAGCCTGGCCAGTCTATCGGTGTTAGGCGCTTCGAGATTGATAGAGACGCGATCCGCAAGCTGCATAGAACGTTCGACTTGAGCTTTTTCCGCGCCCGGCATGATCTTCAAATGAATGTAACCTCGAAAGCCAAGTTTATTCCGCAGGATGTCCGCCGTATCCAATAATTGATCCTGTGTTCGTACTCCACCGCCTGCGATGCCAGAACTTAGAAATGTCCCTTCGGCAATTCCTTTGCGATTCAATTCCATGAACACGTTTGCAAATTCTTGAGGCTTGAATGTGGCGCGGCGGAAATCGCGACCGGCACGGAATGGGCAATAAAAGCAATCCCGCTCGCAGGCGGACGTGAGCAGCGTTTTCAATAATTTGATGGTCTGACCATTGGGAAGTTGCGCCGGATGAACGAAGACAGCATCGCGCTGCTTAGGTATGAAGCAAGCCGGCGGCGCCTGGGCCTCGCGGCGTTCTTCGGCTGGCTCCAATTCCATCTGGCTGGTCAACATCTGCAAACGCACCAATGAATCCATGTTGACTATTATAGAACATATATTCTATTCGTCAAGGGTATTCTGACATCTGCGTTATGAAACACGGAAGTTGCAGCATCCGAGGCTCCTGTCTCGGATGTAGGCGATGCGGACTTGTCGTCCGCTCGCCTAATCAAGATGCGAATGGGAGAGTTATTTCAAATGCCGTGCCTGAATTTACTTTGCTTTCCACGTTGATTTTTCCGCCATGTGCTTCAACTATCCATGCCACGATGGAAAGACCAAGACCGCTTCCGGTTGGGGTAGAGGCGTCATCATCCTGAGTCCGCGCCTGGTCAACACGATAGAAGCGGTCGAATAGATGCGGCAAATGTTCCGGCGGAATGCCAGGACCGGTATCCATAACACGCAACGAAGCAAATTCCTTTTTATCCGCGGGGAGTACTGAAGTTTCCACTCTTATTGTCTGTCCGGAGCCTGAATACTTGATAGCGTTTTCGATGAGATTGCTGATCATTTGAATCAAATACTGACGATCTCCGTTGACGATCAATTCGGGCAATCCGGTTGTCTCAAGCGTGAGCTGCTCTTGTTCGGCAAGCGTGGACATTCGCTCGACGGCTTCCAGCGCAACATCGCTTAAATCCAATTTTTCAAATTGCAGGATTGCCTGACCGGAGTCCATGCGCGCAAGCGTCATCAGATCATTCACCATGCGCGTCATTCTTTCATTCTCAACATTGATGGTTTGCAAGGCGCGTTGATAATCAGCTGATGAGCGATTCCTGGCAAGAGCCTGATTGATTTCAAGATTGGTAATGGTCAATGGCGTACGAAGTTCATGGCTGGCATCCGCGACAAAACGCCGTTGACGGTCGAAAGCAACTTGCAATCGAGAGAGCATGTTGTCGAATGTGTTTGCCAGTTCAGCGAGTTCATCGCGGCCGGGCAAGTTGATGCGGCGACTTCAGATCGCTTTCACTGATATTTTTTGCGGCATGCGTGATTGTTTTGACCGGGCGTATGGCGCGATCAGCAAGCCATGATCCACCGATAAAGGCAACCAGCAACATTAACAAACTACCCAGGATAAGCGAAACTTTTAATCGCTGAAGCTCAGCACTAAGATTAGTAGGACTTCCAATGATCAGCGCGCCGATCGGCATTCCATCACGAACCACCGGAGATACTATGAAAAGATAATCTGCATTCGATGCCTTGCCATTTGAATCTGTAATCGAGATGGCTTGCTCATAAACATTGAGGTTTTGCTGCTTGCTGGCTGTTGAAATGAGATCACTTACAAGCTTATTGCTTGGTTTTATTCCCCATGCTTGAACGATTTGCCCATTGGCGTCCACAATTGCCAACATATCGCCTTGCTGGAGTGGGGGAGTATTGTTTGGAACATCGGAAAGGCCGAGGGTCGAATTTTGCCATTCGGCGCTACGAAAGTACCCCAGCAGGCGAGCAAACTTTGCCTGAATGTTCCCGACCGAATCCCCTTGAAGGTCGCGTGCTTGATTAAAATAAATGAAGCCGCTGAACATCACCAAAACAACCGCCAATATAAAAACAAACCATAGAGTCAACCGAAAGCGGATGCTGTGGAGAAAATCAATGAGCCAATTCCAAATTGACTTAAGAAACTTCATCGCATCACCGCTCCGGATCGCGCAAACGATAGCCGGCTCCGCGTATCGTCTCGATCAATTTTACTTTGTGCGGATCGTCCACCTTGCGGCGCAGACGGCGGATATAAACATCCACCACATTCGATGTAATAGCCTTATCGTAACTCCACAGGTTTTGGATGACCATCTCGCGCGTCATCAAACGATTTGGATTTCGCATGAGATATTCAAGCAGGGCATATTCACGGGCGGTGAGGTCAATTGAAGCTTCAGCACGCGATACAAAATGGGTTGCCGGATCCAATGTCAAGTCGGCGACTTGAAGCGAGCCGCTTTTATTGTCGGATTCGCGGCGGAGCAGGGCGCGCAGACGAGCGCGTAATTCCGGGACTTCAAATGGCTTGACGAGATAATCATCCGCGCCGCTATCCAAGCCGGTGACGCGGTCATTGAGGGCGTCGCGGGCGGTCAACATCAGAATCGGGGTAGCAACATGTTGATCGCGCAGTGACCGGCAGACTTCGATGCCATCGCGCTTGGGCAACATCACATCCAAGACGATGAGGCTGTAGGCAGTTATCAAGGCAAGGTCTTCGCCTTCCACACCATCATACGCTGTATCCACGACGTAGCCATCTTCCTCGAGAGTCCGGCGCAAAGCGTCGCTCAAACGGCGATTATCTTCAATTAATAGGATTCTCATGTTCTTATTCTAGCACTGCAAGATGATTGGAAGATGACAATGCTTATAAATGCGATTTACATGGCGTTCATGTGACTGTCATCTTGCTTAAGTATACTTTAGCCTGAAAACACACAACGGAGAGAGACTATGAAAAAACAATTGACTGCTTTTGTCGCCGCCATCTTCATCACCATGTGCATCGCCACAGGGATTTTTGTGGTTAGCGGCGTGGCTTATGCCAATACGAACGGAACGCAGGCAGCGAATACGCCCAGCCAAAGCGCTTCGACGACGGGCGGGCAGGGTGTTTCAACGGATGTTAACGCGAGCAATGTTGTCGGCCAGGTGCAGATCCAACAGCAAATCCAACAACTGCAGAGTTTAGTGGCGCAATATCAGCAACGCGAACAGCAGTATCAAGCTCAAGTAACCCAAGCGAATACGCAGCTCGCGGCGGCACAACAACAATTGCAACAATATCAATCCTTGGTGAATTTCCTGCAACAACGCGGCATCATCACCATTACCAGTGGTGGGCAAGTTTACGTCAATCGCTAAACCAGATTGGATAAACCCTTATGAGATTCTTCAAAGCTAGTCTACGAACTTTGATCATGCTGGCAAGCACATTTAGTTTCCTCGGCGGCTGGGTTTTGTTAGCACACTCCCTCAAACCGACTTCCAGCTCCTCATCTTCCTATTCTTCGGCTTCTGCCCTTGCGCCGGGGATCGCGGCTACTCCATTGCCAACTTTGGCGCCGCTTCCGGGCATGGATTCGCTGCAAACTCAAGCCATCCAACCCGTACAACAGAATCCGTTTACCATCATAGCGCAACCGCAACAACCGCAAGTTCAAGCCATGCCCATGTTTACAACAAGCGGTTCCTAGTCCATGGAATGGATTGAGTTTCGAGCCATGAACACGGATGTGCTCGTGGCGGCACAAAGACTGCTAGCTAAAAAAGGAATGCAAGCTGCACGTGAGTATATCGAAGCAGGCGAACGCCGCTTCAGCAGGTTTCAGCAGGAGAGCGAACTTTCACAGTTGAATCGCTCGGCAGGTCAATGGTTCAACGCATCAGCGGAGACAATGGATGTATTGCAAAAGGCGCGGAGATTCTTTGATTTGACAAACGGGTTATTTGATCCTTCGGTTCTACCAGATTTGATACGCGCTGGTTATGATCGCAGTATGGATGAAATCCGCGGACGGGATAATATTGTTTCATCCGCCGCATCGGCTCGGATGCCGAGGGCGGATTTCCGCGAAATAGAGCTTGATCTTAACTCCAGCCGTGTCCGTTTGCCGAAGAACATGCAATTGGATTTCGGCGGCATTGCCAAAGGCTGGATCGTGGATCAGGCTGTTACATTATTAAGCCGTTATTCCGATGCCTGCGGTGTCAATGCAGGCGGGGATATGCGCTTCATTGGTCACTCGCCGATTGGTTTGGGTTGGCCGGTTGAATTGGAAGATCCACGCGATCCAACGCAACGCATCGCGAGATTCACTGTCAATCACGGGGCGGTGGCAACCTCATCGGTTGCCAAGCGGACGTGGAAGCAAGGCGAAGCAATCCGTCATCATCTTATTGATCCGCGCACGGGCGAACCGGCGCGATCCGATTGGTCCTGCGCCACCGTCATCGCGGACGACACAGTGACTGCTGAGGTATACGCCAAAGCTTTATTAATCGGCGGGCCGGCTGAGGTCGAGAAGCTGACCGCATATAACAAAATCGTTTATCTTGTGGTGGACCGCGATGGAAACCTGCAAGGTTCGCCGAATAGCCAGGAGTATGTCCATGAGTTCGAAATCTATCCGTCCATAATTCAAAAGAAGAATCCGGCGTGGATAAAATCATTCGGGGATTGTTTTTAGGTGCCTTGTTATTATTCTTCAGCGCTTTAATGATGGCGTTTGTAGTGATCCTGCAATCTCCGACGGGTTCGTCCGTTTCACAGGCTTTGAATTCACTCTTTGCGCTCGACAGCGTGCAGATGTGGTGGTACGTGACGCGCGCTGCCGCCCTCACCGGTTATTTTTTGATGTGGCTTTCGATGGCATGGGGCCTGGCGATTGCCAATAAAATCCTTCACCCGGCTGTTGAAGGCTCATTCACCTATGACTTCCATGAATTTCTTTCCTTGCTGGGTATAGGTTTTATTCTATTGCATGTGATCGTTTTGCTGTTCGACCGCTTCCTTCCATTCAATGTCCCCCAAACTATAATTCCATTCATTGATTCGTACCGTCCGTTCTGGGTGGGACTGGGCATCATCGGCTTCTATCTATTCTTGCTGGTCACGGTAACGTTCTACATGCGCAAGACGATTGGGATGCAAGCCTTTCGCTCCATCCATGCTTTAAGTTTGATCGGCTATCTCGGAGCGACATTGCATGGGTTGTTTGCCGGGACCAATTCGGCTTTGTGGATGACGAAGTTGTTATATGCCATCACGTTCATTGTGATCGTGTTCCTGACGGCATATTGGCTGATCATCCTGAGCTTGAACAAACGGGAGAAAGCCGAAGCCGCGGCAAAAGCGGCAATAGCAAAGCGACAGGCACAGCGCTTGAGATCGAACAATAGATAAAAGTTTTAGTTTTCCTTGCGACATATAAAGATGACAGTCCCATTGATGTGACCGTCATCTTGCTTTTTTAAACGAAAGTCTCTACAATAAAAGCAATCCCGCTAGGGTGCTTCGCGAGGAGGAGATACTTATGGCAAAACTCAGCGAAAAACTTGGAAAACTCAGCATAGCCATTCTTGAAAACTTTGTCGAGGATAAACTCGGCAAAAAGTTTGTGGACGAATTGCGCGCTCCAACGGATAGGGCAATGGCAGTGGCAGCAGCGCTTGGACATACCGAAAATCGTTTCAAGAAGGAATTTGAAGATCAAGAACTTGCGCGCGCCATGTTCGTTGATTTGCCAGCCGACAAGAAAACGCTTGGTGCAGCAGTGGGAAAGTTTTATGACCATCCCACTGATCCTGATTTTCGCAAAACGCTTTTAGAAATCTTGCCTGGTGCATTCAAGAAGAAAGTAGCGCGGGCACGAATTGAAAAAGCAGTGGATACTTATATCGCATGGCTGACTGAAGAATTAATGCAAGAGGATGATACCTTCAGGAGTAATGCAACTTCTATCTCCACTGTACGTGGCGAGAAGTGGCAGAAGGAACAACTTGAAGTTATCAAGCGTATTGAGCAGTTATTAGCTAATCAAAGTTCTGTAAATCGTTCTGTAAATCAAGAACATCTCGTTCTTCGTTCTCTTCATCAATTGCCTCCCGCACCGGCGGACTTCACTGGACGCAAGGAACAACTCAAGCAGGTGCTCGATGCGCTGGCGCAACATAAGGGCGCGGCGATCAGCGGATTGACCGGCATGGGCGGAATTGGAAAGACCGCGCTGGGTTTAGTCGCGGCACACAAAATCGAAAGTCAATATCCAGATGCACAAATCTTCCTTGACCTGAAGGGCGTGACTGAGCCGCTTTCCGCATCGGACGCGTTGCGGCATGTCATTTTGTCGTTCGAGCCAAAAGCGGATTTGCGTGAAGCGAACGAGAGTCAACTCGCGGCGTTGTATCAAAGCCTTTTGATGGACAAAAAAGTTTTGGTGTTCATGGATAATGCGCGTGACGCGGTGCAGGTGCGGACGTTGATCCCGCCCGAATCGTGCGCGCTGATCGTCACGTCGCGCTGGCATTTCACGTTGCCGCACATGGATCCGCTCAGGCTGGATGTCCTGCCGGAGAATCAAGCGATTGACCTTTTGCATGAATTATGCCAACGCATCGGCGGGACGGCGAAAGACATCGCCGAGTTGTGCGGTTATCTTCCGCTGGCATTGCGCATCGCCGGGACGTTCCTCGCCGAGCACAACGATTGGACGCCGAAGGAATATGCGGAACGCTTGAAAGCCAAACATTTGACTGCGTTGAAAGGCGAAGAGCAGGGCGAACGATTCGACCTTGAAAATGTTTTGGGCGAAAGCTATGAACAACTAACACAGGACGAGCAAAAATACTGGCGCATGTTGGCAGTCTTTCCGGCTTCGTTCAAACGCGATGCCGCCGCGGCGGTATGGGAACTCGATGAGGACGCGGCACGCGATTTGCTCAGCAAATTCAATCGTATGAGCTTGTTAGATTACGATGAAAGAGCAGAACGTTATTCCTTGCATGATTTACTGGCTGAGTTTGCGCAGGCTGAATTGAGCGATGAAGAAAACTTCAACACAAGCTTCCGTTACGCAAAACATTATATGAATGTTGCCGAGACTTCTGACCAACTTTATAGACAAGGCAGTAAGAATATGATGCAGGGCTTGGCATTATTCGATTCCGAATGGACACATGTTCAGGCGGGACAGAAGTGGGCAGTTGCAAATATAAACGCTCGGAAAGAAATAGCCGAGCTTGTGATGCTATACCCTGATGCGGGGGTATATTGTCTTGATCTGCGTTTGCCACCCCGACTAAAGATTAGTTGGTTGGAATCGGCGGTTGAATTCAGCTCGCATATTAAAACGCAAAGACCTAGAAGGAGTGCATCTCGGCAATCTGGGTTTGGCATATGCGGAGTTAGGGGATGTGCGCAAAGCCATCGAGGTTTATGAACAAAGAGTGAAGATTGCGCGTGAAATTGGCGACCTTCAGGGCGAGGGTAGAGTCCTCGGCAACCTAGGAAGTGCGTATAAGGACTTAAGGGAGGTGCGCAAAGCCATCGAATATCATGAACAAGCTTTAGTCATTGATCGCAAGATTAGCGATCGACAAGGCGAAAGTCAAGACCTCGGCAACCTAGGGAATGCGTATGCGGATTTAGGTGATGTGCGCAAGGCAATTGAGTTCTATGAACAAAGTCTTGCAATCCATAGCGAAATGGGAGACCGCCAAAACGAAGGGCGCGATCTCGGCAATCTAGGTCGTGCGTATGCGGACTTGGGCGAGACGCGGAAAGCTATAGAGTTTTATGAACAAGCATTAGTGATTGACCGTGAAATTGGCTACCGGCGCGGCGAAGGGAATGCATTATTCAATTTGGGCTTAGCAATGCAAGCCTTGGATGAAAAAGAAAAAGCTACTGTGTTAGTAAATCAGGCGCTTAAAATTTATGAAACCATTGAATCTCCAAATGCACAAAAGGCGCGTGAGCTGCTCAAAAAGTGGGGCGGGGGAGAATGAAATAAAGTATGAAGTATGAAGGATGAATGAGTTCAATTTTGATGTGATGGGTTTTGGGCTTCGTGATTTTGAATTCAGCCTTCATCCTTGTTCGTAGTGGGTGAGGCACAGCAAAACGACTTCGTACAATCATTTGACAAAATAAGCATCATTCGATATAATTTCTATTAGATGGAATGATAATATGACAATTAGAAACGTCTGCAAAAACATGAAGACCAGCGACAATAGCGAAATCGTCACAACTCCAACGATACCAAACACCTGCAACACCTGCAACAATTGCAACATTTCAGGGGTCATTTTTTTATATCCCCCACATACACGCTTGAAACACAGCGTGGTCTTTGTTTGTAATAGACAAGGACAGGAGTGCGTGCGGATAGGCGGCGCTCGCCTCGTACCTCGGCGAGACCCCCGCCAAAATCACCGCCCGCAACTCCTCCAAAAATTTGGATCAACATGCTAATTTTCTCTCACCGGCAAATTCATTTTGATTTGACAATCACGGCAAAAAGTTTTTCGCGTTCCAATGTTCTCATGCTTGTAGCCTTGAAATCTCGCAATGTCCTTGCCGCAACCATCGCACTTTTTACAAATCATATTCGATGGGAACAAATCTTCAACCGTTCGACGAGACACCATCAACATATATCCCGCAAGCCCACCAGAATTATCAGGATGCTCATATCTCCGACCGCCCCCGAACGAAGACTACTCCCAGTCGTTCTCCGGTCAAGCAGACCGCTCGGCACGCTCGGCGCGGCTTCAAGCAAAACACTTTCAGCGGGCACCTGCGCAAAGGAAGCCTCACTTACACGCCGCTTGACCGAAGGCTCCAGACTGTGAGTAAGAACGTCTTCGTGGGCGGTCTGGATAATATGTGCGGTCGGCGTTGTCATATTTTCGACCGTGTTGTTTTCTATTAGATGGAATGATATGAAAACCCAAATTAATTACTTCCTAGAGACGCTTGACCGCTCTCCGCGAACAATTTTCGCCTACCGAAACAGTCTTGAACAGTTCCTGAAAGTTGTCGGCGACAAGGCGGAATTGAATACAGCGACTTACGTCAAGTTTCTAATTTCGCTAAAAAATAAGTCCCCCTCCACACAACGAGTTTATACCACTGCCGCGCTAAAATTCTACGCTTTCTGCAAGTCCGGCAATTGGGCCGAGTTGAAGGAAGCCACCGCACACTATACGCGTAAATCCGGCAAGCGAATCGTCAACTTCAACCGTGAAGCGCTGGAGAAAATCATCGCTCATTGTGAAGCGTTGAATGGAGATTTGCTGGCATTGCGCGACCGCGCCTTTGTCTTGACTTTAGTGGATACCGGCTTACGAATCTCCGAAGCCTGCGCCCTCAAACGCGGTGATCTGGACTGGCAGGAACAACGTGCGATCATTATCGGCAAAGGCGATAAACAGGCCGTTGTGCGCTTCTCAAATCGCTCCATCCAAGCTCTCAAAGATTACCTACACGCAAGAAGCAGCATTGACCCAAATTCACGCACGCCGCTCGCCTCACAACCTTTGTTTGCGTGCCACGACATCCGGGCCAGTAAGAAGATCAGGCCGGTCAGCGCGGGTGGAATGTGGAAAGCAATCAAGAACCGCATGACCGAGGCTGGTGTAGATCGGCGCACAGTACGCATCCATGATTTTCGGCATTACTTTGTTACCATGACTTATCTAGCAAGAAGGGATTTGAAACTTTCGCAGGAGCTTGCGCGTCATGAAAGCATTTCTACGACGAACCGCTACGCGCACTTTGGCGGCGAGGCAGATGCTGCATACAATGAAATTTTCAATAAGAAATCAAAATGATAGAAATTGATTTTGAGAGATTTCATAATCAGGATTATACGGAAGAAGATTATGGTCTTTATATTGTGATAAATGGAAGCGGCGATATTTTGTATGTGGGTATTTCGACTTAAAGCATTTGGGAACGCTGGTTTGGTTGGAATGGACACATGGTATGGAAGGATAATTTGATTATCGGAGAAAGCCTGGTCGGCAAGAAGATTGTGGACCACTTGCCGGAATCCTTGCATTGGAAAATACAGTTATGGAAGCTTGAGGATTGTGTAACGTTTTGCAAGGATGTACTTCCAAGAAGATCTTTCGCCAACGATCCAGTTTATAGAGCCTTTCATGATTTAAAAGCTCTCCCCTGTTTTGAATATTACTTATAATTTGAATCCCGGTAAAGACACAACGTCAAAGAGTGAACAGGAGAAAAAGCACGAGAAGAATTTAGACGATTGGTACGCTAAGATATTCAATAAGAAATAATTGGATAACTGCTATTACGAAATCTTCGAGCAAAAGAAAACAAGGGGATGAAGAAGTATATTTGTCGTTGCGAGCAAGACAATCCCCCAATTTCCATGAGAGTGCTTCGTCGGACTACGTCCTCCTCGCAATGACATTCGAAGTACTTATGATTTAACATAGTATAATCATTGACCTACAGGTTTAAACCGACGAGCGCATGGGACAATTATTCACTTATCTGCGACAACATAGTTATGAGACTTTCTCGTCGCTGTATGTTCGCAATTACCGCTTATATTACATTGGGCAGATTATTTCCACCTCTGGCACCTTCATGCAGAATGTCGCCCAAGCATGGCTGGTGCTCACGCTTACCCACTCCGGCACTGCTTTGGGCATCACCAGTGCCTTGCAATATGTCCCCATCCTGATCCTAGGCCCTTATGGCGGTGTTATCGCTGACCGCCTTTCCAAACGAAAAATCCTTTACTTCACACAATCCATATCTGGAATTCTGGCATTGATCCTGGGCGTGTTGGTGGCAACCGGCCTGGTAAGGGTGTGGATGGTTTATATCCTGGCATTTTGCCTGGGCATGGTCAATGCATTCGACAACCCCACCCGCCAGACTTTCTATATGGAATTAGTCGGATCAGATCATGTCAGGAATGCCGTTACCTTGTATTCGACCATGGTCAACCTAGCCCGCATCATCGGGCCGGCCATCGCGGCGGCATTGATCGCCGTCTTTGGGCTAGCACCCTGCTTTATTATTAACGGGATTTCCTATGCTGCGGTGGTGATCATGCTCGGGATGATGCGCGCCAATGAACTCCTTATCACCCCGCCGGTGCCGCACGCCAAAGGACAGATTATGGAGGGATTCAAGTATGTGATTTCCACGCCCGTTCTTGGCTCTACCCTGTTGGTGATGGCAATCATCGGCACGCTCACTTATGAATTCCAAGTCAGCTTGCCGTTGATCGCTCAATTTACATTTAATGGGAATGCCAGCAGTTATGCCCTATTAACCGGTTCCATGGGATTCGGCGCGGCCTTCGGAGGGATTTTCTTCGCCAGCCGCAAAGGCATCACTCCATACAAAGTAGTCAGCGCCTCCCTGCTGTTTGGGCTGGCAGTTCTAGCGGCCGCCTTCATGCCCAACTTGGTACTGACAGCGCTGTGCTTGGTGTTGGTGGGGATCTCCTCGATCAACTTTTCCTCACTTGGCAACAGCATCTTGCAATTAGAGAGTTCGCCGCAAATGCGCGGCCGTGTTATGTCATTTTGGTCAGTCGCTTTTTTGGGTTCCACTACCATTGGCGGGCCCATCGTCGGCTGGTTTGCCGAAGTAGCCGGAGCGCGCTGGGGTCTGGCATTAGGCGGTCTCGCCGCTTTAATCGCTGCTGCTCTAGGGGTGGCCACCTTGCGCAATATGAAAACAATCACACCTGATCACGCGTCGTAAAATGGTTTTTCAAAAGAGCGAAGTGCAAAAACATTCCCCTGCCCTTTGCGCGATCCATTTGAATTGATTCTCAAAAATTCCTTGACACCTTTTCAAGACCCGTGATAAACTCTCATCGTAAGTTAATCTTGAAGAAAGGAGACGCACTTCATGAGCACAATTTTCTACATTGTTCCGGTTCGTAAAGCTTCGGGTAATTTCGACCCTCCTCGGAGTGCGCCTGTTGACCGTACCTAGGTCAAACTGTTCTCTTTTAGATTACAGCCACGGTTGCGCTCTGCACCGTGGCTTTTTTGTTGCAATTTACAAGGATTGAATTATGGACACCATTACACCCTCATCGAAATATTTTGACTTCCGCAATGCGCTCACGAAGAATCGCGCCTCCGGTTTATGGCGCATGATGACGGACTTCCGTCTGCCCTACCTCGGCGCGACTGCCGCGTTGGCCGTATCAGCCACAGCGAAAACATGCACCTATCTTTTGCTTGGTTATTTCGCCGATAAGGTTCTGACCCAGCAAATTTACATCGCCGGAACATTGAACAAGACGCTGGCATTGATCGGTGCGGGATTTGTCGGATTTGCGGCCATCGAAGGAACGTTTTCGTACCTTTCCGGACGATTAGCGGCTTACACTGCCGAGGGCATCACGCGGCGCCTGAGAGATTTTCTCTTCGATCATATCCAGCGATTGAGTTTCTCTTATCACAGCCGAACTCCGACTGGCGATCTCATCGAGCGCGTCACCTCCGACGTGGACGCATTACGAAGATTCTTCTCCGAGCAAGCCATCGGCATGGGACGCATCATCCTACTGTTTGTCATCAACTGGGCCGCCATTCTGTTTGTGAATTGAACGCTTGGGTTGGTTTCGGTTGTTGTCATTCCATTCATCTTGCTGGTCTCGTTATGGTTCTTTACAAAAGTGAACAAGCGTTACGAAGAATATCAGGCGCAGGAAGCCATCCTATCCACCACCCTGCAGGAGAACTTGACCGGCGTACGTGTGGTCAAGGCTTTTGCGCGGCAGGAATACGAAAAAGGAAAATTTGAAAAAGATAATTGGGCTAAATATCTGAAGGGACGCCTGCTGTTAATCATGCAATCGCTCTTCTGGCCGCTTTCAGATGTGGTGCTCGGCTTTCAAATGCTTTTTGGATTTGTCTTCGCGGCCATGATGGCGATTCGCAGTGAGATCACAATTGGTGATTACCTGGTTTATGTTGGTTTGGTGGTCTGGCTAATCTGGCCGATCCGCAATTTGGGACGCACGATTGTTCAAGCGTCAACGGGCATGGTTTCATATGGCCGGCTGATGGAGATCGTCAAACAGACGCGTGAACCGCTTACCGAAGGGCGCGCCCAGCCCGAAGGTCCGGTGCGAGGCGATATTGTTTTTGATAACGTGTCGTTCATGTACGAAGACGGAAAAATGGATGCGTTGAAGAACATATCGTTTCACATCAAGCCCGGACAATCCATTGCTTTGCTCGGTTCGACTGGTTCGGGAAAAACTTCACTCGTCAATCTCCTGCCGCGCTTCCATGATTACACCGGTGGACGTATTCTGCTGGATGGTGTTGAGTTAAAAGATTATCCGCGCGAATATCTGCGCAAGCAGATTGGCATTGTGCAGCAGGAGCCATTCCTGTTCAGCCGTTCGATTCGCGAAAACATCATGTATGGTATTGGACGTAGTGTCTCAAATGAAGAAGTCGAACGAGCCGCGAAAGCTGCCGCGATTTATGACGTAATTCTGACTTTTCCTGATGGCTATAACACATTGGTCGGAGAGAAAGGCGTGACGTTGAGCGGCGGGCAGAAACAACGCGTGACGATTGCAAGGACTTCTTCTGAAGAATTCCGCGCATCCTGATCCTCGACGATTTCAACATCGTCGGTGGATACAGAAACCGAGGCCGAGATCCGTGCCGCGTTATATGACTGTAATGGAAGATCGAACAACATTCATCATTGCGCATCGCATCCAATCGGTCATGGATGCTGACCTGATTTTGGTACTCGATAAAGGCAGAAGTCATACAAATGGGCACACATGAAGAGCTGGTTGCACATGAAGATGGCATATACAGGCAAATCTATGATATCCAAACGCGTATTGATGAAGAACTGGAGAATGAAATTTCGCGTGTAAGTTAATTGTTCACCACAGAGACACAAAGGACACAGAGAAAATCCTTTGCGCTCACAAAGAGAAACTTTGTGCTCTCCGTGTCTTTGTGGTGAGGAGAATTTATCATGAACTGACGAATTAATTGAAATTGAAGAAGAGGAATATACATCCAACTTAACTGCGCCGGTGTTCAAGCGCATCGTCGGGTTGATGAGGCCGCACATGAATTGGGTGATCGGCTTCTTTGTCACCATTGCGCTAACCTCGTGTGGCGATGCTTATTTCACTTATTTGAATAAGGGAATCGTTGACACAGGAATTTCGCTGGGCAATCCCACAGCGGTGATGCACATTGCGATGATCTACGGGTCACTGATTTTATGCCAAGCCGTGACGGTATTCACATTCGTTTATCTGGCTGGCGTGCTAGGCGAGCGGATTCAATATGACCTGCGCAAGATGATGTTCAACCATTTGCAGGAGCTATCGCTTTCGTACTACTCGCAGAACGCCGTCGGACGATTGATTGCGCGCGTCACCTCCGATAGCGGACGCGTGGCCGACTTGATGACTTGGGGCGTGGTGGATACCACCTGGGCATTCATGAATATCACCACTTCGTTGATCTTCATGGCAATCATCAACTGGAAACTGGCGTTGATCGTCTCCGTCATCATCCCGATCATGATGATCATCGCGGTGCAATTCCGCAAAAAGATTTTGGTGGAATTCCGCAACAGCCGCCGCGCCAACTCGAAGATCACTGGCGCATACAACGAGAACATTCAAGGCGTGCGCGTGGTCAAAGCCTTACAACGCGAAGACGAAAATCTAAAAGAGTTTCAGGTACTGACCGACACCATGTATCACGTCATCCTATCGCGCGGCGTGGCTCTCGGCGCTCTTCCTCCCCACCGTGCAGATCATCGCGGCAATTGCGCTGGGCGTCATTGTTTGGTATAGCGGGGATCAGATCATGGTCGGCGCGATGACGATTGGCGGCATCAATGCCTTCGTCTCATATCTCACATTCATGATGTGGCCCGTGCAGGATTTGGCACGCGTCTATGCCGAGATGCAGCACTCCATCGTGTCGGCGGAGAGAATTTTCAAATTGATCGACACGCCGCCCGAAGTCCATGATAGACCCGATGCGGTTCCTGCAAAAACAATTTTGGGCGAGATCGAATTCGATCACGTGGATTTCTATTACGAAGATCGCAATCCGGTGCTGACCGACTTCACAATGAAAGTAAATCCCGGAGAGACAATCGCCCTGGTCGGACCGACCGGCGGCGGCAAATCCACGATTGTGAATCTACTCTGCCGGTTTTACGAGCCGCGCAATGGCATCATCCGCATCAACGGACGCGATTACACTGAATACACCATGGAATTGATTCATTCGAGAATTGGAATCGTTTTGCAGACCCCACACCTCTTTTCCGGAACGGTGCGTGAGAATATCCGTTATGGACGGCTTGACGCGAGCGACGCCGATGTCGAAGCCGCTGCCAAGATTGCAGGCGCACACGATTTTATCGTGACGCTCGAAAAAAGTTATGACCAGAACGTTGGCGAAGGCGGCAATCTGCTTTCGGTTGGACAGAAGCAGTTGATTTCGCTGGCACGTGCCGTGTTGGCAAAGCCGGAACTGTTCATCATGGACGAGGCAACGTCATCGGTGGATACACTGACCGAAGCCTTGATCCAGCGCGGCATGGAAGCTTTGATGAAAGGCCGCACATCGTTTGTCATCGCGCATCGTCTGTCAACCATTCGGCATGCAAACAGAATTCTTGTGATTGAAGATGGAAGAATTGCCGAGCAAGGCACACATGCCGAATTACTCCGTATGCGCGGACATTACTATCGCTTATACACTCAGCAATTCCGCCATGAGTTGGAAGTGCATTATGGAATGATGGATGTGGAAGAAGAAACAGAAGAAGTGACGGCGGATTGACTTCCAACCCGCAAGAAAGATTTAAGAAAATTATCTCCCCAACAAAAAATGATCCCGAAATCAAAAGTTTCGGGATCATTTTTATTTTGTTTGGCCGGTTTAGCAAAGCGCCTTCTTCACATCATGGTTCCAATAATACTTTAAGCATTCCGGGTTGCGCGCCTTCCTCAAAGGCTTTGACCGCTTCGCCCAATTTGAATTGCTTTGCAATCAACACCGTTGGATCTACTTCCCTTTTTTTGCGCGGTTGAGATATATCGCGCATCGCGATCTTTTGATTTTTGAGCCATAGTGCTCGCATAGATTGCCTCGCTTTTATTGCTCGCTAGATTTAAAGTTCTGCGGTCACTTTTCCCCAACTTAATATCCTGACCCGATTGCGTCCCTCCATCTTGGAAAAGTACATGGCTCGGTCAGCATGATGCAGTAATACGTCGATTGATTTATACGATTCATCCAGTTCCGCCACACCGATACTAACTGTCGCATGAATCACGCCTAAAGGAATCCTCGCGCCGGTTGCCTTCTCAAAGAATTGACTACTTTCTTGCAGATTGATTTGCTCGACTTGCCGCCTGATTCTTTCGGCGACCTCAGCCGCGCTTTTAGCGTTCGTCAATGGAAAAAGAATGATGAATTCGTCGCCGCCATGCCGTCCGACAATATCCACGTTGCGTACATTCTTTACGCAGATTTGCGCAATCACTTTCAAGATCAGGTCGCCGATTTCATGGCCAAACTGATCGTTGAAGTTTTTGAAGTGATCTACATCCAGCATCATCACTGAAAGCGAGGCAGGGTAACGTTTGGCGCGCGCGAATTCACGCTCTGCCAACTCATAAAATTTACGTCGGTTAAACATCAGGTTTGTGAGTGGATCTTTATCGGCAATCTCCTGCATTTCCGAAAACAGCCTTGCGTTTTCAAGAGCAATCGCAGCGTGGGACGCGAGCATTTCAAGCAGTTCCAGATCGTCGTTAGTATAAGCATTCGCCTGATATGATTGGGCTGAAATCATTCCTTTCACTTGATTATGAAATAAGATGGGTGCAGCCACGACAGATTGAGTGTGGTTTTCGCTTCCGGTTAACTCGAATTTAATCCCGCTTGCTTCCATTTCATCCACACTATTGAAATGGATCGATTGGCTGGTATGAACAATCAACCCCGTGAGCCCGTGATCCGCATAGTAACGAGGCGGATACTTGCGCACGTTCGGTGACTCGATGATATATAAGGCTACGATCTCGTTCGTCGATTCGTCGTAGCCATCAATAATAAAATCGTCGCACGGCATCACCTGTTTAACAGCTGAATAAATCGCCTCATACAGTTGCTCCAAATCAAGACTAGCCGTGATTGCTTTTGTGGCGTTATAAAGAATTGAGCGCCGCTCTGCTAACTGACTGACCTTTTCTTGTGCCCAGATACGTTCCAGCGCACCCGCACATTGATCGGCAAGTGACTTTAGGGTAACCAATGATTCTTGTGCATAAACGCCGCGTATGTAGCGTTGAATAGAGAGAATCCCAATTACTCGTTCGCCAGTGCGGATCGGGACGAACATTCCGGACTCGGCTCTGCGATTTGAATCGCCGAACATGAAAACAGGGTCATTGCTAACGGACGCTTCTGCTGGCTTAATGAATCCGTCCTCAGCGATAGCGCGCAGCATATTCGGGGATGGCCGGTCCGGTGCAACATTTATCACCTTGGTTCGTTTGCCATCAACAATATCCATTGCCAGCAAGGGGCGCGGTTTTCCTCTCTGCTGAGGATCGTAGAGAATTACATAACAGGCATCCCAGCCCAGCAATTCATCTGCTGCATTCGTAATAATTTCCGCGGCGATTTCAGCAGCTGAGGTGGCACTGAGACGCTGTCCAAGCTGAGCAAAGATTTGTCTTTCTTTGTTAAAATTCCCTTCACGATCCATCATTATCTCAATTATATAACACCAGTGAAAAACGAGGGTTGCAGTTTTATGATCTAATTATTTCGTTGTCTTACCACTTCATAAACCATCAAAGCAGCGGCAATGGATACGTTGAGTGAATTTACTTTACCAGCCATTGGGATTTTTACTTTTAACATCAGAATGTTTCAGCCAGAAATCAGTCAAACCTCTATCTTCGGTTCCCACTGCGATTGCAATTGGGCCATGCAAATCCTGACGCGTATACTCCGCCTCAGCCTGCGGTGTAGCCGCAACAATTTTTATTCCGTGTTGCCGCAAAAACGCCAATGCCGATTTATTCGACGCTTCCACACAAGGTACAGCGAATAACGTCCCGCGCGAAGCACGTACCACATTTGGATTGTAAAGATCAACGCGCGGATCGCATACCAGCAGAGCATCTACCCCAGCAGCGTCCACTGTTCGTAAGATCGCGCCAAGATTGCCCGGTTTTTCAATCGACTCTGCAACAATGAGCAAAGGCAAATCGTTTAATTTCAAATCATCCAGCGAATTTTGGGGAATTGGAAATATCGCCATCCAGCCATCCGGATTCTCGCGATACGATATCTTTTCAAACACCGCGCGGTCAACGGAAATGATTTCGGCGTGAACATTTTCGATTTGACGCGACGCCAATTCAGGAACGGTTAGAATCGTTTGTGGTTGATATCCGCTTGCAAGCGCAAGAGTAATCTCATCCCATCCCTCAACCAACATCAACCTATCGCGCTGACGTTGTCTTTTGTCGTCGCGTAATTTCACAATATATTTGATGTATGAATTTTGTAGGCTTGTGATGTGCATTGTATTGTTTTGTTTGTATTTTATATTTGTTTGTGTTATATTGGCTACACGTATTATAACTCAAACCAATATAAGGTGACCTATGCCTGAATACTTCAACTATGATCGCTTGTCCTGGCCCGAGGTTGCAGAGTTGCCGCGCGACACAACATTGGTGATGCCGCTCGGTTCCGGATGCAACTTGAATCGTCTCGCCGAATCTTTATCCAATCCATCACACATTGGGCTTTTGCCATCTTTCCCATTTGGCTGGGGCGCCAGTGGACTGGAACTTCCAGAAGCTATAGTCGGCCAATATATTCATAATCTAATTCTGAGTTTGCGCGATGATGGCTTCACGCGCGTTTATGCATTGACGCCGCAAGACACTTTGCGATTACCCAATCCGGAATTTCAAATTTCACAATTCAATGAATCACAGAAACAATCCACCCTGCCCCTCCCTGCTGATAGTGAACGCGGCAAAACTATTCTGATGCCCATCGGCCATACCGAGCAACACGGATTCCATTTACCACTTTCAGTGGATACGATCATCATTGATGCAATCGCGCAAGGAACAGCAGAAGCCATTCCAGATAAGGCTTTTTCCTTGCCAGTGATGCCTTACGGTGTTAGCACGCACCGCCCATCTTTTGCAGGGACAATGAACGCAGGCGGACGCGCCTTTCGAAGATTTCTGGCTGGCTGTCATTGATGTTCTAGCGGCGCGCGGCTTCGAACGCTTTTATTTGATGAGCGGACATGGCGGCAATACATCATTCCTCGTCAATGTTGTTAAGTACGCAGGTGAACGTCATCGCCGAATCTTTTGCGCAACAGCCTTTCTCCATACTTCAGGGACAATCGGCGCGGCGGCAATCGAAAAGTATCACACATCGAAGATCGGGGGGATGGGACACGCGGGTGAACTCGAGACATCTTTCATGTTGCATCTTCGCCCGGATCTATGTCACATGGAACGCGTGGTGGATGAAACGGATTTCGTCGCCACGCCGAATTATTATATGGATTGGATTGAAGGCGGTTCATTAGTTGCAAACCCGCCATGGGATGATGACACAAAAACCGGTGCGTACGGCGCAGGCAGTCATGGAACGGCAGAGAAAGGCCGCTTATGGCTGGAAGCCGCGATCAAAGAAAAGATTGAACATGTTAAAGAAATTCACGAACAACACGAGCGACGTGAAACAAGAAGAAAGGCTGGTTATGGATTGTGGGGAAAGACTTAGAACAAGTGCGGAAGTATAAAACTCAACACAATTGCAATTGCACCCGCGAAACTGACATTAAGCAAAGTATCCGATTGTCTTCTTGCGCGCACAAGCTCAGATTCCTTTATATTACCCTCTTCGGTTTGATATTGATCAAAGCCGACCTTCTCCTCAGAATTGGGCTGATAAACGTAGGTATAGCGTCCTGAATCACTTATCCCTCTTCTCGCTGTATTTTGACTGTTCCTCCCTCTAAATTGATACTTCCCAAATAGCAAGGAGTTCGAGCAAATAGCCAATTACCAACATGGCAATTCCAAGCAAAAACAAGGTAGTGCCATCCACTAATGGCGAACCGACAAACCATGAAACCCCAAACCAAAACCGCGTCTACTATTACAATCGTGGCAATCGCGCGAAATCTGGCTTGTTGCTTTGTTAATGCATTATCATCTTCCATGCGAAACTCCTTTTTTCATTGATAACGTATAAACCCGATTTAATTAAACCCGTTCCCAGACAAGAGTTACGACAGTCTTTTCTTTTGAGATATAACCGATTGGGTCGGTGCTCAGGAATAAGCGATTGCCGTCAAACTTATAATAACGCGCTTGAATTGTCCCTGTCCAGTTTGGAAACAATCCACCAAGGACATTGTGGTTGATCACGTGATTTTCTTCATCCACTTCATACGTTGAAAAATAAGCTTCATAACTTTCATACGCCATTCTCATTTCGAAAGGAGTGGCGCGAAACTTCGTTTGGTCAGCGAAGTTGGGTCGTCCCGACTTCATCATGTGCACGGACATATTCCCCGCCGCATCATAATACAACCGGCCAATCGGATTCTTTCCATAAATTGGAAGTACACTTCCATTCTTGCGAATCGCGTCACAAGAAATCAATTTCCACACGCCGACAAATAAATTACTTTGCATCGTTGAGACCATCCTCCGCTTAAAGTATTACATTGCTACTGTGTTGAATTCTTGACATATTGATCAAAGAATTGAGTCGTGCGATCCATAAAAGCCAGCCAGGCATCGCCATTGAAAGAATGATATTGACCCTCATATCCAAAAAGTTGGGCGTTCTTGCCGGCGTCTTTGAAGGCCTGATACAGTTTCTTCGACCATTCTGGCGGCGCGCTGCCCAAGACTTGGCCATCGTTTGTTCCATAGGAAATTTCAACGGGAGCGGTTACCAGGTCAAGGTGATAGAACGGCGAGATTTGATGAAGCAAGTCGGCATCAGAAGACGCGGCGAGGTACGCGTTAATCAAATCGGACGATAAACTCAAAGGAACAATATCGGATGAGTTGCAATCACTCCGAAGCTCACCCGCGTGGATATCACCAATGCAGCCGGTTCCCCAGCGCGCGATCAAATCCGCATCATCCGCGCTGACAGTGGAATAAAAGACCGCGGCTTTGACCCGAGGATCAATGACCAGCACTTTGGCGGTGACGCCGCCGCCCATGCTGTGTCCCCACATGCCGATGCGATTCGGATCAGCTTGCGGAATGGATGGAACCGCATCCATCAAATTGATCACATCAATCGCCAAACCCGAATAGAAGAAACTTGGACCGATATCCGATTTACCCCAACTGCGATAATCCGAGGAAAGGGTAATATATCCATACTTATTCAGATATTCCGCGGCACGATATGTTCCATCACCAGGGACATAGCCCTCGCGATCAAAGTATCCATGATTTATAATGATGACCGGAAACGGCGCATGTCCATTGACAGGGATTTGCATGACGCCCGTGATCGTCAAGCCATCGCTTGGATAACTGATCGAATAACGGGTATAAATATCTGTTGTTTCAAGCATTGAGATGATCTTGATGTTCCCGCTTTGAAATTGATGATGACGAAGCCCGTCAATCGTGTATGGATAGATCAACTGCGCGGCGGTTGGAGTTGGAGATGGAGTCAATGTCGGCGTGGGCACAGGCGTTGATGTGACTGACGGAATAACAACAGGCGATGGCAAAACTTTGTTATCAACCGGTTGGCAAGCCGCGAGGAAGGTCAACACTAAGAACAATAAGACTTTTTTCATTGTGATAAACAATTTTCCCCGATTGTATCATCTACAGAATTGTATCATCTTCAGATGCGTTATAATCTTTGCTAGCAAAGTTTATGTACCAAGCGAACATCTGGACTCAAACCATCAACATGAACGCGGGAGAATTAACAAGTCCTTCCGCAGTTCTTTCCTTTAACGTCCCACACCCACTACCAATTTTCTAATGCACGAATTCCAGGCGAAGCTCCTAAATTAAGTCCAGTTCTGCAAGTTTTTCAGGTGTAGGGATGCCTGTTTTTGGATCCCATCCTCGTTTTTGATAATATTCGAGGAGCATGGCATCGAGATCATGGACAGCACAATCCTCTTCGGTGCTGTATTTTCCAAATGAGGGAAGAGCCTTGACGCGTTCCGGGATCCTATCATCCTTGGCCGTAATTCCTTCGCGGATGTTGAAAAGCCGCTGAAGGTTGATGACCCGCTCGGAGATCTTCAACAGATCCTTTCCCTGGATGCTCCAGCCCGTCAGGGCGGAGACCATGTCGGCCCAATGATCCACGGTGACGCCGCCGTACATGTAAAACTTGCAGGTCCCTAGGACTTCCGGCAACGCCAGGCCGTCCTGCAAGGTGGCCACCGCACCGCCTTTGTTCTTTTCATCCCAGCGCTCCACCTCGTTGGGATCCGGGACGCCGTATTTCACCATGCCCCAGTCCACCTTGCCTCGGTCCCAAGCCATGCCCTCCAGTGGATGGATGTGACACATGCCCCGGTTGGAGGTGGCATAGGTGATGGCCAGCGCTTTCCCGGAGCGTGGGTCGTGCGCAGGGCCCTCAAGGCCTTTGACATGGATCGCGAACTCCTCTGCGCCTCTTCCGATTCTTTCCGATGCCGTGCGCACGCCTTCGGCCAGCAGATCGCCCAGCCCTTCGCGGAAGGCGATCTTCTTCACCATCACCGGTAACACGGCGGCGTTGCCCCAGGTGAGGTCCGAACCCTTGGAGCTCCTCCCTGGAAAACATACCTCTTTTCGAAGCATTCCATGGCAAACGCGATCACTGCGCCGCAGGAAATGGTATCCATGCCGTACTCGTTGCACAGGTAAGTGCTGCGAACAGCCGCATCCATGTTCTCATTCAGCACATAGGCGGTGAAGCAGGAGATCGATTTGTATTCGGCGCCACCATGCTCGGGGGTTTTGAACTCGCCGTCCTCCACTTTCACCCAGCGTGCGCAGGCTAGGGTGCAGCCTTTGTAGCAGCCGTAACCCTTGATGAAGTTCTTGGCCTTATAGATATCGAAGAGTTCCGTGCCCTTGCCCCAGGAATTCGAGTTCCAGTTCTTGCTCGGCCAATCCCCGCCGTTGTCATTTCCGGGCATGTCGCCGATCGTCCCGCCTGCCTGCATTCCCAAGAACAGGGGGTTGTTCTTGATCCCATCATGAGTGCCCTTGAAGAACTTCTTGAAGTTCTCGGGCTCTGCCGGTTCCACCTTCTGCGTGCCGCGGACGGCCACGGCGATCAGGTTCTTCGAGCCCCACACGGCCCCGCCGCCACAGCGGCCGGCAGCGCGGTCATCGCACATGACCGACGCGATCTTAACCTGGTTCTCACCGGCCTGGCCAATGCACAGCACCTGCAACCGTTTGTCGGCCAGTTCGCTGCGCAGCATGGCGGATTTCTCCGACACTGTCTTTCCGACCAGATGGGAGGCGTTGCGGAATTCCCATTTCCCATCGCGGATGAGCAAATAGACCGGCTCCGGCGAGCGGCCCTTGATGATGACGTAATCGAATCCGGCCCTCTTCAGTTCCGGACCGATATCCCCGCCCACGCGCGATTCACCCCAGATGCGGGTGAGCGGCGATTTGAAGCACAGCACCAGCGAGCCGCCGCCCGGGATCTGGCTCATGCTGAGGGGTCCCGTAGACAGGACCATGATGTTCTCCGGTCCCAGCGGATCGACGCCCTGCGGCAACTCGTCATACAGCAGCCTCGCGCCGTAGCCGGCCCCGCCCAAGTATTTCCGGCTCATCTCCTCCGAGATCGGTTCCGAATGTGCTTCCCACTGGTTCAGGTCAACGCGGAGTTGATGTCCTGCGTACCCTTTGATCGCAGCCATGGTGACTCCTTGGATTGCTAGCGGATCAGCCGCCGACGATCGCCTTCAACAGGTTGATCTGAAGACCATCCTGCAAAGGCGTCTGCATGTCCTTGACAACTTCCTTGTTGATCAGGAAGAACACGGCACCGCGGAACTGCTTCTGGGAGGCATCCCATAGATAGTAGGGAAACACCTTGCCCCAGCGGTTGTCGATTGCCAGCAGGAGATCCGAGAGTGTTGCACCGTCCTTCAGTTCTACGGCCTGCGGCTCCTTCCCGATGTAATCCCGAAGATCGCCGATGCCCTTTAGGTGGATGACCATCTCAGATTGCAGCCTCGCCGGCGCTGGCACAGGCGTGATCCTGCTCGACCGCGCCGCCGCTGGCGCCAACAGCACCAATCAGGACTCCTTTCCTCCAAACTGGGACTCCGCCCGGGAAGATGACCATTCGGCCGCCAAGGTTGTTCTGGATGCCATATAAAGGGCCACCCGGTTGACACTGTTTGCCCAGTTCCATCGTGCTCAACCGGTTAACCAAAGCAGTGTAAGCCTTGTCCTCAGCAATTGGTACTGCAACCAGTTCTGAATTATCCATGCGGATAAAGGCTGTCAAGATTCCGCTTTCATTTACAACCGCAATCGCCATTGCCACACCCATTTCCTGAGCGTTCGCGCGGGCCCCGGCAATTGCCTTTTCAGCATCTGCAAGCAACATTTTTTCTCCTTGAATTATTGACTTATTTCGTGCACTTCGTTGTACCACTTGACGCGGTCCCCTATAACATCGCGCATCTTCCAAGCTGTAGTCTTTGGCTGATGATTAATCATCTCCAGTAGTTCCTGGATTTGATCCTTAATCACTTTGCGATCGGGCTCTTTCAGCCAGGCATAATTTTCGGAAAGATCAGAGACCTTCCGCAAATTCATGGTCACGGTACGCCACAATCCCCAGTCTTGGGAGCAAAGGCCGGCGATCAATCGGGCGTTGATTGTTTCCTTGTCACTATTGTCAAGAGGATGCTCACGCACCAGCATTAGCGTATCAATGACATCCTTTTCATTGAGCTGGATGATCTGCATTTTTTCCAAAAGCAGTTCAGCCAGTGGAATGGTTGGTGAATCCATTTCCAACCTCTTTGACCAATAAATGGGGTGACAGAAATCAAGCTTGTCAAAGAATATATCCACATGCATGGACGTTTCCTTGTGGTCAAATACCAGGCGCTGGCGGGCATAGACTACTGCTACTTCCCGATCCTCTTCGTAGCCCAATTTCTTAAACGTTCTGCGAATTTGATCATTGTGGCTAAAGTAGGCTGCAAAATCCAGGTCAGTGAAATGCCGCTTTGCTTTTTCCTGGAATGAGCCATACATAGGACAATGGATATGGAATGCCACCGCACCAAGCAGGCGGATCATGGCTCCTTGCTTTTGGGCCTCGGTCACCACCTCATTGGCATAAACAATAAAATCTTTATCGTCCATCTAATTTTCTCCGGAAAGTCAAATTGTCTACCCCAATTATATCTCAGCCACAATGAATGGACGTTAACTAGCCCTGGATCGGCTGGAAGGCGCGCACACTATTCTTGTCCAAACTGATGAGATACCCGGCCAAGGCACCTTCCGTATAGTTGCTGCCGGGGTTGATGCAGAGCGTCCGGCCGAGGTACACGGAGCCCTTCGCCTCATGCACGTGCCCGTGAAGACCCATCAGGGGCTGGTAGGTTTCTATCGCCTTCCGAACTGCAGTACTGCCGACGGGTACATACGTGCGTCCGCCGTCCACAGGCCTGATGTTTTTATCCAACAAGGGTGCATCATCCAACTTTGAGTTGTAGGGCGGACAATGCAGGTTAAAGATTGCATTGGGTAAATCCTTAACCTGTTCGATTTGTTGTTTGATGACCTCATACAGAGCATCTTCGTCCATCTCGCGGTGTGTTTTCCAGGGAGTATGATTCGAATAGCCCTCATTGATCATCTCATGGTTTTCATCCAGTTGAATCACTTTTCGCTCAACCATGCTTACCACAGAGGACTGTGTGAAAAGTTCATTGATATACAGCGGGTCATCATTCCCAGCGGTTACCACAATGCGGCGCCCCGAACCTTTCAGTTTCTTCTCCGCAAATTCCAACCAGCCCTGGATGACTTTGGTCATCTCCTCCCGGAACATCCGCTCCTGGACTTCCTCGGACGCAAGGAAATTTTGGTATTCATCGGGCTTGAATCGACGAGGATAAAAGCCAGCATTGCGGATCTTGGCTTCAATTTTTGAAAGACCAGCCTCGTCATTGATGACAACCTGCTCGCCCAAAAAGTTGCTATTCCATATACCTGGAGTCTCTTCAAGCAGCACCTGAATGCCCTTACCGGTTATATCGCCGCCCAAGATCACGGTATCCACATCGTAGAAAGGACCAGAGTTTACGAGCTTCAACCAACATTTTTCTGAACCGTGAATATCTGTGGCAAAAAAGATCTTGGTTGTTTTTTCCTTCTTTCCAAACACAAAAACCTCCTTGATTTACAATAAAAGCCATTCGGGAGGCTCTTACATAAGAAGAGCCTCCCAAGAACTGGTGAATATCAGCGATTGAAAGGAACTCTGAAGAACTATTCGGTTGGAATCTCCTTGTAAGTTAAGTCAGTGTTGATGCCCTGGCGCGAGCGGAAGTATCGATATACAAAGTAGATCACGGCGCTGATGAGAATGGCTCCGAAGATGTACATGGCAGAGAGCGGGCTGTTTGTCCCATATCTGTTATCGGTGATGTACAGATAGAACATGACAGCGAAGTAAATCAGCCCCAAGCCGCCTGCGACCGTGATTAACGGGACGCCAAAGAGTTTATATTTGGAAATGGGCGAATCTGCATAGATCTGCTTTGTTGATTTGAGATAGGGGAACAGCGTACCCACGAGGGTGGTGGCGCAGAAGGCAATGGATGTCATCAAGGGCATGTCCAGCGTGAGCGAGGCAAAGCCGGTGAAGAAATACAGCCAACCCATGATCAGGCAGCCCACATAGCAGATCGCGATGGCTATAATGGGAGCACCCCAGCGGCGGGATACGCGGGCTACAAAGCCGGGGAGCATGCGGTCATAGGACATGGCAAACATCACGCGGGTGGAAGCCACCATGTTATTGGTCGGCCAGATCCAGAACCAGCAGTTCAGGCCAAGTACAATCCACAACCATATCAACGGATTTTTGGTGAGTGCCATCAGGAAAATGCCGTAATAGGGAGCTACAGGCATGTTACCGGTGGCATTGGTCATCCACAAGTTGTTGGAAGAAGTGAAGAACTCATTACCGACACGGGAGATCAGCAGCCACATGAAGCCGGCGCAGACAACCATCGCAAACAGGTTGCCGCCCCAGAACATCTTCAACGAATTCTTGAATTGATTAACACCGCCAATCTCGCCTACCAATGTGCCTGTCCACGCGATATACATAAAGGTATAGGCCAGTGCCGGTCCTATGAGAAAGCTCGAGCTGAAAGTGGTCTGCGAGAGCGGGAGAGCATGGTAACCATTGGTTTTGGCCATGGTCAAAATCATCTGGTAAGCCTGTCCGTTACCCCAGTGAAGGGTATTGTTCATGAAGGAGTTGAATGCTACCTGGAAGCCACCGGACGTGGTGCCCCAAAGCATTAATGCCCAAGTGACAAGCCCTGCCATGCCGATGAAGAAGCTCCAGCGTTGGATACGGGCGTACAACCTCATCCCGAGCGCAAGGATGACCGCGGCAAAGGTACAATAAAACACATAGAACCACCATGTTCCGACCGGGGTCACGAGCGTCTGTGCAAAACCAACCAGAGCCTGAGAATTGAATGCTTCACCCAAGGCTATTAATGTGGGGCCAAAGACCATTGTGGCACCTGGCGCCACATTCGAAGCCATATAGAACCATGGTCCAAATAGAAGCGGAGTGAAAACCAAAATGTAACCCCAGATGCCGCCTAGAGAACGGCTCTGCCAGACATAGTCACCACCCGCACGCGGCATAAGCGTTGTCATCATAGCGTAGACGGCGAAGCACGGCAGGAAACACAAGCAACAGAGGATGATGCCTAATGGAATATTGGCATCATTCCACGGCCAGCAGGTTGCATAGGTCAGAGCCGCGGCCACGACAATTGAGTCAGCATAGACTCCGTACAAGAATCCGTCAAAGATCGAGAACGCACGTACTAGACCGGAAGATCTGCGCAAGAAGAGACCTGCAGGTGCAGAGGATACGGCCGGCTTTCCTGATTCATTCGTACTCATTGTGCCTCCTTTTTATTTGTCTTTAGACTGGTTAGTGCATGTTACAATATAAAGTAGATTCCCAAATATTCCTATAGTGCATACACACGTTTTGGAAAGAAGTATAAAAAGTGAGGCTTGTTGAGTAAAAGAATCCCTGTTCTGGTTGTCGATGACCAACTGGTTCAACGCGAAGGAATTGCAAAAGTAGTCGATGCATCAGAAAAAATGCAGGTTGTAGGAGCCGTCAGCTGCGCTGAGGATGCCATCGAGGTTGTAAAAAAAGATCCAATTGAACTGGCACTTGTCGATCTCGTTCTCGGGTCTTCCCATGGTACACAAGTCGGCCGTAAGCTTCGAAATATTCGTTCTGAACTTAAAGTCATTATCTACACACGGGAAAAAAGCATGGTACTGGCTTCAGAGATTTTTCATGAGTACGGTGAGATCGCCCAAACGGCCCTACAGGGTTATTTGCTTACTCGCAATATTTCCAGCAGTAGTTATTTGGAGTTAATCTATCAAAGAATTCTGGAGTTTGGATATTTCATTGATCCAGATGTGTTGCGTTGGTACTACCGCGTTGCGAAGCTGTACCCACTAACTCAACGCGAACAGGAATGTGCAGCTTTGATCATGAACGGCCTGAGCAACATCCAAATTGCCGAGCGTATGGTTGTATCACGTTGTCGGGTGGAAAACTTAATAAACTCCCTTTATCAGAAATTTCATATTCTGGGCGATCCTGGAGATCCGGCTAGGCGAGTGCTTCTAGCGGAAGGCATCCGGCTGCAGGCAAGTAACCATCAACCTTTTCAAATCCTGAGCACCTTGGTTATAGAAGATCAGGTTGCGCAACGCGCGCTTCTGTGCGAAAAATTGCATGCCGACGGTCGATTTAATGTATTGGCAGAAGCAGAAAATGGGCAAAGCGGCATCGAATTGGCCTATAAGATGAGGCCTGATATCATCCTTGTAGATATACATTTGCCAGATATGGATGGTTTTGAGGTAACGCGCCAAGTTTTAGAAGGATTTCCAAAAAGCAAAATTATTATCAATAGTATCGATGAAAGTCCGCTCTATCAGGAAAGATCCATACGAGCTGGAGCCATCAGTTTTCTCCCGAAGAAGCAATTGAATCCGGAGAGGATCATAGAACTTTATGATTTGTCCGATGAATGATCTCATTCCCCCGTTTTTTATTCCTTCGAGGAACGGGCAATGTGACCTCCAGCGTGGTGCCCTCTCCGGGCTTTGAATCCACGGACAGCTTTCCCCCCAATTGATTGGTTCGAACCTGAATATCATGAAAGAAATAATGTCCGGAGGCGATGAACCGCCCGACCTCACCCGCATCGAAGCCCTGCCCATTATCGGACACGCTTAATCGCATCTGGTTCCCCAGGACGCTGGCAGTGACATCCGCCTGGGTGGCCTGACTGTGGCGGTAGATGTTCGTGGTTGCGCCCCGCACAAAGCGGTAGAGCAGGAACACATATGCCGATTCCATGTTTTGAAAGTGGTCCAACGCCGACAGGTCGACGGTCATCCTGATCCGGCTGGCCTCGGGGTATAGCGCGGGCAACACCTCCTGAATTAGCCGGCGTACCTCCAGCCCGATGTCCTGCAAGATGGGGGTGGAAAGATCAAAGCGGATCTGCCGTATCCTTTGATCAAGTTCATCGCTAAGCCGAACTAGCTCAGGGTTCTTGAGTTGCTTTGCAATCGCCATCAAATCATCCAGCGGACGCAGGACTTCATCATGAATATATGTTGTCAGAGTAAAACGCTGATTATCCTCCGCATCAACAACAATGCGGCTCGCGATTTCTAAGTCCCTTTGGGTTTTCTTTTGGATTCGATATGCTTCGGTGAGTTCGCTCAATTGCTTTTTCAATTCACGATTCAACTCATCCATTTCAACATAGGATGCTTTGAGATTATTCCTCATCCGCCGCAATGCGCGGGTAAGCACATCCACTTCATTTCCCGCCATAGAATCCTGTATAGAGGTGTTCAATTCGCCGGAACCAATTTTTTGTGCTGCTATGGACAGATTTCGGATTGGAATAACAACCTTTTGATTGAGGAATCTCCATACCCAAAATGTAAAAATCAGAATCGCGCCAAAACCCAGAGCAGGGGTGTAAGAAAAGTTTAATTGATCGGCAAGCAGGATAATAAGGCCAAACACTGCGAATAATAGAAGAAGATTGGGAATGACTTGAAATTCCAACGGGCTGCTCTTATGGGCCGGAATATTGACCTGTGCCTTCTCCAGAACTGCTGGCGAAACGATCAAACCCAAATCCTGCGCCGCTTGCATGTTTACTGCCAAGTTCCTTTGAGTTGGTTCTTTGAACGCAATTCCAGACGCGTTTTCACCTCTAAAGATGCAATCCAGCATTCCCGCCACCAAACCACCTACTCCACTGGTTTCCAAGGCAAACAATGCGCCGCAACGTTCCAATTCATCTGACCTTAAACCCACATATGGAATATATTGTTCCGTTGCAATTGCCCCCATAAGACTAGCTATGCCGTCCGTCGTTGGATCAGCCAAACGGAATATGGCATGATCCTGGCGTGTTTGCAAACTAACGAGTTGATCTTTCCCCTCCTGAGGGTTGTGTGCCTCGTGAAGGATTAGTTTTAAATTTAACTCTCGTGCTGCTGCAGTCAGAATATCCACCTCGGCTTTTACGGCACACAGATCGGGATTGTATACTGCATGAACAGTTGTCGGCGGAGGCACAATCTCGGTAATCAGAGATAACCGTTCTTTAGCCATCTCCAGCCAAATATCCCACACCCCAGTGAATTTCCGATCATGCTGAAGTCGCTCCAGTTCGCACACTGATGTAGATTCACGTGTTATGCTTGTAAAAATTATCGGTGTTTCTGCATCCACTGCCTGAAGAGCTATTTCAATTGCCGGGCGAGTCATCGCTACGATAATATCAACCTCAGCCTGGACAAATCTTGCGACAGCTTCCCGACAACGTTCTACATCCCCAAAGCAGCGACACAGCCAGATAATAACAGATTCTTTTTCATAATAGAAATCGCCAATCTGAAGTGATTGCATGTTGAAGCTCATCTGCTCCAAATGTACTGCGTAGCCCAATTTATTGAGCCCTCGTTCAATCTCTGGGACTTCAATAATTGTCTGTTCACTGAAAGATAAGACGCCAACAATGTACATAAATATCTAAGTCACATTTTACAGCATTTCCCAAGCTCTTGGAAAAGAAAAATGATCTCCCCCCGAAGATTGTACAGATTGTTAAGTCACTTTTCGTTGTTGCGCAGGAGCCGAGAACCAAGCGTTTTTGTCTCTTGGACTATGTTGTATCATTTGAACCAACGGCAGCTTCCTGTTTCCTAAGTCCCCAGCCTCTATGTTTGCAACTGCCTGTTATAGATCGGAACACTTGGCCGTACGAGTACGCAGACACTTGGATCATGAAGATGTGCAGGAATGCCTGACCGAATTGTTCTGTTTGCGTGGGGTTCCGGTGCATCTACGCTCCGACAATGGACCGGAGTTTATTGCCAACGCTTTGCGAGAATGGTTGAACAAGCTAAGCGTGAAACCCTTGTTCATTGAGCCAGGCAGTCCGTGGGAGAATGGGTAGGTTGAATCGTTCAATGGCAAGATGCGTGATGAATTACTAAACCGCGAGATCTTTTTCACTCTCAGAGAAGCCCAGATACTTGATCGAACGCTGGAGAAAGGACCACAATCACTTCAGACCCCATAGTTCACTTGGATATCGTCCCCGGCACCACAAGCCTGGCTGTTGTCTATGATTCCACAGTCAGGACTAACATAACCTTTGGTACATATTATTGGGGCAAGTCATTTCCATAACATGATGCTGAGCGTGGGTGTAGCCTACCCCCACCTTCCTTCCCCAAATTCTGCTCCCCTTCGGGAGTGCTTCGCGAGAATTTGGGGAAGGTGTCCCGAATGGACGGAGGGGGGACTAAAGGACAAATCGGTGATTTTCGTCAATTACTTGCGGCAGACATTTGCTCTATACTCCAATCGTCTCATCCTTTTCTGGAGGAACAAATGACCGAACCACGCAAGAAAATCACACTGCCCTATCTCTTCGAGAAAGTATCCAAGGGCGAGCCGATCACCTGGCTCACCTGTTACGATTTTCCAACCGCCTATCTGCAGGAACAAGCAGGCATCGAAATGATCCTGGTCGGCGACAGCCTCGGCATGACCATGCTTGGCTACGATTCGACCCTGCCCGTCACAATGGACGATATGATCCGCCACACGCAAGCCGTCCGCCGCGGCGCGCCGACCGCTTTCCTGGTCGGCGATATGCCGTACATGACCTACCAGCCGAGCATCGAAACCGCCATCCGAAATGCGGGACGATTCATGTCCGAAGCCGGATGCGACGCGATCAAACTGGAAGGCGGCGCGGCGATGGCTGACCGCATCAAAGGCATTGCCGACAGCGGCATCCCGGCGATTGGTCATCTTGGGCTGACGCCTCAATCCGTCTCTGCTCTAGGCGGGTTCCGCGTCCAAGGAAAAAGCGCCGAGCTTGCAAAGAAAATCGTGGACGATGCCAAAGCGCTCGAAAAAGCCGGAGCGTTCGCCATCCTATTTGAAATGATCCCCGACCGCTTGTGCAAACTCATTACCGAACGCGCAGAGAATTGCATCATCATGAGTTCTCGGCTCGGGTCCGCACGCGCACGGACAATTGCTCATCTATCACGATATGTTCGGGCTGTATCCGAAGTTCAAGCCGAAGATGGCAAAAGTTTTTGGCAATGCCGGCGAGGTCATTCTCAACGGCTTGAAAGCCTATCACGATGAAGTCATCGCCAAGCAATTCCCGCAACCGGAGAATTGGTTCACGATGAAAGATGAAGAGTACGACGAATTGAAAAAGATGCTGGATTAGCCCTTACCCCCGCCCCCTCTCCCTGCTCCCTTCGGGAGTGCTTCGCAAGGAGAGGGGCAAAATTTGGATAGGAGACAACAATGAGCGATTTGCAAAAACTTCTCAAGATCTCGCCTGATAAACTCAAGGCTGTGAACTCGGTTTTTCTTGATCCCGATTCGCAGGTAATGAAAAACTTCTTTGATGTAGTAGCGAAGTACGGCACGCCGCAGGAAATCAACCGCAAACACCGCGCCGCCCGCAAGATGGAGAATCTCTTCAAGATCGTACAGGAGCGAAACCCCGATGCCATCAAGAACTTGAATTGGTTGATCGAGCAACGTGACCGAAGTGCGTTCACATCTGTTGCGGACTACCGCCACAAAGTCTTGGGCGAGGCGGCGAACAAGATGAAGTTCAAGGATAAATATGCGGTCACGCTCGAAGTGTCTGCCCTGCAGTACTTCCCATGGATCCGCCCGATGGCTGAGAAAGCCATTGCAGAGAAAACACTTGTTCCCGGACGATTCATCGCCGTCAGGAATATGAAGGAATCCGAGATGGATGGCGATCTGCCAGCCATCGTCGCCGCGCTGGATATCATCGGCGCATCCTTCGTCGAGACGCTGGATACCAAAGGAACGGATGGCTCAAATCCGCACTTGGGCGGACCCGCTACAATCACAGGGTATTTCGGCGGCATCGGAGAACCCAACGATCACGCTTTGATGTGGCTCGATGAGTTCCTGTATTACTACACAAATTACGGCGTTCAGCACGTGCTCAATTTCAACGCGGGAACCATCCTGCTTGGATTCCTACTTTATCGCCTGGGCGTGAACATTCAATTCAAGATCTCTGTGTTTTTCGGCTCAGACAATCCCTACCACGCGTTATGGATCATGGCGATGGCAAAACTATTCAGCCGTGAAGACGGGACGAGTCCATTGATCGGATTAATTGGTCAAACTCGATCAACAACCAGACCATGGAATTGACCGCTGAATTCCGCAAAGCGCTCGGCTTCGAGAAAGTGGTACGCTTCGAGCATCACATCACTGAAACATGGAAGAGCATCATCATCCAGCCCTATGACCGCCGCGACGAATTGATGCAGATTGCGGACCATGTTGCAAACATCGCTGCTAAGCATGAAGGCGGTGACATCGAGGTAGAACAGACCCTCGCTCATCCATCTGACATTCTCGATTACTTCCGCGAGAAGAAGGAAGTCATCGAAAGCGGCGATTGGGACAACATGCAGCGCAACTTCATGGAAAAGTTTGCGGCCTGCAATCACACCGCTCAGGATCTAACCAGGGCGGGGTTAAGCTTCATCGCCGCAAAGAATCTCCACCGCTAATAAACATAGATCAAAGAAGACGCTGTTTCATCAGCGTCTTCTTTAGCTCGTAAACTTTATTCATCTTTGCGCTTTATCGCCCCTCGCAAATAAAGCACAACAATGATAATAGTCGGCACCGCCAAACAAAAATAAATGTTGAATTGATAATACTGCAACCCGCCTCCGAACAGCCATGACCACGGATAAGGAAAGTTGCATGCGACGTAAACTTCGCCGGCTTGAGTGTCGGGCACAACGGGTGTGCCGCAGCGCGCGGCTGTCAATACAAACAGCAAGCCGATAAAGAGAGTAAGCGCAATAATCAGGATCGGATTCTTCCACATAAGCTTAAATATCAACTGCCAGGCAGGTCAGCGTTTGCTCGACGCCGGAAATCGGTTGGATCATCGAGGCAGTGATCAAGCCTAACGTAGTTACATCCGTGGTTTCGACTTCCGCCACTGCGTCATACGGCCCGAAAGTCATATGCGCCTCAACCACGCCGCCAACTTTGCGCAGACTCTTTACAACTTCATTGACTTCGCCAGCGCGGATCTTGATCAACACATAAGCTTTCATTTCTACTCCTTTTCAAAATCAGACCGGACGATTGCGACTCGCCCATGCTATAAATCCCGCCGCGATCAATGCAACAAATATAATTCCACCAACGACCATTGTTCCATTCCGACTTTCAGCGGGCGTGGCTGAAACCGGCGTTGGGGTACCTATCGCAGTTTCCGTTATCACTTCGAGCGTTGGCAGTGGAGTAGGGGTGGAAAGATCCTGCGTTGGCTCAGCAGTTGGCGAAACCGGCGTCGGAGTACCAACGCGCATGATCAATAATTTTTGACCTGGGTAAATCACATCCGAAGTCAAACCATTCAAAGTCATGATGTCATTGATTTTAACTTTATAAGCTATTGCAATCTGCCATAAAGCTTGTCCCGGCTGGACGATATGATACACAGATCCGGATTGGTTAGGTGTGCTGACAATTGCCATTGGAATCGTTGGTTCTTGTGAAGCGGGTGTACCGCCCACTTGGCTCCCGCTTGAAGGCGTGTAAGCTTGTTGTTGTCCGCTGCCAGTAGGTTGGGCACAATCAATCACATAGTAAACGTCACCGCCGGAATAGGTCACGCCCGCGCCGATCTGGGTCATACTCGTAGAAAACAACGCAATTTGATGCTCTGGGTCACTCCATTCACTGGTGATAGCAGTTTGCACAGTCATACTTGCAGTTCCTTGGGCGACATTCTGAGAAGCAATTCCGCCGAGGTATAAATCTCCAGCCAAAGGGTAACCCGCCGCCAGCAAACGCTCGCCAAGAGTAGAACCGCCGGGGCCATAATCCGACCACGTCCCAATCGAAGCCATATAATCCGCCTGGGCCTGCGCAGTCGTCATTAAAATCGAACTAGTCTGGTAGGCAGGCAAGCCCTTACTAGCCCTCAAAGCATTAACCGCGTTTATTAAAGCATAAGGGCTTTCCGCGGCGGACGAAACCAATGCCCGCGCAGGAATAACTCCAGCAGGCAAGAAGCCAAGAAACAGAAATAATCCGATAAAAAGCCAGAGGAAACGCTTGGACATGGAATTTATCCAAAAAGATTATAACGCGCAAAGGAATAAGTAGAGCGTCTCCCTGAAAAGGGGTATCAAGTCAAAAGATTCAGATCAAGCACAGTTTATCGAAACTTCAACCGTTCCCGCAGGAGTTCAACCGGATGAACCGCTTGCACACTCGAGCCTTGAACAATTTGCATACGACAGGCCGCTCCGGTGGAAGCCACAACCCAAGCCTCATTGTCGGAAGTTAAGGCGCGCAGACTTGGTAATAATTTCAATTCTCCGACCTTCATCGCGAGATCATAATGCTCAGCTTCGTAGCCAAATGTGCCAGCCATGCCACAACAGCCAGCCTCACTAAGCTCCACCTCATACCCGCAATCGCGCAACACCTCGATAGTTGCCATCACGCCATTAGGAAGTCCATCGGCAGAAGGACCTTCGGCGCGTTGATGACAGTGCGGATGGAATTTTACTTTCGGCAAGTCATCATTTTCTACACTCGAACAAAGAGACTTAAACGTTTCAGACCGGACCAGAAATTCTTCAAGCAACCAAACCTTACCCAAACGACCTGAAATTTCTTCCGCGCGCTTCGGAAGCAAGTCCATGTAATCATTTTTCAATGCATAAATTTCTGGCGGTTCGATCCCAATAATTGGCAACGTAGAATCAGAATCAATTTTATTCAATGCATCCAGAACTTTCATCGCATGACGGCGAGCGGCATCCAAAAAACCTTTTGATATCAAAGCTGCCCCCGCACTGACCACCGGCAATACACAGACATCGTATCCCAATAAATTCAAGATATCGAACGCACTTTGTTCAACTTGTGGTTCAACATACCGCGCGTATGGATCGGATAAGAAGATTACTTTCTGACGACCAGCGTTTGGAAACGGCATTACCCGCTTCCACGTGAATTTCGGAAAAGGACGGTCAGGCGTAATTTCCATGATTTGCGCCACAATAGACTTCGTCAAAGGATTGCTTGTCAAAAAATTGGTCAGGGGCGCAAATAGAGAAAGCCATTTTGCCACAGCATGGAAATATCCAAAGACATAATCACGCAACGAGCGGCGATGAGATTTATGATACTGATATTGAAACTCGGCCTTGAGTTTAGCCATGTCCACGCCGCTGGGACATTCCGCTTTACAGCCTTCACATCCCAAACATAAATCGAGAGCATCGTAAACAGATTTT
Source organism: uncultured Chloroflexia bacterium (assembly GCA_963850945.1). Lineage (GTDB taxonomy): Bacteria > Chloroflexota > Anaerolineae > Anaerolineales > Villigracilaceae > Fen-1038. The sequence continues at coordinate 173,719 of CAWKNE010000006.1, read as the reverse complement.
TCAAGCTCTGAAGATCGAATACCACCTTTCGAGATTCGGGAGCCCATATCGGATTCCGTTATCAATGCGCGCAAAAGATTTGCCCGTCCGCGAGTTCGAATACTTTTCTTCGCGCGTTGCTTGAAAAGAAGGACACATTACCCCTGTTGTTTTTCGACACACACCCTGACCGTTGCATTGTTCAATTGCACCCGACAAACCATTATTCCTTGTAAAGTCCAATGCCGGAGTCCAAACACGCGTTTGATAGTTCGCTCCGTAACGCAAATGCGAATCCATTGGCGGCGCGTTAAACATTTTCTTCGGGTTGAGCAAATCAAACGGATCGGCGGCGCGCTTGAGCATCCGCATCGCCTCGATAACTTCCTCGCCGTAGATCTGCTTGAGCCATTCCCCGCGCACGATTCCATCGCCATGCTCGGAAGACATCGATCCGCCAAGACGCAACGTCAGCGCCAAAGCTTGCTCTGCAATCGAACGCAAAGAACGCACGCCTTCGCTGGTCTTCAAATCCAATATCGGACGAATATGCAGGCAACCTGCAGAAGCGTGCGCATATATTCCACTTTCGGTTTCATGTGCGGTCATTATCCGCTCGATCTCACGAACAAACTCCCCCAACCGTTCAACCGGAATCGCACAATCTTCAATGAATGCAACCGGTCGCGCGGATTGAAGAGCGCGAATCAAAAATCCCTAAACCGACTTTGCGAATATTCCAAACACGTGTTTGATCTTCGACTGACTCGGCAATGATGATATCAGCGCTTAACTTCCCCACCGCTTCTTTCAGGACTTCGGGCTGGTCGCCACTAAACTCAACTACCAGCAACGCCGACGGATCGCCAGTCATCCACCCCATCTGAGATGCATACGCAGGAATGGACCGTGCCAAACGAAGGATCAACTGTGGAATCAGTTCAATGGCGCTTGGGTTATGCTTAAGCAAATTCGGAACCGCATCACAAGCATCAGCGATACTGTCGTAAGTAAGAATCCCTAAAATCGTATACTTAGGCCTGGACACAAGATTTATTGTTGCGCGGCGAATCACCGCAAGCGTTCCTTCGCTTCCCGCGAGCAGATGTGCAAGGTTGAATTTTCCGTTTGGAAGATTGGCGGGATACAAATCGCCAATCCATTGTGGAGGCTGTGAAGGCGACCACGGCAATAAATAATTCAATCGATACCCTGCCGAGTTTCGCCATGATGATGGATAATTTTTTTTAATTGCCTGCGCGTACTTTTCGCGAATTTCAAGCGCAGCGGAAGCGATATTCGATAGTCGGGATTCGGGAATCAAAATTCGAGAATCAGAAATCGAATCATCGAACACGGCCAACGAACCATCCGACAAGATAACATCGGCAGAAATCAAATGATCGGCAGTCATCCCATACAAAATGGAATGGGCGCCGGTCGCATTGTTGCCGATGACCCCGCCCATCGTGGCGCGTTCCGCGGAGGCGGGATCAGGACCAAACATCAAGCCAAATTTAGCGGCGACCCGATTGAGGTCCGCCAGAACGACTCCGGATTCGACAATCGCAGTTTTTGAATCAGGATCAATATTAATGATCGTGTCCAGCCAACGCGAACAATCCACGATCAAGGCTTCGCCGATTGCCTGCCCAGCCAGCGACGATCCTGAACCGCGCGGCAAAATCGGCACGCGATACTTTGCCGCGAGTTCAACCACAGATTGCAAATCATCTTGCGCGCGCGGAAGCACAACACCCAATGGCTCGATTTGATAAATAGACGCATCGGTGCTGTATAGAATTTTAGAACTTAAATCGAGTCGAATATCGCCGGTGAATTGCTTGCGAAGTTCGTTGATAAAATCAGGATGAAGGGACATAAGAAGATTCTAACTCGCATTTTGCAAAACACAAAAGGGACTCCAGCGATTGTGTGCTTAGAGTCCCTTGTTTTGCGATTTACGATTTAAGAATTATTTTGCTTTTCCTTGATTCGCAACTGCGGCTTCTGCCTTTGCCACTGCATCGGCATCACCCAAATAATAATGCCTGATGGGTTTGAGATTACCGTCCAGTTCATAAACCAGCGGGATGCCAGTAGGAATATTTAATTCAGGGATTTCAGCGTCCGAGATATTATCGAGATACTTGACCATCGCACGCAGACTGTTTCCATGTGCAGCAATCAGCACGCGCTTGCCGGATTTTATCGTTGGCGCAAGTGTCGAATGCCAATAAGGAAGCACGCGCTCGAGAGTGATCTTCAGCGACTCAGTGGCAGGAAGCTGCTTCGGCGTTAACAGATGCGTAACGCGGATCAAATTTCGGATGACGCTCATCGTTCAATTCCAACACAGGCGGAGGAACATCATAACTGCGTCTCCAAAGTTTGACCTGAGCCTCGCCGAATTTCGCGGCTGTCTCCGCTTTATTAAGTCCTTGCAATGCGCCATAATGACGTTCGTTTAACTGCCAGGCGTTCGTTACCGGAATCCATTCCAGATCCATCTCCTGCAAGGCAATCCAAAGGGTTTCAATGGCACGCCGCAGAACGGAAGTGAATGCCACATCGAAAACATATCCGCCTTCACGCAAAAGCCGCCCCGCTTGGTGCGCCTCAGCAACACCTTGCTCCGTGAGACCAACATCGGTCCAGCCAGTGAAGCGGTTTTCCAAATTCCACGTGCTTTGTCCATGACGAAGTAGAACGAGTTTCATAGTATTTGTATCTTCCTTTGAAAATATTATCTTCATAAAAACATCAACCCTGCAACGGGCCGCTGTTTTTATTGAAAGCCGTTAGAAGTTCATCCACCATTATATTGGACATTGAAACATCTTTATTGAACAAATCGTTTAATTCTTCGGGGTCGTCCTGCAAATCATAAAGTTCGAACCAGTTGGTTCTTCCATAGCCTAAATAATAACTCAATTTATATCCATTTTTACGCATCACCATCGAGGCGATGGACAGCCTGCCAAACGATGGACAAAGTTTGGCGTCAAAGGTGAATGTGGAACGGGAATTATCCTCCACCCCTCCGAAGTCTGGAAGCAGTTGACCCTCCGCCCACAGCGGAGCCTCACGACCTGCAATCTTAAGTAGAGTAGGCAAAACATCCACGCTGTTCGTTTGGGAATAAACATCGCTTCTGGCTTGTTGTCCCGGCGCCGAAATCAATAACGGGACATGAAGACCGGGATCAAACATCAATGGGTTTTCATGCCCAATAACGCCTCGCTCAAACATCTCCCCATGATCCGATGTAAGCATGAAGTACGTATTATCAAGAATACCGGTAGCAGTCAACTCATCGAGAAAATGACCGAACTCCCAATCCACATTTGCTATATAGGCGTCGTACAACATCCTTGCATAATTCATCGTTTCAACCGAAAGCTGATCCCCTAACGGATGTTTCGGCTTCACGGGCGGATTCCAGCCATCCTTGAATAAATGGATAAATTCCTGGCGCGGGGTATATGGAGCATGCGGCGACCACAAATGAAAATAAGCCAAAAAAGGTTGTTTCAACTGATTGATCTGCAGTAGGAGTCCGCTAAAAATATCTTCAAGCTTATAATAGATTTTATAATTATCAGAATGCGGAGTAAAAAGGTAATTTTCAGAACTTCTGCTATTGAAAGGATAGCCATCTGTGGAAATCGATCTCAGCCGGTAACCAAAAAACAATCGGTCAAGCAATCCAAAGATCAGCGATTTCGGAGAATCACCCAAGCGATAAAGGAAATCATCGTAAGCATAATAACCGATGGGCAAATCCTTTGCGAAAAGGGATCCGCCTAGCTGCTGGCGTATGCTGAAGGCACCGGGCGGCAAATGGACATCCAGGTTCGAACGAAATTCACCAAGCAATAATTCCGCCCACAGATTTTGACCGAATCCAGCGCGATCATAGGATTTCCCAAATAACGAAAAAATATTTTTATCGGCAAAAGCCGGAGCCACCTGGCCGGCCTCGTCAATTGCGCGATGAGTTCAGGGATACAAACCGGTGAGCAAGGATGCCGTTCCCGATGTCGTAAAACTTCCCGCTGAATAATGAGAATGATAAACGTTTGACCTTTGAGCAAGGCGCTCGAAGTTCGGGCTGGTCTCGCGCCGATACCCATATAAAGACAAATTATCCGCCGACATGGCGTCGAATACCAGCACAATAATGTTTGGCGAATTCGTCCCCAGCGGACTCGGCGCAATCGTCTGCGAAAAAGCCAGCGCCGCAGGGGCCATCGCTGCCAACCTCAGAAAATCTCTTCGACTAATATGTGTCACAATTACTAACCCTTCAATGGGCCGCTATGTTCATTAAAAGCCGTCAACAATTCATCTTTCATAGCATTCGATACAGAAACATCTTTATTAAACAAATCGGTCAATTCTTGCGGGTCATTCTGTAAATTATACAATTCAAACGAGTTAGAATGCCTGTATCCTTGGTAGTAAATCAACTTATATCCGTTCTTGCGCATTCCCATCGAGGCAACAGACAGCTTACCAAAAGATGAATTCAATTTTGCGTCCACCGAATACGTTGCACGAGAATTATCTTCAACACCGCCAAAACCTGGCAACAGTTGACCTTCCGCCCACGATGGAACCTGGCGGCCTGCAACCTTGAGCAAAGTGGGCAAAACATCAACGCTGTTCGTTTGGGAATAAATATCACTTCTGCTATTTTGCCCCGGCGCAGAAATCAACAGCGGAATATGAAGACCGGGATCATACATGAGAGGAGTCGTGTGTCCAACAACTCCCCGCTCGAACATTTCCCCGTGATCCGAGGTCAGGATGAAATACGTTTTATCCAGGACGCCTGACGTATTCAAGGCATCGAAGAACTGACCAAATTCCCAATCCACGTTCGCGACATATGAATCATACAATTGTCTTTGGATTTCCATGGGCCTAACTTGAATTTGGTCACCTAAAGGATGTTTTGGTTTGACCGGCGGATGCCAGCCATCCTGTTTGAATAAATCTAGGAATTCCTGACGCGGTGTATAGGGAGCATGAGGCGACCATATATGCAAATAGGCCAAGAAAGGCTGTTCCAACTGTTTGATCTGAGATAATAGGCCACGAAAGACATCCTCCAATCGATAATAAATTTTGTAATTGTCAGAATGAGGAATACTATCGGGATAGTCAACTGTAGAAATTGAGTTCAGTCGAAATCCAAACAGCGCCCGGTCCAGCAATCCAAAGATCAGCGACTTTGGATTATCACCCAGACGATAAAGAAAATCGTCATAAGTATAATAACTGACGGGCGTATCATTATTAAACAAGTTTCCAGCCACTTGATCTCGTACACTGAAAGCAGCGGGCGGCAAATGAACATCCAGGTTGGAACGAAATTCACTTAAAAGCAATTCCGCCCACATATTTTGACCAAATCCAGCACGATCATAGGATTTCCCAAATAGAGAAAAAATGTTTTTCTGTGCATAGGCCGGAGCTACCTGACCCTCTTGGTTAATCGCTCGATGCGTCCAGGGATATAAACCGGTGAGCAAGGACGCCGTTCCCGATGTCGTAAAACTTCCCGCTGAATAATGCGAATGGAAAACCGTTGATCTCTGCGCCAGCCGCTCGAAGTTCGGGCTAGTCTTGCGCGGATAACCATATAAAGATAAATTATCCGCAGACAGCGCATCAAATACCAACACGATAATGTTTGGTGAATTCGCCCCTAGCGGACTCGCTGCAATGGTCTGCGAAAAAGCTAACGCCATAGGCGTCATTGCCGCTAGTTTCAGAAAATCCCTTCGACTAAGATGCGTCATAATATATTACTAACCTCGCAACGGGCCGCTATGCTGATCAAAAGTAGACAACAACTCATCCTTCATAGCATTGGCTGTCGAAACATCTTTATTAAACAAATCTCTCAATTCTTCTGGATCGCTCTGCAAATTATAAAGCTCAAACAAATCGGTTTTCGTATATCCTTTGTAGTAAATTAACTTATATCCGTTCTTCCGCATCGCTATCGAAGCAATAGCCAGTCTGCCAAAAGAAGAATTCCTGTTTGCATTCAATGAATAGGTTGCACGTGAATTGTCTTCAACACCACCAAATCCCGGTAGCAGTTGACCTTCCGCCCATGCTGGAACCTCGCGCCCTGCGATCTTCAGCAGAGTCGGCAAATCATCCACGCTATTTGTTTGGGAATAAATATCGCTTCTAATCTTCTGCCCCGGTGCCGAAATCAATAGCGGAACGTGAAGGCCCGGATCATACATCAGCGGTGAGGTGTGTCCAACAACACCGCGTTCGAACATTTCTCCATGATCGGAGGTAAGTACAAAATAGGTCCGGTTAAGCACGCCGGAAGTTTCCAATACATCGAGAAATCGGCCAAACTCCCAATCTACATTCGCAATATAGGCATCGTACAATTGCCTTTGAGATTCTATGGTTTCCAATGAAACAAAAGAACCAAGATGATGATTTTTCTTTGCTGGTGGATTCCAGCCATCCTGAACCACATGCATGAACTCCTGCCGCGGTGAATATGGTTCATGAGGAGGCCATAAATGGAAATACGCCAGAAATGGCTCTCGAAACTTTATGACTTGCGAATATAATCCTTGAAAAACCTCATCCAACCGAAAATAGATTTTATAAATGCCGGCGCTTGGCGCGTTATCAACATATCCATTATTTGAGATTGAGCGCAAGCGATAACCAGATAGTATGCGATCAAGTAATCCGAAGATTAGTGATTTCGGAAACTCATTTAATAGATAGAGAAAACTGTCATTAGCATAATAACCGATAGGACTATCGTTCGTAAATAAGGATCCCCACAATTGTTCTTTCATACTAAAAGTACCTGGAGGGATACGAACATCTAAATCTGAATGGAACTCCGCAAGCAGTAATTCCGCCCAAACATTTTGACCGAATCCAGCACGATCATACGATCTCCCAACCAGCGAAAAAATGTTTCTCTCAGTAAAGGCAGACGCAATTTGGCCTTCATAATTGATTGCACGGTGTGTCCACGGATATAATCCAGTAAGTAGAGAAGCGGTACCTGGCGTCGTAAAAGTTCCCGCAGAATAATGCGAATGATATACGGTGGATCTCTGTGCTAACCGCTCAAAGTTCGGCGTGGTTTTTCTGGGGTACCCATACAAAGATAAATTGTCCGCCGACATCGCATCAAAGACCAGCACAATAATGTTCGGCGAATTCATTCCGAGTGGACTCGGCACAATCGTCTGCGAAAAAGCCAACGCCGCTGGCGCCATCGCCGCCAGCTTTAGAAAATCCCTTCGACTAAGACGCGTCATCTAAATCTATTCCTAAACAAGATTTCTAATGATAACCACTATCAAGGATAACAAACTAATAGGCAATGAGATAAAGATAAAGATGACTGCATTCTCAGCAAACACTTCAACGCCTTTACGAACAATGCGAATCCATCCAGCAAGAAAAGCCAAAACGCCTGCAATGAGAAGGATAAATGGTAAGTATGAGGGGAACTTATTAAAGTAGTCTGCGGGTTTAACAAAATGATATTCAAACACCATAATGGAAATTAGTATACTTGCCGCCAACACACTTCCGCGGCTGACAAAGGAATCGCGAAACCATTTTTGCGGAAGAATCAAAGAAATGACGAGTACGCCGAAAAGCGCCAACAGGCTTTCGATGAAATTGGTCGCCATCAGATAACAGAAGATCGCGGCGATTTCACCAAGCGGTAAAAAGTCCAGCCAACTGGGCAGTTTCCAAAACGCCCAATAGATCGTCCAGCCATAGACGAGCATCACAATAATCGCGTAAACAGGATAGATCTGGGCAAGACTCGGTAATCTATTTTTGATAGCCAAATTCTTTTAAACCTTTCATTGATCATGAAAGTCAAATATCAAAGTGCATGGATTGAAAGTTATACACTAGGTAGGGACAAAAGTCAACAAACCTCCCTTGCTCGATTTTCCCGTTTCCCGTAGAATGAACCCATGCCGACCGAAGACGTTACACCGATTCGACAGCAATATCTCGAAATTAAACGCGAGTATCCAAACACGATCCTATTCTTCCGTCTCGGCGATTTCTACGAGACGTTCGATGAAGACGCCGAAACCGTTTCGCGCGAACTACGACATTGTATTAACCTCCCGTCCCATCGGCAAAGGACAGCGCGCACCACTCGCAGGCATTCCATATCATGCTCTCGAGAACTATCTGGCTCGCCTCATCGAAAAAGGCTACCACATCGCGATTTGTGAACAGATGGGCGATGAACCCGTCAAAGGCATCTTTCCGCGCAAAGTTGTCCGTGTAGTGACTCCAGGTACGATTATCGAACCGGAACTCCTACCGGGCGACGCGAACAACTACCTCGCATCGGTCATCCTGGACGAGAAAATGGCCGCCGTTGCATATGCTGATATCACCACAGGAGAATTTGCCACGACCGAAGTGCCAGCCGAATCACTGCGCGCCGAATTGGCGCGGCTTCACCCCGCAGAAATCATTCATCCTGATTCCCTCACCCCTTTCCCTCTCCCAATGGGAGAGGGATTCAAGGGTGAGGGGATTCATCTGACGCCTTTTCCCGCTTGGCGCTTCGAGCCCGGCAAATGCGAGGAGACTCTGCTGGTTCACTTCAAAGCATCTACATTGGAAGGATTCGGACTCAAAGGACAAAGCCTTGCTATTCGGGCGGCGGGAGCAATCATCCAATATCTCAAAGAGACTCAACCCAATTCGCTAAACTTGCTAACGGGATTCCGCTATTACAGCCTTAATGAATTCATGACTTTGGATGCATCCACACGGCGCAACCTTGAGCTCGAAGAAACACTGCGCGGAGAATACAAAGGATCGTTACTTGGTGTGCTTGATCGCACGGTCACACCGATGGGCAAACGGATGATCCGTCAATGGGTCAGCCAGCCCGTACTGAATCTCGAAAAGATCAAAGCGCGGCAGGATGGCGTTCAATATTTCTTTGACCGCGGCATGGAACGCGCAGAAACACGCACAACACTTAAGCCGTTGGCTGATTTGGAAAGATTGGTCAATCGCGTAATGGCGGGTTATGCCCAACCACGTGATCTAGTGGCAATGAGAAGTACATTAGAGGAATTACCCAAAGTGGTTAATGTCCTCGGCAGATCAACTGCCGCGTTGCCAAACATTGAATTAGCAAACGATGAATACTCTTTGCTTAAAATCATCCATTGACAACGAGCCACCGGCTACACTTCAAAATACTGGCATCATTCGTTCAGGGTATTCGCAGGAACTTGATTCGGTAATTGATGCATCGAAACATGCACACGATTGGATCGCGAACCTCGAAGCAGTCGAACGCGAACGAACAGGCATCAAAACATTAAAGGTAGGCTATAACAAAGTCTTTGGCTATTACATTGAAATCTCACGCGGCGCGGCGAACAAAGCTCCTGAAAGTTATATCCGCAAGCAGACGCTGGTCAATGCTGAGCGTTTCATCACGCCAGAGATGAAGGAATACGAAACGCTCGTGCTGAATGCCGAAGAGCGCATCCGCGAAATCGAGTTACGATTGTTTCGGGAAGTCTGTGCAACGCTTTCCAAATCAGCCAATAAACTTTTAGGGATAGCCAGGGCCCTGGCAGAGTTGGATGTGTTGGCGGCTTTGGCGGAAGCATCTGCTTTGGGAGGCTACATCCGACCCGAGGTTGTAGAAGGAAGCGAATTGGAAATCCACGAGGGAAGACATCCTGTCGTCGAGCAGAGCCTGCAGGGAGAACGATACGTCCCAAATGATGTCATCTTTGAAAAAGGCGAGATCGTGCGCGTCATTACCGGACCGAATATGTCAGGCAAGTCAACGTATCTGCGGCAAACTGCGCTGATTGTGCTGATGGCGCAGATGGGCTCATTCGTGCCGGCTTCTTCCGCAAAGATTGGCCTAGTAGATCGCATCTTCACTCGTATCGGTGCGCAGGATGAAATCCACGCCGGGCAATCCACATTCATGGTTGAGATGATCGAGGCGGCAAACATTCTTCATCACGCGACTTCCCGTTCGCTGTTAATACTCGACGAAATCGGACGCGGCACGAGTACGTATGATGGTCTTTCGATTGCATGGGGAATCATTGAATATATTCACAACCACCCGCATCTGCGCGCTAAGACGCTTTTTGCGACGCATTATCATGAGCTGACGCAATTGGCAGATTTGTTGCCTGGCGTCCGCAATTACAACGTGGCAGTCACCGAAGCGGATAGCAAGGTTGTATTTCTGCACAAGATTGTTGAGGGCGGTGCAGATAAATCGTATGGAATTCACGTGGCGCAACTAGCAGGCTTGCCCGCGCCGGTCATCCAACGTGCAAATGAGATCATGCTCGAACTCGAAAAAACATCGGGACGCGCCGTGAACATCACCGCGCATGTGGCGCAACAAGCCGCGCTTTTTCCTGAAACCAGTCCCTTACTCGATGAACTTGGCACCATGGATGTAAATTCTCTTTCGCCCATTGAAGCTTTGAATAAATTATTTGAGTGGCAAAAGAAATATATAAAATATAATGAGTGACAACTAGCGGACAGGTCTTGATTTATGCAATCCGGCAAACCCAAAGTTTGGGTGAGCCTACCAAACAGGTACTGTGACAATCTTCTCCTTGCAAAATTGAAGACATGATTTCAATTTCATACCAAAGGGGGAAATAGGGTGGCAGGATTGGCCGGACTTCCTTAGAATGAAACTATTCTGAGTCAAACGCTGGGAAAGTCCAAGCTGGCAACTCGAGGTTGAAGGATAATTCTAAGGACAATGATGGCAAGCGCGACAAAAGAAACTGGAAGCAAAATCGAGGTAAGCATTATTCTTCCATGTTTGAACGAAGAACAGACCATTGGCATCTGCATTGCCAAAGCTATGACGTTTCTCAAAGAAAACAATATCTCCGGCGAAATCATTGTCGCGGACAATGGAAGTATGGATCGCTCGTCCGAAATCGCTAACTCAAAAGGAGCGAAAGTCTATCACATCGAGGAAAGGGGATACGGGAACGCATTGCGCGGAGGCTTCGCAAAAGCCAAAGGCAATTACATCATCATGGCAGATGCCGATGACAGTTATGATTTACTTCATCTTATGCCATTCATCGATAAGCTACGGGAAGGGTATGACTTGGTGATGGGCAACCGCTTCAAGGGCGGAATAAAAAAGGGAGCCATGCCCTGGCATCACAAATATATCGGGAATCCAATCCTTTCTTTTATTGGGCAATTATTCTTCAAAACTCCCTCCAAAGACTTTCATTGCGGATTACGCGCCTTTACAAAAGATGCCATTAATGAAATGAATTTACAGACCACCGGCATGGAGCTTGCAAGCGAAATTGTGATCAAAACTTCGATTCTGCAGATGAAAGTGTGCGAGGTGCCTGTAATTTTGTCGCCGGACGGCAGAACCCGACGTCCGCATCTTCGCAGTTTCCGCGATGGATGGAGGCATTTGCGATTTTTGCTGATTTACAGCCCAACGTGGCTCTTTCTTTATCCGGGATTATTTCTCGCCTTTCTTGGCGGCCTGCTCAGCCTTGCGCTCTTCTTTGGCCCTGTCAATATCGGATTTCGTTACATTGATTTTCATACATTCATTGCTGCAGGCTCTCTCATGTACATTGGGTTGAATATGCTTACCTTTGCCATAATTACGCGCGTCTACGCCTTCTCCACAGGACTATTGCCGCGCGCACCAAGATTTTTCTTCGCCTTCAAATACATCAACCTCGAAAAGGGATTACTTGCAGGTTCTTTACTCGCACTTTTAGGTTTTATTCTAATGGTTAGGGCGGTTCTGCTCTCCTCAAACTTCGCACAAATCGGTTTCGATAATAGTGTGCGATTAGTCTTTGGCGGCAGTCTGTCGCTAGTAAGTGGAGTGCAGGTAATTTTGACAAGTTTTGTATTGAGCATGTTAGGAATAAATAAAAAATAGAAGGTAGCCCATGAAAGTTGTAATTCTTGCAGGAGGATTAGGCACGCGCCTCGCTGAAGAAACCGAGGTGAGGCCCAAACCTATGGTGGAAATCGGCGAGCGCCCAATTCTTTGGCATATCATGAAGCATTATTCTTCGTACGGCTTTAACGAATTTGTGATCGCCTTGGGATACAAAGGCGATGATATAAAACGTTTTTTTCTTGATTACTCATCCTTAGGAGGCAGCGTCAGCATCAATCTCCGTTCAAGAGAAGTGACTTTGCGCGATCAATTGGATGAAGACTGGCTCGTACATCTTGTGGATACCGGGCTCGAAAGCGGAACCGGCGGTAAAATCGGCAGACTGCGCGATTATGTAAAGGACGAAACATTTATGATGACCTACGGCGATGGGGTATCAAATGTGAATTTGAATGCATTGCTGGAAGTCCACCGGAGTTGTGGCACGGTTGTTACCCTGACTGCTGTACGGCCTCCCGCCAGATTTGGCGGATTAATTTTTGACGGGGATCTGATCTCGCAATTTACAGAAAAACCTCAGGCTGGCGAAGGTTGGATCAATGGCGGATTTATGGTGATGGAGCCAAAGATATTGGATTATATTCCAAACAATTCGACCAACCTCGAGGTGCAGGTTCTGGAACGATTGGCGCTCGAAAACCAACTTGCTGCTTACCGCCATCCAGACTTCTGGCAGTGCATGGACACGTTACGCGATAAAAGATATCTTGAAAATTTATGGCAGCAAAATATTGCACCTTGGAAAAGCTGGATATGAAAAATACCTTCTGGCTTGACAGACCCACATTTGTCACGGGCGGAACTGGACTGGTCGGCTCGTGGCTGATTCAGCGCCTTATCGATTCAGGCGCGGATGTGGTCTGCCTTGTGCGAGACTGGGTTCCCCAGAGTGAATTAGTACGCACTCAAAACATTGAGCGAATCAAGGTAGTCCGTGGCACTATCTGCGACCGCGAATTAATAGAGCGCACGCTTGGCGAATACGAGATTGATACCGTCATACACCTTGCAGCACAGACTATTGTTACCATTGCCAATCGCAACCCCATTTCAACTTTCGAGACGAACATTGCTGGAACATGGAACTTGCTGGAAGCCTGCCGGCGCAGTCCAAAAATTAAGCAGGTAATTGTGGCTTCTTCTGATAAAGCCTATGGTGATCAAGAAAACCTGCCTTACAATGAAACCAGTCCCCTCCAAGGCGTGCATCCCTACGATGTCAGCAAATCTTGTGCGGATTTGATCGCACGCACCTATGCAAAAACCTATCGTTTATCAGTGGTTATTACACGGTGTGGAAATTTTTACGGCGGCGGTGATTTGAACTGGAATCGCATTATACCCGGCACGATCCGCTCGATATTACGTGGAGAACGTCCGATCATCCGATCGAACGGGAAATATGTGCGCGATTATTTTTATGTAGAAGATGGCGCGGCTGTGTACATGCTCTTGGCAGAAAAGCTAGCAGAGCAACCCGAACTTCAAGGAGAGGCATTCAATTTCTCAAACGAGGTCCACATGACTGTCAACCAGATTGTAGCGAAAATTCTTCGGTTGATGGGTTCCAAACTTAAACCGGAAGTTCGTAATGAAACCAGCAATGAAATCCTTCATCAATACCTAAGTGCAGAAAAGGCGCGCAAAGTCTTACAATGGCACCCGCTTTTTAGTCTTGATGAGGGGTTGGCACGCACTATTAGATGGTATCAAGCATTCTTGGAGGCTCGTTGATGATACCCTGCCGTTCTTGTGGAGAAACTTCACTCATACCTATTTTGTCTTTGGGAAACACCCCGCTGGCAAATGCTCTATTAACTCAGGATGAATTAAACGAACCCGAAGAACGGTTCCCGCTTGATCTAGTTTTTTGTTCAAATTGTTCGCTGGTACAAATTACCGAAACTGTGCCTCCTGAGAAATTATTCCAAGAATATTTCTATTTCTCCTCATTCTCCGATACGATCCTGAAAAGTGCACACGAAATCGCGGCCCAGATGATTGAACGTCGATTGTTGGACCAAAACAGCTTCGTGGTCGAGTTGGCGAGCAACGATGGCTATCTATTAAAGAATTACATCGGTAAAGGAATCCCAGTTCTTGGTGTGGAGCCAGCTCGCAACATTGCGCGCGAGGCACAGGAACGGGGTATCCCCACCATTAACGAATTCTTCAGTGCAGAATTAGCCGAACAGCTTCGGGATACTAATGCACCAGCAGATATTATTCACGCAAACAATGTGATCGCACACGTGGCCAACCTTCACAGCATAATCAAAGGAATCTTTACCCTGCTCAAGCCTGATGGCGTTGCAATTATCGAAAATCATTACGTAAAAGATTTGATTGACCATGTAGAGTTCGACTCCATATATCACGAACACCTGTGTTATTACTCTGCCACCTCATTTCGCAACCTTTTTGAGCAACACGGGCTTGGGATGGTAGATGTGGAACACTTGCCGTTGCATGGGGGTTCCTTGCGCGCCTACTTTCAACGCAGCGACGGCCCTTGTTCTCTAGCAAAAGAGGGCACACAGCGTGTGAGTACTTTGCTCCAAGAAGAGGAGCAATCAGGTGTCACAAACTTCGCCTTCTACAAAAACTTCGGAGAGAAGGTGGAATATCTTCGAAATGAATTGACGGCACTGCTCGAAAAAATCAAGAAGGATGGCAAACGCATAGCCGTCTATGGCGCTTCAGCCAAAAGCACCACCCTCCTAAATTACTTTGGGATCGCCCCCGAAACCTTCGAGTACGTTGTTGACCGCAGCACAGTGAAACAGGGCCACTTTACGCCCGGCACGCACCTGCTTATTCGCCCACCCGAATCTCTTCTTGAAACCCAACCTGATTATGTCTTGATCTCTGCCTGGAATTTCACAGAAGAAATATTATCTCAGCAATCCGAATACCGTGCACGCGGCGGAAAATTTATTGTGCCTGTCCCCCTATTGAAAGTGATTTAGCATGTTGTTCGCTGAAACCTCGATAAAAGGGGTTTACATTATTGACCTTGTGCGTCACGAAGATGAGCGCGGCTTTTTTGCACGCTCCTGGTGTCAAAGAGAGTTTGAAGAACACGGGTTAAATCCCAGACTGGTTCAATGTAATATTTCATTCAATAGCAAACGCGGCACTCTGCGCGGCATGCATTATCAAGCAACCCCATTTGAAGAAGCGAGGCTTGTGCGCTGTATAACAGGCGCGATGTATGATGTCGTCATCGATTTACGCTCAAACTCTCCTACCTTTAAGAAATGGCTGGCAATCGAATTAACTGCTAATAACCACCGAGCCCTTTACATCCCTGAGGGCTTGGCGCACGGTTTTCAAACGCTGGCTGATGACACAGAAGTGTTCTATCAAATGTCAGAGTTCTATACTCCGGACGCGGCCCGCGGATTGAGGTGGGATGACCCTGCCTTTAGAATTAAAGTGGCCCATTGAGGCTTTGATAATTTCAGAAAAAGATCGAAGCTATCCAAACTGGAACGCATCATGAGGGTGTTTATCACAGGTGCATCAGGTTTTATTGGTTCATATGTAACCCGCGCCGCAGTTGAAGCCGGGCACGATGCATTAATTTTGGCTACTCCACAGGATGATTTGTGGCGGCTCAATGACCTCCTCAACCGGCTGGATATACTCCGCGCAACATTGCGTGATTCGACAAAGATCAATAAACGCTTACACCAATGGCAACCTCAAGCCTGCATCCATCTGGCATGGTATGCCGAGCCGGGAAAGTATCTCGACTCAAAAGAAAACCTAAAATCACTGAGGTGGAGTCTGAGATTCTTGCAGACTTTATCTGAATCAAACTGCCAGCAGTTCATCGGCGCTGGGAGCTGTGCCGAATACAAGATGAAGTTTGAAAAACTCTCGGAGACAGACGAGACAGGGCCAGCAACATTATATGCGGCTTCGAAGCTATCATTCCAATTAATTGGCCAACAGTTGGCTTCTCAGTCCGGTATGCAGTTCGCCTGGGGGCGAATCTTTTATTTGTATGGTCCCAAGGAAGATGCGAGACGCCTCGTGCCGTCGGCCATTCTCAAGCTCCAAAAAGGCGAGCCTTTTCCCGCATCGCCCGGTGAACAAGTACGCGATTATTTACACGTTGAAGACGTGGCCCGGGCATTTTTAACTCTATTAGAGAAACGCTCGACTGGTATATTTAATATCTGTTCCGCTAAGCCAGTTACCATGCGCCAACTACTGGAATCGATTGGTAATTTAACTGGGAGGCGAGAGTTGCTCGCCATCGGGGCATTGCCCTACCGAGAATGGGAGCCAATGTTCATTTGTGGAAACAACAAGCGATTAAGAAAAATCGGGTGGACACCGCAAATTGATCTTCTGTCAGGACTTAAGAAAACGATCAGTTGGTGGAAGAATAAGAAAAACTGATATCGAGAAGGCGCTTAAATTAGCGTTAAAGATACAAACGCTTTCAGTCATTGTTACATATCTTAATTGTTGTATACTTTGATTAGGTGCTTCGAACAAAAATGCGTTTCAATTTAGATTCTCTTATTCATAAGGAGTTTATATGGCTTTAGGTCCTGCCGTTCGTAGCATTTTCGGCCCTCTCGAAAGACCTATTTCGGATTTCTACCGAAGTATTTTTATTGACCTAAATGCGTTCGTAGATCAAATCCGACAATGGGTCCCAGCCTCGAATATTCTGGAACTAGGATGCGGGGAAGGTGCGGTTACGGAACGTTTAGCAAAAAGCTTTCCTAAAGCGCTCGTCACAGGCATTGACATTACTCCAAGAGTAGGGCGAATGTATCAAGGTGACCCAAGTCGCGTTACTTTTAAACAGCAAACGATCCAGGACTTCGCGGCCGAGAACGCGGGAAAATTCGATTTGTTGGTTATTTCGGACGTTATGCATCACATTCCATGGGAGTTTCACAAGAAAATTATGATTGATTCCAAGAAAGTTTTAAAGCCGGGGGGCTATCTGGTTTTGAAAGATTGGGAAAGGCGTGCAACGCTTGTTCATTTGTTGTGCTACATTTCAGATCGCTATATTACAGGAGATCATATCCGATATAAGTCAGCAGATGAATTCCGAGAATTGATCAAATATGCGTTTGGCGAAAATTGCATCAAGGCTGAGGCTAGAATCCGCCCCTGGTCACACAATATTGCCTTTCTTGTAAAAAATTAGACAACCTTTAAGCTGAATGTAAAGATTATGATGCGACCCTGGCTATCGGTTATCAGTCCGATTTACAATGGCGAAGCCTATTTGTTGTCTGCATTAGATACAATTCTGATCCAACAAGACAACAACATTGAATGTATTGCGGTTGATGGTGAATCCACAGATTTAACATTGTCAATTCTGCATGAGTACCAGAGTAAACTTCCACTTAAGATTCTTAATCGCAATAGGGAAGCGAACTGGGTAACCAAAACCAATTACGCCCTTTCCCACGCCAGTGGAGAGTACGTCTGCTTTTTGCATCATGATGATCTTTGGTTTAAAGACAGACTTAGGATCATGAAGCAAATAACCGAGCAATTTCCAGAAGCGGCATATGTGCTGCACCCATCGAATTTCATCAACAGCAAAGGCAATCCCGTTGGCTTATGGAGTTGCCCCTTACCCCCTTATCCACAAATCATCAAATCCGATCTCATGATAGGAAAGCTGCTGATACAGAATTTTATTTCCATACTCAGCCCCATATTCAAACGAGAAGCAGCACTAAAAGTGGGAGGATTGGACGAGTCCCTATGGTATACAGCCGATTGGGATTTTTGGTTAAAGATTGCAACCTGCGGTGATGCGTTATATTATCCGAAACCATTGGCAGGATTCCGTATTCACCCCGGTTCTCAAACCGTCGTTCGCAGTTCCTATCTTGATGACTTTGAGGAACAACTAACAAGAGTTCGCGAACATACATTCAGCAAATTGGAACATGCCGGAATCTTTAAAGAGAAAAAACAAGAAGATTGCCGATTTTTCCATAGAGGTCAATACGGCATTGGCAGGCTATTTGCACGGCCAAAAAATTCCGTATTATAAGCTGGCAATATCTTTTCTAAAACTGGGTCCTGTGGGACAGTATCAATATTTGCAGAACTCGCGGCTATGGGAACGGGCATCCGCGCGAGTAAAGGCAAAATTGAGTACCCGCGCACTGAATTAGTCATCTGGTTTATTCTTGCACCGGGCCCTCGGCGGAGTTTCAACATGAAAAAATCAACCAACAAAAGAACTCTCAGGTGGGCATTGCTATTAACCTGGTCCGTGATTTGCATATCTTTATTCATCTTTTATACAGGGACCAAAAGTGTCATTTTCGAATCTCTATCTGCGCGACTGGCAACTTCTCCCAGAAAAACTTGACAGGTTAAGTCTTGTGTCCTACCTCTGGGATCTATTTCGGTCGGTTGTGGGAATTGGCATTTACACCCTCAGTTGTATTTCGCTTGGCTCATTGAGTTCAAGAAGCTTTGGAATAAACGAGAGCACTGACGAAAGCGGATTATTGGAGCGTCTCGCCATTGGGGGAACCTATTTTCTCGTTGGTCAGGGAATTTTGGCGGTTGTCTTTCTGGGCTTGGCCGTTTCAGGCCAACTTAGCCCGATCCTTGTTTTGATCGTTCTCATGCTATGTCTGGTGGCGGGTCTTTGGAAGTTTCGTCATGCACCAATCAAGCAATCTGTAAAAAAGGCATGGATGTCCCGGCCTGTATTTGAAAACATCAGGGATAAGATTTTCTTCTGGCTCGCCTTGAGCATTCCGATTATCAATCTGTTGCACGCAACCGCGCGAATCAGCTATGACGCATCCGCCATTTATTTTTCATACGCAAAGATCACAGCGCTAACGCATCGCGTCACATATTTTGCAGATAACACATTTGTAGCCAGCGTCTTTCAAACGTCCATCCAGTACTCAGCCATCATTCAACTTTTTGGGGATCAGTCGGCCCGAATGTTCTCCTGGGTCTGTGGCGTCATCGCCATCCTTTTCGGTTTGGCACTTGGAAAAAAAATAGGTCTCTCCAATCATGCCAGATTGATTTTGATGATTCTGATGACAACATCCACAGGATTTATTGACCTCATGGGAGACGGAAAGGTTGATCTCACCGGTACAGTGGTAGCAATCGCCGCCATCTACTGGATGGTGATCGATGAGCAAAGTCAACACTCAAGCATATCGCGCCTGCTCCTGATCGGATTTCTAATTGGCGTCGCCTGTGTAACGCGCCCATTCAATGCTTTTTTATTGGGTGTTTTCACTTTCCTTTTCTATCTTCATCACATCGTCAAAAATGGGCTCAAACTGGGAACCATCAATATCTTTGTTAAGACATTCTTTTGGATCGGTCTTGGGTGCATTGGCTGGGGACTCTATCACCTCCTAGTCAACTATTTAATTTTCGGAGATCCCCTCGCTTTTATGAAGAGTTCTTACTTCAATTGATCCTAACACCGGCCCATGGGGATATGACCCGAAGCAAATCCTTATAACTCGCTTGTTATATCCATTTGTGGCAACCTTTATCAATCACGGGGCAACACTTGGAAATATCACTCCCATGTTCGTTGCATTTTTCCCGTTGTTCCTTCTTCCAGGCCGTAAGAGATTTTCGAAACAGCTGGCCAGCGTGTGGATCTGTTCCGTTATTACACTCTTGTTGTGGATATTCCTATTCTTTACCGTCCTTGAAATCCGTTATGTACTATTTCTTTGGATGGTATTGTTCATACCACTTGCGATTTAGGTCTCGGGCGAACTCACAAGTGGCAATCAAATGATGGTCAATTTGATTTTCTGGCCGATCCTTGCATTGCTGGTATTCATCAACGTGCGTTCCTTATATATTTCATTCGATGCGTACTCGCCCATAGATCCTCAAGGTAATCCACAGTGTTACGACAATGATTTCTGTAATGTAACGAGAGTAATCAATCAACTTGCCGCGCCCGGCGACCGGGTACTCGTACTCCACGCCTCCCGCTACTACCTGCGTACCGATTTGTTCGCTTGCTCCTCCACGATCGAGGATTATCATACTCTGCAGAATTTATCCTTCGAGGATCAAAACAAATTCTGGGAGGAGGTATACCGGCTAGGCTATAAATATATTATCTATCAGGATGGCTACATGTTGCAACACCTTTCGTTTGGGTTCAAAATCATCCCGGCTAACCTGCCTACCTGGCTTTCCTTGGATCCAATTTACGGAAATTTACCCAACGAAGGAATTGCATATAAAATTGTAGTAACCAATCCGAACGTCAACGTGGAAATTGGGTGCCGGAAAAACAAGGATGGAACGTGGGAGATACAGAATATTGGTAAATGATATGGAGCCATCTTTTTAGAGGAGAAATGCAAAAAATCAGTCTGGCTTCGCTAATCGGAAAAACGTTTTTTGTAGCCTGGTTAGTGTTGGGCATTGGTATCTTCATTTATATTCCAAGCCTTTATGGGAACATCGTCCTTATTTCTTTTTCTAAATCTCGGTGGAACATCTGCAGCCATCCAACGGACTTCATGGCCCAGTTTTCTATAGTACCTGTGAAGATTAAAGGATACAAGCTCAACCCCGCCAACATGTTCAGGATAATAATAGTTGCTAACCAAAAAGATCTTCATAAATCAGAATTTGACGTTTGCAAACGATTCATGGAACCATATGAAATTCGTGTTCGGGTTAGGGAAAAATACCAGTGAAAAAAATACAAATCAATTCGCTGATTGTAAAATCCTTAGCGCTCGGTTGGTCCATCCTGTGTATATTGGTTTTCATTTATTATCCGGGTAGCACAAGTGTCCTTTATGGCTCGACCTTTGAAAGTTGGTCATCACTGATTCCGAAACTGGGCAGAATTGAACCTTTGAATTATATCGTTAGTCTTCTACTGGCGTTTATTGGTGCAATTGTTTTTTCTGCGATCTGCGTTTCCGCAGATGAATTCTTGCTTCGGATAATGCCAAGGAAACTAAACAATAGGCATCTTTCCCGATCAACCCAATGTGCCAAATCATGATTATGCTAAACGTTTTCAACGGCACTCTCATTAAAGCACAAAATCATTAAGGGAGACTTCATGCAAACAACGCGGACAAAAACGTTCTTAACCAAGTCGCTTTTTCTGGTGTGGATAGTCTTGTGTATTTGGTTTTATATGCGTTATCCAGGAAGCATCAGTAGTATTCATGCAAGCAGTTTTGAGGACTGGGCGTCCTTTCCTTTAAAACTTCATGTAATCGATCCGCTGAACTACGCTACCACACTTTCAATATCATTGGTGGAGGCACTCCTCTTCAGTGCATCCAGCATATTCGCAGGGACATTTGCGCTTCTCTGGTTGGAAAGGGATTTGAAACAGCGGACTCATTCGACGATCTCATGGTTCGTCTCTTTTGGAACGGCCTTCGCAATCGGCGGCGGAATATTATCTATCATCTTTTTAGCACTCGCCGAACTTCACCAATTAACATTCCTTTCTGTCAGCACTATCATGTTAATAAGTTTTATCCTTGGGATTCGACCAGTCAAACATTTATTCATAATTCACCCACCAATGGACCGCTTGGGTCCTACGGGGCTGTACGATTGGTCTATTTTTTCACTCACAATCACAATTGTCGCGGTCAGTTTATTGTATTCAACATCACGCCTCAGCTATGATTTGGTAGCCATCTATTTTTCAGGGGCAAAAATGATCGCGACGACTTAATCTCTACAGCAGTTTATAGCCGATCCCTATGAAATAAGTTCACTCCAGTCGGGATTACAGTATGCGGCACTGATACGCGTATTCGGCGATCAAGCCGCACGAATATATTCATGGATAAACGGCTTGATCATTATTCTCTTTGGTTTGGCGTTGGCAGAGGAGGTTGGGCTAGCAAAGCGACCTAAGCTAATTTTGTTGACACTGATTTTAAGTTCAACAGCATTTTTGGATTTAATGGGAGACGGCAAAATTGACCTTACAAGCACTGTGCCAGCAATTGCCGCAATTTACTGGATGGTAGCAAATACCAGACAATCATCCCTCCGAATATTTCTCTTGATAGGATTCTTAACCGGATTGGCAATGGCGGCTCGACCTTTCAATATTTTTTTGCTTGCGCTGATAATTGCGCTGTACTATATTCAAAACGCATTCCTTAAAGGCAAGCAAAGCAATTATGATAAGCTAAGGTTTCTTGCGCGGACAACACTTTTGATTGGTGTCGGCATCGTGTGCCTGCTTTCATACCAATTTATTGAGAACTGGATCATTTTGGGCAATCCCCGGCCTCCATCGAAAACTATCAAAAACTCAATTCTTCAATCTGGCAATGGGCATTCGATCCAAAGTTCCTATGGCTGTTCCGCATTTTATATCCATTTACGGTCACATTTTCGAACAACTCACAAAGCCTGGGCACCATATCTCCTTTATTTTTAGCCCTCTTGCCTACATTGCTTTTTGAAGATGTGCGCAAAAAAGTAATAATACTAGACAATCTATCTATACTGCTTCGTTCATCCGTTATCACGTTGGCAATTTGGATATTTGCTTTCTTCACAATATTTGAAATAAGATACGTACTTTTTATTTGGATAATTTTATTTATACCTTTTTCTGTTGTTATCGAGGCTGCTATTGAAAGTACGAATCCTTTGCTCCGAAATACGGCAAGACTGATACTGCTCATCATTTTGGTTTTCACGGCAATAAGAGTTTTATACATTGCCATAGACACATATTCTCCGTTGGATAAAAATGGAAATCCGCAATGCTCTGATGACAGTTTATGTGATTATCTTAAGTCTATTAACCAAAGCGCACAAACCGGGGATCGAGTATTGACCTTAGCGGCTTTTCGCTACTATTTACGCTCCGATCTGTTTGCCTGTTCCACCCAAAATGACGAATATATTACCCTGCAAAACCTTTCCCATGGCGACAGCACAGCCTTCTGGACTGAAGTTTATCGGGAAGGTTATCGGTTTATTGCTTATGAAAGCGAATATAGTGTTCGTCATTTACAGCTCGGTTTGATTCCAAATCCGTACAATACTCCGCCCTGGATGACTCTAAAACCGATATATGGCAGGCCCGGCGATCCCGAAGTTGCTTATGAAATCCAAGCCGTTAATCCACCTGTAAGAGTTGAAGAAACATGCCAGAAGACAAGCGGAGGAATTTGGGAGGTCCAATCTCTATCAAATTCAGGGAAATAAAAAACAATCTTCGATTTCTCGCTTTACAACAAACGACATAGCCCGTCAAATGACGGGCTATGTTCAAAAACAGAATTTTGTTACTTACTGGTTAGTGAAGGCGCTGGCGCCTTCGAGCGCATCACTGCCCAGGCCAATACCGCCAACAAAAGAACTGCAACAGCCCATACCACATACAAAGTTACTCCTGTTGCGCCAGCATACTTGACTATGACCGGTGCGATGATCACTGAGACCAAGTTGACCACTTTGATCATCGGATTAAGCGCCGGACCCGCCGTATCTTTAAACGGATCGCCCACGGTATCACCAACCACGCTTGCCTTATGCCGTTCCGAACCTTTACCCAGATTCTTCTTAGGATCCTTGGGCTCGTCTTCGATCAACTTCTTGGCGTTATCCCATGCGCCGCCTGAATTATTCAAGAAGACCGCCAGCAATTGACCAGAAACGATGATCCCCGCGAGGAAGCCACCCAACGCTTCAACTTGCAGTAACAAGCCAACAACGATCGGGGTCACAATGCCGAGCAACGCCAAAGAAACCAATTCCTTTTGCGCGGCAGTCGTTGAAATGGCAACGGCCTGCTTATAATCCGGTTTGACCTTGCCCTTCAACACACCGAGCTTGAATTGTCGACGAGCCTCGATCACAATCAATGATGCAGCGCGGGAAACAGCCTGGATGGCAAAAGAAGAAAAGAGCCATGGAAGCGCCCCGCCAATCAGCATACCCACAAAAACCTGAGGCACACTTACTTGGATGCCATTTGCCAATGCAATTGGATCAATCTTCGATACATCGGTAATGAATGAACCGAACAAAGCCACTGCCGCGATCACTGCTGAACCAATTGCTACACCCTTGGTAATGGCTTTGGTTGTATTGCCCACCGCATCCAGGTCAGACAGCACCTGCTGGGCATCTTTGGTCTTTTTATCCGTCAGCACCGACCAAGCCATTTCGCCAATGCCGTTTGCGTTGTCGGAGATTGGACCAAAGGAATCCATCGCGACATTGTTGCCGGTCAAAGTTAACATTCCAATACCGGTCATGGCCACTCCATAAAGAATGAACGTGCCTTGGCTTGCAAGGGCCACACCGGGTATCGTGCCAAAGATAAAAATGGAAGCAACGATGGTTAGCGCAATGACGAGCACAGACCAAACCGAAGACTCGAAACCGACAGAGATACCATTCAGGATTAGGGTCGCCGCACCGGTATCCGCCGCTTTCTTGATGTTATTCACTGGCGCGGCATGCGTGCCGGTGAAGTATTCCGTTATTTGGTGAATTACGATGGCGAGTAGCACGCCAACGGCGACTGCCGTCGGTGTGCGCCACCAGCCTCCCCATTGATCCATCGCAGGGCTATTGAGATAGAAAAAGCCTGCCACGAAAAACAGCACAGCCGAGATAAAAGCGGAGGAGATAAAGCCGCGAGTGATTGCAGCCATGGCATCGCCGCTTTTGCCTGAACCGCCACGCACCAAATACGTGCCGATGATCGAAGAAAGAACTCCAATGCCGCGCACCATCAATGGGAAAATAATCCACTCCAGGCGGCCAGTCAGATTCCAGAGAGCCAGAGCCAAAATCAGACCAGAAACGATCGTGACTTCATAAGACTCAAAAATATCGGCGGCCATCCCAGCGCAATCGCCGACGTTATCGCCAACGAGGTCCGCGATGACTGCGGGATTTCTCGGATCATCCTCCGGGATGCCGGCTTCCACTTTACCAACCAAATCCGCGCCGACATCTGCGGCTTTGGTAAAGATGCCGCCGCCCACGCGCATGAAAAGCGCCAGAAGCGTGCCACCGAAACCAAAACCCAGCAAAGCATCCGGTGCGGCAATGCCAAGGATGATAAATATGATGGTGCCGCCGAGCAAGCCCAAACCATCCGTTAACATTCCCGTGATGGTGCCCGCGCGATAAGCAATACGGAGCGCATCGCCAAACGATCTTTTGGAAGCCGCGGCCACGCGTACATTCCCCTCAATTGCCATACGCATTCCAAGTTGTCCGACCGTAAGGGAAAAGCCTGCGCCCATAATAAAGGCAATTGCCCGTGCAAGACCAATCAATAATTGCACTTGTTGATAAGCGCCTGGATTTCCCTGCGGCGTCATCGTGGCCAGACAAGCCTTGATCGCATCAGCATTGTTTACATCAACTTTTTGTATTGCAATGCAATACCATTGACTTGCCTCAGCTGATGGAGGCACAACATAAACAGAAAGGAATAAAGCGACAGCCAGCACGAGAATTAGCGGCCAGATGCTGTTAAACTGCTTTCGCAGGTACGCATCGGCGCCTGACTTGATGGCGTTCCAGACCTCCTGCATCTTTTCACTGCCTTTATCCTCACGCATGATCTGAGAGCGGAGGAACAGCGCATATAAGAGGCCGACAATGGCGATGCCAAACACAGCCCAAATTGCAATCACTTCCAGATTAGTAAGTCCTGGCATTGCATACATATGAGATACATCCTCCCGAAGGAAATTAAAATATAGGCTTATGCCTATTGCAGTGAGATTGTACAGGTGCGAAGAGTTTGTGTCAAGAATTGAAAAGCCAATAGCTGCAGTTGACAGAGAAGATTTATTCTGATAAGATAGGTCAAATTTATTATTAACCGGAGAAGAAAATGTTAGAAGAACTTGATATTCAAACAATTACAGTCTCTCCTGCGGCTACCAATGCAATAAACAACATCGTCAGTGAACGCAAACTGGAAGGTTATGCTCTACGTGTTTTTGTTTCGGGCGGCGGATGCTGTGGAGTAAACTTTGGTATGGCGCTTGAAAATAACATTCGCGATGAAGATACAACCTTTGAAGCAAATGGGGTAAAGGTTGTCGTGGACGAAGTCTCCATTGATTATCTTCGCGGCGCTCGTATTGACTTCGTGAATGATCCGGATCGAGGAGCGGGCTTTATCGTGGATAGCCCAAACACTCAGGCACATGAGCATAGCGAAGGCGGATGCGCCTGCGGTGGTTCTTGTTCCTGCAATAACTAAGACGTAAAAAGACCGGACTTGAGTCCGGTCTTTTTCTTTTCGGATAGAAGTCAGGTCAACGCCCCCGCAGGAACGAAATAATTGCACCTAAGCCACCGATAAACAAAAAACCTACGATTATCAAGCCAATGGGCACGGAGCTCGGACGATGCGTTACATCCACAAAAGTAGGCAGAGCAATGGGCGCTGGCGGAGTGAAGGTAGATAAACGCGTGGATGTTACTGCCGGAATCAAAGCCGCAAACAGCGTTGGATTAATCGTGGGCGTGGTAATAGGCGTCGGTGTGGGAGGAACGGGAATGTTCGGCAACGTTGATCCGCTTGTCAGTGATACGTACGGCGCATAAATCCATGCAACGGAATTAGGTACGCCAACATATTGAATTTCAATCCAGTCCAAACCCTCAGCCTGCCCAAGCGCTGGAGCCTGCTCTCCAGCAAGCATTACACCCACGGCAGGATAATCGTAGCTACTTGGCCCGGCATAAACATCAACCTGATCATTGTTCTCGTAAACCGTGACCATTGGACCCAGCGGTGTGCCGGTCACGGTTGGGATAGAACCGGTTGGCTGTTGAGCATGAACGAATATTGGTGCAGGAATATTGATGGCAGCGAATAAGATAGTCGCCAGGATAAGTATACTGAAAACAAGCAACTTCCGCGAACGCATTATCGGCAACTCACTATGGAGATCACTATCCCCAATGCCCCCGCAATACCCAAACTAATGATCACAATCCCAAAAGGAAAATGTGTTGAGCTTTCAGCAGGAGCAGCGGGAAAAATTGGAACAACCAGCGGCGCAGGCGGTGTAAACGTCGGCAAGCGCGTTTCGGTTGGCTTAAGGCTAAAAGTACCGATCAAAGCCGGGTCAAGAGTTGCGGCTACTATTGGCGTAAATGTTGGAGGCGGCTCGATGAGAGGCGGCGCACCCGTTAAGGTTACGAATGGTGCATAAACCCATCCGACGCCATTGGGCCCGAAGGAAAAGATATTTCGATCCAATCATGACCGGGCGTAATCGCCAGAGCTGGAGCTGTTGCCCCAATCGGCAATTCACCTATCGGGCTTCCATAATACACTGAGCTCGGTCCCGCGCGAACATTGACAAACGGTTCAGTCGTGTAAGTGTTGGTAATGAAAGGTTGTGAGTTGGCGATGGTTGGTGTAGATACCGCTTGAGCGTGAACAGAAGCCACCGATGGAATAACCAGCGCAAGTGCAAGAATGGAGGCGAGAATTGTGATCCACAGAGAGAGTCGAAACCAGATCTGTTTCATTTCGTTATACTACCTGAAAGAAATATCATTTCAAGATTATAATCTAAATCATGGACCGGCAAATTTATCACGGCGATTTAAATCCATCGAACATTGCGCAGGCCTTGTTGGCAGAATTCAATCAAGGCAACTTACGCGCGCAAATTCTTGGGCAGACGGATAATCTTGCGGTTCAAATTGGAACTCGACTGGGCGCGGCATCCGGAGGCAAAACCGCACTAACTGTAACTATTCAAAAAGTATCCGATGGGGTTATGATTCAGCTCGGGCAACAGGAATGGCTCGGCACCGCAACTTCGCTCGGTTGGACAGTTGTTGCCGCGCTGCAAAATCCACTTAGCCTGATTGGCCGCCTTGACGATATCGCTCAGGATGTAGAAAACCTGCAACTCACTGAGCATGTTTGGACGGTCGTCAACCAAGCAGTTCAGGCGGCTGGCGCCAGCCATCAACTTTCCGCGCGCCTGAATCGCATCGTCTGCGAATACTGCGGCACCGCAAATCCGGTTGGCGAAGGCGATTGCATGGCATGCGGTGCGCCCTTGGGAAAATCCCAGCCAGGAACTTGTCCTAATTGTGGCTTTGTAGTGGAGCCAAATGAAATCAAATGCCCCAACTGCGGTGCAGCCCTCAAACCCTTATAAAATGCCACTTGCATAAACGTCTCATCGCCTCTATAATTATAGTGAGACCACAATACAACAAAAATGAATCTTGAAGAAGTAGAAGCGCGTTTACAATCCCTTGTCGAAGTGCAATTAGCTGGCGCGTTACTCGGAAAAAACGCGGAGAATTTGATCGTTCATAAACTCGCCACAGCCATCAAAGAGAACACGACCACCAAACCAGATGGAACTCGACTCGCACCCAATGTTTATACGCTCATGGTCGCACCAGCAACCGTAGAACACTGGCAGGAGTCACATTTACCAGAAACGCTCATTGATATCATTAAAACTATTGGGCAAGATGCCGGATTGAAATTTGAGTTTCCGCCCGTTGTTACGATTACAGCAGATGCCA
This sequence comes from uncultured Chloroflexia bacterium, assembly GCA_963850945.1. Classification (GTDB taxonomy): domain Bacteria; phylum Chloroflexota; class Anaerolineae; order Anaerolineales; family Villigracilaceae; genus Fen-1038. The sequence goes on along the minus strand of CAWKNE010000006.1, from coordinate 145,161 downwards.
GTCTTTCGTCCGATCAATTAAACCTATTGGCATCGCATCAGGTTAATAACAATATGGAAGACACACAAAATACTCCCGCCCATTCCGAAGAAGACAGCGCCGAAGATAACGCCATGCCTGAAAACGCCTTTCTGATTATAGAAGGCGTAAAAGTATTCCCACTCAGAGCACCAGTAGTTAATATTGGCCGCCGATTGGATAATACACTTGTAATCGACGATCCGCGCGTTTCCCGCAATCACGCACAATTGCGCGCAATCAAAGGGCGGTACGTAATGTTCGATTTGAACTCAACAGGTGGAACCTTCATCAACGGACAGCGCGCCAGTCAGAGCGTGCTGTATCCGGGAGACGTTGTATCGTTGGCTGGAGTAGCACTTATCTATGGTCAAGATAATCCTCCGCCGCGTCCCGATCTGGCGACCACTACGCCGTTTGATTCCCCCGGCGCAGATCGTCCAACCGCGGTTCTACGCACGGCGCCTTTTGAAAAGGAAAAGAAAAAAGAAAACGAATGAGCGGACTGATAGTGTTGACACTTCGGCTGTTGATGGCCGCGGCTGTTTACACTTTTCTGGGTTGGGCGTTGTGGACGATATGGCAGGATTTGAGACAAGAAGGACAAAATGCATCGGTACGCCGATTCCCGGCGATCCGCCTCGAAGTTCGAAATCGGAATCGTGTTCTCACATCCCAAACCTTTTCCAAGCCGGAAATCATTCTGGGGCGAAATCCCGAATGTGATATTACAATTAACGATGCGACCGCGTCCGCCCGCCATGCGAGATTAAGTTATCATCATAATCAATGGTGGATTGAAGATTTGAATTCCACAAACGGAACCAAATTGAACAAGGAAATATTAACCTTGCCCACAGTCCTTACTTCGGATGACGAAATTCAATGCGGCAAAACCAAAGTGATCGTCAATATGAGCGGCGATAAACCCAGTTCGCCAACTCCAAAATTATGAGAACTCAATTTCATGGAAGAAGCAATCAAACTTGCAGTCATAGGCGGATCGGGTCTGTATAATATGGATGGACTGAAAGCCGCAAAAGAATATAAACCCGAAACACCGTTCGGCACGCCAAGCGCACCGATCATTGTTGGTGAATTAGATGGTCAGCGCGTGGCATTTCTCGCCCGGCACGGCATCGGTCATCACCTCATGCCCACCGAAGTTCCATATCGCGCCAACATTTTTGCGCTGAAATCACTTGGCGTTGAACGCATCATCAGCATTAGCGCATGCGGTTCTTTGCGGGAAGATTACGCGCCGGGTCACATCGTCATTCCCGATCAACTTTACGACAACACAAAAAATCGTCCACGCACTTTTTTTGATGATGGATTGGTTGTTCATGTCGGTGTAGCAGATCCGTTTTGCAACAATCTCTCGAAGCAACTTGAAGAAGCAGTTCTTGCCACAAGTGCAACCGTGCATAGCGGCGGGACATTCATCACCATCGAGGGGCCCCGCTTCTCCACAAAAGCCGAATCAAATACGTATCGCGCCTGGGGAATGTCCATCATTGGCATGACCGCCGCACCCGAGGCATTTCTGGCGCGCGAAGCCGAGATATGTTACGCCGTCATGGCGCATGTGACCGATTACGATGTATGGCATGTTAGCGAAACGCCGGTAACGGTTGATATGGTCGTCCAGATCTTGAACAAAAACACAACTATTGCACAGGATGCAATTCGTCATCTTGTGCACAATCTCGGATCCGAGCGCAGTTGCGATTGTGACCATGCGCTTTCCAATGCAATCATTACAAAACACGAAAGAATCTCAAAAGAAGCCCGCAAAAAATTGGACTTACTTATCAAGAAATATATTTAGTGTTAGATAGGTCTGCTTCTCCAACTGACCGACGCCAGAGCCGCCTCTTGATAATGGCGGCTGTTTTTCTTTTCTTATACTCAGTTATTCTCACCTTATCGCCTGCTGTTAGAGAGCAAACATGGAGAGTATCTTACCGCTGGTCGCATTGGTTCGGCTTCGCGATTTGGTCCGCATTATTTTTTCTCGCCGACCGCTTCACTCGGAGGCAGCTTCCCGACCGCGATCCATTTCTCATGCCGCTCGCAGCTCTCTTAAGCGGTTGGGGGTTGTTAACCATTTGGCGTCTTGATTCTGTTTTTGGAATTCGCCAATCAATTTGGCTGACAATCAGTATCATGATCTTAACGGCGATCCTTTATCTCCCTTCCGACTTATCGTTTCTCAGGCGCTACAAATACATCCTCCTCACCAGCGGACTGGTTCTCACCGCGCTTACAATTTTATTGGGCACAAACCCGGAAGGTTACGGGGCCAATCGCTGGCTCGGATGTTGCGGCGTTTATCTTCAGCCTTCTGAACCACTCAAGCTTCTACTCGTTGTATATCTCTCCGCTTATTTGAGCGATCGTTTAACCATCCGTCTGCGATTCTTCCCTTTACTCCTCCCCACCCTATTTGTCACCGGTGTGGCGGTTCTGCTATTGCTGGCTCAACGCGACTTGGGTACCGCGTCCATATTCATTTTGATTTACACTGTCATTCTTTACCTAGCCACAGGCAAACGCCGAGTTCTGCTTGCAACCGCTGTGATACTTGCCCTGACAGGAATCATTGGTTATTTCTTCATCGACGTGGTGCGCGAACGAATCTCTACCTGGCTCAACCCCTGGGCAGATCCGAGCGGTCATTCCTATCAAATCGTTCAATCGCTGTTGGCAATCGCCAATGGCGGGATGATTGGACGGGGCCTGGCTTAGGAAGTCCGACGCTTGTTCCTGTGGCACAATCCGACTTTATCTTTACTGCCATCGCTGAAGAAACTGGCTTATTAGGGACCACGGCGTTTATCATCATCGTCGCTTTGATTCTCGCGCGAGGCTTGCGTGCCGCGTTCCACGCTCCCGATCCTTTCCGGCGACTCCTTGCTGCTGGTCTCTCTGCATATCTTGGTATCCAAGCCCTGTTGATCATTGGTGGAAATCTACGCTTCCTGCCATTAACCGGAGTCACTTTGCCATTCGTCTCCTATGGCGGTTCTTCGCTATTAACCACATTTGTTGCTCTTGGTTTTTTGCTCATGATAAGCAACCAAGCGGAGAACAAGCCGGCTGTATTAGCAACGCTGCGCCCATATTATTACGTGATTGGCATTTTGGGATTTGGCATCATCGCTACAATGCTTGCAGATTCATGGTGGGCGGTTTTACGCGGCCAGACCTATTAACGCGCACCGACAACCCTCGTCTTGCAATCTCCGATCGATTTGTTCCGCGCGGAAATATTCTGGACCGCAACAACGAACCAATTGATATAACAGAAGGACAAAGTAGCACGTATCACCGTGTCTATCTTTATCCGGATCTATCGCCGATTACCGGCTATATCCATCCCACTTATGGTCAAGCTGGACTGGAAGCAAGTCTCGATAATTACCTGCGAGGTCTTCAAGGGAATCCCGCCAGCCTCATTTGGTGGGATCATCTTCTTTATGGCACGCCGCCTCCGGGTTTGGATGTAAGGTTGAGCATCGATCTCGAATTGCAAAAACAAGCTGATCAATTGTTGGGAGATAATAAAGGCGCGGTCATTCTAATGGGCGCACAGACCGGCGAGATTTTTGTCATGGCGTCTCATCCTACCTATGATCCCAATAAACTGGATGAGATTGGTGCGTCGCTGGCACAAGATCAAAATACTCCGCTTGTTAACCGTGCCGCGCAGGGAATGTACCCAGCCGGATCGGCTCTCACACCATTTCTTAGTAGCATTAACTCGATAAACCAAATCAGTGACGAACAAAAAATAACTCTGTTTGATAATCTCGGCCTCTATACATCTCCGCAAATTCGTATGCCGGTGGCTAATGCCGCGCAATATGGCCTAATCAATGGTTTGCGAATCAGCCCCTTGCAAATGAGCATCGCGGCAGGAACACTAAGCAATCATGGAATCCAAATCGCGCCGCGCATCGTGCTTGCTGTAAACACATCGCAACAAGGTTGGATCGTCCTACCCACATTAGGTCAATCAATGCAAGTCTTTAACACAACAACAGCAGATCAGCTTGCCAATCAGTTGGCAACCCAAAATCAATCTTATTGGGAATGGATCGGCACTGGAAATACCGGCGTAGACTTTTCCACATGGTATCTAGGCGGAACGTTGCCTAATTGGAAAGGAACCCCGGTGGTTGTTGTCGTATTGCTTGAAGGAAATGATCCGGTCAGTGCAAATCGTATTGGATTTCAACTTTTGAAAACAGCCATCGCACCCTGATTATGACTTATTGTCCTACAGGACATTTATGTTGGGCGGCTCCCGTTGCAGTAAATTTATACACTTCCCCTTCCTGCAAATCAATCACCACACCTTGATTACTAATCGTCTGATTATTTTTGGAAGTTTCATAGTTTTGATCATAAGCCTGAATTGTATATTCGCCAGGGTCAAATTGAACAATATTATTTGGAAACTGATACCACGGCGGAAGAACCACTCCCGCAGGCTGAACGAGCATATTTTGTGAACTACAGTTTTGTATAAAAGCTGGAACCGCTAAATCGCTATCAACGACCGGCAAATCCATAATGTCGCCACCGACCGAGGAATAAATGGTCAACGTTGACACCCAGCCAAATTTTCCCGTCTCAGACGGAATCGGGATATAAAGCCATTGGCTTAAAATATCTCGTCCCGAGGCGGTTACTGTTTGTCCCTGCGCCAGCGCGCCAATCGGATTGAAGTCCGAGCCAGAGCCGCGGCGGATATACAGATTTCCGTTAATTGCGGTAACCGTTACCGATGGCAATGTAGGCGTCATCGATATTATGGTTGTAGAAGTTGCCGTGGGTGCCACACTAATTCTTGTTGCAATATTCTGAGGGACGGCAGTTGTAACTTCAACCGACAAAGTCTCCGATGGAACTGGCATGTTCTCTGCATTTAATGTTTGAGTTTCAAAGACACACGCCGATAAAGAGAGCAACAGAATCACAGAGACTAAACGATATTTCAATTTTGAAACACGAGAAATCATGGATTCACCAAAAAGTTTAATGAGCGCAAAAAAGCCAGGTCGTAGGGCGACCTGACTTTCAAATTTTTTATTGTGGGCTTACAGGCCGCTATCTTGATCTTTGGCGCTATAACCAGGCCCGCCTTTGAAGAAATCATAATTGGGCTTGATGTCCGGGGTCAGATCAATCACTTCACCAGCCTTCAATTGCTTTACAATATCGAGCGAAACCTTGTTCCCAAAGTGATTCGTGCCCTCGTAGTGACCCGTAAGTCCCACGTTGCTAATGTACTCACCGCCTTTCGCAGTATATGCTGCGGGTACTTCATCTTCCGGGAAAATCGCAGCGAAGGGACATTCGGGAATACACGCGCCGCAATCAATGCACGTGTCCGGGTCAATGTAAATCCACGGCCATTCGTTCACAGGAGTGCCCGGAATCATGCATTCCACCGGGCAGACCTCAATACAACCGCGGTCGCGTACACACAGACTAGTAGTGATATGAGTCATAGGGAATTCTCCTTTGATAAATTTCTATTTTATTTTGCCTATTATATCTGTCTTCTTCTTTTGTGAAAAGACGAATTTTCCACCGTCACTTCCACGGCGCAACGATAATGGACGTCTGCGGATCGGCGGAGTGTCCAAGGTACGGAAGCCCCCATGCCGAACTCGATCGTCTTCAAAAGCGAATAGTGGCTATACGGGGTATCATCCTGAAAACCATTTTTCACCTGAGGAGACACCAGGATGGTTGCGATTTGGCCACCTGCTTGAGCTGGCAGGCCGCAACAGGAACGATCTCCTATCCCTTCATCCCAAGTGATGACAATCACGTAGGGCTTGCCATCCTGATTCAACGCCTGAACAATTCAACTCATGAAGCCCTGCAGCCAGTTATCGGCAACTGAGATATCGCAATCATGCGCATCGTTACACATATTGGGTGTGACAAAAATAAAATTAGGCAGTGCATCAGATGAAATGTCCGAGGAGAGTTGCGTCAAAGGCACAATGCTTTGATCGCATCGCTTAGCGTTCAATCGAATCGGCATGAAATAAATGAAGGGATTATGCTCCATCGCGTACAGCCCCGCTTGGACTCCGGCGAAGCAGGGCGAGGGCATATCTTCCTGGTACGTTTTCCATGTTCGTCCGCTGGCTTCGATCAGATCAGGCAGTGACTGATCGTTGCGCGCACAATCGGTGCAATCAAACATAATTCCAAAGGTGTCACCGCCAATCATGGCAAGATAGTTGGGCAAACTGGGATGGGCCACGGCATAATATTGGGTCAGGAGTGTATAGGATTTCGCCAACTGATTGAAGAATGGCATGTGAAAGTTGTTCATGACCATGCCATACTCTTCATTTTCAAAGACCACAATGACAATGTGTTGAAAGTTCGGCACAAGCGGCATGGGCGTGGAAGTTGCAGTTGCCGTTGGAGAGGGAAGCATGGTTGGTGTCAGTGAAGGAATCGGTGAGGCCGTCGCGGACGGAATCGCCGCGATAGACGTCGTGGGCGAGCAAGCGCTCAAACATAAGCCAGCTATCAAAACAGCAAAAATGCGGCGATAGAATTTCAACATTCGCAATCCTTTTGTCATCTTGCAAATTTCCATTTGTTGTATCATAAATGAATTCAACCCGCAAATAACAAAAAGCGAACACGAACTGTCCGCAAAGACGTAAAGGAGATGTGGACATGGAAATCAAAACTATCAATGTCGAAAAGCCAGAACCAGTGAATTTTATACTGGGGCAATCTCATTTTATCAAAACAGTCGAAGACGTTCACGAAGCGCTAGTCAGTACAGTTCCGGGAATCAAGTTTGGGTTGGCATTTTGCGAAGCATCAGGAAAATGTCTCGTGCGGTGGACAGGGACGGATGACGCCATGATCGAATTGGCAAGAAAAAACGCAACCGCCATCGGCGCCGGACATTCATTCATTTTATTTTTAGCTGAAGGATATTTCCCCATCAATGTTTTGAACACGATCAAGGCCCTGCCAGAAGTGGCGCATATTTTTTGTGCCACGGCGAATCCGACTCAGGTGTTGGTGGCGCAGACTGAACAAGGACGCGGCATCCTCGGCGTAATAGATGGTTTTTCTCCCAAAGGCGTGGAAGCCATCGAAGATATTGCGTGGCGCAAAGGTTTCTTGAGAAAGATCGGTTACAAGTTCTAGTCCAAATGGTTGATACACAGAAAGTGTCTTACTCGTTTAGAATAAAACAAGAAAAAAGTTTATGACTACTAATCGCGCTCCCAGCAAAATCATTCCACGCGCCTTTCCCGGCATCACGCCCGGTGAAGTGGAAGAGCTGATCGCGAACAGCAAAGTAAATGCCTATCCGGCGGAAACCGTATTGTGCCGCGAGAATGCGGTTGAAACCATTTTTTACATGATCCTGGAAGGTGATGTTGAAGTTACCAAAGTCATCAACCAAACGGAAGCGCGGGTACTCAAACATTTGAGCGCGGGAGATTTCTTCGGCGAAATGGCATTGATTCATAACGCACCACGCGCTGCAACCGTCACTTCCAAAAGCGATGTCGTTGTTCTGGAATTGGACAAGGAGAGCTTTGACCGCGTCCTTCAGCATTCGAGCAGCGTCGCGATGGCGATGGTCAGAGAGATCAGCGAACGTTTGCGCCAGAATGACGAAATGGCCATCGAGGATTTACGCATGCGCGCCAGCGAACTCGCGCAGGCATACCAGAAACTTGCCGAACAGGATTTGGCGCGGCGCGAATTTTTAACAAACGTCGCGCATGAACTCCGCACTCCGCTCATGGCGGCGAGCGGATATTTGCAAATCCTACAAAAGGGTGCGCTTAAAGGCGGTCAGCTGAACGAGGCGATTGAAACCGTCTCGCGCAACGTTGGACAAATCGTTTCGCTAGTCAACGATATCTTATTCCTACAAGAGATCGAACTTGTCCTTCCCGCGTTTCAACCTGTAAACATGGGAGAGATCGCGCAAAGCATTGTAAAAAAATACGAGAAGAAAGCTGCAGAACACGGCGCCCATTTAAAAGTCCGGAACGAACGAAATGTACCGGAGGTCAATGGGGATTCAAAATCACTTGAACGCGCCCTCACCGCGCTCGTGGACAATGCTATCAAATTCAGTCCGCGCGGGGCGATGTTGAAATCAATTTTGAAAAACAAAAAGATCGGCTAGCCGTGTCTATTGAAGATCACGGAATTGGAATCGCAACCGACCAGTTGTCGCGCATTTTCGATCGCTTCTATCATATTGAAAAAAGCGGCGATGACTTATTTGGCGGCATCGGTATTGGGTTGGCGATCACGCGTCAGGTCATCGAACAACATCATGGAAAGCTGAACGTCGAAAGCAAACCGGGCAAGGGGAGCAAGTTCACAATGCTGCTGCCGCTCGGAAGCGGAATTTAATTTCCAAATTCAACCTTCAATTCTTCATTTTGATCATAATAGGATCGGGCGGAGAATGGTGGGTCACTGCGCTTCATATCGCGAACCTTGGATAATAAGATAGGCAGATCCTCGACAACGGGCAAATCCTTTATCGCTTCATACTTGACCCATTCAATAGTTCCTTCATTGGATGGCTTTAACTCACCTTCAAAGTACTCCCCGCTAAACACATACAAACAAATTCCTGCGTGGGCGTCGCCCGCGTCCACAATCACTGTTCCGCACAACCAGAGATCGGCATCCAGGCCGGCTTCTTCCTTCAACTCGCGCTTCGCCGCGGACAAAACATCTTCGCCGCGTTCCACATGACCGCCAATTCCGTTAAATTTTCCCGCCCAGAGACTCTTGGTCGGCGCGCCTTTAATTAGCAAAAATGAATCGCCGCACCGCAAAAAAATGATCGTGCGCGGAATGAGCATGTATCGGTCACGAGTAATACCTTGATCAGATTGAGGCATAAGCAAAATCTCCTTGGGGGAAGTTTGACGGAGAGAATCAATGCAGATTGTCACTTGAATTATAAAGGCGAAGCGCTAGGATAAATAGAGAGATTATCTGCGGAGGCTAAGATGAGCGCAGAAAACACAAAGCTTCTTGTCATCGGAGCCGGAGCGAACGGCTCGGCAGTTATCACAAAATTAGTCAGCGCGGAACTCGACGCGAAAGTTCTGGCACGCGGCAAGCGTTATGACGAAATAAAAAATGAGGGCATTATCATTGAAGATCCGTTTAACCATAAACGAAGCGTTACCCAAGTCCCAGTTATCAACCGTCTTGACCCGGATGACGTCTATGACTTCATTCTGGTCATTGTTCGCAAAAACCAAATCGGAGACCTTTTGCCAGTGCTGGCTCAAAACAAATCGCAGAACATCGTCTTCATGGGCAACAATCTTTCGGGCCCGGACGAGTTCGCTAAAGTCATTGATAAAAAACGAATTATGTTAGGAATGGTCGTCGCGGGCGGAAAGCGCGATGGCAATATCATCCGCGCCATGACATCCACGCCCACTCCCCTCGCAATTCGGAGAAATGGATGGCACGATCACGCCGAGACTTAAGCAACTCGTCAAAATTTTAAACAGCGCAGGCATTAAAGCGATAACTTACAAAAATATGATTGATCTCCAAATGACGCACGCGGTTGGAGTGGCGCTCATCGGAAAGCTGACGATGAAATACAATTGCGACCTCGCCGCTTTAGCCCGAAGCACTGAAGACTTGAAACTCTTTGTCAGTGGCGGACGTGAAGCACATCGCGTCATGCGCGCACTTGGACACAAGATTATCCCATTCGCCGAGAACGCCACCGAATTCATACCAAGCTTCTTGCAAATTGCAGGCTGGCGTGCAATGCTGAAATCCAAATTGGGAGAAGTTGGTTTGGCTTACCATGTATCCCAAGCGCCGGATGAAATGATACAGCTTGCCAATGAACTGCGCGACTTGGCAGATCAGGCTGGTCTTCCTGTTCCCGCCATCAGAAAAGTACTTGCCATGTAACGATCATGAGCAACACCTTGATCATATTTAGGCACGAGAATATCTTTTGACCCTATGGTGGTGCTATAATTTTCTAAACGTGTTTCAACCCAACACTGTACAACACATCCGAATCGCTTTTAGGCTTAACTTTCACACATAGGAAACGATAATGATTGATACAGGGCTAAAAGGTAAAGTTGCAATTGTCACTGGCGCAAACAATCCGTATGGGATAGGTGCAGGGATAGCAAAGGCATTAGCAGCGCAAGGGGTAATGGTTTTTTTGCATTATTTTCGTTGTGGTAGCGAGAAACAATCATCAGTTAACGACAAGGATTTGCAAGGAGAAGCCTTCTACTATACACAACGTGCAAAAACACCTGATGAAGTTCTTGAAGCAATACACCAAATGGGTGGTCAGGCTGTAGCATGGGAAGCAGATTTATCTGAACCAAATAATATTTCCCGCCTGTTTGACCAAGCCGAGGTTGCTTTTGGTCAAGTTGATATTCTTGTAAATAATGCGGCACACTGGGAAGCAGATACATTTCTCCCGTCATCCGATATTTTAGTAAACAGGGAGGTCGAAGCCTGGACTTCTGCGCCTGATTATATTACTGCCTCAAGTTTTGACCGTGTTTTTGCGGTAAATACTCGTGCAATAGCATTAGCGATGGCCGAATTTGTACGGCGACAGATACACAGAAAAAGTAATTGGGGTCGTATTATTAACATTAGTACAGATGGCGCATACTGTTTCCCATCAGAAATTTCATACGGAGCTAGCAAACTGGCAATGGAAGGTTATACACGAAGCGCCGCTCAGGAGTTTGGGCAATTCGGAATAACCGTCAACACGATCTCTCCAGGTGCTATACAAACAGGTTGGCTCACGCCCGAAATGGAAACAGATATTGCGGCGACATATCCAATGAGACGGGTAGGACAGCCCGAAGATATAGCAGATGCAGTAGTATTTTTTGCATCAGAGCAAGCCCGTTGGATTACTGGACAGCGGATTTATGTTGGCGGTGGTCATGAAATGTAAAAGATTACCTTGGCTATTAGAAACCTGCCCAGCACATCATCCTGAACTATGAATGAGCCATTAACTAATCAACTAATAAAGTGTGTTTGCTGTCCGCGGAATTGCGGGATAAACCGCTTTGAAGGCAAACTCGCAGTCTGCAAAATCGGCGCGGAGATTCGGATTTCTCATATTGGCCTGCATTTCGGGGAAGAGCCGCCTATCTCAGGCACCAAAGGATCGGGGACGATTTTCTTCGCAGGCTGCAATCTGCGCTGTGTGTTTTGCCAGAACTTTCAAATCAGCCAGGAGTTTAAGCTTCATCAAACCCGAACTTTAACTGTTGACGAACTTGCAGATGAAATGCTGCGTCTACAAGATGAAGGCGCACACAACATCAACTTTGTTTCGCCGTCGCACATGATTTTCCAAATGGCGGATGCGATCATCGCCGCAAAAGAAAAAGGGCTCGCCATTCCGATTGTGTACAACACCAACGGATATGATTCTATGGATGCGCTTCGACAAATCCGCGGCTTGGTGGACATCTTCCTGCCCGACATCAAATACATGGATAATGCGCTTGGCAAACGCTATTCTGCCGTGCTCGATTATGCCGAAATTATTCCCGGCGTTCTCAGAGAGATGCTGGATCAAGTCGGTCATTTAAAAATGGATGATGACGGAATCGCGACACGCGGATTATTGGTGCGGCACCTCGTATTACCGGGTCAGCTTGACAACAGCCGAAGCTGCCTCCGTTTTCTGGCAGATTTATCACCGGATATTTTTCTCAGCATCATGTCGCAATATTCGCCTCAACACAAGGCAGGCAAGTATCCAGAAATCAACCGGACTTTGACTGAAGAAGAATATGATGAGATCACAGAGTACGCACTCGATCTCGGTCTTGAGAATGCCTTCATTCAAGAAATCGAAAGTCAAACGCAGTGCCTGCCTGATTTTGCGCAGGAGCGTCCGTTCAACTTTGCTTAAAAGATGCTTCTAATAGAACAAGATCGCACGCGGGTGAGGCGGATTTCATGGATTCTCGAGGATCCCACCTGAAGCCTTCTTTCCCCTTTTTATATTACTTTGTACCCTTGGTGTTTGATTTCTTTTGTGCTTATACATTTGCGCTATAATTCGCCTTGAAACTGAAAGAAGACGATCCAATGAAAAACCACCTGATTATTATCACACTAATGGCGCTTGCAATTTTCATTTCAGGGTGCTCGCCGTTCTCAGCGGAACCCGCGCATACTCCCACGCCCATTGATACACCGATACAAGCTGTGCTAATAGCGACTTTTCCTCCCACGCTGCCCTCTACGGATGTTCCCACGGAGATTCCCACACTTGAACCGAACTCAACAGCCTCTCCCATGGATTCATTGACGGCCACCATGGAGGAAACCTTAACACCCGTTGCGACCGGTAACAGCTATACATCTGCATTGATTACCAATGTTTCGTTGAGCGTAACCAAGGGTTCAACTCCCTGTGCCAGCGGTACTCCTGTAACCTTCACCAGCTCAATAACATCGAACAATCAAACTAAACTTCAATACAAATGGCTGCTATCCGGAGCAGGATCCAACGCCGGTCAGATTAGAACGACTGACATGTTGTCTACGGCCGGAACAATTACCCTCACTGTCACATACAAATTAAAATGTGGAAGCTATTCCATCGGCTTTCAGGTTGTTTATCCAAACTTCGTAACTGCAAAAAAGAAATTCACACTTCCCTGAGTTTAATCTACAAAAGTAATTTAATAACAAAGAGCGCCGTCTATCGACAGCGCCCTTTTGCTTTATGCAACCGTAATGCTCTTATCCAAATATACATCTTGAATGGTGTTCAAAAGCTTCACGCCATCCGCCATGGGACGCTGGAAGGCTTTGCGGCCCGAGATGAGGCCGGTGCCGCCGGCGCGCTTGTTGATCACCGCGGTCGCGGCGGCTTCAGCAAAATCGTTGTCGCCCGATGCGCCACCGCTGTTGATGAGGCCGATACGCCCCATGTAACAGTTCACCACTTGATAACGGCACAAATCAATCGGATGGTCGCTGGTCAATTCGCTGTAGATACGCTTGTCGTACTTGCCATACGAAACACCGTCCGCATTCAAGGCGATATAGCCACCGTTGTTCTCCGCCATTTTTTGCTTGATGATATCCGCTTCGATTGTCACGCCAATATGATTCGCCTGCCCTGTTAAGTCAGACGAGACGTGATAGTCTTTGTCTTTCTTGAACGCCGAATTGCGCAGGTAGCACCACAACACCGTTACCATGCCGAGTTCATGCGCGAGCGCAAACGCCTGCGCGATCTCGATCAGTTCGCGATGCGAATCATCCGAGCCGAAATAAATCGTCGCGCCCACTGCCGCCGCGCCCATCTCATATGCTTCCTTGACTGTGCCAAACAGAATTTGTTCAAAGCTATTCGGGTAGGTCAACAGCTCATTGTGATTGATCTTTACAATGAATGGAATCTTATGTGCGTACTTGCGCGCCACAATACCCAACACGCCAAACGTTGAGGCGACTGCGTTGCATCCGCCTTCGACAGCGAGCTTGACAATGTTCTCCGGGTCAAAGTAATCCGGGTTTTTTGCGAAGCTTGCGCCACCCGAATGTTCGATGCCCTGATCGACAGGCAGAATGGAAAGATAACCCGTTCCGCCAAGCCGACCGTGGTTGTGCATCCACGCCAGATTGCCGAGCACACGATTGTTGCGGTCAGACAGCGCAACGATACGATCTACAAAATCAGGACCGGGCAAATGCAATCGTTCTTTGGGAATTTTGGGTGATTTGAAGCCAAGCAGTTTTTCTGCTTTATCACCTAACAAGGATTGAATATCAGTTGTCATCATATTCTCCTTGCCCAACGCCAGGTGTTCGGCGGGCGTCGAGCGTCTAAGTTTTTTCCTCTCTGAGTGAGAGAAGTTCATTTTTCTTTACCTGCCATAGAACGACTCCAAATAGGACAAATGGCTTGCTTGATTATAACCAGAAACTCAGGCTATAATGGTACGTGTTTATGCGACTAAAATAATTGTAATTCGTATATCAACGCAGGAGGCACTAATGACTGACATGTTTCAAAACGTAAGCGGCCAGATGGATCCGTTCAAAAAACTGGCATCCTATATTCCCGGATTTAGCGGTTATGTCGAACGGCAAAATCGGCGCGACGCGGACAAACTCGTGCGCGATACCATAGCGCGCAGGTTCGACGAACTGGTCAAGCGCGCGTCCAGCTTGCAGTCCGATCTGGTGAGCGCGGGCAAACTCAAGTCTGTGGGTGAGATGGAGAAAGCCGTCACGCAAATGCGCACATTCATGGATAAGATCAGTACGGCGGCGCGCGGCTACTCCGGTCTGTTCGACGCGGTCAAGATTAATGAAAAGGAACTCGAACAGCTTTATAATTTCGATCTGGCTTTCTTTGATCTTGCCGACCAAATCGGCCACGGGCTCGATAACATCGAAGCCAGCATGGGTGACAACACGGCCCTGCCCGCAGCCATTCGCAACATCACCACGCTGGGACGTCAGGCCGTGGACACATTCAATCGCCGCAGTGAAGCCTTCACTGGAAGCGGAAAATAAATTTGTAAGGGCGCAATACACCTGCCCAGACCGCAGGTGCTGGTATTGCGCCCTTACACGGTAAAAACCATCATGTGGCACGAATACATAAACGTAACCTCTACCGATGAAGTTCTGAAAATCCTTGCGGAAAACCGCGAGCGTGCCCGCGTTGTAGCCGGCGCAACCGATTTGATTCTCGAACTTGAACGCGGCGTCCGCAAAGGCATTGAGACACTCATTGATGTGACGCGCATACCCGACTTAGATCAAATCACTCTTGACGAAGACGGCGTGATCCACCTCGGGCCACTGGTCACGCACAATCATTGCGCGGCATCCAAATTGATTCATGAACGAGCCTATCCGTTAGCACGCGTGGCTTGGGAAGTCGGTGCGCCGCAGATTCGCAATCGCGGCACCGTTGCCGGGAACTTAATTACCGCATCGCCGGCCAATGACACCATCACTCCGCTGATGGCATTGGATGCATCTGTGACACTTGCCTCCACGCGCGGCGAACGTAAAGTGGCATTGCAGGATTTTTATACCGGCGTTCGCAAGAACGTCATGCAACCCGATGAAATGCTGGTGGATATATCTTTTCCCGCCTTGACAAAAGATCAGCGCGGGACATTTATCAAATTGGCACTGCGCCGCGCGCAGGCTATTTCACTTGTCAACGCCGCTCTGGTCTTAACTTTGAAATGGGGAACCGTTCAATCGGCTTCGATCACGCTCGGGGCTGTCGCGCCGGTCATCATCCACGCGCCCGAAGCGGAAGAATATCTGCGCGGCAAAAAGCTCAATGACGAGATTATTGCCAAGGCTGCAGAACTCACGATGAATGCGAGCCATCCCATTGACGATGTGCGCGGCAGTGCCTCGTATCGGCGCGAAATGGTACGCGTGATTACCTCGCGTGGACTGAAGTCGATTCGAGATAAACGCGAACAAGATGGCTTCCCGCGCGACCCAGTGTTGTTATGGGGAAAAGAAAAAGACGAAAGACAAGAGTTCGAGGATCGAGGGCCGCTTCCCCAACGCGCCAATCGAGACAATAATCAACGGCAAAAAGTTTGTCTTCAAAGACGGTTACG
Organism: uncultured Chloroflexia bacterium; assembly: GCA_963850945.1. Taxonomy (GTDB): domain Bacteria; phylum Chloroflexota; class Anaerolineae; order Anaerolineales; family Villigracilaceae; genus Fen-1038. The sequence goes on along the minus strand of CAWKNE010000006.1, from coordinate 129,448 downwards.
ACAAAACCTTGCTCCGTCTGCTTCGCGAAGAAGGAATGTTGACCGGGACAAAAGAAGGCTGCGCCGAAGGAGAATGCGGCGCCTGCACGGTCTTCCTCGATGGCAAGGCTGTGATGTCCTGCCTCATCCCGGCGCCACGCGCACATGGTGCAGAAATCACAACAGTTGAGGGTCTTGCCGACGGAGACCAATTACATCCTGTGCAAGAAGCTTTCGTTCAAGATGGCGCGGTACAATGCGGCTATTGCACGCCCGGCTTTATCATGTCCGCCGCAAAACTATTGGAAGAAAAACCGCGTCCTACAAAAAACGAAATTGAACAAGCCATCACCGGAAATCTATGCCGTTGCACCGGCTATTATAAAATCGTTCAAGCCATTGAAGACGCAAGCAAATCCAAGGCTTGAGAGGTAATCAATGGGAAAGTATTCTCCAACCACCACCAGGCCGAAACTGCGTATTGAACGTCCGCATCCGATCTGGCGCGGCATTGGCTGTATTCTGATGGTTGTCGTTCCAATCATCTCGTTCGCATTGGCAGAACTTACCGTTCAAAGCACCTGGGCACAACAGTATATTCCTTACCAATTGCTGGGCTATCCGGTCATGCCGGCAGTCTTGTGGAAGCCTGGATTTCTCAATCCGATATTGGGCTTCATTCAAACTCAGGAATACTTATACGCCGTTTTAATATTGACTGTTTTTTATATTGTTGTGATCGGAGCCTTTGTCTCAGTAGGTAACGCGTACCTTTACAAGACTTTCGCACCCTCGCATTTAGGTCCGCAAGATGCCCCGCCGCCAAAAATAAAAGTTAAACCATATAAACGATAAAACAAAGAGAGTGAGGCATGGCCTCACTCTCTTTGTTATTCCACAGCCGCCTCGCCGCCCTCTTGCTCTTCAAAGGGTTCTGTTTCAACATCATTCGTCCCAGAAGATTCCATATCTGCAGCACCTTCGGACTCATTTTCCTCTGAGGCTTCAGCGACCTCGCCAGATTCCTCCTCTCCGGCCTCTTCTTCGGACTCTCCGCCGCCTTCCTCCTCCGATTCCTTTTCTTCCTCTTCGGATTCTTCGCCTTCCTTTTCGCTTTCTTCCTCATCCGTATCTTTCTCTTCCTCTTTTTCCTTTTCTTCCCCTTCAAATTCTTCGCCTTCTTCTTCCTTCTCTTCTTTCTCTCCATTTTCCGCTTCTTGTTCGTCTTCCTTCTTTTCCTCTCTTTCAGATCCCTCATCAGACTCTTCTGCCTCATCCGATTCTTCTGATTCAAATTCATCTGTTTCTTTTTTGCCAGCCTCTTCAGATTTTTCTTCACTCCCATCCGGCTCGTCCCCCTCTTCACCGTCCTCATCATCACCGCCTTCCTCTGGCGTTGCGCCATCAAGTTCAGGCGACTCCGCCTCATTCTTCTTTACAGTTTCAGAGTTCTCTGAGACTCCAGATTTTCACTACCTTCGACATTATCCTCTTCGTGTTCATCTGCTTTGTACATCTTGGCGCTATTCTCTCCGCGTTGCTTCCATGCAGAGACAACATAATCGTGAACTTCAGGCATTTCGACCCGCAAAGCTTCCATGAACTCAGAATATTTTTGATACACAACACGATCCACATTTGCAGGGTTATTCAATTCTTCATGGACAGCACCCAACATTGCCAAGGCCTCTTCTGTGGAAAGGTCACGCGCCGCAAGACGACTCTGCAAATAATCCAGCGTGCTCTGCGGTCCTGTCTCATTAAATAAGTCGTTATATTCAAATGCAGGCATCTCTCACCTCGTTGTCAACAGAGTGAATATACCCCAGCCAGCTTAAAAGGGCAACCAAAAGCCGTTGTATAATATGGAGGCACCAAAGAAACGGAGAACTCACATGTCATCCATTGGGCAATCCTTCCCACGCATTGACGCCCGCGGCAAAGTCACAGGCGAAACAGCCTATTCCGGCGATCTTTCCATGAAAGGCATGCTTTATGCCAAAATATTATTCGCTGAGCGGCCACATGCACGCGTTCTAAGCGTCAAGACCAGCAAAGCCGAGGCGGCACCCGGCGTCGTTGCCGTTTACACTTCCAAAGATGTTCCGACCAACGAATACGGATTGCAGATGCCCGATCAGCCAGTGCTTTGTGGACCGGGTTCATCAAAAGCCGGAACCGATGTGGTTCGCTTTATTGGTGATCAGGCGGCAATTGTCGTTGCACAAAATGAAGCGGCGGCAGAAGCCGCACTCGGTTTAATCCAAGTCGAATACGAAGATCTGCCCATTGTGTCCGATCCACTCGAGGCAATGAAAGCAAATGCGCCGCGAATTCATACAGAGATCGGCGATTCCAATATCTGTGTTCATTACAAAATCCGCAAAGGAGATATCGAAGCCGGGTTTGCGCAAGCAGATGTAATCGTTGAAGGAGACTATAGGACTCCCGCGCAAGAACACGCATATCTCCAACCGGAGGCGGGCTTATCTTATATTGACGAAGAAGGACGGGTGACCATTGTGTGCGGAGGACAATGGACCCATGCCGATCGTGATTTGATTGCCCACGCGTTGAACTTACCGGAAGAACGTGTGCGCGTTATTTATCCCGCGATTGGGGGAGCTTTTGGCGGACGCGAAGATTTATCGGTACAAATTGTATTGGCACTTGCGACTTGGAAATTACAGCGTCCGGTCAAAATCATCTGGAGCCGCCGCGAGTTGATCATCGGACATGCGAAAAGACATCCAGCAATTCTGCGCGCGAAATGGGGCGCAACCAAAGACGGAAAACTTGTCGCCGCACAAAATGAAATCATCGCCGACGGTGGCGCGTACATGTACACATCCAACAAGGTATTGGGTAATTCGGCGATCACATGCACTGGCCCATATTTCATCCCGAATGTTAAAGCAGATATTTATGGCGTTTACACCAACAATCTTCCAAGCGCGGCCTTCCGCGGATTTGGAGCGCCGCAAGCCCTGTTCATGGCGGAAGGCCAAATGAATAAACTTGCCGAAAAACTCGGCATGGATCCGGTTGAATTCCGCATGAAGAATGCACTGAGAGATGGGTTGACACTCGATGTTGGCACACCTGCTCCGGGGCCGGTGAGCGTGCCACAGGTGATCGAGGCGGCCGCGAAAAAGTTCGGGTGGGCGGCCATCAACAAGGCACCGACCAAGACTCGCCGCGAAGCTCATCTCGCGCGCGGGGTCGGCTTTGCGGCTGGATTTAAAAATGTCGGCTTCTCGTTTGGCTATCAGGATAACTCGTGGGCAAAAGTTGAAATCCATGGCAACGGGGATATCGAAAAAGTAATCGTGCATCACGCCGGTGCGGAGGTCGGACAAGGCACGCATACTGTCATGGCGCAAATGGCAGCGGAGGTGATCGGCGTTCCCGCGCAATTGGTGAAAATAATTACATCAGACTCTGCAAAACAAGAAAGTTCCGGTTCGGTTTCCGCATCGCGCATGACATTTATGGCGGGTAATGCTATCAAAGGAGCGGCAGAAGCGGCACTGAAAAAATGGCAACAGGAGGAACATCCTGCTATCGCAGAATATAAATATCTTGCACCGAAGACGACACATTTTGACGAGGAGACAGGTTATTCGGTACCCAACTTTTCCTATGCTTATTCAGCAGAAGCCGTTGAAGTAGAAGTGGATACAGAAACCGGTCAGGTGCGCCTCGTTCGAGTCACCTGTGCGGATGACGTTGGCAAAGCAATCAACCCGCAACAGGTTACCGGTCAAATTGAAGGTGCGGTGGTACAGGCACAAGGTTATGCGATCACAGAAGAATTCAAAGCAAAAGACGGGCGCGTCCTGACCGATCAACTGAGTACCTATTTGATCCCAACCATTCTCGACATCCCTGAAAAAGTTGAATTGGTCATCGTCGAAGTGGCGGAACCGAACGGGCCATGGGGTGCACGCGGCCTTGGAGAAATACCGTTTCTTCCCCTGGTACCGGCCATTGCTGCCGCTATTCATGATGCAACTGGTGTATGGATCAACGAGTTTCCGTTCACACCGGAGCGCGTGTTAAGAGCTCTCGGCAAGATCAAATGAATTGGGATTTTATATATCGAGGCGAGACCAAAGAAATTGACGATCACGTACGCGCCTCGACGAGCGGCTCTTTCATCCGGCTTTCAAGCGGATTTACTCACTACGAATTGGGCGGTCCTGACAACGGGATGCCCGTCGTACTTGTGCATGGATTCTCTGTCCCATATTTCATCTTTGATCCAACCTTCAACTTTCTGCTCAGCGCCGGCTTTTGCGTGTTGCGATATGACCTTTTCGGGCGCGGCTTCTCAGATCGTCCGCACGTCAACTACAACATTGATTTATTCGTGCATCAATTAAAAGAACTATTGGACAAATTGAAGATCCAACAAGTCAGCTTGATTGGCCTCTCGATGGGCGGAGCAATCGCGTCCACGTTTACGGTCTATTTCCCCGAGCGCGTCCGCAAACTTATCTTGATTGACCCGATCGGAACCCGCCCCATGCCGCTTTCATGGATGTACAAAACCGCGATCCTTCCCGGTATCAGCGAATTGATTCTAGGTCTGGTCGGCACAGAACGAATGGTTCAAGGAGTTGCATCCGATTTCTTTGACCCCGAACACATCGTAATGTTCCAGGATCAATACCGCGTTCAGTTACATTATCGCGGCTTTAAGCGCGCGATCCTCTCAACACTCCGCAATAAAACCGTGAATGGTTTTCCCGAAGTCTATCAACGATTGGGAAAGCTGGATGTACCCATTCTATTGTTTTGGGGACGGAACGATCGGACCCTGCCGTTAGAGCAAAGCGGCGATATCTTGTCTGCTGTCCCACGCACCGAATTTCATGTCATCGAAAATTGCGGTCACATCCCGCATTACGAGAAGCCTGATATTGTCAATCCACTTTTAGCCGATTTCCTAAACAAGTAAATAATGAAGTCCCTTACACGTTTTATCAACGACAAACCCGGGTTGAAAATTTTCGCCCTTCTGGTTACCGCCACAGTCTTTTGCCTCATCCTCGTTACGATTTGAATGGCTGAAAACGGAAATTCCAAATACAACTATTGGTTCCTGGTCCGCAACATATCCCTGGCTTGGATCCCCTTTTTGCTTGCCTTTACTGCCCAAAACCTTTTGTTGCAGCGCAAGATCCGCTTGACGATTCTTCCGGTTAACATTTTCTTATGGCTGATCTTTTTCCCAAATGCACTTTACCTCCTGACAGATTTCCAACACTTGCGGCTATACTCTGATTCTCCCTCGCTTTGGTTTGACGTAATCCTGGTAAGCTGGTTCGCATGGACTGGCGTTTTGCTGGGCATCGTTTCGCTGTATTGGATGCAGGAGATCGTAAGCCGGGAAATCCATCCCGCGGCGGCATGGATTTTTGTCATTTGCGGAAACTTACTGGGCAGTGTAGGCATCTATCTGGGACGTTTCGCGCGTGTCAACAGCTGGAATTTCATAACTAATCCTCTGAGCGTGATCAAAGACTTAATCGTTCCCCAACCAGGCGAACAGCCTATAGAATACATTGCCCTCTATACTTTATTCTTTACTTTTATGTACATAACATTTCATGTTTTTGGAAATTTATTACAAAAAATAAATTCCACCGGAAAGCCCCGCGAGCCCTAGAGGGCTGGTAAAATCCTCGATATGATCGAAAAACTAAACTCCATCCTAATTCATCACAAATATAAAACTGGCGTTTTTGTATTACTTCTGGCCGCATCCACAGTTTGCGTCGCCCTGGTTGTAGCGCGCATCGCTTATAGTAATTCCTACGGTTATACAGGCTTGATCTGGAATCTCTTGCTGGCGTGGATTCCATTCGTGCTGGCCTACCTCGCATATATTTTGTCTTGGCAACGATTAATGATCTATCTTATGATTCCCGCGTTTGCATTTCTTTGGCTGATCTTTTTTCCCAACGCGCCTTATATCCTTACCGACCTTCAACATCTTGGACAAGCGCCAGCAAACGTTCCGCTATGGTACGATGTGATCTTATTGATTTGGTTCTCGTGGACTGGAATGTTGCTCGGTATTGTTTCACTTAACCTCATGCAGGAAATCATCCGGCGTGAATTCGGAAGATGGTTTGGCTGGCTGTTTGTCCTCATCGTATCAGGACTTAGCAGTGCCGGTATTTATGTGGGACGCTTTGTCCGGTTGAACAGCTGGGACATATTGCAAAACCCGACCTATGCCGCCTCCAATCTATGGGATTGGCTTTCCGATCCCAGTCTGCGCTCTTTTGGATTCATCAGCCTTTACACATTATTCTTCATTTTTGTCTATCTCACCATCTACGCGTTCGGCCATCTCCAGCAGGAACAAATGGGTAAATCCTAATGCCTGCTCTTATCATTATTCGCGGCGGCGGTGATTTAGCAAGCGGCGTTGCGCTACGCTTGCATCGTGCGGGACTAAATGTTGCCATTACTGAATTGAATCAACCGCTTGCCGTCCGGCGGACAGTTTCGTTTGCAGACGCGATTTACGAAAACCAAATTACGGTGGAGGAAATCACCGCACGAGTTGTGAACGATCCCGCCGATACGCTCAAGATATTGAACGTTCTTGCAAAGCAGCAAATACCGGTTTTGATTGATCCGGATTGCGTTGCCGTAAAGACATTAAGTCCGCTCGCGATTGTGGATGGGCGTATGATGAAACATCCTCCTGAAGCGTTATCGCATCGAGCGCTTCTTTATATTGGACTTGGACCGGGTTTCACCGCCCCACTCAATTGTCACGCAGTGATCGAAACCGAGCGCGGGCACACGTTGGGGCGCGTGATCTGGGAAGGGTCAACGCTCAACGACACATCCCAGCCTGAAGGCGATCCGCGTCGCGTTGTACGCGCTCCGCAAGATGGCGTTATCGCGAACCATAAGCAGATCGGCGAGCATTGCGAAGCTACTGAACTCGTCGCCGAAATAAATGGTACACCAATCAGGAGTCCATTCAAAGGTGTCGTACGCGGATTGATCCATCCCGGTTTAACCGTAACACGCGGTATGAAAATCGGAGATATCGATCCGCGGGACGATACCCGCCTTTGCCAGTTAGTCAGCGAAAAAGCACTTGCAATTGGCGGTGGTGTAATGGAGGCATTGCTCACGCGTCCTGAAATAAGAAGCAAATTGTGGGTATAAACCCATTCATGCAGAAGTGCTACAATATAAATACATCACGTCATGATTAATGAAAGAGTATGATTATGAGCAGAGAAGATGAACTTCGCGATATCCTTAATCTAACCGCAAAAGAAATATCCCGTACACAAAACAATCCGCGCACCTGGCTGTCATGGGTGGTTTATTTGCTCGGGCAGCTTGAACAAGAAGCGGCAAACCAAAACCCTGATAAAACATCTTTCATCGAAATGTTGTCCGCCTTGCAGGATGCAATAAGAAACCGGCAAAAAACCGGCGGATGGTGATACGTTGCTCCTCGCGCGAGCATTACGGCTTTTGTTTCCGTTCGATACCGACAAAGAGAAGATCATTACCTTCGTTGGAGCGGGAGGCAAAACAACAGCTATCTTTCAACTTGCGCGCGAGCTACCTCAACCCATTCTTGTAACTACAACAACGCATCTCGGCGCGTGGCAAGTCTCACTTGCAGATCACCACATTATTGCACAAAAAATAAGTGACATTGATAAGCAGGAATTCCATGGTGTAACACTCATCACCGATTCCACTGAAGGTAATCGAGTAGCTGGCGTAAAAGAAGATATATTATATTGGCTATGCGCTTATACAAAAACGCATAACATCACTTTGCTCATTGAAGCTGATGGTTCGCGCCAGAAACCACTGAAGGCACCTAACGAGCATGAACCAGTAATTCCAGAATTTACTGATGTGGTCATTGTCCTTGCAGGATTGAGTGGATTAGGAAAGACATTGGTCGAGGAAAATGTTCATCGTCCGCAGCTTTTCTCGACTTTGAGTAGACTCTCGTTTAACGATACAATCACACCTGACGCTGTAGTCCGCATCTTGAATCATCCAAATGGCGGACTCAAAAACATTCCGCCTCATGCGCGTCGAATCGTTTTTCTCAATCAAGCTAATACTCCCGAATTGCAATCCGTTGGCGGAAAGATGTCCGAAACTTTGCTGGAACATTTTGACTCGGTCACTGTTGGAAGCCTACGGCATTCGCACTTTCAAACATTCGAACGAACAGCAGGTGTCATTCTCGCCGCAGGTGCGTCCACGCGTTTCGGCCAGCCCAAGCAATTACTCGATTGGCATGGCGGACCATTCGTCCGCGTTGTGGCACAGACTGCTTTGAAAGCGGGACTCTCCCCCGTTGTTGTAGTAACTGGCGCTAATGCGGATGAAGTCGAGGCAAAGATAAAAGATCTGCCCGTTCGCATCGTTCGAAATGAGCATTGGCAAAGCGGACAAGCATCGTCCATCCGAGTCGGGATTCAAGCTCTACCCCCACCGTCACTACGTGACACCTCCCCCAAATCCCGCCCCCTTCAGGGGTGCTTCGCGGGATTTGGGGGAGGACGGGAGGGGGTAGGCTCTGCAATCTTTCTATTATGCGATCAACCGCAAATCACAGAAGACGTTATCCGAGCATTGATCGAACACCACACAACAGGACTTTATCCCATTGTTGCGCCGCTGGTAATGATGGCGCAACGCGCCAATCCCGTCTTATTTGACCGCGTCACATATCCTGATCTACTAACGCTTGAAGGCGATATCGGCGGACGAGCCATCTTTTCAAAATATCAAGTCGAATATTTACCGTGGCATGATGACCGACTCTTGTTAGATGTAGACAAGCCCGAAGATTATCAACGATTAATTGAAGATGATACACTATGATTACAGCTATTGTTCTCGCCGCGGGTGAATCGAAACGTATGGGGCAGCCCAAGATGCTGATGCCCTGGGGCAAAAGCACCGTTCTGCAAACGGTCATTTCCACCCTGCGGACCGCGGGCGTGGACGATATTCTCGTCATCACCGGCGGAGCGCACCAGCAAGTAGATATGTTGATCGGCAAATCAGTACAGACCGTTTATAACGAGAATTATGCGCAAGGTGAAATGCTCAGCTCCCTGCAAGCTGGCTTGGCGGCAAAAAAACATGAGGCGGGCGCCGCGCTCATTTGTCTTGGAGACCAGCCTCAGGTCCAAACGAGAAGCGTGCAACGCATCCTGCAAACTTATAAAGAGACCCACGCCCCAATCGTTGTTCCCAGTTACCAAATGCATCGTGGACATCCCTGGATGGTGGCACGCGAACTCTGGGACGACATCTTGAGGATGCGCGCACCCAAGACACCGCGCGATTTTTAATCCGACACGAGAAAGATATTCTCTACCTTGAATTGGATACACCAACCACCTTACAGGACTTGGATACCAAGGAAGACTACTTGAAATTAAAGCCGTAGCGTGCTATTGTAAAAGAGGGCTAGAGTCAACGAAAGGAGTGTGAACCATGACAGAGTGGGACGAGATTGTTGAATTTATCCGCAAAGCCATGGAGGCCGTGGATGAAGCACACGGCGCATCGGAAGAACTAAAGCGGAACACCAATCACGACACCTTCAATGCGTTTCAAGTGAAAATGAATGAATTGCACGAGCGCCTCAGCAAGCTAAAAACGGTATTGGACAACGAAGAAGCTTATACGATGGATGAATTGATGGACGCATTGAGCAAGGTTTATTCAGGCCATCAAGCTGACTATCGCCGCACACCGCGCATGAAATAAGGACGCAGCTCAGCTGTGTCCCTATTTCATGGATGTAAAATGAAGTTATTTTCCCACACTATGAGGCTTTGATCAGCCCAACTTTGACTTTCTCTCCATCGAAATCGTCTTCAACAGAGGATGCATCTGCAGGCAGGTCGCTGAAGTTGAGTGAAACCGAAAGCGTTTCGCTCGTGATGTACTCGCGATGCGTCTGGATGGCAGACTTCAGATTGGCTGATGCAACCACAAATAAGTTGATGCGATCTGCCACATCGAGTTCGGCACTCTTTCGTAAGTCTTGCACGCGTCGAACAAATTCGCGCGCTAAACCTTCTTGGATGAGTTCGGGAGTAAGCTCAGTAACAAGCGCGGCGACATACGCACCTTCCTCAGCAACAGCAAAGCCTTCTTTTGCCTGCACCTTGACTTCAACTTCATCGGACAGAATATCGTAATCCTGTCCATCCACCGTGACTTTCACCGATCCGCCGCCAGCTAATGCCCGCGCTATATCTTCGGAGTTCATGGCAAGGAGCGTTTTTTGAAGCACGGGGAATTTGTTGCCATATTTTTGTCCGAGTTGTTTTGGCAGCGGCTTGACCGTATGCGAGACCGCCTCCGTTGCCGTATCCAACAGACGAACGGTCTTGACATTGAGTTCGTCTTCGATCACATCCGCAAACGTTTCTACTGCTTTTCGTTCGGAAGCGTTGCCAAGCGAGAAGGCAACCTCCTTGAGCGGTTGTCGGACTTTGCGATTCGCTTTTTGACGCGCTTGATGTCCAAGCGAGACCAACTTCATCACCAGCTCCATGTCGCGGTTGAGTGATTCGTCAATCAAGGATTCATCGTAATTCGGCCATTCTGATAGATGTACCGACTCAGCCGAGTCCTGATCCACTGACCGAACAAGATTTTGATAAAGTTCGTCGGCGAGGAACGGCATGGCAGGCGCGATCAATTTTGCAACCGTAACCAGCGCAGTGTAAAGCGTACCATAGGCGGCTTGCTTATCCGCATCCGATTCGGATTTCCAGAAGCGGCGGCGTGAGCGGCGCAGATACCACGTTGAAAGCTTTTCTACAAAACCTTCAACCGGGCGAGTCGCGCCAGTGACATCATAATTTTCATAAGCATTGGTCACATCGCGAACCAATACGTGAAGTTCCGACAACAACCAACGATCTAGAACGTTATCATTGGAAACACGCGCTGTTTTCAATTGCGGCTTATCCAAGTTTGCATACGTGACGAAAAATGAATAGACGTTCCACAGCGTCAGCGTAAAGTTACGAATCACTTCGCCGACCAAATCCACCGAGAAGCGGCGTTCATTGCCCGGAGGCGTGGCTGTGTAGAGATACCATCGAAACGCATCTGCACCGTTGACTTTGAGCACATCCCACGGATTGACAATGTTCCCGAGGCTCTTCGACATCTTTTTGCCCTCACCATCGAGAATCAAGCCAAGGCAGATCACGTTCTTGAAGGCGACGCCATCATTCAGCAATGTGCTGATGGCATGAAGCGAATAGAACCAACCGCGAGTCTGATCCACAGCCTCACAAATGTAATCGGCCGGAAATTGTGATTTAAATTTCTCCTCATTCTCGAACGGATAATGCCATTGCGCATATGGCATTGAACCTGAGTTGAACCACACGTCAATCAAATCCGGGACGCGGCTCATGATGCCGCCGCATTCAGAACAGGCGTAACTTACTTCGTCCACATATGGACGATGCAGATCGAGATCGCTCAGATCGCGCCCAACTTTTTCAGACAACTCTTTGATGGAGCCAAGCCCTTCGCGATGTTTGCACTCGGCGCATTCCCAGATGGGAAGCGGCGTGCCCCAATACCGCTCGCGACTCAACGCCCAATCAATATTGTTGGAAAGCCAATTCCCAAAGCGTCCTTCGCGGACATGTTCAGGAACCCAATTGATGGTGTTATTCAACTCAACCAATCGGTCACGGAATTGGCTGGTGCGGATGTACCACGAGTTCGCGCGCATAATACATCAGCGGTGTGTGGCATCTCCAGCAGAACGGATATGTATGTGTATATCCTTCCGTGCGAAATAACAATCCGCGGGCGCGCAGGTCTTCAATGATTTGCGGATCAGCATCCTTGATGAACACGCCGCGCCACGGCTTGACTTCAGGAACGAATGTGCCATCGGGAAGGACGGTCATCAGTACCGGAAGATCATGTTCATTCGCCATTTGCATATCTTCCGCACCGAATGCCGGAGCCATATGTACGAGACCCGTGCCGTCGTCCGTCGTGACAAAATCACCCAGCACCACAAAATGTGCAGGCTTATCGGGCGGTACGAATGTAAAGAGCGGACGATACTTCACTCCCTTAAGTTTTTTGCCTTTGAATGTTTCAAGGACTTTCACCTCTTCGCCTCTAAACACTTTTTCAAGCAAAAGCCTGGCGAGAATCAATTTTTCTTTGCCACCGTCCGGCAATTCACGTTCCACCGTCACATAATCCACATCAGGATGAGCCGCAACCGCCACATTGCCGGGCAATGTCCAAGGCGTCGTCGTCCAGACCAACAACGAAGTATCCTTCTTATCCATCAACGGCATGCGGACAAAGACTGACGGATCGGTCGCTTGATCGTAACCAAGAGCCACTTCATGATCCGAAAGAGGCGTGCCGCAACGCGGACAATATGGTACAACCTTATAGCTCTTGTAAAGCAAATCCTTTTCCCAAAACGATTTCAGAATCCACCACACCGACTCGATGTATTCATTCGTGTAGGTCACATAGGCATCTTCAAGATCCACCCAGAACGCAATGCGATCCGTGAGCTTAGCCCAGTCGCGAATATATTCGAACGCCGACTTGCGGCACTCCTCATTGTATTTGGCAATGCCGTATTCTTCGATTTGGTGTTTGTTGGTAAAGCCGTGCCTCTTCTCGACTTCAATTTCGACCGGCAAGCCATGTGTGTCCCAGCCGCCGCGCCGCGATACATGGTAGCCGCGCATGATCTTATAGCGCGGAAACATGTCTTTGAAGGCGCGCGCCAGCACGTGGTGCACACCGGGTCTTCCGTTCGCCGTAGGCGGCCCTTCAAAGAAAACATATTCCGGTTTGCCCCTGCGCTGCTCAACGGTCTTCTTGAAGATTTCTTCGCGCTGCCAAAAATTCAGCACGCCTTCTTCCATGGCAGGCACGTCGAGCTTGGATGAAACTGCTTTGAACATACTTAGTCTCCTAGTCGCTTAGTCACTGGTCTTATAGTCTTAAAGAAAAACGCCCATCCCAAAACAGGGACGAGCGGCGCTCGCGGTACCACCCTGATTCCTATTCAACGATAGGCTCTCAGTGGATAACGTTCATTATCCTGTTCCGATAACGTAGAACAACGCCGTCTCGCTTACTCCCCTTCGACAGGCTCAGGGTTTCGGCTTGCAACTCCGGGATGATCTTCAATCTGCTGTGCTGATCTGGCTCACACTCGCCCAAACTCGCTGGCAGCCTTCGGCAGATTTACTCGTTCCCATCTTCGCGTTAATTTCGCAGATTATCCCACAATTCAATTTGACCGTCAATTCAAATCAACCCATCTGTCTTGGCGGCCATGATGAAATCATTCTGATGCAAGCCGCGAATCTTATGCGTCCACCACTGTACGGTGACCCTCCCCCACTCGGTCACGATTAGTGGATGATGATCCTCTTCTTCCGCAATCGCGCCGATCTTATTGGTGAATGCCAATGCCTCAACGAAATTTTTGAGTTTAAAAACACGCTCCAGGCGCTTTATGCCATCTACTTCCTTGACACTCCAATCAGGCACTTGTGGCTGGAACTCAATGATTTGCGCGTCGGTCAGAGTCGGCTCACCGCCGCGGCAGGCAACGCATTTGAGTTGAGATAGGTTTGTCATCGCGAACCTCCGCTAATTATTAAGTATTGATAATTGATCAATTACAATGCTAGTAGCATTATACTTCGGTGTACGGCGTTCTTTCCGTAAACAAATCACCGCAGTATAATCAAATCGATTCAGGAAATATCACCTGGACAAATTGTTCTTTATCTCAAATGTTCCGAGGACGTACACCGAGGAGGCTACCTATGAGAAAGATTAATCTAATGATTTCCATTCTGGGCTTGCTTATCCTGGCATGCTCTTCCACGTCATTGTTTCCGACGACGCCCACCCCGCCGCCGGTCGTGATACCCCTATCCTTGCCTACCGAAACACTCCCTGCCGCACCCAGCCCGATGCCCACGATGGCAGCGACCCAAGTTCCGCCGACGTTGACCGCTTCAGCCACTTTCATTGAAACCGCTACCGTTGCACCGACCAACACGATGACCTCCACAAGCACCGTGCAGGCTACCTCCAACTCCCCAACCCAGCCTACACCGCAAGGGCCCGTTTTTCAAATCGTGACGCTTTCAGGAAATCAAATTAACTGGGAACCCGCCTGTGCGGCCCACTTCGTTACGATCACTGTCCAAGTTGCGAACGGATTTGACGTCACTTCCGTGCTACTTTTCACACGTCTTCTGAGTCGAAATCAGGACCACCCCTACTCCCTGGAATCCTGCAATAACCATGCACAACGACGGACTGGGAACTTTTACTTATGATCTTGCGCAGAGCGGGATACCGCAATCCCAAAACTTCCAGATTGCGTGGGTTCAATACCAGCTCGTTGCAACGAATAGCCAGAATAAGGAAGCGGGCCGTACCCAAGTCTTTGAGAATAATCTTACGATTTCACAGTGTCCATAGAGAGTGACAGTGTATTAGGTTTTAAAAGACCAATCTACTTTCTATGCTCCACCGGAACTTTCACCGCCTATCAATAGGTGATCGTTAAGATACAACCAAAGTAAAATGCGGACGCCCGATACGCGCCGGATTTAATACATCCAATGCTGTTTGAGTTTGAAGTAGAAATCTAGCGATGACATTTCCGTCAACTTTGGCTTGTGCGGGAGCAACTTGGCGCAATTGTTGATTTTCTGATTCCAACAAATTGACACGTTTCTCCAATTTGTCCAAATAATCGTTGAGTTCATTCATGCTTTTGAATTGTGGCGTCATATCCAATACTCCTGTGATTATTAACCTTCTACAATTTTTATTTCTTCCTCACTTAGCCCATACAACTCATAGACCAGTTGATCAATCTCCCTATCCGTTGACTTGATCTCGCGTTTGACCATCTCCTGCTCTTGCGACGTCTTTGCACACCGCTTGTGCAAAGCCAACATTTGCTCATCCTACTATCCTAAAAGAATAAATCTTCTGACTTTCTCTATTGGTCTGAAATGCTGTTCCCATCTCTGGGGAATTTTATCAAATTCTGATTTATCCACGTTCAAAGACAGTGGAGCAAAATCGGTTTTTTTAGCGATTTCACTAACAATTTCAAATGTCCTTTCGAATAAGTTGTTTGCAAATGAATATGGTTCTATAAACATATTTCTACCGTCTTGGATAATACCCCATTCTGGAGTCGACTTAATTTCTTGGCATAATTCCCATAATGTTCTAAATTCAGGTTTAGCAGGATTATGGATTTCTGGAATCGGAATCCATTTATGTTGTTCATTGGTGATTTGGTTATTTACATCGAGAAGTAGCAGTTTTTCCCGATGAATAGTATTTCGAACTTCAGCAATTAGATCAAGTACAATCCCATTTCGATCTTCGCAAATAAATCGCGAGAGTTCAGGGTTCTTTTCTTCAATTTGTTTCAAAAAATCTTTGTGACGAAAACTAACTAAATGTTCCCGTGGGTGTTTGCTAGGTTTAAGCAGACGGTAAACAATAAGAGCCTGCGCATCCAATATTCCAGAAAATAACAGGCATAGATAATCAAAGTGGTACATCATATTATCCTGCGTTTCGATTGCTTGTCGGCGATAAAAAACTGCTCCGATCTGATCGAGAGCTTGGACAGCACGCACCGAACGACTTATTATCGTATTCCCAAGCTCTGAAATATTATTCTGAACGTTTTGTTGATAACAAAACTCAACTACATTGAAATATCGCCAAAGCGCAGGTATTTTAGAAAATGTAAATATCTGATAATACAATGTCTGATTGCAAATCATACCTTTCGCGAAATGGAAATCAGCACGTGACCTCATCAAAAGCCCTAAAATCTTCAATGTTTCGAGCGGTGTACGTGGATTTGTTGGAGCAATTAATTTGTGTGAGCGATTGTCAAGTAGCCACATCGAAGAAGTGACAAAGATATCCTGTCCCATACCTAAAGATGCATGAGCGTCGAGAAGGTCATCATATATTTGTTGCTGTATACCATTACCGTTTTCCGGCCCTGATGCCAGTTCTTTAGCAAGGTCTTGAAGCCAATTTATGTTTACGGTCCAACCTGAAGTTTGATGATTTCCATAATCAACTTCTACTATTTGCCGATTATCAAATTGACTTAATACTTCGCAAAATTTGATGGGAGTAAAACTTCCTTCGCCAATTTGCAATGCTTCAACAAGGGGCTGGCTAGAAAACTCCTTCAACGCCTCCAGTGCATCTTTCTCATCCTGTAAAAGATTCTTCAGAGACTTAAAATGAAAAGTCATTCGAAGTGGTCTGGAAAAAGCGTCTTGGTCAAATGGACTCGTTATCTTTCCCGTCACTTGGTCAGGCAGGGAAATCTTTTCAAACTCTCGATGATTGTCCCAATTCACTCGTTGTATCATAATTGCCCTTCCACAATCTTTATCTCATCCTCTGACAGCCCATACAGCTCATAGACCAGTTGATCAATCTCCCTATCCGTTGACTCGATCTCGCGTTTGACCATCTCTTGCTCTTGCGGCGTCTTCGGACTCTGCTTGTGCAAGGACAACATACGCTCGACCAGCGAAACCATTTTATCGTGACGCGCTTTATCTGGGTCAGGAATGGGTATTTGAGCAAGTTGATTAGAAGCTATATGGTTGTTACCTGAAAACCGTTGCTTGAAGAAATAATTTGCACAACTACTGTTCAATATACCAAGCAAATAAATCAATGCAATATTTGAATTATTGTCGCGACGTAAATTGATTACATTGGTAGATTGCAAGCAATAAAATTTCTCCTTATCATATGTGGCAATAATCCTACGAGATAAAGTTATATTGCGAATTTCCTGAACTACTAACTTCTCGGGTGAAGTAAACAATTCGGGCTTTCTTGGTGCATCAAGAACATTTGGATCATAATAAACAAATAATTCTTGCTGTAAATGCTCATATCGTCCTACATTTTTTCCACCTGCGGCTGGCTTCCATAATTCTCCCCGTTTCTTTCCGCTTAGATATTTCTCGTTATTGCCAGTTCTAACACCTTGGTTAATCGTGCACAATTCTCCAAGGCGATACTTTGCAGTCTCAAGTTTTGATAAAAATTGCATATCATCATTTGAAACTTTGACTTGCCAAGCAGCATTTCTATTTTCTGCCCATGTTTGTTGTTTGATATTAAACTCTCTAACGGCAACAGGAAATTGCTTAGAATTTGTTACGATAACTTTAGTAAATTCGAAATCACGGACATTGCCTTTTTTCACTACAAAAACCATTGTTTCATTTCTTGCTGTCGCAAACACGCCTGGTCCAATATCAGTTACTAATTCCACAAATGTAGTTGCAAGCAATAAACTTCGCAGTTTGGCAAAGGAGTCATTGCTTAACAAAGTATGTGGAATAATAAAACTAAGATAACCGCTTTCTCTTAGCAGAGATTGAGTCGAAAGCTCTGCGAACAATCCGTAAACGTCAAATCTATATTCAGTTGTTTTATATCTCTTGAAATAATAATCTTTTTCATCTTCCCCAAGTTCGGTAATGAACAAATATGGCGGATTGCCTATCACTACATCGAAGCCACCTTGAATGAAGACCTGCGAAAACTCTGTCTTCCAATCAAAGGCGTTGACGCGATAACGTTCTTCTTCGTCAATCAGCATCGTCAATTGTCGGCCTTCGTAATAATCAGAGCCGATCAATGAGTTTCCGCATTTGATGTTCCGCCCCAAGTCAGGCAATACGCGCTCTTTGAACAAATCCAATTGCGAGCCAATCGTCTCATTGCTTTCGCCTTCCAGCACCTTCAACAGCAAAGACAACTTCGTCACTTCCACGGCCTGCGCGTCGATGTCCACACCGTGAATGTTGTTGAGCAGGATTTCTTTCTTCTTGTCGGTTGTTAGACGCCAATTACCCTCACCCGACCTTCCGCCAAGAACAGCGGACCTTCGGCGGTCCCCTCTCCCCTCGGGAGAGGGGCTAGAGGTGAGGGAGCAACTTGATATATTGCCGGATTCTTGCCCGTCGCCCATTTCTCAGGCTCGTGTTCGAGATACCATTTCAGATGCCAATCCAAAAGATATTGATACGCGCCCAGCGGAAACGTTCCCGACCCGCAAGCGGGATCAAGGATTTTCAAACGCGCCACATCTTTCGGCGTCATCCCGATTCCCGATTTACCAATTCCCGATTCCCCATTGATCAATTTCCCGACCGTATTCTTGACGATATAGTCCACGATGTAAGTCGGTGTGTAATACACGCCTCCCGCTTTGCGGACTTCGGGCTTCTCTTCGACCTTGGCTTGATGTCCCGCCGTCAGTCGGATGACCTTGCCGAGAAAACGTTCATACACCTGTCCCAAAATATCCGATGGGATTTCAGAGAACACATACGGACTTTCCGGATAATAGAGATTGACCAGAATATCCTGTAGAACTTTATTATCAATCTTCAAACTCAACGTCAACGAATCGGCTTCACTTGATTCTTCTTTTTCTTTTTTGAAGTGGAATAATCCAGAGTTATAACGGTTATCTGCCAGTTGAAACAAACGGCATAACTCGCCGTAAATGCGCCCCTCCCCATCCCTCCCAAAATTCACAGAATTTGGAGAGGGTGTCCCGGAGAAACGGATGGGACTGGAGACTACAATTCCTTTCAATTGCCCATAAGGTTCAACACCGCGATCTTCGCAAATGCGAAGAAAGATGATCCGGTCAATGGTGATCTGCACGGAGTAATTCAATTCGCGCACGCTCAACTTCGGATTACGCAATGCGATATTCTTTGCGAGCGAGTCGCGCCAGCATTCAATCTCTTCCAGAAAAGCATCGTCAACTTCCGCCGTGCCTTTCTTGCCTTTGATTCCTTCGGCGTACTTATCAAACGACCCGCGTAGAATCGCATCTTTAGAAAAGATATTCGCGATCTCGTCCCATTTCTCAACGTAATCGCGATATGTATATAACGCCACGCGTCCGACCGAAGCCTTATCATTCTTATCCGGCTTGAGGCGGCAATCATAGACCGCCAACTCTTCAAAATCGGTCAATACCGACAGCGGTAGTTTTGCCGACCACGCATAACGCCGCAATTGAAAGGCGGGATGAATATCTGTTTCGAGTTTGACAGAAGGCTTCTTCGCTTCGACAAAGAACTTGCGCGTCCCACCAATGCGGAAAGCGTAATCAGGCGCTTTGGTTTCCCCTTCTATTTCAAGAGAATCTTCGTGAATAACCTCCTTGTACAATTCGGCGTAGCCCTGCTCGTTATCAATGTCCCATCCCAGTGCCTTGAAGAATGGATCAATGAACTCGCGCCGCGCCTGCGTCTCGTTATACTTCGGCAAGCGATATGATTCATGGTTTTGCTCAAAGCGCTTTACAAGCTCTTCAATGACGGAAGGCGCAGGCATTGGTTATCCCTTATCCAGAAATCAATTATAGCAAACATTCTGCCATAAACGGCATGTACAATTTGCTGAGGAGAAACAGCCCCACAACTCTAAAAAAGAAGTGGACAGCCTGAGGCTGTCCACTTCTTTACTTACGAGTGCCTTATCCTAAGCGTAAAGGTCCGCGCGGCTGAACGGCACATTACTCTTACCCGCACGTGTCATCTTTGCCAGCAGAGTCTGATTGACGTTGATGTTTCCACTTTCAAATCCATAAACAGAAGCTGACATATATAAACGCCATGTGCGGTAGGTCACTTCGTCGGAGACTTTGATGGCTTCCTCACGGTGATCCGCCAAGCGATTCACCCAGTTGCGTAACGTGAGCGCATAATGCTCCCGCAGATTTTCCACATCACGCACTTCAAAGCCGGCATCCTCAGCCATCACGTTGACTTCGCTGACCGGCGTCAACTCACCATCTGGAAAGATGTACTGTTGCTGGAATGTGCCGCGCCCAAAGATCTGCTTTTGAATCCAACCCGGCTTGCCAGCCTCAGTTGCAGCGCGGCGCGAGATGCCGTGATTGAGGAATAGTCCTCCGGGTTTGAGCAGACGATGAACTTGAGCAAAATATTCCGGCAGATGACTTCGCCCCACATGCTCGAACATCCCCACGCTCACAACCTTGTCGAACGACTCGTTGCTGAGGTCGCGGTAATCTTTCAACTCAACAGCAACCCGCTCCCGGAGTCCCGCGCGAGCGATTTGTTCATCTGCATAAGCTTTTTGATTTTTGCTGAGAGTCACACCCAGCACATCCACGCCGTATTTCGAGGCGGCGTAACGCGCCAATCCGCCCCACCCACAGCCAATGTCAAGCAGACGCTCGCCGCGTTGCAACCGTAATTTGCGACAGATATGTTCCATCTTGCGTTCCTGGGCGGTGTCGAGGTCTTCCGCACCAGTTGGAAAATAACCGCACGAATATTGCATATTGCGGTCGAGCCAAAGCGAGTAGAAATCATTTCCGACATCATAATGATATTGAACCGCGGTGAGGTCACGTTCGCGGGAATGGATTACACCGTGTAATTGGAGTGGCCCGCGTCCTTGCGGTCGCGCCGCGCTCGAAGCGGGTAACGCCAGCAGTCCGAATCCAATTCCGACAATTTCCCCCAAGGAAAAGGTGCGGGCGGCAATATTATCCATCAACGAAAACGTGGAAAAAATATCGCCTTCGATTTCGAAATCTTTCAGAATGAAAGCTTCTCCGAGCGAAAGCTCAATGGGAGGCTTGAACATACGCCGAAGGGCTCCCGCATGATTGAGAACAAGAGAGAATAACGGGCGACCCTCAGCAGTAAGAACACCTGCACCTTCGGCGGGCAACTCGCTTCCATCCCACAAACGTATTCCGAAGTTACGCGGCGATGGGAAAAGTTGCTCAAGTAAATCGGTTGTACGCCGTACAACAAGATCAGCATTTGAAAGCGAGATGGTTTGCGCCATAGCAGACTCCTTTTCAAAGACATTGAGCTTAGAAAACTATATCATTTCAAAGAATCCACCAATAATGATAGTTCCTTCACACTTTGTAAATGAACGCGTAACACTTTTCTTTTCGCTTCGATCAGCGCTTCGTAATCCCCCAGTGCCTGCGCGCGGATCAGCGTGCCGAATGTCAAACCTTCCGTGGGGATATTTATATCTTTTTCTGGCTCAGCAGTAATTTGAATGAACAATGCGTTCTTCGGTCCGCCTTTATGGAATTGGCCCGTCGAATGTTGGAAGCGCGGACCAAACCCTGCGGTCACTGCATTGCCCGTCTTGGCGCGAATTGCGACGCGTAACTCTTGCAACGCGGCGGTCATCGCGGCATCGCGCGGTAAATATGCATTCACGGCAACATAACCATTTGGTTTTGCCTTCTTCAAAAAGCGATTCAAAATTGTTTTCAGCGATGTACCACTTATGCTTGAAGGCGAGAACACCATCACGCCATCTTTCTTCCAGGCAGGCTTCCCTTCTTTCAGCTTGCCTTTCTTTTGGTACTCCGCAATCTTGGCCCTCGTGATCTTCTTGCTTGATTCAACATTCGGCTGGTCAAATGCGTTCACGCCCAAAATCGAACATGCAACCGCAGTCCCAATTTCCCAGCGATAGATTTCCGCGCCCACATCATATAGATCGGCGATTGCAAAATCAAGCGCCGGATGTCCTGTTTCTCGCAAAGACTTGATCATTGCATCCAACTCGCCTGTTTGACGCAAATACACAAACAAACGATCATTCCCATAAACTTTTGCATCGCCAATCGGCTCGAGCGGAACAGGCAGAATTCCTTTTCCATTCTTGCCGCTTGACTCCGCGATGATTTGCTCAATCCAACCTGCAAATGCTGATAGTGGCGCATCACTTAGGATTGTCAACTTGTCGCGGCCCGCCAAAGCGGATTCACCAAGAACAGCTCCCAGCGCCAAACCCGGATTACGCGCGGCGGGAATATGTTCACCACATTGACGTTTCATCCAATCCGCTTTATCGAGCAGACGATTCAAATCCATACCGAGCAAGGCGGCAGGCACCAAACCGAAGTCCGTCAACGCGGAATAACGTCCGCCCACCGCTGGATCAGCGGAGAATATTTTTCTGAATCCGCGTTTGCGCGCCAATACTTCCAACGATGTACCGGGATCGGTTGTGGCAATAAAGCGCGAGCCATCTTTTTTACTTAATTTCCAAAAGTAATTGAAGTTCGCCATTACTTCGGCTGTGCCGCCCGATTTGCTGGCAACAATATACAAGCTTTTATCCGGTGGATAATCTTGCGCGGCTTTTGCCACTTGTGCAGGATCGGTTGAATCTAAAATGGCTAGAGACAAGCCCCCTCTTTCTCTCCCCCATTTTCTCCGAAAATGGGGGGAGTTGGTGGGGGGCCGCGGCGAGAAGTGAACTAAAAACTTCCGCGGTCAGCGATGAACCGCCCATGCCCAAAACCAAGACGCGATCAATTTTCGCTTTGCGAATTTCCTTTACAAAGGCTTGATATTCTTTCAATCGCTGGCGCGCCTTATCGGGCGAGTCCATCCAGCCCATGCGGATTTTAACTTCAGCTTGGCCAACAGGATCTTTTGTCCATAGAGTTGGATCATGCGCCCATAACCGCGCCGGAACGGAATCCGATTGCAGTTGAGATATCCGTTTGGAAACAGAAGCCGATAAAGGTCCAAGAGCGGAAGCGGCGTTCCTACGTCTTCCATCAATTGTTGCCAGTAATTGAGAGAACGCGTCTGCAAATGCCTTAACTCCCTCATCTTCCAATTCTTGTGTGACTTGATCCATTGAAATTCCCGCGGATTCGATTTGAGCAACCGCTTCATGCGCTTCATCGAGATCGCGCATCAAAGTTATTGAAGCAACACCGTGATCGCGGAATGCGTCGAGCGTTGCAGGAGGAACCGTGTTGACTGTTTCAGGTCCGATCAGATTATCCACATAGAGGGTATCGGGATACGCAGGATTCTTTGTGCTGGTGGATGCCCACAACGGACGTTGAACGCGCGCACCTTTGACTTTAAGATTTTCCCAGCGGCGACCCACAAAGGTTTTCATAAATTCGCCGTAAGCAAGTTTGACATTTGCAACCGCGGCTCGACCGCGCAAAGGCGAACCTTCCGGAAGCTTGGGATCAATCTTCGTATCCACGCGAGAAACAAAAAACGAAGCAACCGACGCAATATGATCAATGGAATGTCCGGCGGCATCATGATCTTCCAGACCCGCAAGATACGCCTCCATCACTTCCGCGTATCGTTTAAGTGAGAAGACCAGTGTAGCATTGACATTGACACCCACGGCAATTGCGCGTCGAATGGCAGGCACGCCCTGCTTGGTGGCGGGAATTTTAACCATAAGATTAGGTCGAGCCACGCGCGCCCAAAGTTGTTGCGCCTGAGCAGTGGTGACTTCAGTATCGTGCGCAATCGTTGGGCTGACTTCGATGCTTACGTAGCCGTCGCCGCCGTTCGTCTCTTCGTAAAGCGGCCTGAATAAATCGCATGCAGCGCGGATATCTTCAATGGCAAGTTCCCAGAATATTTTTTCAGCATCCCAGCCAGACCATGCTAATGGCACCACCGCAGAATCATAATCCTTCGATTTTGAAATGGCGCTATTGAAGATGGTCGGATTCGAAGTCATGCCGCGGATGTCGCCGCGTTCGATCATGGCTTTGAGTTCGCCGTTTTCCAATTGCCGGCGCTGGATATTATCCAACCAAAGGGATTGTCCAAGCGATGTTAATTTTTCAATGGGAGATGACATTTCTACCTCTATAAAACTATGAAGCGGATTCGCCGTTCTCCATTCTGTGAATTTTTTTTACTCGTCTCGCCAGTCTTTCGCCGCCGGGATCGTTACCCATATAACGCGCATCAAGAAAAGCGGTGATTAACGATTTGGCAAGCTCCAGTCCGACAACTCGTCCGCCGAGACATAGAACATTCATATCATCATGCTTCACGCCTTGTGCGGCAGAATACGTATCATGGCAAATCGAAGCGTACACGCCTTTCATTTTATTGGCGGCAATACACGCGCCGATACCCGAACCGCAAACTATAATTCCACGCTCGGCCTTGCCATTCTGAATCGCGCGACCAACTTTTTCAGCAAAGTCAGGAAAGTCCACCGGCGCGGCGCTATTCGTGCCCATATCAATCGGCTCGTGACCAGCGTTCATCACAGTCTCCAGCACGGTTTGTTTCAGCGGGAAACCCCCGTGGTCAAATCCAACGGCAATTTTCATTTTTTCTTCCTAGCCGATTTTTTCGTTTTGACTTTTCTAGCAATCTTTTTCTTCGGCAGCAGAGGCTTGGCCTGTGCCAAGATATTTTCAACAGTAAAGCCAAGCTTTTCGAAAATGACCTTATACGGCGCCGATGCACCGAAGCGATCAATCGCGATAATCCTTCCAGATGAACCGACGTATTTGTCCCAACCGAGGCTGGCTCCGGCTTCAACAGCGATCCTTGCCTAAATCTTTTTTGGCAATACAGACGCACGATAAGCCGCATCCTGCTTCTCGAACAATTCCCAAGACGGGAACGACACGACGCGCACACTATGTCCCTGCTCTTCAAGTTTTTTGGCCGCATCGTAAATCAAACCCACTTCTGATCCAGACGCCATCAAGATGAATTCAGGTTTTTTCTTGCCGAAATCTTTCAAAACATACGCGCCTTTCTCAACCGCTGAATGGTTCGAAGATTCGAAGATCGGAACATTCTGACGCGTCAAGGCAAACGCAATCGGTCCATGACGGTTTTCAATCGCCACCTTCCAGGCTTGCGCGGTTTCGTTCGCGTCGGCAGGACGAATAACGGTCAAGTTCGGCACAGCACGCAACGCGGCTACATGTTCAATCGGCTGATGTGTCGGACCATCTTCGCCGAGGCCAACACTATCGTGCGTGAAAACAAAAATGGATGGAATGTGCGATAGCGCGGAAATCCGAATTGCTGGTTTCATATAATCGGAAAAGATGAGGAAGGTTCCGCCATAGGCAATCACGCCTCCATAAAGATTCATACCGTTCAACACCGCGCCCATCGCGTGTTCACGCACGCCAAAATGAAAGTTGCGGCCTTGATAACTCTCCTTTTGAAAATCAGGACTACCGTCAATCTTTGTGTTGTTCGATGGCGCCAAGTCAGCCGAACCGCCGATGAGTTCAGGAAGCTTTGCCGCCAACGCGTTGATTACTTTGCCTGACGCCACTCGCGTGGACATCCCTTTGGGATCAACTGAAAAAGTTGGCAAAGCCGACTCCCAACCCTTTGGCAACTTACCCGCCAATCGCCTTTCGAGTTCTGCACCCTTATCGGGACTAGATTGTTTATATTCGTCGAATTTTTTCTTCCATTCCTCTTCAACCTTCCGCCCCCGCTCAATGGCTTCACGAAAAAATTCCTGCACGTTGTCGGGAATCAAGAAGCGCGGTTCCAAAGGCCAACCAAGATTTTTCTTGGCGGCATTTAATTCTTCATCGCCAAGCGGCTCACCATGCGCCTTGGATGTTCCCTGACGATTTGGCGCGCCAAAGCCAATCGTGGTGCGAACGCAAATCAATGATGGGCGTTGATCTGTTTTGGCGATTTGAATAGCTCGGTCAATCGCTTCGACGTCGTTACCGTCTTCCACTTTCTGAACATGCCACCCATATGCTTCAAAGCGCGCGGCGCGATCTTCCGTGAAGGCCAAATTCGTTGACCCATCAATTGAGATATGGTTATCATCATAAAGATAGACCAATCGTCCCAATTGCAAATGCCCCGCCAGCGACGCGGCTTCCGATGCAACGCCCTCCATCAAATCGCCGTCGGTCACGATGGCATAAATGTAATGATCGAACAGATCTGGCGAGTAAGTCGCGGCCATGTGCGCCTGCGCAATCGCCATGCCAACACCCGTCGCAAAACCCTGACCGAGCGGACCAGTGGTCGTCTCGACTCCAGCCGTCAATCCATACTCAGGATGACCCGGCGTCCTGCTCCCCCATTGACGAAAGCTTTTAATCTCGTCGAGCGAAAGATCATAACCGGTTAGATGTAGAAGCGAATACAACAACATCGAACCGTGCCCGCCGGATAATACGAAACGGTCGCGGCCAGCCCATTTGGGGTTGTGCGGATTGTGGTGCAGATGACGCGTCCACAAAGTAAAAGCCATCGCGGCGGCGCCCATTGGAAGCCCGGGATGACCCGAATTCGCTTTCTGCACCGCATCCGCGGAAAGGAAACGAATGGTATTGATCGCACGTACTTGCAAGTCTTCTGTTAACATAGTTCTCCTCGATTAGTATTTTTCTTTCATTGCAGATACCGGCAGTGTGATAAAACCCTCCAGCCGATGTCCAAGCCGAATTACATCTGCGGGCTTTTGCATTACTTGCCACGCCGTGTAAGCCGCAACCATTGCATCCAACTGCGAAGACGAATGCACAAGTTCGAATGGCAAAAGCCCGTTCATCAATTTGTGGCGCGTGATCTCTTCAAAGAAAATCATTGGATCACGAATTCGCAGTCCGAGTTCGTACAATAACAACTCACGTTGAAGCCGTCCTTCCAAAGTCGATTTTGGAAGCGGATGAACGCCGAGCAAAACGCAGAAGCACGCATATGAATTGGTTTCCAACCATTGATGCGGCGAGTCATCTTCGGGATATGCTTCGAAATCCGAGTTTGGATAACTTCTTATAGAAAGCGAATCCCGCGCGGACTCCGGCCGTGCACAGCGATTCTTTGACATCCGTTCCCCTAACGGCAATCCCTCGCTGGCGTAATTCATATTCAGCAACGCGCATCTCTATGCTGCGCATGGAATGCGACGTAAAACTTTCCGTTCGAAAATCCTTTTTTACAACGCCATGATTAACGCTCGACGGTGCATTGATTGCAACCATTGCTGATTTTTGCCCGGCCAGAAACGACAATGTTTCTTCCACTTTTGCATCCGCGAAGGCAACCAGATTTAAATCATGATCCAGCGCGACGTAAGTCAAAGCCTTCCGCCCCGAGATCAAATCAACACCAATATAAACTGAATCCGTGAAAAGCATAGTAAGATATAGCCTACGAATGCAAACAATAGTAGTGTAGTACAAAAAACAAACTTATGCAACCGATTCTTCGACGTTCTCTGTATGCGGTTATTTTACTGGCCGGCCTGGTATGGATTTTCGCCAGCGCCGACAAAACAAATTCTGCGACTGCCGGACGCATTCCTGCCCCACAAAAAGGATTTCTCGCGCCTGATTTCAAACTCGAAACATCCGATGGTCAGTCCATCGAACTAACGGACTATCGCGGAAAAGCTGTGCTGATCAATCTCTGGGCGACTTGGTGTCCGCCCTGCCGCGCCGAAATGCCAACTATCGAAAAGTTATATCAGGAATATCAAAATCAAGGGTTAATTGTACTTGGCGTGAATTCCACAGTTCAAGACGATCCAAATGCCATTGTGCCATTCGTAAAACAGTACGGCATTACCTTTCCCATTCTACTTGACATCAATGGCGAAGCCTCTGACCTCTACGAACTGCGCTCTTTGCCAACCTCCTTTTTTATTGGACGCGATGGCGTCATCAAAGAAGTCGTCGTCGGCGGACCGATGTCTGAGGTGTTAATTCGCACGAACATCGAAGAAATCCTCAAATGAATATATTGTCTTTGTTCCAGAGCATTTTTGCACCGCCGCGCGATCTCATTCTAATCATTCTTGCCGCATGGATCGGTTTAACCTTATCAGAACGCCGCGCGCCGCACTACCATGTAAACCTTGATTCGCTCAGCAACCTTCTGCTTGTCAGTCTGGTTGGCTTTATTGTCGGCGGACGACTGCTTTATACCCTTGAGAATCTTCCAACCTTCTTGCAAAGCTTGGTAAGTATTTTCTCACTTAATACCGCATTATTCGACCAATGGGGTGGACTGGTCATTGCGGTCATTACAGCTTTTGTATATGGGCGACACGTCCATCTTCCGCTTTGGTATTCACTTGATGCGTTGACTCCACTTCTTGCTACATTGGCTATTGGAATTGCATTCTCACATTTAGCTTCAGGCTTAGCGTTTGGCAAAGAGACAAGCGTTCCCTGGGCCATTGAACAATGGGGTGCGTTGCGACATCCAACACAAATTTACGAAATTATTGCATCACTCTTGACTTTGGTCCTGAATTCTGAAGTCAAAAGCCAACCTCCAAGCCCGGATTTGAATTTCTGTTGTTTGTTGCATTAACTGCCGCAAGCCGTCTCGTCATCGAAGGTTTTCGCGGCGATAGCATCTTGATACTCGGTGGTCTCCGCGCCGCACAGATTGCAGCCTGGCTCATTCTGCTCATAGCATTAATCGGTTTGGATTATCAAAAAAGATTAGATGATGAAAATGAATAGCAGTTTCTATTCGTTGTATCAACATACAAAGCCCAACCGTTTGGTTGGGCTTTGCTGAATGCTACACTTCTTGATGTTTTCTAGCCAATCTCAGGCTCAATCAAACCGTATGAGCCGTCACGGCGATGATAGAGCACATTGATCTTGCTGGTATCTGCATTGTAGAAGATAAAGAAATTATCGTGCCCAAGCAATTTCATTTGTTCCACCGCTTCCAGTTCGTTCATCGGCAGAATGCGGAATTGCTTGCGGCGTGCGATCAGCGGAGGTAATTCGCCGGTCTCATCCACCGGTGCTGCAGTCTCATCCACCTCACTCACGGAACGACCATCACCGCGGCCATGGTAATGCTTGCCCTTATAGCGATCAATCTGCCGTTGTAATTTATCGACCGCGGAATCAAAGGCAATCAACGCCTCGTCAGCGCGTTCTTCCGTGCGCAGCAACAATCCTTTGCCGCGCACTGTGATCTGCGCCACATTGCGATCCACTGCGTTGCGCGCCGATTTGTGATAGGTCAATTCCACATACGCCTCCTCAATGGCAGGCAAGTAATGATCCAGCTTCCCGGCTTTCTTTTCAACGTGGTCTTTGATGTGATCAGTCATTCGAATGTTTCGCGTTTGAACATCCACTTGAATTGCCATACAAAGCCTCCTTATTACGAATAGAGATTTTTACCAAACTGCTTACCAGTCAGACGTTATTCAATCCATGATGAGCCAGCGCGCGAGATACCGTCAGAGCAAAAACGTCCCGCGCACCCGCGGCATTAAGCGCCTCGGAACAGGAGGAAAGAGTGGATCCAGTTGTCGCAACATCGTCCATCAATAAAATAATCCGGCCTTTCACGCGCGTCCCCTGGGCCTGAAATGCTCCGCTCACGTTCGCGCGGCGCTCTGCCTTTGTCAACCCAACTTGAGATCGGGTTTCGCGAACTCGGTTCAAGGCATCAGGAGCGAAGGCTATGCCAGTTGCCAACGCAAGTGGACGCGCGATCAAGCTAACCTGATTATAACCTCGTTCTTGAGATCGTTTTTTACCAAGCGGAACCGGGATAATCATATCCACGGGCCATTTCAAACTCAACGCAAAATCCGATAATTGTGCGGCGAGCGTGTCTCCCAGAGCCATGTCGCGGCGATATTTAAGTCTATGCAGCGCGTTGCGGATGGGATCCTCAAATATTGACCATGAGCGGAGAATGCGATATCGAGGCCGCACCCGCTGACAGTCCGCGCAAAGCCCCGGAACATCCATTGAGATTCCGCAGATTTCACAAACAGGCTCAACAAGATTTTGAATTTTGCTCTGGCAATCTCGACACCACCGCGAACCTAGCTTGCCGCATCCTCCGCAAGTCGGCGGGAAAATTAAATCCAAACTACCCCACGCAAACCTATACAAATAATAAGCCAGGGAAGTGTTCATCCCCAAAATCCCCACTAAACATGAAAATTCATTTGAAAAGAGAATGTTGAATTTGCATGCCGGCCGGGGCTAGCAAAATGATAAAGATCGAAGGAAAAGTAAGTAACGCCATCGGTATAATCATTTTGATCGGGGCTTGATGTGCTTCCTCTTCCGCACGCTGTCGGCGCTTGACGCGCATCTGGTCCGATTGGATACGTAAAACCTTTGCCAAGCTGACACCCAAAATTTCACTTTGAATCACGGCTGCCACAAAACTTGTCATTTCAGGAATGCCAATCCGATCCGACATGTTCTTCAGCGCTTCGCGACGCGGCTTGCCTAATTGAATTTCTCGGATCGCACGCAACAAAGCAACGGAAAGCTGAGTCTCCCATTTCTCGCTGACTTTAGACATGGCTGCATCAAAGCCAAGACCTGCTTCTACGCAAATGGTTAGCAAATCGAGAGCATCTGGCATTGCCTTGCGAATATCCTTTTGGCGTGCATTAATACGACTTTGAAGTAGCAATTGCGGAAAGAAAAATCCCAGGGCGGTAAAGAGCACCACCACAATAAAAATCCGGATCAATGGCCAGTTGTGGGAGAATAACGCGAGCAGAAGCAGCACTCCGCCAAACATAGCCGCAAACACGAACCGCGAAGCAAGCAACGTTGCAGCATCAATACGTCCGGGGTTACCAGCTAACTCGATTTTCTTAGCAGTATCTTCCAGCGCCTTCTGCGGAGTAAAGCGAGTCGAAAATTCGCCGACCCAGCGGAGCAACGGCAATAGAACGCGCTGACTAAAGGGTTGTTGCATTTCGATTTGTTCAAGAGAGGACACCACTTCGCCGCGTTCAGTTGCCTCTGCCAAGCGCGCCATCAATGGATCGTCTTCCTGGTTACCACGGGTTGCGCCAATACCCGCTACAATCAACGCGATTGCGCTTACCACAACGACCAGGATGATTATCGCCCAAATCAAAATACTCGCCATGTCACACCTCGATATCTGCAATACGCATCATAATAAAATAGCCCAGCCCGATCAAAATCAAAATGACCGCAACAATTGCCGCTGCGCAAATCGGACCGTCATCAAGAAATGACATTAGGTAACCCGGATCAATGAACCAAAGCAATAAAGTTAAGAATACAGGCACCATAGACAGGACTGCGCCGGAAGTACGGACTTGAGCTGTCATTACGCGTATTTCGCCCTTGATCTTAACACGTTCTCGAATGGTGAATGAAATGGTATCCAGAATCTCAGAAAGATTCCCACCGACTTCACGTTGAACATTGACAGCAGTGACAACAAAATCCAAGTCCTCGCTGGGAATACGGCGCAAGAGATTTTCGAGAGCGCCTTCCATTGGAATACCAACCTGCATTTCCTGCACAACGCGGTGGAATTCGTCCGAAATCGGAGAAGGAAGTTCCTTGCTGACCGCTTCCATCGCCTGCATAGTGGAATACCCAGCACGCAGGCCATTCACCATCAGGTTGAGCATATCAGACAATTGATCATTAAATTTGGTCAAACGCTTGCTTTGTTGTTGGCGAACATAAAATCCGGGAATGAAATAACCAATTACCGCTCCGATTAAGAAAGATATTGGGCTTCGACCGCCAAGCAACCATGCAATCGCCCCAACACCAACAATCGCTATTACAATCAAAGCAACGTATTCGCCCGCTTTGAATTTTAGATCCGCGCGCGCCAAGTTGCGGCTGATACGTTCGCCAAAGGAGGTCCGTTCGACGCGTTTGGAAACCCATTCCGTCAGAGCGGTGTTCTGGGCCTGACGTTCGGCAGCCGCTTTATCATCATCGAGATATTGACCGAGGCGCTGTTCAACAAACGACCACTCGCTTGAAGAAGAAACAACCATCCCGATGATCAAAAGTATGATCAGGATGATTCCGCCACCAACAACTATCCATGCCATCATTTAACCAGCTACCTTTTGCATATTCAGTGTCTATAAACGGCGCCGCTCGCCGATGCCAAAGATGGACGGAGGCAGATGGATGCCCGCTGCATCAATCTTATCCATAAATTTCGGACGCAAGCCGGTCGGGCGTATCCGACCCATCACTTGACCATTTTCAAAACCTGTCTGTTCAAAGGTAAAGATATCAGTCATTGTGATAACATCACCTTCCATGCCGCTGATTTCACAAATGTTGGTCACTTTACGAGTTCCATCTCTCATACGCGACACCTGGCAAATCAAATCTACTGCGCCAGCAACTTGCTCACGAATAGCCTTGACAGGCAATTCCATACCAGCCATCAAACACATGGTTTCGATACGCGCGATTGCATCTCTCGGACTGTTGGCGTGTGCTGTTGTCATTGAGCCATCATGCCCCGTGTTCATAGCTTGCAACATGTCCAGCGTTTCGCCGCCGCGGCACTCGCCCACGATAATACGTTCAGGGCGCATACGAAGGGAGTTAATAACCAGATCCCGGATCGTGATTTCGCCGCGTCCTTCGATATTGGGCGGACGGGATTCAAGTGTAACAACATGCTCCTGACGCAATTGCAATTCTGCGGCATTCTCAATAGTTATGATACGTTCATCGCCCGGGATAAAGCCCGATAATACATTCAACAGCGTGGTTTTTCCCGAACCGGTACCACCGGAAATTACAATGTTCAGCCGCGCTTCCACACAGGCTTTTAAGAAGTGGATTGCTTCCTGGGTAACCGACCCAAATTGAATCAATTGGTCAACGGTGATTGGATTCTTGGAGAACTTACGAATGGTTAGAACAGGTCCGACCAGCGAAATCGGAGAAATTACAGCATTGACGCGGGAGCCGTCCGCCAAACGTGCATCAACATAAGGACTGGATTCATCAATACGACGGCCCAAAGGAGCAACAATGCGATCTATGATTCGCAAGACATGATCATTATTTTCAAACGTCACAGGCACGCGATGAACTTTGCCTTTGCGTTCAACATAAATATTCTTGGCACCATTCACCATGATTTCAGTAATGCTGTCATCTTCCAGAAGCGGTTGCAGTGGACCCAGTCCGAGAATTTCAGCCGCGATCTGTTCAAAAAGGCGTGCTCGTTCAGGTCGAGAAAGAACGATATTTTCTTCCGTTAAATATTTGCTCAAAAAGATCCTGGATTGTTTTACGAACCTCGTCGGTCTTTGTGGGGTCAATAGAAGGATCAAGTTCAGCAAGCAATTTATTTTGGACGCGGGTTTTTAAATCAAAATAAGAACCGGCTTGCGGGGAAGTAATGGGTGCGCTGACTCGGCGGGCTTGAAGAGATGAAAGACGGGAACTATCTCCATTTCCACCCTGCGCTCCGCCATCCGCAGGCTGGGAAGGTGTGGAGCCCTGCCCTTGTTGACCGCCTTGTTCGATACGTTTAAGTAATGACATTCATCTCTCCTTAACGTTTACCAACAGTTGTTTCTTGAGATTTAAGTGCCGCGATTTGGGCACGTACAGCCTCGGCAAGATTAAACACCCCTCTTGCTACCGGCTGAGATTTGTTATCCAACATGAAAGGAACGCCTCGATTGACCGCCGGAATAACCACTCGTTCGTCAAGCGGAATAACTACTTTGACTTCCTGCTTAAGATTCTCGCCAATCCGTTCTGGAGTGATGGCAATACGTTTATCGTAGCGATTTATTGTAAAGATGATGCGTTCCCGCATAACGCCCATAGTTTGAGATAAATCCAGGAACAAACGCGCATTCTTTATGGCAGGTATATCTTGGGTCGTAACAAGCACAATCACATCGCTTGCGTCAATTGCCGCAAGTGTTATGTCCGTTAGGTTAGAAGCGGTGTCCACCACTATATAGGAATATAACTGTTTCAAATATTCCAATACCGCGGAGAATTGAGCGGCCGATATTTTTTCAGCCATTTCGGGACGCTGAGGCGCCGCTAAAACATGAATCCCAGATGGCTCGTGCTTAATCATAATACTCTGAACGATATCAGGATCCAACTCACCGACACGCGGGGCAATATCAAGAATGGTATTTTTCCCCTGTTCGTTTACAAAGACCGCCACATCGCCAAATTGCAGATTTGCGTCCACCAAGACGACGCGCATATCCTCGTTATGTAAAGCTATCGCCAGATTTACGGCAATGGTCGTGCGACCGGTTCCGCCTTTGGGACTATAGATTGTAATAATTTTTCCCTCAGTAAAGCCAACCATACCAGGTCCGGCGATCTGCCCTGCACCAGATATATTAGAGGGCATTCTCACTTGAGTGCTCTTGCTCCGCTCACTACGCGCCATTTCGCCCGCGCGTCGAATAGCGGATATCAACTCATCACCAATTGGGGGTTTCGCCAGGAAATCGCGCGCTCCAGCCAGCATAGCCCGACGCATATAGTTCTGATCGTTTTGAACAGACAGGATAATGACCTGAATATGAGGTGATTTCTGGCGAATAGATTCTGTGGCAGAAATACCGTCAATATCAGGCATATTGATATCCATCAGCACAACATCCGGATCAAGCTCCTGAGAAAGCTGAATACCCTCTTTTCCGGATCGCGCAGCGCCGACAACGTCAACATCCGACTCAAATTGAAGCAATTTGCGTACATTTTCACGAGTATCTGCAACATCATCGACAATCAGAACTCGTATCTTATCGGCCATGCTTTTCCTCTAAATCTAAATGTCCACTTTGTTATTTATTTGGCTGGCACTGGTGTAGCATCGTTGGGCAGGGTCGGCTGCGTCAAAGCATCAACACGAGGCTGGGTGCCGTACGGCAATTTGGCTGGGACTGGAATATTATATTGGCTAAGCGCAAACTGCAATGTAATCGCATTGGTTGCCTGCCGAGATTGGTCAGTTGCGTTTCTCAAAGCCAAAGTAATTTGGGCATTGGTATAAACCATGTAATCAAGCATATCTGCATCTTGAGGTGAAACAATTAACGTGACGAGATCGGGCGCAACCGAAGCGGCTGCCTGCTGCTGTGCCGGTTGTTGGATCTGTTGCTGTTGCGCTGCAGTCTGGTTCGATGATACTAAAGGAAAGTTTCCGACCTTCATCACGACCACATCCTGCAAAATCGTCTGGCAAACCGTACGAGCGCGTTGAGCCTCAGATGGCACAACATAATTAGGTTGCTGAAGCGAAGGTTCAAGTTCAACACGTCCCTGTGTACTAGCTGCACCGGCCGAGTTGACGCCCAACGAAAGTGTAGGTGCAGCACCTGCTGAAGTAGCGCCCGTGCCAGTGAGTATGGCAGTATGGTTTGGCAATATGGATTGAAAACCAGCATCAATATCCACGAACTGGAAACAGGCATTCACATTAACATGTGCGCCGTCCGCAACGCCATAAGCCGCCAAGGAAAAACGTGTCGTTGGAATGGACGCCGCTACCATGCCGGTCGGGATAACTGCCGCCCATGATGGACCTGGAATTGACACCGCCTGTGAAGCGTCAGAAATTGCCCCTTTTGTGATAAATGTTCCCTGCGACAAAGGAATGGCGGCAATCTTGTTATTGAGGACGTCAGACTTTTGGTCTGTTGTGTACATGTCTGCAGTTACCAAGTTCTGTGGCAGAGTCTTAGTAGCCAATACATCCGCAGTAATTTTGCCTCCCTGCGGAATATTCTGTCCAGCGACATAAACGTCCACATTCACAGGGGCCGCTGTTTGTGATGACGAAGCCGCCAACTGACGAATCGCGACGAACGCGACGATCAAGCCGATGACCACAATCAATATTACAAAGATGAGAATTCGCCCACGACGCATATAGTTCTCCTCTCAAGCAATAGTAACAAATTTATATCACATTCATTATACAGGAAAATAGCAAAAACATGATGGAAAAAAATGGGACTCTGTCAAACCGACAGAGTCCCATCCGCTCACAGGGAGCAATCAACTTTACACACCAGAGAGGCTACTGTTGATTGAGCTAAACACGTTGCCGATGATCGGGCCCAAGACCATCAAGACCGCGATAACAACAATAGCAACCAAAACAAGAATTAACGCATACTCAACCAGACCCTGGCCCTTTTCTTTCGGGGCGAACAACATAGGAATATATTCTCCTTTCTTTATGGTTTCCCTGGAGGCCATCCAAGGTTGGTTATATTATAGCAAAATCCAAAAAATAATCAAGGTATAGTTCTAACAATTATGTTAGGCTGAGATTTTTGTAATCTTTCCTAAATCATCCATGAATCATCCATGAACAGGAATGGAAAAAGAAACTCGGGCGCCCTTTCCTACCGAACTGTCTATATCAAACACGCCTCCTAACATCTCCGCCCGCTCGCGGATGAGTTTCAAACCGAGAACTCTTTCCATGAAGAACAGATTCGGAATCAAAACCTTTTCCGTTATCGTCCACACTTACGCGTATCATTTCGTTTCCCATATCTAACAAAATCTTCACTATCGAACCCTGACTGTGACGAGCAGCATTCCCAAGAAGCTCCTGCACCGCGCGAAATATCATCACTTCCAAATATGGCTCAAGACGGCGCTCATTTCCGGTAATCGTTAGGCTGACATCTAATCCAGTCTGTTCCTTGAGCGCATCCACATACTTACGGATGGTGGGAACCAAGCCTAAATCATCTAGCATCATCGGACGCAATTCAAAGATAAAGTTACGGACTTTTTGAAAAGTTCCCATAGCCGCGGCTTTAAGGTTTCCCAGTTCTTCTTTTGCCTGAGCCGGATCCACATCCAGAAGACGCATCGCAATTTCGGTTTGCAAAATAAAGTTCGACATGGCTTGTGCCGGCCCATCGTGCATCTGACGCGAAAGTCTTTGGCGTTCCGCCTCCTGCGCGTTGACAACCATTTCGATTCCGCTTGATGGAGTTTTTCCCTCGCCCGAAGCAGATTCGCCGTCCGTTTTTACCCCAGAGCCTATCTGACTTAGCGCAAGTTTATATTTCTCCAAATGGTTTTTATCGCTTTGGAGCTTTTCCAATTGCCCGCGGATAACAAAAAGGCGCTGCTGCGCATCCAACGCAGAATCATAAGCCATTCGAATATCCTGTGCTGAAGCCTGGCCAGTTTGATTTTGAATTTGCTGAAGATGCGCTGTGATCGCCGCATTTCGTTGAGCAAGCTTGGATAACTCACCTTGACTCTGTTCGATCATCAGAGTGATCTCGCGCAAAGCCCGTTGAGTTTCCTCCAACTCGGCCTGGACATTAATGGTCTCATCCGTCATGTTCATCATCCTTACTAATTATATTTTTTTACTGAAGTCTTCTTTCTGAATTTTTCAATTGCACCCAGCCAAGTTTCAAAGCATAAACAACCGCCTGCGTACGGTCTTCTACACCGAATTTCCGCAATATCGAGGTTACGTGATTCTTGACCGTTTGATGACTGATGCCTAGCAAGCCAGCAATTTCCTTATTACTCATGCCTTTTACAACACATTCAAGCACTTCCATCTCCCGCTCGGAAAGTGGGTGAAACGGGCTTCCGGGTTCACTGTATGAACGACGCGTGCCATCCATTTGTTCATTTATCCAAACATCCAATTCATGCCGATTCAAAATCCGTGAACCAAATATAAACTTACCATCAGCAACTTCGCGGATCATCTGAATTAAATTTTGTGGTTCAATATTTTTCGAACAATAGGCGGCTGCACCGGCAAGAGCCGCATGCAAAGCCTGTTCAACATCATCATATCCCGTGACCAGGAGAATACGAGTAGGCAGCTTTTCCTGCGTAACCTGATGAGTGATCTGTTGCCCATTGATTCCCGGTAAATTCACATCAAGCACAGCGACGGCTGGCTTTAGGGAACGAATCAACTCCAGGGCATCAGATCCACTTGCTGATTGTCCAACCACTTTCAGATCCGATTCCAACGTCAGCGCGTCCACAACGCCTTGTCGGAATAATGGATGATCATCCACAATGAGTAATGTAATTTTCTTCATCCCAAACTCGCAAGTAGATGCTATTTAGTATAGCACGTATACATAGTCAATTTTAACCGATTAAGGGGATATCCAACGATAAACAGCCATATTCGTCTGACCCGCCTCAATAGCGAACCTGCCTCCACTGCTAAAGACAATCGGCGTGCTTCGCGTCATGTCCGGATAAAAATCCGGGAACGCGATCAAATAACTTACTCCACGCTGATTTAGATATGCCGCCAAACGCGTCTGGTCGCGGATAAACGGAATCACCTCCGGCGACACCAAGCCCGCCAAGTCAATCAATTGATGGTGATCGAAATAGCCCAGCGCGCCAATATCATGGGCTGCAATGATTGCATTGGGCGGAACATTTTGCGCGACCCATTTGGCAGTCACCACCATCTCCGATTCTATCAGACCCACATCTTCTCCGTAAGCGCGCGCGCCAAGCGCGACAAAGCCAAGCGTCACTAACACCAAACTAACTTGCCAGACTGTTTGTGCCAGCCAATGATAACGTTTCAATAGATTAGATTTTACAAACTCAAAGAATGCCAGCAGACCAAATAAGAACAAAATCGGCATAGCTGGCATAAGATAACGTCCGTGTTGGTAAGCAGGTAGTCGTGAAATGTATAAATAGAGATAACCACCGCACCATAGCATGGATGATAGGCAAGCCCAATCACGGCGGCGGATGGACAAAACAGCCCAGCCGATAATCCCCGGTAGGAGAATAACACCCGGTCCCGTAAAGACTTGAACGAACAAAACTCCTAAATGATAAAGAAAAGGTTGAGATTGCCAAAATGCATATTCAGTTTGCTTGGCATAAAAAGTATTGGGCATCGGCGTACCGGAAAGCCAAAGATTGAAAAGGAGATATGGAACAAAAAACGTGCCAAAGCCGATCAGATAACGAACAATGGAATTGAATTTGTCTTTGTTGGACATATCGATAAGGAGAATGGTCAGAATGACAGGAGCAAGCAGAGTCAAGCCATCAGGGCGAACCCAGACGCTTAAACCAGTCAGCAAGCCCATGGTCAAGTAGCGACGCGAGCCGGTCATCAGCAAGGCCAAAACGCCTGTCAATAATAAAGCATCGAGCAACGTTTCCATACCCGACATCGCCGCCCAAAGAAAATGCCATTCAGCGACAAAAAATAATCCAACCCACGGAACGCGCGGACGATAGGTCGAAAGAAGGCTTCGAGCCGTTGCTTCCGTTAAAACTCCAAGCCCAAAGAGAGTCAAACCGCCGATGAGATACGTCCAAAAGTATGGAGCGAGACCCAACCAATAACCAATCGCAAGCAGAAACGTCCAAAGCGGCGCGGTTGAACCTGCAGATGGATGTCCGAGTTGAAATGCCCATTGACCATGAAGAGCAAGATTGCGCGCATAGGTTTGATGAATCCATGAATCATCCAGCGGAAAACCGATTTGATAGATCAGCGCGCTGGTTATCAAATAAATGCCCGCGCCCAAAATGGTAGCGCCAAAAAGAATCAATAGATCGCGCCGTTTTAGATCAAGGTTGGATTTCAAAGATTCGTGTTTCATTATTTGGCTCATTAATTTCACCCAGGAAGCGAAGGGACGAATCGCCTTTGCTGTTAAAAATCGTTTCAATTGGACCGGATGCACCTGCGGCCTCGATCGCTACAAAGCGCGCATGGAAGTGAATAGCGACAGCTAATAAAGAAGATTCGTCACCATATGGAATCACAATCGCCGAACGCCCGGTCATCAAATAATAGCCGGGAGGATTGCGAACCATTACAACATCCGTTGGTTCAATGCCATTTTGCTGAAGCATCGCTTCCACCTTCGGATAAATTTGTTCATCTTCTCCCCAACCAGGGAGAACACGAATGTAAAAAATAAAGCCTGTCATCAAAACTGCGACGCCGACCAACGCGACACGAAAGACATTGAATGCTTGCGGCGTGAACCAACCTCGCTTCCGCCCCGCGCCGATAGCGGACTCCAGACCCAGTGGTGCGAGCGACCACCATACAGATTGGAGCGCCGCGCCTGAATGAAAGAATCCGCCACGCGGCCCAGCATACGGAAAGATGAACGTCATAACAAATAAAAGTCCAAGCCAAGCTAACAATGCAAATTGAACGCGTTCATCTTTGCGATATAGCCAGATTCCAACCAAAATAAATGGAAAGAGAAAAATTCCGCCCTGGGCGGCAAAAGCGTTGAGGAAATTAATTCTCAAAGCGTCCAAACGAACACTGAGAATATTTTGCCATCCCTGTGCTAACCAGGATTGCATAGTCAGTTGGTTGGCTGGATACGCAAAGGTTTCATCATAGTTCTTCAGCCAAAGCAAATAATGTCCACCGGGAGCAAGGAGCGTTCCATAAATTTGAACATTACGCCAAAACCACGGTCCCATGATAAGGAAGAAGCCAATCAAAGCGAGGACAAGATTATTCGCGGCCGCGCCCATTTTACGGTCAGAGATGAAACGCCAAACAATAAGCAGAACAGTCAAGCCAATCCAAAGGAGTCCGTCACTGCGAGCAAGAGTTAAAAGACCAGCGATCAATCCAAGGAATAAATATGTGCGAGGCTGGTGATCCATGCGAACTAAAAAATACAAGCCACCCAATACGATATAGATTCCATAGTTATCCGAGACAGGAATAAACGGCGCATAATAGATAGAGAAAACAGCAAGCAGACCCGATACAACGGCAAGATCGCGGTGTTTTGAAAAGGCATAAGCCAAAGCCGCAGTAACTACCGGCACGAGCATTGCAAATACTAAAAATCCAAGACGACCAGCAG
This sequence comes from uncultured Chloroflexia bacterium, assembly GCA_963850945.1. Taxonomy (GTDB): domain Bacteria; phylum Chloroflexota; class Anaerolineae; order Anaerolineales; family Villigracilaceae; genus Fen-1038. The sequence continues at coordinate 88,870 of CAWKNE010000006.1, read as the reverse complement.
CATAAGTAGTTTGATGCAACACAACCATGCCCGCCGCGGCGACAATGGACGCGAGCGGCATCCAGTAACTATGGGAAGGATGCGGCAAGGATTGCGGATCATCAAGATAATTCCAAACATACGGCTCGATGAAACCCTTGCCTTGCGCGAGTTGAATGCCGCCGCCAAAGTAATAATCGGAATCAAGATAGCCGGGAAACGGCTCGAAATGCGCAAAGAATAAAGAAACAATCAAGCCGAGGAATGCAAGGAGAAGATAATTGCGCCAAGTCATAAATGCATTTCTTTACGAACTGGATGAGCGAAGATAATCCAGCCAAGTGCGCGGCGGATGAATGAACCACCAGCGCGTCCAGTATAAACCAGCAATTATGAAAACGGGAAAGAAAAGAGAAAGCAAATCCTGATAGAACTGGCTTTGAAAAATAAGACTGCGAATAAAAAATCCCCATGGAAGCAGAAGGACGATTAAATAAAGCAAGCCATCCAACCAATATCCGTGACGCCAGCGCTCAGCTACTGTAGCAAAAATCAATGCCAAACCTGGAAAGAGAACTACTAGATTGCTTAGGTCGGTGCGAAAGCCAAGGAGAGGAGTTACGGCAAGAGTTAGACAACATGTCCAAATAAAGCGGTGGAAATCGTGCCCACGGGATGCGTACCATTCAAAACCCAATAAAATGATCAGGCCAACCGGAATGATCCACAGGAAACGCGTATCAAATGTTGGCCAAAGACGAAGGAGAATCGCGCCGGAAGTGAATCCATAATTAGCGCGAAGATCAGTCAGCGAAGACTGTAAATATGGAATGATCCATTTAGGTTCCATCAAAAACGACAGAATCAAAAGCACAACCACCAACATTCCGAATCCGTTAAAGACGCGGATCTCTTCTCGGAATAAACGCGCCAAAACACCAGCATTAAAAACAATAGACCAACTTCCCATCTAAAGAAGGCCAGCACCAGTAATGCGCCCGCCAATTCGTCCCGTTGGTTTTGCAAGGCAAAAAGAATTCCAAAATAAAGAAGGCACAACAAAATCGCGGGCGTGCCATCCAATAATGCAGAAACAGAATAAAAAGAAAAAATCGAGAGCAGAAAAAATGCAATCAAAAAAAACCTGCGCGGCGACCACTCGATCAAACGCGGGACCAAAAATGCAGTCGCAAGCAAAGCACATTCATTTAAAATCATCCACAAGCCGCGCACAATGCTGGGGTCAACAACAAACTTGGATGGGAATAAAGCAAACAACGAATCAGAGATGAGTGCAAAGGGGAAATAAACCGGAAGAAGAAAAAAAGGAATGGTTAAATAATAAGGATTTTGTCCGTTAGATGCTGCATGACCATATGCTAATTGCTGTGCTTGCTGAGCAACGTCGAGGTTATACGGATTGACATGATTGAATAAAAACATCCGCGCGCCGTTCCACGCCGAATAAAACTCGCCTCCGCCTTCCACCGAGCGACTGAGTCCGATATTAACGCCAATCAGTACACTGATGACGATCAGGGCCACAAAGCCAATCAGGCTCAACAATCTGATCTCGTTTGGGGTTAAGCGCGGTTTCTTTTGGAACTCCACTGCCCCACCGTTATCGAATCAACACCGGCACTGCGCCAGGATAAATTTGATAATCAAAATCTGTTAACCAATCATCGAATAGTTCGCCGTCCGCATGGGCTGGCGAAGGTTTATCGAGATGAATATGCAAATGAGTGCAATGGATTTCACACATGCCATCCATTTCAACATAATTGCCTTTGTCTTCCTTGAAAGCGCGCGGCAACGCGCCAAAAAGTCCGAGACGGGTGCTACGATAACCAAAAGCTAACGTCAACTTTCCGTCGAACGGATCAGCGTGCGGCGTCATGAAAAATCCGCCAGTGCGACGACCGTTTCCAACAGAGACCAACGAAAGTGGTCCGCTATATTCGCCGCCATCCCAATTAAGTTCGCCCTGCCATTGGGGCTTATCCATGATTGCCCACACTGCAGCAACTAAATAACGAGCCGTGCCTTTGATCCAATGGATGCGCTCGTGCCTAGTCGTCACATAGGGTTCAAGAGCGCCCCCTGAATTATTGAGAAAAAAACGCTCGTTGCATTTGCAAAGGTCAACGGATTTAGTTCTGCCATTTGCAATAATCTGCGCGGCTCCATTCAAATCCAGTGGCAATCCAAGCGCAAAGACAAAATCATTGGCAGAGCCTAAAGGAATAATTCCAAGGCTAACAGGGAATTTATCTTTACCATTCCAATGACGCGCAATCCCATTGACCACTTCACCGATAGAGCCGTCGCCGCCTGCGACCACAATGGTTGAATAGCCTTGCTTTACAGAATCCGCCGCGAGGTCCACGAGATGATCGGGATGCTCGGAAATGGACAAATCAAAATCCACGCCAATAGATTTCAATGCAACTTCTGCCTGGGGCCAACGCCTCCGTGCGTTCCAACGATTGGAATATGGATTTAATAAGACTTTAACTTTCATCGGCCTTCCACCAAATGCTCGTGGTCAATTTTACCTGATGTATTCCATTCCTTGAATTGCGAAAGCAATACAGCCAACAAAATCAAACCGCAACCCATGATTTGAATGCTCACAAGTTTCTCGCGAAGAATGATCCAGCCTGAAATGACAGAGAAAACAGATTCAAGGCCCAGAAGTAGCGCGGCATCAGTGGGAGGCGTTTGTTTTTGCGCCCAAATCTGCAAAGTATAAGCGATTCCCAGAGAAAACACGGCAGTATAAACAATAGCGCCAATCAACGAGATACTTGTGATGGACTTAATGGGTTCGACAAAGATCCCCACGCCGAGATTAAGAAATCCGCATATTGCCAATTGTCCCGCAGAGAACGACATCGCTTCATAGCGGGAGGCGAATTTGCCCAGCACAATAACATGGCACGACCAAAACAGCGCACCGACCAATTCCAATGCGTCGCCTGCATGAATCACAAAACCGCCAGCAGACGAAAGCAAGAACGCACCGACTGCCGCCAATCCCGCCGCGACAAGTGCCAGCCAATGCGGCTTTTCTTTCCAAAAAATCAGAAGCATAATGGGGATCAAAACCACATATAGGCTAGTGATGAAACCTGCATTCCCTGCCGTTGTATAAACCACACCTGCTTGTTGCAAAGCGCTTCCGACAAATAGCACAAAACCTGCAACAAGCATCCACTTCCATTGTCCACCCGGCATTGAATTTTTTCTTTAACAAAGGGCATAACAACGATGGCGGCTAATAGATAGCGCGCTCCGTTGAATAAGTAAACGACATCTTGTTGTCCCGCGATACGCTGAGCAACAAAGGAAGTACCCCAGATAATTGCAACCAGGAAAAGAGTTAGATCTGCTTTCAAGCGCATATGTTTGGGATACAATCAGACAAAGAATTCGACCAATGATAGCACAAGAGGAGATCGCTTCGCTCGCAAGTAAGACGAAGCAGATACAAGCCAACTAAATCCATTAGAAAAGGTTACTATGGCAAATCCATTCGAATTTACTGAAAATGTGAAAACAGGTTTATCGACTCAAAAATATATTGCATCCGATGAGATTTCTACAATTGTGTATCTGGCGCAAAAGCTAGGCAAGCCGCTTTTGACGGAAGGTCCCGTGGGCGTTGGAAAAACCGAATTAGCCAAAGCCATCGTGGGCGCGACCGGACGCGAGCTAATCCGCTTGCAATGCTATGAAGGATTGGATGAATTGAAAGCATTGTACGAATGGGAATATTCCAAGCAGTTGCTATACACACAGTTATTGCGCGATAAATTGAACGACACGCTCGGTAAAGCCGAATTGCTCGCCGAAGCCGCGGATAGATTGGCAAACGAAGAAGACGTTTTCTTCTCAGATCGTTTCCTGCTTCAACGTCCATTGCTGAAAGCCATCTTGAGTGAACAGCCCACCGTTTTATTGATCGATGAAATTGACCGTGCCGACGCGGAGTTCGAAGCATTTTTATTGGAAGTGTTGAGCGACTTTCAAGTCAGCGTTCCAGAACTCGGAACATTGAGCGCCAAGCATAGACCATTCGTCGTGCTAACCTCCAACAACACGCGCGAATTATCAGAAGCATTGAAGCGACGCTGTCTCTATTTGTTCATTGACTATCCATCGCTCGAAGAAGAATTAGCCGTTGTGCGATTGAAAGTGCCGGAGCTAAATCCAAAGCTAGCACGGCAGGCTGTGGAGTTTGTTCAAAGATTACGCAAGGCGGACATGCGCAAGTCGCCGTCTATCAGCGAGACATTGGATTGGGCAAACGCGTTGGTATCACTCAACGCAAAGAACATTGATAAGGAAACTTTGGAAGATACGATTTCGGTTTTGTTGAAGCATGAAGCGGATTTGCAAAAAGCAAAGCGTACCATCATCAATCCGCCACCACCACCGACTATCCCGCCGAGGCAGAGACCAGATGATTTTGGAAGGTTTTCTGGAAATTAAAAACCGGACACGGATGCCACGGATTTCACTGATAAACACAGATTTTTTTAAATGTATCCGCGTCAATCCGTGCGATCCGCGTAGTCCGTGTTCAAAAAGGGTTGAACTATGGAATCCCGCATCTTACAGTTAAATCTCAGCCTTACGCGCCAGCGGAGTGCGCGTGTCACTCGCCGAAAGCAGTGAAGCGTTTTCCGCAGTGGATTTGATGGGTACTCAAGACCGCGAGCATTTTCGTTTATCGTTACGTTCAACCTTAATCAAAGATGTGCGCGACCTGCCCGTCTTCGATAAATTGTTTCCATTATTCTTCGGCGCCGGTCAACCGCCGATGATGGGCGGAAGTCCAACAGACAATCTCACGCCAGAAGAAATCCAACAATTAGTAGATGCTCTCAAGCAGTTTGGCGAGCAACTTCGTCAGCGGATGGAAAGGCTGATGAACGGCGAGCCGCTATCCCGCGAGGAACTCGAAGCGCTCGGTCAAATGGTTGGATTAAACAACACCTATGATCTGCGTTATCAAAATTGGATGACGCAACGCATGATGCGCGCACTGGCTTTTCCCGAAGTCCAAGAAGCAATGCGCGAGCTGATGGAACAACTCCAGCAAATGGGAATGAACAAGGAACGCGTCGAGCAATTGCGCGACCTGATCCAACAAAACATGCAGGGCATGCAGGAACAGATCAATCAGTTCGCGGGCGAACGCATCGCTGAAAACTTAAGCGAGCAAGAGCCGAACGAAGCCATGGACGGCTTGATGAACCGCCCGTTCAGCGCGTTGACCGATGCGGATAAAAAACTTCTTCAACGCGAAGTGAAACGAACTCGCCGCCGCGCTGCGTACGCGCATCGCATTGCGACAAAAGCGCGCCAAGAATGGCGTGCTCGACCCGAAAGCAACCATCCGCGCCAACCTTAAATACAACGGCGTGCCGATGGAGATCAAACATCGCGACCGCGTCCGCAAGCCGAAGCTCGTGGTCATCTGCGACATCAGCACTTCGATGCGTTTCTGCTCCGAGTTGATGCTGAGTTTTTTGTTCGCGCTTCAAGGACAAGTCCGCAAGACGAACGCCTTTGCATTCATTGATCATCTCGAATTTATTTCGGATGAATTCAACGGCTCGAACGCGGACGAAGCGATTGCTTCCGTTTTATGGCGCATGCCCAGCGGACATTACAACACCGACCTCGGCTGGTCGCTCAACGATTTCAACAACGAATATCTGGATACGCTCAACGGGCAGACGACTCTCATCCTTGTCGGTGATGGGCGCAACAATTACAACGATCCGCGCATTGACATCTTCTTAACCATGTCTCGCCGCGCGGCGCGGACGATTTGGCTGAATCCCGAACCTCCCTATCTTTGGCACGGCGATAGCGACATGGCCAAGTACGCGCCGCTATGCAGCAACGTGTTGAAGGTGAGTAATTTGAAGGAATTGGCGGAGGCGGTGGATTCGCTATTGACGGGGTGAAACTCACGGTCCTATTGCGTCTCTGCAGAGGGCAATAAAATCCTGCTCAGCATTATGCAGTAAAATCGAAACAAATCATTCTAATTGCAAAGTGGCTTTCATGGCAAAAATCCTGATCGTTGATGACGATAAAGAAATCACATACTTGTATGAGATGTATCTTTCCTCTCAAGGCTACGAAGTCGTTTCGGTGAATCAAAAGCTCGAAAGCACTCCAAACGGCGCTGGAGTTTAAACCCGATTTCTTCATTCTTGATCTAATGATGCCGGATCCCAATGGATTTAAAGTTTGCAGAACATTGAGAAAATTTCCCGCTTTCCTGGATACGCCCATTCTCATCGTCACGGCATTGAACGACGAAGACAGCAGGGCTGTATCGTTCGGTGCAGGAGCAGACGATTTTTTATCGAAGCCATTTCCAATTGATGAATTGGGACTCAGAGTCAAAGAATTACTTAATAAGAAAAAAGCTCAATGAATTTATAGCTACAGAAGGAATTGGCGTAAGTGGCGGGTTCGCCAATCACAATATAGGATGAGCAAAGGAAATACGGACGACGAGCGAAGGGCGGGTGATTGGTCGGATAAAGCAGGAATATCTTAGGGCAGGAAATTTCGGGGTAAAATTTGATGCAAGATTCATCGAAAGGGAAAATGCCAAAACTAAATATCAAGTCGCTGTGCAAAGAGGCCTTTGAATTTTTCTCTGTAGAATCTAATCACGCTGAGCCGTCGCTATACGGCGTAACAGACGGCAAGGCAGTTGGAACTTATCTTGAACATAAATTTAAAGTGTATTTGAGAGACAGATATGATTTCGATGAAGGAAACTCCGCGAGCGGAATAGACTTTCCGCAGTTAAAAGTTGACATGAAAGTTACGAGTGTTAATCAGCCACAATCATCCTGCCCTTTCAAGTCGGCACGACAAAAAATCTATGGATTGGGTTATTCACTTCTCGTGTTCGTTTATCAAAAAGTTGACAACTCAAAAAATAGAACTGCAACACTAAATATGCTTCATACTATCTTTGTGAACAAAGAGCAAACTGCCGACTTTCAAACAACATATAGAATTCTTGACATTCTGGCAAATAAAGGCAACAAAGATGATATTATGGCATTGATCTTCGAAAGAAATCTGCCTGTCGATGAAATAGAAGCAGGCAAAATTGCCGACGAAATCTTGAGAAATCCTCCCAAGCAAGGTTTTCTAACTATATCCAATGCTCTACAATGGCGGTTGCAATACAGCAGAGTAATCGAATCTGCCGGAAAAGTAAATGGCGTGATTTCAGTTTATCGAGCAAACTAATGTTATTGACGACACAAAAAAAACGGATCGAATATGGAGATTTTCAGACCCCTGAAGAGTTGGCTCAAAAAATATGCCAAAAATTAGTTGATCGCGGCATTAATCCAGATATTATTATTGAACCAACTTGTGGCATTGGGACATTTGTGGAAGCTGCGGCGTATGCCTTCCCAGATGCGAGGAAAATCATTGGGCTAGAAATCAATTCTGATTATCTTAACAACCTAAGAGACAGACTAATTCGTTTTCCTGCTAACAACCGTATCAATCTTATCAACGAAGACTTTTTTAAATTTAATTGGAAAGAAACTCTGAGCAATTTGGATGGCACAATACTGGTCATAGGGAACTTCCCATGGGTAACAAACTCTCAGCAAGGAACAATTGGGGGCGTAAACCTTCCAGAAAAATTGAACTTCCAAAACCATAGTGGTTTTGATGCTATGACCGGCAAAAGCAATTTCGATATATCCGAATGGATGCTAATTAAAACTGCCGAGCAATTTCAAAATAGAAATATTTGCATCGCCATGCTTTGTAAAACAAGCGTGGCGCGAAAATTTCTAAACTATCTACATTCCAAAAAGGTCGGTGTTTCAGATGCAGCGTTATTTGGATTTGACGCCAAAAAGTATTTCGGTGCTTCTGTAGATGCCTGTCTGTTACTGTGTAAATTTGATAGGACGACCAGCAACCACGATTATGATGTTTATACTGATCTTGAGGGTGCATCGCATTATAGAGTCGGACACAGAAATGGGATTACGGTAAAAGATTTAGAAACCTTTGACAAGCTGATGCATCTATTCGGCCACAGTGATACTAAATGGCGGTCCGGGATAAAACACGACTGCTCCGAAGTGATGGAATTGCAAAAAATTGGCGACAAATTAGTAAATGGCTTGGACGAAATAGTGGACATAGAAGACACCTTTCTCTACCCGCTACTCAAAGGGTCAGATGTTGCCAACAATCGCTTAACAAACGCGAAGAGGTTCGTTCTTGTAACACAAAAGATTGTTGGAGAACCTACTAACTTTATCAGACACTTGGCGCCAAAAACATGGAGATATTTAGAAAAACACTCCTCGTATTTGGATAAAAGAAAAAGCAAAATCTATAATGATGCTCCCAGGTTTTCTATTTTTGGTGTCGGTTCTTATACTTTTATGCCATGGAAAATTGCTATCTGTAGTCTTTATAAAAATTTGGATTTTCGATTAGTCGGGAGGTTGGATGGAAAACCTGTTGTTTTTGACGATACTGTATATTTCTTGGGTTTTAAAAATAAAGATGAAGCAGTTCAAGTTCACGAATTATTGATGTCGTCAAACGCGCAAGATTTTCTCTACTCGTTAATATTTTGGGATGAGAAACGCCCTATAAAAACAAGTATTCTCAACAGCTTGAATTTAGACGAACTAAGAAGCAAGAAAATTCTTATGCTGTTTGAGAAAAAATCTAAAACTTACAAGGTTAAATAAAGTTCAGCGCCCCTTGCACATTGGTGCGAGGGGCGAGTTTGTGTCAAGTCAAAACAATGACAGGATAAAAATCTTATGCAAAGGGAATAAAAGCATATTGTTTGCAGGGGAAAACATAACTATAGTTTAGCAAAGTCAACCAACCCTTCTTGTGTTTTCACTTCGATAGAAACTAGATAGGCTGAAATCATGTCACATACAACTTTACGGTCTGGATATACCGAACTGGTCGAGCGGTTGAACCGGTTTCCGCAGGGGGCGCCGCCATCAGATACCCTGTATAAGATCCTGCAAATCCTGTTCAGCGAGCGCGAGGCGCAATTGGTGGCGCTTCTGCCGATCAAGCCTTTCACCGCCGAGAAGGCCAGCCAGGTTTGGAAAATGGATCTAGCCGAAACGCGCAAGGTGCTGGATGAACTGTCCAGCCGCGCTATCCTGGTGGACGTTGAAAGGGAAGGCAAAATCACGTACACCCTGCCGCCACCCATGGCCGGATTTTTTGAGTTTTCGATGATGCGTCTGCGCGGCGATATTGATCAAAAGGTGCTGGGGGAGCTATTCTATCAATACATGAATGTAGAAGAAGAATTCATCCGTCAGTTGTTTGTGAGAGGTGAAACCCAACTTGGACGCGTGTTCGTCCACGAATCCCCCCTTTCAATGGAGAATGCCATACATGTCCTCGATTACGAACGCGCCAGCGAGGTGATCCACACAGCAAGTCAGCGTGGGGTCGGTGTATGCTACTGCCGCCACAAGATGATGCACCTTGGCCGCAACTGCAACGCACCGATGGAAATCTGCATGACCTTCAATGGCACCGCCCAATCATTAACGAGGCATGGCTACGCCCGTCCGGTGGACTCGAGCGAGGGCATGGATTTACTTCAGCTGGCTTACGAGAAAAATCTTGTACAATTCGGCGAGAACGTGCGCGAGGGCGTCAACTTCATCTGCAACTGTTGCGGATGCTGCTGCGAGGCGATGATCGCCGCCCGCAAGTTTGGAATCCTGAACCCGGTACATACCTCCAACTTTTTACCCCTTATTATTGAGAAGGATTGCAACGGTTGCGGAAAATGCGTCAGCGCCTGCCCCGTGGAAGCCATGACGCTGGTTTCAACCAATGACCCGCATCATCCCAAAATGAAGAAAGCAAAAGTGGATGAGGACGCCTGCCTTGGATGCGGCGTGTGCATCCGCACTTGTTCGCACAATGGATTATCTTTACGCTCGCGCCCGCAACGAGTGATTACACCGGTGAACTCCGTCCATCGCACCGTGATTATGGCGATTGAACGCGGGGACCTACAAAACCTGATCTTTGATAATCGTGTGTTGTGGAACCATCGCGCGCTAGCGGCTGTGTTCGGAGTGATCCTGCGCCTGCCGCCGGTGAAGCAAACTATGGCAAGCCAACAAGTTAAATCGCGCTATTTGGAATATCTAGTGACTCACTTTACAAGTTGAAACAAAATACAATGTGTTCACCGCTCGGCCCTGCACGCAAAAGACGAGTTTGATTCATCTGCGGTAAACTTGGCGAATTGATATAAAAAGAAATACAAATTTAAAGCGGACCGCGCTCGTAATGAGCGCAGTCCGCTTTAACAACGATCTTCTTACTGCGAAACACTGAATAGCACCTGGCCCACTTGATTGCCCGACATGTAGACATCCACCCGATATTGTGCAATCGGCCAGTTACCCGTATTTGTCAAATGGAATCGAAGCGTGGTTGAGCCACTGCTGTAATTTTGATCCATAATCTGGAACGGCGTATTCGGATCGCGGTTCGCAATGTTCAACGCGTACCAGCGAGTCTCGAAGGCTGTCCCGTTTGGGACTCCGTTAACATCAAAAAACAAAATGAGTGCATCGGTGGGCGCAAAAGTGGTTGTCTTGTTCACGCCTTGATCGTCCTTTGCCATATAGAAGTTGGACACTTTCGGCGTCGGAGCGCATGCCGCCAGCGAAAACACAATGGCAAACACAGCAAACAAAATGAAAATAATTTTAGTTTTCACGGTTCATCTCCTCTGGTTTGTTTATTTTATGAAACCTCGACGTAAATTCGTTTATTGATAGCGCCTTTGCTCTTGTAGTCTACCACACGGATCTGCCCGACTTCCGACGTGTTCTTCACGTGCGTTCCGCCATCCGCTTGCAAATCAAGCCCGACAATTTCAACGGTGCGAACTTGTTGGATGCCATCAGGTAAAAGATTGATCTTCGTACGGATCAAATCTGGAATTTGAAAGGCTTGCTCGCGCGGCAGAATTTTAACGCGCACATCGCGTCCAGCTTGGACCTCGCGATTGATCGCCGCTTCGATGACCGTCACCAACTCCTTTTGCAATCGCTCGAACTCAAAGTCCATGCGACCCTTAAGCGGTTCCATATCTCCGCCGGTAACCTGCGCACCATAATCACGAAAGACAATGCCGCACAAAATATGCATGGCGGTGTGCGTTCGCATCAACTGATAACGCCGACCCCAATTGATCACGCCATGCACGCGCGTGCCAACAGCCGGTAAGTCGCCATCCACAATATGAAGTACATCATCGCCCGCCTTGCGAACCTTGGCAACATTCAAACCAGCCAACATGCCGACATCGTTGGGCTGACCTCCGCCTCCGGGATAGAACGCGGTTCGGTCGAGCACGACCGCTTTCTCGTCCGGAAAGACCGCGGTAACGACCGCGTCAAACTCCTTGAGATAACTATCGGTTTGATAAAGCAGTTCCGTCATAACGCCTCCAAATAGAGGCTATAGTGTACGACAAAAATTAGCGTTTGATTAGAGTTTCGCAACATACTTGACTATGCTCTTAAATCTTTGTATAGTATTTTAGTGTAATACAAACATTGGGCACTGCCGCCCGCAGGCGCTGTGCCTTTTGTTTCGTCATTTTATTTTTTCAAGGAGAGGCAATGATTCGCGTTGAGAATCTCACCAAAGATTATGGCTCACGCCGGGCCATCTCAAACCTGAACTTCGAGGCTGAGCAAGGCGAGGTGGTCGGCTTTCTTGGGCCAAACGGCGCCGGTAAAACGACCACCATGCGCATCCTGACAGGTTACATGCCGCCCACTGATGGAACTGCAACCGTGGCTGGTTATGATGTTGTCAACGAGTCGCTGGAAGTTCGCAGGCGCGTTGGGTATGTACCTGAAACCGTTCCGCTTTACACCGAAATGACGGCTGTGGACTATCTTGAGTTCATGGCTGACCTGCGGCACATTCCGAATTCAAAAGATCGCGCCTATGAGTCTCTGAAAATGGTCGGCTTGGAAAACCGCGCGGAAAGCTATATCGGCAGCCTATCCAAAGGCATGCGCCAAAAAGTCGGACTCGCTCAGGCACTGATTCACCAGCCCGAGGTTTTGATTCTGGATGAGCCGACAATCGGTCTCGATCCCGCTCAGGTAGTGGAAGTCCGCAACGTAATCAAAGATATCGGCAAACAGCGCACCGTGCTGCTTTCGACGCATATCCTTTCGGAAGCACAACAAATCTGCGACCGCGTGCTGATCATCAACAAAGGCAAGATCGTTGCTGAAGATACGCCCGAAAATCTGCAGGCGCGTTTGACCGGATCGGAACGCGTGGCTTTACTGGTGCGCGGCGAAATGGATGAATTGCCGAAGGTCTTAAGCAAGATCAAAGGCATTCAACATGTAGAACCAAAACCGGATGGCTCTGTGGAATTTCAATTCGCGCCCGGTCAGGATGTTCGACCCGAGGTGGCGAGAACCGTTATCAAATCCGGTTATGATCTGCTCGAGATGCGTCCGGTCGGCATGAGCCTCGAGGAAATCTTCCTTGAACTAACACGCGAGGATAAACCTTCGCGTCGCAACAGATAGAGGTGAGACATGAGAAACGTTTGGGTTATTGCGCGTCGTGAATACAATCAATACTTCTCGACACCGGTTTCGTATGCCGTGGCATTCGCCATCTTATTAATTGTCGGTTTGATCTTTGCCCTGACCGTTTTCCAGGCCTATCAAAGCGCGTTCAGCGGCGGAGGCTTTGGTGGTTCCATCTCCCGCGCCGGACATCAAAGGAATTGCTGGAACGTTTACCTTCATGCTAGTTCTATCTGTTCCCGCTTTGACAATGCGCCTGATTTCTGACGAGAATCGCATGGGTACGCTTGAGCTCCTGCTCACTGCGCCTTTACAAGATTGGGAGTTGATCGTCGGCAAATGGCTGGGCGGCTTGCTATTTCTATTAACCGTTTTAGCCGTCACATTAATCTATCCGGTTATTCTGAATATTTATGAAACGCCCGGTGCGAATCTTCAATGGCAGATTGTTAGTGTCATCCTGTTATCCATCGCTCTTGTGGCCATGTTCTGGAATTTAGTCACCGGAAAAAGGCTTCAGGGTTTGCTCATTCTATTAGCAATATGGGTCGTTGCAATAGCTGCCGCAATTCTTTTGTACTATCTTGTAGTACCCGGCATCGATTGGGGCCTGACAATCTCAAACTATCTGGGCTTGATCCTGGTCTCTGCCGCGTTCCTCGGGTTGGGTGTAGGCATATCTTCATTATTCAGTAATCAGGTTGCAGCCTTCTTTGTAACCCTGGGTGTGTTCATTTTCCTCTGGTGGATGTTTGGTTTTGTCTCCCAATTTGCCCAGGGAAGTGCAAGCGATATATTTACCTATTTCGATATGGGTGCACATTTCAATAATAATCTCAATGCCGGAACCATTAATTTATCCGACATCGTTTACTATCTGAGCCTCACCGCGCTCGGCCTGTTCGGTGGTACGGTTGCGGTTGAAACTCGGAGGTGGAGCTAATGGCTAAGAAACAAAACAACGCTGAACGATACGCGTTCATTGGTTTGATCGTCGCAGGCCTTGCGCTTATTGCAACCATTCTGCTCGCGCTTGTCGCAGGGTTGGTCGCGCTAAAGTTTGCACCCGCTTTGAATATCAACCTCAACTTGTGGATTTCAATCAGTGCAGCCCTTATTGTGCTTGGATTGGCAGCTTATGCCATCATGGCGCCAGATAAAGTGAACCGCTTCCTTACCGGACGCCAGGCGCGTTATGGTTCAAATACCCTGATCATGTCCCTGGCCTTCATCGGGATTCTTGTGGTCATCAACGTACTAACTTTCCAGAATCCGAAGGTGTTGGCGGATATGACCGAGGATAAACAAAATACGCTCGCGCCTCAAACCCTGCAGGCTCTCGCTGCCCTGCCGGGTAAAGTAAATGCGATCGGCTTCTTCTCAAGCCAAACTCCGAGCGATACAGCCAAACAGCTCCTTGCAAAATACAAGTCGGCCAGCAACGGCAAATTCGATTATTCATTCGTTGATCCGAATGCGAATCCAACTCTTGCGAAACAATACGGAATCACGGGCGACGGAAAAATAGCGTTGGTGATGGGGAAGTCTTCGCAAGTTGCCTCCTCAGCAGATGAGACCACCATAGATCAAGCGCTCATCCTGCTCATCAGTCCGCAGACGCGCGTGGTTTATTTCCTGACCGGTCACGGCGAAGCTGATATCAACGGGACAGATAATACGGCCATGACTTAAGCGAGCCAAACTTTGCAAAACAAAAGCTATGCAGTGAAAACGCTGAACCTCGCAAGTACCAACAGTATCCCCAGCGATGCGAAAGCGATTATCATTCCCGGTCCAAAGAGCCCCCTGCTCGATCAGGAAGTGGCTTTACTAAAAGCTTATGTAGCCAAGGGAGGTTCGCTCGTGATCATGGAAGACCCGACGCCCGTCACCAACATCGGTTCCAATCCTGATCCGCTGGCTAATTATTTAAGTTCCGATTGGGGCATCACTTTGGACAACGATATCATCATTGATACAGCCTCGAACAATCTTCTACAGGCAGTTGCAACAAGTTACAGTTCATCAAGTCCTATCACTCAGCACATCACAACATTCACTATCATGCCTCAAGCGCGCAGTCTGACAGTTAGTCAAACCCCGCCTCAAGGTGTGACGCTGAACGGATTAATGCAGACCGCTCAACCGTCCCAGCAAAGTGTATCTTGGGGCGAGAAGGACTTCTCTTCTTTACAAAACCCCAATGGACCTACATTTGATCAAACGACCGACATCCCCGGCCCGCTGACCCTGGCCGCTTCCGGCGAAAGCACGACAACCAAAGGACGCGTCGTTGTATTCGGCAACTCCGCATTTGCGAACGACCAATATTTTAGCGCGTACGCAAACAGCGATGTCTTCACCAACTCAGTAGATTGGGCCGCCAACCAAAACAACCTGATCAACATTACGCCGCGCACGCCCATAACTCGCACGTTCAATCCGCCGTCCGGCTTCGGGCTCATTGCCATCCTGCTTGGAACTGTATTTATAATTCCAGGTTTGGTAATCGGCGCGGGTATCTTCTCCTGGCTGGAGCGCCGCAGAAAAGGTTAAACCATGATACGAAGAAACACTTGGATTTTGCTGGTCATCCTGGTTGTATTAATCGGCGCAGCATTCTATTTCAACAACCAGAAGAAAACGTCGGCGAGCGCCACCACACCGACACCGGCTCAAACTTTCCTATTCACCTCGCAAGACGGTAATCCGACCGACATAAAAATCGAAGATACAACCGGTCATTCCGTTGAGGTCGCGCGTAACTCCACCGGCACCTGGGTGTTGAAAGCACCGACAGCCGATGCAGCTAATCAAGATCAGGCAGAAGCCGCCGCAACTCAATTGACATCCTTGAACTTGCTAGGCAACGTTCAGATTGGATTGGATGTCGTTGGTTTGGATAAACCCACCTATACAATGACCGTCACGTTTGATAGCGCTAAAACCTATAAAGTTTTGATCGGATCAGTGAACCCGATCCAAACCGGTTATTACGTTCAAGTGGATGGCGGACCTGTGGAAGTCGCCGATAAATCAGGAATCAATTCTCTGGTTGGCATGTTGACTGCACCGCCCTATCTCGCCACACTAACGCCCACCATTACGCTCACACCAATTCCTTCCGACACGCCGACAGCAGCGGCACTGCAAACCAGTTCACCGATTGAGACAACTGTTCCCAATGTCTCAACAACCCCAATCGCACCTACGGCAACGCCTACACCGTAAGAGGCTAATCTCGCAACACGTCGATTATATTAACCAGATTACAAAAAATAGCCTATTGATTTTCCTCTCAAAAAAGTGTATTCTGGATTCAAATTCAACACTGGAACCGAGAATGGATGTAGATAAAATCATAATTGCCGACGATGAAGAAGAATTTCCCGCAATCGCGCGATTGATCGAACTGGGGCGGCAAAAGTCCTATGTCACGCTCGATGATATCCTGCACTTCTTCCCCGAAGCCGAACAGGATGTGGAACAGCTTGAGGAAGCCTTCTCGGCTTTACTGAGCGCGGGTATTCCCTTTGTGGAAGATACAACCCCCGGCGAACCGACTGAAGATGAACTGGTTGCCGTCGAAGAAACCGAACCGGAACCCGATATTTCACTAGATGATTACCTCGCCAATATTGACACCGACGATACCATCGGTCTCTACCTAAAAGAGGTCAGCCGCGTTCCGCTTCTCACCGCGGAAGAAGAAGTTCAACTTGCTCAGCGCATCGAGCGCGGACGAACCGCGCGCGAAGAACTCGCCAAAGGGAATGCCACCGCCCGCCGCCGCTCTGATCTCCGCAAACTGATTGAAGACGGATGGGCTGCGCGCGAACATTTGATCACAGCCAACTCGCGGCTGGTTATTTCGGTCGCTAAAAAATATATGGGACGCGGCGTACCCTTCCTGGATCTCATTCAAGAAGGGAACATCGGCCTTATCCGAGCCACGAAGAAATTCGATTATCGCCGCGGGCATAAGTTCTCCACTTATGCAACCTGGTGGATTCGCCAGGCGGTAACACGCGCTATCGCCGATCAGGGACGGACGATTCGCGTTCCTGTTCACATGGGCGACCAGATCAACAAACTCTTACGCGTTCAACACCAACTAACTCAGCGTCTCGGACGCGAACCAAGCGTGGAAGAAATAGCCAAAGCGCTGGATGTGCATCCCAAAAAAGTCGAGAATATGATCCAAGTCGCGCGGCGTCCTTTGTCGCTCGAAACACCAACGGACGATGAAGAGGACTCAGTTTTAGGCGATTTCATCGAAGACGATGAAGCGCCTCCACCCGACGACACCGCCACCTATAATCTCCTGCGCGAGCACCTCGGCGAAGTATTAGACAGCCTCCCGCCGCGCGAAGTTCGAATCCTACAGCTTCGATATGGTCTGCTTGACGGTCAAGCCTATACTCTCGAGGAAGTGGGCCGCAAGATGGGCGTGACGCGCGAACGCGTCCGCCAAATTGAAGCGCAGGCGTTGAGCCGTTTGCGCCATCCATCCATCCGACGCAAGCTCCGCGATTATCTCGGCGAATAGAAAACAAATAGCGACACCTTTCGATGTCGCTATTTGTTTTTGCATTAGTGTAATTTACTCGAAGCAGGAAATTGTGTACAATCGGGGCAATGCAAAAGATAAAGAGCTACTTCCCAATCATCACCTCCGCTTATTAGGCATCAGAACGCGTCCGATTTGACATGACAAGGCTTTTGCTAGACAAGGCTACCGATCCCGATTGGCATGGGCGTTAAGCTTAATAACAATGACCTCCGATTGCAATAGCATTTCAAAGAAATGAATAAATTAAAGTTTTCTGTCATCGGAAAAACACAAGCCTTATTGGAATTCCTTGTTCCCATATTAGTATTTATCATTCTGACACGCACGCCGCAAGATGCGGACATGTGGTGGCATTTGCGCGCGGGTCAAGAGATGTGGCAATCGAAAGCCATCCTTCTTACCGACACATTCAGCTATACACGCTTCGGGCAACCCTGGGTGAATGCTTTTTGGATCCCTGAAATCGTTTTTTATCTCTTATATAAATTGGGAGGATATTTATCGCTGACAATATTGGTGGCACTGACCGGAGCGGCGACTTTTTATTTCCTCTTTCGGCGCATGGACGGAAATAAATTTGTCAACGCATTCATCATCGTCCTGGCAACTCTCACTGCCGCACCGATCTGGAGTTCGCGCCCGCAAATTTTTTCTTTCTTCATTCTGGCATTGTTAGACGGCTGGCTGAAATCAGATTCAAAAAAACAACCAACGATCACTTTGGATTTTGATTCCGGTCTTTGCATTTTGGGCAAATATCCACGGCGGATGGATCTGGGGCTTTCTACTTCTCGCGGCATATATCGTCGGGATCGCACTAAATAATTTAAACAAAGAAAATCGCATCATCGGCGCAGATTGGAAATTTCTCTTACACCTGATATTTTGGTCGTTAATCGCAGGTCTGGCAATCGGCTTGAATCCCAACGGGATTTCAATTTGGCGTCTGCCATTTACCACCGCAAACGTTTCGATGCAAATCCAGGAATGGGCCTCGCCGGATTTTCACCAAATAGAATTTCAACCGCTGCTTTGGATGTTATTTTTACTCATCACAACTGCCGTTCTCGCCAAGCCAAAAACGAATTGGACATCGCTGCTTAAGGTAATCGGATTTGCTTATCTCACATTCGTCTCTGAACGCAACATCGCTCCGTTTGCAATCATCGCCGCGCCGACTTTAGCAGAGTGGACTAACGGCGCAATTGAAAACATAAAAGCAGAATTATCCTTTCATATTGATAAACAGTCCGCTCCGCTTTTCTCAGAAAAAACAAATGCAATTTTGAATACCGTTCTTTTAGTCGTTATCGGATTGACAGCCTTGGGCCGCGCATATCTCTTATCCACTCCAGCAGACGTCAACAAAAGCGTGCCAGTAGGCGCTGTCGAATGGCTAAAAGAAAATCAAGCCAGTGGACATTTGTTTAATTCTTATAACTGGGGCGGATATTTAACGTGGTCACTGCCGCAATCTCCCGTCTTCATTGATGGACGCGCGGATCTATATGGAAACGATTTAATCAATGATTGGTTGAATGTGGTAGATGGCACACCGCAAGGCTTCGCAATTCTGGATCAGTGGAACATCCAAACCGTCCTATTAGAGCCCACTTGGCCAATCATCAAACTGCTTCCATCGTCAGGCTGGCGGGAAGTTTATCAGGACAATATTTCCGTAATATTCGTCAGAGACAAATAAAGTTAAGACTTATTTTCGAGCGAAGATAACCGCGCTATTGTTTTCAAAGACAAGATTGTAGCCCTGGTTTTGTCTCAACAAATACAAAAGCAAACCCGGCGCCTGATTTGTCTGGGAAGGTTTCTCGATGTACAAATAATCATAATCAAGATGATTTAAGCTCGCCCAATTCTCAACGCAGGATGGCGCATCATTGAGACAAGATTGCAATTGATCCAAACTGCCCAGGAAAGTTATAAAACTTTTCCCCAATAACCATTCTTGACCCTGAATTGTATTTTGGCTAGTACGCAATGAATCAGCAGGAAACCATTCTGTCACCGGATCTGCCAACGGATCAGATCGGCCCGTCAAAACAATAAAGCGACTATTGGCGGGCGTATTATTTACTATCCAATCCATCGCAAGGCGATCACCCTGCGAGACAACATAGTTCATGAGGCTAAAGTCATAAGTGACGGCACCGATTAATGCATAAAGTAAAATGTAACCAAGAACGAGTTTTACAACCTTTCCTTCAGAAATATATTCAGTCCAGTCATGTGCTTCGGTCCTTGACTTTGAAACGAGCGCAACGATACCAGGGATGATCAAGTCTGAAAGCCCCATCCCGGCAAGCACCGCAAGAGGAATCGCCGCAATCGCTGTGGCACTGCGCGGTTCCACAACGAACGGCAGCAACACCCAGACCGGCAAAAACCAATCCCGCCGCGCACATTGAACTGCGAAACCAATCAATCCAAGCACAGTCAGAATCGCAGCGAAACGCTCTTCCGCAAAATCAAATGTGATCCAGGGAAGCCAGAACAAAGCGGTATGCCCGCCTGTATTTAGCGCCGATTGGAATGGGGCAAAGCCATGTTGAGATAAAACCGTTCCCCACCAGGGGCTAGTTAGGATAATTACGCCCAATGCAACAATCAAAGCATCACGCAGGCCGCGCGAGTTTCGTCCTTTAAAGAGCCAAATCAACGCGCACGCCGCGGCAGTATGAAGCCCGGTTTCAGGATGGCTAAGGATTGCGCCCGCGCCAAATAAGGCAGTCCATAGAATATACTTCGGCGCGCGTTGAGTGAACGAAGCCCAGGTCGAAGCACACGCTAAAAGAAGGAAGAGCACACCAAAAGAGCGGCTGAGACCTCCGCCCATCACATACCACGAAAACAGGCGCGGCATCAGAGCGTAAACCATAGTGGCAAGTGAAGCCTTCGAGCGCGAGTTCAGCATCAAGCTTGTCATCCAATAAAACGCAAAAATGGATAAAGTCGAAATCAAGGGCGGAAGCCAGCGAAGAATATCGAGTGTTGAAATACCCAGCGAGGAAATCAGCCCGGCGATGTAAAATGAAAGCGGTGGATAGGCAAAAGGAATGTTCAAATGATTGTAAGAAGTAAAGGCTGGAAGCAAAAAATGATTGGTGCGGAGATCAGTAATCATCACATAAAACATCCCCCCATCATTGATCGGAGTGCCGGTCTCAAGGGTCGGTAAGAACCGCACCCATGCGCCAAATAGAACTGACAACCAAAAAAAGAAATCAGCCCAGCCTATTTGATTCTTTCGCATTACTCCCTCCAAGGGTAAAATATCTTGATCTCAAACGACAATAATATGCCAAAGCATGATAATTTTAACACACCATGAAACGACAACCCATCCTCCATATCGATCCGAAATATTACGATGCGCTCTTTGCCATCCTCACAGCTTTTTTTGCCTTGATCCTCAGGCTGTCGGTAGTGTTATCTTCAACCTTTCCCTTGAATGACGGCGGTTTGTTCTATCGCATGATCCTTGATTTGCAGGCCAATCATTTCATCCTGCCAGCTTATACAACTTACAACAACGCACACATCCCATTTGCTTATCCTCCGTTCGGTTTATATTTTTCCGCGCTGATCTCAACCGGCTTTCATATCGACCTCCTGGTGGTTACCCGGATTCTCCCCTCTGTAATCAATGCAATCACTACCGGAGCCTTTTATTTTCTTGCACGTCGTATCCTGACAAAACAAGAAACGGCTCTGGCGGCGACTTTTGCTTTCATTTTCATTCCCCGCGCATTTGAATGGCAAATTGTGGGCGGCGGTCTCACTCGGACTTTCGGTTTGCTGTTTGCAATATTGACTTTACGCGCCGCTTATATTTTTTACAACGAACATGAAGCCAAACAATGTATTGCCATCGCCTGCTTTGGCACACTGACTATTCTTTCTCATCCTGAAGCAAGCCTCCATACGGCAATTGCGGCAGCGATTTTTTATATCGTTCTAGATCGGTCAGTCAGGGGAGCCATACTTTCATTGGTAACCGCAACTGCCATATTACTATTCAGTGCGCCGTGGTGGGCTTTCGTTGTTTCGCAACACGGCCTCGATCCGTTCTTGGCTATTGTATCTGCCACGCGCGAAGGAACCACACAAACCCTTGCCAGTAGAATATTCTTGGTATTTCAATTTAACTTCAGTGATGAGCCTTTTTTGCCCCTGATTAGTTTGCTGGGACTCATCGGTTTCTTAGCGGTTTTGAATAAACGCAGCGCATTGCTTCCGTTTTGGATTATTGCTCCCTTGTTGATCGAGCCGCGTAGTGCCCCACAATATATCGCTCTTCCGCTTGCCATGCTTGCAGGAATCGGATTGGTTGAAATATTAATTCCCGCCATCACATCCATCGGACTAGGGAATGATCCGCGCACATTCAATCGAATGATCGCCCTAATACTTTTATATTTTTTGATATACGGGCTGATATCAACTTTTGTAACCGACGCCCAACTGATGGACCTAACCCTTAAGCCGGAAGGTGTCCAAACATTTGATTGGATAAAAAACAACCTGCCACAAGACAGCCGTTTCATTGTTCTAACAAATGGTGGACCTGTCTACGACTTAATAAGCGAATGGTTTCCCGCTCTAACAGGAGACACCAGTCTGGCCACTGTTTTTGGAACGGAATGGTTAAGGAGCGAATCGTTTCGACAAAATTCGACGCGCTATATAGATTTACAAGCTTGCTTATTTAGTGATACAACTTGTCTTGCAGACTGGTCAGAAAAATATGCCGAGCCTTATACCTATGTTCTTATCAGCGGTCAAAATCAAAAATGGCCTTTGCTTTTAACCATACGGAGATCCTACAATTATCAAGAGATTTATGAATCATCAGACATGGTTGTCTTTGAGAAAAGCCAATAATTGATTCTCTAACAGCACGAGATCACACGACAGAGTCAATCATCAGGGCGAGAAATATGAACGCCAAATACATACTCGACCAACGATACATCGTCCAAGCCACTTTATTGCCGGGGATTTTCCACACGCGCCAAGCTGCGTAAATCAGTAAGAGTCCAAGCACAACTGCAGAAACCAGATAGATGATTCCCGTTGCCCGAATGATGGGCAACAAAAGAGTCGTGCCCACTAAAACAAAAGTATAAATCAAAATCTGCAGGCGGGTTTCCCTTTCGCCTTTTATCACCGGCAACATCGGCACACCCGCGCGCTCGTAATCCTTTGCGCGGACGATTGCCAGCGCCCAGAAATGCGGCGGTGTCCACATGAAAATGATCAAAAACAGAATCCACGCAACAAGGCTTAGATGACCGGTTGCTGCGGCCCAACCCACCATCGGAGGAATCGCTCCCGCCCCGCCGCCAATCACGATATTTTGAACTGTCGCCTTCTTCAACCAGAGACTATAAAACACAACGTAATAAAAAATTCCTGCAAGTGAAAGCAACGCCGCCGTCAAGTTAACAAAACCAGCGAGAATGTAATAACTAGCAAGGCATAAAGCCAAACCGAAAGAGAGACCTTCAGCCGCGTTCATGCGGCCAGCTGCAAGTGGACGCTGGGACGTTCTCTGCATGTTCTTGTCCAACTCGCGGTCAATATATTGATTCAAAGCCGAAGAGCCGCCTGCGGCCAACGCACCGCCGAGCATAGTCCAAAGAGCGAGCGATGGAGAGGGCCAGGCCTTGCCGCCCATCACAAGCCCACCAAAAGTTGTAACCAACAAAAGCGCGACGATTAATGGTTTGCTGAGGATGAAGAAATCATTGATGCGTTGACGAATATCCACTTTCGAGAATTGTTTTTCATCCTGTGCAGATAAACCGGATATCACAGCTAGGGCAATCAAAGAAATCCAAAGCGCGACAGCCGTTAAGGTGTGCAGAACAACCAAATGAACGGGAAAATTCCGCACCACCTGAATTGCACCGACAAAAGCTTGTCCAAAAAACAGTACGGTTGTCACAGTTGTCAATGGCAATAACAATTGATCGTCGCGTTGTTCGCGCCAAGCTTTCAGAAAAAGCCAGACGATCAAAAGAGCAGAGATTCCCACCAATGTGAGATGAACGAACTTCAGCCAACCTAATGAATTGGTCGGGACACAAAAAGGCGAACCGGAACAGGTCAACGCCGCGCCAGTAAGGAAGACAACGCGCCCAGCTATGGTTAACAACAAGACGAAAACCATTACAGCGCAAACCAAGCGGGTAAAAGAAGAAGAGAAACTGTATTTCATGATCTCTTCCTTAACTCCTTTCTCCATAAAAAATAGGCGTATCCCACGATGAACAGAATCGAAAACGAGAACCATTGAATGGCATAATTTAAATTATTCGCGCCGGACGATAAATCCAAGGTTTCCTGCTGAATGGGAATGGGAGGATTAGTGATAGCCGGATTTGGATTCAGTTTTACGTACACCGGCAAAATTGGATACGGAATCTGTTGATGGATACGATCCATGTTGATATAGATCCAAAAGTCCAGTCGTGTTTGACCGGGAGTCAATGTTGGATCTGCGTCACTGCCATAGGTCGGTTGCGATTGTCCAAGTCGGATGATACCGCTAACCGTCACCTTCCCCGCTTGATCGTATTTGCGCCAATCGGCAGGCGTTGAATTGCTGTCAGAAGGAATCCAACCACGATCAACAAGAACCGCTTCGCCGTCGGAAAGTTGAAGCGGCGTAAACAAATCATAACCAGGTTGAACGCCATTGTATTGATCGCGCGTCGCGATTTGATTCTGAAAGTCATAGGTTCCGCTTGCCGTGACCGCGCGATATTCCATCGTTGTTAAATCCACTTGCGCCGGTAAATTTAGGGGCGGCATGGCTTGCACCGCATAAATATGATTGGTGAAGGATCGTTCCTGTTTAAGGCGATCCAATTGCCAGAAGCCCAATCGAATACACGCGACCGATGCGATTAAAATCAGAAGCGTCGCCAGCCAATAGCGGCGGCCAAACATCAAACTTAAAATCAGTTTGTAATTGCTTTTTTGGGTGGCCATATCAGCAGACTATAGAGAACGAAAAGCATCGCCATTGGAACACCGCCGATAAATATGCCCCACAAGCGAGTGTCCCACGTGAGCGCTTCGCTGACATCCAGACCAAAAATTTTACTTGGAACAAAGGAACATTGAAAGGCATATTTCTGATCGGTATTGAGCTTCATACTAGCTGACGAACCAGCCGGAATCCACAATGGCCCCAGTTGGTGTTCCACCGAGTCTTCGTTCTTGACTACTAACGTATCGCCAACAACAAAGCTCATATTTTGCGGGATGGACGGAGGTTGTTGTCCCAAGGCCACACGCTGGGCCGTGCCGGGCGGAATCACGAGCAGGATTTCTTGCGACGGCCGGGTAATGATGTTCATCTGAGGAAAAAACAGAAACGGTATCTCCGCCAGCAAAGCGCCAAAGATTAATCCCAAGACCAGAAATATAAGAGAGCGCTTTACAATCGGGTTGCGAAGCATCAATTTCCTTTCATCAGCGTTTGAACATCGTCGGCCACATCCTGCGGATCCATCGTAGGGCCATCAAAAGTAAGACGCAGATTTCCTTTGGCGTCAATGACATACAAGTAAGTAGTATGCGTTTCACCACCATCCTCCACCGTAACGCCATAATCATTATAAGCTTGCTGTAGTTGATCTGGGGTGCCCGTTAGACCGAGAAAAGTTGGATAAAACCCTGTCATCCATTTTTTCATCTGAGCCGCAGTGTCGCGGGTAGGATCTGTAGTCACCATAAGCACTTGTACATTTTGAGAAAGATTGCCCAAGAGTCCCATCGTTAACTTGAGCTTAGCCATAGTTGCTGGGCATTCATCCGGGCAATTAGTATAACCAAAATACAATAAAACAATTTTACCGCGCTGACTGCTTAAAGAAAAAGGGCTTCCATTGCTATCGGTCAATTTGATCTCTGCCGCGGGAGCCGGTGGATTAATCACCGTTCCGCGAAACGACGGTTTACTAGTCGCAACTAAAACTCCAGCCGTAAGAACAAGAACTGCCAATATCGCAGTTCCAATCATAATAAGTTTTCGATTCATGAATATTCTCCGTTGGACAAAATTTATGGGCAACCAATCGGCTGCCCACTCATTGTAATCGCGTTAGCTAAATCTCAGATTAGTTTACCAATCAAATATAAAGCCGGGTAAAAGAAAATCCAAACCACATCTACAAAGTGCCAATACACCGTGGCTGACTCAACTGCCCAGTGTTTTTCAGGGGAATATAAACCACGCAGTCCGTTTCGCAAGACGATACTAAGAAAGATCACGCCAGTCAAAACATGGAAGGCGTGCATGCCCGTCATGATGAAGAAAATAGCGCCTGCTGCATTCGAGGACGGTGTTACACCTGCACGGATTGCAGATGGCCATTCCACTACGACCACGCCCACCAAAAATAGCAAGCCAAGCAGGATGGTTAGCGAGATTCCAAAGATAAACCCCTTGCGGTCGCCGTGTTCCATAGACACTTCCGCACGATTCATAAAGAACGAAGAAAGCAGCAGCACTGACGTTATGGTCAATGCAATATATTGACTATCCGGACTTAATGGCAAGCCAGTCAAGCCCAGCAAGTTGAAGCGGCTGATGAAGAGTCCGCCAAATATAAACGCATCGGAAAGAAGGAATAACCATAAACCCATGCGGCTCGTTGTAAGTTTATACTCATAGCTATGGCGATCAAGGTTATCATCCTGCACGCTTAACCGGTAGATGTGCATATAGTAGTACATGACCAAACCAACTTTTACAAATGCAATCAATGCCAGCAAAACCGTCGAGCCGATTTCAATCGCAACGAAAAACTCAAGCGCAGTCAAGACTGCGAGAAAAACAAAGACGATTATGCCCTGACGGAGGACATCAGATTTATTAGTGTGTTCCATCGATGAGATTCCTTCTATTCCTTCTAATGACTCTTGCTCTTCTTATCTTCAAATCGAACATAAACCGAACCGGGTAAACCATAATCGTAGGGTTCGCCAATAACTTCAAAGGGACGATCATAGTTATGCACAGGCATGGGCGAGGGAACCTGCCATTCCGGTGAACGCGAATTCCAAAGGTTGCCAGTTGCCAGTTCGCCGTTTTTAATGCTGACAAAAAGATTATAGAGGAAGATCAAAACCGAGATAGCAATCAAATAACCTGCAATGGTCATGATCAAGTGATAGTTATCAAAACCCAATGCCGGATCATAATCGGCAACACGGCGGCGCATTCCAAGCAGTCCGACGCGCATCATCAGGAGTGTCAGAGTCAGAAATGAGGGCGTCATCAACCAGAAATGAATTTTGCCAAGTTTCTCGTTCATCTTGCGGCCAGTGACTTTTGGAAACCAGTAATAGATAGCCGCAAAGAACGGATAGATATAACCACCAAACATCGTGTCATGAAAATGTCCAACGATCCAATATGTATTTTGCAGATGCAAATCCGTTGCGACCGTTGCATTTGGAGGTCCGGAAAGACCGCCCAAGAGGAAGACAACGATTCCGCCGACCACAAATAGCATAGGCGCTGGCATTTCAATTTTTCCCTTCCATATGGTTGCAATCCATGAGAAAAATTTGACACCTGTTGGCACTGCAACTAGAAGAGTGCTAAACATAAATGGAATACGTAAATATGGGTTCATACCAGACACAAACATGTGATGCGCCCACACAAGGAAGCCCACCAATGCAATCCCCAGCGATGACATCGCCACAAAGCGATAGCCGAAGAGCGGCTTCCGAACAAAGACCGGTACTAGCTCTGAAATAATACCCAACCCCGGCAGAACAAATACATATACTGCCGGATGAGAATAGAACCAGAATAGATGCTGGAATAATATCGGATTCCCGCCTTTATCCGAATCAAAGAATCCCATTCCAAATAAGCGCTGGAACATGACCATCTGGAAAGAAAGGCCTATCAACTGGGTCGCTGTTGAGGAAATCAAAGAGGTTGCAATCGCGGCCCATACGAAAATCGGCATTCGGAATGCAGTCATTCCTTTGGCTCGCATCCTTAGAACGCTAACGATTAAATTTATTCCTCCTAAAATGGAGGCCCAGCCCGCAATAGCCACACCAAGGAAAAACATTTGCATTCCAAGAGGCGCCCGCTCCGAAAGAGGCGGATAACCGGTCCAACCTGTATCAAAGCCTCCAAACACAAGAGTTGAAAGCAGTAAAATTGCGGCAGGCGGAGCCACCCAATAAGAAAATGCGTTCAAACGTGGAAAAGCCATATCCTGAGCGCCAATCAACATTGGCACAAGATAATTCATCAGGCCAGCAACACCCAGCAGAATGCCAACAATCATCACGATGCCGTGCAAACTCATAAAGGTGTTGTATTCTTGAAGTGTAAGAAACTGCAAACCTGAATGCGCCAACTCAGTGCGGAATATCATGGCGAATAAACCACCCACACATAACAAAAACAGGGCGGTCACCGTATACTGCACACCGATCACTTTATGGTCAAGAGAAACGTTGAGATACTTTTCCCAACCCGGCGGATCTTCGCGATGCTCCGAAACTTCCTCCCCCTTTGCCCATTTGAACCAATCCGTCATGGCGCCCGTACTAGCCACATACGAGAGAGCGCCTACCAATGCACCGAATACCCAGGCAGGCTCAGTGAAAAAGTATTGGCCTGTGACAAATGCATTCAATCCCATCAGCACACGAATGCCTGTGAGGAATAACGCGCCCACAATCCACCCAATCAATTGCCAGAGCAGACCGCGTATCAAAGCTGACGTAAAAAATTTTCTCATTTTATTTCTCCGCACACTTACTTTAACAACTCGATATAGGCAACGATATCGCTGATCTGCGATTGAGATAATACGGTTCCAAATGTTTTCGGCATCACGTTATCCTGGAAACCATCCACTATCTTGGCGCTCGGATTGACAATCGACTCAATCAAATACGCCTCGTTTGCCGTTACGACAGCTCCAGGCGCCACATTGGTCCCACCAGACATTTTGACTTGTGATAGATAAAGTCCCTTCCAAGTTGGAGCAATGCCGGTACTGCTACCATCCACTGAATGACAACTGGTACAACCATACTTGGCAACCAATTGTTGACCGCGCCCTACCGGAGTTTGGGCCGCCACGGCCGCCGCCGCAACTTGCGTTTGAATCCAAGTATCGTAATCAGCCTGTGAAGTCACGATAACAGGAGCGGTCATATAGGAGTGCTTTAAACCACACAACTGTGCGCACTCCACCTGATAAGTTCCGATCAGATCCGGCGTGACACGATAGTTTGTGATGCGGCCCGGCAAAATATCCTGCTTCATACGAAATTGAGGCACAAAGAACGAATGGATGACATCCGTGGATTGCATATCCAATACAACTTGACGATTCACAGGCAAATGCAACTCCGTGGAAGTAAATCCCTCCGGGTAGTCAAATTCCCAGGACCACTGGCGGGCAATCACATTGATTTCCAAAGCATTTGGGTCCACCGCCATCACTTCCCCCAAGGTATACGTGCCTATATATGCGAGGATAAGAACGGTAATCAAAGGAACAACTGTCCAAATGATTTCCAGGGTGTTGTTCCCTTCAATGTGCGGACCATCAGACGTATCCCCTTTCTTCCTGCGAAAGACAATCAGGCTATAAATCAGAGGAACCATGATCAGCGCAAAGAGAAAGCAAATAATAGCAATCTCAATATTCCACAGTTGATCTATCGGAATAGATTGTGCGCTAGCCTCGACGGGCATTAACTTTATGGCCATCAATCCGGCATAAGTAGCTATTGCTAGAACAACCACCAGCACGCCGGTAATTACGTAATGTCGCATACGCTCTCTCTCCTGAGTTTTGATCTCACGCGCTTTTCCCCTTGTTCAACGGCACAAAAGATTGCCGAAAAACAAGGGGCGTTAATCACAAGAATAAAACTGGATTTACCAAGAAATATCAATACGAATAAACCCCGCCGCAAGCGGCGAGGTGCTTAATGTACCAAATTTCCTCGAATTTGTCACGCTTATTTGGACAATTTCTTCCGAATTGAAAAAAGCCTCAACGGCTCATTCCCGGAAATTTGGCTGACTTTGGAATTATAAGTTGTTCAACGCTTCAAGCACTTCCGCGCTGTGCTCTGTTGGACGCACATTCTCGAAGACTTGCGCGATCTTGCCTTGGGCATCAATCAAAAATGTAGTGCGGAGAACGCCTTCATATTCGCGTCCCATTAGTTTCTTCGGTCCCCAAACTCCATACGCATTACACACTTGATGATCTTCATCCGCAAGCAATGGAAACGGCAATTGATATTTCTCTTTGAATTTCACGTGTGACTTCACTGAATTGGGGCTGACTCCAAGAATGGTTACACCCGCTTTTTGGTACGCAGAATAATCGTCACGAAAACTACAAGCTTCTTTTGTGCAACCTGGCGTATCGTCCGCCGGATAAAAATACAAGATTACGGGTTGACCCTTGAAGTCCGATAAACGACGCGGTGTATTCGTATCATCCAACAATTCAAACTCAGGTGCAGATATTCCAGAAGAGATAGGCATGATAATAATCTCCTTTAAGAATTTATTTCAGCGTGTGTATAAATGCAATGACCTGCCAAATTTGTTGATCCGTTAATGCGCCTTCCCAAGCAGGCATGGCTGTTCCATCAACGCCTGTGCTTATTTTCCAAAACAGAAAATCGTTCGCGGCAATTTTACCAAGATTAACTAAATTAGCAGGAGGCGGTTCAAGCGTTTGACTCGCCGGTCCATCACCGTGACCGTCTTCTCCATGACAAGTTACACAATTGGTTCTAAATACCTTTCCGCCAGCATTTACATCCACATTGGATGGAATTGTTTTTCCTGCATAATCAGATGGAACAGTTGGCAAAGGCTGTGAAATTGAGACCGGAGCTTCAAGAGATTTGTTCGAGCATCCAGACAAAACAAAAATAGTGACAAGTATAAGGACTCTCAACAAATTTCTCATACTATTGCAACCCTTAAGTTAATTGCTTATTTCAATATAGCAAGCTTCCTCAAGATTTCTTCTAGAGATTCAAGGGTAGCAGGTTTGATAATCATTGCGTTCGCACCACCCTTCATCACACGGGCACGCGTTTCGGGTTGGTTGTCCGAGGTAATAACAATCACAGGAACAGGAACAAGCCTTGGCTCACGGCGCAAATAAGAAAGGATTTCCAAACCATCAACACCAGGCATGTTGATATCGAGCAAAATCAACGCCGGTGTAAAGCCGCTCAATAACGTCATAGCCGGGCTGGCTCCGTACGCCACGCGCGCCGATACATCCAGCACGGTTAACATTTGATGCAGTGCATCAGCCGTTGAACGATTATCATCAATGATCAGTGCTTCGTTCATTCATCCTCCAAAACCACAGTGCCCATCACAGATACATCGTAGCCTTTCAGTTTAGATACAGCCTCTCGAAACGCGTGACCACCCAAGAGTTCTGAACAGAGGCATCAGCAATTCAGTGTTCGCAAATTTTTTCGGAACGACAAGATCGTAACGTTCTTGAAATAATGGGATAAAGTCCAAGTCGAGCGCTTGCGCGGCGGCCGCGATTCCAAGTCCGCAATCTGCGCGCCCGGAAGCGACCGCCGCTGCAACGCCGAGATGAGTGTACTCTTCTTGATTGTACCCTTGAATCATTTCGGGAGAAATCCCCAGTAAGTTCAGATGGTAATCCAACAAGACACGCGTGCCTGCGCCGCGTTGCCGGTTCACAAACCGGACCGTTGAACGGATGAGGTCACCCAAACTTTTTATTCCCTTTGGGTTTCCGGGCTTCACAAGCAGACCTTGCTCGCGCCGAACCAGCGCAACGACTTTCACCGGAATGTCCGGCATATATTGACGAATGTACGAGATGTTGAATTCGCTTGTTTGTGGATCAAACAAATGCGAGCCAGCCAAGTGTGCTTCACCGCGACGAAGCGCAACCAGTCCGCCTTGCGAGCCAACATTAGCAGAGACAAAACGACGATCCTGTTCGGCGAGAAATTGTGCAAGCAGATCAAGCGTCAAATCATGCGAGCCGATACAGAAAATGGTGCGCTCGAGTTCGGCTCTGCTTTTGTAAAGATGAACTTGAACTTCTTCTCCCGCTTCAACACCTTGAATGCCGGGTGGAAGAATCACAAGTCCATCTGCTTGAACCAACGAAGTGATGACTCCTGCTCCGCGCGAAAGCGGTGCGGCGAGAAGTTTATCGCCGACCTTGCCAACCGCAACACGCACATAATCTTCATCGCCTGCAGGTGAATTGATTTTGCGAGTCAACTGTGCGGTTTCAACTGGTAACTCGTTTGGTTGTCGCCCCAACCATTTTGCCATCAACGGCTCGACAAAGATTTCAATCGTCAGTGCGGCAGAGACGGGATAACCGGGAACACCAATAATGGGAATCGGGGGACGGGAGTTGGGAGTTGGAAGTCCGTTCACCGATTTCCGATTTCCAATTTCCAATTCTCGATTTACCGTTCCCAAAATTACGGGGTGTCCTGGTCTTACTGCAACTCCATGGACAAGCAGCGTTCCAAGTTTTTCAACAACTTTAGCGGAGAAATCTTCTGCACCAGCAGACGAGCCAGCATTCAACAAAATCAAATCGTGATCTTGTGAGGCTTCTTGCACGCGCTGACAAATCAAATCAAAATCATCTTGCGTGATCGGAAAGCGCGTTGGCTCGGCACCCATGGATTTGATCTGCGCCGCGAGTACAAGCGAATTGTATTCAAGAATATCACCTACTTTTAGTTTCGACCCGATGGGAACAAGTTCCGTGCCAGTTGGCAGAATCGCAACGCGCGGTTTGCGTGCCACTTTGATTTCATGATAACCCGATGCAGCAATCGCACCCAAATCCACCGCTCGCAAAATGTGACCCGCAGGCAAAACCAATTGCGTGGCGACAATATCTTCTCCAAGCGGACGCACATGACTCCACGGCGCGACCGCGGCGCGGAGTTGAATCGATTTTGGCTTGCGAATCTCTTTGGTGATTTCGCCATGCTCACCCAATGATTTAACGTTTTCAATGGGAATCACCGCGTCCGCCCATTCCGGCAATGGATCGCCTGTATCTACATACTCGGCGTCCGGACCAATCTCAAGACTCAATGGGACAGATGGCAATGCACCATTTGTCATGATGGCACGCACCGCGAAACCATCCATTGCCGAGGCATGATAATTCGGTGATGAAATCTTTGCCCAAATCGACTCGGACAAGACGCGGCCAAGCGCATTTTCATCCAGCGGAGTGGATTCCGGATCAAGCACGCGCCAAAGCCCCGCTTGCTCCAATGCAGAATGAAAACGGGCTTGTGCTTCAGGAAGAGGAATATCGTGTAGGTAGAGGGACATTATGTTCCCCCACCCTTGCCCTCCCCGACAAGCGGGGAGGGGGTCGGTACAACTTCCGAGTTTTCAACTTCACGTATTGCAATACGAATCGTCTCAAGCGCGGTAGGCAAGTTATATTCTATCAATTCGGCTTTCAAACGCAATACTTTCAAGCCAAGCATTTCAAGGATTTCTTGACGAGCGCGATCTGTTTCTTTTTGGAATTCATGAATTGGACCATCAACTTCAATGACTAGGCGATAATGCGAGTTATAGAAATCCACAACAAATGAACCTATCGGTTGCTGGCGGCGGAATTTTATTCCATCCAATTGTTTGCCGCGCAACGCCTTCCAGAGAATCGATTCGCTTTTGGTCGGCGCTTTGCGAAACTCGCGCGCGACTTCGATCATTTCTCTCTTGAGAATTGAAGAAATTTCACTACGATGAAAATTATTTTTAGGCATCAAGTATTTTGAAATCTCCCTTCCCCATTCATTGGGAAAGGGTTGGGAATGGGGCGAAGAGGAATATCGTGGAGGTAGAGGGACATAATAGATTATGATGATTCCTTATAATAATCATATAGCCAAATTGCGCGGTCAACTTTTTGAGGTTGCCAATTCAGTACAACAGAAAGTTTACGTATCTCTTTCAGATATTTTTTGTAATCCATTATAGAAAAATTTTCTCGCCGTTCATCAAAAATCCGCCACCAAACTCTAAAATCAATCACAGCATATTTTTCCGGAAATATCAATGCTAAGATTGCTGATGCAACTGGCACACCTACACCGCGTAATGTGCAAAGGATTCCTGTCTTGAGATCAATCTCATAGTCCGGATCAGCATGAGCGATTGCAAACGACGCCTGTGTAACGACACGAACAATCTCCTCTGTATTGTCTTTCCGGTATGCTTCATTGCGCCAGTACTGTTTCCCCAACTTCCAATGCAAAATATCTTCAAATTCATTAAGTTGCAAGTAAAGCGGTTGATGACTTGCCCTTACATTTGCAAGTTTCAATTTTAAATCTTGAGTTTGCTTAAGATCTGGATCGCTTACCTCATCATATATGCTGGCAATTTGAGAAGCAGTTATCATGGATTTATCCTCAACTCAAAAAAGAAATACTGTTACCATCTCTCCCGCGCTGAAACCCGTTGCATCCGGCGGGGTGCGGAGCAATCCGTCTGCGGCGGCGAGAGTGAAAATCAAATTGCTTTTGCCGAAGATTGGTTCGGCATCCCATTCTCCCTCACCCCTTTTCCCCTCTCCCAATGGGAGAGGGGCTAGAGGTGAGGGCATTAACTTCACAGGAATCCAATCTTCTCTTCCTGCTTGCGATGCAATGTTCACCGTCAAGCGTGCCATCACAGAAGCGCGCGGTTTATCCTTTGGCAAACCAAGTAACATCTCGATCACTGGCACGACAAACAAATATCCATTCACTAGCGCGCTAACAGGATTGCCGGGCAATCCGATCACCGCCCTACCATTGCACGCCCCCAAAATCGTCGGCTTGCCTGGGCGTGTATTGATGCCATGCACGAGCACGCCGGGCTTGCCGAGTGATCCAATCACTTCAGCGGTCATGTCGCGCGTGCTGGCTGATGAACCCGCTGTAATCAATACAACATCACATTCCATCAACGCGCGCGACGCAATCTCTTTCAACGCCGACAACTTATCGGGCACGATTCCATAAAGCACCGCTTCCCCACCGAACCTCATCACCAACGATGATAATGTATAGGCATTGACATCCCGCACCTGACCGCGCCGCGGCTTTTGACTCGGATCAACTATTTCATCGCCGGATGAGATCAAGCCGACGCGAAATCTTTCTGATGACATTTAATTGAACGATTCCCAATGCCATCAACCCACCAATTTCAGCGGGACGCATCATTCGGCCCCTCGGCAGGACAACCGTTCCCGCGGCCACATCCTCCCCAACGCGAATCACGTTCTCGCCTTCGGCGACCGCGCGCATAACTTCCATTTCGTTCGTCCGCGCCGATTGAACATATTCCAACATCACAACTGCATCCGCGCCAATGGGCAACATGCCACCGGTGTGAATCAACGCGCATTGACCGGATTTCAAATCAAATGTTGGCGCGTCGCCCATTGGCACCTCGCCAACAAGATTCAAATAAACGGGCAATGAATCGGTCGCGCCGAACGTATCGCGCGCGCGGACGGCATAACCGTCCATCGTCGAGCGCGGAAACTCAGGCAAAGGATGCGGCGCGACGATATCTTCAGCCGTCACGCGGTCCAGAGATGAAGCAGTACTAATTGATCCAGAATCCGTTATTGGTCCGGAAAGACGCGAAAGCAAAAGCACGCGCGCTTCATCAGGAGGAAGCAATCGAAGGAATTCAGGCATGATTCATCGCAGCCAAAAAGTCAACGTCAATAAATAAGCGGTCAAGCCAACTATCGCAATTGCATTGGCCGTTAAAAGATTCCAAAGAGGTCTTAAACCGAGCGAAATATTGCGAAGCCAATAAATTTGTAGGAGCGCGAATGGAAATGTGAGAAAAGCAGGCCATAACAACCGCAGAGAAAAACCAAAAATCGGTGCGGCTGCAAAGAAGACATACGCACCCAATACAAGGAAATCATGAAAAGGGATTGCGCGTTCCCAGCCGAGACGGGCAAGCAGAGTGCTGCGTTCGTACTTCAGGTCGCCAGAATACGATGGGAAGTCAAGAGCAAGAAACATGGCAAGTATAAGAAGAACAAGTGGCGTAGAAATAAAAACAACCAAGTTATGGTATGCACCCGCTTGCAGAAGATAAGCAACGGACGGAGATAAATAAGCAATTTGAATGGATAGAAGCAATTCACCAAAACCCTTATCCACCAAGCGAAGTGGCGGAACAGAATAAATAAGCAAAACCAATAAAGAAACGGCAATAAAAAGGAACGCAGGCGCACCTAAATGGCGATCTCTGTACAATAGAAAAGCAATCACAGCCAACGAAGCTAGCGCGGCAATCGAGACATATAATGCCGCATCGCGAGTCAACCTGCGGTCAGTAGGTGTTTCATTGGCAACAATGGGTTCATTGGCGGGACGAAAAACTTCGGCAAGCAAATTCATGCTGAGCTGAGCAAATAAAACGCCAATCAGCCCCAGCCAAAAAGTTGTCGGAATTTGCGACTTGCCCAAGTAACGCGCGATGCCCGCGCCGAGAATGTAAGTCAGCGCGGCGAGGAGCAGATAGAGCGGACGGGACAATCGAAGGATCGTGATGAGACGCTGCATAGTTTTTATTTAACCACAAAGATACGAAGTACACAAAGAAAAACGCAGAGCGTAAAACGCAAATAATAAAAGACAGCCTGATGTTTTAAACTTGCCTAAGAAATTTTTTCTACGAACTCTTCGAGTTTAATGACGGCTTCGGGTAAATTCTTTCGTCCGAGTCCCAAACGAAAATGATTGGCATATTCATCGTACATGGAGCCGGGTAAAAGCAGAACGCCGGCTTTGCGAACCAGTTCGTCGCAAAACGATTCTACATCACCGCCAAGATAATGCGGGAATGCCATCGAGCCTGCATGCGGACGAATCCACGAAAAGAGATTCGCGTAGCGCTGAAAGAAATCATCCATAACAGAAAGATTGCGTTTGATGATATTTAGATTCCGATCAACCAGTTTTTGGCGGTTACGCATCGCGACTTCAGCCAAAAACTCGCTCGGCGCGGAATTGCAAATCGTAGTGTAGTCTTTGAGGGACGCCATGCGTTCATAGATTTTTCTATTCTTCGTCGCAATCCATCCAATCCGCAAACCGGCGAGACCATACGTTTTCGATGTCACGCCAAGCGAAACCGCATAATCGCCAAGGTCGCACGCGGCAGGCAGACGAGTTGCGGGATCATATTCCGATTCGCGGTAGACCTCGTCAGAAAACAGAAGCAGACTATTCTCTCTCGCGAAGCGGTGAACGGATTCATAGTCAGCGCGAGACATTAAATATCCGGTCGGGTTATGCGGCGTATTGATAATGATCGCCTTTGTATGTGGTCGAAATCATCCGACGCAATTCATCGAGGTCAAGCGCCCAACGATTTTCTTCGTGGGCAATCCATAAATTGACGTCGCAACCAATGGCACGCGCCGCATCGGACAATGATTGGTAACATGGCGAATGCACGATGACATGATCGCCCGCTTCGAGAACAGCGTGCATAAAGAGAAAGATCGCTTCCTCTGCGCCGGTGTGGACCAGGATATTTTCAGGTTGCATGGTTTCATATAATTCGCAAATGACTTGACGCAAAGATGGACTACCCTGCGATTCGGTATATCCAAGCCAATGCGATTGAAATTTCTCCGCCGCGCCGGATTCGAGCGACAGCAATTCAGCGACAGTCATTGACTCGCAATCTGAACTGCACAGCAAGTACTTTGTGTTAAATTCGTATTTCGCAAAATAACGTTCGAGTTTGAAAGGAGGCAGCTGCATAATTCCTTTTCCAGACACGAAGGGCACGAAGGAAGAGAACTTTGTGTCTCCTAGTGTCCTTTGCGTTTAATCTTTAAGGACGCGCCTCAAATCGCGATAATGGGTCTGGTTATGGATATAGATCATCTTCACCATCTCTCGCAACGTTGTGATGCCCAAGAAAGGATGCCGTCCTGTTTTATCCAAATCCGGATCGCTAATTCCAGAAACCCATGCAGTCATTTCGGCGCGAATTGCTTTGTATTGCTCAAGCAATTCCCGTGGGCTCAAATCCTTGGTCTTCTCTTGTTGGCTGGCATTATAACGATCAATCACAAAATCATACGGCACTCCGGACCCGCCCAGACGAATGCTTTCAAACAGCTTTACAAACCCGCGCTCGGCTGTCATCAGATGTGCCAGGATGTTGCGAGTTGTCCACACTGAGCCTTCAGCATAGACTATGATCTTCCATTGATCATCGGTCAACCCGCTAAAAAATGCAGCAAACTTCTCACCTTCAGATTTTAATTTCTGTGCCAGTTCAGAAACCTCAGACATCTTGCCTCCTAAAGTAACAAATAAAAACAAAAAATTTTACGGGAATGGAATCGGATGATCTATAAAATTAACCGCTTTAATTCCCTGATCAGTCGACCACGAATATTTACTGAATTTCGAGATCAAACGAACGATGGTTTGACTGTCCGCAAAATCGGGACGCACGTAATAATAATGCGTGTCATACGGCGTTACGCCAAACACCGCGGCAAGAATGTAGTGATGGCTCTCAGCATAATCTTTTAGAGTCATTGTCATCGCAAACCAGACTGGATCAGAATAATGATCGGGCGTGGCCGGCGGAACGAGCGGAGAAAAGTGCGCGTGAAAAATAATCAACTCCGGTTTATAGCGATCCAAATAATCCTCGGTGATGCCGCCGTTATGCGCAATCCATTCATCGTTCAATCCCCACGTGTCAATCGCCTTCCATTGCGAATACAACGGCAAAAGCCCCGCCTCAGAAGTTGCCATGGTGTAGCCGCGATTGGAATAAGGTTCAAGCACTTGAGCCATATCGTAGCGTCCATCGCGGAAATAACCAATGGACGCTCCTTGATCGTACGAAGAATACAAAAACCAAATTGCGATAACCGATAAACCCGCAATGAGAAACCAGCGGCTACGCCTCTCAAGCTGTCCCAAAACGGGCGCGCCGATTTCCTGATCGAATCCATGCACCAGCGGAAACCACGAGAGCAAAACAATCGGCAACAACGCGTATTGAAACCGACCTCCGAAATTTGTTTCGTCGGAGATCAAAATAAAAGCCGACGCGAAGCCAATAACGGGAATGAGAAATGCTATCGTTTGCCTCACGGTCCTTTTTGAACGAAAGCCAATTAAATATGCCAACAAAAACAATCCGCAAAGCGAAAAGAAATATGCAAACGATGCTTGGAGTCCATCCCAATGAAGAACGCCTCCGCCCTTTTTATAAAACGGGTTTGGAAGCGGATAACCAAAATAATTCCAATGCCAGACAAAATATGTCCCGCCGAGAAGCAAGAACACGCCAACGAATATTGCAATCGTCTTGGCGGAGGCTCTCCAACCCTTCATTACGATAATGGCAATCAGCATCAATCCTGCAAGGATCACTCCTTCAGGTCGAATGAGTCCGGTAATCAAACCTGAAATTGCAAACAGCCAAGAAAACCAAAGTGGTGGATTCTCTTTTTGAATCAAAAGCAAACTTAAAGTCCAAGTAAGAGCCGCAAAGAGAGCAAAGAACGGTGTCCCAAAATACGCGGCAACATAAGTCAAGCCTGTGCCGACCGCGAGGCATAAGGCGGAAAGCGCAGCGAAGACGATATGCGACTTCCACAGCCTGCGATTGACCCAATAGATCAATAAGGCAAGCGCGGCAACAGAAAATAATCCAAGTCCGCGCACCGCGCGCCCAAGCGGTATGCCAATCTTCATCAGTGCGGCGACCGCAACCATAAAAAGAAAATCCGTTGCGCCATCCACCGGATGCTCGCCGATGTTCCAGACGATGCCATAACCATGTGCCAAATGGTCAGCATAACGCATGAGCATGGCCGCGTCTTCAAATGGCGGCATATTGAAGTTGACAAAGAATATTGCAAACAGTGCAAGAACAATTAATAATACGATAGAAACAACCAAATCCGGATGACGCTTAACTAAAGACATGAATTTATCCAAGCAAAGAATAACCGCCATCAATCACGAGCGTTTGACCGGTCACATATTCATTTGCAAGCAGGAATTCCACTGCAGACGCGATCTCTTCAACGGTTGCAGTACGCTTAAGTGGAAGACGCTCAACGAGATGATTCCAATCATCAGTTGATACAAGATCGGATTGTAATACAAGTCCCGGTGCAACTGCGTTGACGCGAATGGAAGGCGCAAACGATCGCGCCAAGATCTTCGTCAATACTTCCAATCCGGCTTTACTCACGGAATAGGATGGATACCGGCTCCACGACTTATGCGCACCGACATCAGTAACGTTGACAATCAACCCGCCATTCGTCATTCGTTTGGCTGCTTCCTGCGCGCAAAGAAACGGCGCGCGCAAATTCAGATCGAATGCTGCATCCCAATCTTGAGCAGAAAGGGTGCGTGGATCGCCAACCGGGATAATCGCCGCAGAATTGACAAGCACCTTCAATGGATATTGAATCTTATCCACCATCGCAAATAAAGACGATATTTGTTTTGGGTCGGTCAAGTCAGCTTGCGAAAGAAAAACAGGCATACCCAATGTGCGAATCTGGGTCGCAGTTTTGGATGCTTTCAATTCGGAGGTTCGATAATGCAATAAGATGGCATAGCCACGGCGCGCCAATGCAAGCACAAACGCCTTACCGAGTCGGTCTGCCGCACCCGTGACTAGAGCTAAAGGTTGATCAGCCATAGCTTTGTTTTACCACAAAATAAAAAAATGGCGCCCCGCCATAAGTACGGGGCGCCACTCTTGGCGAGATCAAT
Source organism: uncultured Chloroflexia bacterium (assembly GCA_963850945.1). Lineage (GTDB taxonomy): Bacteria > Chloroflexota > Anaerolineae > Anaerolineales > Villigracilaceae > Fen-1038. The sequence continues at coordinate 48,769 of CAWKNE010000006.1, read as the reverse complement.
TTTATCCTCTAAAGAAATTCGAAACAAAAAACCAAATATTCGCAGGACGCTCTGCCAGCCGCCGCATAAAGTAAGGATACCAATGAGTTCCAAACGGGACGTATACTCGAACTGGATAACCTTCTTTGACTAATTGATCCTGCAAGTCGCGGCGGATACCGTACAACATCTGGAATTCAAACGCCTCTTTAGGAAGCCCAAGCTTGGCGGCGTACTGTTTTGCAAATTCGATTCGTTTCTCGTCATGTGTGGCGATGGCAGGAATGGGGGGGAAAAGTCCATTATCAGAGACCTTTGGAGAACCCGCTGCGAGGGCGGCATCCATCATGATCTTGGTAAGCAAATCATAATTTGCATCCACATCAGCTTTTTTGGGAAAAGCTTTATCTGCCGGCTCTTGATACGCGCCCTTGACCAATCGAATCTGTGTTTGGTCCTCAAGCAGTTTGCGAGCATCCGCTTCCGTTCGATAAAGATAGGATTGCAAAACGATCCCTATTTTCTGGTAACCTTTTTTCCGTATTTGAGAAAAAAGATTGAGGGTCTTATCTGTATACGGCGTATCTTCCATATCAATGCGAATGAAGTTGCCATGATCCTTGGCGCGGGACAAGATCCGCTCGAGGTTTTCGGCGCACAACTTTTCGTCGAGGCCGAGGCCGATCTGCGTCAACTTGATGGAGACGTTGGCGCGCACGCCGTCTTTTTTAATTTCATCAAGCGTATTCAGGATTTCGGATGTTGCTTCAGAAGCTTCTTCGGGTGTACTGGTATTTTCCCCCAGATGATCGAGCGTCACATTGATACTTTTTGCGTTCAACTCGCGAATGGCACGGATGGCATCTTCGATTTTTGTCCCAGCCACGAAACGAGATGCAGTGCGCCAGGCAAATTTCCATCTTGTAACCATGTTCTGCGCCCAGGCGGCTTTGGAAAGATAAATCAGAAATGAGCGAAGCATAGGTTTCCTTTCTTAACAAAGGCTAACCTATTCTAGCACAAGTATCCCTTTTGCTTGTGTTATACTTTTTTATGACAAATGTCACGTTTTGGAGGCATAGTGAGAAACCGCAATTCAAATATCATATTACGAGCAACAGCCATTCTTTTATTGAGCATCGCGCTGATACTCGCAATTTTTTCAATAATCGGGTACAGTCGCCAGCGGGATTATTACCCATCCGGAATGACCATTGCCGGCGTGCCGGTCGGCGGCCTCGACCCGCAAGCGGCTTCCCAACGCATCCTGCAAGTTTACAACTCCCCCATTGAAATCCAATACAATGGCGGCATCATTCAGGTGGATCCGACTGTGATCGGCTTTGACATGGATTTGGAATCGATGCTTGCCGCCGCAGACTTAGCCCGCACAGGCGGTTCTTTCTGGGGCGGATTTTGGGACTACCTATGGAACCGATCTCCTCAACCTGTTCCAGTTCCATTAAGAGCGACCATCTCCGAGGATCGTCTACGCGCTTATCTGCAAACCGATATTGCTCCGCGTTACGATCAATCTTCAACGCCAGCCCAACCCATCCCAGGCACGCCAAACTATACTCCCGGCACGGCGAGCCAGACATTGGATATTGACCGAGCCGTGCCGTTGATTGATGATGCCTTACAATCGCCAACAAGCCGTGTCGCGGTTTTATCGTTTACGCGTGCAACAGTGGCACGACCAAGCATTCAGGACTTGCAAGACCAACTCAAACAGATCATCTCCACCGCAGGCTTTGATGGAACGCTTGGGCTTTATATGTTGGATTTACAAAACGGACAGGAAATCCATTTTGCGCTCAACCAGGGCCAAAGCATTCCCATACCACCGGATGTTTCATTCACGGCTGCAAGTACAATAAAGATTCCTGTTCTGGTTTCCTTTTTCATTCAACACGGCAAAGGGCCGGTGGATGACGCAACGAGCGCGATCATCCTAAACATGATTCATCAATCATCCAATCCTTCAACGGATGACCTTATGGCGCAACTTGATCCCGAACGTGGTCCATTGATCGTAACCGAGGATATGCAAAAACTTGGTCTCAAAGATACATTCATCGCTGGATTCTTCAGATTAGGAGCGCCACTGCTTCAACAATTCAGTACACCTGCAAACCAGCGAGCTGATATTAACACGGACCGGATTCATATAACCAAACCACTACATCTGATATGGGAACGTTATTGGAAGATATTTACCAATGCGCACAAAATGGGGGTGGTGCATTGGTCGCCGCTTTTCCTGATAAGATTGATCAAAACGTATGCAAACAAATTGTCACTTATCTGGCTTCAGATAAAATCGGCGTGTTGATCGAAGCGGGGGTGCCTGAAGGGACTGTGGTCGCGCACAAACACGGCTGGGTCAGCGACTCAAATGGTGTGGACCACGATTGGAGCGATGCGGCGATTGTATATTCACCGGGCGGAAACTTTGTATTGACTATATATACCTATCATCCGGTGCAACTCGTTTTTACCGATACAGATAACCAAATTGGAATAAATCATTTATTTGCCAATCTGGCGCAAGCCGTATATAACTACTTCAACTTGCCAACGCAATAAAACCTACTCCTCTCTTGAAAGCGCACCGGAATCAATGTGTCTAATCCCATTTGAGCTTGAAATAAGAATCTAGACACACATGAAAAAAGCTCTTCGATTTGAAGAGCTTTTTTCATTCTTTGATTAAATGCCTCTAGCATAATCAGTAAATAATTTAGGTATTTTAAAGCCTTGTGTTGGACGGTGCTTCGCCCGCCATACACAGAATTCCGTCGGCCTGCCCTTGGTGATCGTCCAAGAGTCCACCGCACGCTTTGTTAGCCCAACCTATTTCTTAGCTGCTCCATTAACTACGATACCAGAAATTCTTTGATGACCGTAATACATTTCTCGGATTCTTCTACCATGACGTTATGACCTGAATTTTCCATGGTGACCATTTTGCTATTGGGAACGAGATCGGCAATTTCTTGACCAAGTTCCCATGGATTTACGCCATCATATCGAGCAGAGATGACCAGCGTAGGGCATGTGACATTCTTCAATTCGGGACGTAAATCAAAGCCAATCAGAGCCGAGTTCACTGCGGCCGTTTGCTTTGGAGTAAGAACAACTGCGTGAGGGTGACTCATCAGTTTGAACTGCTGCGCCATGATTTCATCACGGCGTTCCTCCGATGTGGTGGGAGCCCACAGCGCGTCGTTGAGGAATGCCATCATCTGTTCCTGTGTAACTTCGGACATCTTAAGTCCTTTTTTCTTGAGAATACCAGCAACCGACGAACCAGTTCCATCATCAAATGCTTTGGCCACGACAAGAATTAAATGGTTTACCCGACTGGAATCGAAAACTGCTGCTTGGCCAACAACATAGGAACCCATAGAAATGCCACACAAATCAGCCTTATCGTAACCGAACAGGTCGATCAGGGCGAGCAGGTCATGGCCGTGATCGGCTACCGTATAGGCTTCGGGCTTATCCGTCTGGCCGTGTCCGCGGCAATCATAGACGACCACAAACCTGATATCAGCAAGTGCTTGAGCCATATCAAACAAAGTAAGACGATTGCCGGTTTTCCCGTGAACAAGAAAAAGTGGGGGCTTGGTCATATCCCCAAAGGTGTCGTATGCTATTCTTATCCCATTCGCACGTATGTATGGCATTTTATTCTCTTTTACAATGGTTTTTGATGGTTTGCATTTTGGCTATTAGATTGCACCCAAATATTATCATACAACCTTAGGTTATTTATATGAGGCTTCTGAGTCATGAATTCTCACTTTTGTCTTGTATTTTTTGAACAGCGACGACTTCGTTCTTTCCCTTTTTCCTTGAACTTGGCGAAGCCGCCCAACGGCATATCGTAGCTTTTTATCGATATATTCTATTACATCCGTGGTTGTCACAACCCTTGTTACCATAAAAATCAATTTTGAGGGTAGTTTTATATTAAATCTTCTTTCAACACCAAATAACCCGCGCGATAAAGCAACCTACCAAAGAGCGAGAAGACTAAGATGGCGTAAACGAGAATGACCTGATTCGAGCGAAATTCGTATGTGATTGCAAGGGACAAAAATTAGCTAATTTTTGTCCCTAAAGGTTAAAAGACGGTTTGCTAATATATAGCCAAACCCATGAAAGCTAAATACATGGTTTTTCCCCATGTAACTGTCTCAAAGTCCCTACTAATAGTCTTAGACAGTGTTTCTTAAAGGGTCGGATAAGATTGGAGAATGGCTAAATTCGACCAAACTTACCCGACCGACCTAAAGTATACCGAATGGCAGTTAATAATGGAATTCTTTCCGACCTATCAACGGGGTCGACCTCGCAAATGGGAAATGTGGCAGATCCTGAATGCGATCTTGTATGTGAACCGCACGGGTTGCCAATGGTGCATGTTGCCGACCGATTTTCCGCCTTGGCCGACTGTTTATGGCTATTATTGGCGTTGGAAACGGAATGGACTGTGGGTGGCGCTCAATAAAGCCCTGGTTATGCAAGTGCGTCAGAAAGCCGGGCGAAATCCCCAGCCGAGTGCTGCGGTCATTGATAGCCAAAGTGCCAAAACATCGGAAGGAGGCGAAGCACGCGGGGTGGATGTGCATAAGCAGACGCCGGGGCGCAAACGGCACTTGGTAGTTGACGTTTTGGGACTGGTCTTGTTGGTGGTGGTGCATAGCGCAAGTGTTCAAGATGCTGTGGGTGGCTACCAAACTTTACAAAAATTGTTTGAGCTCATTAAAGGCAGCGTTCATAATCGTTGGTGTCGCTTGAAGCTGATCTGGGCTGACGGTGCTTATGTTTCAATCGTGAAGGCTATTCGCCAGCAATTCGGTTGGGTTCTGGAAATCGTAAAACGTTCTGATGCTATAAAAGGATTTCACATCCTGCCTCGGCGTTGGGTGGTGGAACGCACCTTTGGTTGGTTGGGTCGTTATCGCCGTCTATCTCGCGACTTTGAGCATACCGTTTCATCCAGCGAACCGATGGTTTATATTGCCAGCGTTCGTCACATGCTGAAAATGGTCGCAACCTGATTTAAGAAACACTCTCTTAGCAAACTTGGACGTTTTGAATCCGCCACCTCAACAAGAGAGGAGTTATTTTTCGTATATAATCAAGATATGAGCGCGTCCTTCGGACTCTTCCGCCTTCAGCAAATAGACAGCCACATTGCCCAGATCGAAGCACGACTGGCGAAGATCCAAAAGATGCTGGAGGATAGCGCGGAGCTTCAAGCCGCGCAGGAGCAGGTCAAAGCGGCGGAAGAGGATCAACGCACTTCGGTGCGTGCCCAGCGCAAGTCAGAGGATGAGGCGCAAAGCCAGCAAATAAAAATCCAGCAAGTAAAGTCAAGTCTGTACGGCGGCGTTGTTCGTAATCCAAAAGAGTTGCAAGATCTTCAAGCAGATATTGAATCCTTAAAAAAACATTTGGCCGCGCTGGAAGAACATGAACTTCAAGACATGCTCAAAACTGAAGCTGCACAAGCTGCTTTAAAAAAAGCACATATTGAATTAACTCTAGCGCAAGCGCGGCTAGGCGACGAACATCATGAATTATTTGAAGAAAGAGAATCGCTGACCAGTGAATTAAATCGCTTTCAATCTGAAAGACAGGCAGCAGTTAGCGCGATTGCATCGGACCTGTTAAAGACTTATGATGAGTTGCGCCTGCAAAGACGCGGCGTGGCGGTGGCAGAGGTCTTAAACAACGCGTGCAGCGCGTGCGGCACAACTTTAACAGCCGCGATCCAACAAACGGCACGTCACGCGGTTGAGCTGGTACGCTGCCCTTCCTGCGGAAGAATTTTGTACGCGGTTTAACCTTCAATGAATTTCTTGTTCTCGTTCGATGCACTCTCATTTGTCATTGGCTTCATTACCGCTAGTGTCTTTTGGTGGTTGGTGGGCCGCGCCCGTCCGTTATTGGTCGAGATTTCTCAAAACGCCAAGAAACAAAGGGAAGAAGCCCAGGTGCGCAGCACCAGCAGTACCGAAGAGAATCATCGCCGTATCACGTTGCGCCGCGCACAAGGCATGCATTTAGCCGCACCCCTTTTTGCACTGGATGAGATTATTCAAGAGCCGCGCTTAATGGCTCCGCTTCCACACGTTGAACCGGGCGGCTTCCTTGCGGCTGAGGATGCGGTTACACAAACTTTGCCTTATCTGCCCGGCTGGCCCGAACTCGCGGCAATTTACAATGCTCCAACCCTAACAATTCCGCAGGCACTTTCGGGTGGAAGCAATCTGGTGCTGATTGGTCAACCTGGCATTGGAAAAACGGTCGCATTGGCATATTTGGCTTCATTGGTTGCAAATCGAAACGATTCCTTGGGAACCTTAAAGGATCACATTCCATTTCTCGTTCATGTGGCAGATTTGAAACTGCCTATCAATGATCCAAAAAATATCCTCGATCCGATCATTGAATTTGTTTCAGAAGACGCACCGGTCTTTGACTTGGGGCGGATTCCCGCCTTCATCGAACGTTCATTCCACACAGGCCAGGCCCTGTTGCTGGTGGATGGTTACGATGAATTGACTTCAGAAGGTCAACAAGTTATTTCAGACTATCTTAAAACGCTTTTGCTGATTCATTCCAAAACGCGCGTGGTGATAACCGGCGCACCGGAATATCTTGGCGGACTCATTGAATTGGGTTTTGTTCCGCTTTCAATCGCCGCATGGAACAAAACTCATATCCGGCAATTCATCCAGAAATGGGGGGAGTTGTGGACTCAATATGTCGCGATGGAAGCTTGGGCACAAACCGGACCCGAACAGGTCGATTCCATCTTGTTGAACTCATGGCTCAACATTGATAATCAAAAACTCTCACCGCTGGAGTTGACATTAAAAGTATGGGGTGGCTACGCGGGTGATAGTTTACGGACCTCACGTCCTAGAATCCATTGCTTCACATGTGCGGAGATTAGCGCCCCACAACACTCCGCTGGCCGCGCTGGAAGCGCTGGCACTGCAAGTGATTGTGAACGGACAACCTGTATTCAATCCACGCAATGCGCGAGAATGGGTCAAATCGTTTGAGCTGCCCGAGGAAACTGGAGCAAGCCAAGAAACTCAGGAACCTGTTTTTGAAGAATCACAAGAAAATGCGGCTGAGGATAAAGACAAAGAAAAGAAAAAAGGAAAGAAAAACAAGACCGCCGTGCCAATGACAGTAACCACACCGGGTCTATTGGGCAAGATGGCCTCAACAGGATTGGTGATCTCGCATCCGAACAATAAAATGCAATTCGTTCATCCGGTCATTGGCGGATTTTTAGCGGGCCGTGCACTTAGCAGCTACAGCAACGCCGTCGAAATTTTGTTAAATCAATCGGATTGGTCCGGCAAATATTTGGCAATCCACTATCTTGCAGCAAACGGTGATGTGAGCAAATTCGTGGAGAGCATGCTGGAATGGTCCCGCCTACCCATTCATCGTCCGTTGATTTCTGCCGCGCACTGGTTGCGCGACGCGCCGCGCGATGCTCCCTGGCGCGGAAAAATCATGGCTGCCCTTGGGAGCTTATTACAAACGGAGGGTTTGCCTTCAGGTCTACGCGGACAAGCCCTGGCCGCGTTCGTCGCTAGCGATGATCCGGCAGTTACAACATTATTCCGTCAAACGATGGGAACCTTGTCGTTTGAAGTAGTCAAGCTTGCCGCGTTAGGTTGCGGAGCGATGCGAGACATAAAGTCAATTAAACTCTTGGAAAGCATTCTTAAGTCGCCCAGTGTATCAGCGCGGCGTGCGGCTTGTTTAGCATTGGTTGCCATCGGGACGAACGATGCGCTTGAAGTCGTCGCACACATCCTACTCAACGCTGACGACGATCTACGCCGCGCAGCAGCCGAGGCGCTTGCCAACGACACAGGCGAAGGCTATGCCATGTTAAAAGATGGTGCTACCCTTTCTGATATTCTAGTGCGCCGTGCAGTGGTATACGGGCTGGCGCGGGTGGATGAACCATGGGCAACTGAGATGCTGCAAAAGATACAAGTTGAAGATCAACAGTGGATGGTGCGTAATTCGGCAAATGAGGTGCTTGATGCGCGCAACCAAACCGAAAGTCCGCGCGTGCCGCGTCCGCTCAAGGCTCCGGCTCAAACTCCGTGGCTCATCGAGTTTGCGGGGACGCAAGGAGTGGGCATTCCATCCAACTCTCCCGCCACCGATATCCTTATCTCTGTTTTGAAGAACGGCAAAGAGGAAGAACGCCTCGCTGCATTGTCATACCTAAGGAAGGACCTTACCGATGGCGCGATTATGGGAATATATCATGCCATGTTTGGAAATAATCTTGAAATCCGCGAGGCGGCCTATATGACCCTTTGGGAAATTGGAGCTTCCGGTTACAAACTGCCTGACCCAGCTCAATTTGGGTTTTCATAAACATGTTAATAACCAATGCCACTCTCGTTACATGGGAATCTCCGAACCGCGTTTTGGAGCATCATGCATTATTACTCGAAGGCAATCGGATTCGCGATATCGGTCTTTCGGCAAAGCTGGAAAGGTTATATCCAAAATCGAAGAAGCTTGATGCGCTTGGGCAAATCGTGATACCCGGAAGCGTCTGTGCACACACCCATTTTTACACTGCGTTCTCGCGCGGCATGGCAATTCCCGGCCCGGCACCAAAGGATTTTCCCGAAATTCTTGAAAAGCTTTGGTGGCCGCTTGATAAGTCTTTACTTGAAGAAGATATTCGTTACTCGGCTTTGCTTAGCCTCGCGGACGCGATTAAACACGGCACGACCACTTTGATTGATCATCACGCGTCACCCAATGCCATTGACGGATCACTCGATGTCATCGCCAATGCTGTTGACAAATCCGGATTGCGCGGCGTGTTATGTTACGAGGTCACTGACCGAGACGGTCCAGAAAAAGCAACGGCAGGAATCAAAGAGAACGTTCGATTCATCAAACGATTAATGGCAAATCCACATCCGCGTCTCGCGGGGACTTTTGGTTTGCACGCCAGTCTGACGCTTTCAGGAGCCACGTTACAAGCCTGCCGCGCCTCCGCACCTGAAGGAACAGGCTTTCATATTCATGCTGCCGAATCCGATGCAGACGAATGGGACAGCATCAATAAATCGGGCATGCGCGTAATTGACCGGTTGCAGAAACACGAGATTTTAGGGCCAAAGACCATCGCTGCACACTGCGTCCACATTGACGCGCGCGAAATGGAAATCCTGGCTGACACAGGAACTTGGGCTTCGCACCAGCCCCGTTCAAACATGAATAACGCTGTTGGAGTTGCGCCCGTTGAATTGATGATGCGCGCGCAGGAGTCAAAGTCTGTTTGGGTAACGATGGATTCTCCAACGCCATGTGGGAGGAGTGGAAAGCCGCATACCTGGTTCACAAGGTTTGGAATCGCGATCCCCGGCGCATGTCCGGAACGATGGTAGCTGATATGGCAATTTACAACAACTCTGCACTGGCAAATGTCTTCTTTCCCTCTGCACCCATTGGTCAACTTGTTCCCGGCGCGTTTGCGGATTTGATTTTTGTTGACTATCAATCGCCAACACAACTGTCCGCTGAAAATCTCCCGTGGCATATTATCTTCGGATTCCAGCAAAGCATGATCACTACAACCATCGTGGATGGAAAAGTATTGATGAGAGACCGAAAATTGCTAACGCTGGATGAAGCAGAAATCGCTGCGCGGGCGCGTGAGTTGGCGTCCAAAGTCTGGAAACGATATCAGGACAAATTTACAAGAACGTAGCAAGCTGCCAAATAAAAAAGCCCAGCAACTAAGCTGGACTTTTTACTGCTATATTCACCGCTGTACTTGGCGTTCCTGAATAAACTAATTCCCGCGAATCTGGTTGAACAACCGTAGTCAGATAATCTTCATAACTAACATCGTCACCAGCAACATTTACAGCGGGAATTTCTCTTTGCACAAAGTGTTCTTTCTTTATTGTGTAACTTGTTAACACGCGGGTTGGAGTGGGTACAGGAAGATTATATTCAAGCAAATGCTCAATATGCTCCACACGAACCTCGTCTAAATTTTGAAGAGCCTCTTCTTCTGTCAAACCTTGAGCCATACATCCCTTTAATTCAGGGTTGCGTGCAAGATAGATATAACCGCCATCAGTTGTCTTATCTCTAAATAATTCGACTGTGTACCCAAGTTTTGAGATTTCAGTAGCTGTCTCTTGTAGCGTTTTAGCCATGTTGGGTCTCCTTTAATTTTTGAAGTCTATCAATCAGCTTTATGGCGTTGTCCACATTATATTCACCTAGTTCTTTATGGCGCGGCAACCAAGTAATTAACTGTGGATAATCTGGATGATAGACCTTGTCGTGCGGGCCGCGACCGCTTTTGATTATAAACCCAAAAGCAGTGTATAAGCTTTCAAGTTCCTTGCGCTTAAAGCCGGCCTTTGTTGCTCGTGCTTTCTCAAGCAAATTGACGCCTTCTCCCCCATTTTATTACGCTCCCAATTGAGGTGGCGATTGTAGTATTTTTTGAGGTGGTGGCTCTGCCTGCCTTGCATACAACGACAGGCTGGATTGAAAATGGTCGTCGATATGTAATATAAATTGATATGTTCCAGGCTTCCCAAAACCTAATGCAACTACATTGAATATCATAACATGTTCTGGATCAAGGCCACCTACTCTTGGAGGAAAACTAAACACATCCTCTATCATCTTGATCTTTTGTGCATTGGCATCTTCACCCACAAAGTACAATGTGAATTTTCTATTATTTGGTTCTTCTGCCAACTCTAGTCCTAGTTTTATGACAATGGTAGGGCGGGCGTATACAGTTGGAAATTGAACGGCGTTAATTTGGTTGAATATTCCAAAAATGTTTATCTTTCCATCCACCGTAGTATTTGCATTTTCTGCGGTCAGAAAAATAAGAGTTCGCATAGCGGCATCCCTTTCCTGAATGATGCCGCCATTATATCACCCGATGGGTAATGTTAAGGTATACTTACCAAAATATATAACTTTATGGGTTGTGATGGGTTTCAGGCCCTGCGAACCGTATAAGAGTTGACGCTACTTGTTGAGTATTTGTCAGGATAGATTTAAATCATGAACGACTTACCTATTCTTCTTTCGATAGCTGTGCTCGGTGGAACCGGCAAGGAAGGCAAAGGACTTGCCTATCGTTGGGCTAAAGCCGGCTATCATGTTTTCATCGGTTCCCGCACAGCAGACAAAGCCAAAGCCGCTGCGCAGGATTTGTGGAAAGTGCTTCATGGTAATGTACTCATTGAGGGCTTGAGTAATTTAGAAGCTGTGCAGAAAGCGGACATCGTGGTGTTGACTGTTCCTTACGCGGCCCATCGCGAGACGCTTGAATTGGTAAAGGATTTATTGAACGGCAAGTTGTTAATTGACGTAACTGTGCCAATCGTTCCTCCAAAAGTCACCAAAATTCAAATGCCACCCGCCGGTTCGGCAGCGCAGGAGGCGAAACAAATCCTCGGACAAGATATTGAAGTTGCCGCGGCTTTTCAGAACATTTCACACGAACATCTTTTGCAGGATCAGGATGTCGAATGCGACGTATTAGTCACAGGCACAAGCAAGGATGCACGCACCGAAACACTAAAACTGGTCGCGGCCGCTGGCTTAATTGGCTGGGATGCCGGCCCGATTGAGAATTCGGTTGTCCTTGAAGGATTGACGAGTGTTTTGATCAACATCAACAAGCAATACGGTTCAACACACGCCGGGATAAAAATCACCGGCGTGAGCAAGACTTGATATGACTCTCACGCTTACTCCGCTAAAAGATATTCCTCTCATCCGCCAAAGTGATGACTTGGCGGATATTATTGTCAATTCACTTGAGCGCTCAAACATCACCCTCCAAGATAATGATATTTTCGTTCTCGCGCAAAAAGTGGTCAGCAAAGCTGAGGGACGAATGGTCAACCTTGAATTGGTTTCGCCGAGTCCGCGCGCTATCGAACTCGCCGCGCACATCGAAAAAGATCCACGGCTCGTTGAACTCATATTGAAGGAAAGCAAATCCGTTGTGCGAACACGGTCCGGAACGATAATCGTTGAACATAAACTTGGCTTCATCTGCGCCAATGCCGGCATTGACCATTCCAACGTGACTAGCGAGGGAGAGTACGTTTTGCTTCTTCCAGAGAATCCCGATCAGTCTGCCAGCAATATTCGCGCCAAAATTGAAAAAGCAAGGGGCAAGAAAATCGGAGTGATGATTATTGACTCGCATGGTCGCGCCTGGCGGATTGGAACCGAAGGCGTTTGCATCGGCTTGAGCGGAATCCCTGCTGTGATTGACGAACGCGGCTGGAAAGACTTGTTTGGTTACACCCTGCGCATCACTGTTGTCGGTGTGGCGGATGAACTCGCCGCGGCCGCCTCGCTGGTTATGGGACAAGCGGCGGAAAGCAGGCCTGTTATCCACGTGCGCGGATTTCCATATCCGTTGCGGGAAGGTTCGTTAAAAGAATTAATTCGTCCGAAGGAACAAGATTTATTTCGCTGATGTAAATCTAACATTCGGCTTGTATCATTGCTCAAAAATCGTTCAGAGGCAAACATGAAGACCATTCCCGAATCCCATCAAGACCTTCTCAAAGACGAAACCAAGGCTTTCGTCTATCTTGCCACCGTGATGAAAGACGGTTCGCCGCAGGTCACGCCCGTCTGGTTCAACATGAATGGCGATACTATTCTGCTCAATTCGGCAACCGGAAGGCTGAAAGACAAAAACATGCGCGCCCGTCCCAACGTTGCGCTGTGCATTGCTGACCCGAAGAATGCCTATCGCTATTTACAAATCCGCGGCAAGGTTGTCGAAATCACCATGGATGGCGCAGAAGATCATATTGACAGGCTCAATATGAAGTATCATGGCAATCCGCATTACGCCAACCACAACCCAGAAAAGCCTCGCGTCATTTACAAAATTGAGCCTGTAAAAGCTCAAACAATGGGATGACGCTTCACGACTTTTTACGTTCGCGGCGTTCAGTTCGACGTTTCAAACCGGACCCGATACCAGACTCCGTTATCGAACGCATTCTCACCACTGCGACCTTTGCCCCATCCGCACACAATCTCCAGCCGTGGAGATTTGTTGTTATAAAGAATCCAGATGTCAAGTCGCGACTGGCAAAAGCGCTGACCGATAAAATACATCTCGACATGCAAGCCGAAGGCGCGTCTGAATCTGGAAATTGAAAAGCGCGTTACGAACTCCTTGCGCCGCATTAATGAAGCGCCTGTGATAATCATGCTCTGCCGTGACGTAACCGATATCCGCGTAGATACACCCGAAGAAACTATCATGAACATCCAATCCACTGCGCTGGCCGGGTTGCAACTTCTGCTGGCGGCACATGCCGAAGGTCTTGGCGTCAATTGGATTTGCTGGCCGCTCTATGCAACGCACGAAACGCAATCTGTTTTAAATTTACCCAAAGCATGGGAGCCACAGGCCATGATTTTTTTTGGATATTCTGACGAACAACCCAATCAAAAAGAATTGAAACCCTTGAATACAACCTCCATTTACTTATGAAAATCGTTGCCCTGGCGGGTGGAGTTGGTGGTGCAAAACTTGCACACGGACTTGCCCAAATTCTCCCACCTGAAGATTTAACCATCATCGTCAATACCGGCGATGACTTTGAACACCTCGGCTTATACATCAGCCCCGATTTGGATACGGTCTGTTACACACTGGCCGGGCTTTCGAATGCCGAAACAGGCTGGGGACGCGCCAATGAAACATGGAACGCAATCGCGAATATTGAAAGGCTTGGCGGAACAACATGGTTTCGCCTTGGCGATCAGGATTTAGCTACACACATCGAGCGCACGCGACAAATGAAGTTAGGTCAATCGCTTTCGCAAATCACACATGCCTTTTGCAAAGTTTGGGGAATTCATCATGCTGTTCTACCAATGACTGATAATCCAGTCAGGACTATTGTGAATACTGATGAAGGCGAACTTGCATTTCAGGAATATTTCGTGCACCGAAGATGTGAGCCGCGCGTGAAAGGTTTTCAATTCGACGGCATCGAATCCGCAAAGCCCGCATCTGGAACTGTAGATGCAATCAAAGAAGCAGATGCCATCGTGATTTGTCCGTCCAATCCATGGGTGAGCATCGCGCCCATTTTAGCGGTGGCAGGCATCAAGTCGGCGCTGGAAGCGAAAAAGATTTGTGCCGTCTCCCCTATCATCGCCGGACAAGCCGTTAAGGGTCCTGCCGCAAAGATGTATCGCGACCTGGGTATCCAGCCCTCGGCGCTGGCGGTCGCAAAACATTATCAAAATCTAGTTAATGGATTTGTCTTTGATGAAGTGGATGCGAAACTCAAAGCCGATATTCAAGGTTTAAACATGCGGACCTTGATTACAAAAACGTTAATGGAAAACTCAGATAACCGCAGACGTTTGGCGAAAGATGTGCTACACTTTATTGGAAATCAGTTATGACACTTTGGGCGATTGTCCCAGTCAAACCATTACGGCGTGGAAAATCCAGACTCGCCGGAACCTTGTCCGAGGACGAACGGGCGGAACTCAATCGCATCCTACTTGAACACACCATTCAAACACTTGCCGAACTAAAGGAAATTGAACAGGTCTTGGTTGTCAGCCGCGACTCAGCGGCTCTTGCGCTCGCGCGCGACCTCGGAGCGCGCACCGTTCAAGAAGATGATGGCGCACCGAGTTTGAATACCGCTCTCAAACGCGCAACGGTTGTTGCTCAAGTCTACGCCTCGCGGGTGTGCTAATTGTTCCCGCCGACTTGCCATTGCTCAACCGCGAGGATGTCGCGGCTTTGCTTGCGCGCTCGGTAAATCCGCCAGTAGTTGTCATTGCGCCAGATCGCCATCAAAAAGGAACCAACGCCCTGCTCTTATCGCCCGCTAACATCATCGAATATGATTTCGGCGAAGGCTCTTTCAAACGTCATTGTGCACGCGCCAACAAAGCAGGTGCACGCCTAGAAATTGTAAACTTACCTGCTCTCGAACTCGATTTGGATTTGCCTGAAGATTTGGAATTGATTAGAAAGATGGAAAGGCTTAAGATTAAATAGCCGATTTAGTTTTGCGCCAAACAGCAACTCTCCCTCATGTGTAAAGAAGCATGTCTAGGAGAGTTGCTCTATTTTTTTCCAAGTAAGGTGACATATCACCTCTGAGATATGGAGTTTCTACACTCCGTTTGATTCGCTGAAAGTTATAAAATAGATTCATGAGGTTTGCATCAACAATCAATATCTTGTCTATAAGTGAGGTGCAAGAATGAACGATCATCCAGATTCTCTTATCATGACCAAACATCAACTCCACACAGAACTGATGCGCTGTGAATACTGCGAGGAGAAACCATGCAAAGAGGCTTGTCCTGTCAATTGCTCGCCATTTGACTTTATCATGGCGGCCCGTGTCGGGAACACGTCCGACATTCGGCGCTCGGTGGGAGAGATCATGCACGCTAATCCGTTGGGAGGAGTATGCGGAATGGTCTGCCCGGATACATTCTGCATGGCGGCGTGCAGTCGCAAAAACTTCGACGGATCAATCAACATACCAAAAGTCCAAGCTACTCTCGTTGAAATGGCAAAGCATGATGGCGGCATTCCAAAATTTTCAACGCCAACACTAAATGGCAAGAAGGTTGCAGTAGTTGGCGGCGGCCCAGCAGGACTCGGAGCCGCAGCCGCATTGGCGCAGATGGGATATGCCGTTGATATTTACGAGAGCCGCGAGCAACTGGGCGGAATGATGAATATGATCCCGGATCATCGCTTGGACAAAAAAGTGATTCAATCAGATATTCAATTTCTCCTGTCCCTTGGCGCCATCAAAGTAAAGACAAATACAAAAGTTGAAGATCCAAAACAATTGTTGAAGCAAGACTATGACGCTGTTTGCATCACTGTTGGTTTATGGAAACCCATTGAGTTGGGCATCGAAAATGAAAACATCGCGATTAAAATGGCTGATCTGCTTTCCAATCCCAACGCGTTCCAATTCAATGAACGCGTAGCTGTTGTCGGCGGCGGCGCGACGGCCATTGATTGCGCCATCACTGCAAAAAAGCGCGGCGCAAAACATGTCGAAATGTTTATGCTCGAGAAACTTTCCGAAATGCCGCTGACCTCAAAAGAGCGAACGGAATTAATTGACTTTGATATCGAAGTCAACGGACGCATTCGCGTGACACGGATCAAGAAAAGTGGAAAAGGCATTTCTGAAATCGATACGCTGAAAGTTCAATTACCGGAAGGCCAAACTTTTAGTCCGGCAAATATTCGCGATCTAAAAGATACCGAAGGCACACGCAATGATTTCGATGCAGTCGTCATTGCCATTGGAATGCGCTCAACTCTGCCGCGCGATCCAATGGAAAGCGTCTTCTATGCTGGCGATATGATGACTGGTCCGAAGACTGTTGTTCAAGCCGTTGCATCCGGAAAGAACGCCGCGCTCGAGATTGATGCTTATCTGAAGAAACAACCAAAGCCAGCCATTGAAAAAACAATCAAGTCGCGCTATATGCTTCCTGGATATAACCCCGTACCAGTTTCTTTGACAACTGATTTCTTCGGGCGTTCAATCAAATCGCCTTATTTGCTATCGGCTTCTCCGATGACAGATGGTTTGGAGCAAATGGAAAAAGCATACGAGGCTGGCTGGGCGGCGCGATCATGAAGACCGCCTTTGATAACGTTCCAATTCACATCCCAGGCGAGTATATGTTCACGTTCAGTCCATCCACGTATGCCAACGCAGATAACGTGTCGGGCCATCCGCTTGATCGAGTTTGCAGGGAAATCAAACAGCTCGTCAAGAAATGGCCTGATCGCTTGACAATGGCTTCGACGGGGGGGCCGGTATCAGGTCACGATGCGGGCGATAAAGCCGGATGGCAATCCAACACCAGAAAGTTGGAGGCCGCAGGCGCGATGGGAATCGAATATTCGTTGTCGTGCCCGCAAGGAGGCGATGGAACTGAGGGCGATATCGTCTCGCAGAACGCGGCGCTCACAGCCAAGATCATTGATTGGGTGATGGAAGTCGGCGACCCCAATATTCCCAAGCTTTTCAAGTTGACCGCCGCCGTGACATCCATCGTGCCAATCCTGCGCGCCATCAAACAAGTCTTCGCAAAATATCCAAACAAAAAAGCGGGCGTCACATTGGCAAATTCCTTCCCCACACTTGCCTTCCGCACCGCATCGAATGGACGCCCTTGGGAAGAAGGCGTGATCGTTGGTATGAGCGGCGAAGGCGTTACGCCCATCTCGGATCTAACGTTATCACAAGCCGTGCCTGAAGGCATCGAAATTTCCGGCAATGGCGGACCGATGAACTATAAAGCCGCGATGGATTTCCTCGCACTCGGCGTGAAGACCGTTCAGTTCTGCACTCTTCCCACAAAATATGGATACGGCGTCATTAATGAAATCGAAGCCGGCACGGCTTTTCTGATGCAAGAACGCGGCATCAAATCCATGCGTGAGTTGATTGAAATCACTCAACCGCATCCGGTTACAGACTTCATGGCGCTGACGCCAATCAAGAAACTTTCGACCTTCAACTACGACTTATGCGTCTCCTGCGGAAACTGTGTGCGCTGTCCATACCTGGCGATCAACCTCGACGATAAGCGCCTCCCGTTCTCTGATCCTTCGCTGTGCATCGGTTGTTCGCTATGCGCGCAGAAATGCCTCGTAGGCGCGATCACCATGCGCGATCGGACTCCGCAAGAACTTGCAATGCTCCGAGAAAATTGATAATAAGAAAGGATGAACGCAATGACAACACGATTTGAAAATGGCACTGTCGCAACAGTTGGAAAAGAGAATAAAGTTTTATTGAACAGTTCTGTCGTAACAGATGGCGAGAAAGTTGTGGCGGTCGGCAATTCGGTAGAGATGAAAAAACGCTATCCCAAAGCCGACGCAGTTAATTGCAACGGCAAGATAATCATGCCCGGATTCATCTGTACACATCACCATTTCTATTCCACGATGGCGCGCGGCATGGCAATTCCCGGAGAGCCGGCTTCCAACTTTGTGGAAATCCTTGAGCGATTATGGTGGAAACTGGATATGGCACTCGATGATGAGGACATCACCCTCTCGGCTCAAATCCCACTGATTGAATGCATCCGCAACGGAACGACAACCGTCATCGATCATCACGCGTCGCCCTCGATGCGCGACGGCTCGTTGGATTTGATTGAAACCGCCGTGCGTCAGGCCGGGCTGCGCGCCTCACTTTGTTATGAAGTATCGGATCGCAACATCCCCGGCGGCGGTATCAAGGAAAACGAACGCTTCATCAAGAAAACTGGCAAGGGCGATGGGCAGATTGCCGCCATGATGGGATTGCACGCTTCGTTCACATTATCGGATAAAACACTGGAACAATGCGTTGGCATCGCTAAAGACGCGGGGGTTGGTTGTCACGTGCATGTGGCTGAGGATGCCGCCGACCGCAACGACTCTGTCAAGAAATACGGAATGCCCACCGTAAACCGCCTCAACAAAATGGGCGCATCCGGCGAAAAGTCGCTATTCATTCATTGCGTTCACATTGACGATTCCGAGATGGACATCATTGCCGCGACCAAGACTGCAGTGGTTCATAACCCCGAGTCAAACATGAATAATGCAGTAGGTGTTACAAAGATTCTCGATATGTTAAAAAAGGACATCTTGGTTGGACTCGGAACTGACGGCATGTCCTCGGATATGCTGGCACAGATGAGATGTGCTTATTTATTACATCGGCTCGCCAATCACGATCCGCGTGTAGCATTTATGGAAGCACCGCAGATGTTATTGCAGAACAACGCTGAGATTTGCAAACGACAATTCGGCTTGAAGTTGGGCGAGATTGCAGAAGGTTGTCCGGCTGATCTTGCGATCCTAGATTATCAGCCGCCTACGCCCATCAGTGATGCAAATTTCCTCGGACACCTCATCTTCGGTCTGGTGGATGCAACCGTAGATACGACCGTTTGCAAAGGCAAGATTTTGATGAAGAATAAAAAGATTCTTGTTGTAGACGAAGAGCGAATTGCAGCGCGTTCTCGGGAGCTGGCGCCTAAAATGTGGAAACGGCTATAGTCCCGCGATATTAGAACCGTATGATAGCAAATGTAGTCCTCGATAATCGAGGACTGCATTTGCTTTTCCAACAATCTTTGACGAGTGCTTGAACGTTTTATTTCAAAGCCGCCGCGGCTTGCCGTTCCTTGCTTTTTGCGATCATTTTATCCAAGTGAGGGTGTTTGCACAAGAAGCTGTATCCAAATGGCATGGCATAAGGACACTGGTTCGGCCCGGACATTTGGCATTCGGCAAAGCCACTCAGCCCAATATCAGAAACACAGCAATCTTCTGCCTGGAGCAAGTCTCTAGATTTTAAATTTGTTTTTTTTGCCTTCATAGCAAAGTCCTTCGTATTAATGATTTCCGAATCAAACGGTCGCTGTTCCAATCTTAGTATAAAACATCTTCCCTGCTCATTCTATTGACTATCTTCCTAAATAATCAAGACAATACTCCTTCTACATTGTGTACATTTAGCCAGCCCAAAATTTCTCGCCGCCATCACTCTCGAGTATAATGAGCATTCTTATCCAAATATCATAACTTTACTCATTATACGAACGGAGGAATGCACACTGTGGAAAGAGTAGCCCTTTATTTACAAGATTCACACGACCTGCGGGATGGATTGGATTATGTCAAATATGCAGAAGCGCGCGGCTTTGAAGCAGTCTGGCAGGCGGAATCGCGCCTAGTTCGCGATGCCATTGTCCCGATGGCGGCTTACGCGGCGGTCACGCAACGGATCAAAGTCGGCTCAGGCGTGATCAATAACTGGACGCGCAACATCGGCTTGCTTGCTGCGACATTCCTCACACTCGACGATCTAGCCCCCAATCGCATCATTTGCGGCATCGGTGCATGGTGGGATCCGCTCGCAAGCAACGTCGGCATCAAACGCACCAAAGCAACGCTAGCCATGCGCGAGACGGTGGATGTGATGCGCCGCCTTTTGAACATGGAGCGCGTTACATTCCACGGAGAATTCCATAACGTGGAAGGCATCGAGTTGGATGTGGTGCATGGACGACGCGAGCCGCGGAATATCCCGATCATGATCGGCGCGACCGGCGACCAGATGATGGAATTGACCGGCGAAATCGCAGACGGCGTCGTTATGAATTACTGCGTCCCGCCGGAATACAACGATAAGGCATTGGAGTTGCTTGACAAGGGTTTGAAAAAGTCGGGCCGCAAGATGGAAGATTTTGACCGCCCGCAATTAATCGTCTGCTCCGTGGACCCGGATCACGACAAGGCCATCGAATACACCAAGGAACTGCTTTGCCAATACTTGGCGCAACAGCCGCATATCGCAAAAGCATCCGGCGTTTCACTGGAAGTCATCAATGAAATTCAATCCACCTTGGGCTGGCCCGCCACAAAAGAACAGATCAATAAAGCCATGCATCTTATTCCTGATGATTTGGTGTATCGAATTACGGCATCCGGCACGCCTGCTGAAGCGAAAGCCAAAGTGGAAGAATATAGAAAGCGCGGATGCACCTGCCCCATCCTTTATCCCGTTGGAGGAAATTTCAAGTTGTTGATTGATACGTTTGCACAGAAATAGTCTTACAAGTCAAAAAAGTCT
Source organism: uncultured Chloroflexia bacterium (assembly GCA_963850945.1). Lineage (GTDB taxonomy): Bacteria > Chloroflexota > Anaerolineae > Anaerolineales > Villigracilaceae > Fen-1038. The sequence continues at coordinate 28,031 of CAWKNE010000006.1, read as the reverse complement.
TGCAGGTTTCAGAAGTCGCCGCAAGACTTTTTTGATCCTTCTAAATATTTGGCACAAAAGTGCCAATGTGTACTCTAAAGTTTCTTTAGCTTTGCTTTAGATAGTTATTTATCAGATTTAATTTGAACCTTATTCAGAGCCCTCTTCACTAATCCAATATACTCTTCCTTAATCCTAAAGTTGTCTTTTTCCCAAGAGTAGTTTGGTGTTTCATAAGAAACAATTTGCCGAAGGTAGTCATTCCATTTAAATCCAAGCTGGCTCGAAATCAAAGCGAGGAAATAGCCAGCTTGAGATTCGTCTGGAGCAGCATTTAGGCGAACGAACTCTTTCCTAAGTTGTTCTCGCGTAACTTTGCCTTTTTCCAGTAAAGTCGGGAAAAAATAGTCTCTTATTCGTTGAGCTGAATACAAGTTCTTAGATAAATACTCAACAAGTTTTGCCTCCAATGTTGTTTCATCATATGTTCCGGCATCATTCGACATTTTATCAACAATTTTTCTTTTGTTAGCTTTTTGCTTTACTACTTCCTCAGGTATTATGACCATTCTCGACAAAATTGCATCCCCTTGATTTGTTTTTGCATAATTTAAAACAACTGCATTGATACCAAAACTATAATTATCAGACATCCATTCAATCATTCGACCAAGGGATTCCTCAATTGCAAATCCTACTAACAATAAACGTTGCGCTTGGTTAATAACAAGGTCTTCGATTGCAATATTTTTGAAATTTCTTTCAAGGTAATCTTCTAAATTTTCTTCAGTATATGATTTGCATATTTCACGAAAACGATCAACATCCCAATCGGCAACGTCTGACGCATAATCAATAGCTTGTGCAAGCGCTTCCCTCGGCAATTTATCTCTTTTCAGTTCGACTACCACAATGTTTCCACTGTCATCGATTCCAAGAAAGTCCAACGGGCCAGAGCTCGTTATTACTTGTTCGCCGATTATAGCAATATCATCGCCTAGTATCTTCGGATTTGATCTTATCCACTGTTCAAGATCATCCTTTTCTTTCTTATTATCATTAATTAATGATGACGCCATTGGGACGAGTTTACCGTCAACGATTTGCCAAGATTGTATTTGTGATGCCATAACAATTCTCCATTCCTGAAACCTATTTTATTCCATTTTATAAACTTCCGGATTAACGCAATTCGGCAAACGTTCGCCTTTCAATCCGGCGATCAAATTCTGCGCGGCGAGAAATGACATCATATCGCGCGTATGTTTGCTGGCGCTTCCCAAATGCGGAATGATCAAACAGTTCTCCAATTCCAATAACGGACTATTCATCGGCAACGGTTCGGGATCGGTCACATCCAACGCCGCCGCAGAGATTTGTTTTGACTTCAACGCTTCATACAAAGCGGATTGATCCACCATGCCGCCGCGCGACGTGTTGACCAAGATTGCAGTCGGTTTCATCTTCGACAAAAATTCAGCATTTACCAAATGGCGCGTCGTTTGGCTAAGTGGAATATGAAGCGAGACGAAATCCGATTCGCGCAACAAAGCATCTAGGTCAATAGGCAATGCGTCAAATGCGGGTTCAGCCATCGGGTCATAATAAACCACGCGCAGATCAAATCCTTGTGCGCGCTTCGCAACCGCCTGACCGATTCTTCCAAAGCCGATAATCCCCAGCGTCGCGCCGACCAAATCCGCGCCGAGCAAAAGTCCCGGACTCCAAGTGATCCATTTGCCCGAACGCACAAACTTCTCCCCTTCCACCACATGCCGCGCGGCAGCAAGCAATAAAGCAAAGGTTTGATCGGCAGTGGCATCGGTCAGCACACCGGGCGTATTGCCGACCGGAAGTTTGCGCGCGGTAGCGGCGGCGACATCCACATTGTCCACACCCACCGCCATGTTGCTGATGACCTTCAAGCGTGAGGCGGAATCCATAATGCCAGCATCCATCTTGTCCGTTAGCAAAGAAACAATGCCTTCCACATCCTGAACACGGCGAATGATTTGTTCATACGGCGGCGGAAGTTCATCCGACCAAACATCCGCGTCGCAAAATTCACGGATCAAATCCAGACCTTTGGCGGGAATCAATCGAGCAACAAAGACTTTAGGTTTTGCCATGCTCAAAGTATACTGCAAGCATGGATGCAAATCGTTTCGTCACTCAAAGTTTGCGCGACCCGCGCGTTGCTCGCATCCTTGCCGCGGCGATTGATGCCGTTGAGCCAGGCAAGCTGGTTCGGGAATATTTGCAAACAGCGGATTTGCCAAAACACGAACGCGTCTTTTTATTGGGAATCGGCAAAGCATCCGAAGCGATAACGGTTGCCGCATCTGAATTCTTTAACAATTTCACCGAAGCGTTAATCATCACGAAACACGCATCGCTACCACGCCGACAACGTGTGACCGTTATGGAAAGCGGACATCCCATCCCGGACGAGCGCAGTCTCGCGGCGGGACAAGCCGCGTTGGATTTTGTTTCCGACCTTAAAGAAAATGATTTGTTGATTTGTTTGATTTCCGGTGGAGGTTCGGCTTTAGTTACCTCGCCACGCGAAGGAATCACACTTGCAGATATTCAATCCCAAACATCGAATCTGCTTGCCAGCGGCGCAACGATTAACGAGATCAATAAACTACGCCGACAGCTTGATCGCATCAAAGGCGGCGGATTGGCGCGGGCAACCAAAGCAAAAGTCGTCAGCTTGATTCTATCGGATGTGATTGGCAATTCGCTAGAAACAATCGCGTCCGGTCTGACAATTGATCCATCGCTTGGAGCACGCGTACAAAATTTTATTATTGGAGATATTCATGTCGCCGCCCAAGCCGCGCAACGCCAAGCGATCGCAGAAGGATTTGATCCCGAAATTTTAGATTTACAAATTAAAGGTGAAGCGAGAGACGTTGGATTACGCTTTGCAAAAAGATTGAAAGAGGAACAAAGCAAGCGAACGCATCCGTTTTGTTTGATTGCAGGCGGAGAGACAACTGTAACTCTTCATGGCAACGGCAAAGGCGGACGCAATCAAGAACTGGCATTAGCCGCAGTTGATGAATTAAGCAACATTGAAAATATTTTATTGATCTCACTCGCCACTGACGGTGATGATGGTCCAACCGACGCGGCAGGCGCAGTGGTTAACGGAGAAACGCGTCAGCGAGCGGACAGGCTAGGGATGTTCGCGTCCGATTATTTGTTGCGAAACGATGCGTATTCGTTTTTCGATCCGCTGAATGATTTGATCAAATGTGGTTACACCGGAACGAATATCAATGATCTTATTTTTCTAATTGGCTTATAAAAGAATTGCTATAAAAAACAAAAGACTGAACGCAAGCGCGGTTTGCCCTGTTCCTGCCAACGCAGCATTCAATGGACGACCATGTTGCGCGAGAACCGTTTGCGTGGATTTCGATGCCAGCGGCAAAGAGAGCCAAGCCAGCAATGTAAACACAGGCAATATGCCGCGCCAAATCAAAACAGGCAGCAATAAAAACGAAACGATCATGAAAGATACATATTGAATTCGTGTCCAATGTTCGCCGATCAAAACTGCCAACGTATGTTTATGCGCGGCACGATCATTCTCAAGATCGCGCAAATTATTGACAACCAAAATATCAGTGATCATTAACCCAATCGGAACAGACATCCACCACGCAGTGAGGCTGACCGAACCGACTTGCACATAATAGGTTCCCGCAACACACACCACACCGAAGAAAATAAAGACAAACAAATCGCCAAGCCCATAATAACCCAAAGGAAACGGTCCGCCGGTATAAGCAATTGCAGACACAATTGCCGCCAATCCCAATACAACAACCAGCCAGCCGCGCAAATACGCCAGATAAAGTCCGAACAATGCCGCGATGCCAAAGACGATCCACATGCCGCGTTTCATTTGTACGGGAGTCAACAACCCGGCTTGAGTGACGCGCAGGGACCATGACGTTCGGATGTATCCGCGCCGCGCTCGAAATCATATACATCGTTGGCAACATTACCGCCGATCTGCAATAAAAGCGCTACACACAACGCGGCGAATGCTGGCAGAATTTGAAATGAACGATCCATCCAAGCCAACGCACTCCCCATCACTACGCCGGACGCGGCGGCAGGCAATGTCTTCGGGCGAATTGCCAGCCACCAAATCTGCCAAATATTCATTGCAACATTTTCTTGTCTCGACATTCGGCCTCCACAAGTGAAAAAGTATAACATGCGTTTATAATAATACTTGCAAGATACAACACTGCTTGAGAAGTCAAATGGCAAACCTTACCGGATCGCAACGCGCGCAATACGTACAGGGCATGTTCACGCGCATTGCCCATCGTTATGATTTTATGAATTGATTGATGACGGGCGGACAAGATGTTCAATGGCGCAAGGAAGTGATTCGACTTGCGCAGATGAAACCATCCGCTTCCTCTTCGAGGACGATGTCACTTCTCGACCTCGGAGCGGGAACCGGCGATTTAGCACGTGAGGCACTGAAGCAGAATCCGCAGGCGCACATCACCGCCGCAGACTTCACCCTCGAAATGATGCGCGTCGGGCGCAAGCCCAGCGACCCACCCTACTCCACCGCCGACGCATTAAATCTGCCGTTCAAGGATTTAACGTTCGATGCTGTTGTCTCCGGCTTTTTGATGCGAAATGTCACGGACGTGAATCGCACACTGATGGAACAGTACCGCGCTCTCAAGTCCGGCGGAAGAATTGTTATCCTCGATACGACGCGTCCAAAGAAAAATGTTTTGTCGCCCTTCATTTGGCTGCACATGCACGTGATCATCCCGTTGCTTGGAAAGCTAATCTCTGGCACCGGCGACGCGTATCAATACCTGCCTGATTCCACCGAAGGATTCTTATCCGCTGAAGAATTAGCCGCACGCATGACCGCCGCGGGTTTTAAGAACGTACATTTCAAACGACTGATGTTTGGCACTATTGCCATTCATTGGGGAGATAGATAATGACCAACGAACGTATCAAACAACCCAACTCAAAAATGTGCTTCATCTGTGGAGTGGAAAATCCCATCGGTTTGCACTTGCACATTTACGAAACTGAACCGGGTGTGGTCGAATTAACCTACACCGCGCCGGAACATTTTCAAGGTTACCCCGGCGTTCTGCATGGCGGTATCGTCGCCGCGCTGCTCGATGAAATCAGCGGGCGCGCACATATGGGCAGCGACCCATTGCATCCGCGTTTCATGTTCACGGGCAAACTCGAAATCAAATATCGCAAAAATGTGCCGGTTGGCAAGCCGTTAAAAATTGTAGGCAAAGCCGGAAAGCTCAGGAGCAAGATGGCTGAAAGCTGGGCAGGCATTTACGATCCGGAAACGAACGAACTTCTCGCTGAAGCCAACGCCCTTCACATCAACGTGCCGGAAGATCAATTCGATCTTTCGATGCTTCCGCAATTGGGTTGGAAAGTTTATCCAGATTAGCCTGACGGTCTTAATGTAAAAGACAATTGGCGGACGTACAATAGAGATATTCCAATCATCCAGCGTTTTGAAGACATTCAGACAAGGCTAGGAATATTGCGGATGGTCTATTATGTTCAAAAACAAGAATCTCGTTTCGACACTCGGCTTTATCGGCGCGATTGTGGTTTTGCTCTTCGCACTGAATTGGGCATTCCGCTCGCTCGTGCCAAAGACGATCTCCGATGCGGGCAAGACACCCATTCCAACTCACCTACAGGAAAACTCACCCACTCCTCCTCTCACGCCCACCTTGGAAAGCTACGATTTTCGCGGCACGAAACTTTATTTGGCACAATCCTTGCCAAATTCACCTGCCAATGCAAATGTTTATCTGCTTAAAAAAGATCAGCCAGCAACGGTTGACGAAGCCCGCGTGCGCGCCCAAAAATTTGGCATCCAAAGTCCAGTGTATAGTGCGCCAAGCCAAATTCCGAACACAACAGGTTTTGTGTTCACCGATGGAAAGCAAATGCTATCAGTTCATTCTAACTTTTATTTCAACTATACGTCCGACATCGTCAAGAATAATAACAACTTCAATGGCGGACAAAATCCAAACGCGGAAACGATCATCGCTAAGTTTCTCAAATCGCACGGGTTTGATTTTTCGTTCAAGATCGAAGGAGATGAATTGCGCGGCGGATACATTGTCCAACTGCTCTCACCGGATGGATATCCGATGCAATATGAGTTTTATTCGCTGCCGGCCATGCAAATCACGCTCGACGAAAACGGTCAGGTGCTGAGTGTTACAGCCAGTCTGATGGATTATAACCAAACTCCCGTTGGCACATTTGGAATCATCAGTGCAGAAGATGCCTTTCAAAAAATGCTGGATGATACCATTTCGGCAGGCAAAATAGAAAGTGTCCACTCATCTTCATCAGCGACGCCGCAGGAATGGCGCCGACAATATTCCGACAATCAGCCTATCACAATTTACGGATACATTTCATCCTATCAATCAGTGGATTCAAACCAACCTGCGCTCGTTTTGATTGACGGAGTTTCCACAACCGGAAACATTCAAGGCATGGATAAACTGGCTTACAACACTTTTGTCAAAGCCAATGGACAATATATTGTGGAAAATGAAATCCGCAAATTCAACGTTGATACATGGAGCGCGGAAGGCGTTACACAATCTTATATCACCGGAAATTTGCATCAAGATGGCGATCAAACCATTCTCACAGCAGACGATGGCAGTGGACAATATCCGCTCATTGATCCGCCTTCTGATGTACCTCTTGATACAAAAATTCCAAATTCGCAACTCTCGGTCACGGGCGTACTTGTGAACGGAAAAATGTTCTGGACATATATCCAATATTTTGCCAACGCAAACAGTATGGGCGGCGGCGGAGGTGGCGGACTCGGCTTCTATCAACTCAACTTAAGCGGAACGCCTGTGCCATTTCCAACCGCAACATCCGTTCCAACTTTATCAAGCGGGGGCAATTACACCGTGCAGGCTGGTGATACGATTAGCTCCATTGCGGCGGCAAATGGAATCACAACAGACGAGTTGATAAATACCAATGGCATCACCGATCCCAACACATTAACTATTGGACAAACTCTTATCATTCCAAGTGTGGCATCACCCGAGCCGCAATGGCAGTTATACATTGGAACACAAAAAGTTACGCAAATTAATGATCAAACTGTCATTCTATTCACCACAGAAGACAGAAAAACCTACGTCCTGGCGGACCCTGGCGGCCATCTGACCACAGCCTATAGTTTGATTGGCAGGGAAGGAGACAAAGTTTCGTTGCAAGCCGCAGTCTCTCCCGATAAATCGTTCGGCGATTACCCCGTCCTTCTTGTGAGCGGAGGTGGACTGGCAGGCACATGGGGCGGCGGCGGATCAGGAGGACCTTCCGCCACAAACGAACCAAGTACGCCTGTGGTCTCTGAAACTTCCACGCCTCCTACACTGACCATCGAAAAAGTGGAATTGGTTTATTTCGTCAGTAATCCGCTATATCAGGCCAACGATCCGAACGCAAGCAGGAGATCGCCTTATATTCAACCCGCCTGGCATTTTTCCGGTCATTACAGCAACGGAGATGAGTTCGATATCATCGTTCAGGCACTGAAACAGGAATTTCTCTCGCCCGAAATCGCCCCGTATATTCAAGGCGGATAACAAGCAGATGCCCCGGAAATTTCGGGGCATCTCTTTTTTATGCGAGCCAAGTTATAATATGTCCGACAACCTCAGCAGGAGCGCAAATGATCACAGCTTATCATCGTCCTCAAACACTTGACGAAGCCCTAACACTTCTATCCCAACCCAACACTGTTCCGCTCGGCGGCGGGACGCTTCTTTCTCATTCCAAAACGGATTCCGTTGAAGTCGTTGACCTTCAAGCCCTCGGTTTGAACTCGATAAAGAAAAGTGGAAACAACCCTTCGACACTCCCTACGGTCGCAGGGCAACGTCTGGAGATCGGCGCGACTGTGACTCTCCAACAATTGCTCGAAGATGCGAATTGCCTCGACGCGTTAAAGTCGGCACTGAAACTCGAAGCGCCGCTTAACATTCGCAACGCGGCGACGGTTGCAGGGACAATTGTCGCGTGTGATGGACGATCCACTTTCGTAACATCATTGCTTGCGTTGGATGCGAAACTTACTATCATCAATCCAAAACCTGAAACTGTAAATCTTGGCGACTTTATTCCTCTGCGTCCGCTGCGGACTCATCACATCCATCAAAATTCCATTGAATACAAAGTTCGCATTTGATTATGTCGCACGCACGCCAGCAGACAAACCCATCGTGTGCGTTGCATTGGCGCAATGGCAATCCGGTCGGACGCGGCTCGCAGTCGGCGGATACGGCAAAGCGCCGAGGCTTGCCATGGATGGACCTCACCCCTTCCCCTCTCCCACAGGGAGAGGGCTTGAGGGTGAGGGAATTGAAGCCGCAGCGCGTAATGCCTTTCATGAATTGAACGATGAATGGGCTTCTGCTGAATATCGCATGGACGTCGCGGCGACGTTGGCGAAGAGATGTCTAAATAAAGAATAATTTTTTATCAAGAAATTTACTTGCGACGTGGAGAGAACATGGATAAGAATATCTTGAGTTCCCCAGAAGTTTCAAAACTTATCGTCCTAGTAAAGGAAAGTTATAGATCCACAAAAAAGGGCGTCAGGAATTTTGTTGAGCCTGCTGCCGGGACTCTTATACAAGCCACAAGCAAGACTCACAGTATAGTATTTGGACGAAGAGGTTCTGGAAAATCAAGTCTCTTAAGAAAAGCGGCAGCTGATCTAACAGTCGACCGAAGACCTATAGCATATGTTGATCTGGAATCTTTTAAAGGACACAGTTATCCAGATGTATTATTGAGCGTCTTAATTCAAACGTTCAAGGAATTTGAAACTTGGCTCAGAACAGCAGCTATAAACCCCGCTAATAAAACTTCTTTTTGGAATGGATTATTTGGAAAGGCGCCACAAAGGCCAGCATTCAACAAAAGACAGGCAGAAGATTTAGCGGATTTGTTAGGAAATAGAATAAAGGACTTAATCAATCTTCTAAACTCCTCTGACCAAATAGATGTTTCCAAAACTCAAATGACTGAAGCGAAAACGTCAACTGAAGCCAATGTAGCAGGCGGCATAAGCACACCAATAGCGCAGGCGAAATCACAAATCAAAGGAAAAGAGAGTCTTTCAGCTAGCGAGGAAATTCAAGAGACTTTTCAAAAATCCAAAATCGATTTTCTCCATAGACACATCATTGAATACCAAGAGTTATTCAGGAAGATGTCTGAAATATCAGATGGGGATTTTATTTATTTCTAGACGATCTTTACTATATAAAGCGTTCTGATCAAGCAAAGCTAGTAGATTATTTTCATCGAATTGCAAAAGGAAATAATCTCTGGTTAAAAATCGGTACTGTCCGTCATAGAACTACTTGGTACATGCATGGGGATCCTCCCTATGGGCTTAAGCTGGGAGACGATGCCCAAGAAATCAATCTAGATTTAACTCTTGAGAACTACTCAATAACAAAAGCTTTCTTAGTAAAAATCTTACAAGCATTTGTAGACGAATTAGGAGTAGGAGATATTAGGAAAATCCTAATTGACGATGCGGTAGACAAATTGGTTTTAGCTAGTGGCGGTGTAGCGAGAGATTTTCTTGGAATCTTTGATCTATCCATATCAGTAGCTAAGGAAAGAAAAGAGAGTGGCAAAAAGTTTCGCGGGGAGAAAGTTGGTCGAGAGGATGTAAACCTTGCCGCAGGAAAATATTCATCAACAAAGATGGACGAGTTCAAAACCGATATATTGAGCGAAGAAGAACATATAAGTCTAGAGGATGCCTTCAAACGCATAAGATCGTTTTGCATAAATGACGCTAAATCAAATTTGTTTTTATATGAAACAAAAAAGGAAAAGGGGTTGGTAATTCTTCAAGAGCTTATGGATCTAAGACTGATTCATAAAGTAAATTCTCATGTAACTGTAAGTAAGCGCCAAGGCAAATATTTTGAGGCATACATATTAGATGTTAGTGCATATTCAGAGATGCGACAGAAACGAGGATTGGAAGAAATCATATTTTGGCAGGAAGGAACCAACATAAGAAGAACAGGATTTATTCTTGAAGAAGAATATCTAACTTCCAACGAGCCAATAGGCGAGCACGATGAATCTAATCAAAAGTTTAGCACTAAAACAAATCTAAGAAAAGGTAAGCACAGCAAAGAAAAGCAATTATCTTTATTTGATAGCGAAAACGTCGACGTTAAAGCAAAAATCTAATAATACGGTTGATTGATCGTTTATGACATCCACTTCATCACGACTAACATCACCGATCTCAGAATGGGCAGAAAAGATATTCAAGGGATTGGTTATCGCTTTTTGTTTGGCATTTATTGGCATTGACCTTTTCATCATTTTCTCGCGCATGTTCTATCCCTATCAGCTCGAATGGATGGAAGGCGCCGCGCTCGTTCAAGTGAATTGTTTGCTCGCAGGAAAAACATTATACGTTCCGCCATCCATAGATTTCGTTCCGCTCATTTATCCGCCGCTATACTTTTATGTTTCAGCAGGCATCACGAAAATTATCGGCTTCGGATTTGGCGCGCTGCGACTCGTTTCATTCTTATCATCAGCATTGAGCGCGCTAGTAATTTATCTGGCGGTCAAAGAAAAAACGAACAGCAAATTCGCAGCGTTGCTCGGTGCAGGCTGTTTCGCATCCACCTTTATACTCACCGGTCAATGGTTTGACATTGCCCGCACCGATATGCTCGCCGCCGCGCTTTCGATGCTTGGAATTTATTTAGCACGCGAAAATTACAATGTCACTCTGCCTGCACCTGTGGTGCAGGCAGAGGTGAGCGAAGCGAAGAGTCTCAAGCCACGAAAAAACGAGACTCTTCAGTCGTTCCACTCCTTCAGAGTGACATATAAGGATTTACTTTCAGGTCTCATCCTTGCGCTGGCATTCCTGACCAAACAAAGCGCGCTTGGGGTCAGTCTCGCGGTGATCCTTTATTATTTTATTTTCAACTGGCGACGCGCCATCTGGTTCGCGCTTTCCTTTGCATTATCTATCGCCATTCTTTATGGCATCTTCTGGCTCAACAGCGTGGGTTGGGTCAATTATTATCTATTCACCATTCCCGCCGCGCACGCATTCGATTTCAGCATTGGCAAAATCATCAGCGTGTTGATCGGTCAATTCGCATTCATTCCAGTTTTTCTGATCGCGGGACTTTTGCCGATACTTATTTCACCACGAAAACTATTCAATGACCAGTTATATCGTTATTACATCGTCATGGCTGGCGCGTTGATTGCAACCGGAGTTATTGGGCGGCTGAATGCTTTTTCCGGACCCAATGTTTATGTTCCATCGTATCTCGGCGTTGCGCTTCTCATCGGACTTGAGGCGGGTTGGCTGACCGAACTTAAAATCCATCCCGCGCTGATACTCCTTGAATGGGTTTTATTATCGGCGCAATTCGGTTTTCTCGTCCCGGCTTATTTTCAAACCAAGACCATTCCAACACAGCAAGATCGTGCCGCAGGTGATGCATTGGTTGCTAAGATAAAAAGTTATAGCGGCGATGTTCTTCTGTTGGACAACAATTATCTTGCGCTTTATGCCGGAAAGACTCCCTACTTCAACGAGATGCCGATGTCTGAAATCAGTGGACAAGGCAATCTCTATCCGATGCCGCAATGGACAACGCTTCAAAAGCAGATCAATTCATTAATCCACGCCCCTACTACCAATGCAGTCATCGTTGACTTCGCGCTACCAATCAAAGCAATGGTTAACGATTGCAAACAACAACCCATCGCATATCCTGATAAAATTGTTTTCGAGCCGGTTGCTGGTCCGCCGGATAGCCGCCCCAGTCTCATCATCACCTGCAAATGAAATAAGGAATGTCTATGAACATCCAATTGAAAATCAACGCAACGCTTTATGAAATCGAAATCACTCCCAGCGAAACTCTATTTTCTGCGATTTGCCAACTCGGTTTTTATGGGATCAAATTTGGCGACGAAGATGGTTTTACCGGCTCCGATACGGTTTTGCTGGATGGCAAACCGGTCAACGCAGGATCGATGTTGGCTGCGCAAGCCGAAGGCCATGATATCGTCACGATTGAAGCGCTCGGCGAACATCCTGATCAAGGTTGGAAGAAGACCGAAGGTTTGCATCCGCTTCAACAAGCCTTCGTTGAGAATGGCGCGATCCAATGCGGATATTGCACACCCGCGCAAATCCTCGCGGCAAAAGCATTGCTCGATAAAAATCCAAATCCCAGCGAAGATGAAGTCCGCGAAGCAATCTCTGGCGTATTATGCAGATGCACCGGTTATATCAAGCCAGTTCAGGCAATATTACGCGCCGCGGCAATCATGCGAGGCAATGAACCCATAAATTGGGAATCAGTACATTGGGATTTGGAAAGTTGGGATAAACAGCCTGAAGGCGATCAGCCAAGTAATGCGCCCAGCGATCAACTGATAAATATACAGACAAAGCCAAAAATTGTTGTAGCGCCTGAAACTCAAAAGTATCAAACTGTTGGCAAGCCCGAAATAAAAGTGGATGCAATCAAACTTGTGCAGGGTAAACCTGCATTTACGGCAGATATCGAAAAGCGCGGATTATTGCACGCCAAAGTTTTGCATTCGCCGTATGCTCATGCGCGCATCAAAAGGATTGATGCTAGCAAAGCGCGCGCTCTCGAGGGCGTTGCGGCGGTGCTGACCTGGCAAGATATTCCACGCGTGGTGTATTCGACCGCCGGTCAATCCGATCCGATACCGGTTCCGCTCGATGCGTTTTCACTGGATAACAAAGTTCGCTTCGTTGGCGATCGGGTAGCATTTGTCGCGGCAGAGACACCTGAAATTGCAGAGAAAGCACTGAGCCTGATCGAGGTTGAATATGAAGTGCTGGATGCGATACTCGATTCGCGGCAAGCGATGAGTCCGGGCGCGATACGAATCCATGACGAACCGGAATATGTGAACTTCGCTGATTCGAAACCTGAAAAGAATCTGGCGGCAGAAATCCGCATTGACATCGGCGATGTGGAAAAAGGATTCAAAGAAGCCGACCAAATCTTCGAAGCCGAATATGAAGTGCCGAAAGTCCAGCAAGTGCACATCGAGCCGCATGTCGCTGTCACGTATTGGGACGAAGATGATCGCTTAGTCATCCGTACATCCACGCAAGTTCCCTTCCATGTGCGGCGCATGCTTGCGCCGGTGCTTGGATTGCCCATTAAAAGAATCCGCGTGATCAAGCCGCGCATCGGCGGAGGTTTCGGCGGCAAACAGGAAGTGCTAATGGAAGATGTGGCCGCGCATTTGACTATCGCGACCAAGCGCCCTGTGATCTACGAATATACGCGCGAAGAAGAATTCATCGCGGCGCGCTCGCGTCATCCGATGCGCGTCAAAATGAAGACCGGTGTGAAGAAAGATGGAACGATCACCGCCAATGAAATGTATGCGCTATCAGATACTGGCGCTTATGGTTGTCACGCGTTGACCGTGACCGGCAACACCGGCTCTAAGTCTATGGCGTTGTATGTTGGCGATGGTGCATACCGCATGTCGCCGAACATTCGCTTCTATGCAGATGTGGTTTATACCAACACACCGCCTGCCGGCGCGTTCCGTGGCTACGGAGTGCCGCAAGGCTATTGGCCTGTCGAGCGTCATATGGAAAAGATCGCACGCGCATTGAATCTCGATCCGCTTGAATTCCGGTTGAAGAACGCCATTCATCCCGGCGAATATCATCCGTTCTCCACCGCGTGGAATGAAGGCCGTGAGCCGCGTCCCGAGATCGTTAACACGGTTGGGCTTGAACAATGCGTCCAACAAGGCAAAGCCGCGATTGATTGGGATTCAAAATATGGAAATCAAGAGTGGCACAGCCCTTCGACTTCCGCTCAGGGCAAGACGCAAAATGTAAAACGCAAAGGGATTGGCGTGGCGATGGTGATGCAAGGCACGGCGATTCCATACTTGGATATGGGCGGTGCTTCGATCAAGATGAACGACGATGGTTCATTCAATCTCTTGGTCGGCGCGACCGACCTCGGCACCGGCTCGGACACCGTACTGGCGCAGATGGCAGCTGAAGTATTGGGTGTGCCGCTAGACGACATCATCTGCTATTCATCTGACACCGACTTCACACCGTTCGATAAAGGTGCGTACGCATCGTCCACCACGTATATCTCCGGAGCGGCGACAGTCAAAGCTGCGGAGATGGCGGCCGAGAGAATCAAAATCCGCGCGGCGAAGATGCTGGATATCAAAGATCATGAAACAATTCAATTAGCGAACAAAACAGCGATTGCGCCAAACGGAAAATCAGTATCGCTGGCTGAGATCGCGCTGGATACATTGCACAAGAATGAGCAAGAGCAAATCATGGGCATTGGCTCGTATGTTTCACCGTCCTCGCCGCCGCCGTTTGCCGCGCAATTCGCAGAAGTTACGGTTGACAGCGAGACCGGCGCGGTCAAAGTGGATAAACTAGTGATGGCGGTCGATTCCGGGGTGATCGTGAATCCATTAACCGCATCGGGACAAATCGAAGGAGGGATGACACAAGCTCTCGGTTATGCCGTCTGCGAAGAGATGCGTTACGATGAAAAAGGCAATGCCATCGAACGTGACCTGGATCGTTATCATATCTTCCGCGCGGACGAGATGCCTGAACTCGAAACTATCTTTGTTGAAACGTTCGAGCCGAGCCATCCGTTTGGGGTGAAAGCAGTTGCAGAAATCCCAATGGACGGAGTTGCGCCTGCAGTGGGCAATGCAATTCTCGATGCCGTTGGAGTCAATATAGATGACAATCCGGTCACACCGGAAAAAGTTTGGCGGGCAATGAAAACAAAGTAAACAAAAAGACCTGACTGGTCTTGATCCGTCAGGTCTTTTGATAAAATATCTTTGTGCAAGATCAAATCAAAGATCATTATTAGATGAAATACGACTCCGGCAAACATCGTTCTCATTTATTCCGCCAGAAACGCCACGGACCACTTCTGCCAGTGGGTCTAATCATTGTGCTGGTTTTGCTCGGCGTTTTCTTCTGGCTTATCCCCACTGACTTCTTGCAAAATTTCCTCCCAATCAACGTTTCCATTCCAACATTTACTCCC
Source organism: uncultured Chloroflexia bacterium (assembly GCA_963850945.1). Taxonomy (GTDB): domain Bacteria; phylum Chloroflexota; class Anaerolineae; order Anaerolineales; family Villigracilaceae; genus Fen-1038. The sequence continues at coordinate 12,837 of CAWKNE010000006.1, read as the reverse complement.
ATTCCAATCCAACCGACGGTCACACGCACGCCGCGCCCCGTCAATGCACACGGCGGAACCATCGTCTTCACCTGCACGCGCGGCGACACAAACCATCTTTGCGCGATCAATGCGGACGGAACGAACTTTCGTCAGATCACAAACACAGAGAGAAACGATTACTATCCAATCTTTGACCCGCTGAGCAGTAATGTTGTCTTCGCTGCCAGCTATCAAGGCGGCTTCGATTTGTTCGCAGTTGATCTAAACACTGATAATGTTTCACAATTGACCTACAACATTGGCAATGTTTTCTCGCCCAGCTTTTCGCCGGACGGACAGCAAATTGTTTTCGTCAACCGCGTCGGCGGCGGAGCTTATTCGTTGTGGATCTCAGGGCGCAACGGAGAATATCCGCATTCGATTTATACCGGAACTAACACCATCGTCGCTACATCCTGGTCGCCAAGCGGGGACCGCATCGCTTTCGCCATGGCAGTTGACCAGCAAAACTCCTACGAAATATTTTTGCTGGACGCAAATGACCTAACAAAGCCTCCACAGAGAATCACAAAAGGCCTACCCGGCATTGATGGCAGTCTCGTCTGGTCGCCGGATGCAAAGAACCTGCTTTTCTGCGCGGGACCGGATAAATTAAAAAACATTTATCGCGCCGACATCAACAACGAAGTGCCAATTCAATTGACGGGCGGCGGATTCAACAATGCAGCCGCGGCTTATTCTCCCGATGGACAATTCATCGTCTTCAATTCTCTTCGCAATAATATCAACGCAAATTTATATATCATGCGCTCGGAGGGATCGGACGAGCATCAACTCACCGACGACACTGAACCCGACTGGCAACCTCAATGGGGGCCGTGAAAATCGGATACAATCATATATACTAAATTATGTCAACCATCTATCAAGCCCTTGAAGAACTTGAGAAGTCTAATGAGCCTGCCGCGTTATGCACTGTGGTGAAAAGCGAAGGCTCCACGCCGCGGCATGTTGGGAGCAAGATGCTCGTCTACTCGGATGGACATTTCATCGGCACCGTCGGCGGCGGCGATCTCGAGCATCGTGTAATGGATGAAGCCTGGATGTCAATCGCCGATGGCAAGTCGCGTTTGCTTGCGTACAACATGTCCGATCCATCACGCGGCGACCCCGGCGTTTGCGGCGGACAAGTGGAGGTGTTTGTGGAACCGATTCTGCCCCCAGCGGGGATCGTTATCATCGGCGGCGGACATGTGGGCAAAGCTGTGGCTCACCTGGCGAAATGGCTCGGCTTCCGCGTCGTGGTCTCGGACGACCGACCTGAGTTCTGCAACAAGGAAACCATTCCCGATGCCGACGCGTTTTACATCTGCCCGATGAACGAACTGCCCAAGCACATGAAGATTGATAAACGCACGTATCTGATCCTGACCACGCGCGGCTCTTCCGTTGACGCAGCGGGACTCGGCCCGTTGCTTGATTCCCAAGCCGCTTATATCGGCGTGATTGGATCAAAACGCCGCTGGGCAACCACGGTCAAGGATTTGAAAGCCCGCGGCGAGACTGAGCAAAGAATCGCCCGCGTTCATTCACCGATCGGATTGGAACTGCAGGCCGAAACGCCCGAGGAAATCGCAGTCAGCATCATGGCGGAAATCCTAATGATTCACAACGGTGGGACGGGCAAGGCGATGAAGTCTTAGCAATGTAATTTCCTGCAACGATGACTTGTCTTATACGTATAGGAATAAGACAAATGGGTGCTTGTAACCGCCCAGTCCATAGGCTATAATCAGGCCAATATTTATAAAATAACTAAGCCCAACACAAAGGAGTCAGACATGGCTAGAATTTTTGATGTTATCGAATATCCAAACGAAATGGCCGACGAACTCGTCCACCGCTTTCCGGATGACAGTTCCATCGGCGATTATCGAATCGGTTCGCAGGTGATCGTGCGCGAAGCGCAAACCGCAGTCTTCTTCCGCGACGGGAATGCACTCGATGTGTTCAAGGCGGGACGCCACACCATCGCAACCGCCAACGTTCCACTGCTCATCAACTTTATCGGCAAAGCATTCAACGACCGAACGCCCTTCCCTGCTGAAGTTTACTTCGTCTCGATGAAGGAATGGGCAAACAAGAAGTGGGGCACGCCGCAACCGATTATTGTCCGCAATCCCGGCGTTGGACTTGGCGTGGCGCTCTTGCAAGGCTTTGGAACCTATTCATTCCAAATCAGCGATCCGCAAATGTTCGTGACCAAGATTGTCGGCACACAGGGAACATTCCACACATCCGATATCGAAGACCGTCTTCGCACGATGCTGCTATCCAAACTTCAAGACATCCTCGGTGAAACGGGCGCAAAGCATTCGGTGCTGGAAATGATCGGATTGACCGAAGAGATCGGTGCGGGTGTCCGTGCCAAAGCGCAGGATGATTTCGCCGCGCTCGGCGTCACGCTCAAAACATTCTATATCGGCAATTTGAAACCATCCGACAAATCCGCTCAGGAATTGCGCGATATGGGTATGCTCGATATGGCGACCTATACTCAACTGCAAGCGGCAGACGCGATGCGTGACGCGGCCAACAACCAAAGCGGCGGCGCAGGTCTGACGGCCGGCATCGGCGCCGGAATGGGCATCGGCAATTTGATGGGATCAGCTCTGCAAGGCGGCATGCAAAATACCGCGCAAGGCGGCGCGGCGGCTCAAGCCCCGAAGCCATCCGGCGGCGGAAGCATGCCCGATGTGATGACCCCATCCGAAGCAGCAGGCTTTTTGAAAGTCTCCGAAGAAGATGTGATGGCCGCCATCAATGACGGATCGCTCAAAGCGAAGAAGCTCGGAAATGCTTATCGCATCAGCAAAGAAGCCGTGGAAGACTTTTTGAAGAGCTAAAACCACAAAACGTAAAACGCAAAGGAGTCTGGGACATCCAGAACTCCTTTTGATTCTGAAAGATAGAACATGGATTACGCGGATTTCAAAGATTTTCACGGATTGATCTTTAAAAAATCCGTGTCTTTCGTGAAATCGGTTTCCAAAGTTTTTATCTTTAAATTTATTCCAAATCGCTCAACACATCCGAGACCGAATTCAACACATCACTTGCCAACACCGAGGCAGTTGTGCCTAAATCCTCTGCGGCGTAGAGACCAGCTTGGGCATGAATCCACGCGCCCGCAACCGCGGCATCAAACGCGTCCAAGCCTTGGGCGCGCAGACCCACAATCAGACCCGCGAGAACGTCACCCGTTCCGGCATGCGCGAGAGCCGGTGATGCAACCGGAATAACCGTCACGCGTCCATCCGGTGATGCCACAAGCGTGAAGGCGCCCTTCAACACCACTACGTGATTCCATTCTTTCGCGAATCGACTCGCAACCCCAAAACGATCCTGTTGAATTTCCTCTTTGGATAATCCAGTCAATACCGACATTTCACCCGGATGAGGCGTCAGTATTGCAGGCGCGGGCAACATCTTATACCAATCTTTTATGGAAGCCAACATCTTCAAACCGTCCGCATCGAAAACAAGCGGCGGCAATTTAAGGGACGGGGATTCTTTGGCCTCGCCCTCCGAGTGAACAAAACCGATCCTTCCTCCTGCTTTTTTCGGCATGGATTTACCGGTCAATAGATTTTCAATAAACTCTTTGGTAGTGTTCTCCATCCCAAAGCCGGGACCAATCAGCATGGCAGTGGCGCGCTCCAAATTTTTTATCAATACTTCAGCAGCGTTTGCAGAAACAACACCCACTTCATGCGGCAACAAAATCCATGTCGCTTCGGGAAACTGACCCGACAGCGCGGCATGAAGCGGAGTCGGAACTGCCAGCGTGACCAATCCCGCGCCGACGCGATACGCGGCTTGCCCGGATAACAAGGCGGCTCCTGTATAATTGACTGATCCCGCGACAATCAACGCGGTTCCGAATGTTCCCTTATGTGAATTGAGCGGACGCTCCGGCAACATATCCGCGACCATTTCTTCTTCTGCAACTTCGGTTTGTAAAGACGCAAAAGATTCAAAATCGTCCGGCAAGCCGATATCCACCACTTGCAAGTCGCCGACCAATTCATACGCAGGAAGTTTGAGCAAGCCCTGCTTCACCGCCGCCATTGTGACGGTCAAGTCCGCAGAAATACATTCGTCCGCGGTTTCGCCCGTATCGCAATCCACGCCCGATGGACAATCCACCGCAATAACGAATGGAGTCTCATCCGCTTCTTCGAGACTAGCTAAGGTACGCGCCAGAACATCGGCAACATCTTCTTTCAATGGCAATTTGAACCCAGTGCCGAGCACACCATCCAAAACGATGGATGCGGTTGGAATAAACTCGGTGAGACTTGCAAAATCCGCATCGTCATCCACTGAGGTGATTTCACCGCCAGCATCTTTTAGTCGTTTGACGAGCGCATCATTTTTACGTTTGACCAAATAGGCGCGCGTGCGCCAGCCATCCGCCGCGAGATGCGATAACGCCACCAATGTATCGCCGCCATTATTGCCCGCGCCGACCAAGCCGAAGACTTCGCGGTCGGTTTCTTCGATAGGTAAATCCTGAATCACTTCCGCTAATCCCTGACCGGCATTTTCCATCATCTGATCGTAAGTCAAGCCACTGGCATCGGCTTCTTTTTCAATTGCCTTCATTTGAGATACGGTAACAAGTTTCATTTGTTCCTCGGTTGACAAAGTGAATGTATAATCTTTATACAGTCAATTATACAGCCTACAGGCTGTAAAGTCCTCATAGAGGATAACCACCCAAATGGCGTCTTTACAGTCTACTGTCTGCTTAAGATATAGTTAGCCAGTATCAGGCAATTCAAGAAAGGTTCAAACTTTATCATGAAACGACGCCATTTTTTGATTCTCGGTTTTAGCATATCTATCAGTGCCTTATTATATGGTTTGATACGGCGATTTCCTATCAACCTAACTTGCCTGATCCACCTGCCAACTGATGATCAATTAGGAACGACAACCCCTGATGAGCATCCAAGCGGCATTCTTCCAAATGCGACTGTCCAAGGAGGTGTATTGGTATTGACATCCGAAAATTACAGGGCGGAGATTGATCCAATCAGCTTACAAGTTGCGCTGTATGATACTGTCTCAGGTTTGCATTCAACAATTTCAAATCCTGTTTTTGAAGAACATGAGTATCAGATAAATGAAAATATGATCTTATATCCTAAAAAATCATTACAGGTGAAATTTGAGTTGAGTGGAACTGGATTGGTCGTAACCATTATCTCCGGCATCGCTCAAGAAGTGACATGGCCCAAAATTGAATTGCCGAGTGATGGCAATCTTATTTTGCCCCAGAATGAAGGGGCTTACATCCCCCTTTCCGATCTCGACTGGGTGAATTATTTAGTTAATTCCGATTGGGATACGACTGAAAGCTTATCCATGCCGTTTTGGGGAATCGAAACACGAGACCAGTTGCTAACCTATATTGTTGAAAATCCTTTTCATAATACGATGCTTTTTGATGACCAGACTGATACTGTTACATTGTCATTGACACATCAATTTCCACCAAACCCTGACCTTGAAACGCCACAGCGTTTCTTTGTATATCTTGATATGCCAAGCACACCTATCCAATCTGCTATTCATTTCCGAAAGTATCTGGACGCAAACAATGCTATTGTCACACTCACAGATAAAATAAAAATAGCACCTCAGATTGAAAATTTAATTGGCGCACCTCATGCATATATTTGGGGTGGCGATCCGATAACCCAATATGATGTCATCAATGGAAAATGGCAAAGCATTGCGAAGATCTTGCTTGACATGATAACGAAACAATCAGATGCTCAGACAATTGCTGTCAGGAAAATTCTGACAGACGAAGACATGCAGGCCATTGAAGAAATGGCATCCATTGACTGGCCGTACGACTATCTTAAAGGAGAATTTGCTGAAATTTTATCGAGAATTTATAAGTTGAACGAATCCTATATTGAAGATAACTTCTCGACTTTCCTAATCGACAAGACTGAATGGGGAAATGGCATTTCGACAAAATTCATTGATAAGTTAAGTTCCTACGGGTTCTCCCGGTTTTTATTAACAACTGAGGGTTGGGAAGAGCCTGAAAATCATCCAGGTGTCGCCGATTATGCCCGCCAAAGAGGATATCTTTTTGGAACTTACGATTCTTTCAATTCCATCCACGACCCGATTTATGCAGGGACCGATAGTAGTTGGCCAACAGCGCAATTTGGTCAGGAATTATTTGATACAGGCGCGATCATTGATAAGAATGGCAATCCCATAAGAGGGTTCAAACAATTCGGTTACAAACTTAGCCCCATCACTGCCCGTCCGTACATTGAGCAACGAGTTTCGGAGAATTTCAGCAAAGTAAATTACTCCTATTATTTTGTGGATGCCGATGCGTCCGGTGAATATTATGACAACTACAATCCAAAAAACATCGTGTCTCAAAGTGAAGATGCGGCAGCCAGAATTGACAGACTGCGCTGGATTTTTGAGACGTTTAAGGTCCCCGTCGGCTCAGAAGGGGGATTTTATCAATTTGCACCTGTACAGACAGTAGCGGAAGGAGTTTTTATTCCGGTGATTGGCTGGGGTGATCCCGATATGTCCAATAAGGAGTCCGAATTCTATTTGGGTCAATATTACCCTCCGGATGAGCCCAAAGTATTCTTTGAATCAGTCCCATTAAAAGACAAATATATAAAATTATACATCGATCCTCGTTATCGCCTTCCATTATATGAAACCGTTTTTCATGATTCGGTTTTGGCTACAGCTCAATGGGGATATAGCAGTCTGAAATTCAGCAACGCAGAAGAAATCGTGGCTCTTACTGAGGTGCTTTATCAAGTGGCCTCGCTTTATAATCTAAACCTGCCGACGCTAGATGAAATTGCTGCGAAAATCAAGAATCATTATGAAATATTTTTTGAGACTCACTCCTATTCCTATAAATATCCATTGCAGGATTTTCAATTCCTCAGTGATGACCGATTGGTTCAAAGAACACAATTTGGAGCATTATCAATTATTGCTAATTTTTCTAATTACCCTTTTCAATACGAAACCTTTATGATTGACTCTATGAGCGCGATGATAGTAATGGAAGGTAAGGTAACAAGATACTATAGTTGACAAAATAATATACGCTAACTCCGCTTCAAGGCAGACCTATCTATCAACCAAAGAGTATGCGGCGCGAAAGATTAAATTTTCTTACCGTTGGTAGAGGTTCAGAGCCAACACCGCTTGGCTGATTATCTACTCGTTATCCCCACATATACTTTGCAACATCATCCAAGCCAAGCGCGAGAAGTTTCTTTTAGAATAAGCATTAGAAATAGGAGAACTCATGGAGCCTAATAAAATTACTTCAATTGATGAGTATATTGCAAATTGTCCTGAAGACGTACAGAAAAAATTGAAAGACATGCGCGCCACCATCAAAGCCGCCGCGCCGGATGCGACGGAGATCATCAGTTATCAAATCCCCACGTTCTACCTGAAAGGCAACTTAGTCCATTTTGCGGCTTTCAAAAATCACATCGGGTTCTATCCCACGTCGAGCGGGACTCAAGCATTTAAAAAAGAACTGTCCATTTATGAAGGAGCTAAAGGCACAGTACGATTTCCAATAGACAAACCCTTGCCCTTGAAATTGATAAGCAGGATTGTCAAATTCAGGGTTGCTGAAAACCTTAAAAGGGCTGAGAGAAAATCAAGGAAAAGAAAAATGATGTAATTGCGCGGCAATCCCACATGGGGATGATATCTCAACTAGCCATCAAACGGGAGATTGCGTCGCCGCTGGGCGCAACGTGTTGCGCCCCTACAAGAACACGTGCGGCTCCTCGCAATGACATATAATATTTATCCCCACAAATCTTTCGCAACATCATCCAGACCTAATTCAATAAGTTTTTCTCTCGTTGGATAGCCCGTCTTTTCATCCCAACCGCGCGCTTCATAATAAGCAATTAACATCGCTTGAATATCGGGAGTAAAACCCTCCGAGCCGCCAGTGGGTAAAGGTTCGAGCAATGCTTTTGGCAATTTATCATTCGCGGCAGTGAGACCCAATTTGTTATTGATAGCGCGCTTCATGTTCCAACCCCGCTCGCCGACTTTCATCATCTCTTCAACCGTCCAATCGTAGCCACACGCCGCGTTGATCAAGTCCACTTGCATTTGCGGTGCAACGTTCGCAAAGATGCACATCACCATCGAGTTATATACCGTCCGCCAATCTTGATGACGGGCCACATTCGCAGCTTTCTCCGCCTCGGCGTGACGCGAGAAATATTCTATGCCAAGTTCCTGCGTGATATGACCCCAATCCACAAAGAAATAATCCGATTGGTTGTGGCAGGCGCCGCGCGGCGACGTGGCATACGATAAAGCCATCCCTGAGAACTCCGCGCGGATCGTGATACGGCACTTCAAGTCCATTGACTTGAACCGCTTCCTCCGCCGCCCCAAAATATTTTCCTAATCGCCGCGAGCCTTGTGCGATCAGGTTTCCAATTCCTTCGCGGGTTGCGGTCATTCGCACTAATTCGCGAACCACAGCCGCATTGCCCCACTTCAATTCGAGCCCGCCACTATCTTGTATTGTGATCTTGCCCAATTCAAACAAATGAAACGCAAGTCCAATCGTGTTGCCCGTACTGATAGTATCCATTCCATAACGATCACACAATTCGCCGATGCGGACGATTTCGTTTAAATCATCAATCAGTAGATTTGGACCAAATGAAACTATCGTTTCATATTCGGGACCTTTCCGTTTGCCGCCATCTTCGAGCTTGACCACACGCCCGCAAGCAATCACGCAGGCATGGCAAGCGCTTTGCCCCGTGAGGATCGTTTCAGCCATCATCGAGCCGGAAACTTTATCCACAAATTCGAACCCACCCTGGTGATAATATTTGGCCGGCATCGCACCGAGATATTCCGAATAATCCGCCGCGCTGGATGTTCCAAGTTCATGCAAGACGCGCGCTTCATTATCCTGTTTCAGCGTACGATTGGATTCGGAACGCAGAGCCGCATAACGTCCGGAATGAATAAGCGGCAAAACTTGTTTTCCACGCACCGCAATCGCTTTGAGATTCTTCGATGCCATCACTGCGCCCAATCCGGTTCGTCCAGCAGTGCGTCCATGATCGCAATAAATTCCCGCGAATAAAATTCCATGTTCCGCGGCTGGACCAATCACTGCAACACGCACCCCCGTGCGATCAATTTCCTGCTTGACGGATTCCTGCGTTTCATAGGTATCCTGACCCCACAAGTGCGCCGCTTTTCGGATCTCGAGGTGACCGTCCTCAATCCAAAGATAGATCGGCTCTTCGGCTTTTCCCGTCAACCATAAACCATCGTAACCGGCAAAACGAAGTTCCGGTCCCCAGAAGCCTCCGCAATTTGACTCAGCCCATAAGCCTGTGGCTGGCCCCTTACCACAAACCACAAATCGCCCAACGGTTGGACCCGATGTTCCGCTTAATGGTCCATTGAGAAATAACAATGGCGCTTCCGGTAAAAACGGGTCGAGTTCTTTGGTTAGATACGGATAAAGCAAGCGCGCCGCCAGCGACGCGCCTCCGAGAAAAGCTCTTTCCCATTCTTGTGGAATTTTGTATGCTACTGAATTACCAGTAGAAAGATCTATTTTTAAAATGGGTTGCATTTTATATTCATCAAACTTTATCGCAATGTAGTGCTAAGGTGCCACTCTCAATGACGCATCTAAAGTATGTCGGTTGTAATTTCGCGGCAACAACGCACAAAATCCAACACCGTTGGAACATTACGCATCATATAAGCCAAACTGCCTTCAATTTTTAATTTGCTGGTCATCATGGCGGTCATCGGATCAAGTTTGCCTAAAAGAATCGCAGTGAAATTATTATAAGGAGAACGAAGAATAAATGTCGGCTTCGGATGTTTTGCAGAATCAGGAGCATATTCCACTTTTCGGCATTTTCCGTGCCAGAGATCAATATACATCAACAAAGGTTGAGTCAGGGTTCCTGCTGGTTGAATATCAAAGATCAGGTCACCTTCCCAGTTCCTGGCGATTGTGTTGTAATGCATGTCATCGTTGAGTTTATCTTCCAAAAGATTCAGCCAGTCCGCGGACGGGAATATAGCAGGCATAAAAAACTCCTTTAACAAAGTCAAAGTATTTTACCACTTCGATGGCTTGCCTTCTTTCGCTATGAAGAAATCTTGAAATTTTAATCTACCTAACTCTTGCACAAATTACTAAGTTGGTCTATGCTTGCGAAAGTATGTTATTCGCCAGTCGGAAGGAGGTGTTCACCCGCGCACGCTTTTCCTGTTTTGCTATTAAATTAAATTTCACATAAAACAAATTTCTCATTGGAGGAGACAATCTCATGAATAAGCTTTACGTTGTCATGGCAATCGTGATCATAGCCGCGTTTTTGCTTACCGCCTGCGGCGGGAGTGCTCCAGCACCTAAGGATTTATTGAGCGAAGTTAAAGCGCGCGGCACACTGGTCATCTCAACCGATCCGGCTTATCCGCCTCAGTCTGAAATCAAAGCGAATCCACAGCGCACGCCAGGGACAAAGTGCACATCCGACCAGAAGACGCTTGGCGAATTGGAAGGCTTTGATATTGATGTCGCCGCCGCGATCGCCAAAGGATTAGGCGTAGAACCGTGTTGGGTCACGCCCGATTGGACGCTCATCACCGCTGGAAACTGGGCTGGCCGTTGGGATATCAGCGTCGGGTCGATGACCATCACACCGGAGCGCGCCAAGGCTCTCTATTTTGCGCAACCCTATTACACGACACCGGCCGCCGTCTTCATATACAAGACCAACACCACATACACCACGCCCGCAGATTTGAGCGGCAAGAAGATCGGCGTCTGCGGCGGTTGTACCTATGAGAGTTTCTTAGATGGATCGCTGGTTCTGCCTGGTGAGAATATAAACTTCGCGATCAAGAATGCTACGATCAAGACCTACGATACGGATAGTACTGCTCTCGCAGATCTTGAACTCGGCGACGGCATCCGCCTCGACGCAGTCATTACGGCCCAACCCACCGGCCAAGCCGAAATCCAGAACGGCAAACCTCTCAAGCAGCTTGGCGGTCCTCTGTACTATGAATATCTTGCTCCAGCAATTGACCGCAATTCATCTTTAGGATCCTCACTCGTTCATCGCTGCAGTCTCGCAGATCATTCAAGGTTTGCATAAAGACGGCTCACTCTCCAAACTTTGCATCCAATGGGAGGGAAGTGATTTAACCGCTGCCGCCGCGACTTTTGATGCATCGCAGTTCGGACAGTAAACTTTCAGTCAAGATGAGGAGTTGAAAACAACTCCTCATCTTCTCATTATCCAGCGACTTGTATGAATTCAAAAATGCCGATTGCAGTGTGTTATTCCAATATGAATTCAGATAAAAGGAACTATGACTGCTGAAAACCTTAAAGGACCTTCTTCTGTTATAAATCCGCACCAAGACATGGGGGAGGCATTGATCGCCCTTCAGCAAAGAAGACGCCTCATTCAAGGCCTAAAAGTTACCGGAGTGTGGATCGGGTTAATCGCCCTGGTTACCGGTGGCATGCTGATGCTGCATATTTCGCCAAGCTATATGCTTCAGCATTATGATGTCATCCTGCAAGGGGCGGGAACCACCATATACGTTTCACTAGTTTCCATCCTCATCGCCACGGTGCTGGCTCTGATGGGATCCATCGCACGCCTATCAACCAATTCCATCGCACAAGGCATTTCAGGATTTTATGTATCCTTGATTCGAGGCACACCACTATTGATTTAAATTTATGTCATCTATCTTGGTCTGCCGCAAATCGGCCAACAACTGAGCGATTTGGGATTCCCAGTCATCGGCAGGTTATTCATTCTAGATGCTGTTCCGGCCGGCATTTTGGCTCTGAGTCTAAATTACGGCGCGTACATGACGGAGATTTTTCGCGCCGGTCTGCAATCTATCGGGTTTGGTCAGCGCGAAGCTGCGATCGCTCTCGGCATGACTCCGTTACAGGTCATGAGACGAGTTGTTTTACCGCAGGCAATCCGCATCATTATCCCCGACGTGGGAAATCAATTCATCGCCATGCAAAAAGATTTGGCTCTGGTCTCCGTGATGGGCGTGTGGGAAATTACCTTTATCGCGAATCGTTACGCGTGGCGCGACAGCAAGTATATGGAAATGTTTATCGTCGCCGCCACCGCTTACTGGATCATTACAATTATTTCTTCGTGGTTGCAAAGCTGGCTCGAGAAACGGATGGCACGAGCTTATGAGCGTTGAACCGATCGTTCAAGTCTCCGGTTTGCATAAATGGTTCGGGATGTTGCATGTCTTGAGCGATATCTCCCTAGAAGTTCAGCCGCGCGAAGTGGTTTGTATTATTGGCCGTAGCGGCTCAGGCAAGAGCACGCTATTGCGGTGCATCAACTTTTTGGAAGAACCGTCAGCCGGAAAAATTACGGTGGACAAATTGGTCGTTGAGGCTGGCAATAAGGGCAAAGAACACCGCAAGCTTGTTCATGAAATCAGGTTGAAAACCGGCATGGTATTTCAAGAGTTCAATTTGTTTCCTCATATGTCTGTGTTGGAAAACGTGACCGAAGGACCGGTTACGGTCAAAAAAATGGATCACGCTAAAGCAGTCGAAGTCGCCGAGATGAATTTGGATCGCGTCGGCTTGCTCTTCAAAAAAGACGAATTTCCAAATCGTCTCTCCGGCGGACAAAAACAACGCGTTGCCATTGCACGCGCGCTGGCCATGGAGCCAAAGGTGATGCTCTT
>CAWKNE010000005.1:0-147980 GCA_963850945.1 uncultured Chloroflexia bacterium | reverse complement strand
GGCTACATAACAAGAGATTTCCGCAGAGCACGCATCAAGCGGTTGGGAAAGAGAGCGGACAGGTTTCACACATGGAGCGTTGGTATTGTACTTTGCGCCAACATCAGGCGCGCTATGTCCGTAAAACCCTTTCGTTTTCGAAGCGCGACGCCTTTCATCACATGGTCACTACATGGTTTATCATTGATCACAATCTCGCCAGAAAACAACTTGCATCACTTACTTTGTAACCACTACCAATAAATCTTGTGAGTGGGTGGTAGGTTGAATATCCATGGGAAGGTCCACGGCTGAATGAAGCGCTGGTGAAAAAAACCACCCAAAGCCTGAGAGCTTTGGGTGGCGTCTGTTTTTAGCAGTGGCCGGAGGCGCTTGTAGTTCCCGAGCTGCCGAAGGAATTGTAAGCGGCAACACCGTATGTTATGGCGCTTTCGGTCAGGGTAGCAGTGTTCGAATAGCTAGTAGTGGTCACAGTAGCGATCTTGCTGCCACTCATGTAAACATAATAGCCCGTTGCCCCACTGACGCTTGTCCAACTGAGAAAGTCGGTGCGGAAGATCAACACCTTAAAGGGAAAGGGAGTGTATTGACAATTTGGGCTTACGGTTAACTTCGATGGTGCGGCGGGCTTTAAGGCATTCTCAATAAGGATCGGATTCGTGATCTTAAGCGGTGGCAAGATGAGGGGCTTCGTGGTGGCCGTGGGGTTTGGGAGAGGCTTGGTGGTAGCCGTAGGATTTGGAACTGAACCGGAATTTGAACCCAAAGTGGGAACAGAAGTGGAAACAACCGCGACCGCCCCCGGAGTAGGCGGCGCCATCTCCGCTAAAGCGGCCACATTTCCCTGTACGGTGGCATTCGTTCCCTTCAACCAGCATGTACCGCCTGTTGGAGTCATGATGATCCAATAATTGGACGGTGTATATTTGCCGACCACTTCTGCGGTTGCCCCCGGCTGAAACACTAACACAAGCGCGTAGCTGGGACCTGGACCGGCGCGGCAATTGGTCGCGCTGCTGACCGTTACAATCGGGGTTGAAGGCGTGGCCGTCGGAATCGTTTGCACAGTCGGCTGGGATGTCGCAGATGTCGTGGATGGCAGATTACATGCAAGCATACCAAGCGACAACATCATTAGTGCGGCAAAAAGCCTCATGATCGGTTTCATCCGCATCTCCTTGCAATTCATCGTTAATAGAATTCTTGTCATTGACATCTCTCTCCTTTAGTGAAATATAAAACTATTGGTCTATTAAAAGCGACAGGTGGATTTAGAATCCACCTGTGTCGCCAAATAATAAACATCTATTGAAGATTTGAGTTAGGTTACGATCTATGTTGAACTCTCTTTCCCCTTACCAAGAGGTGCAACCTGAATTCAAACCCATTCTAACAGTATGATAATAACAATGAATTGTTAGACTGCACCTTAAAACGCACGCAAAGGTGGGCTCGGAAGGATTCGTCGTGTGGCATCAGCGAAGCGATCCAGCGGACCCTACGCCCTGCGTTCTTCAGGGTTAGGGCACCTTCGACCCAGCGCATTCGCGCCAAGAAGAGCACTTGGCATCTTCGCGGCTCAAATCCAGTTCGGCTACGATTTTCCCTTGAATTGAACGGCGACTCTAAACCTAGCAGTTGGAGGTTCTATTCCCGTTGATGTATATTTTTCATAAAGCGATTATGCACTTTCCCAATCATTACTTTCGAAAGTCTGAATTTTTCCTCATCGAGTCTGTATGCCTGATCAGTTCCTGCACAACTTTGGATGTACACCTGTTGAAGCATGAGGGTCGTGGCGGTACGCCGCAGATCATGTCCGCGCTTGATAGAAGAACCATCTTCCTGCAATTTCTTCTGTTAGGATGATTAAGAAGACAACGATGCCAGAGTACTTCCCGAAGCTTCCGGGTATGAAAAATAGAACTGCGGCTCCAATCATGCCGGCCAGAATCAACCCAAACTGGAGTCTTCTCCCTCCGATAGAAAGGGACGGGCTTTTTGTAATCACTGCCTGCGTGATCAATAAAATGATGACGACAGATCCTGTCTGTGCCTGTTGAAGAGTAGGAATATGAATCCAGGCCAATATGAGAACCATTCCAAGAATGCCAAGCAGTCCGGCGCTAACGAAGAAACGAATGTTGGTCCGCCATGAATCCCAAACAGGAACCGATGGCAGGCGATAAACCTGAGCCATGCAATGAATCAATCCAAGTCCGATCAACGCAGTGAGCCAGTTGAAGATGGTGAGGTGGGTATGCAGGATCAGGCTTATCAGAGTCACAATCCATCCGGCTCCGAAAAGAATCGTAAACAAGATTTCACGACTCAACCATGATTTCCGTAAATGATTGAGCACGCGCCAGGCATTTCGCTTGGTTCCCAGATGGGCAAAGGAGGATATTAGCCCCGCGCTCAGACATAGACCAATCAACAGCACGGGCAGGAATTGCAGGTCCACTGAACGAAACAGCCATAGCATCGCCCAGAAACCGCCGACAGCCATTTGAATGAGTAAAGTGAATGCAACCAACGGCGCTTCTTCCCATCCCGATGCTTTTTGCGGATAGACTTCCTCACGATTGGCAATAATTTTCTCTTCCAAGAATTTCATTGCCGCATGTGGTTTGATTACCAGATGCGGCTGTGTGAGTGAATTGTCAGGCATGGGATACGGATGCCCTGCCGCTGGGATTTTCCATAAAGCCACTCGATCTGACGCAAGGTTTTGCTCATCGTTTACTTCCGCATAATCTAATACTCTCATCGGGCAGGCAGAGACGCATGCGGGAGGCAACCCCAACTCCAAATTGTCATAGCAAAAATCGCACTTGGTCATATAACCGGCAACTCTATCGTATTGCGGCGCGCCATAAGGACAAGCCCATGCACAATATCCGCATCCAATGCACTTGGATGAATCCAGTATAACAATCCCATCCTCGCGCACTGTATAAGCATCCACCGGGCAAACTCCCGCACATTTGGTGTGAACGCAATGGTTGCATGATAAAGAAAGGTTGTAGGCAAAGACCGTATTGCTCCAAGCCGCGCCTTCCTGTTTCCACGCGCCTCCTGATACTTCATAGACGCGTCGCCACAACACACCAAGCGGAAGATGGTTCTTGTCCTTGCAAGCAGCTTGACAGGCCTTACAACCTGAACAAGCGGAAACATCGAGGACGAAGGCATAGGTCATTTCGTATCCGAGGAAAGTGGAAGGAGGAAAGACGGCTTTCGGTTTTTCTTTCCTCTTTCTTCTTTCTTTTCAATTTCAACCATCATCGTATGTTCCGCGGTGCCAAATGCAAATGGAGTCCAGCGATGAGAAGTCAGCACATTGACGCAGCCGCCGCGATCCACGCCTTGTTCATCCGGTTCGTACCATGCTCCCTGCGGAATGTCAATCACACCGGGCATGATACGAACTGTGAGACGGCAAGGCAGAATCAACGCGCCGCGTTCATTAAAGACTTTCACATTATCGCCATCTTTGATACCGCGCAGCGCGGCATCAATGGGGTTAATGAAAACCCGTTGTGGAAAAGCTTCTTCCAACCAGTCATTATTGTCGTGCGTGGAATGCACGCGGTGGAGTGTGTGATGTCCGATGGCTTGAAGCGGATATTTGTCATTGCGAGACGCCGAAGGCGGCGAAGCAATCTGGTTAATAGAAAATTGCTTCTGGTTGGGTTTTGATACGCCAAGAACGCTACTCAATCCCCCGCTCTCGCAATGATATGTGAACGGGCTTTCCCATTCCTGGATATATTTTGGGACAGGAGGAATTTCTTTGGGGTTGTTCAAATCAAAGAGTTGCTTTGAGAAGATTTCAATCTTGCCGGATGGCGTATTTAATGGATGCTTTTCGGGGTCGGCACGGAAATCGGCAAAGGCAATCGTAGGTTTTGTCGCGGGACACGTCCATGCGCCGAGGTTGCGGCTTATAAATTCGTCTAGGGTCGGCAGTTCGGGGAATCGCAAGCGTCGAAATTCATTCAAGCAAAATTCAACCCAACTTTTTTCGTCGCGGCCCTCGGTGAAAGATTCGCCGATGCCTAATCGTTCAGCAAGTTCCGCGCAGATGCGGTAGTCGGATTTACATTCACCAGGCGGCTCAACCAGTTTTGGTTGCAAGATCACTTCATCGCCGTATTTCCAACCATCCTCCACGCCCCAAGTCTCGAATTGAGTGCAAGCAGGGAGAATGATGTCCGCGAATTTGCCAGTGGGGGTCAAAAAATTATCTTGCACAGCGATAAATTCCACCTTCGATTCGTCACGTAAAATTTCGGCAGTACGATGGATATCGGCGTGTTGATTGATCAAGCAATTCGTCGCGACGGCATAAATCAATTTGATATCGTTGTCAAGTCTTTCAGTGCCGCGAATGCCATCGGCACTGGTCATGCTTTTTCCGCGAAGACAAGCCTCAGTCCAAAGAAAGACCGGAATTTCCGCTTTAACGGGATTCTCTCCAGTCGGCAGGATTTCCCAGAACGGGCCGCCATCCGGGGCTTGTAATCCCAATCCGCTTGCCCAGCCGCCCGATATGCCGACATTGCCAGTGATGGCTGCCAGTACACAGCCTGCACGCACAACCTGCTCGCCGTAGGCGCGGCGCTGCATTCCATACCCCTGATAAAGAATTGCGGGTTTGACGGTTGCATATTCACGTGCGATGCAGATGATGGTTTGCGCGGGGACGGCGGTGATAGCTTCTGCCCATTGCGGGGTTTTGGGCGTGCCATCAAATCTGCCAAGAATGTAATCGCTGTAACTCTCCGCGCCTTGAATTGGCATCTGAGTGGAGTCGAAACCAATACAATGCGTGCGGACAAATTCGGCATCATAAAGATTCTCCGTGATCATGACATACGCCATTGCACTCATCATGGCCGCATCGGTGCCGGGACGAATGGGAATCCACTCATCTGCAAGCGACGCGGCGCTGAGAGTGTGGCGCGGGTCAATGCAGACGACGCGCGCTCCGGCTTGTCGCGCCAATTTGACAAAGTAATCGCTGTTAGTGCCGTCGCGCATCTCGGCGGGATTCCAGCTCCACATCAAAATATATTTGCTATTGAGCCAATCCTGCCGCTGGTTGCCGGTGACAAGTGTTCCATACACAGTCGGCGTAGCGATGTTGATGGCTCCCCATGAATACGAGTTATAAATCCCTAAACATCCGCCGAATTGATTCATAAGTCGGCGCGCAACATGCGCGCCGTTGAGCTGGTTGTAAGAGCCGGTCCCATAAGGGACGAATAATGCAGAGTTGCCGTATTTCTCTTTGACGTGCTTCATTTCGCTTGCGATGGTGTCAAGGGCCTCGTCCCATGGAATGGTTATAAACCGCCCCTCGCCGCGTTTGCCTACGCGCTTGAGCGGAGTCATCAAGCGGTCGGGATGGTATTGGCGGCGCAGATAGGAGCGTCCGCGCACGCAAGCGCGTAATTGCGGTGCAGCGATTAAATCGGGACGGTCGTCTGTATTGAGACGTACGATACGGCCCTCCTGAACGTGTGCGACCATCATGCACCGTCCGCCGCAGTTATGGGCAGGACAGCCAACTCTGATTTTTGTAACTGGCGCGGACCTAGATGCTTTTTGTTCTTTTGTTCGTTTCTTGTATGTGAAAAGGCTCATGCACCAAGTGTAAAACGAAAGACCCCGGGCGGTTAGTGATGGATGTAAGGAATTCTGTCAACTCATAACGCCAACCGGCTTGCCGACGCGCTTTCATACCCATCCACCCTGAATGGTCAAGTCGGTCAGATTAACCAGATTGGCATTGGTTTGGTCGAAGGTGGCATCATTGGTGGAATACGTGGACTCGAAATAAACTGTCCCAGCTCCGCTCTTGGAGGCGAGGGCAACAACGGCGGCAGCAATACAGGCGGCGTACCCATGCCATGTCCATTTCATAGGTGCCCATGACCAAGATCAGTAGCAAAATAGGCGTCAGAAATTGTTGATGAAAATAACCAGGCTGAATAACATGCGTCTAGGCCCGCGCTGACTAGCGCGGGCCTCTTGCTTAAATGTTTATGTGGAATTGAACCTGCAATCAAGCGTATTCAGGCTCAAATCCAGTTCGGCTACGATTTTCCCTTGAATTGAATGGCGAATCTAAACCCAGCGGTTCGAGGTCTTATTCTTAATGATATTTACATTTCATCCAATAAAGAAAAGGAGGGACGGCGCATGAAGCTCCGTCCCTCGATTAGCCAGTCATTTGCTATTGGGCAAACGATGCCAGTTTGTGAGAGTTGATCACACAGAGTAACGGTTATTAACAGTGCGTGTTGGTGACCACATTCCCGAGGCCGCCGCTGAGCAGGTAGGGAACCGAGTTGCCGATCAGCGTAACCTTGTTGAGGGTGAGGGTGCCGAGAGAACCCAGGGTGGCGTAAATCCCGTAACCGCCATTATGGCTGATATTACTGCAGCTCACGAGGACATTAGTGCTGGTGGCGTCCACACCATCGCCGGCGTTTCCTGAGGCTGTCACTTTGCTGAGCATGATCGCGCCGGTGGCGGCAGCATACAAACCATCTCCACCGATGTCGCCGTTGAAGGTGCTGGAAGTGACGGTGATCGCACCTGTGCCGCTAATGAGTTCAGCGCCATACTCAGCATTGACATTGGCCGTCACCTTGTTGAGCGTGATGGCGCCGTTAGTGCTGACGTACAGCCCCACACTACTACCGGTGGTGCCATTGAAGATGCTGGAACTGACGCTGACCGCACCGGTGGTATAAAGGGCAGCGCCAGCGGAATGATTGGAATTTGCTGTCACCTTGCTGAGCGTGACGTTGCCAACCTGATCGGCATAGAGGCCCTCGCCCCAGCCGAGTACTGAAGAATAATTGTTGTTGAAGGTGCTGTTACTAACCATCAGGCTGGTACTGGTACTGCCATAGACGTCGGTCCCATCCCCGCCAAGATTATTGCTGGCCGAGATGGACAGCAGGCTGACATTTCCATTGCTGTAAATATACAGGCCCGCCTTCGTGCCATTGAGGCTTGTAATATTGGATTTGAAGTTGCTTTTGCTGATGGAGACGTTGCTTGCGCCAGTGTAATTGTTTTTCAGGTAAGCGCCATAATCGTAGTTGCTATCGGCTGTCACCGTGTTCAGCGTGATGGCGCCGTTGGAGAAAGCATACAGACCATCTGCAGCGGTGCTGCCATTGAACGCGCTGGAACTGACGCTGATCGCACCTGTAGCACCACTGCCGTTGTTGTAAAGTTCAGCGCCATTATCCTGGTTGCTGTCGGCAGTCACCTTGTTGAGCGTGAGGGCGCCGTTAGAGGAAGCATACAGACCATCTCCGCCGGTGTTGCTGTTGAAGGTGCTGGAACTAACGCTGATCGCACCCGTACCGCTGCTGTTACCAAGAAAGGCGCCATCGCCTCCCGGATTCGAATTGGCCGTCACCTTGTTGAGCGTGATGGCGCCCTTGGAGGTAGCAAACAGACCATCTCCGCCGGGGTTGCTGTTGAAGGTGCTGGACTTTACGCTGATTGCACCCGTGCCGCCGCTGTTATCAAGAAAGACGCCATCGCCTCCCGGATTCGAATTGGCCGTGACTGTGGTGAGCGTGATGGCACCGTTGGAGACAGCAAACAGACCATCTCCGCCACCAGTGTTGTTGTTGAAGGTGCTGGTGTCCACGCTGATGTTGCCCGTTCCGAGCGTGTTATCGAGGAATGCGCCGTCACCACTATTGTTATTAGATGTAACCTGGTGAACTTTGATATTCCCCTTGGTGGTAACACTCAGGCCATCGCTGGATGCACCGGAGATGTTGACGTTGTTGATGGTCACATTGCCAATCCAGTTGAGGATGGAAAGCGGCACGCTGAAAGTTGTGGCACCGGAGACCTTGAACCCCTTAACCTTCCCGTTCCAGCCGCCCTGAATGGTCAAGTCGGTCAGACCTGGCATGCTTCCCTGGACGAAGGTGGCATCATTGACAGAATAAGTGGAAGTGAAGTAAACAGTCCCGGCTCCGCTCTTGCTGGCAAGATCACCGATTAATGCGGTGACGGTGGCTTCAGCGGGCGTGCAGAGCGGGCTGCCGGGTTTCTGGCCAGTGGGACACCAGATCGGGTCGCCCTTGGCAATGATTTTCGCAGCGGCCTGCGAAGCCAGCGGCTGGATCGTGCCCGTGCCATCGACTGCCTCCACGGCAGTTCCCTTCGGAAGCTTCTTGAGGTTGGTTTGGGTGGTAGGCGAAGCAGGCGCCGGAGGCGCGCCGCCTGCGGCTAGTGCCGGTACGGTGAAGAAGGCGCTCAACGCGAACAGGATCAGCGTGCTGGCCGAAAGTATGGAAAAAATCTATTTTTTGACATCTCTCTCCTTTAGTGAAATATAAAACAATTGGCTTATTAAAAGCGACAGGTGGATTTTGGATCCACCTGTGTCGCTAAATAATAATACACCTATTGAAGATTTGAGTTACGATACGATCTTAGGTTGAACTTTCTTTCAATTCAAAGATGCGACCTGAATTCAAATCCATTCTAACGCCGCAATAATAACATTGAATTGTTAACTGCACCTTAAAAGATGTTCAAAAGGTGGGCCCGGATGGATTCGAACCTACGACCAAGCGATTATGAGTTGCCTGCGCTAACCACTGCGCCACGGGCCCTGAAAGCAATTAGCGATTAGCAGTTAGCGTTTCAATTCCAGATGGTTCACTGAACGCTAAGGACTAACCGCTAAACAGAGCGGGAGACGGGATTCGAACCCGCGAATATCAGCTTGGAAGGCTGACGCCTTACCACTTGGCGACTCCCGCAATGGAATGATTTTACCGTGAGGCACACCGTCGGTCAAGCAGTGTGCCGTGTCCTTTTGAATTTCCAAAAGAAACCTGATATGATGACTATATGTCGAATGATTATAAAGGCAAGGTGGTTTTGATCACCGGCGCGGGAAAAGGACATGGACGTGCGCTGGCTGAGGCGTTCGTGGCGAGCGGAGCAAGTGTTGCGGCGAATGACATTTCACCGGTCAATCTGGACTCGCTGGTGGCTCAAAGCCACGGACTGATCAAAGCCTATGTGGAGGATGTTGCCAAGAAGGTCGGCGCGCAATCTATTGTCAAACAAACAGAAGATGATTTTGGAAAGATTGATATTCTGGTCAATCATGCCGCGGTCGAGCCGCGCGTGCCTCTGCTTGATATGGATGAATGGGATTGGCATCGTGTGTTGGATGTCAACTTGACCGGCACGTTTTTGATGATGCAATCCGTAGGGCGCGTGATGAAAGAAAAAGGCTCGGGCGTGATGGTCAATTTGACACCGGCAAAGCCGGCCGAGGCTCGGAACGAAGCGGCTTATCTCGCCAGCAGGTACGGATTAGTCGCGTTGACGCGCAGTGCCGCAGAGGAATTGTCATCATTTGGGATTCGCGTTCACGCGGTCGGCACAGGCCTGCAAGAGTTTCAACGCATCCATGGCGAGGTTCCGCGCCAGCTTGTGCAAGCCGTGTTATATTTATGTCGCAATGAATCGTTGAATGGACAGATTGTCCCTGTGGAGGCATGATGGAAGAGCTGATTGAGTATCGAAAGCAATTAATGGATCGGTTGGTTGCCTCGGCCAGAGAATTCCGTACCGCTTGTTTGGCGGTGAAAGATTCTTCTGCACCGATTGAGGCAGGCTGGAATGTGCATCAGTTGGCAGTGCATACCCGCGATGTGGATAAGTTTGTATACGGCGTGCGCGCCCGCCGTACCATCAAAGAAGATAATCCCGAATTTCCAAACTTCGATGGCGACGCGTATATGGCGGCACATTACGATGCAAAGGAGCCGCTTCAGGATATATTGAGTGGGCTGGTTTCCAGCGTGGAAGAGTTAACCAAAATGTTGCGCGGCTTATCCAGTGAAGGTTGGACACGCGCGTCGCGTCATGTCACACAGGGTTCTGGCTTCACTTTGCAGCGTTGGGTGGAGCGCAGTCTGGCGCACATCGAAGAGCATTTAGCAACGGTGAAGAAGGCAAAGTAAGAATTGTCATTGCGAAGTCTACGTAACAGCGTGTGGCAATCTCGTTTTTCAAGCAGGAGATTGTTTGCCTGCACTTACACCGCAGGTGCAAGTGTCGTTGTTTCGCTCCTCGCAATGACATCTTTTTATATTGGCTATCCCTAAAAAGCAAAACGCAATGCTACCAAAGCGGGAAATGAACGAATGTTGTGAGCCACATCAGGAATGGCTGATGCACTTGTAGTACGATCAATCCCATCAAGATCCCCACGAGAAAACCCGCTACGATATCGGACACATAATGGACTCCCATGGCGACACGCGCTCAGCGCGACAAGCGGAGCCCAAATCCACAGAATCCACGCAACCCAACTCGGGCCCAAACCAGCCGCGACGATTGCGATCATGAATGCGCGCGCGGCGTGACCGGATGGAAACGAATGCGGATCGGTGTTGCGATAAATACTTCCCCATTCGCCCTCGGGGCGGCGTCTGCGAATAATGAATTTAAGGGACATCACCAACGCGGCCAGCACTGATATGCCGACCAGTTCGAGTATTGCCCGTTGCTTCCAAAACGAATCCCCAAGCCACCACAAAACGATCAATCCCAACCCCCAAAACCAAGAGTCGCCGGAATGTGCGAAGAAGATGGCAACGTTGCGGAGCGCGCCGGGCTTTTCAGCCACGCGGAATTGGTCCGATAGACGCGCATCAAGTTTGACAAGAGATGGGAGATTCATAGATGCTTCAAAAGACATGTCACTCTGAGGACAAAGCCCGAAGAGTTCTCACATGGCTCGGAGGCTCATCATTTCAGAGTGACATGTTCAGTTAAATGTTCATTGCTATTTCTTTTTTGCTTTTGGTTTATTTGTTGGTTTCTTTGCAATAACCTTTTTCGTAGCGACCTTTTTCTTTGCCGCAGGCTGTTTCTTTGCCGCAGGCTTTTTCTTCGCAGGCGCGGCTGGCTTTTTTGCAGGAGATTTTCGCGGCGTGGGTAGAGCGTGTTTTGCTAAATCAGTGCGCATCATTTCCAGTTGATTTGGCTTATCCACATCCATGCAAGGTTCGGCGTAAGGCCATACGATGGCGCGGCCCTTGATGCCGATCCGCTTACTAACGCGTTCCACAAAATCCTGAAGTGTCGCCTGACGTGTGAGGAGCAAATAGAGCGTGTCCAAACCCATGACACGAGCCTGCGCGACCGGATTTTTGCGATTGGCAATCAACGCATCCCACACATCGAGATGTTCGCTTGCCATGCGGACATGGACGACATTGATGTCGGCGCCGCACACTTCCATATCCTTGAGTTTGGTATATGTCCGTTTTGATCCGGGATATCGAGCTTCCATCACTTCACGCGGACAAACGCCGTAATAGATGTCATCGTTGGTTTCCATGCAAGTGTTGATCAGCCAATCCACCATTTCCGCTTTGAGGGCGGGAATGTCGGATGAAACGAGCAAGACATGTTTGTTTTTGGGATTGAGTTCCAATGACTTATTCACACCGGCAACCAGGTTATCCAGCATCTTGCCTTGATTGGAAAGGTAATGAAGCGGCTTCTTGCATTTCAAGTTGCTCTTCGGTGAAAGACCGGTGATAATGACGTTATCCACATTTTTGGCGCCGCTCAATGCATCGAGTGTCCATTGGATCATCGGCTTTCCGGCGATGTCCACCATCGCTTTTGATTCGCCTTTGGTGTACTCATATAACGGCTCATCGGGTTGTGGGATTCCACCTGCGGTGACTACAGCGTCCATAAATACTCCTTTGCTTTTTGTCATAAAGAACATGAAGTTTTTACTTTGCGTTCCTTATGTTCCTTTGCGATTAATTAAGTTCCTGCAATTGTGGCTCGAACTTGAGCTGCGTCAGCAGTTCGTTATATTCGTCGCGGGTTAACGGACGCTTCTTGCCGGAAACCGCGACTAGCGCGGCTTCCATCATGTTCGTCCCGAACGACCGACCGTCCAGCACGGGCGTGGTTGTCACCAAATATTTAATTCCGCATTGCTTGAACAAGGCCACATCTTCAGGCGTGGTCGTGTTTGTTACAATGATTTTACCCTGCATGTCGTCAGGCATGTGGTGTTTGATGTAATGGCAATCGCCGGCTGTAACCGTCGCATTATGATAATAATTTTGAAACTTGGGAATCCGATGTTCCTGTTTTTCGCCTGTAGGGTAGACCCATTCAAAGGGCAGATGTCCAGCCAGAGGCATCAAAACGGCGGCGAATGTCTTGAGTTGATTTGCAGTATGTAATGCGATGGGGACGCCCAGCCCGAACATCAGATCGCCAAATGTACATTCATATCCTGCGTTCAGAAAACCACTGGACATTCCCCAGCGATCCGCGCCGCTGACCACAAAAACTTTTTTACCGCCCATTTTGTTGATGTAATCGCCGATCTTTGAATCCAGAAGTGCGGCTGATTTATTTTCCAACGTGTTCTTTAATCCTACTCCATCCACCAGCGGCGTTTGCTTGACGAAGCGGACCATGGGCCGGACTGAATAGAGCGGATACCATTTGTCATCTACCATCAATCCCAAATCTGCGCCGCCTACTCCGAAAGCGTCCACCTTGCCGTCCAATTCTTGATACTTGCGGGCAGCGGCCTCCATGTCTCCGTTTGTGCCGATCCGTTCAATGCTGACCGTCTCGCCTAACAAATTTACTTCAACGGCTTTATCTCGCTTGGATGAACCAATACTGATGCTGACTGCGCGTTTCATATCATAATCTCCTCAACTGGCGAATATCCGAATCCCAGTGTAGTGCTTTCAGTATACACCTAACCGGATTGTCTCTCAAGATTTTGGCTTCTGTGGCAGTGTGAAGAAAAACGTTGCACCCTTTCCTGCTTCGCTTTCGATCCAGATGCGTCCACCGTGTACTTCGATAATCCGCTTAACAATAGTCAACCCGACTCCTGTTCCCTCGGCTTGCGAGTTCAGTTTGTTAAATAGACCAAAAACGCGTTCATGGAATTCTGGCGCAATGCCAATGCCATTATCTTGTACGAAGAAGATTGGTTTACCGTCCTCAGCGTATTCATGTGAGCCAATTTCGATGCGCGGTTTTGCCTGATCGCTCATGAATTTGGCGCTATTATCAACTAGGTTTTGAAGAACCTCGATCAGTCTTTGGGGATCTCCGTACACATTGGGTAAATTGGGTTGGACATTCACTTGAATGTTGTGAGACTGAAGACGCCCCTGTACCAGTCCAATCGCTTCATTGACCAGCATTTCAAAAGATACGTCCTCGGATGGATTTGTCACGCGTCCGATCCGCGAAAGATCCAATAATTCGGTCAGCAAAATCTGCATTTTGTCGCTGGCATTAGAAACCCGTTTCACATCCTCTTGCAGGCGGGTTAGGTTTCCTTTTTCAGCATCCTCCTGAATGAAATTCAGAAAACCCTTGATGGTGATGAGCGGCGACTTCAGATCGTGGGAGACAGTATAAATAAAGCGCTCCATTTCTGCATTCTTGGATTCAAGTTCATTGATCAGCGCTTCGCGCTCTGTCTCGCCCCATTTGCGCGCAGTAATGTCCCGAACCATTGCCAAAACGCTGTTCTCGCCGCTGGCAATGAGGCGTGATTTGTAATGATGCACTCCATCTCTGCCGCGCAATTGATATTCAAATGCAAAGGTCTGATTGGTCAGGAGTGTCCTTTCGACTCCAAATAGGGTTGGCGAGGAGATGAGGTCTGGCATAACCTCTCGTATATTTTTTCCCAGGAATTCCTTGCGAGGCAGTGCCGGATGGACTTCTTCTGATTTGAAAAAATTTATAAAAACGCCGTTCTTGTCGAGCTCGAAGATCATGTCGGGGATGGCATCCAGAAGAGCGCGATTGCGCGCCTCGCTTTGGCGGAGTTTCTCCCGAGATTTTTTCTCTTCCGTTACATCGTAAAAAGTCGCAAGAATACATACCTGATTTTCAAGGTGGATCAGTTCGTAAAACACCAAGGTATCATGCACTTCGCCAGTCTGGCCGACGAAGCGATATTCCATATTTTGGACGGAATTTTTTTCCTTCAACTCCTTCACAAATTGGCGCCAATCTTCTGGGTTTTTCCATAGACCAAATTCGAGCAGCGTGTGGCCGATAGCCTGATTGGCACTCAATCCACTTAAGTTCCAAAAGGCATCATTGGCTTCGATGAAACGACCCTCATCCAGTGTAGAGATTGCAACAGCCAGCGGACTGGCATGAAAAAATTTACGGAAACGCTCCTCGCTCGCACGGACGGCCGTCATGTAGTGTTGCAAACTATTCAAGATCAAAAACATCAAGATGGCGGAAAGCGCAAACGCGGCGGTCATGTCCCGCGTAACACCGTAAATGCTGTCCATTGTGGTATGCAATAAACCGTGCGTTTCGAGAATTGCCATGCCCCAGATGGATAGTATGCTCAATAAACTTAATCCGGCAGTTGCCTGCCATCCCAATAACAATCCGCACACTAGCACGATGACCAGTTCACCTGCCACGGCCGTATCGCGTGCGCCTGAACCAATCAATGCCTGATACGCCGTCACCGACCAGCTGCTGAGCACCAAAATAATACTGGCCGCTTGTGTGTACCCTCTATGAATGAACCAGATCAGAATAAGAATGACAAGGACGAGCGCTTCGAGCGTTATGTTGGAATTATTAAAGGGGTTGTTTCCTTGGAGTAGACGAACGATAATTATACAGAAAAGGATGGCAATCCCGCTCCAGGCAATGAAATTCAATAACTGAGTGCGTCTTCTTTTTTCAGGGTCAACAAAACTGGGTGGTGCGATAAATTTGCGAATTTGTGCAACCACTTCAGATTCCTTCATAAAATGGATTATATATCATGTTTAGTTTTAGCGCCGCCCGTTTTTGGCCTCTGCTCCAACATTTTGTATATTGGATGTCTTACGTAACTCAATATATAATTTATGGGAATGACTTAATTTAGACTATAAAGGATGTTCAATGACTCTTCCAGCCACCATAACCGTGATCGGCGCGGGCAGTGCTTCATTCGGCGAAAATACACTCGCCGCCTTGATGCATTCGCAAAAATTGCGCGGTTCCACGTTGCGTCTCGTGGATAGAAACGTATCCAGCCTGGATATTGTTCATCGTCTCGCAAAACGGCTCAACGTGGAATGGGACGCGCAAATGAAGATCAGCGCGCATACGCATCATATGGACGCATTGGATGGCGCGCAATTTGTTGTGTCCGCCATCGAGGTGGGTCCGCGCGAAGAGTTTTGGCGCAAGGATTTTGAACTCACGCAGAAGCATGGACTTCGCCAGCCGTATGGCGAGAACGGCGGTCCTGGCGGATTCGCACATGCCGCGCGCAATGTCATGCCGGTCCTCCAAATTGCGCGCGCGATGGAACAGGCCTGTCCTGATGCATGGTTTATCAATTTTACGAATCCGATGGTTCGCATCTGTGATCTCGTCAACCGGCACACGAAAATAAAAGCGGTCGGTCTTTGTCACCAAGTCCTGATAGGTTATTGTTTTGTCGGCATGATGTTGAGTAAGGAACTTGGAATTGAAATTCCCGATGGCATCACCGGCATGCAGGCGGATTTGATGGAACGCGATTTGCGCGGAGAAGTGGTGCATCAGACGATGCCGCTTGTGGATATCCGCGCCGCGGGCACGAATCACTTTACATGGATACTTTCCATCCGCGATAAGCACACAGGCAATGATCTTTATCCGCTCTTCCGCGAACGCTTCGCATCCTTCGACCCAAAATTTGAGCCGCTTACGAGAGATGTGTTCAACGCCTTTGGCTGGTTCCCTGTTCCAGGCGATACGCATTTGTGTGAATATCTGCCGTGGGTCGCCGATCCGCTTACAAGGCCGTGGGAAAAATACAACCTTCGGCTTTATGAATGGGATAAGAGAGCTAACTTACGCAACCTTGATCTTGCCCGCTTGGATAAAATGGCAAAAGGCGAAATGGCCATCGAAGGTTTGCTCGATACGGATTCCGAAGGGGCTTTGGAAGTAATTGAGAACATGGCGGGGGATGGGAATCATTATCACATCGCTGCTAATTTGCCCAATGTTGGACAAATATCAAATCTTCCAATCAACTCTACGGTTGAGACGCCTGTCTTTGTAGATGGCGCAGGGATTCATCCTGTGCATGTCGGCGAATTGCCGGAAGGCATTGCTGAACTGTGCCGCCGCGAACTGATCGTCGCGCAATTGTGTGTCGACTCAGCCGTTGAGGGTTCGCGCGAAAAAGCCCTGCAATGTCTTTTGCTCGACCCCATGATCACCGATATGAATCGTGCCAAATCGATTCTCGATGATTACTTAACAACGTACAAAGAATTTTTGCCACAATTTTGGAGATGAAAACTATAGCCACACAAGATTTTGTTGAGAAATTGTTGCCATCCTTTATGTGGTGCAGGAAGCAGGGCGATAAAACGCTGTACTCTTTGTATCGTATAATAAGGAGGGATTATTGTATGATCGTTTTACACTTTGGTGATATAGTGCCGTTGCACGAAGTTAAATCAATACCTGAAGGATAAATTGCCATCCAAACTTACGGTTGCTACCGAATTGAATAAACTGATTTCCCAACAAGGTCTTGAACCGTTCTTGGAGTTTACGCGTGTGTCGGTTGCTTTGTTGAATTCTGATGGGGATGTCATTTCAACCAACCCGTCGTTTGAAGGTCTGAGAAAAATTTCGCCGAACGCAAATGTGTTCAGAGAAATCGTCTCATCCGTTGCGCAGGCTAAATTTGACCGGTTGTTTCAGGAGGTCAGTCGCGAGCATAAAGTGATCCAAAGTGATTTGGATTTCGGCTTGGAGATTCAGCCGAGCCGATATGCATGCCTGTTCATTCCGTTGGAAGACGGAGGCGTTTTGTTCTTTGGCGAACCCGTTTTCACTCCCTTCGATCTTCCCGAAAAATATCAGCGTCTGCTTCAAAACTTTCAACGCGTCAATGCGGAATTGAGAGAAACTCAGCGTATTTTGGAAAGAAAACAGATAGAAATGAAAGCT
This sequence comes from uncultured Chloroflexia bacterium, assembly GCA_963850945.1. Classification (GTDB taxonomy): domain Bacteria; phylum Chloroflexota; class Anaerolineae; order Anaerolineales; family Villigracilaceae; genus Fen-1038. The sequence goes on along the minus strand of CAWKNE010000005.1, from coordinate 130,913 downwards.
GTGATTGCCCAGGCGGATGAAGTATCGCACACTGATGCCTTGACCTTCCTCCCCAATCGTAAACAAATAATCGCTGATTTGCAGCGTCAAGTCACGTCCTCGGAGCGCTATGAAGAACCGCTTTCCATCTCCATGCTGGACTTTGATCATTTTAAAAAAGTCAACGATACCTATGGACATTCCGTTGGCGACAACGTGCTGAGATCTATCGCCTTGCAATTACGCGATCATGTTCGTTCGCCGGATATTATCGGACGTTATGGCGGCGAGGAGTTCCTGGTGTTGTTGCCTAAAAGCACGGTCAAAGCCGCGAGCGAACAGGCTAAACGTTTATGCGAGCAGGTGCGATCCACGCCGATTATTTCCGGCAAGAATATCATTCACGTGACCATTAGCATCGGCATTGTGCAATATCGGATTCACCAGGAAAATTGGGAACAACTTCTCAACCGCGCCGATCAGGCTCTTTATCAGGCTAAGAAACATGGACGCGATCAGTGGTCGGTCATCGAATCATAAAGAATAAAACAAGGAAGGAGCTTCAATGTCTGAGGTCGATTCTCTTGTAAAAGATTTTCTCGCACAAAAGAAAATCGCAGTGGTTGGCGTTTCGGATCAACGGGAAACGGGTTGTAACTCGAACTATCTCAAATTCAAGAATGCAGGTTATCAAGTTTATGCGGTCAATCCGCATATGTCTACTTATGATGGCGCGCCATGCTATCCTGATTTGAAATCCATTCCGGAGAAACCTGATGCCGTATTCATTTTTGCAAATCCAAAGGTGACGGATGAAATTGTCTGTCAATGCGTGGATTTGGGCATCAAGCATGTTTGGATGCACTGCATGATGGGCACCAAGCCCGGGTTAGCGGCGAGCCTGACCAGCGTCTCGCATGAGGCGGTGGAGATGTGCAAAGCGAATGGGATTACGGTCATTCCGGGAACGTGTCCAAATCAATTCCTGAATCCTGATCCGTTTCATGGCATGATGCGAATGATGTGGCGCACGTTTGGCTTCCTTAGTGTAAACTAGGGGAATGACTACAAACACCGCGGAAAATCTCGAAAGCGAGAAAATAAAATTCCCTCTTCATGGCTGGCTGGGGTTGATTCTGGCCGGCCTCTTTTGGTTTCTAAACTGGAGCTTGAGCGGGCCGCGTACGAACTGGGGCTTCTTCCCCATGTGGCTGGGCTATTGCCTGGCTGTTGATGGGCTGGTCTTCTGGCGGACGCACACATCCTTGCTCACGCGCAGTTGGCGGAAATACATTGGGCTGTTTGTGATTTCCGCGCCCGTCTGGTGGCTCTTTGAAGCGCTCAATCTCCGCACTCAAAATTGGATTTATCTCGGTATAAATGTATTCACGCCTTTGCAATATGCGATTTGGACAACGATCAGTTTCACAACAGTCATTCCCGCCGTATTTGGAAGCGCGGAGTTCCTTGCGAGCTTCGATTTTATTAAGCGCCTCAAACGCGGACTTGTGATTGGTACTGGTAAAGCGACGACCATCAGCTTCTTCATCGGAGGCTGGATCATGCTCGCTCTGACGTTGATTTGGCCGAATATTTTCTTTCCGTTCATCTGGCTGTCTCCGTATTTCATTATTGAGCCGTTAAACATTTGGCTTGGGAATCGTTCGCTTGCAAATTGGACGAAAGCCGGCGATTGGCGACCGGTCGTTTCGCTTTGGCTGGGTGTGTTGATCACGGGCTTCTTCTGGGAAATGTGGAATTATCTTTCGTATCCGAAATGGATCTATCACGTTGCGTGGGGCGGATGGTTCCACATCTTTGAGATGCCCTTACTTGGTTATGGAGGCTATCTGCCGTTTGCGCTTGAGTTATATGCAATCTATCATTTGGTCGTTGGAATGCTTGGAGACAAGAACACGAGATTATGTTCGAGTTGATTCTGGACGTGGTTTAGTTTTCCATAAGGAGTTGATGAACAAATGCTTCCTGTGTTTTCGACCAATCGCCTCGATGCTTTTATTCTTTACGCGGCTTTTTTCATTTGGTTATTGCCAGAGGTCATCTCGTCTTTTGCGGATACCAAGGGCAAGGATATCAAGGTGCATGACCGCTCTTCTGGCGTGGTTTTACTCATTTGCATTTGGCTTGGGATTTTTGCACCCATAAACATTGCTTTTGTCGTTCGATCCTTTGCAATCCCATGGCATCGGACTTTTTTATTTGCCATTGGTATCTTTCTGATGCTGGCGGGGGTAGCCTTTCGAAGGTATTCAATTAGCATACTTGGAAGATATTTTACGCGGCAGGTTGCCATTCAGCCGGGACAAACGGTCATCGAAAATGGACCGTATCGCTTGATTCGCCATCCGTCTTACAGCGGCGCGCTTATCACACTCTTTGGGCTTGGCTTAACGTTCACCAATTGGCTGAGTCTGGTGGTCATCGTGGCTTTTGCGTTCATTGGTTATAGTTACCGCGTTTGGGTGGAAGAGAAAACTCTGGTCAATGCATTGGGTGAGCCATATCTTCAATATATGAAGCGCACCAAACACTTCATTCCGTTTTTGTATTAGCGGACTTATATCCATTAATTTATGTTACAAACCGTCTGGCGATTATTTTTCGCGCATTGCGTTTTGCGATTCTACGTTTTCTCCCCATTACCATTAGTTTCTCTATCCAGCTCACAAAAGGTTCGGGCGGCAAATAATCCACCAGAGTCCATTCATCGAGTTCCGCGCGTTTTCAGCACCGCGTTGGCGGCTTTGATTCCCGTCGCACAGGCGCGTTCGAGGAAGAACGAGGGCATCGGGTCGCGCACCCAATCTCCGGCGCAGAAGAGATTCATCCAGCGCGTTTCGATTCCGAGATGACGTTCTTTTGATCCAAGACTTGGCAAGGTTTGGGTTGCCGCGTTGCGTTGTATATGTTGATAAATCAAGTGCCCGCGTAACTCAGGATAGACTTGATAAAATTCGGTGATCACTTGTGCCAATAAAGCCACATCCACCTTCTGCAAAACTTCCTGCGGGCCGTACACATGCACTTCAATGGCAGAGCCGCCCGTTATTTTATTCCATTTCCGATATGATGCGTAAATTCTATCGAGCCAGAAGAAATTTTGCATCACAAAATTGCCTGTGAACATCCCGCTTTCGGGTCCGGGTTTGGGCGTGCGATCAAACCATAAACGCACGATGGCGTTCGATAAACTACGCGGAAAATATAAATCGGTTTCATTGAAACTATTTTTTATAATGGATGACGCCGCAGAAGCATCCACGGCCAAGATGATTTGTTTTGCGCCGAATCTTTCTTCGCCGCAATAAGCCGTCCAGATCGAATCGACCTCTAGGCGGATGACTTTTTTCCCAAGCAAAATCTCGCCTCCGAGTTCGCACACTTTATTCGCCATCGGCTCAATGACCGACGTGCCTCCATCCTCTGGTAGATAAGAAAACGCCCACGCGTCACGCCGCAGGATGGTATAGAAACGTAAGAAGGCGAGAAAGCCGGAGAGCGGAATCTCCTCGGCATGTGTGGAGAAACCACTGCGCGCCAATCCGATAAAAAACGCGCGTATCGCAGGTGTCCAGTTTTTGACTGCGTCACTAAGTGTTAGACCTTCCATGGGTTGATCTTCGCGAAATGGATCAATGCCCACAGACATGATGAGCAGTGACCAGACATGAAACATCCTGGATATATCACGAAGATCAAGCATCCACCAAAATCGAGGACGAAGAAAAAGCTGAATGTAATGTAACGGCGCGGGGAAAATGCTGTATCGAATGGCACTGCCTACGGATGCCATGCGCGTGTCATGAATATCGCGATAAATCCACAACTCTTCCTGAGACGGCGTGAAGACCGGTCGGAGATGGTGACGTGCTAACATGGATTGTAAGTTGCGATACTGCGACCAAATTCCATGCACGCCGTGTTCCAAACGAAAATGCCAACCTTTGACTTCTACTTCTTCTCCGCCTGCCAATCTCCCGCCGATAAAACGCGGATCAGCTTCCAAGATCAGCGGCTTCAATCCGCGTTCAGCCAGATGCAGAGCCGCACTCAATCCTGCCATTCCGCCGCCGATGATCAAAACATCGCTTTGCCTTGATGCATCATCCGGCGGCATATGTTTTTAAATTTCCTCTGCGGCTCGATGGATAACGCAGGTATTCATTTAGAAATGTTAAAGGTTTTGATTGCATCAACGATGGCTCGATGTAACATTGCTGGAAGCAACTGTGACAAGTGCGCGGCGGTTGCCCATAAACGGCATACGCCTTGCCCGTTGCTTCATCCCAGTTTTTAACATTTAGCAAATTTACCGGTCGTCCGCCCTGACCATTATTTGCTTTTTCAAACGGGCGGCAGGGATAGGTCAAGTCGCCGTTGGGCATGATGCGCGGCGCCAGTGTTGGATAACAATCATAAGGCGGGAAGTTAATCAGCGTTTGGAGATAAGCACTACTTCCTGCAATCGGCGCGCCGCGTTTTTTATATGCGATTAGTTTTTCGATAAAGGCTTTGTATTCCGATGAAACTATTAATCGGTATCGAACCCAATTATTGACCGCCTGGGGCGAGAACGAAATCAGCAAATGATGTTCCATACAAAATTCGAGCAAGGCTTCGGCGTCGGACAGAGTTTCAGGCGAAAGCACGGCATTGACCATCATCTGATAACCGAATTCTTTTTGTCGCGCCGCGTAATTGCGAATGTTGGCGTGAATGGATTCTGTTGAGGCGAGAGGAATGCCGATGACTGATGACCAGCTTGGAGCGTTTAACGAATCGAGACTGACGATTAGACGGTCCACCGGTGAGAGGGCAGTCTCATGTTTGGAGAGCAGGAATCCGTTCGTGATGAGAGTTATCTCGCGGAACTTCAATTCTTGTTTAGCACGCGTTAGCATTTCATCAATATCAGGATACAGGAACGGTTCGCCACCTGTGATAAAGAGCGCGTCCACGCCGGAACGAATGACCCGCAAAACTTGCATGGCTTGATGAAGAGTAAGCGGCGGCTCGGCATGATCATTGCGGCGTGCGCCGAAGTCTTCGCAGTACGCGCAGTTCAGATTGCATTGTGTAGTGACGTAATAGATCGCCACGCTTGGATTTAGATGACGGTCGTTACGCGCCAGTTTGATAAGGTTAGATGCGTAGCTCAACATTAGATGGATTATACAGGGAGTTTAGGTAAGCTCAAATTGCAAACAGTTTTCAAATCCGGCAAAGCGTCATCATACAAGTCCTGATACAATGGGATCATTATGCCGACGAATATAGAAATCAAAGCCCGAGTTCGCGACTTTCCAGATTTGAAGCGGCGCGCTGAAGCCCTTAGCAATTCGCCAATTGAAGTGATTCCGCAGGAAGATACATTCTTCGTCACGCCGAAAGGAAAACTTAAACTACGCGTCCTTGCACCTGACCGCTCTCAATTGGTTTATTACGAACGTCCTGACGAGGATGGTCCGAAGCGCTCGGATTATTTTATATTCAACACAAATGATCCTGAAAATCTCAAGACCGCGCTTAAACTTGCATTAGGTATCCGCGGTGTGGTCAAAAAGACGCGCTATCTTTATCTGGTCGGACAAACGCGCGTACATCTTGATGATGTCGAGGGGTTGGGTCAATTCATGGAATTGGAAGTTGTTTTGCGCGACGATCAATCCGATGCAGAAGGGCAAGTGATTGCCAATGACTTAATGAAAAAACTCGGCATTGAGTCAACGGATTTAATCGAAGGCGCATACATGGATTTGCTCGAAAAATAACTTCCATTATGCAGGGAGTACATCATGTCAAAAGTCAAAGCCATCAATCATATTGCTGTCGTGGTGGACGATATGGAGAAATCACTTTCGTTCTGGCGCGACGCGCTTGGAGTAGAGTTGCATGAGTTGCGAGATGTGTCCGCTGAAAAGTCGCAGGTCGCGTTCCTGCCGTTGGCTGGTTCCGAAATCGAATTGGTCAAACCTACATCGGATAATTCGGGCATTGCCAAATATCTTGCGAAACACGGACCGGGAATGCATCACATCTGCGTTGAAGTGGATGACATTCATGGAATGTTGTTGCAGTTGAAAGCTAAAGGGATTTGTCTGATTAACGAGAAGCCGCGCCTAGCCGCCGATGGAAAGAAATATGCGTTCGTTCATCCAGAGTCCACTAGCGGTGTGTTGGTGGAACTTTATCAAATCTAAAACAAATCGCAAATGTCGTTGCGAGCCTTCGAGGAGCAATCTCATTCGTTATAATAGAAGCTATGCTGGAAAGTATTGAGTTGATCCTTCACGATCAATGCAAACTGGATAAATCCAAGCAGATCATTGTCGGCGTATCAGGCGGGCCCGATAGCTTGTGCCTCATGGAAATTCTTCGGCAGGCTGGTTATCAAATCATCGTCGCACATTTCAATCACAAACTGCGTGAGTCCGCGGATGTCGAAGCCAACGCAGTCGAGCAAACCTCAGCTCGATTGATGATTCCTTCTGTTGTCGAAAGTGCGGATGTGAGCAGTTATGCAAAAGACAACAGCCTTTCACTGGAAGAAGCCGCGCGGAACCTGCGATATCGTTTTCTATTTATGCAGGCACACCGACTTAACGCGCAAGCGATTGCAGTGGGACACACCGCGGACGATCAGGTGGAAACAGTATTGATGCATTTGATTCGCGGTACAGGCTTGGCAGGACTAAAAGGCATGTCGTATCGGACCATCCTTCCCACATTTGATGCAGAGATTCCCATCGTCCGGCCTTTGTTGGATATCTGGCGCGAAGAAACCGTTGCCTACTGTGCCGCCAATGGTTTTCGGCCCCATTATGATCCCAGCAACGATTCGCTCAATTTCCTCCGCAACCGTTTGCGTAACATTCTCATTCCTACACTTGAAACCTATAACCCGAAATTCCGCGGAGCAGTTTGGCGCACGGCCCAATCGCTTAATTCTGATTACGACATACTTAAAGAAACTCTCAGTGAAAACTGGAAGAAAAGTCTGATTCTTCAAGACAATGAATATGTCATGCTCGACTTATCGTTCCTCTCCCAGTGTTCTGCGGGGTTGAGGCGCCATATCATCCGCCGCGCGGTAGAAAGCCTTATGCCCGGACAGGAAACGGTCTTTTCGGTTTTGGAACGCGCCTCCAACTTTATAGCAGACTCTGCCGCGCGTCCGCGTTGATTTGACGGGCGGCTTGACTCTTTTCCGCGAAGGCGATGCATTATATGTTGCCAAGCCAAATGCTGAGTTGCCGTTTGATCGCTGGCCGCAAATGCCTGCTCAAAAAGATTTCATTGGCGTCTCTGTGCCGGGACAAGTGAATCTTTCCGGCGGCTGGAAATTTTCAGCGGAGAAGTGGCGGCTTCCCGCACTGGCGTTGGAAAAATCCACTCGGAATGAGGATCCGTTTCAGGTCTGGTTGGATGCGGAAGTTTTGCCCGATCCATTGGAATTGCGGGTTCGACGCGAGGGGGATGTCTTCGAACCGCTTGGCATGAAAGGTCACTCGCAAAAATTATCCGATTTTTTCACGAATGAAAAATTGGCAAGCCGCGCTCGAGCGCGCTGGCCCTTGTTATGCGCGGCTGGACGAATTGTTTGGGTGCCGGGTTTTCGTCCGGCGGATTTGTTTAAAATTAAAACAATCCTCTCGAAGGGTTTTTTACTTTTCGATTGTTCGTCCGCGTGAACTCAATTAGCTTGTTCGCTTAATTGTTTTAACTTCATCCCAATTTCCCGCCATTGAATTTTTGAAATTCCCAATTTGATCCGAATCTTTTCCGCCTCGAGCCCGGAGCGAAAATCGCGTAACGCGCATGTCCAGCGGCACATGTCGAACGACAAGTGCTTGGTGATGCCTGCTTCTTTTCCGATGTCTTCCAACACATATTCAAGATTGCGTGGCGACCAGGGGAAGAGTTGGTCAGCGGGCTGATATTGCGCGAGGTATTCTTGATAAGGCGGAAGCCAGTCTTCCATCAGAAGAAGTTTGCGTTCCTTATATCGGTTGGCAGGGCTGGGATAACGGATAAAAACTTGCGGACCGTTCGGCGTATCGAGGTCAATGTGATTGAGATGAATGCCGAGACATTCACTCTTTTTTATTCCGGTCATGAGCAAAATATAAAGCAAAGTGAAGGGACGCGCGTCCTGTTCTTCAGCGCGGCGATGGCGATCAGCGGCGACAAGGACTTGATCTACTTCCTCCTCGGTCAGCACTTGCGGAAGCGGACTGATCACCGAATGCTGCACAACCTTTTCAGCCGGATCAACGACCAGCACGCCGTATTGAGTAAGCCATCGGTAAAACGATTTAACAGAAGTGATGCGGCGCGCCAATGTCTTTGGACTGCATGGAACATCACGCTCTTTTTCCATCCATTCAAAGAAACGATTTAAATCATTTGTCGTGACCGCGCTGATGGATTTATCGGGCGGAAAGAATTTGGTCAGTAAACGCACGTCTGATGTGAAAGCCTTAACTGTGTATGGCGAGCTTCCCTTATCGTAAAGATACAATTCCCAAGCCTGGATAGCTGGATTCAGAAGAGTGCTTGCCGTGATGTGAGCGGAATCTTTTGGCTGCATATTATCCTGCAGATAGTTTAGCGAAAAGAGGATAGGATGTCAATGCGATAAATCCTGGGGCTGAAAACAGGGCTGGTAATCGTTGCCGAGGATCACGCGATATTGAATTGAACTGTTGGAATTTTGCATGGATAAAATACTTGCCGATGTAAGTCCAAGATTGGCCAGGATAGTGTTGCGCGCGTTGGGATCCTGAGATTTGGTCATGTCAATCAAAACGGAATTTGAATAGTTTTGTCGGTCGGCATTGGCAATGGAAGCTTGATAGCCCGCGTAGTTGAGTTGAACTCGCGGCAAGGGAGTCCCAGCCGTTGAAGGGCGTGCCGTTTTCGACTTGGATACTGATTGAGTCTCGTTGAGTGGATGTGGTCGAGAACGTTATTGCTTGAACAAGGAATTGTTGAAGCGACGGTTGATTGGGCAAAAGCACATCCGCGCCGCCGGGCGTTACCCACGCGCTGACGTAAGGCGGGCGAATGTAATAACCGCGGATGTCCGCATTGGTCAACTTGGGAGCGTAAAGAGCCAATTTTAAAATGTCAGCCAGCCCGAGGTCAGTGGTAATCGTGGAGGAGAAATCGCTATAAAGTTGCGGAATATGACTCAGTGTATTCGTCTTGAGAGCCTGCGCGAACATCGCGCGCAAGACTTCCTGTTGACGGCGGCTCCGGTCAAAATCACTGGATGCTTCACGCGAGCGGGCGTACCATAAAGCGAGATCACCATTCATGTGAATCATTCCGGATGGAACAGAGTATTCTGCCCAGTGATTTGGATCGTTCGGATCATAACTCGGATCAATGAGCCGCCAATCGGTGTAAGGGCAAGCGACCGGCACATCAATGCCGCCGAGCGTATCCACGATTTGACTAAAGCCGCTGAAGTCAACCATTGCCATATGGTCAATGCGGATGCCAAGATTGTAAGCAATCGTATCTCGAAGTAAAGCGGCTCCACCGCCCGGATAATTTCCCACGCCATATTCATAGGCAGTGTTGATGCGATCCATTCCGACCGTTGGAATATAAACCCATAGATCGCGCGGGATGGAGATCATCGAAACTTGTCCATCCTTGGGCCACAAGATTACAGCCACCATCGTATCGGTTCGGAATGAAGTGGGCGTGCCTTGATCATGGCCGATTAATAAAAAATTGATGGTATTGCTATCGTTCAAAAGCGGGATGGGGGTTGGTCCATCGCCCGATAAATCGGGTGACGGCGGCGCAGCGGCGGCAGGGAATAAGGAATTCAAGTCAATGGTCGCAGCGGGTTGTAATGGCGGAATCGGAGTAGGCAACGGTGTCGCGCTCGAAAAGAAAGGTCCAAGCGATGTTGGTGAGGCTTGTAAACTTTGTGGAGGTTGAAATGGGGTCGGCGTGGGGGAAGCGTTCGGTGCGACAGTGATCAAGACGAAAGGTTGAGGCGCGGGCGCCTCTGTTGGAGCCACGCCGCAGGATGTTAATAAGAAAGCAGTGATTAGCGCGAGGCGCAACAATGATATCTTGAACATAAATTGATTTTATCTTTTGGCTTAGCTTCGCACTTTGGAGTTAATCAGGGCGCAGCCGTTGGAAATGCCGTAATGGTTGGCGATGGCGGCAGAGTCAATGTGAATGTCGCCATCGAAATATTCGTTGCATTAGAAACCATAAATTTGAATTCGGAATCTCTGTTGGCACTTCGGTCCCGATGGCTGGAGGAGTCATGCCGAAATTAGGAAGGATTGCCTCTGGCGTGAAAAAGGGAACATTCGGTACCCATAGTATATTGCCCGGCGTAATGACCGTGGTGAAGAGGCAATTAGCGCGTTGAAGTTCGGATAAAGATGTGCGGTACAACCTGGCGATGTTATACAGCGTATCTCCTTGCTGGACAACATAGCCACGGACCCAGCCGAATGGTGCGCCGCATGCAATAGGTGGTGAGGCTGGCGGTGGCGGAACATAAATATTAAAGCCAGGCTCTAGATTATTCGTCAATAAACAATTGGCTTGCGCGAGTTGAGATGGAATGATTCCAGAACGCGCCGCGAGACTTTGAATTGTATCGTAAGGCTGGACTGAGATAAAAATCCATCCGGCAGGCGGTGGACAATTGGTGGGCGGCGGTGGAGTCGCAGAGGATGTAGGAGTAGATGAAGGTAATGCAGTTGGACCCGCTTGGGTGGAAGTCAATGTTTGAGGAACGGTGGGCAGGCTTATCGTCGGCGTGGGAGACGGTGCCGTAAAACTTTCGGCCAGCGCTAACGAAAGCCCGCCAACTACGAGTGTGACGGAGACCAATCCATAAAGTATTCCGTTCCCCAATTGGCGCACAACCTTCATTATTTCTTTTCCTTCTTTGCGGGAGAAGCACCAACCGCCTCCTTAGCAATTGGCAGAAGCACGCTAAAAGTCGTGCCCTTGCTGGGCTCACTTTCCACCCAGATGCGTCCGTGCTGTGCTTCGGTCAAAGTCTTGGCGATGGAAAGTCCAACGCCCGTATCGCCGATGCCTTGGATGAGCACATTATCGAGCGCGATACAGACGTGTAAAAACGCGTGGCAAATCCTCAGCGGGGATTCCGCCACCGCTATCGGTAACCTGAACCATGATATATTCCTGATCCTTCTCGCTTGCGGTCTGGACTTTGAGATGGATGGCGCCTTCAATGGGCGTCGCGGCTCCCGCGTTTTGCAACAGATGAATTAGAATTTGTTGCAATGATTCTCGATCCGCGTTCAGCGGCGCAAGTTTTTTCGGCAGGTCGAGATGCAGGGATATATTTTTCTCGCGCACCTGACTGCTGGTATAAGCCATGGCATTATCGATGATCAAATTCAAGTCAACGGCTTCCGGCTTGAGTTCAGTGAGGCCGCTTTCAAGCGTGGTTACTTGAATCATATCGTCAATCAAACTGCCGAGTCGTTCCGTGGAGGCTTTGATGCGCTCCACGAATTTACGTTGCAATGAGCCGAGAATGCCAATCGACTCGCCGAGCAAAAGATCGGTATAACCAACAATGGACGACATGGGCTGACGTAATTCCTGCGAGATGGAAGTGATAACTTCCGCCTGCTCGCTGGGTTTGTTGTGTGCCGCCTTGCCGCTTTTTTCAAGTTCGAGGATTTTGATGTTGGCATCTGCCAATTGGTTTTGCAGATGCGCTACATCTTGCAATGTGACCTTCAATTCCTTTTCAACTTGTGATTGTGGACGCTCACCTTTGCCGCGCACCGACTCAAGTTCTTTTTGCAGCTGCTCAATGGTCCGTTGTGATTCTTCTTGAACCGCGAGCATAGCTGCCACATTCTCACCTTGCACCCCTTCCTTTTCGGATTGTGATTTCATTGCGTCGATTTGTTGCTTCAGTTCATTGCTCTGCTTTTCGAGTTCTGTGATACGACTTTGCGCCGCATTGAGAGCTTGCTTGGCCTGCTCACCAACTTGCTCCAGCTTGCTCATCTTCTGACTGCGTTGAATGATTGGCACCAAGGATGTGGCGATGTTTCCAAGGAAAGCCTGATCTTCCGCGCTCCACAGACGATTGGAATATGGAGAAAGAAGAATAATGCCGCCAAGCAAATCTTTCTCAGGCGTGATGATCGGAACTCCCAATAAATTGCCAGCATTTTGAAGCCCAAGCAAATCGCTTAAACCTTTAATGTCGGCGGACGTGCTCGAAGCGGGCATTCGTAATGGCTTGCCGCGTTGCATGGAATTCGCCAGCATGGGAATTGAATTCTTGTTGATACCGCCGCCCTCAAGGCTTTCTTCGCGAATCAAGTCGTAGCCGCTTGCAATGACGATCTGATTCTTGTTATCCGTTAGATATAGCAAAAAGCACAGGTCTGATAACATGGCCTGCGCAATAGCGCGTGTGATGGCTTGACTCACTTTGGGCGCGCTCAACTCGGCGGCTAATGCGAGGAGCGCATGGAATGTCTTTGGGTCGGTACTGTAACGGCGTCGCTCCTGAACCGGTGCTTCTTGTTGGTTTTTTGTGCGCTTCTCGACTGGTGCGCTGACGTTGACTGCGCCAACGCTCATAGGCACCGGGAAACGCTGAGGCAATGTCAACAGAATCGGATAAGCCGCCATATATGCGAGACGAATGATTCCGGAATAATTGCCATCCTCATGGAATGCCAAATGACCCAGATGGCCGAGGAAAAGTAGCGCCAGAACCGCCAGCCCATTGCCATAACCGTTAGGTCGGCGAATAAACAGGATCAATACGCCAATGAAAATAAAACCAAGTGAGGCGATTTGCCAAAGTAAGTCATCAATTGTTAAGTTATAAGTTGTCAGCAAAGATTGAGGCGGCCACGTCAGTAGACTAAGCCCCATCGCAGCAGCAATCAACAAACTTAATAGGGTTGCGGCCGCGTCGGCAGGACGGTTCGGTTCGGGAAATGCCCAAAGCCATGTGATCCAAACAATGCTGAAGAGGGTGAATGCGCGATCCAATGGAGGCAGGCTCGCAGTCGGATTGATGATGCCTTGCCACCCTAATCCGCTGAACGCAAACATAAAGAATTGTGCGGCAAGCAAAAGTCCAAGTCCCACCATGGTGCGACGGGCTTGGGGAAATTCACTCGAACGCCAGTGATTGAAAGCGGACTGAAGCGCGCTGGCGATGGAAAATACCAGCACAAGGTGATAGATCAGGTTCCCTGGCGGAGCGGTTAACAGCGAAAAGATTTGGCTGAATAAAGCGCCCATTCATGGCGATTATACTGCTATTAGTGCGGTGTCGTAAACTATAATTGTATTCGTGCCTGCTCGAATATCTTCCATTCTTGGTGTTCTATTGCTTATCATCGTGGCGGTTATCAGCCCAGTGCTTTACGCGGGTTATCACGATTTGCAATCCGCACAAACTGCGCTTGCAGGAAATAAATATGATGATGCAGCTCGGCTGTTTGAATCCGCGGCGCGGCACCTCATGTGGCGCAATGATCTTTGGGAGCAGGCAGGGCTTGCGGCGTATCGAGGCGGGAATAATGCCGAAGCCATTCGTCTGCTGGGCATCGCGCGCGATAAAAAATCGCTTTCGTCGCAGGGATGGGAAACGCTTGGCATTTCTTATTGGAATAGCGACGATCACAAAACAGCTCTCACTGTTTGGCAGGAGGGTTCGCAGGCTTATCCATCCGATGTTGTTCTTTATGATCGCCTCGTGCTTGTCTATCATGAGAACGGCGATTATGCTTCCGAACAAAATGCTTTGACCAAACGTCTTTCACTTGCATCGGATGCGAGCGCGCATTACGAACTTGGTTTGTTATTGACTTTATCTGATCCAGGTCAAGCCTTAACGGAACTTGAAAGCGCTTCTTCCATGGACCCTCAATTTGATTCCGTGGTTCAAACTTTGCGTGCGGCGATTGCTGTTTCGGATACTGAGTTCTGGCCCGGCGAGTTGATACATTGCCATTGGGCGCGGACTGGGCCTCGTCGAAGAATGGGGACTTGCAGAGAATGCGTTTGAAAAAGCTGTTGGCGCAGATGGAAAAAACGCCGAGGCGTGGGCATGGCTGGGTGAGGCGCGCCAACATAACGGTCAGGATGGAAGCGATGCATTAAATCAGGCTTTGGCGCTTGATCCGCAAGATGCAATTATCCATGCGCTGCGAGGTTTGTATTGGAAACGTCAGGGAAATTATGCTCAAGCCTTGACCGAATATTTGCAAGCCGCGCAAATTGAACCGGATAATCCCGCGTGGCAAGCCTCGCTAGGTGATGCTTATGTTCAGACAGGCGATTTAGTTTCTGCGCTCGCCGCATATCAAAAGGCAACACAGCTCGCGCCAACTGACGCAACATACTGGCGTTTGCTCGCGATGTTTTGTTCGGATAATGATTTATATGTTTTGGATATCGGCTTGCCTGCTTCAAAACAAGCCGCACAACTCGCGCCGAACGATCCGCAGATATTGGACGTGCTGGGCTGGTCGTATTCCAACGCGGGCCTGCTCTATGACGCTGAACAAAATTTACTTTATGCGATCAAGCTCGATCCCAATTCCGCCATCATCCATTTGCATTTAGCCGAGAATTATTTGAGACAAGGAGATCGCGCTTCAGCATTCACTGAATTAAATCTTGTTGTTCAACTTGATCAAGGCGGGGCGTCAGGTCAGATGGCGGCTGAAATGTTAAAACAATATTTTCCTTAGAAAATCGGAAGGGGGAATGACATGATAAAATCATGCTATGCAATCTCATCAACGCTTACGCTTTACGTTTTGCGTTTTATCACTTGCTATTTTTGCTTGTGCTATGCCATCTTTTGCTTCATCATCTGCGACTGTGCCTTCGGGAACAGTGTTGTTCAAAGATGATTTTTCTTCTCCGACAAGTGGCTGGGATCGTTATAAGTCAGCAGAAGGGACGATGGATTACGATGGCGGCGCATACAGGATATTGGTCAATTCCTTGCAAGTTAACTTCTGGTCCACGCCGCACAAAGATTTTAGTGATGTCCGGATTGAAGTGGATGCCGGTAAAATCGCTGGTCCCGATGAAAACCGTATCGGATTAATTTGTCGTGATACGGGCAATCAATATTATTTCTTTGTGATTAGTAGTGATGGGTATTACGGAATCGGAATCTTTACCAATGGTCAAACCGCTCTGCTCGGACAAAGCGAGATGCAAGCCAGCGATAAGATCAAAACGGGCATTGCAATCAATCATCTGCGTGCCGATTGCGATGGCGACACGTTGACCTTATACGTCAGTGGCTTTCAGTTAGCCCAAGTTCACGATCCGAACTTGAAGCATGGTGACGTGGGATTGTTGGCAGGCACATTCACTCATCCCGGCGTGGATATTATCTTTGATAATTTTGTAGTGATGAAGCCGTAGAACGGGAATTGGGATTCGATATTCGGAATTCGTCTCCTACCGATTTACAATTCCCAACTCCTCAATAACGGAAACCTTTATGAAGATTTATCTTGATACCATCGGTTGTAAACTCAACCAAAGCGAAATCGAAAGCATGGCGCGGCAGTTTCGTGCCGCGGGGCATGAAGTCGTTGCGTTTGCGCAAGACGCAGATATGGCTGTTGTCAATACCTGTGCTGTGACCGCTGAGGCCGCTTCTGATTTCGCGCGGCAGGATTCGTCAAGTCGCACGCGCAGGCGTGAATGAAATCATCGCAACAGGATGTTGGGCTACGATTCAACCGCAACAAGCCAGTGCACTTCCAAATGTTTCTCGCGTCGTCATCAATGATCGCAAAGATCATCTGGTGGCTGATATTCTCAATGACCCTGAGCAGACATTTGATGTTGAACCGATCATCCGGAAACCGTTGCCGGGTTTGCATCACCGCACGCGCGCCTTTATCAAAGTGCAGGATGGATGCAATAATCACTGCACATTTTGTATCACCACCATTGCGCGCGGCGAGGGCCGCAGTCGCTCGATTTCTGATGTGATTTCTGATGTTCAGTATGCACTTCACGGCGGCACGAAGGAAATTGTTTTGACTGGCGTGCATCTCGGATCATGGGGACAAGATTTCAATTTGCGTTTGCGTGATCTTGTCAAAGCTATCTTGCATGAGACCGATGTGAAGCGTCTTCGGCTTTCATCGCTTGAGCCGTGGGATTTGGATTCAGACTTCTTTTCATTATGGGAAGACGCCCGTTTATGTCAACATCTTCACTTGCCGCTTCAAAGCGGATGCGCCGGTACCCTTAAGCGAATGGCGCGTAAAACTACGCCCGCATCTTTCCGCGACCTGGTAATTGCTGCACGCCAAATCATGCCGGAAGTTGCCATCACCGCCGATATCATCGCTGGCTTCCCCGGCGAGACCGAAGATGATTTTGTCGAGTCGCTGGCTTTTGTTAAAGAAATGAACTTTGCCGGTGGACATGCCTTCACTTACTCGCCGCGCCCCGGGACGGCAGCCGCTCGAATGAAAGAGCAAGTCTGCCCTGAAGTCCGGAAAGAACGAAATGCAATCTATCGCGTGGCTTTTGATCAATCAGCCAAGGCATATCGTCAAAAATTCATCGGAAAGGCTTTACCCGTCTTGTGGGAGTCCACAACTCAACTGGATGAGCATGGCTGGCAAATGGAAGGCTTGACCGGAAACTATCTGCATGTGAGGGCTATGGCACCTGCGCCCCGCTGGAACGAGATAGATCATGTTGAATTGATTGAAAATAAACCCGGCATGATGCAGGGCGTAATTCATAAGACGGGATGAGTGTCACTTTTGCGGATGGGGGAGTGATTGTATAATATTTTTGCAATGGTTATGGTTCATAAAGATTGAATAAGGAGAAAACATGACTGCACAATTGATTGACGGCAAAATAATCGCGCAGGAAGTGCGCGACGGCGTCGCGGCGGCAGTGGCAAAACGGACTGCGGCTGGAAAACCCAAACCGACACTGGCGACTGTGCTCGTTGGTGACCGTGTTAACTCGGCGACTTATGTTAAGTCGAAAGGCAAAGCTTGCGAAGAACTTGGGATGGGTTCGGTTAGCCATCATCTTCCCGCAGATATCTCGCAGGCGGAATTGGAAAAGCTGATCAAAAGTTTGAACGATGACAAAACGGTCAATGGCATTCTGGTTCAGTTGCCGTTGCCTTCGCATCTCAATGAGGAACGCGTCTTGCAACTCATCAGCATTGAAAAGGATGTGGATGGTTTCTCGCCGATCAACATTGGGCGGCTGGCTCAAAAAGGACGCGAGCCGTTGTTTGTCCCTTGCACGCCGAATGGTTGTATTTATTTGCTTGACAAAGTGGGAGTTCAGATCGAAGGCGCCAACGCGGTGGTGCTTGGACGTTCCAATATTGTCGGTATGCCAGCATCGTTGTTATTGGTCAGTCGCAATGCGACGGTGACCATCTGCCATTCACGCACAAAGAATCTTGCGGATGTTGTACGGCAAGCTGATATTCTCATCGCTGCCATTGGCAAGACCGAAATGGTACGCGGCGATTGGATCAAGCCCGGCGCAGCGGTCATTGACGTGGGCATGAACTCCAAACCCGATGCAACCAAGAAGAGCGGCTATCGTCTGGTTGGTGATGTCAACTTTGAGGAAGCCAAGGAAGTTGCGGGATTCATCACGCCGGTCCCCGGCGGCGTTGGTCCGATGACGATCGCGATGTTGATGAAGAATACGGCACGCGCGGCAGAGATTCAAGATAAATAATTAGCACAATAAAAAAACTCTCGCCATTCAAGCGAGAGTTTTTTTATTTAATAATTTCAATTTATCGAAGCGATAGTTCCACCAATTTGTTTGTTATTTGTTTCATGACTTCATCCGGCACGCCATCAGCGGCTTTGGATTGGATACGCGTATCAATGCTGTCGTTGACATAATCCACCACAACGAATTTATTATCGTTTGTGAATGCGATCTCGGTGGAGAACCAATCCAGCTTACAAACGCGGGCGATTCGTTCCGTGACCTGGTGGAGGGGCGCGAGTTCAAATTGTGTTTCTTCATCCAGTGTCAAAACCTTATAGAAATGTGTGGATGGATTCCACCAGCAGGGGATGCAGTCTCCTCCTACATAGAATATTCGGAACCAAGCTTTTCGTCCCGATAACAGACGCGGTTCAATATGTGCTTGTGCCAGATATTTCTGGCCAGGGAATTCGAGCCGGGCACATCGAACATCATCCAGCGTGGAGGCGTTCATCATCACGCCTTCGCCGCCTCCGCCAACCGCGGGCTTGAGCACGAATTTTTCTCCGAGCGGAGTCAAATCCAACGAAGGCAGAATGGGTTGATCCACAAAAGGCGCAATTAGAATCGTGTAAGGAGTTTCGACTCCAGCTTGAATCAACTCAAGATGCATTGTCGCTTTGTCTTCAGCCCAATGCGAAAGCTCCAACGGATTGATGCGGCGCAGGTGATTCTCTTTCGCAAAGTGTCGGATCGGTTCGAAACGCAGATCATCACTGGCGCGGTCGACCAAAGTCCGAAATCCGGATTGACCCGAATAGATGGAAGTGATCGAATCCATAATATTGCGCGGCGTAATTTGCCAAAACGTCATGCCGCGTAACGCACAGGCTTGTTCGATGTATCGAACAAAATCTTCATCATATTTCCAGTACCATGAAAGACAAAGATCAAAAATGGGCATGAGATAGATTATAAACTCTCATTCGTTGGCTTGGTAATTTCTTCAAAATGAAATATCCACAATTCTACCCGGCGGTGTGCAAAAGCTTGACCCCAAATTTTCCTCTTGTCAAAACTCAAAAAAGTGATATAGTTAGAAATTGAAACTATTAGAAAGGCTTATTTTTATGGAAAAACTGGATGAATGCGCCCGCCAATTGCTTGATACCACTCCACAAATCATGCGCTTCATCCGCGCGGAGATGCGGAGCCACCGCGGCCATGATCTTTCGGTTCCGCAGTTTCGCACGCTGACGTTTATCAACCGGAACCCTGAAGCCTCATTATCCAACCTGGCTAATCATCTTGGATTGACTTTGCCCTCCACATCGAAACTGGTGGACGGGCTGGTAAATCAGAAGATCATCACCCGCCACGAGTTCAAAAGAAGATCGAAGACGGTTGACACTGGCCTTAACAAAAAATGGGGAGGATATATTGCGCGTTGCACGCGGAGCCACGCAAAATCATTTGAAAGATGTTTTATGCGAACTGTCAGCCGAAGAATTATCAATGGTGGTTCACGCAATGAATCTCCTGCAATCTTTATTTACGAAAGGAATGAAAGAAGCAAAATAATATGGCATCACCTATCCTTGAAACCCGTGCTTTGACCCGCCGCTATGGTTCTCTGACCGCCGTGGATAGCTTTACGCTTTCCGTTGCAGAAGGCGAAATCTTCGGTCTGTTAGGACCGAATGGCGCGGGGAAAACCACCACGCTCAAAATGCTGACAACGCTTTTGCCCCCGACTTCCGGTGAAGCAAAAATTGCTGGCCGTGATATTGTCCATCAGGCCCGTGAAGTGCGGAGATTGATTGGATATGTTCCCCAGATGCTATCCGCGGATGGCACGCTTTCCGGCTACGAGAAATCTTGATATCTTCGGCAAGTTATATGACATCCCGCGCGCCGAAAGAGGTAAACGCGTATCCGACGCGTTGGAATTTATGGGGTTGGCTGACTCGTCGAATAAACTGGTGCGCGATTATTCGGGCGGAATGATCCGCCGACTTGAAGTGGCGCAATCGTTCCTTCATCATCCCCGCGTCCTTTTCCTGGATGAGCCGACCACTGGTCTGGATCCAACTGCACGCCGCGTCGTTTGGGAACACGTTGACCGATTGCGGGAAGAATTTGGCACCACGATCATTCTTACCACGCATCTGATGGAGGAGGCCGATCATTTGTGCCACCGGGTGGTGATCATGCATCTCGGAAAGATGGCAGCGATCGGTACGCCGACCGAACTCAAGGCTTCCATCGGCGGCGAAGGCACCACGCTGGATGACGTTTTCATCCATTATGCAGGTGCTACACTTGAATTTGGAGGTACCTACCGTGAAACAGTTAGAACAAGACGTACGGCCCACCGTGTGGGCTGAACCGACTCAAAGAAATCCTTTTGGTTTCCTTTCTGAGATCATTAGCTTTATCAGCAAGACGCTGGTGATTACAGAATTGGAAATTCGCAAATTGCGGCACGATCCGACTGAACTGCTGACGCGCGCCGTCCAACCCGCGTTGTGGCTCTTGATATTTGGCGAAGTATTCACGCGCATCCGTGCCATTCCGACCGGATCAGTCTCTTACATTGAGTTCATGACACCCGGCATTTTGGCGCAGAGCGTGCTGTTCGTTTCGATCTTTTACGGCATTGCCATCATCTGGGAGCGCGACCTTGGCATCGTGCATAAGTTTTTGGCAACGCCCACCCCGCGCGCCGCGCTCGTTTTAGGCAAGGCGCTTTCGGCGGGCGTGCGCAGTTTGGCGCAGGCGGTCATCATCTATGTGCTGGCCGTGCTTTTGGCGGTCCGTATGAATTGGAATCCGCTGGCGCTGCTGGGTGTGATTGTCGTAGCCATTTTAGGTGCGGCCTTTTTCGCGACGTTTTCACTGATTATTGCCTGCCTCGTCAAAACGCGCGAACGTTTCATGGGCATCGGACAGGTGATGACCATGCCTTTGTTCTTCGCCAGCAACGCGATTTATCCGATTAGCATCATGCCAACCTGGCTGCAGGTGGTCTCGCGCGTCAACCCGCTGACTTATGAGGTGGATGCCTTGCGCGGGCTGATGTTGGCGAACGGTCAAATGACCTACGGCTTCGGCGTTGATTTGCTGGTACTTACCGTTGCAACGGCCGTTCTGGTGATTATCGGCTCTCTTCTCTATCCGCGGGTTGCAATATAAAGTAGAGTAAAATTAAATACGCACGTTAAAAAACTTGCGCCTTGCGAGCGCAAGTTTTGGATTCTCTGGAGAAAAATATTTTGGAAAAACCCGCCGATATAAAAGTGCCGATTGAATCCTTGGATGAACCGAAGCGCGTCGAAAACACGCCGGATACCTTCGCGGCTCTGCGACATCGCAATTTTCAACTTTATTTTGGCGGACAACTCATCTCGAATGCCGGCACGTGGATGCAGGTCATTGCCCAGGGCTGGCTGGTCTATCAACTCACTCATTCGGAGTTGGCGCTCGGCATCGTTGGATTCGCGGCGGCGGTTCCGGCTTTAATTGTTTCTCCATGGGGTGGAGTGGTGGTGGATCGCGTTCCGAAGCGCACGCTATTAATCATCACGCAGGCCAGCGCGATGTTGCTGGCATTCATTCTCGCCGCGCTGAGCTTTGCTAATGTGGTTCAGGAGTGGCATATTATTCTTCTGGCAGGCGGTCTGGGATTGGTCAACGCGTTTGATGGGCCCGGACGGCAGGCTTTCGTGGTGGAGATGGTGGGACGCGAGGACTTACCCAATGCCATTGCGTTGAATTCGTTGATGGTCAACGGTGCGCGCGTGATCGGGCCAGCGTTGGGTGGAATATTGCTGGCGGTTGTCGGCGTGGCATGGTGCTTCACGATCAACGGTATTTCTTTTCTCGCAGTGATTATCGGATTATGGGCGATGCAGGTCAAGCCCTATTCATCATTGCATTTGATGAAATCCCCGTGGAAGCAATTAATCAGCGGCGTTCACTATGTTTCCAAACAAATTGACTTGGGTGGCCTTTTGCTTTTGTCTCTCGTATTTAGTATCTTCGGAATTTCATACGCTACGGTTCTTCCTGCTTTTGTGGAGCAGGTCTTGCATCAGGGTGCTGCGGCTTATGGCTGGGTCAATGCCGCGATTGGTGTCGGCGCTGTGGCCGGCGCGTTGATGATTGCCAATCAGCATGGTCGAAGTTGGCGCGGCTTATGGCTGGTCATTGCTGGCATTGCGTTTCCAATTGTCCTTGGTGCTTTTGCCTTCATGCCTCTCTATTCTGCCAGCCTGATTCTTGCATTCGGTTTGGGCGTTGGCTTTATGGTGCAATTTACGATGATCAATACGCTTCTCCAAACGCGCGTGGAAGATCAACTGCGCGGCCGCGTCATGGCTTTATATACGCTGACGTTTTTCGGCTTTGCACCGCTGGGCAATTTGGCAATTGGCGTGCTGGCACAATCCATCGGACTAAGTTATTCAATTCTGATTTTTGCTATACTTAGTTTGGCGTTGACATTGATTGTGCTGCAAAAAATTCCACAGCTCAAAGGTCTGCCGTAACACTTATGTGCTTATCACAGCAGAAAGCGCCAATCAGCGCATCGGAGCTTTTTTGCTGGATTAACTCTACAGGTTTTCGATTTGTATCGGCTCGATTGAATCGGCGGGATCAAATCTAAAGATCCTGGAATAGAAATACAACTCCGCTTCGAGCGAGCGTTTTATGTTCTCGGATTTGAGGAAGCCATGCTGTTCGCCCTTGAACAGTAGATATGCAACCGGCAATTTCTTGGCGCGCACCGCATCGAACATCATCTGCGCCTGGCTCGGCGGGACGACCTTGTCTTCATTTCCTTGGAAAAGGATTAGCGGGCAGGACAGGTTCTTGAGGAAATTGATTGGTGAGCGCTGGTAATACAAATCCTTTTGTTCGGGATATTTCCCGACCAACGAATAGAGATAACGCGAATTCGAACTTGTGCGTATCCTTGACGAAGATTTCAAGCTCGCTCAGACCGTAATGACTGGCGCCCGCCTTGAAAACCTCCGGACGGAAGGCGAGTGAAGCCAGTGTTGTATAGCCGCCTGCGCTTCCGCCCCGGATGGCGAGGCGGTTTCGGTCAGCCAAGCCTTTTTCCACCAGATGGAGCGCACCGTTACAACAATCGTCCACATCCACGACACCCCAATGGCTGTTCAAGCGCTGGCGGTATTCGCGCCCGTAACCAGTCGAACCGCCGTAATTTACATCCAGCACGGCGAAGCCTCGGCTCGTCCAATATTGGATGCTGTAGCGCAATGTTGTCCCGCTCGCGGATGTTGGCCCGCCGTGGCTAATGACCATTAGTGGTGGCCGCTCGCCAGGCAATCCAATAAAGTCTTTGCTCTGCGGCGGATAATAAATCCCGTGCGATTCTTTCCCGCCGGTGGTTGGGAAAGTAATGGATTGTGGAATCGAAAAGTAACCCGCATCCACCGTGACTTCAAAGCTTTGACGCAGCGATTCCATTTTGCCTGTCTTCGTGCTAATGCGGATAACAGAAAATGGCTGTGTTGGTGAACCGGCAAAGAAGACTGCAAAGCCCTTGCCTGCGCGCACATCTGAGATATCGGTAAATGATGTTTCCAAAGGAGTAAAAGTTTTCGAACTTGTGTCGAGGCGGGCAAGTTTCCAGATTCCATCTTGTGTATACGTACATAATATTTCCGTCGCCGAGATGAAGGCATATGTGAACATGCCAAAGACCCAATGCGGTTCGCCGAACTCTGCCTCCATCGGATAAAGTGCTTCGGCCTTGCGATCATTCCAGCGATGAAGATTCCACCAGCCGTTCGGCTCGGCCACGAAATAGAGCATGCCATCGGGAGACCATTCAGGTTGGGTAATGGATTCAGTAGCGGAACCCGCTACCCGTTCCCGATGATGAAGCGTACCGTCCGGTTCGATATCTGCCACCCAAACCTCGCACCCATCCCACGGCATGTTGGGATAATTCCATGTCAGATAGGCCAGCTTCGTTCCGTCGGGGCTAAGACGCGGCGAAGAATAAAAATCATTACCTTCCGCCAAAATCTGTCCGTTATCGCCGCCTTTGAGGCTGACGCTCACCATCGTGTTGATGGCTTCGCCTGCGATAGTGTGATCTTCGCGGATGCAGATGATGCGATTGTGTTTTTTGTCAACGTTCAAATCCGCGTAGCGATAACCGTTGCCAGGCGTGAGAACTTCAGGCTTGCCACCAAAAGTTTGACGATAAAGGTGCTGGTCTCTGAAGTTTGAAAAATAGATCATGCCATCCGCGACGGTGAACGCGCCGCCGCCATATTCATGGACGGTGGTGCGCGCATAATAATCGGGCGGCGTACATTCGGAGACTTTGCCATCGGAGGCGCGGCGCATAATGGTATAACGGCCGCCTTCCATTGGATGGCTTTCAAGCCAATAGATGTCTTCTCCATCCACGCAGACTTCGAGCAGTGAAATGGATTTTCCTGTGATCAGATCGGTGGAGATGGGAGATTTCCAACTTCCATAAGGCGCTTGTTTTGACATTGGCTTTCTTCCTTGTTGTTATGTGGTGTTTGTGGCGTGGCTGTGACTCCGGCTGTGTACGGCGGCCACGGGATCCTGTCCGGCCCGGCAAAGCCGTGCTTTTCCTGCACAAAGATTCTTCCGTGCGACGGTTGACTGCATCCGGGCTCATCTGTGAATGTTATGGATGTATCGTTCGTTGACAGCGGGTCAAAGATAATCTGCCCGCTTACGCAATGCCAAACTTCGATGATGTAGTGCTGCATGAACTGATCTTCTTCATCGCCGGGGTGCAATGGAATATCGAGCCAGGTCACTGTCACTTGAATCCCATCACGGACAACCTTCGTTACAGCCGTTGGCGGATAATAAGGCGACTGCGGCAGAGGCGCTAAATCAGGATAATAAATTTCCAAACTGTTAATATCACCCTTAACCTCCATTTGTGAAGCCTTGACCCAGCACGGATGATGTCCGCCGATGGCTTGCACATAAATCCATTGCGAATCTTCGCGTCGTCCGATGGCTTCGAGATTGCTTCCCGTCACCAAACCAGTGAAATATAAATAGGGCGCGCCGGGTCCATATCGGCAGTTGGATGTTTCTAGAATCTCGGCGCGCAAGATGGCAAATGTCGCTGTGATGGCGGGAGCAGATGGTTCGGTGGGTGGGGAGGTATTGGTTGGCGAAATTGTTGGCGTTGAGGGAGTGATCAGAGTTATCGGTGTAGACGCTTCAATTTTTTGCGTAACCGTTGTCGGCGCGGAGAGAAGCGATAATTCAACTGGCGCGCAAGAAACCAATATCCAGGTTAAAAAAATCCCAATCACCAATCGTTTTTGCATCGCTTATGTTTTATTGTCCATTCAGCGCGGCATCAATGGTCTGTTGAAAAGTGGAATAAGGCTGAGCGCCTTCAATCAGTTTTCCATTGACGATGAATGCTGGCGTGCCGGTCACTCCTGCGGCTTTCGCGTCATTAACGTCCTGACTGACTTGATCATTGTGTGCGCCGGAATTAAGGCAAGTGTTGAATTGGTCAAGGTTCAGATTAATTGCTGCCGCATATTGACGCAACTTATCTGGCGTAAAATCTCCGGCGTTTTCGCCCGTCCAATTGGCGAACAGCATATCGTGATATTCCCAGAATTTATTTTGGTCAGACGCGCAATAAGCCGCGTTGGCCGCGTCCGCAAACTCGGGCCCGACAAATCCACCGACGGAACGATATTCATAATAAACCTTTCCGGTCGCGATGTAATTCTGGATGATCTGCGGCTCGGTTTCTGTCCAATAGCGCAAACAGAAGGGGCATTGAAAATCTGCGAACTCGACGATCTTGACCGGTGCATTCGGATCGCCCATATTGTTGCCGTTTGCCTGCGGATGATCTCTCGCTGGAGGCATGACCACATTCGGCAATTGGCTTTGCGGCGTGTTATTGACTTGCGGCATAGTATTGGGATTTACGGAAATCGAACTGAATATTTTTCCGATTTGTGCCCCCAATAGGGTCAGGGTTAGAGCTGCAACAACGGCGATACAGGCTATCAGCGCGCATCCGCCTCCGACGGCAAGCACGATCCATTTTCGATTGGATGTTTTTTTTGCTTCTGGTGGTTGAATTTGATTTTCTATCATGACAGATTCCTTCATCCGAATATCACAAATCAAACAATCCGATTGCTTGATCGGGACGTGTGTCTCACAATTCTATTCTATTTTGATACAAGCCGCTTGATGAAAACAAAACCGCGTCGCGTCAGATCAAAAATGACGCTACCCGTTTGATGGCTGAAAAATAGGATTCGGGTCTGCTTCGGGCTTACTTTGTTCCAGAATATCTTTGAGCAGTTCGAGATTTTCCTTAAGTTGTTTCTTCAGCTTTTTTTCTAGGATGCCCTCATCTGACTGGAATAAATTAGTGGCGGTCGCCTGTGTGGATATATTGACCTTTGTGCCGCCCCCGGCCAGTTCAAAAGTATATGAGGTCTGTGAATGCAGCGGGCCGGACAGGGACTTGAATCCATATTTCTTGTTCGGCTCGTATTCGGTGACCTCGAAGGTGCCCTCGATTCGACGGCCCATGAAATGGCCGATGCTGCGAAAAAAAGTTCCCACCCCAATGTCACCCTCGGAAATTTTGGCGGATTTCAAAATCCCGTATTGCCATTGAAAATCGTTTTCCGGTATGCTGATGAAATCGAAGACTTGTTTGACGGGCCGGTAGATTAGTTTGTTTGAGATTAAATTAATCATTTGCTTTTTCCTTTACAAATACAAACTTCCAAAATGAAAACCCGCCATGAGGCGGGTTAGCTTTCATGGTTCAAAAACTGGGCCTCGTGTGCCGCTCTGTACTCTCGGTTTGGTCAGGCTGACTTTCAATTTATGATCGCCCAACGTGTAGGTGTTGAATTTGCTGACGGCCTTATCCGCCTCACTTTCTGCGCTCATCGTTAGAAAACCAAATCCCCTTGATTCGCCGTTGGAAGGGTCCTTCATGATCCGAATCGTGGTGACTTCTCCGACTTGCTCGAACAGAGTTTGCAATTCATCCTCTGTGGTTGACTTGGCCAGGTTCCCTACATACAACATGATGTTCATTCTTCAATCTGCCTTCTCCGGCTTACCGGGAAAAGAAAAGCCGCCAACTCATAACAGGATCGGCGGCCAAGATACCACACAAAACCAGTTATCCAATATCAAACTGTTCTATTAATAAGTCCGCCAAAGTTCGGAGAGCTAATCCGAATAATCAACCCCGCTCTGAAACGGGGTTGATATTTTCGAGGTTCAATAGCTCTTACTTGGCGCGTTCCACTTTCGGCTTCGCGACATTTACCTTCAACTCGCGGTTTGCCAAGGAATAGGCATTGAACATGCTGATGGCTTTATCGGCTTCGGTTTGTTCGCTCATCGTAACGAAGGCGAAGCCCTTCGAACTCGCCGCTGGCGCGGTCCTTGACCATGTCCACCGCGGCGACTGATCCGGCTTGCGTAAACAAGGTCTTCAGTTCATCTTCGGTGGTCGACTTCGCCAGGTTTCCTACATACAATCTAACGTCCATTTTGAACTACTTTCTCCGGCACGGCCGGAATAAAAAATGCCGCCAATCCCATAACAGGGTTGGCGGCAGTGACACCACACAAAACCAGTTATCCAATATCAAACTGTTGCATTCAGTGTAACACAGTTTGAGTGTGTGGACGAACGACTACATGGTTGGCGGTTTGACGCCAAGCTGACCAAGGATTGCCATCAGGCCGGCACCTTCAACAGGTGTGCCAGCCCACGAAGTAACCTTATCGCCTTTGACGGTCACCTTGCCATATTCTTTTGCCGCGGCAAAAGAATTGTGCGTAGCCGAGATCACGCCCATGTGCATGCCTGTCAGGTCAAGATCGCCGGAGTTCGTCCCTTTAAGTTGGGCAGAGAACTTCGCCGTATCGCCATCCATGCTTTCCACCGCGAAATGATATTCAAGATTTGGGAAAGCCTTTTTTAAACTCATACTCATTCCCATCCATGCTTCGGCGTTGATTGGTTCAGGAACCGGACCGCTGAATTGAAAGTCGTGGGAAAGGAATGACTTGGCTTTTTCGAAATCACCCTTTTGGACGGAGTCCATCAAGGCTTGAACAGTTGCTTTTGAATCCATAATATTTCTCCTTCACTTCTAAAGTAACGACACTATCCGATGGGCCTGGGTCTTAATGGATGTTCCCTGTGAAACAACCTCCGTTTCCCCCAAATGAGAACTACATTGTTTATGTAAAGCCTGTACTAGTGTAACACACTAATCGGTCAAAATACGCGGCGATACCTTGGCTGTTAACTCATGCCACGTGTACTTTAAGTAAAACGCTGAAAGAAATTTAACAGGCATGGTAAACTGGGCGAATGCCAAAAGCCCAAGAATATCAACTTACGAAAGAAGAACTGAAACTGGTAGAAAGAGCCATAAAGCATGATAAGCGACCAGAAGTAGTTCAAAGAAGCATTGCAATCCGACTACTTCATTTGGGACACAAACCAGAAGAAGTAGCCAAGATGCAAGCAGTCAGCAAGCCGACGATTTACGGCTGGTTTCATCGGTGGCAAAGTGGCGGAATAGAAGCCCTTGCCAATCAACCGAAAAGTGGGCGTCCGCCTAAAGCAGATGACGCATACAGTTTGGCTTTAGTAGAAGTAATTGATAAAGAGCCATCCGAAGTTGGATATGACTTCAGGATTTGGACAGTGGAGCGATTGAGCGCCCACTTGGAGAAAATAACGGGCATTGAATTGAGTGAAAGCCGCTTACGCGCCTTGATCAAACGCAAAGGATATCGCTATCGACGCCCGAAACATGATTTGGGTCACTTGCAAGACAAGGACGCAAAAGTCAAAGCTGCCGAGATACTTGATGAGTTGAAAAAAAGGTCATCCGAGACGATTTCGAACTCATCTTTATGGATGAAACGACCCTGACACTGGATCCACCATTACGAGCCTGCTGGATGAAAATTGGACAACAGAAGCGTATTCCAGCAACTCGACCTGGTGAAAAACAGAAGCAACATGTCTTTGGTGGTTACAACTGGTTGAAAGATACGATAACTTGGACAATTGCAAAGACAAAAAACAGCGCAACTTTTATCGACTTTCTTGAAGAATTATTGGTAAAGAAATACCCAACCGGAAGAATTGTTCTTGTGATGGACAATGCTTCTTATCACAAGAGCGCATCCGCATTGGCTGCTTTGAGCTTGTTTGAACATCGCGTCATGGCTATTTGGTTGCCTCCCTATTGTTCAGACCTCAATCCAATCGAACGTTTCTGGCGGCACTTGAAAGACCTTGCTTGTGCTAACAAACTTCAAGGCAATATTGAGGCTGTTGTCAAAAGCGCAGAAACAATCTTGAACAAGCAAAATCTATCTACCTCTGATTTGCGCTTCCTTTTGTCTAAATACTTTTGACGAACTACTTAGCAGGCTTCGTAAAATCGATAGAAAACCAGCCGTAAGAGTGTTTTATGGTCCTCTGTTGCACTCTGGTCAGGAATTTCTTTCGGGGCTATACTGATTTTGGATAAATCGGAGTTAAATGAGTGTAATGCTAAGACAAAGAGTTCTTTTAGTCGACGATCATGCCTTAGTCCGTCTAGGTTTGAAATCGCTTATTGAGCGGTATCCTCAGTTTGAAGTCGTGGGAGAGGCGGGATCGGCGCGCAAAGCCCTCGAGTTGGTGACTGCACTGCATCCGGAGATCGTCATTATGGATATTCGTCTGCCTGGCACTTCGGGCATCGAAGCCTGCGAGCAGATTGTCAAATCATTTCCTGGAACGAAAGTCCTCATGCTGACTTCTTATGCCACCGACGAGATGCTCCTTTCAGCCATCCGTGCTGGCGCGTCCGGCTACGTTCTGAAACAAATCGGTAGTGATGACCTGATCAAGGCTTTGGAAGCGATCGGACGCGGCGAGGGACTTCTGGATACTGCGTTGACTCGAGCGCGTCATGCAGGAAGTCCGCAGGGCGGGGAATGAAAAAGATGCAGTCGCATTTACCCAACTGAGCAAACAAGAAAGAAACGTGCTCCTGCTCGTTACAGGAGGCAAGACCAATAAGCAAATCGCCAAAGCCCTCTTTTTAGGTGAGGGAACCGTACGGAATTATGCCTCCAGTATCTTTTTGAAGCTGGGGGTCAGTAACCGTGCTGAAGCTGCAGCGTATGCAGTGGAACATAATCTAAGCCAATATATTACGTAGATGGGGAATTGAAGATTAAACTTGCAAGCGCCAACGAGGGACCGGAAAAATTTCAAGCCGTGATATGTTGTTATATTCCTAGCCTGCGTTGCATATCTTCCACTGCCTGATTGGCATCGGGCAGGCTTGCCCCATTAAGGTCGCGATAGAGTTTAATGGCGTCGATCGTTTTGCCTTTTTTGATCAGCTCGATAATTCTTGGATCATCGCCAAGTCCTGCCGCAGGTACAAACGTCACGCCTAGGTGCTTGTATAAAAACTCGACCTGACCCTCCAGATGTACGATTTGCTGGCGCAGTGCAGTGACTTCATATTCCATTGCTGGCATAGCATTCTCCTTATTTGATTTAAACTTCTTCCAGTGTACTTGTTTTGTGGAAGAGATGTTATCCACCAAAAGTATTGCTCTCATCAGAACCAAACAAAACCCCGCTGTGAGGCGGGGTGGGGTGAGCAACAGAGGAGGGATTAAAAAAGAGTAATCATGCAAAGACGACCTTCCGATTGCCGTAGATAAAAGCTAACAAAATAATTGCTTCTAGGGTCAAGTCCGCCGCGATAATATACATCATGGAACCGGGACCAATCAAGGCAAAAGCCTGACCGATCAACCAGGGAAGTAGCATGCCTCCTAGTCCCGCACCGACCAGAAACCAGCCGGTAATTGTTCCGGTGACGCGCAACCTCTTGCTAGCCAGTATCAGAATGGTTGGGAAAATGGATGCCATCGAGATTCCAAAGATGGAACTGCCAACCCACAATAGCGGAGCGGAAGCGTGTCCGAGGATGATCAGGCTCAGGCTGGCGCCACAGCCCACCAGGTCCGTGAAAAGAATCGTGTGCGGAGAGGCGCGGCCCGCTACCCAGATGCCCAGTAATCTTCCAACGGTGAACAATCCCCAGAAGGCGGAAGTCAAATACGCGGCAGTGATGGTTGTGGCAAGATTTAATGTGATGGCATAGGTGTAGATCCAATTGGCAAAACCGGTCTCTGCGCCAACATATAAAATGAAAGCCAGCACGATCAGCAAGACAGGCAGGAAGGGAATCGGTGAATGATTTTGATCGTCGCTCTTGAGATGCGCGGGCGGTTCCGGCAAAAACCAAAACCAGATAGCGAGCGGCAGGCTCAACAAAGCAATGGTCCAAAAGACCCAATAGATCTCGTGTGTGATCGAGATGATCTGCGCCAGCAAAATGGGCGAGAGGAACGACCCAACACCAAAGGAAAAATGCAGGCCATTCATAAAGGGACCCACCTGCTCGCCATGTACCCATTGCAAAAGCGTGTTACAGCCTACATCCAGCGCACCTTTGCCGAGACCTATTGCCAGAGCCGCCAGCAAAAGGAGCCATAACTTGGATGCGAGGGGGAAGACCGTCGCGGCACTGAGCATCACCAACATGGAGAATGCCATAAAGCGATGAGCGGGGATGCGGTCATAAGCCCTGCCACCGATCAGAGAACCGAACAGGTAACCCAACGAGCCGAAAACGAAGATCAAGCCGATCAACTCGAGCGGACTGGATGTATGTTTTGCCAGCGTCGGCAGGCTGGGACCTTCCGCCGCGGTAGCGAGTCCCAGCACGATGAAAGATAAATAATAAGCCGCAGTCAGCATCAGCGACTGGACGGGTTTAGTTGTTTGATTGGGCATCGTGCTTTAGTATAGCAGGGAAATAAAAACCCCTCGTTCTAAGCGAAGCGAGGGGCGCCGTGAGGTGGGGTAAATTTAGAATTATCAATTATCTATAAGCTTGGTTTCGCTTACTAGCACTAAACTTGCAGCTATAGATTTCATTAGCACAGACGGCGTATTATCCCTCAGCAAGAGATTTCCGTGATAAGGATTCCCTTCTAAGGGACGGCGCTCATATGAAAGTATACCGTTTATTGTTGGAAGATGATTAAGTCTGTCAAGTTCTTCACGAGGTAAAATAGAAACACCCATTTTGAATTGTAGTTCGCCATTTTCCTTTCGTTGCTCCATCGTAAATCTTATTGTGTTTGTATCGTCTTCCCAATTTATCGAGTTTTCTTTCCAGCCATCTTCTCTAGCTTGTCCTAGAAAATAGAAAATATGAGGGCTTACAATATCTTCCCTAATAAAATCGTTATTCGGAATGCCTTTTATGCAGTTTGCTGGAAAACTCATGATTGCTGATATCAAGAATGTGAAAACACAAAGTTAAGAAGCCACAGCAAATGTATCTTCAAATCTATATTAGATATATTTCCGGAAGCGAGAATTCCACCTAATTGACGATTAGAAACTAAATACCAACCTGATTCTTCTGGAATCGTTTCAATTGTAAAACCTATTCTAAAATCCTTAAATGCCCATTCAATCAGAATTGATCCGTCCTCGATATACATGGCACTTAATGGAGGAAGATAAGCTAGATCGAAATTGAGATGTTGTATAGAGAAAACTGTTTCCTGAATAAGCAGCAATATCGTTTTAGCTCTTTTAGAAATGTCTTGATCTGACCTCGCTCTTAATATTTCTAGCGCTGACTTGATAAGCCTGTTCTCGGATAACGAATAGAAATACCATTCTGGTTTTCGACCGAATGTCTCATTACCAATTTTCTCAGCGTATTTCATTTCCCCACACGCTGAAAATATAATTCTAGATTCGGTTTCTTGATAATAGCTATTCATAAATCCTTTGGATTCATAGCTTTATGGAGTCTTTCGGTGATGCACCATTGAATTAATCGAGACCCTCGCGCGTTGAAGTAATTCAACTTTTCGATTGCGGCACTTATTTCAACCTTTTCGTTGGTAAAGAAATCGCTATCAATCACAAAATTAATTTCGTCATTTTCTTCTGATTGAGCAAGTTTTGTAATAATTCTAACCATACTTTGGTTGTCTTCCAACAAAATTTCATTTTGAGAACTCGGAATTCTTAATCTCCTTCATCACATCACTTGCAGACAACATTCCCAATATATATGGTTGAAGCAATTCTTCCCAGCTAACCCCATCTAGTTCTAGAGTTGATCTTCTGAATATGTCGATATACCTTAAGCCCACTCTTATGTAATAGTCAGGCGAGTAAATCTTCATAAATGCATCAAGAGGACCAGCAAGTTTTGTTTTGAACTCTTCCCATCTATTATATTTTGTGGTCGTTAACGCAATAAAAGATCGCGTTAAGTTTATTTTCCATTGACCATCTTCAGACGCAAACTCATAATTCTTTATTGTTGGTTGAACTATCTGGCGGGGCATGTCAGAAGGAATCTGCCCAGATGCTACAACCGGAAATTCAATCTGGAACTCTGTTCCTTCTAAGAAATTCGGAAAATCTTTTCTTATATTTTCTTGGAAAGCAGAAGGTAATTCTGTGTCAATTCTTAGGACAGAAGGGAATCTTAATTGACAAATCACGCTTTCAAGTGGATTCTTCTGATAGATAACCCTTCTTCGCTCTGGAAATGGCATAGTTGTATCAATTCTCTTTTGATGTTTACTAATTATAGCACTCTTGATTTTACTCTTGCGATGGTAATGTGATTTTGTACATTTGACATCTTCCAATAGCTGCACTATAATCAAGTTGTCAGACAACTAGATTAGCAGCTATATGTCTACTCTCCTCATCAAAAACGCTTATATCGTTACGATGGACGACCATCAGTGGGAAATTCCCGAAGGTGGTCTTTTCATTCGAGATGGATTTATCGAACAGGTCGGCGCGGTGAACGAACTTCCTCAATCCGCCGATGAAGTGCTCGATCTCAAAGGCTTCGTCGTTCTGCCCGGTCTCGTCAACACGCACCATCACTTTTATCAAACCCTCACGCGCGCCGTGCCTGCCGCGCAGGATGCCAATCTCTTCAATTGGCTCAAAACTTTATATCCCATTTGGGCGCGCATGAACGCCGATGATATTTTCATCTCGACCCAGACTGCCCTCTCCGAACTGGCTTTATCCGGATGCACGACTGCCTCTGACCATCTTTATCTTTTCCCCAACGGTTCAAAACTCGACGATGAAATTGCCGCCGCGCAAGTGGTTGGTCTCCGCATCCAGGCTTCGCGCGGCTCGATGTCGCTTGGCGAATCCAAAGGCGGACTTCCGCCGGATTCCGTTGTGGATAGCGAAGACTCCATCCTGAAAGATTCCCAGCGACTCATCCAGAAGTATCACGATTCAAAACCGGGCGCGTTCGTACAGATTGTTTTAGCGCCTTGCTCACCGTTCAGCGTGACGGGTGAATTGATGAAGCAATCCGCCAAGCTGGCGCGTGAATATAAAGTTCATCTTCACACGCATTTAGCTGAGACCGAAGATGAAGAGCAATTCTGTTTGCAGAAGTTTGGTCATCGTCCGGTGGGGTACATGCAGGAAGTGGATTGGATCGGCGACGATGTTTGGTTTGCGCACGCGGTGTGGGTCAATGGCGAAGAAATAAAAACATTTGCAAAGCATAAATGTGGCGTGGCGCATTGTCCAACCTCGAACATGCGATTGGCTTCCGGTATCGCACCGATCAAGGAATATCGCGCCGCGGGCGTCAATGTGGGACTCGGCGTGGACGGCTCCGCCTCGAATGATGGCTCGCATTTATTAGCGGAAGTTCGTCAAGCCATGCTATTGTCACGCGTCAAAGAAGGAATTACAGGTTTTTCCGCAACGCCCTCTCCTCGCGAAGCACTCCCGAAGGGAGCTGGGAGAGGGCAGGGTGAGGGAGAGCATAAACTGATGACGCGCGTGATGCTTTATGGCTCGGGACACGCGGTGGGGCAGCGGTGATTGGTCGCACCGACATTGGCTCGCTTGAAAAAGGCAAATGTGCCGACTTCTTCGCCGTCAATATGAACAAGCTTGACTTCGCGGGCGCGTTGCATGATCCCGTGTCCGCGCTGGTTTTCTGCCAACCGGTCAAAGTGGATTACACGGTGGTCGGTGGAAAGTTTATAGTGAAAGAAGGCAAGCTGGTAACTGTGGATGAATGTAAGTTAGTGGAGCAACATAATCGAGCCGCAAAGAGGCTGTTGAATGGATAAGAAAAATCGCACGCGGATTGCGCGGATGAAATGGATAAGCACGGATTCTTTTTCGAAATTCTATCCGTGTGTATCCGTTCGATCTGTGTGATCCGTGTTCGAAAGAGTCTCGGAGACATACTATGCCTAATTCTGCCAAATTGACTCATTCTCTCGTGGATGTTGCCATGGGACGCAAGCCTGCTGACCTTGTGATTCGAAATGGTCAATGGGTCAGCGTGCAATCGGGCGAGATCATTCCTCATACAGACGTTGCAATCGTCGGCGGACATATTGCTTTTGTTGGAACGGATGCAAAACATACGATTGGCAAAGACACTCAAGTGATCGAAGCGCGCGGGCGCTATCTTGTTCCCGGTCTGCTCGACGCGCACATGCACGTTGAATCAGGCATGGTCACGGTCACGGAGTTTGTGCGCGCGGTTGTGCCGCATGGAACGACCGGCATGTTTGTTGATCCGCATGAAATGGCAAATGTCTTTGGACTCAAGGGCGTCAAGTTGATGGTGGATGAAGCCGCCAAACAGCCCATCCATGTTTGGGTGCAGATGCCGTCTTGTGTTCCGTCTTCGCCGGGGTTTGAAACACCGGGCGCATCCATCGGTCCGGAAGAGGTTGCCGAAGCGATGACGTGGCCCGGCATCGTTGGTCTGGGCGAGGTGATGAACTTTCCCGGCGTATTCCATGGCGATGACAAAATGATCTCCGAAATGGCTGCCACACAGGCCGCGCATAAAACTATCGGCGGTCATTATCCTTCGCCCGATCTTGGCTTACCGTTTCATGGATATGTCGCGGGCGGCGCGGAAGATGATCACGAAGGTACGCGGGTGGAAGATGCGGTTGCGCGCGTGCGTCAAGGGATGAAAGTGATGCTTCGTTACGGATCGGCGTGGCATGATGTCGAATCGCAATTGGGCGCGATCACGCAACTGGGTCTGGACCCGAGGCGGTTCATCCTGTGCACAGACGATTCCCACGCTCAAACTTTATCTCAGGATGGACACATGGATCGCGTCCTGCGTCATGCCATCGGTCATGGATTGGAGCCGATAACTGCCATCCAGATGTGCACGATCAATGCCGCTGAACATTTTGGTTTGACCCGCGAGATGGGGATGATCGCTCCCGGTCGTTGGGCGGATGTGGTTCTCGTCAAAGACTTGAATGACTTCAAAGCGGATTTGGTGATTGCAAAAGGTAAAGTGATTGCTGAGCAGGGCAAGTGGAATGTGGAACTGGCAAACTTTTCCTATCCCGTATGGGCAAGGAATTCTGTACATCTTAAGAAAAAACTGGAAGTGAAGGATTTTATCTTGCGCGCGCCGAAGGGACATACAGGCAATGTTAAAGCCCATGTGATCGGCGTCATTGAAAATCAAGCCCCGACCCGTCATCTGATGATGACGCTTCCTGTGAATGGCGATGAAGTTCATGCCTCGCAGATCACTCGTTATTCGTCGGCGGATGTTGCCAAGATTGCGCTTGTGCAACGTCACAAAGGCATGAGCGGCATTACGGTGGGACTTGTCAGCGGCTTTGGTTTCACCGAGAAATGTGCCATCGCTTCAACGGTTGCACACGATAGCCATCATATGATCGTCGTTGGCACGGCTGATGAGGAGATGGCGATTGCTGGGAATAAACTCGCTGAAGTGGGCGGCGGACAAGTGGTTGTGAAAGATGGCCGGGTGATTGGGCTGGTTGAATTGGGCATCGCGGGCTTGATGTCCACGGAAAGAGCCGATATGGTCGCGAAAAAAGCCGAGACGGTGTTGGCTGGTTTTAGGGCATGTGGCTGTAAGCTAAATAATCCCAACATGCAGTTATCGCTGTTGGCTTTGGTTGTGATTCCCGAATTGCGCATCTCCGATAAAGGTCTCGTGGATGTGACGAAGTTCGATTTTGTGCCTGTGTTAGAGAAAATATAGAAACGACGCAAGTCGTTATACGAGGTATTCATGCCGCATTTTCCTTTTCAAAGATTGCAAGCCGATCTCGCCGCATTGATTTCCAAGACCAAAGCGGGCGATCGCCTTCCATCCGAACCTGATCTTGCAAAGCAACTTGGTGTTTCGCGCGCTACATTGCGCGAGGCTATGCGGACATTTGAAACGCAGGGATTGATTCACCGACGACAAGGTGCGGGAACGTTTGTCGTTGGAAAAGTGCCTGTAATGGACACTGGCTTGGAAATGCTCGAAAGCTTGGACACAATGGCTGATCGGCTTGGCTTGGAAGTATCGGTGAGCGATTTGCATGTCGAAAGCGTTTCCGCGGATAAAGAACATGCTGAGGCATTCAATGTATTGCCTTCCGCAAAACTAACGCGCGTCCGCCGCGTGATGCGCGCGGATGGCCGTCCCGTGGCGTATTTGGTGGACACGTTGCCGGAAGAGGTCCTTAAACCTTCGCAGTTACCTGTTTCATTCAAAGGATCGGTGCTGGACTTTTTGATTGATCGCGGCGCCCACCTTACAGTCTCTCGCGCCGCGATCTCTGCCATTGATGCTACCGCCGAGGTCGCGAAGCCGCTCGAAATTCAGCGCGGAGATGTGTTATTGCAATTTATCTCGCAGTTATATGACACTTCTGGAAAAGTGATTGATTATTCCTCCAGTTATTTGATTCCGGGATATTTCCGCTTTCACGTTAATCGGCGTGTAGGTGGTTGAAATTGCCAAAGGAATTTGTACAATGTCTGTGAAAGAAATCAAACAACGTGTGGAAAGTTCGCGTGAAGATATTATTCAATTCATGCGGGATATTGTGGCCATTCCCAGTATGAATGGACAGCTTAAAGAGGTCGGCGATCGTATCATCGCCGAAATGAACAAACTCGGTTTTGAAGAAGCCCGTTTCGACAAAATGGGCAACGTGGTGGGACGCATTGGCTCTGGGAAACAGATCATCGTCTATGACTCGCACATTGATACGGTCGGCGTTGGCGATCCCAGCGAATGGGAATGGGATCCGTTCGTGGGCAAGGTGGAGGATGGCAACCTGTATGCGCGCGGCGCATGTGATGAAAAAGGTTCCACGCCGGGCATGATCTACGGTCTGGCTATTGCACGTGATCTGGGTCTGCTCGAAGGAACCACTGCCTATTATTTTGGCAACATGGAGGAATGGTGTGATGGCATTGCGCCAAACTCCTTCGTAGAAGTTGACCCGAAGGTCAAGCCTGATTTCGTTGTAATTGGCGAGCCGACCAGGATGAGCGTCTATCGCGGGCATAAGGGACGCATCGAGTTGAAAATCACCGCTACCGGCCGGTCAGCGCATGCGGCATCGCACTACCTGGGCGACAATGCCGTGTACAAGATGATGGCGATCATCACGCAAATCCGCGAGTTGGATCGTCGAATGCGTTTTGGTATGGGATCTCATCCGGTGCAGGGTTATCCCTCCATCGCGGTGACTGACGTCGCGGCGCGCACGGCTTCGCTCAACGCGGTGCCCGATCAGTTCACGATTTATATTGACCGCCGCATCACTTCGAACGAGCCGCGCGAGGACGTGATCGCACAGATCAAGGGACTGATCCCCGATTATCTGCAGGATGAAATCCGGGTCGAAGAGTTGTTCTACGAAGAGCCATCCTACACGGGCTTTGTCTTTCCGGTGTCGAAGTTCTATCCGCCTTGGCTACTGGAGGACGCACATCCGTTGACGCAGGCGGGGCAGCGCACCATCGAGGCGCTGTGGGGTGAGAAGCGGACGCTGGGGACGTGGGACTTCTCGACTAACGGCACCTATTGGGCTGGCAAGGCCAAGATCCCGTCCATCGGCTTCGGCCCTGGCGATGAGAAAACCGCACACATGCGTAACGAAAACGTGCCGCTTGATGAGGTTGTAGCCGCCACGGAATTCTATGTGCTGTTGCCGAAGATGATAGCGGAGAAAGCCTAACAAGTCGCACAGGTTGACCTGTCTCTTGAGACTTGTCGACTTGATGACTGAGTAAGACGTTAAGAAGGAAACCCTGAAGTGCCCAGGGTCTTTAACGTCAAAAAAATCAACCAATAAGTATAGGAGGTTCGTATGCGTAGTTTTGCAGGTCGTGATATTCTGTCGCTGAAGGATTTCGAGCGCAATGAGTTTTTCCATGTGTTCGATGTGGCTTCAAAAATGGAACCCATCGCGAGGTCCAGAAAGAACGTGGATATGCTCAAGGAGAAGACTCTGGTAACAGCCTTCTATCAGCCGTCCACGCGCACGCGTCTTGCCCATGAAGGCGCGATGCATCGTCTTGGCGGGCATGTGACTGGTTTCTCGGATGCCAAAAATACTCGTGCCGGTGACTTCTATCAGGAGTCGATCAAGGACACGGTCAAGATGCTGGAGTTCTATGGCGATGTGATTGTCATGCGCCACTTCCAGCAGGGCGCGCCGCATGAAGCCGCGAAATGGGCAAGCATTCCGATCATCAACGGCGGCGATGGTTGGGGCGAGCACCCAACTCAAATCCTGACCGATCTGTACACGGTCTGGCGCGAGAAGGGTCGCATTGATGGGTTGAAATGGTTGGCGGTCGGTGATATGCGCATGAGAACCATGCACTCGCTGGCTTATGCGTTGACTCAATTCGATTGCCCCATTACTTTTGTCTCGCCCCCCGAAATGAGTCTGACCGATGAGTTCAAGAAGGAACTCAAGGATTACAGCTTGAATTATAAGGAAGTCGATCACGTTGAAAAAGCAATCGGCGAAGCTGATGTGATTTTGGTCGAGCCGGTTGTGCAACCGGATTACACCAAGTCGCGCGATGAGCGTTCGGGTAAGGATGTTGGGTTAACTCCGGCCAATTACAAGATCACGCGTGAACTGTTGGAGAAGAAAGCTAAATCCGACGCGATCCTTCTGCATTCCCTGCCGCGCATGGATGAAATCCCAACCGATGTGGACATCACGCATTGGTCGCGTTACTGGCAGGAAGCGTTCAATGGCGTCGTCATGCGCATGGCGCTGTTGGCACTTGTGCTTGGCGCAATGGAATAAATTATTGACCTATCCTCTTCGCCCCTTCCCTAAAGGGAAGGGGAATGGGGTTAGGTTTTAATAGACAAGGAGACTAATTTATGCAAACCAACTTACATGGTCGAGATTTGATCGGCGATCTTGATTTCAGCAAAGAGGAAGTTGAGACCGTCATGGAGGTGGCGTTCGACCTGAAGCGTAAACGCGCTTTGAATGAACTTCATCCGTATCTGCGCGATAAAGTGCTGGCGATGTTGTTCTTTTTCTCTAGCACCCGCACGCGCGGTTCGTTTGAAGCAGGCATTGACCAGCTTGGCGGTCACGCGGCTTTCATCGAAAGCAAATCCACACAGATCGCACATGGCGATACACCCGTTGAAATTGGTGAGATCTTTGGGCGCTACTTCGACGCGATCGCTATTCGCCATGTGGACTGGAAGATTGGCAATAAATACATCAATGATGTTGCGAAGTACTCGCGCTCGCCTGTGTTCAACATGCAATGCGAAATCTATCATCCCTTCCAATGCCTCGCCGATTTGATGACCATCATGGAAAAGAAGGGCCGCGACCTGCGCAAGAAGAAGATGGTCGTTTCGTGGGCTTATGCGGCTTCCTATCAAAAGCCGATCTCTGTCCCGCAGTCGTTAATTCTGCAAATGCCCCGCTTCGGATTGGACGTTGTGCTGGCTCATCCACCCGAGTTTAAACTCATGCCTGACATTGTGAACGCCGCGCAGGAACAAGCCAAAAAATTCCACACCGGCTTTGAGATTATTTCTGACCCGAACGGCATGGAAAAAGCCTTCAAGGATGCGGATGTCGTTTATGCCAAATCGTGGGGCGCCATGATGACCACGGAAGACGCAAACGAAGGCGCGAAGATCATTGACAAGTACAAGCATTGGATCACGGATGAAAAGAAAATGAAGCTGGCGAAAGACGATGCTATCTACATGCACCCACTTCCCGCTGACCGTGACGTTGAAGTTGCCAGCGCCGTAATGGATGGCCCGCATTCGGTCGTCTTTGATCAGGCCGAGAATCGTCTGCACGCGCAAAAAGCCGTCATGGCTTTGACGATGGCATAGAGGAGTTGACTATGGCGAAGAAAGTTGCTGTCATTGCTATCGGTGGAAATTCCCTGATCAAAGATACTAAGCATCAAAGTGTTGAGGATCAGTATCTGGCCGCCAAGGAAACTTGCGTCCATATTGCGGACATGATCGAAGCCGGTTACGAAGTTGTGATCGGACACGGCAACGGCCCGCAGGTCGGATTCATTTTGCGCCGTTCGGAGATCGCCGCAAAAGCGGAGGGCATGCACGAAGTCCCGCTGGATGTTTGCGGCGCGGACACTCAGGGTGCGATTGGCTACTCCCTGCAGCAGAACTTGCAGAACGAATTGAAGCGCCGTGGCATCAAGAAGCCGGTCGCGACGGTCGTGACGCAAACGCTGGTTGACCGCGACGATCCGGCCTTCAAGAATCCATCCAAACCGATCGGCGGTTTCATGGAACAGGCCGAGGCCAAGCGCCGCGAAAAGGAAATGAGTTGGACCGTCGTCGAGGATGCCGGACGCGGCTGGCGGCGTGTGGTGGCTTCACCGCTTCCGAAGGAGATCGTTGAGATCGAGTTCGATCAAAGCGCTGATCAAGTCCGGTACCATTGTCATTGCAGTGGGCGGTGGCGGCATTCCGGTCATTCGCAATGCCAAAGGCGATCTCGAAGGCGTGGCGGCTGTGATTGACAAGGACTTTGGCTCGAGCCTGTTGGCAAATAATGTCAACGCTGAATTGTTTGTCATCTCCACGGCAGTCGAAAAAGCCGCTCTGAATTTTGGTAAACCCGATCAGAAGTGGCTTGATAAGATTACGCTGACTGAAGCGAAAAAATATCTCGCTGAAGGTACTCATTTTGCTAAAGGCTCGATGGCGCCCAAAGTTCAGGCGATCATTCGGTTCCTTGAAGCAGGCGGCAAGCAGGCTCTGATTACCAATCCAGAAAACATTGGCCGCGCGTTGAAAGGCGAGACCGGTACGTGGATTCTTCCAGGATAATTCGCTCAGTTTAAAACTTATGATTGGTCTGGCGTGTTGCTTGTCACATGTCAGACCAATTTCTTGATGTTCGTTTGTTATAAGCTTGACATGCTTCTCCCAAATCGGTAACATATGTCGTTCTTATGCTTCCTTCCCCCCGAGTCCTTCTCAGTATAGACTATGAGCCGTGGTTTGCGCTTTTTCGCCGGTATGATACGCTGGAAAATTCTATGCAACGGCGTAATCTGGATGGCGGTTTCACGCAGCAGGCCATTGATCCCATTCTTGAAAAACTTGGCGACTCGAAAATCAGTTTTTATCTCGTCGGTGAAGTCGCCCAGTGGTATCCTGAAATCCCGCAAAAGATTATCCAGGCAGGACACGAACTTGGCTTTCATTGTCACATCCATCGTCCGCTGGTGAGTGTGGATGAACTGGCTTCGGATATTCGCCTGGGCGAATCGTGGGTCAAGAGCTATGGAGTGCGCGGTTATCGAGCCCCGATGGTCGGAATGAGTGAGGCGGCTTATTCGTTGCTGGCGGATGCCGGGTTTGTTTACAGCTCTGCCATTTATGCACCAACGGGAACCTTTCTGCAAAGGGGACGAATTTGGGAAATTCCGGTCAGTACGCTGCAGTTTGGGCGGGGCGAGAAAAAATATATTGCACCGCGCCAATTCACGTGGAGTTTGCTCTCAAAAGGGGAATTTGCCTATGGCTCGAGTTTCAGCATCGGGCTGCTGGGCAAGATGATCTTTAATATCTTGGAGCGCGAACTAAAAAGAGGATTCAGCCCGGTGCTGTTTCTGCACCCCTATGAAATCGTCAGCCCCTTCTCGCAATGGGCTCCCGGCACCTGGTGGGATGTGGCGAAGCATCCGTTATTATTGCCGTTCACCTGGAATAAATCTGAATTCCTCGCCACGCTCCTTCGCAATTTTCCCATATCGCCGATTGGGTCCTATTTGGACGATGCACGGAAAGTTCGCGGACTAGCATAAAGCTAATGAATAAGACCGCTGGAATACACCCGCAATCATCTTCAACGATTAACATCCGCCTACTCGCTTTGACTGAAAGCTTGCCTTGTCCTGAATCATTGTTTGAGATGGCGGCATTCCCCGCTTTCGATCCGTGGATGAAATTTGTATCTGATGTTTATGGGTTTTCCCTCTATCGAACTCGTCGCGGAGGTGGACGGCGAAGTCGTGGGTTTGCTCTCGCTTGTACATATTCAGCATTTTATGTTTGGCAATTATTTGACGACTGCACCCTATGCTTCTTATGGCGGTTTTGCGTTTTCATCGCTTCGTGTGCGCGATGCGTTGTTGGAGAAGGCTCATGCGCTGGGAAA
Source organism: uncultured Chloroflexia bacterium (assembly GCA_963850945.1). GTDB lineage: Bacteria > Chloroflexota > Anaerolineae > Anaerolineales > Villigracilaceae > Fen-1038. The sequence continues at coordinate 87,488 of CAWKNE010000005.1, read as the reverse complement.
AGAATTGAATGTAGACTATGTCAACGTCCGGTTGGACGCGGGCGAATTGGTCCCGCCCGAGGGCTGGATTCAGCATCCGATCTATTACACATACCGCGCCGATTTATCCTCGGATGCAGAAGCGATGCTTGCGCTTTACAGTTCCGATCATCGCAACCATATTCGCAAGTCGCTCAAGAAAGGTTTTAATATAAAGTTTGGCCATCTTGATTTGCTGGATGATGCCTACGAAGGCTTGGCTCGCAGTATGCATGAATTAGGTTCACCATATCATGGTAAGGCTTATTTGCGTAGGATGGCTGACTCGCTGGATGATGCGGTTGAATTTGCTGTCGTTTATGGTGGGCGCGGGGAATTGGCAGGCGCGGGCGTGTTTGTTCTTCAAGGTGATGTGGTGACCAATCTTCATGCGAATATACTCCGTAAGTATCGTGCTGATTATGTCGGCGAGTTTTTTTATTGGTCAGTGATTACGCGGTACGGTGGAAAAGGCTTTTCCATTTTTGATATAGGGCGAAGTTTGATCGGTTCCGGCAATGAGACGTTTAAGATGAAATGGAAACCTCACAAACAGTTACTGGCTTATTGGTATGCCTTGCGGGACGGCGTAACCATGCCGGCATTAAATCAGAAGAATCGAAAATTCAAGTTTGCCATTTGGCTCTGGAAACGATTGCCAGATTTCATTGTTCGTCCGCTGGGACCGTTCTTGATCAAAGGTCTTGCTTGAGCTTTATACCGATGGAATATACTCTCCGGCCCTTTGCCAATATCGATGATTGTTCATTAAAGCGCGTGGCTTTACCGCACCAGTCCGTGATGCGAAATTCATTGACCGACCTGGGCTTTCCAATTATTTTGCGATACTATCAGATCGTGAAGGGTGATCCTTCGGTCACAGGCTTTTGCGCCGTCTCGTCTTCCGAGGAGATTCTTGGGTGGGTTGTTGGCTCTCCCGATCCTCCTGCTCGTGATGCTCGTATGCAGATGTCGTTATTCTGGTTTCATAAGCGGATGCTTTACCTTGCTGTCACACACCCTTTGGTTTTCCTGCAAGCGTTGCTCTCTGCATTTTATGCGTCCAAGCAAAAGCTTTTTCCTCATACAGTCGAATGGACGTATATCGGTGTGGCACCGGAAGTGCAGGGAAATGGAATAGGACACGCCTTGCGGAACGCTTTTATTGATGCCAGCCGTTCCATGGGTTATTGTTCGATTGAAAGAAGCGTAGAGAAAAATAGCCTAAAGGCGTTTGCTCTATTCACAAAATTAGACTTTGCGATCCTGAGGACCTTTGGAGAAGGCCATTATGAGCGTTGCCGCATGGAACGGAGGCTTTCGTGATGATGAAAAGCTTTCTTAAAAGACTTAATGCGATATCTTTAAAGCCATATGCTGTTCCGGCACTGTTACTGATTGTAACCTTTCTTGCCTATGGCTTGTTTTTCTGGCAACTCGGCTTCTATTGGGATGACCTGCCGATGACGTGGATCCGCTATCAGTTCGGATTCGACGCGATGACCCGTTACTTCTCAACCAACCGTCCAATTTGGGGATGGCTTTATCAGATTACAACTCGCATTTTTCCTGATGTCCCATTTTATTGGCAGATATTTGCATTGTTTTGGCGCTGGGTAACTTCGGTTCTTGTTTGGGCGCTCATTCGGGAGCTTTGGCCGGGCCGTCGTTCATTTGCTTTTGTCGTCAGCCTTTTCTTTCTACTGTATCCGGGCTTCAATCAGCAGTCCGGGGCTTATCTTTACAGCCATTTTTTTATTGTCCTGTCCTTCTTTCTTTTCTCATGTCTTTTGATGCTTTGGTCATTTCGTTGGCCCAAGCGGTTTTGGCTCTTGACTATTTTCGCTCTTTGTTTTTCGGCTCTCAATCTTTGGATGATGGAATATTTTTTCGTGCTTGAACTGTTTCGTCCTTTTGTCATTTTCTATTTCATTTTCACCGACGACCAAAATCATCGCCCGTCCTATATTGCGCGTCGAGTACTGTTTCTCTGGTTGCCCTACCTTCTCGTTTTTTTAGCCGATGTATATTGGCGGCTTTTCGTTTTCAACGATCAGGTCTATCAAACTGCATTGATTCCAAAGCTAAAAGTTGCGCCGTTGATGACGAGCTTGGAACTGATCAAAACCATATTCTCAAGCTTTTGGCTTGTCAGTGTGCAGGCTTGGTCACAGGTGTTCCGGTTTCCGAATCCCTTTATGGATGGGCCGCGTACAACCCTTCTGTATGGTGTTGTGGTTTTAGCGGTCTTTGCGTTTTGCTGTTTCTATTTGTTTTTGATTCCCCGCGAAGAAGAATCGGTAAATCAAAAATGGTGGCCGCTGATCCTTGGCTTGATTGCCATGTTCTTTGCGGGTTGGCCATTCTGGTTGATCAATTTGCCGATAACGCTTGGATACCCGGAGAATTGTTTTACTTTGCCGTTCATGCTAGGCGTAAGTTTACTGTTTGCAGGGTTGTTGCAATTCATTCCTGGCCGTATTCGAGTGTTTCTTTGTGCCGTCCTGATAGCATTTGCGGCGGGTCGCCAGATTTGGTGGGCCAACTCGTTTCGGCGCGATTGGACAACTCAGAAGGCGATGTTTTGGCAAATGACATGGCGTGCGCCGGGGCTTCAGCCGAATACTCTTGTGTTAATCAATGATGGCGCGTTGAATTATTATGCGGACAATTCCCTTGCTGCGGCATTGAACTGGATTTATGATCCGAATCATCATTCTATGGATCAAATCCATTACGCATTATTCTTCCCGACCAACCGCATCGGCAACAATCTACCTGCATTACAGGCGGGTTTGCCAATACAATATAATTATTTGGTCGGAATGTTCAATGGAAGCACGTCGCAGGTGGTGGCGTTTTATTATCAGCCGCCGGGTTGTTTGCGTGTGCTGGATCCGGAGATGAACTCGCAGAATCACTTTATCCCTGACACAAGCTTGATGCGCGATGCCGCGCGCCTATCCTCGTCGGCTTGGATCACGCCCAGTCCAACTGCAAGTATGCCTCAAGTCTACGGCCCGGAACCGGTGCATGGCTGGTGCTATTATTTCGAGCAAGCTGACCTTGCGCGTCAAGAGGGAGATTGGTCGCGCGTCGCAAAATTGGGAGATGTTGCATTTCACCTGAATGATTACCCTAATGATCCAGATGAGCGATTTGTGTTCATCGAAGGCTATGCTCACGAAGGAGATTGGTCTGAGGCAGAGGAATTATCATTGGAATCTTACAGGGTTTCGCCGAGCTATGTGAGTCCGCTGCTGTGTATCTTGTGGAATCGGATTGATCGCGAAACCTCCAATAGTAGTAATAAAGAAACGGTGATAAATGACCTTCTTACAAAATTTTCGTGTGTGCCGTAATATAATGGTATGGTTTCTTCACGAAGTACAGGTGATGAGGTGATACAATTTTATATGGACAAATGGAAAGGAGGCGTCCTGCTCGAGTTTTAAAAGATTCATGTTCGTTTAATCCATTCCCTATCAAAATCTAATAAGGAGAAGAAAACAATGCGTAAATCAGTTTTGCAAGTTACCTTACTATTGGTAGTTCTAGCAATGGCCGTGTCGGCTTGTGCGCCGGCGGCGACGCCTACCGCAGCTCCGGCTACACAAGCTCCTGCTGCCACAACCGCGCCGACCACAGCTCCTGCTGCCACAACCGCGCCGACCACGGCTCCTGCTGCCACAACCGCGCCGACCACGGCTCCTGCTGCTGCCCCGATCGGAACTGCGTTTCCGGCTGGTTCGACGTTCACCATTGGCATGATTCTGGTTGGTCCCTACCAATGACTCTGGCTGGAGCCAGGCCACCTATGAAGGCGGCCAGTATGCGGTTTCTAAGATTCCCAATACCAACCTGATCTATATCGACAATGGCTTCAGCCATCAGGGCTCTACGCCGGCACAGCTAGCTGAGCAGTTGCTCTCCAAAGGTGCCAATATGATCATCTTCAACTCGGATGATTTCAAGGATGACTCCAATACCTTTGCCAAGAACCATCCGACTATCCCGACCATCATGCTCTCGGGCGATCAATCCTGGGCGCAGGGTCAGGCCTACCTGAATATCCCCAACATGGCCAATGTCATGGGGCAGATGGAATACATGAAGATGTTGGCGGGATGCGCGGCTGCCATGACCACCCAGACTGGGAAGATTGGCTACTTAGGACCGCTGATCAACGATGAAACCCGCCGTCTATCCTCCTCGGCTTACCTGGGCGCAAAGTACTGCTGGACCAATGTCCTGAAGAAGGATCCTTCTGCACTGCAATTCCAGGTCACCTGGATCGGATATTGGTATAACGAGCCTGGTACGACACTCGATCCGTCCAAGGTCGCGGATGCATTCTTCAACACCGGCTATGATGTGGTCATGTCGGGCATCGACACTTCCGAGGCTGTGACCGAGGCGAAGAAGATGACCGATGCCGGCGAGAAGGTGTGGGCTGTTGGCTATGACTACAAAGGCAATTGCAGCGCGGCTCCGGCTGTCTGCCTGGGTGTTCCTTATTTCAACTGGGGTCCAGGAATCGCGGCCCAGGTCAAGAAGGCCCTTGCCGGTACCTTCACACAAGACTGGCAGTGGTTAGGCCCGAATTGGACGAACCTCAATGATCCGGATACCAGCAATGTTGGCTTTGTGAAAGGCGATGCGCTCAGCCCGGCTGCCTCTGCGGCGGTCGATCAACTGACTGCATACTTGGCAGCTGGTAATACTCTGTGGACCGGCCCGCTGAGCCTGCAGGATGGTAGCCAGTATCTAGCTGCAGGTACTACTGCCACCCCGCAGCAACTCTGGTACCTGCCGCAATTGCTCCTGGGCATGGCAGGCAGTAGCAAGTAACCCTTACTTATGATGAGGGAAGGCATCTGCCTTCCCTTCCACTCCTATCCCTCTCCCAACCGGGAGAGGGATAGTGTGAGGGAAAAGGATTGCCCATGAACATTGAACTGCGCCACATCCATAAATATTTCGGCAAAGTCCATGCCAATGATGATATTGTGCTCAATATTCCTGCTCGCACAATCCAAGGCATTTTGGGGGAAAATGGAGCGGGCAAAAGCACGCTCATGAAAGTTCTTTCAGGTTTTATCCAGGCCGACAGCGGAGAAATTTTGCTGGATGGCAAAGAAGTAATTATCAAATCACCAGCGGATGCCATTCGATATGGCATTGGGATGTTGCACCAGGATCCGCTGGACTTTCCACCGATGAGTCTGCTCGATAATTTTCTGCTTGGACGCGCCGGCGGTCTTTTTCCAGACCGTAAAGCGGCCATGCAAAATATTCGTGATCTGGCTGATCAATTTGGTTTTTCCCTTGATCCCGAAGCGTATGTCGATTCACTGACCGTCGGTGAACGGCAGCAACTGGAAATTTTGCGTTTACTTTGGCTGGGTGCACGCGTTTTGATTTTGGATGAACCCACTACGGGCATCAGCGCCAGCCAAAAAGATAAGCTTTTTGCAACCCTTCGTAAGCTTGCCGCTCAAGGCATGACGATCATCTTTGTTTCCCACAAGCTGGAAGATGTGGAAGTGCTTTGTCATAAAGTGGCTGTGTTGACGGCTGGAAAGTTGGTTGGCGAAGCCTCAGCTCCTTTCAACGCCAGGAAATTAGTGGAAATGATGTTCGGCAAGGAAATTCCATTGGGGGCGCGGCGTCCTCTAAAGCCCGGGGCGAAGGTGTTCGAGCTGCGCGATCTGGCAGTGGAAGACGTTCGTCTTCATTTAGCGGATATAAATCTCGAAGTCAATGCTGGCGAAGTGATCGGTGTGGCAGGGATGGAAGGAAGCGGGCAGGGGCCTTTCATCCGGGCCTGTGCCGGATTGATCCGACCCGTCAACGGCCGAGTGCTGGTGAATAATCATGATTTGACGGGACATTCTTATCATGCGTTCAAGCGGAACGGCGTTTCGTTCATGCCTGCTTCGCGCATGGAGGAAGGATTGGTTCCCGGCCTGACCCTGACAGAACACTTCGTGCTGGCTGAGGAAACACAGGGATTGTTTATTGATCGAGATAAGGGAAATAAACTTGCGGAGCAACGGATCAAATCTTTCAATATTCATGGTACACCTTCCAGCACAGTTAAGTCGCTTTCAGGCGGCAATCAACAGCGTGCTTTGCTGGCCTTGCTTCGGAATCCGCTTTCGTTACTCCTATTGGAGCATCCGACGCGCGGCCTGGATATTGAGTCTGCTATTTACATTTGGACCAAGCTTAAGGAACGATGTAAACAGGGGACGTCCATCCTGTTCATTTCTTCCGACCTGGAGGAGATTTTGCAGTATAGTGATCGTGTGCTGGTCTTCTTCAGTGGCCGAGTGACACCTCCAGCGGATGTCTCGACATTAACTACGGAGAAACTCGGCGAGTTGATCGGCGGTATGGGCTGGCCGGAATCAAAGAATGAGGCAAGCGTCCATGAAAAAAAACCAGTGGCTTAAAATCGGTTTTCAACTCGCCGCGATCGTCTTGGCGTTGCTCTTTACCACCTTGGTCCTGTTGATGGCCGGTGCGTCGCCGTTGCAGGCCTATTCGAACGTGCTCCAGGGCATTTTCAGTTCTACCGCAGATATCACCAATGTCTTGGCCGCTTGGGTTCCCCTACTGCTAACCACCTCCGGTGTACTGATTACCTTCGCGGCCGGCCTGTGGAATATCGGCATCGAGGGGCAGATCGTGCTCGGGGCGGTCTTCACGACAGGAGCGCTGCGCCTCTTGCAGAACAGTTCGTTGCCCGGGGGATGGATCATTCTGCTCGGTTTTCTGGCCGGCCTGCTGGGCGGAGCCTTATGGGGGGCGTTGGCAGGCGTGCTAAAGACTTTTGGTGGAGTTAATGAGATCTTTGGCGGGCTGGGGTTGAATTTTGTGGCCACCGCCTTCGCACTCTACCTGATCATTGGCCCTTGGGGGCGGCCGGGAATTGCCTCGACGAGCGGGACCCTGATCTTTCCGACCAGGCTTTGGCTGCCAACCCCGCTTAACATTGCTCTTAGCCCCTGGGCACTGGGATTAGGTATTTTGGCTGCTGTTGTGGTTTATTTTCTGCTGCGCGGAACCTACTTCGGTCTGCGCCTGAAAGCGGTGGGCAAGAACATGCGGGCAGCCTTTCTGTTGGGAGTTCCGACCTGGCAGTACAGCATGTACGCGTTCCTGCTGTGCGGTGCTTTTGCCGGCTTGGCAGGTGCGGTTCAGGTTACTGCTGTCTATCATCGCCTTATTCCGACTATTTCAAGTGGGTACGGTTTTCTGGGTTTGCTGGTGGCCATGTTGATCAACTACCAGGCGATCTGGGCAGCACCCATTGCCCTGTTCTACGCAGCTTTGAATATTGGTGGCATTCAGTTGCCGATCATGATGAAAATGGACTCATCCCTTTCGGGTGTGCTGCAAGGGATCCTTGTCCTGTTCGTTTTGATGGTCGAGGGTGCCCGCCAGCAACTGTTTGAGAAAAAAGATAGGTAGGCACTATGACTTCCATGGGTCTTCTGATTAGTGTGGCGGGAATCCTGTCCGGCGCGGCGCCGATCATGTTCGGCGTGATTGGCGAGACGATCGCCGAACGGGCCGGCATCATCAACCTCTCCATGAACGGGACTATCCTGCTCTCGGCCATGGTCGGCTTTGCCGTCGCCTTCGGGACCGGCAGTCTCCTTTTGGGCTTCTTGGCGGGCGCGTTGCTCGGAGGCTTGGTGGCGCTGGTTGTCGCATTCAGCAGCATCGCCCTGAAGCAATCCCAAGTGGCGGTGGGCTTCGTGCTGGCCGTGCTCTGTCTTAATCTTTCGTATTTCCTGGGTCATGCTTATATCAGCCAGAACGGTCCAAGCCTGAACGTTCTACCCATTCCAGGGCTGGACAAGATTCCCATCTTGGGAATTTTATTCTTCCGACAAGATTTGATGACCTACTTCAGTTTTGTGATCATCTTCCTGGCGTGGTTTTGGATCTACCGGACCCGGCCGGGTTTGATGTTGCGCGGGATCGGAGAACGTCCGGCTGCTGCCTATGTACGCGGTGCGGATGTCAACCGCCTGCGTTACATCTATACCTTCCTGGGTGGTGCGATCGCGGGCTTGGCAGGCCCGACCTTTTCTCTGGATGTTAAAGCAGGTTGGGCGGGGCAGCTTTCAGGTCTGGATGGCTACGGCTGGATCGTTCTTTCGATCGCCATCTTTGGTGGCTGGAATCCATTCCGGGCCGCCTTCGGTGTGTACCTGTTCTCCTTCCTGCAGTGGCTCGGTCTGGTGTTGCAGCCTGTCCTGCCCAACATCCCAACCCAGGTGTTGCAAGTTGCGCCCTTCCCACTGATGATCTTGACGTTGTTGTTAGTGAACATTGGGGATGCAGAATGGGTTCAACGCTGGTTGGCGTCCTTGCCGGAAGGAACTCGTCGTGTGGTGGCAAGAATTTTGCGCGCGATGCGTGCTTCTCCTCCGGCATCACTGGGTGTGCCTTTTGAATCAGAATAACGGGTGATTTGCTTGTCATTAAAAAAATCAGATTCCAAATTTCTTGGCTATCGTTGTTCTCTTTGCAGAGAAGAATATTCGCCGTCTGAAATTACCTATACCTGCCGGAAGGACGGCGGCAACTTGGATGTTGTCCTCGATTACGAAGCCATTCGCAATAAGTATCAGCCTGAAGATATTCTCTCACGAACCAATTCTTCGCTCTGGAGTTTTCTCCCGCTATTGCCTGTCCCTGAGCCTCCCGGTGATTCAACTCCGCTCCACGCTGCAGGCGGAACGCCGGTCTTTGCATTGCCTCGTCTGGCGCAAAAACTTGGATTGCAAAATCTTGGCTGAAAGATGAGTCTCGTAATCCGTCGGCCTCGTTCAAGGATCGCGCTTCTGCAATTGTCGTGGCGCGTGCGCAGGAGATCAAGGCCGAAATCGTTGTGACTGCTTCCACTGGAAATGCAGGAGCCGCGCTCGCATGTATGTCCGCCGCAGTCGGACAGAAAGCCATCATCTTTGCACCAAAGACTGCACCTCCGGCGAAGGTTGCGCAATTACTGGTGTTCGGTGCAAAGGTTATTCTTGTGGATGGAACTTACGATGATGCCTTTGATCTGACCGTCCAGGCCGCGGCTGAATTTGGCTGGTATTGTCGCAACACTGGCTATAATCCATTTACCGCTGAGGGAAAGAAAACCGCCGCATTTGAGATTTGGAAATGGTGGCAAACTGAGCATGAGGTTTGGCATAAACAGCATGGTGAACGTGTTGACCATGCTCCGTTGACGGTTTTTGTTTCAGTGGGGGATGGCAATATCATTTCTGGAATTCATAAAGGTTTTAAAGATTTATTGGAATTGGGCTGGATGACACGTATGCCGCGTATCATTGGCGTGCAAGCTGTAGGCTCGGCTGCAATTGCCAACGCCTTTCATGGCAACACGGAAAAAATCACGCCGATCTCTGCGCAAACCATTGCAGATAGTATCTCTGTGGATCTGCCGCGTGATGGGGTCCGCGCCGTGCGCGCGGCCCGCGAAACGGGCGGAACTTATATCACCGTTCCGGATGAGGAAATCATCGAGGCCATTGCAGAACTGGGCAAAATGGGGATCTTTGCGGAACCTGCGGGAGCGACCGCGTACGCCGGTTTGGTGCGCGCCACAACTCAAGGTCTGGTGCGAGGCGATGAACCGATTTTGGTTTTAAATACGGGTAGCGGACTCAAAGATGTCCGCGCTGCGATGCAGGCTGTTGCCGCGGCACCGATCATCGAGCCGACTCTATTGGCTGTAAAAAAGCTTCTATGAAATCTGAATGGAGTTTGCCGGCGCGATATTTCATGCTGGCTCTCATCATTGCATTTCTGGTTTTTGTTGGATATCAGATCCGCGCGCTTTTCCGCCCGTTGATCCTTGCCGGGGTGATCGCTTATGTGTTTTATCCGTTGGTCGCGTTGACACAGCGCAGATTTAAACTGAATCGTAGGACTGCCTCGAATATTGTTTATTTTGTCAGCTTGGCAATAATGATCGTTTTACCCATCATCCTTGTGCCTGTCCTCTTGCGGCAGACTTCCGAGATCACTCAGGATTTGCAACAGACCCTGGCGGATGCTCAAAAGTATCTCGCCATCCCTATTTCCATTGGAGGGATTCCGATTGACCTTGGCGGGATGATTGCTCAGTATAAAGACTCTCTTTTCAGTCCGTTATCATCCACCCCACAAAACGCCATATCGCTGATTCGGAGCACATCGAGAAATACTTTGTGGGTACTGATTATTTTCGTAAGCACCTATTTTTTTATGACCGAGTGGGAGGGCGTCCGCGAAGGGCTGATTCGGATTGCACCCGAAGCATATCGCCCTGATATTCGCAAACTTTATTCTCAGATCCGGCAGGTTTGGATGGCATACCTGCGCGGCCAGCTCACGCTCATGATCATTGTGGCAATCACCTTTTCTATCGTTTGGACGATAATAGGTTTGCCCGGTTCTCTCTATCTGGGTTTGCTGGCTGGTGTATTCAGTATTGTTCCGGATGTGGGACCGTTTGTGGCGACCGGGCTTGCATTGGCGGTTGCATTGCTGGAAGGCTCCAACTGGCTGCCGGTCAACAACTTTATATTCGGCTTGATCGTGGTCGGCCTCTATGTCGTGTTGATCAATATCAAGAATATCTGGCTGCGTCCTTACATTCTGGGTCGCAGTGTTCATATAAACGAAGCCATTGTCTTTGTCGCGATCATTGTGGCGGTTATTTTCACGGGGGTTTTGGGCGCATTCATCATTTTGCCGGTATTGGCTTCCCTCGTTGTGATCTGGAATTATCTGCATGCGCGGATGCTGGGTTTGCCGCCTTTTCTGGATGAAGTGCCAGCCGCTCCCCTTCCGGACTCGGAGCGGAGTGATGCCTCCCAGGTTGAAGTCTGTGCCCGTGCCTTTATCCGCTAAAAAGAAATCATCCAAATGAAAATTATCTATTCCATTGTCGCGCCGATCTATAACGAACTCGGGAATTTGCCCGAGCTGTATCGCCGCATCAGGGAAGCGATGGAATCGAATCATGAAATCCTGGGAACTTGTTTTGGTGGACGATGGCTCGACCGATGGCTCGACCGAAAAAATCCGCCAACTTGCGCAAATGGATTCGCACATCCGCCCTGTGATCTTTGCGCGCAACTTTGGGCATCAGATCGCCATCACTGCCGGTTGGGATTATGCGCGCGGCGATGCAATTGTCATCATGGATGCCGATCTGCAGGATCCGCCCGAAGTTATTTTGGATTTGGCGAAAAAGTGGAAGGAAGGTTACGAGGTGGTCTATGCCGTGCGCGCCGAACGCGAAGGCGAGTCATGGTTCAAGAAATTCAGCGCATCCTTGTTTTATCGGATCATTTATCGTATTACCGATGTGAAGATACCGATGGACACAGGCGACTTCCGTTTGATGGATCGTAAAGTGGTGGATGTATTGAAGCAAATGCGCGAACGTCATCGCTTCCTGCGCGGCATGTCAGCCTGGGTGGGCTTTAAACAAATTGGCGTGGAATACAAGCGCGCCGCCCGCTTCGCGGGAGAGACTAAATATCCGTTCAATAAAATGTTGCGGCTGGCATTGAATGCCATTACCAGCTTCTCGTATTTTCCTTTGCAGGTGGCCACTTTTTTGGGCTTTATCTCAGCAGGACTTTCCATCCTTGCTATTCCTGTGGTGATTTACCTGCGCATGGAAGGCCGCCCGCAGTTTACGGGTCAGGCCACCACGTTGATTGCCGTATTATTCCTCGGTGGTGTGCAGTTGATCTCGCTGGGAATGCTCGGCGAATACATTGGTCGCTTGTATGATGAAGCCAAAGGCCGCCCGCTTTATATCGTGCGAGATGCGCCGAAAGATAAATAAATTCTATTTGACCTCTTGCATAGGTCAATTGTCCATTTCCAAAGGCGGACGTTAGAGACCGTCCGTGTAGGCTTGCGCGGAAGGGGGTTTGGCTGTATGCTTATATTGAATTACATAAGGAAACACAAAGGGAACGGATAATTTCTTGCCATGGCCCAGGTCGTCATCGAAAACCCTGTAATCAATTCCCCATTTGAAGAACCGAAGCGGCACTTTCGCTTTACGGAAGATGGCATCACGGATGAGATTGTCGAAGAACGGCGGATCAGTCAGTATTTCGTGCCCATTCCCCAACCCAAGAAGAAAAGCGCGAAACAACTGGCATTTGCTGAGACAGGTTGGACTGCCGACCGCGTAGAAGAAAACAAGGACATTAATCGCATTCGTGAACGCGTCGCGATTTGGCGCAAGGGTGGATATATTGGCATCACCAAAACAACTGCAAGGTTATTGGAGTATTGGAAGCGGGAAGACCGCGAACACAGATTATTCTTCTGCCAGATCGAGGCTCTTGAAACCGCAATCTGGATTACGGAAGTCGCCCCAAAATATGGCGAGGCATGGGTCGAGAATTTACTGCGGCAGAAGAATCAAAAGTCCAATCCTCTGCTCTATCGTATTGCCTTCAAAATGGCGACTGGCTCCGGAAAAACCGTTGTCATGGCAATGTTGATTGCCTGGCAGGCATTGAACAAGATCGCCAACTCCCAGGATGCCCGTTTTTCAGATACATTTCTTATTATTACACCGGGTATAACGATCAAAGATCGTCTGCGTGTATTACTCCCAAACGATCCGCAAAACTATTACAAACTGCATGATGTTGTACCATCCGACCTTTTAGCTGAATTGGATAAAGCCAGGATGGTCATCACGAATTTTCATGCTTTTAAAATGCGTGAGCGGATGGCAGCCGGCAAACTTACTAGGCAACTTTTGCGTAGTGACGACTTTAGTCGTTCGCCATTCACAGAAACGCCCGACCAGATGGTGAGACGTGTTTGTCGTGAATTGGGAAATAAGAAGAATATTATCGTGATCAATGACGAAGCGCATCACTGTTATCGTCGTAAGCCGGATGTTGAAGTGGAGGAGGAATTAAAAGGCGACGAACGACGTGAAGCAGAACAACGCGAGGAGGAAGCGCGCATCTGGATTTCCGGTATCGAAGCGGTCAAAGCCAAACTTGGCGTGAAGATTGTATATGATCTCTCAGCTACACCCTTCTTTTTGCGGGGATCAGGCTACAACGAGGGAACTCTCTTCCCTTGGGTCGTCTCTGATTTCTCACTCATTGATGCGATTGAATCGGGTATTGTAAAAGTACCGCGTGTGCCCGTAGCGGATGATTCCATGGTGGGCGAACAACCAACATATCGCGATCTATGGCTACGCATTCGTGAACACCTGCCCAAGAAAGAAGGGCCGCAAAGCCGAGGAACTGTCTGTTGAGCCAAACCTGCCGCCTGAATTGGAAGGCGCGTTACAAAGTCTGTATGGCAATTATGAAAAGAAATTCAATCAGTGGGAAGGTAATAACGGTAGTACCGACTTCAGTCGTTATAACGACCGTCCCTCCCCTCCCGTTTTCATCGTTGTATGCAACAACACCAATGTTTCCAAGATGGTCTTTGAGTATGTTTCGGGTTGGAAAAAGAAACTCAAGAATGATGAAGAAGTGGCGGTGCCCGGAAAGTTAGCCTTGTTTAGCAATGTGGATGGCGGGCGCTGGTTATCGCGTCCCAATACAATTTTGATTGACAGCCAGCAATTGGAATCGGGCGAAGGGATGTCCGACGATTTCAAAAATATAGCCGCCATTGAAATAGAGGAATTCAAACAGGAATATCGCGTACGCTTCCCCGGCCGGGATGTGGACGAGTTATCCGATGAAGATATATTGCGCGAAGTAATGAACACGGTTGGCAAGGCAGGCAAACTTGGCGAGAGTATTCGCTGTGTGGTTTCGGTTTCCATGCTGACCGAAGGCTGGGATGCGAATACAGTGACCCACATTCTTGGCGTGCGCGCGTTCGGGACTCAATTATTATGTGAGCAGGTTGTAGGTCGAGGCTTGAGACGTCGTAGTTACGCGCCTAATAAGGATGGCATGTTCGATGCGGAATATGCCGAAGTGTACGGTGTGCCGTTTTCGTTCATCCCCAGCGCAGGCTCGGAGAAAAACCCAAAGCCGGGACCGACACCAACACGTGTGCGTGCTCTCGAAGATCGAATTGCATGTGAAATTACATTTCCGCGCGTCATCGGTTATCACTATTTGAAGGCGATAAACTCACAGCCACGTTTACGCAGGATTCGGAAGATGTCCATTTCCACTGCGGATTTGCCAAGCAAGACCGAAATGCAATCCATCATCGGCGAGTCGAGCTTTCACGAATTGTATGGGTTGAAAGAGAAGCGGCTGAACCAGGTGGATTTCAGGCTGGCGGCTTTGTTGTTGGAAAAATACTTTAAGGACACGGATGGCAATACCAAGCCGTGGTTCTTCCCGCAATTGCTTGCCATCGTGCATGAATGGCGGGAGAATTATTTGATCTGTAAGGATAATACCTTTCCACAAATGCTTTTGATGGTGGCATTCGCCAATACCGCCGCGGAGAAAATCTATCAGGCCTTGATCGCTTCCTCATCCGAAGAAAAGATACTTCTGCCCATCCTGCGTCCATACGATACGATGGGTTCAACCCGTTATGTGGACTTTGACACCGCCCGCGATGTATACCGTACGCGCGCCGACAAGTGCCATGTCTCGCATGTCGTGCTGGATAGCGGCTGGGAAGCCAAGCTGGCAGAAGTGCTGGAGGACATGGATGAAGTTGTCCATTATGTCAAGAATTTCCAGTTGGGCTTTATGATTCCTTATACATTCAACGGCGAAGAAAAATCATATTTACCGGACTACCTCATTCGCATGGACGATGGGCATGGCAAAGAGGATTTACTAAACCTGATTCTTGAAGTGAGCGGCGAAGCGCGTAAGGATAAAGCCGCCAAAGTCGAAACCGCCCGCAACCTGTGGATTCCCGCCATCAACAATCACGGTGGATTTGGGCGCTGGGCATTTCTGGAGATCGTGGATCCGTGGGATGCGCAGAATACGATAAGGGCGTTTTTGAAAGGGAAGAATGTGGATGGAGTTGCGCCGATGTTGAGGAATGACTGAAGCCGTTCCTACGTTGTTAAACGTAGTGATGACTTTAGTCATAAAAGCGACTACGAGAAAACTTATGCCTTACGAATATCGGAAATTCACTCCTGAACAACAAGATGATGTGGTGGCTCAACGAAAGGCGATGGGATATCCTCTTCATGCGCCGCCGCATCCGTTTCGTGAGGTGGGATATTACATGCTGACGGCCGCGAATTTCGAACATGCCCGCGTGATGGAATCTCCTGAACGGCGCACAGAATTTCAAGCGCGATTGCTGAATGCGTTCCATGAAATTAAAGCGGACATTGTTGGATGGGTTGTCTTGGCAAACCATTATCACATTCTGGCTGGTGTGGAATTGCTTGACTACGTTTCGGTCACGCTTAAGCAGTTGCATGGATCAACTTCCTTTGAGTGGAATCAGGCTGACGGTCAGACTGGGAAGCGGAAGGTCTGGTATAAATTCGCCGACCGTGTGATCCGCGGCAACGCGCATTATTATCGGGCGTTGAATTACATCCACTATAATCCCGTCAAGCATGGATACGTACAGGATGCATATGACTGGCAATGGTCGAGTTTATCGATGTATGATGAAGATCACGGACGCGATTGGTTGCGCGAAAAGTGGAAAACTTTCCCGCCCGAAAAAGATTTCGGCAAGGATTGGGACGACATGTAGTGACGATTTCAATCGTCCATAATTATTGAGATGAACCGTAGTAACGATTTCAATCGTTCAAAATAATAGAGATGAAATGTAGTAACGAATTTATTCGTTCACTCAAAGCGACTGAAGTCGCAACTACGAAGTCGTAGTGACGAATTTATTCGTTGCTAAAGGAAATCATATGCCTCCTAAAAAGAAACCCTCCACTCCCAAACTCTCGACTCCGATTGACTCCGTCAAGCACAAGGACAAGCGCGCCAACATCCCGACGGAGGAACTGCGTGACTTTATCGCTGAAGAAGAGAAAGCGCCGAAGACGGTGCTATATCCACGCGACCCATCGCTTGACCCGCAACTGGTTTGGAAAGGCAAGGATGAACAGGATAGCCAGCCGCTGGCTGTGCCTGCCGTGCCGATTTACATTCAAGAGCATATCAAGCCGCAGGCGATTATTGACTTAGTCCGTAGTAACGACTTAAAGTCGTCACTATGAGTCCCAACCTTCTTTATTCAATGATTTCAACGGACTATCTTTCCAAGATCGCGTGGACTTTTATCACCACGAACAAAATTGGACGAACCGCATGATCCTGGGCGATTCGTTGATGGTGATGACCTCGCTTGCCGAGAAGGAGGGACTGAAGGGCAAGGTGCAGATGATCTACTTTGACCCGCCTTATGGAATTAAGTTTGGCTCGAACTGGCAGGTGAGCACGCGCAAGCGTGACGTGAAGGATGGCAAAGCCGAAGATACCACGCGCCAACCCGAACAGGTGAAGGCATTTCGTGATACCTGGCAATTGGGCATTCATTCATACTTGGCTTATTTGCGTGACCGCTTGGTGACCGCGCGTGAATTGTTAACTGAAAGCGGCAGCGTTTTTATACAGATAAGCGATGAAAACGCACATCTTGTCCGCAGTATTTTGGATGAAGTGTTTGGGAGTGAAAATTTCGTTAGCCAAATTTTATATAGACGTGGCGGCTTTCAAACCGCAGAAGCACTTCCAAATACCTATGACTATATTTTGTGGTATGCAAAACAAAAAGATAGCATGAAGTTTCGTTCATTATATGTGACTGTTGCTATTGACGAGTGGTTCTTTGGACAACAACTATGGGCAGAAGATTGGGATGGCGCACGAAGAATTTTCTCCCCAGGAATGATTTTAAAAGATACTGAGAGACTTCATAGCCATAGGGCTGCTTATTCTGCAAGCGGAAGTGAAACAAGCAGGTTTGAGGTTGAATTAGACGGTCAGAAATATATTCCACCTGGAAATCGTGGTTGGTCTACTAATCTTGATGGGTACAAGCGTTTAGTCTCCGCTAATCGATTATTGGCTTTAGGAAAATCTCTTCGATACAAACCTTATTACAATGATTTTCCTTTTCGTGTTCTCACCAATGGTTGGAATGATACGGTGACAAGCGGCTTCGGGGAAGACAAAATTTATGTGGTTCAAACAGCAACAATGATTGTTGAGCGGTGCATGCTGATGTGTACCGACCCAGGCGATTTGGTACTTGATCCCACTTGCGGCTCCGGCACTACCGCTTACGTCGCCGAGCAATGGGGTCGTCGCTGGATCACGATAGATACCTCGCGCGTCTCGATTGCATTGGCGCGCACGCGCCTAATGTCTGGGCGTTATCCATACTATCTTTTAGCGGATTCCGTTGAAGGTCGCAAGAAAGAACAAGAACTTGGTAGTGGCGACTTTAGTCGCTTTGGTGCTAGTCGCTTTGGTGGGACGACTGAAGTTGTCACTACGAATGATATTAAAAAGGGCTTCGTTTACGAACGCGTCCCGCACGTCACGCTCAAATCCATTGCCAACAACGAAGAGATAGACGCTATCCACGCCAAGGTTCAACCCGACCTCGATAAACTGCGCCTCGAGATCAACAAGCTCGCCAAACAAAAATGGGAAGAGTGGGAAGTGCCAAGAGACACCGTAGTGCCGACCGTAGTGCCGACTGTAGTGCCGACTTCAGTCGGCGATGAAGAAAGACTAAAGTCGTTACTACAACAATATTGGGAACTGCGCCGAGCCCGCCAACAGGAAATTGATGCCTCCATTGCCCGCCGCGCCGACACCGAGTTTCTTTACGATAAGCCCTATCAAGAGTACAAGCGCGTGCGCGTCTCGGTCCGTTCACTGTGGAAAGTCTGTCTCCGCATCGTGTCCTCACGGGTAGTGACGCTGGTAGTAACGCTGGTAGTAACGACTTAAGTCGTTATTACGGAGGCAACACTCCAGACTTTACCCAGATGATCATTGCAAATCTAAAAACCTCGGGCGTTCAAAACACCATCAAGCATCAACGTCTGAAATTCGACACCCTTGAACCTTTTGCGGGCACGTGGATTCATGCGGTCGGTGAATATACAGAAAAGAATCCCTCCCCCGCCTCGGGGGAGGGTCAGGGTGGGGTCCGGGGTGAGGTCGCGTCGCGTCGCCGTTTCAATTGGTCCCGAACTTGGAACGGTCAGCCCCGATCAAGTCAAGGAAGCCGCCAAAGAAGCGGTCAAGGGCATTGGCTTTGACTTGCTCATCGTTTGTGGATTTGCTTTTGACCCGTACATCAACGAAGAAACCAAACTCTATGGCAAATTGACCGTTCTCCCCACGCGCATGAATCCTGATCTCGCCATGGGCGATGAACTTCTCAAGAAGACCGGCGCTGGCAATCTCTTCATGGTCTTCGGCGAACCCGATCTGGAAATTCTTCGTAGTGACGACTTTAGTCGTACTAAGGGAGCCGGTAGTGACGACTTAAGTCGTTACTATGTGAAATTGAATGGCCTCGACGTTTACGATCCCACCACCGGCGAAATCCGCTCCAACTCAACCGACGATATTGCCTGCTGGTTCATTGACACCGACTACAACGAAGAGACCTTCATTGTCCGTCATGCCTACTTCACTGGCGCCGATGAGCCCTACGACAAACTCAAACGCGCCCTCCGTGCTGAGATTGACGAATCCGCCTGGAGCGTGCTCTATACCAACATATCCATCCCCTTTGAGAAACCGTCCAAGAAAGGCAAGATCGCGGTCAAGGTCATCAATCACTACGGGGATGAAGTGTTGAAGGTGTATGAGGTGAAATGAGCCATCGGCGACATAATTTAGATCTCTGATGGAGCAGATAGAGGCCCATTAAGGCAGTCTGCGACAAACAGAATTGTTGGAGTAATCTACATGAAACATATTGAAGCAAGTAAAGGCATAGCATCTTATTTTACAAATGTTCAGGAATTGCGATCCTTGTTCGAGAAAGCGGTCGCATCCCCTGAACTAATCAATCGCATATTAATGATACATGGTATGGCAGGAGTAGGTAAACGGTCTCTGTTACTTATGTTCACCCATCATTGCAATAGTCAAGGCATACCATGTTCCATGGTATCTGCAGGGCCTGATATAGATTCCAGCATTGATATATTGACTAAGTGGGGTAGGGACTTGAACGTGCAACATTATTCTCTTGCTAAATTCAATAAGGCTTTGAGGCAATCTAAAGAAGGTTATTCAAAGACATCTGAGCAAAACGGGAAGTTGGCTAGGATAATCGGAACATTTGCTTCTAAGACATTAGAAGGTGTTGTGGGTCCAGTGGTAGGGGCTGCGGCTGGAGTAGGGGTAGGCGCTCTAAGCAGTGCTGCAATAGGTACTTTTGCGGAAGAGACAATGGCATTTGTCACTTCGCCGCTTGAAATATCAGAAAAAGAGTTGATGAGAAATCCTGAAGGTGTATTGACCGAATTGTTCTTGGGTGATGTCGAAAAAATTGCCAAAAAACGACGTATAGTCTTAATGATCGACTCATATGAGAAACTAAATAAACTAGATCAATGGACCTGTAAGTTTGCCAAAAATCTATCCCCAAATATCTTGCTGGTAATAGCCGGGCAAAGCCTTGTTGATTGGCAGCAAGAATCATGGCGGGAACTACAACGCGACACTCTGGTTGAAAAACTTCGATTTAATGGAAACGGTACACACGAAAGAGTTAATTCATCGTTATTTTGCGGCGCGGGGCGAAAACCCTCCAAAGCCCAAGCAGGTAAAAGCAATTTCAACATTTTCAGGAGGGCTTCCAATTGCAGTCATAATTTCATTGGAAATATTGAAATTTAAATCAGCTAAGGAATTCCAAGAGATTAAACCACGTGTTTTAAAGGATCTCGTAGCATACCTCCTCAATAGCATTCCAAAGGAAATGGCGCCGATTCTAGAGGCAGCAGCAGTTTTACGATGGTTTGATGAAACTACACTTCGCGAATTCTTTGTGAAGGAGCTAACATCAAAGCAATTTGGAATATTAAGTAACTACGATTTTGTCGATTATATATCTGGTACGATAGCGAAAGAGACTCTTATGGTTGGTGATTCAATTCGAGGAATTATTTGTGAATACTTGCGAATAAACTTCCCGGACAGGTTTATCGCGCTGAATGAAAAAGCAATTTTGTTCTACACAAACCGTTTGGATCAAATAGAAAGCAATTTGCGCAGGCAAAAGGAATATGAGCGATATGTCCTGGAATTACTGTATCACTTAATTCAAATCGATAGAGAGGGCGAGGCGATTACAAAAAGCCAGGAGGTTATTGACAGGGCGCTGGGAATTTATGGCAGGCTGTTTGCCGAAAGCGTTATTCGGTTGTTGGATAATCATTTACAGGATAAAAACCTCCGTCGGTGGATTGTGTATTTTAGATGGTTTGTTACCAAATTATCTGCAGATGTGGGTTATCAAGCCAGCACCGCTAGGGAACTTCTCCGATTATTATCTGAACCAGACCTTGACACGCGTTTAAGAGCTGCCATCGTGACAATGCTAGCTGACCATCCTGCAGGCACGGATCTATCTGTTGATCAGCGTATAGGATTACTGGACGATTTAATTAAAAACTATACACTAACTGATGATGAAAATGCTAGAGCGTATCTCTATCTTGGCGGAGTCCATCGTGAGAGAATTGATTGGAATACCTCAATCAACGACTTTACAATTGCCTTAGGATCTTGTAATAGGTCAGATGATATTTTTGGAACTATCCGATCGTTGGATTCTTTAGCTTACACATATCTATTGATGGGTGATTGGAATAAAGCGTTGGATTTTGCAACCCGGGGAGTAACTGAATCACGTAAGGTCGGTGGGTACTGGCTTACAACTGCATTAAAAACCTTAGGCTGGGTATGCACTTATAAGGGTGATTTAGCCGAAGGCCTTATTTATATCAATGAAGCCCTCAAACTTGTTAAAAAACGCAATGACGAAACTGAGATCATAAAATTAAGTCGGCGGTTGGCCGATATTTATGATAGGCAAAACCGTTGGTCAGAATCGAATGCCCTTTATCTTGAATTTATTGAAAAGGACCGTGGATTTGGTCGTGTTGCCAGTATGTCAACCTATTTAGCTTTGTTAGGTGTCAGTTATATCAAACAAGGACGTAACGAGGAAGCCGAAACAAAATTAACAGAAAGTCTTGTTCACGTTGATAAACATAATGAGCCCCTGGTGCATATTGGCTTGGGTCAGGTGAATTTAAACCAAGTGCAAATTGAAAATGCAGTGCAGCATTTTGAGAAAGCCCTGGCAATAAGTCAAAACAGGCCATACTATATGGCGCAAGCTACTTTTGGATTGGCACAAACCGAATATATGCAAGCTAACTATGAAAAAGCCGCAGAATACGTCAAAAAAGTTCAGAGCCTTTCTACAGATTATATCTATTATGATATGCTTGCTAGGCTGAAGTTGTTCCAATCAAATGCTTTGTTGGATGGTCGCCATGTGGATCAAGAACGTAACCTGGAAATCATTTTCAACAACTTCCAAGACGCATTATTTAACTCATTAAGATATAACAGTTTCTTGCTTGATGAGGTCTTGTCCGTGGGAATAAGGGGCACACCAATTAGGTCAATTATTGATCTTTGTTTGAATCAAGGCGATGTCGGCAGGCAAATGCTTGAAAAATTACGTGAATGGTGGGCTTCGGCCTCTATCGAAATCGATAATCTGCAAGAAAAGCGAAATTGATCTGAAAAGATTCGCCTGCAAGACATTGAGCAAATAATACGCGATCGGGACTTAGGAAAGAATGAACGACATTTGGGCGTTGTAGAACAAATTGACCGGTCGCTATCTGATAAAGTGGAGAGGCCCCAATAAATACATTATTGGGCGCGAGTTGTCTGATTGATTAAGAAATTTTAGGAAACCCGAACCATGTCCCAAATTTGCATAGCACCCTGTGGGCAAATACGAAATTACCAAAAAGATTGACGTACTTTCCCACATCCGCGTCAGGCTGGGCCCCTGAGCTCAACCTGATTAGTTGGAATGATAGGGATGCGAATTATGACATCCACAAATTGTCAGGCCAGCGGACACCAAATCCGCATCGTCTATATCTGCGTCGTGATCGGGCGAGTGGGCATTCGCGGAGCACAATCTTTTTGCAAGCCCACTTCGCCTAGTTTGGTGAAGCGAGTCACCGAACATCGCAGATGGTCGCCCGACGGCGAGAAGATGGGCTCTATCAGCGGATTGCCGCTTGATTCTTAACGCAAATGTTGTATAATAGTCTTGTGAAATGTAGAAAACGAAAACTGCTAAATCTCAATTCAAGGAGCCACCCCACACGGTGGCTCTTTCTTTCTTCAATGGTTTTGTTATCGAAAATAACACCCCCTATTTTGAACGAAGATTCAATGCCTGTACTTGGAGTACGTTCATCTTTGTAACTAAGAACTCATAAAATGACCCTCCCTTCCACTGCTCCCCGGTCTTCTACCGCCAAGTCCAAACGCGCCCGCCCTGCGCAGCGAAAGCGGGGAGGCCAGCGCGGCAACCAAAACGCCCGCACACATGGCGCCTTCTCTGTTTATCAGCCCACTCGCCTCAGTCGGTTGGTTTCGCAGGCCAAAACCTTGGAAGCCTCCTTTATAAGTGACACGCAATCCCTAGCTACAACGATCACAGAAATGCAAAAAACCGTCGTTAAACTTATGACTGCCGCTGATAAACTGAAATCTCCTTCTAGGTCACTGATCAGACTCGAAGGCAGGATGTTGCTTACTATTTCGCGCGCCAAGCTGGTGTTGTACTACGCCTCGCGTCGTCGTGAGATACTTGCGTCTCTTGCCCTTGATCCCTTTACATACTTTTTAGATGGCTACAAAGATTGGGGTATCACACGGGATGGGGATTCGTTTTTCCCCGTTTCTAAAAAGAGTGCGCGAAATTCAGCGCTTCAGGCCTTGGGCGTGCCTCTCCCAACCCCTCCTGACCATCTGGGAGAACTCCCTCCCTGGCATCCCTCTTACGCTACGAACCTCACCGACGAGCAATGGGCCGTCCTTGCCCCGCTCATTCCCCCAGATCCCTGGGCGGATTGGCTCACGGGCGAGCCTCCCATGATCATCGCCGCCAACCGTTGGGGATTTAGCCTCTATGCACCCACCAGCGAATTCAACGACTTCGTGATCATGGAAGACTACAACCGAATTCTTCAGCGCTGTCCTGCCCTGATGACGCCTCCTCCTTCCCGAGCCAAAAAACGCGGCCGTCCTCGCAACGAAACTATTTCCCCGCGTGCCCTGCTCGATGCCATCCTCTGGAAACTTGCCACCGGCCAAACTTGGGATGCCCTCCCTATGGGCTTTCCTCCCACGTGCCTCTGTCGCAAATACTACCGCCGTCTCTTCCTCAGTGGTTGTCTCTACACCCTTCTCCTCGCTCTCTACAATCACCTGTGTCTCGAAGCCGTCGTTGACCCATATCTTCTGTTGGAGCAGGGGTTCTTCACAACTACTCCCAGCCAGGCCATCGCCCTCAGCCCGCAAGCCCCGCCCACTTGGCAAAACTACACTGCTCTGCTCTTTATGCAGCTCGCCCGCGAAGCCTTTTCCCGCTCGTGGCGGGAGACGAAACGAAAAAAACCTTACCTTTGTCGTCCTCCGATCTTAAAAGGCCAGGCGTCTCTTTCTGATGGAGGATTCTCTTCCTCCTCGCCTGCACAAGACACGCCGGAATTTCAGCCCCTCGAATTCAGTCCTGCCTATGAAAAAATTAAGAAGATTGAACAGTTTGAAAAAATTCAGGAAAGAATGACTCGCAAATTGCAGCGAAATTTAAACCCGGGCAAATGACGTGCTTATGCTTGATCACTTTCGTTCCTCGGAAATGAAAGCCGCACCTTAACAACTGAATACGTTTGACCAAAATTCGCTTGTCAGAACAGATCGCGAGATATGCAAGAACCGTCTGCTGAAAAGGCCATCCTTGGGACCGCCGCGCCCGGTCGGCCCCATTCGCGACCCTGCGCTTTTCATTATCTCTTTATTTTTCATTGATATACTATCCATGGAGGATCACTATGGCAAACAACTTTGATCTTGTTCTCAACCGTCGCAACCCAAACAATTTGAATAAATGGACGACGTATCCAAAAGATGTCCTGCCCATGTGGGTGGCAGATATGGACTTCCGCTCGCCGAAACCAATTTTGGACGCGCTTCATAAAGCCGTGGATCATGGCGTGCTGGGTTATGAGTTGGTGCCGGGCGCTTTGAAAGAAACGGTTGCCGCGCGCATGGACAATTTATACCGCTGGAAAGTCAAACCCGAAGCGGTTATTGCTGTTACCGGTATCGTCAGCGGATTCAGCGTGGCAGCGCGCGAGTTTTGCACTCCGCAGAAAGGGGTCATGGTTCAGACGCCTGTCTATAATGAATTCCATGAAATCAAGAACAATGTGGGCATCCCGCAAATTGACGTTCCGTTTATCGAACGCGTGGATGGCAACATTTTGAGTTACGAAATTGATTGGGATGTGTTTGAAAAGCAGGTGAAGAAGGCCGGCATGTTCCTGTTGTGTAACCCACATAATCCGCTGGGCATCATTTTCTCGCGCAAAGACTTGTTGCGCATGGCGGAGGTTTGCATCAGGAATAATGTTCTGATCGTTTCGGATGAAATCCATTCTGAGCTGTTGCTGGATGATAATAAATTCACGCCGCTGGCGGCATTATCATCTGGGATCGCGCAGCATACGATCACTTTGGTCGCTCCGTCGAAAACGTTCAATGTGCCGGGGTTGTTCTGCGGATTTGCAATCATTCCGGATAAAGATTTGCGTGACAGATACGCCAAAGAAGTGAATCGTTTGCGTCTGCATGTCAGTAGTATGGGGCTCTTCGCCGCGCGAGCCGCTTTCAGTGGTCGCTGTGACGGATGGCTGAGTGAACTTCGCCGTTATCTGACCGCCAATCGCGATTTCCTCGTGGAGTATGTCACGGAAAATATGCCTGATGTTCATCTGACTATTCCTCAAGCGACGTATCTCGCCTGGCTTGATTTCTCGGCTTATAAATTAAAAAAATCCCCATATGATTTCTTTTTGAAAAAAGCCAAAGTCGCGTTGAGCGATGGAAAGATATTTGGCAAGGGCAGCGAAGAGTATGTCCGCTTGAATTTTGGTTGCCCGCATAGTATATTGGAGCAAGGTTTAGAAAGAATGAGAAAATCACTAGCCGAGATGACTTCAAGTCATCGTCGGCTGCTTCGGAGCCACGAGGTCTCCGAAGATATAGCTGCTTCTGCGCCGTGAGGTGCAGAAGGGTAGTTTCTATTTTTATAGGAGAAAATAATGGCTAACTTACTGACGTACTCACGCACGCAGGAATTCTTAACTTCGCTGGTTCCGCCGCGTGAGCCGGAATTGCAGAAGATGGAAAAATATGCAGAGAAAACAGACTTTCCAATTATCGGTCCCGCGGCAGGATATTATTGTTATCAGGTCGCACGGATGATCAAAGCGAAATCCGTGTTTGAGATGGGATCGGGTTATGGGTATTCAACAGCGTGGTTTGCGAAAGCGGTGAAAGAAAATGGGGGCGGAGTGGTGCATCACGTTGTCTGGGACGCGCAGCTCTCGGAAATGGCGCGCGGTCATTTGTCCCGGCTCGGTTTCGATGGCATGATTCAATATCAAGTTGCGGAAGCAGTCGAGACGTTGCGCGGAACTCCCGGTGCGTTCGACTTGATCTTCAATGACATTAACAAGGAAGCCTATCCGGCCTCATTGCCGCTGATCAAAGAGAAACTGCGATCAGGCGGAGTATTGATCATTGACAATATTCTTTGGTCCGGTCAGATCTTTGATAAGAAGAATAAATCTGAGGCAACGAATGGCGTGCGTGAATTTACGAACGCGATCACGCATGATCCCGATTGGATCGTTTCACTCGCGCCCGTTCGTGATGGCGTGATCATCGCTTACAAGAAATAAAAAGACGGATGGGTGTCACCCATCCGTCAAATCTTTCTAGACCGGCAAGGAATGGTCTCGCTACCTTCTTATCGTTCGGAGAACGTCTGGATCAAAACCTAATGGAGCGCTTTGACCAGTTCAAGGCACACCAATCCTTCCTTAGGGTATGTGTTTCAGGTGGAACCTCGATGGCTACCTCCTTTCGTTCAATATCATCATACAACCAAATTGGAAGAATTGCATTAAAAACAATTAACAGATTCCTAATTGATTGTCTGAACAGTCTTACCGTATTTTGTTCTGAAAACTTATTGAGGGATATAATCATTTTGCAAGTAATTTCCTCAGGAGGAACCGATGACTATTATTGACCTCACGATAGATAAGTCCCGTCGCAAGAACGCCATCAAGCGGGCAAAAGAACGCAATATCGTTATTCCCACGTACGCCCAGATGAAGGATCCTTCGAAGATTCCCGCGAAGGTAAAGGATGAATTGAAAAAGATTGGACTCTGGGACGTGCATCCGCGCAACCTGTTTCGAATCAATTGGCATAATGAGCCGGTCGCTTCGGGCGGGACGTTTGGCGGAGTCAACTACCTCGAGCTTCCGTCTTCTCTGACTGGTGTTCCCGCCCGCATCGTTGTGCTGGTTGGTAAATGGTTCCCAACCGGCGCACACAAAGTCGGTGCCGCGTTTAGTTGCCTCGTGCCGCGCCTCGTTACCGGTCAGTTCGACCCGACGACTCAAAAAGCAGTTTGGCCTTCTACGGGCAATTATTGTCGCGGTGGCGCGTATGATTCCGCTTTGCTGGCTTGCGAGTCGATTGCCATTTTGCCGGAAGGCATGTCGAAGGAAAGATTCGAGTGGCTGTCGAAGATCGCTGGTGAGACCATCAAGACGCCCGGCTCCGAATCGAACGTTAAAGAAATCTTCGATAAGTGCAAGGGACTGCGCGCTTCCGGTCAGGACTTGATGATCTTCAATCAATTTGAAGAGTTCGGAAATTACCTCTGGCATTACGAAGTGACCGGCCACGCCATGGAAGAAGTGCTCAACAAAGTAATGCGCAAGAACGACCGCTATCGCGGCATGGCTTCTGCGACCGGGTCGGCCGGGACGATTGCCAGTGGCGATCACATGAAACAACTTTTCCCGGATAGCAAGATCGTTGCGAGCGAAGCTTTGCAATGTCCAACACTTTTGGAAAATGGTTTTGGTGCGCATCGTATTGAAGGTATCGGCGATAAGCATGTTCCGTGGATTCACAATACAAAGAACACTGATGTGGTTGTTGCGATTGACGATAATGCCGTTGTCAACCTTTCCCGTTTGTTCAATGAAGAAAGCGGACGCGACTATCTTGTCAAGCGCGGCGTGCCCGAAGCGATTGTTTCGCAACTTGACTTGATGGGTTTTTCCGGCATCTCGAATGTGTTGAGCGCCATCAAGGCCGCCAAATATTATGAAATGGGCGAAAACGACATTATGTTGACCATCCTTACTGACTCGATGGAACTCTATCGCTCGCGCCTGCATGAGATGCATCAGGAGTATGGTGAATATACCGAAGCTAATGCCGCCGCCGACTTTGCGCGTTATCTGCATGGTCAATCCACCGATAATATGCTCGAGCTGCGCTATACGGATCGTCGCCGCGTGCATAACTTGAAATATTACACATGGGTCGAACAGCAAGGCAAGACTTATAGCGAGATTTAAGATATGTGGTACCAGCCGAATTACTGGACCGATGTCCAGAAACAAGCTGACCAGATTGACGAGTTGATCGTCGAGTTCAACAAAGAAGTTGGCTTGGCGTAGTTTGAAAGTTGACAGGTTGAAGGTCGCAAGTTGAAGATAACCTGCGACCTTCAACTTTAAACATGCTGTCTCCTACGTCGCTTGTTCTTGTCTGTTTAATTCCAACGCCGCGCGATATGGAAATCGCGGCGGCTTTTGGGATGGTATCGCATTCCGCTTCGCAGCGCGCCGAAAGTGGTCGCGGTGGATTATCTGGCTTTCTATCAGCCTTCGAGCTTCAGCGACTCGGGTGGACGGATCGAATTTGTTGCTCCAGTACGCGGCCACGAATTGACGACGCGAACGCGAACTGTTGAAGGACGAGGCGAATCATCCGCGTGCGAACGAAGAGTATTTCAAAATCCAAATCGGCGGATTGGAAAAATTATCCAATCCCATCATTGCCGATAAATGGAAACGCCTGACGTTTTTATATTCAACGGGGGGATATCTTTTGAAGGCCAAAACGTTAAACGATCTGGTTGTGAACGAAGACGAACGCGTTGTGTTGTGGCGTTCCCTGCGCGAACGCGCTGAGAATGAACAGCTTTATAAAACTGATTTGCCCGAAGCCGATATTCCGCCGGAAGTATTAATCGCTTTGTTGGGTATCAAGGAAGTTAGAAGTAATTATACGTTGAACCCTATCGAAACATATGAATGGTAGGAGACATGACGGTTGCACAATTAATAGTTTTTGCTGTTTTAGCCATTCCTTTAGTCTTCGTGCTAACCAACCGCCTTCGTGTGGACTTGGCAGCTTTGTTGATGGCGGTGTCATTGGGAATCTTTCAGTTCGCAGGTCTTGGGATTCTCGGCCCTGCACATAAACCGGATGCGGCAATCGGTATCCTTTCGGGCTTTGGTCAGCCCATTATCCTGATGCTTATCTCCTTGTTCATCCTAACTCGCATCTTGGAAAAAAGCGGCGTCACGCGTTGGATCGCGTGGCAACTGCTGAAAGTCAGCGGCATGAAACAAGGACGTTTGATTGGCCTCTTTGCGGCGACCGCGGCTTTCCTGTCGCTTTTTATGAACAACTTGGCTGCGGGCGCGCTGGTTCTTCCGATTGCCATGGAAGTGGCACGTCGCACGCAAATCAAACCCAGTAAACTGCTTATCCCAGTGGCCTATGGGACTTTGCTGGGCGGTGCTGCCACGTATTTTACAACTGCCAATATCATCGTCAGTACATTGCTTCAAAACGCCAAACCTCCTCAACCTGCTCTAAACATTTTGGATTTCACGCCAACCGGTGGATTGATTGCCATCGCAGGTATCCTTTTCCTGGCTTTGTTTGGTCAGCGCCTGCTTCCCGATCGTCAGCCGACTGAAGAACAAAATTTTGCGCGGCTTACAGGAAGCGACTTGGAAAAGCTTTACGCCATATCGGAACGCTTGTGGGAGGCTCGTGTTTTACCGGAGGCGATGTTGATTGGGAAGACTCTGGCACAGTCCAAGATTGGGAGTCAATGGGGAGTGACGGTGGTAGCCATTTATCGCAACAAAGAAGATATCCTGTTGCCTCAGCCTCAACAGGTCATTCTTGAGGATGATCTGCTCATCTTGGTTGGTCGAGAAGAGAAAGTCAAGAACTTGAAGGAATGGGGGTTGGATATCCATACAGAAAAAGGCGAGAATCATTTGAGCGCCAAAGGAATCACATTTGCAGAGATCATACCGGCTCCGCATTCCAAGGCCATCGGTCAGACATTGAAGGAACTCGATTTCCGCCGTCGTTATGGGTTGAGTGTGGTTGCATTGAATTGAATGCAGCGAAGTTATAGAACCGATGTCGGTGATTTGGAACTCAACTTTGGTGACACCTTGCTGGTTGTTGGCTCATCGCCTCAATTGGGAAGTCTGCGGCGCAGCGCTGATTTTATTGTGATCGAGCCAAACTGGAGCGACCAACCAGTTAATCGAAAAGAAGCGATATTGGCCATAATCATCGTTTTGGCGGGCATTGCGGCCTCGATTGCTGGCGCGCCTGTCTACTTGGCTATGTTAGCTTCCGCTGTACTAGTGCTCCTCGCAGGAAAATTGTCCATGGAGGATGCCTATCGCTCGGTGGAATGGCAGGCTGTTTTTCTCATCGCTGGAATGTATGTGGTCAGTGATGCAATGGTCGAAACGCGGTTGGCTGACCTCTTGGGAAATTATATGCTTCCATTGGTAAGACCATTCGGTGCTCTTGGACTGGCTGCTGGCGCATATCTGTTGACTTCCATTTTGACTCAAGTCATCGGCGGCCAGGTAACTGCCCTGATCACTGGGCCGATTACGATCAGCGCCGCGATTTCAGATTGGCGTTAACCCACAAGCCATAGCCGTTGCAACTGCCATTGGATGTTCGGCCTGTTTTCTCACCCCATTTGCCCATCCAGTAAACATCCTGATGATTGCGCCCGGCAACTATACCTTCGGTGATTTCTTTCGAAGCGGATGGATGTTGACCGTTATCTCTTTTGTGATGTTATTGGTCGGTATGATTTTATTCTGGCACCTATAGGAGGCTTCCATGAAAATATTGATCAAAAACGGAAAACTTATTACTGCATCTGAAACATTTCAAGCTGACATTTTGATAGAAGGCGAGACGATTTCACACATCGGTCTCGGACTCGAAGCGGATTCCGCACAAGTGGTGGATGCCACCGGAAAGCTGATCCTGCCCGGCGGTGTGGACCCGCACACGCATTTTGATTTACCGATGTCCGAAACAGTTTCATCCGATGACCATTACACCGGTCACAAAGCCGCGGCCTTCGGCGGGACAACCACCGCGCTGGATTTTGTTTCATTCGACTTTGATACCATCGAAGAATCGGTGAACGTGTGGCGAAAGAAAGCCGAGAAAGCTGCCATTGATTATTCCTTCCATATGAACCTGACGAAGTTTAATGACAAGATTGCCAAAGAGATTCCATCTTTACGGGATATGGGAATCAGCACACTAAAAGTTTTCACGGCATACAACGGGCGTTTGCGCCTTGATGATGGCAGTATATTTAAGGCGTTGCAAATCACAAGAGATAATGGCATGTTGGTGATGGTTCATTGTGAGAACGGTGATGTAATTGATGCGCTGATTCCGCAGGCGCTGGCTGAGGGTCACACGTCACCTGAATGGCACGCGTTAACGAGACCCGCCTGGGGCGCAGTGGACGCGACATTGAAGATGGCATCCATGTCGGCGCAGGCAGATGCGCCGGTTTATATCGTCCATATGAACGTTGGCGGCGAAGTAGATATGCTTCGTTATGCGCGCGAACGCGGCGTCAAAGTAATGGGCGAAACGTGTCCGCAATATTTGTTTTTTACGATTGATGATTTGCGCCGTGCAGATGGCTCCAAATGGATTTGCTCGCCGCCGATGCGTACAGAGAAAGATAACGCGCGCATTTGGGAAGGTCTGCATGATGGCACGCTTCAAACCATTGGCACGGATCATTGTCCGTTCTTTTTTGACGGTACCAAGCCAATTATTTATGAAGGCAAAGAAGTAAAAATTCCTGGAAAAGAATTGGGCAAAGATGATTTCACTAAAATCCCGAATGGTTTGCCCGGCGTGGGTGATCGTTTGCCGATTTTGTGGAGCTATGGCGTGCGCGCTGGAAAAATTTCAGCAAATCAATTTGTGGAGTACATGAGCACGAACCCTGCGAAGATCATGGGTTTGTATCCACGCAAAGGCGCGCTCTTGCCCGGTTCCGACGCCGACATTGTCATTTGGGATCCGGAGAAGCGCGTGAAGTATGGCGTGGCGTATTCGCATCATCGTACCGATTACAATTTGTTCGAAGGCTGGGATGTAGTGGGGATGCCTGAGAAAGTTTTCCTGCGCGGCAAGTTGATTGTTGATGGCGATGAATGGAAAGGCAAATCAGGTCAAGGGGAGTTTTTGAAGCGAAATGAAGGAGAAGTTCTTTGATTTAATAGGAGAAGATATGGCAGACCATTCTTGTGAAGCACTGGTTGTCCATTGCATGGATTATCGCTTGCAGAAATACTTAAACGATTGGTTGGATAAGAATCCCGGCATTGGAAATTATGATCGCGTCGGGATTGCAGGCGGAGTTCTGGATATTTATCCTGTGTTAAAACATATTGAATTGGCTGTCCGCTTGCATAAGATCAGAAAAGTGATTCTGGTCAATCATGAGGATTGCGGCGCATACGGCCCAGCAGGAACGTTCGAGCGGCATAAAGCCGACTTGACCGAAGCTGAACGCAAGATTCATGCTCTTTATATGAATTTGGTGGTTGAAAAATATTATTTGAAACTGGATGGAGCCTTCGAGCGAGTTTACTGAACCGAAGTGGCTCTCAATAACTCTTTCAACTGTGGATGTTCCGCGTAAACGCCGCGATATTTTTCGGGCAGTTCTGCGGCGATGTGACACATGATCTCGTCCGTGAACTGCTTGAGCGCTGTATCGCGGTCTTTTATAGGCAGGGGTGGAAGCGAGAAGGTTTTTCCCACCGACACCACAATATGTGAATGTCGAAAATGTTTCAGGTTGTTGCCAACCGCTTCATCTTCCGTGCCTGCAATGCCGGCAGGCAGGATCGGGCGATTCAATTTGGCGGCGAGATAGCTGACGCCGGGTTTGCCCTCCGCCATCGTGGCCGTGAGCGAACGCGTCCCTTCGGGGGCGATCACGAGGATGTTGCCTTGTTCCATCAAGCCGATGATTTTGCGGAGGGCTTTGATGTCCGGGTTGTAGCGGTCGATGAAAATCCAGTTGGCGTATTTCGCAAGCCAGCGGAACAGCGCGTTCTTTTCCCATTTTTCTGCGATAGGGACGAATACATCCGTGCGGTCGAGGAAGTAATACAACATGGCCGCATCCAATAAGCCAATATGATTCGTGGCAATGACGAACGCCCCGGAGGTCGGGATGTTTTCAAGGCCAGTGACTTTTACATCCGCGATCAGATTGACAAATCTACGCAAAATCCAACGGAGGTACGTTTAACATGAAATCAATTGTACACGAAAAATAAAAAGCCTCGCGTCAAAGCGCGAGGCCCCCACTTTATTTTCCGAATCATTTCCACAGATAATCCATATTATTCTTTTGGTTGTTCTGGCTGCCGTATTTCTCGAACATGCGGGAGAAGACTTCAAGGTTCGTGGGAGACATATCAATAATTTGAAAACCAACGTTGAACATGCTTGGGTCAATGTGATCGCGCTGGCACCATTTGCTTCGCGCGCCAAATACAATAAAAGGCACGTTGGATACTTCGCTGGTCAAATCGATGCGGAATTTGAAATCCACATTCACCGGTATGGGCTTTAGCGATTCCATTTTGAAGCCGCCCGTGCTGATATCCGCTAGGTGACCGACCAATTCGCCTGTATTTTCATTCATCAAACGCATGTAATAAGAAAAAGTCCGCCTGTTCAATTTTCTTCGCTCTGGCATTATCGCATCCTTTCCTTTTACACTTTAGTTAAGTATAAGATAAGATTTGAAAAGAATCAACTGCCTGCCAACTCTTAATCCGCTTTTAATATGTGCGTAATGATGGTTGCGCCGGAGCCGCCGATGTTTTGCGCCATGCCAATCTTTGCACCGTCCACTTGCGTCAAACCGCATTCGCCGCGCAGTTGTTGAGCGACCTCCACAATTTGAAACATTCCGGTCGCGCCCACGGGATGTCCGCGCGCTTTCAAACCGCCGCGCGTACAAATCGGTAGTTGACCTTTGGGCGTGATCTTGTTATCGAGACCGAGTTGAACTCCCTTGCCGCGTTCGGCAAATCCGCAGGCTTCGAGCGAAAGCGCGGTCATGATCGTAAATGCATCATGTACTTCAAACACATCCAAGTCCTTTGGGTCAACCTCGGCCATCTCGTAACATCGCTTTGCGGATGTATACGCGGCGCTGAGAAACAAAGGATCTTTTCTCGAATGGACTGCAATTGTATCCGTGTTCGATGCGGAAGCGGCGACTAGGATACGCGGTCTGTTTTTCAGCGATGCGACTTTGTGCGCAGGTACGATCACGGCGGCGGCTGCGCCATCGCCGGTGGGGGAGGCATCTAGCAAATTGATTGGCGCGGCAACCATGGATGATTTTTCAAATTTCTCGATTGTGATTTTTTCGTGCAAGCGAGCAAATGGATTGTGCATGGCATTGGCATGAGCGTTGATCGAAAAAGGCGCGAAGTCGGCGTGTTTCCAGCCAAATTCATGCATATAACGTTGCATGACGAGCGCGTTCAATCCCACAAAGGATACGCCTTGTTCCACCTCATAGTCCGCGTCGGCGGCAGTCGCTAAAGCGGCGGTTACATCGTGGCTGGTTTTGTCGCTCATCTTTTCGACACCGACCACCAGCGCCGATTCGATTTCTCCTGCCGCGATCGCCATCAACGCCGCGCGAAACGCCGCCGCGCCAGACCCGCAAGCGGCTTCCACTTTGACTGCTTCCTGATGCCATAAGCCGATCCAATCTGAGATAAAGGTTCCCAGTTGATTCTGTCCATTGATCAGCGGCGAAAGCATGTTGCCGACGTATAACGCGTCAACCTTTTCCACGCTCGCGTCCTGCAACGCGGCAAAGGCCGCCTCACCGGCAATCTCGCGCAGAGACTTGTCCCAATGTTCGCCGATCGGCGTTTGTCCAATTCCAAGAATAGCTACTTTTTGCATTGGATAATTTTACCAAGGTTGTCTATCAACAACTATCCAAATCATCTCTGAGTTGCACCTCTAATATCCACTGGTGCAATTGCCAGACGGCTGCCGGCATCAGGCTGATCAACGATGCTGAATGGCCGGGAGCATGGCATGAATTTTATCACTTGACAAAACTCCACAGGCGAGTTTACCATAAATATGAACGTTCGTTCATATTTATTATGGCTGAAGTGATTGCACTTACGAAAAAAGAGCGCACGCGGCAAACCATCGAACAGGCCGCGTATGAACTGTTCATGGAGCATGGGTTTACCGCAACCTCCATGCGGCAAATTGCAGAACGGGCAGGGCTGGCATTGGGCGGAATCTATAATCATTATGGAAGCAAGGAAGCGATTTTTGATGCAATCATTGCTGATCGTCATCCTTTTAGGCAAATCCTGCCCCTGATTGAGGCAGCCGAGGGCGAGACCGTGGAAGAGTTCATTCATAACGCGGGCAGGGCGATGGTCAACACATTGGGCAGACGCCCCGATTTCTTGAAGTTGATGTTCATCGAAGTCGTTGAATTCAATGGTAAACATATTTCTGCATTGATGCATGAGCTTGCTCCCAGGGCTCTTCCAATTTTTGAGCGGCTGATCAAAGGTCGAAAATTGCTTCGAGACACAAACCCGGCAGTCTTAATGCGTTCATTCCTAGCAATGTTCTTTTCCTATTATGTAACGGATATGTTCATTCAGGGCAGTGCCCTCGCAAAGTTATTGCCCAAAAACAACTTTGATTCATTCGTGGATATTTATCTCTACGGAATCGTTAAGGAGACTAAATGATCCTACGTCTTAGTTCGATTATTCGTAAGGAATTTATTCAAATCTTGCGCGACCCGCGTACGCTGATCATGACGTTGATCATGCCAATCATGCAATTGTTCCTGCTGGGATACGCGGCGACCACGGATATCAAGAACATTCCGATGGCTGTGTGGGATCAGAGTTGTTCACCGCAATCGCGCGAAATGCTGGATGCTTTCCGTTCAGCTAATTACTTTACGATCGCTTATGATGTCGGGATCCCAGCAGGAAATCCAAACATTGATCGAAAATGGAAAGGTCCAAGCGGCGCTAATCATTCCTCCAGATTACTCGCTGAAATTGAACGAGGGCGATGCGGAAGTAGCGGTGATCTTGGACGGCTCGGATGCGACAAGTGGTTCCACCGCGTTGTCGGCTTCCCAGTTGATAGGACAGGCTTATGCAACGAAGATCATGATCGAAAACGCGTCTCAACTTGGGCTTGGTTCGAATGCCATGCCTCCGGTGGACTTTCGGACGCAGGTTTGGTACAACCCCGATCTGATCAGCGCTGATTTCACGATCCCCGGCGTAATCGGCTTGATCCTTTATGTGATCACCACGATGTTGACTGCTTCGACGATCGTGCGCGAACGCGAACGCGGCACCATTGAGCAATTGATTGTCACGCCCATCCGTTCGTGGGAGCTTGTGGTTGGCAAGATCCTGCCATATGTCGTGCTTGGCTTTTTCGACACATTCGAGGTATTGATTATTGGACACTTGTGGTTCGGCGTGCCGGTGCGCGGCAGTATCGCCCTCATTTTGATATCATCAGGACTGTTATTGCTCTCCAGCCTCGGGATCGGACTCTTTGCATCCACGATTGCCAATACACAACAGGAAGCGATGATCGCAGTCTGGATGACCATCCTGCCATCCATTTTTCTTTCGGGCTTTTTCTATCCGCTGGAAGCGATGCCGCCGTTCCTACAACTTGTGGCATATGTCATTCCTCTCCGTTATTACCTGATCATTACTCGTTCGCTCTTGATCAAAGGAGTGGGTCTGGCCGCCCTTCATAATGAGTTCATTGCTCTTGCGGTCTTTGGGGTGATCATCATGGGATTCGCGGCGATGAGATTCCGCAAGCGGCTTGATTGATCGCACGAGGAAATTGACGCAATGCCTGATACAAGCTTTTTCATTGATGCGACAAATTTGGTTCGCTATTTCGGCGAGACACATGCCGTGGATGCGGTTTCGATCCATATCCAAGCGGGCGAGATTTATGGACTTGTCGGATCGGATGGCGCAGGCAAGACGACTACGATTTGATTATTGTGCGGAGCACTTTAACCTAATTCCGGCGATATAACTATTTGCGGATACGATGTTCGAAAGCAGACCGAAGATGCCCGCTCTCAACTCGGATATCTTTCGCAGCGCTTTTCGTTATATGAAGATTTGACCGTGCTGGAAAATATCCGCTTCTTTGCAGAAGTGCGCGGCATGAAAGCGGATGAATGGCTTCCGCGTTGCATGGAGATTTTGGAATTCGTTGGACTCGCCAATTTCAAGGATCGCCGCGCCGGGCAGCTTTCCGGCGGCATGAAGCAAAAGCTTGGACTGGCTTCGGCGCTGGTGGCGCGCCCACGTGTGTTATTGTTGGATGAACCAACAACCGGCGTTGATCCTGTTACGCGTCAGGATTTTTGGCAATTGTTGATTAGTTTGGTTTCACCTCACTCTACCCCACCCCATCCCTCCCCTTCCCTCTCCTTTCGAAGCACTCCCGAAGGGAGCAGGGAGAGGGAAGGGGAGGGTGTCCCGCAGGGACGGGAGGGGATGGGTGAGGTCGCCGTCCTCATCTCCACTCCCTACATGGACGAAGCTGCGCGTTGCAATCGCGTTGGCTTTATGCGTCATGGAAAGATCATCGCCGAAGGAACGCCATCTGAACTGCGTGCAATGTTAAAGGATCGTATTCTTGAATTAAGCGGGGGGCCGATCAAACTGCTTCGTCACATCGCACAAAAGGATGAAGACGTGGAAGATGTGCGCGCCTTCGGCGACCGACTGCATTTACGCGTCAGAGAAGATAAGGCTCAAGTTGTGATGGATCGCTTGCCGTCAGAGATACGAAGCGAAGGTGGAGAGTTAAATAATTTGCGAAGCATTCCCGCGCAACTGGAAGATGTATTCATTTATCTCTCGGAGCAATCTTATGAGTGACGCCGTTATCGTCGTTGAAAATCTCACGCGCCGCTTCGGCGAATTCGTCGCGGTGGATCATGTCAACTTTGAAATCGAGGCGGGCGAGGTGGTTGGCTATCTCGGACCGAACGGTTCGGGCAAGACCACCACCATCCGCATGTTGCTTGGATTGCTTCAGCCGTCCGATGGCAAGGCGACGGTGCTGGGTTATGACGCGTTCGCACAAAGCGAAGAAGTGCGCGCCCGTGCCGGATATATGTCGCAGAAATTTGCGCTGTATGATGAATTGACGGTTTGGGAGAATTTGACTTTTTACGGCGGCGTGTACGGCATCCGCGAAAAGAGCCGCATCAAAGCCACGCTCGAACAGGTCGGTTTGACTGGTCATGATTCTGCACAAGCGCGTTCGCTTTCGGCGGGCTGGCGGCAGAGACTTGCGTTGGCAATTGCCTTGGTGCATCAACCGAAATTATTGTTTCTCGATGAACCCACTTCCGGCGTGGACCCGACTGCGCGCCGCGCTTTTTGGGATTTGATCTACACGCTTGCGGAAAGCGGCGTGACGATCATGGTCACCACGCATTACATGGACGAAGCCGAATACTGCGAACGCGTGGGCATTATGCGCGATGGAAAATTATTGGCGATGGATACGCCGTCGAACTTGAAATCGAAAGTCATTTCCGGCGACGTGTGGGAAGTCTTTGCCGAGCCGTTGCAAAATGGACTCGCCGCATTGCATGATGTGAGTGGCGTGTTGCGAGTTGGTTTAACCGGCGATCACATTCGCACGATCACTGAACGCGGTATTCAAGCGGATGCTTTGCGGAACGCGCTGGATGCGAAAGGCGTGACCGTGCGTGAGATTGTCCCCGGCGAGCCGACACTGGAAGATGTATTTTTGTCGTTAGCGAGGTAGATAGAATAATCTGCTTGGCATTAAACACTTGAAATGCGTTTGAGTCTTTCATTCCAATTCAAATAAAAAATTATCTTTCAAAGATGCCAAAGACTGCTTATAGTTTTTAGCTTTGTTTATATGCAATTGCTCATTTCTCTCTTCAGCCAGCCTCTCTTCGTGTGATAATCCTGGATATTGATAGAGCAAGTCAATTTTTCCATAGATTATTACTTCGATACCGTCAATATTGATTCCTTTGATTTTTTCTTCTATTTCTTCGACATGTTCTAAGCAGGAAAAGATAACTTTAGAAGATTTAATTTCTTTAGCGAAATCTATATTTTCTTGTAAAATCTTCTCGGTAAACTCTCGGCCCGATACCTTACATTCGCCTATTACAAGCTGGCCATCTATGATAAATATAATGTCCAACTCCTTCGTTTGTTTACCATGTATGAAATTGACGCCATAATATATGCCATAAACGGATTTCTTTTCATAAATTGAGTTTGCTTTATCAATAACTTGGAATGCAGTAAGCAAATGAATGAGGAGCCCCTGATCTATTTGGGCAGAGACAAGGGTGTTCACCTCATATTCCCAATCAATTTTGTCAATTCCAAATGGTTTCTTTATTTCGTTTTTGCAGCCATCGCAAATAATTGTCGAATTCGAATTCATTTGTGGAGACCCAGTTTTCAGTTAAACAGGTATTGCATTTAACGATTTTTCCTTGTCGTAAAAGATCTTTTTCAAGAAGCCATTCAATAATGTAGTTACTGGAGTTGCTATCGAGTTTTTCTCCATCAAACTTCGCCATTAGTTTTGATTTAATAAGAGAATAGGAAATATTATTTTTAGCTAAACTCTTCCTTGGGAGAGAAGTTATGATCTTGTTTTTGACTTCTTCGTTATCTATATTTTCTCTTATTAATTTCCTTATTTCGTTAACTTTGTTAACGTTACTCATTTCAAGCATTAGGTTAATTATGGCTGGATGGGAGATGATCCAAATATTGTTTTGTCCATTAATTAATCGAACTAATTCATTTCCAATTCGTCCTTTATCTGAAAGATCAATGCGATATCCAGCAACATCGGCAAAAGTTAAAATAACTTCCCACGGAGAAGGCACAGCCAACTGTATAATTTCGTCTCTATTCCAATGTATCCAATGGGTCAGTCCGGATTTTGTAACCCAGTAGTTGGAGAAAAACAATTTTTCGAATGAGAAGTCTTTAACCCGAGGCAAGGTTATTCCTGGTATTTGTATATCGAGTAAAGCATATTGACGTTGGTTATTGGAGGAATTTAGAAACTTTAATGCATCTGAAGCTACAAATTTGTATTCTGTCTTGTTATTCACAAAATTGACAGGAATATCCTCAGTATCTCCGATGTAATAATACGAATTGTAGAATTCCTGAAGATCCTCTTTTTGAAAAGACCAATTTTTGACAAACCCTTGCAAATCATTTGCTGAAAGACTTTTGCTTATCACATAAATGTTTCTTCTGTTGGCGAATAATTCATTGAGCAAATTGAATTTAGAGTTAAAAACCTGTTGACTTATCCATATTGGTCCCTTTGAATCATCCCAGGGAAAATAGCGTTGCCCCCGTATAGCCCAATACCAGCAAAAGTCTTCAGTATTCTCTTCTTTTGAGACAACAATAATATTAGCTGTTTCAGATTTTGGTTGGTCATCTAAGGTTATTCTGCTAATATATACTTGTCCTACTCTATCAAGCGTGTAATCGAGAAGGCTTGTATAATCATCATGCTTCTCTTTGTGTCTGTTTTGGTGAAGATATGATAAAACATCTTGCTCGGCTGAGAATGGTGCGCTTTCGATGATCTCATCGGGTGTAGTCTTCCTATGTTGGGAATTAATAAATACATGCTGCCATCTAAGCCATTCGTTATTGTCAATTACCCCAAACCTTGCTTTGTAATATAAGTCGAAATTGGCATCTGTTGGAATATAAGATATGCGCGCTTTGTCTTTGCTACTATCGTAAAAATCGTCAAGCAAGAAGAAATTAATTATGGGTTGGCCGAAAAATTCTTGGATACGTTTTTCGCTATATAGGTGATCAATTTTTATTTCTGTATGTTCCGTTATTTTGTTGAGTGTAAAATGGCTTTTCCATAATCTCTCTTCAACTTTTTGGGGTAATTCGTAGAAAGTCTGTATGGAGTTGGGGTTATATTTTTCGATAACATTGAACCACTCTTCACTAACATCGCCTTCTTCTGTGCAAGGAATTGCGAGAAAGTATCGTCCACCCCAACTAAGGCTTGCAATGCTAATGAACTTCTCAACGTCTTTCAATGTCTTAATTACAAATGCAATTCTTGGTGGGCGGATTATTCTTTTGATAAACTTTGGGCCATTTAACTTTTCTTCCATTGTTTTGTTTAACCATATTTTATCATTGGTAAGACAAAGCAGTAACCGTCACTTTCAAAGTGACGGTTACTTTTGCTTTACTGGCTTTGCTTCACTGGCGCTTCGGGAATGATCAGCGCCATGATGATGTAAACCCCGATGACCCCCGGTCCCGTGAGGAAGATCAGAAAACTGTTAATTAAGAATTCCGAGCCCTGGAAAAACTCGGAAGTCCGCTGCTGTAAACGTTCAATTTCTTCACTGATTTTATCGGTTTCGCGATGGCCGGTACGGGTAAGCGGGCTGGCTGACGGAGCTTTCATTTTCTTTAAATTAATACTCCTTAATTTCATTCTTATGGGCCGATGCTATAATCACTCCACATCGTTGCACTTTCAACATTTCCTTTTTGGTTGGCAAAATGAATTTTCAACATCGAATTCTCTTTCGCAAATTACTCCCTGGGTTTGTTACCCTGACAACTCTGCTTTCCCTCCTGTTTGGGAGCGGCGGCACAATTGTGGTCAGCGCGGCCCCGCTCATACCGCAGCTCATAGCGCATCCCTTTCGGTACCATAAACCTGTCTGCACGCGAAGCAGGAAGCCTGGCACGGCCGATTGCAGCGCGGATATCGCGACCGATGCAAACGGAAACATATTGTCCACAGCAAACGCCGTATTGACAGGAGCGTATGGTCCGGCTGCGTTTCGAGGGGCATATGGAGTCACCGGCACTACTGCCACAAATCGCACGGTGGCCATCGTTGACGCCTATGACGATCCATCTATATTGAGTGATCTGAACACCTATAGCAGTTATTTTGGCATTCCTTCGCTGAGCTCATGTGCCGTGAGTACCGGCACGGCGGCGAGTCCCTGCTTCCAAAAAGTGGACGAGAATGGCGGGACCAATTATCCGCCATCCGATGGACAAGGCGTGCAAGGCGTGAATGGCTGGGCGGGAGAAATCTCTCTCGATGTGGAAATCTTGCACGCCATGTGTCAAAACTGCAATATATTGCTTGTTGAAGCTAACTCAACGAGTGATTCAGATCTAATCGTCTACGCTGATCAAACGGCCGTGTCCATGGGCGCCAATGTAGTTTCGAATTCATGGGCCGGTCCAACTTTAATGGAGAAACTTCGTATGATAGCTACTTCAACCATCCCGGAGTTCCATTCGTCTTTAGCTCGGGCGACAGCGGTTATGGCACACAATATCCGGCTGCCTCCCCAAACGTTACAGCAGCGGGAGGTACGACGCTATACGTCAATACCGACGATAGCTACAATAGCGAAACAGCGTGGAGTGATGGGGGCAGTGGGTGCAGTGCTTATGAGCCAAAACCCAGCTTCCAGCAGGATTCAGGTTGCTCTAATCGAACGATCGCGGATGTCTCCGCGGATGCAGATCCCAATACCGGCGCACTAGTGATTTATTCCGGCAATGGTTACCAGTTTGGAGGAACCAGCCTCGCTGCGCCGATCATTTCATCTTTCTATGCCATGGCGGGTGGTGTTGGAAGCACGCTTGGCAATTCATTGTTATATGCCAATGTAAATTACGGCAACAACCTTCACGACGTGACTAGCGGCTCCAATGGCAGTTGCAGTCCCGCATATCTTTGCACGGCGGGAACAGGTTACGATGGCCCGACAGGTTTGGGCACGCCTCTCGGCTTGGCTGCTTTCGCGAATGGCAATGCTCCA
This sequence comes from uncultured Chloroflexia bacterium, assembly GCA_963850945.1. Lineage (GTDB taxonomy): Bacteria > Chloroflexota > Anaerolineae > Anaerolineales > Villigracilaceae > Fen-1038. The sequence continues at coordinate 44,978 of CAWKNE010000005.1, read as the reverse complement.
GCGGGAAAGTTTTTCAAGATCAGTCCGCCGAACGGCGCCGTGGGCCAATCGACCAACCCAACTCTGCAATGGGGATCCAGCAGTGGAGCCTCATACTATGAGTATTGCTACAGTACATCCAACCCATGCACGAACTGGATCAATAACGGTACTCCCACCAGTGCGGGGCTCAGCGGCTTGACCGCAGGACAGACCTATTATTGGGATGTGGCGGCCGTCAAAGGCGGTGGTACCACGTATTCAGATGGCTCGACTGCCGACTGGATTTTCACGACCGCTGATCAAAATCCCGGTGCATTTGGCAAAAGTAGCCCGTCAAATGGGGCAACGGTTTTGAATCCCACTTTGCAATGGAGTGCCAGCAGCGAGGCTTCATCTTACCAGTATTGCTATGGAACTACCAACCCGTGCACTAACTGGACGAACAACGGAACTTCGACCAGTGTCACACCTGTCGGCTTGACCGTCGGGCAAACTTACTATTGGCAGGTCCGCGCTAACAATGCCCTGGGTACCGCGTATGCGGATGGGGATCCCTCGGCAGTTTGGTCTTTCATCAACGCTTCAACAAGCACCCTGACTGTCCAGTCGGTCGGTTCGTACGATGGCTGGATATTGGCGTCAAACCCCACAAACTCTGCGGGTGGGAGCCTGAACTCAGGCTCTAGCACCTTACAGCTTGGTGACGGTGCCAAGAACCGCCAATACAAGGTGATCCTATCGTTCAAGACCTCCGGATTGCCAGATACCGCGGTTATTCAATCAGCGACCCTCAAGATTATGCAGAGCGGTTTGACCGGTACCAGTCCATTCACCACCATGGGGAATTTGTGGGCCGATGTGAGAAATGGCTTTTTTGGAAGTCAAATAGGTCTTCAGGTGGCAGATTTCAGCGCCCCAGCCTCGGCAACGCAAGTAGCATCCTTCCCCAATACGCCAGTCAGCGGCTGGTATTCCGTCAGTCTAAATGCCGCCGGCATCAGTAACATCAATAAGACTACAGCCAATGGCGGCGTAACACAATTCCGACTGTATTTCAACCTGGCAAGCAATGAGAACAATATCGCAGATTACCTCAAGTTCTACAGCGGCAACTATGGCACAGCCAGTATGAGGCCGCAATTGATCATTACCTATTATATTCCGTAGTTCCCAAAAATATCATGGGCATAACACAACCGACCATCACTTTCAAAGTGGCAGTCGGTTTTATTATTGTATTTGCTTCACCTGCGCTTCGGGAATGATCAGCGCCATGATGATGTAGGCGATCATGAGTCCGAAATGCAGACCGGCGAAGAATCCCAGCACGAACAGCACGCGCACGATGGTCGGGTCAATGTTGAAATATTCGCCCAGTCCGCCGCATAAGCCGGTCAACATGCGATGGGTGGTACTGCGAGTTAGTTGTTTATAGGATGTATTCATCGAATTGCTCTTTATGTTTTCATCCCAACATACGCAGTATGAATAAAGAAGTTGCGACCAGCCCCTCCCCAGCCCTCCCCAAATTCGATGAACTAAATCATCGAATTTGGGGAGGGTGTCACGAAGTGACGGGTGGGGCAGGGAGGGGCTATTTATATTTTCTTCCTTTAAAGAAATTCAATCCCGCCGCGAATAACAAAATAACCCACTGAGATATATAGTTTCTTACAACTCTATTTCACAATTCCGCGGTCATCCAAAAACTCAATGGGTTCTTTATCCTTGCCGTGTTCCCACATCAGGGAATAGAACCAAATTTCGCTTTCGCCAATCCAGAAATCAGCGGGTGTGAAGTTCATTTTTGAGTCTTCGGGTTTCTTGTCACTTTCGGGAGTATATTTCGCCTGCCAGCTAAAAAGTTCTCCCTGCCAATGTTTGCCAAGCGAGTGGAGATGATTCGCGAATGCTTTTACTTCTTTTGAATCAAGAACAACCAGCGGGGACATGTCAGGGCTGTTGCTTATCCAAATACGTCTGCGCGGCTTCGAGAAATTCACGGGCTTGATTGATCACATATACGGCGCTGTCTCTTTCAATATCCGTATCAACTCCATAATCTCCGACAAGCCTTTTATCGAAAGCGTCTAGCAACCAGCGATGGAATTTGACATCCATTTCATTAGTTTTGGCGAAATGCTCTCCGAACGCGGCGTGGACTGCGCTGTGTTTATTGAATCTCAATCCCTTTTCATTCAATAAGGCTTCTGCGATATAAAACATTGCATAGTAAGCCCGCCCCACGGCAATATCAGCTTTTCCCGCGTCAACCAGCAATTCAGCGGCTTCGATGGCGTCCACCGCTTTATCCAATAATTTTTGACTGTACTCTTTCATGCAGAAACTCCGTCCATGCGAATGTTACGAAGCAGGGGAGTATCACTGACCATCCATTGGGATTCCTTCATAATCACGCGGCTGATGCTAACACCATAGGCTAGAGATAATTTGCTTGTTAATTCTCCCGTCCGGTCTATTTCTTTTCCATAACTCTCGTAACCATTAAGCACGATCATCACATCCACATCCGAGCCCTGCCGATAGTCTCCGCGCGCATAGGATCCGTATAAGTAAACGGCTTTCAATTGATCTCCGTAAATGCGGATGAGTCCCTCGTTCAACTCTTTCATCAGTTTCCTGATACGTGCCGGTACTTTCTTGTTCATGCTTTTATTTTACTCTTATTTATATTTTCTTCCTTCAAAGAAATTCAATCCCGCCGCGAATAACAGGAACAATCCCACGATCAACAGGAACAAGCCCTGCAAGCCCGTCCAACGCACTTGATAGATGCCGTATCCTGTAAAAGCCGCGCCGACCAGAAAATAAAAGATCGCATTGCGATTGTATATCGAGCCGACGCGCTTCGCTTGCAAGATGTTGCGTTGCATGAGTTGATTTATATCTCGAACTTGTTCTTCATGCCTGCCTTTGCAAGCCAGCGAGTCATCTCCTGGCCTGAGCGACGTCGAAGGCACGAGCGCGGCATCTTCGGCACACAATCCGCGCTGACAATGTTTGCAGATTCCAACTGCAGGACGATCAGGATGATAGTAACAATTCATCATGTTCCTCGAATCTAAAGCTGGATGATTTCAATTGGCTATTTGATGTATGAACGATAGGGAATGAGCAGTAAGAATCCAGCCGCGATCACAATCTCTCCGAGCAAGACCCCCAGCGCCTGTATCGGTCCAAAAAATGGAATCAGCGGAGAAGTCTGCGATCCCATTCCGAACACGTCTGCCATGCCGGAAAAGACGGCGATCACATAGCCCGTCGCAACCATGCGCAAGCCAATGTCCGCGGCGATGGAGCGTTCCATTCCCTTCCACAATCCCCACAGGCTGGTGTATCCACCGAGGCAGATGATCGCCAGTCCGATCAGGAAAACTGAAATCTTAACAAATCCAACTGTGGGACTGCGCTGAAGGTTAAACCAGGCCGGTTTGGTACCGATCAGAAAAACAAAGAGTCCGAATAGGGTAATGATCAGTCCCACCCGGACACGTAAGCGCAACGGCGCGGCCACGCGCGGTGAAGTCTCAACGGGAGTGGAAGCTGATCTTTCTTTCGGCTCGTTCATGACGGCAAATTCTTCTCCAGGAAATTAAGCCAGTTGCCGCCGAGAATATTCGCCGCGTCCGATTCTGAATAGCCGCGCGCGGTCAACAGCGGAACCAACTTCTGCAAATCGGCAATCGTATCGATTTCTGGCGGGACGGACCGCACTCCAAACCCGCCGTCGAAATCGGAGCCAATGCCCACGTGCTGTGCATCTCCTGCCAATTGGCAGACATGATCCATGTGCGCGGCGACAACATCCAAAGGCACATCTTCGCGCGGACTTCCTTTTGCGCGTGACCAGCCAGTCTTTAGAAATGAATTATTCGGAACGATGCTGACGATTCCATCGCGTTCGATCACGCCGCGAATCACTCGATCTGATAAATGACGATTGGTGGGGAAATTCGGCAAGAGTGCAAGGCAATTGGCATGGGTAGCGACAATCGGTCCCGATACAGATCCAATGCTTCGAGAACGGATTGCTCATCCATGTGACTCAGGTCGAGCGTGAAATGGAAATCAGTCATGGCTTTTAGCAACAGGCGTCCATCCTCGGTCAACGGGCCAGGCTCGCGCGTGCCGCCGGAATAACGTGTCCCTGCCCACGCAAGGCCGATCAAACGCAATCCCAACGAATACCATTCATCTAGTTCATCGGTCGACCGGATGCCTTCTGCACCTTCCATTAACGGAATCAATCCAACGGGATGATTCTTTTTTCAGGCGATTGCCATTCATCCATGTGCTTGCGTAAATCCTTTGTGCTGAGAACAAAGCGGAAATGATCCGGCTTGGTTTCGATCAATTGATGGTAGAGCTGCAACTGGTCCAGATAGATGCGATGAGCTTCTTCATAGTCTGCATAAACAGCCTGATCCCAATCTCCGAGCTTACCGCGCATGGGCGATGCAAACAAAGTTGAGAAGACAATGGCGACGCGGCCGCGTTGATAATCGGGCCAGCCGATCAAACTATCGCCGTTGTGTTCAGGAACGCTGGTACCTTTTTCCAGTTGGCGCGTTTCCGCCGCAGCGCGCGTATAGTCACGCCTGTGGACTTGCATATTCCAGGCCAGATCGCAGTGTGAATCAATGATGAACGGTTTTTCCATAGTTATATAGTTGGAAAGAGCGTGGCACTGAACGCCACGCTCTTGTTTTATTGGGCTTGGGTTTCCCCTTCGCCGGACTCTGTATGTCCGTACTCTTCGATGAGTTTCTTGTAATCTCGGTCTGCGTAAGCACCGGAGTTCACTTTGCGAAGGCTGAGACCGATGCGATGTTGCTCGGAGTCAATACGAATAACGCGCAGGGTATGCACTTCGCCTTCCTTCAAAACTTCCTTCGGATGATCAATGCGGTGATCAGCCATCTCGGAAATATGAATCAAGCCTTCAATATCACCTTCGAGGCGGGCGAATGCGCCAAACTTGGTCAAACGAGTAATGACGCCTTCCACCAATTGTCCCACGCTGAATTTTTCGACGCGCGTTTTCCACGGATCATCTGCAAGCGCCCGAATGGATAAGCCGATGCGCTTCTTCTCGCGATCCACGTTGATGACTTTGACTTTGACTTCCTGGCCCACTTCCAAAACTTCCTTGGGATGTTGAACGCGATCCCATGAAATCTCGGAGAGATGAACGAGACCATCTGCGCCGTTGATGTTGACAAACGCGCCGAAGCCGGCCAGGCTGGTGACGCGTCCTGTATAAACCTTTCCTATTTCCAACTCATCAATAACGCGCTCTTTGACGGATTGGCGGGTCTCGGTGCTGGCGGCGCGCTCCGAGAGGATCAGACGCCGGCGTTCGCGGTCCACTTCGATGATGCGAACGGAGATAGGCTGGCCGATCATTTTTTGCCAGCGCTGTTCAGGCGTATCGCCGGTGGATTGAGCGCGGCGCATCGCGCTGATCTGGGACGAAGGCACAAAACCACGCAGGCCGCCAACCAAAACGATCAAGCCGCCTTTGTTGAAGCCAACAATCTGGCTATCGTAGGCGCGGTCTTCTTCGAGCATCTTTTCAACGTTCTCCCAGGAAATCTGATCCTGGGCGCGGCGGAAGGATAAGACGACATTCCCATTATCATCTTCCGGGTTGATAACATAAACGGGAATCTCCGCGCCGACTTTAAGCGCCTCGCGTTCCTCCGCCGACAACTGTTCCAATTCCTTGCCAGAGATCACGCCCTCGGACTTTGCGCCGACGCTTACGAGAATCTGGCTGGGACTCACTCCCGCAATCGTGCCTGTGCGGATCTCGCCTTGTTGAGGCATATCCACATTCACGTTTTCGCTCTGGAGCAGTGATTCCATGCTCTGGTTATTGTTGCTATGATCTCCCTGCATGTTAGCATCGCTCCCTTGTGCTGGCAGGGACTGGTTCTGATCCGTCACTTGTTGACTCCGAATTTAAAAATGTAAGGGGGATTATACAGGTGATTGCAGAAGTTGACAACCCTCAATGACGCCTCATTGGCGGTCCGCGCTGAAAACAAGCCGAATGTAAATCACGCCATATCATTTTTGATATAATGAACGGCGGAGTTAACATGCCTGCCATTTATCCCTTCACTGCCGTCGTTGGACAAGATCGTATGCGCCGCGCTTTGATTCTCAATGCGGTAGATACCCGCATCGGCGGCGTATTGATTCGCGGCGAGCGTGGCACCGCCAAATCCACCGCTGCGCGCGCACTCGCCGCCTTGCTTCCGCAAGTCAAAGTTGTTGAAGACTGCCGCTTCGGATGCGATCCCGATAAGCCCGGCACTTGGTGCACGGAATGTAAAGAACGCGCCATCGGCAAACAGAAACTACCCTTCCATAATAAGACAACACCGTTCGTTAATCTGCCTGTTTCTGCAACCGAGGATCGCGTCGTTGGAACATTGGATATCGAGCAAGCCATTCAAAAAGGCGAACGACACTTTGAACCCGGTGTGCTTGCCAATGCCAACCGTGGATTGCTCTATATTGATGAAGTCAATCTGCTCGACGATCACGTTGTGGACGTTCTGCTGAACTCAGCGGCGATGGGCGTCAACGTGGTCGAGCGCGAAGGGATTTCGTTCTCCCATCCCGCCCGGTTCATTTTGGTCGGGACGATGAATCCTGAAGAAGGAGAATTACGTCCTCAACTTCTGGATCGCTTTGCTCTCTCGGTGGATATTGTCGGCATCCGCGACCCGCGCGAGCGCGTGATGATTATGGAGCGCAATCTCTCGTTCGAGAAAGACCCGGAAGTCTTCCGCAAAGAATGGATGCAAAAGGAATTGGAAGTTTCCAAACAAATTGAGCGCGCCCGTGAACTGGTGGATCAAGTTACATATACCAGCCGCGACTTGTTATCCATAGCCGCGTTGACCGCTTCGCTAAACGTGGATGGTCATCGTGCTGACCTGGTCATCCTTAAAGCCGCGCGGGCGCAAGCCGCATTTGAAGGCCGCACCCAGATCACCGATCATGATATCGCACTCGCCGCGGAACTGGCTTTGCCTCATCGCATCAAGCGCACGCCGTTCCAGCAAGCCGAGATCACCTCCGAGCAGTTGCAGGAACGCATCGAACAACTGGCAGGTCAATCGGTCCGAGCGAATCGCAGGAAAAATCCGAAATCGCAGGAAAGCCAGTCTGCGGAAAAAAAAACTTAAAACTCGAAGATGAGGCGCAGGAAAGCCCACAACAGGGTCAGCCTGAGCCGATGCCGCAGCAGGATGTATTCGCCCACACCGATGCCAAATGGTGGGAGGGTGGGCAAAAAATTAAAGCAGGCGAAACATTCCAGCCGCGCAAGTTAAATACACCTCTCGACAAGTTATCGCGCAAACGCGCGGGACGCCGTTCGCTCACCAAAACCGAGCGCAAACATGGACGTTATATCAAGGCGCGACCCGCGGGCAACAAGACCGACGATATTGCTTTCGATGCAACCTTTCGCGCCGCTGCGCCGTTCCAGAAACGTCGCGTAGAAAAACGCAAGCGGCTGGCTTTTGCAATCGAGAAGTCCGATTTGCAGCGCAAGGTGCGCGTCAAGCGCGTGGCGAATCTGGTGTTGTTTTTGGTGGACGCTTCATGGTCTATGGCAGTAGCGGAACGCATGAATGCAACCAAAGGAGCAATCCTTTCATTGTTGACGGACGCGTATCAACGCCGCGACCGCGTGGGCCTCATCGTTTTCCAAAAAGATCGTGCGACGCTCATTCTGCCACCGACGAATTCCGTTCAACTCGCAAAGCGTGCGCTGATTGATATTCCGGTCGGCGGCAAAACTCCCCTCTCGGCGGGTCTGCTCATGGCGGCTGATGTATTACAGCATGAGAAATATACTCATCCGGATATCGAACCGCTTCTCATCGTTCTGACCGATGGCGCGGGCAACGTTTCGATTGGCACGCTTCCGCCTCAGGAAGAATCCTATCGCTTCGCTGAATTGATCGCGAACGAAGAAGTTAAGAGCGTGGTTATAAATATGGAACATGCCGCCTTCGATCAGGGCTTGGCGCAGATGCTGGCGAATCATCTCAAAGCGCCATGCTATGCGTTGAGCGAATTGAAAGCTGAGAATTTATATCACGCCGTCAAACATGAAATGGCGGGAAGCTAAAGAAAGATCATTCATGAACATTGATCAAAAAGAGAAGGGATGGCTTTTATAGCCATCCCTCTCTTTGATTCGTTCGATTGTTGAATGTCACTTGCTAATTGTGATTATGCCTCTTGACAGAATTAGAACATTAGTTCTATAATGCTAATATCTATCCTATAAAGGAGGTAGACATGAACACCGTCCGTAACTCACACAGTGTAGGGGATGGCTTGGCTAACATGTTCCGCAATCTCACACACGACCGCCGTCTCAACCGCGGTGCGGCCTGGGGCCTAATTATCGTCACCGCCCTGCTGGCTTTTGAGATCTTCAATTACAGCACAACGCAGTTTGCGTTGGCTGATATACTGGGTGATCTCAAATTTGCTGGCCTTCGATGGGCGACCATTTTGGCAATTGCATTCTGCGGAATCGACTTTGCAGGTATTGCCCGTATCTTCACACCGCAACAAGGCCGCGATGAACCTGCTGAGGTTTGGTATCTCTTCGGCGTGTGGCTGTTAGCTGCAGGCTTTAATGCCACATTAACTTGGTGGGGCGTTTCGGTTGCTATCGTCAATCACACCAGCGCGGCCGCGGGCGCGGTTATCAGCAACGCTACATTGATTAAAGTGGTACCCATCTTTGTAGCTGTGATGGTTTGGTTGATTCGTGTGCTCATCATCGGAACATTCTCCATCGCAGGCGACAATTTGTTTTCCACTGGGGATGCACGCGGCTATCCAACTCAGAAGTCGTACCCGCAACCCGCTCGGCCGATAATGGCTAGCCCAGTAGGAACGACTCTGCGTTCGGCATCCTCCCTGCCGCGGCCCGTGCAAAGTTATCAATCGGTTCCCAAACCTGCGTCATCCACAAACTTTGATCGAACTGAGCCGACCTATCACAATCTATCCTTCGACTCACAATCTCCATATGATGCTGCTGAATTGCGCAAACAATAATGATTCTGCAGTACAGAACCATAACAAAATGTAACTTCACAAATTGATAATAACTATTTCGACGTGGGTTATTTCCCCCATGTCCCGCGTTCGTCACACACGAATCAATAGATAAACAGCCGCTGACCTCTTCATTAGAGGCAACGGCTATTTGTCTTTTAATGAGCGGCTGTTGATGGATGTTCTTTATCCAATGGAAGCCAAATAGCAAACGTCGTGCCTTGTCCTTCTTTGGATTCTACGTTGATCGTTCCCCCGTGATTTTCCACAATCCACTTGGCAATGGAAAGCCCCAAGCCAAAGCCCGGCGATGTAGAACGAGTCCGTGATTTCTCGGCGCGATAGAATCGATCGAAGATAAAGGGTAAGTCTTCGCTCGGAATCCCGGCCCCGTGTCCCGCACAATGATGCGTGCCTGATCGCCGACGCGCGCAAGCCCCATCAAAACGTCGCCACCCTGCGACGTATATTGAATGGCGTTCCCTACCAGATTCAGCAAAACCTGTTTCAAACGGTCGCGGTCGCCGTTGAATTGAATTTGATCAATATCAGTAATTTTAAGATGCACTTTATTGCCTGCGAGGATATGCATTTCTTGAAAAACTTCGAGCAAAAGCGTATCGAGTTCGATAGGTTGCTTGTTCAGCAAAAGCTTGCCGGAATCCGCTTGAGTGAGAAGCAACAATCCGCCGACCAGACGAGTCAATCGTCCCGCTTCCTGATCGATACTGGAAAGCGACTCTTCATCGAATTGTTTCATGCGCCGCATCAAATCCGCATTGCCCTTGATAACCGTCAGCGGCGTACGCAATTCATGGCTGACATCTGCAAGGAAGCGTTGTTGTGAAGTAAAAAGATTTTCGAGTTGTTCGAGGGTTTGATTGAATGCTTCAATCAGATTGCCAATTTCGTCGTCGGATGCGCCATCATAGGGAATGCGGCGTGAAAGGTTGTCGGCGCGGTTGATGGCTAGTGCGGTATCAGTAGCTGCACCCAACGGAGCAAGGACGCGACCCAGCACAAACCATGAACCAACCCCGGCAAATAGGGTGGAGATCAAGGTCGAGGCTAAAAGGATGTCGAGCAGGTCTCGACGCGCACTATCCACCACATTCAGGTTGGTCGCCACTTGCAAAATGCCCACACTATGGTTGCCAGCGCGCAAGGGAACACTCAAGACGCGCAGATGAACATTTTCAATTGTGTTTTCTCTAAATATTGGTTCACCTGCTTTAAGTCCGATGGGATCAAGAGAAGTAGTCAGGGCTGCAATGCTTGGTGATTCGTTCTTGATCTTGTTATCTTCGCCCCATAATTGAACATAAACGTTGGTGGTCATATCGAGCGGCGGCAAAGTAATTACATCAATCTCCGCCACCGAGTTGACGCGCGTCACTTGCATAATATCGCGCGCAGTATTGGCCAAAGTAGTATCTGCTTGATTGAGCAGGAGAACGCCGATAATAATATAAACCGCCGCGCCGAATGTTAACAGAATTCCCCCCATGAGCGTGGAGTAAAGAAGAGTCAGGCGAAGACGGAGAGCCACAACAAGTTATGATGATCGGAGTATCAAATGTCGCTTTACGGATTTTCCCGCAGTACGTAGCCGACACCCCGCACAGTGTGAAGTAAGCGCGGCTCGTCCTCCGCTTCAAGTTTCTGCCGCAGATAACGGATATAAACTTCGAGCACATTGCTCTCGCCGCCGAAATCATAGCCCCAGACGCGGTCAAAGATGACTTCACGCGTCAATACTTGTTTGGGATGGCGCAGGAACAATTCAAGCAATTCGTATTCCTTGGCGGTCAATGCAACCAGGCGATTGCCGCGTGATGCCTGGCGCGAGCCGGTATCGAGGGTCAGATCGGCGAACTTCAACACAGGCACACGTTCGGGTTGGGTACGGCGCAGAAGTGCGCGCACGCGTGCCAGCAACTCGTCGAGATTGAACGGCTTGACCATGTAATCATCCGCACCGGCATCCAAGCCCTGAATGCGATCCTGCACCGTGTCTTTTGCTGTCAACATCAGGATTGGAATCGAACCGCCGCTCCGCAAACGATTACAGACTTCCAAACCGTCAATACCCGGAAGCATCCAATCGAGGACGACTATATCGGGAGTATGATCGCGCGCCAAAATCAAACCCGTTCGCCCATCCGTCGCGGTATCCACCACGTAGCCTTCGTAAGCCAGCCCGCGCTGGAGCAATTTCAAAATTGCCTGATCGTCTTCAATGATCAATATTCTTTCGTTCATGGCTCATTCTCCAAACAAAATCATACCATATTTCTTCCTCTCCTTTAGGAGAGGACCGGCGTGAGGTAGAATGTCCACATGCCTTTTAGCAAGCGGATTTTTGATTTGATCGCCGCCTCATTGGGACTCGTTATCCTTTCACCGTTTATTCTGCTGATTGCGGTTCTCGTCCGCATCTTTCTCGGGACGCCGATCTTGTTCCGTCAAACGCGGCCTGGCTACAAAGGAAAGCCCTTCGCCATTTACAAATTCCGCACGATGACCGACGCGCACGACGCGCAGGAGAATCTTTTATCCGATGATGTTCGCCTCACGCGCTTTGGAAAATTTCTGCGCTCCCTGAGCCTCGATGAACTTCCAGAACTCTTTAACATCCTGCGCGGTGACATGAGTTTTGTGGGTCCGCGTCCTTTGCTGATGGAATATCTTCCACTATATTCATCCGAACAAATGCGAAGGCATGATGTTCATCCCGGCTTGACTGGTTGGGCGCAAGTCAATGGGCGCAACGCCATCACCTGGCCCGACAAATTCAAGCTGGATGTTTGGTATGTGGATCATTGGTCGTTCTGGCTGGATATAAAGATATTGTTCATGAGCCTTTGGAAAGTAATCCGGCGCGAAGGTATCAGTCAATCGGGTCAGGCAACTATTGAATATTTCAAAGGAAACAAAGATTGACTTTTATGTGCTTGCGCGTATAATCACGCTTATAAGACCACGCGAAGACAAGTAATCAGTAAACTGTTCAGAGAGCCGCCGGGTTGTGCGAGACGGTCAGCAAATGATGAAATCCACTTCGACACATCTCCCTCGTAGGAGTAAGCCGGACTACCACATCGTACTCGAAGAATAATCCGACCTACTGTAAGAGGGACGGGAATCGCCCGTTATAGCGAAACTGAGACCAGTTCCATCCCACCTCGACCCGCTCCAAATTCGCAGAATTTGGGGAGGGTGGCGAAGCCGGGAGGGGCGGGTAAAAGCAGGTGGCACCACGAGACGCCCCTCGTCCTGCAAACGGACCGGGGGCGTATTCTATTTCGGAGGTGCAGTTATGTTAGACATCAATCTCATTCGCGAACAACCGGACATTGTCCGCAAGGCTATGACGGATCGACAAATGGACGCGTCATCGGTAGACGCGATCCTTCAACTGGATGAAAAACGCCGCTCGCTTCTAACCGAAGTCGAGAAGTTGAAAGCAGAGCGGAATGCCGTCTCGAAAGAAATTAGCCAATTAAAAGACGCGTCCGCCAAACAGTCAAGGATTGAAGCGATGCGACTCGTCGGCGATAAGATCAACGCGCTGGATAAAGAAGTTGTAGAAGTTGAATCGCAGCTCAACGCGCTCGACTGCGACGATTCCAAATGTTCCCGATCCGCGCACGCCGTATGGCAAGGACGACAGCGAGAATGTTGTCTTGCGAACGATTGGCGAACCAAAAGAGTTTGACTTTCAGCCCAAACCGCACTGGGATTTGGGTCCCGCCCTTGGCATCATTGACTTTGAGCGCGGAACGAAGATCACGGGTTCGCGCTTTTACGTATTGAGCGGAGCGGGTGCGCGGCTTCAACGTGCGTTGATTGCATACATGCTCGATCTTCACATTCGCCAAGGCTATACCGAAAAATATTTGCCGTTCATGGTCAGGACCGAGACCGTGTTTGGCGCGGGGCAATTGCCAAAGTTCGCTGATAACCTTTATAAAGATCATGAAGAAGATTTTTATTTTGTGCCAACTGCTGAAGTTCCGCTGACTGGTTTGCATATGGGTGAGATTTTGGATGAAGCCAGTCTGCCGCGTCTTTATACGGCGTATACTCCATGTTTCCGACGCGTAGAAGATGAGCGCCGGCCGCGATGTACGCGGCATCAAGCGCGGACATCAATTCGATAAAGTGGAAATGTACATTTATTGCAAGTCAGAAGAATCGGATGAATGGCTGGAGAAACTGCGCGAGAACGCCGAAGAGACTTGCAAGAATTTGGGACTGACTTATCGCCTCAAACAGCTCTGCACCGGCGACATCGGCTTCGGCGCAACGATGACATATGACATCGAAGTTTGGGCGCCGGGGTGCGATGAATGGCTGGAGGTTTCATCTGTTTCCAACGATACGGATTTTCAGGGCCGGCGCGCCAACATCAAATATCGCGATGAAAAAGGTAAGACGCGCTTCGTCCACACGCTGAACGGTTCAGGTCTGGGACTCCCTCGCACCTTGATCGCCGTTATGGAAAACTATCAGCAGGCGGATGGCTCCATCGTCGTGCCCGATGCACTTCGTCCATGGATGGGTGGCGTGGATGTGATTCGATAATGCTCAATTGGCCGCTCGTCGGCGAGTTCCTGCTGCAATGGTTAACGCTGGCCTTTATGTTGATTGGGTTGGTCGGACTGATCATCCCTATATTCCCCGGCTTGGTCGTGATCTGGTTAGCCGCGCTGATATACGGAATCGCCGCGGGCTTTGGTATAAAAGGATGGATCATTTTCATCCTGATCAGCATCTTGGCGCTGTTTGGCGGCATCGTGGACAATATCTTTATGGGGGCAAAAGCGCGCGAAGGCGGCGCGGCCTGGATTTCGATCTGGATTAGTTATGCGGCGGGAATTGTTTTCAGCTTGATTTTTACGCCGCTTGTAGGTCTCCTCGCCGCGCCGGCAGGATTATTTACCTCAGAGTTGATTCATCGCAGAAATTGGCGGTCCGCGTTAAAAACAGTCCGCGCCATGCTCATTGGCTGGGGCTGGTCGTTCGTGGTTAGGCTTATAATAGGCATTATCATGACAGGCCTGTGGATGATCTGGGCTTGGACATAAAATCAATTTCCAAAGGAGAATCATATGCCACCGATTGTTTACGATATTTCTGCTTTTCTTGGATCCTTGTTGAGAGCTCTTGGCTTTCTTGTCTTCGGATTTGCTGCGGCCCGCTTTGTTTTTGATAATTTCAAAAACAGTGAATGGCAGTTGAAGATCGCTCTGGCTCTCGGTCTCTTCGGATTGCTGGTTGGTCTGACCGACTTCGCATCTCCCGGCTCGGCGGGCGCGTTCGCACTCGGTGCCGGAGGCGCATATTTCATCTCCATGCCGATGAGCAAACCGAAGGATGAAGCACCCAAGAATTAATTTCAACCAAACAGGCTTTCAATGGTTCAGTGTAAATGATTCAAAAATCGGGACCATGGTCCCGATTTTTGAATTTACATTTTTCATAAGGAACCAATTGGAGCCACGCCTTCTTAAAGACCTTTCTGATTTATTCCTGCGGGCGCGTCCGGAGTGCCGGGAACTTGCATTCCATCGCTCACATCCATGTGTGGCTGGGCACCCATCTTATCGGAACCATCATGAAAATCTGGGTTTCCTATGGAACCGTCATCCATGTGAGGTTGGGCGCCCATCTTGGAGGAACCGCCGTCGTTCAGTCCTGCGGGTTTGCCGGGATCAGGCGGGTAGAAGGATGCACCCTTGCCGCCTGCGCCAAAGCTGTTGACGATGATGATCAGGACCGCGACGATCCCTGCCAGGATGCCACCGCCTCCCAATAAGGCTGGTACCAGGAAACCGGCGCCTAGTGAGTTTACGATAATGATCATGACCGCGGCGATACCGGCCAGAATACCATCTGCAACCAGTAATGGTTTTAGCTGCGACTTGTTGCCACCGAACGAATTGACGATGATAATCAAAATCGCGACAATCGCTCCGAAGATGCCTCCTCCCACCAGTAAGGGTAGCCACGGGAACGGGTTTGGTGTGGTGGGCGGAGGTGCTTGAGGTGGAAGCGGCGCTGGTGGCGCGGGGTTCCCGCCTGTTCCGGGAATCAATACCGAGGCAGCCGTGGCGGCAGGCGCGGCTGTGGCTGGAAGAGTTGGAACCATCGTCGGTGTGGCGGGAATAGGAGTGAACGTGGCGGAGGGCCGTAGGGGAACCGGTGTTTTTGTGGGGCTCTTACAAGGGGGGTGTCTACAGGAGGCAAAAGCGATCTAGGGCGAGAACGTCAATACGAGGGCTGCAAATAGGACAAGCAAGCCAATCAGTCGAACGGCGTTTAGTTTCATTTTTTCCTTTTCATTGATCCGGGGGAAGACACCGGTGAGCGAACCGGGGGTGAATGTTCAATATAACACAGGTTTCGAACGGACGGTGCGGCCTTTTGCCGCCCAATAAGAACCAGGTTTTTTTATATCCCCGCGTTCGGCTGAGTCAATCAATGTTCCCGCTTCATCACCATCCGGCTATGACAACTGCACGCTTTCGCCTGCCGCATAAAGTCGGGATTGTTTGCCGCGTCATCACGTGGACTTTGCTTGCGCCCATCGCTTTCCATTCGCCGCCAAGTTTTCCAACCAGCGCGGTATTCTCGTCAATGCCGATCATGCGCTGACCATCTTTCATCTGTGTCCGCAACAAGCCGACCAGCGCTTTGAACGGGCCGGCGTGATCGAAATGCGGCATCACATAATCCGCGGGCACGATGCCAAAGCCATTGATCGCTCCAATTCCCATATTCCGAAAATTTGGCAAACGGTTCGCGAGAATCATCGCGCCCGCTGAACATCCCGCGTAGACCGCGCCGCGTGACCATGCCTTTTGTGCGGCCGCCCAGGCGCGGCTTCCATTCATCGTTTCAAAAAGATGAATTGGATTGCCCCCGGAAAAATAGATCAGGTCAGCAGATTCGAGAATCGATTCATACTGTGGATCATCCGCCGATGCCCTGTCAATGATGGGAAGCGCTTTTACTTCCGCACCCAACTTCGTGAAATGTTCCACGCCCATGCTTGACCAGCGTCCAATGCTTTCGTCTCCCTCCTGACCCGCAGCGGTAGGTAGACAAACGACGCGTGGGGCGCGTCCGTCCACTTTGACCGAGTCCAGCAGATAACGATCCACATCTTCCATCACAGGCAAGTATTCGCCTGCACCTACTAAAGCAATCAAGCCATTCATAAGCACCTCAACCATTAATCATCAAAATTTTTCTTCAAATATGCGTTCAGTGTTGCAATATTCATCTAGGGAGTACTCGTAGCCGTATTCGTTGGAAAAGGAGTAGCCGTAGCAGATGCAGTTAGCGTAAAGGTTTGCGTTGGCGGTTTCGGCGTGAGAGACGGAGTGGAAGTGAAGGTCGCCGTGAAAGTTAGGGTCGGCGGAGGGAAAGGAGTCGAGGTCTTGGTCGGCGTCAAGGTTGGAGTCGGAGTTAGAGTAAATGTCGGCGTGTTGGTTGGAATAGGAGTAAATGTATAAGTCGGAGGCAGATACCGTGTATAAGTCGGAGGCAGATACGGCGTAAAAGTGATAACAATAAATGTCTCCGTGGCAGTTAGAGTCGGAATCGGAGTCAATGTAGAAGTGGGCGTGCTGGTAAGCATCAATGGCGTCAAGCTCAAAGTCGGAGAAGGAAGCGTAGGCGTAAGATTTGAAGTCGTAGTCAGCGAGGCAGTCGCAGTCGGAGTCGTCGGTGCGGGTTTAATCGTTAATGCGACCCATCCGAGACAATAGCACGGCAACGTGGCAAGGATGATTGAAATCAGAATGAGGCGAAGCCGTGCTCGCGGGTCGTCAGGGTCGTGCATCGGCACGATGATAACATAAAGAAGTGGTGAGTGGTAAGTAGTGAATCAAGAAGAGGAAGGTATAATCATCTGCGATGATTCCAATTCAACTGCGCATTGCGGGCTTTCTTTCATATCATGAACCGGTTGAAATAGATTTTACAACCTTCGATCTGGCTTGCATCTCCGGGCAAAACGGCGCGGGGAAATCGTCCCTCCTCGATGCGATGACCTGGGCACTCTTTGGTCAGGCGCGCAAAAGAGATGATTCCCTGGTCAATCTTCAATCGAAAGCGGCGGAAGTGGCGCTGACCTTCGGTTACGAAAATAATACTTATCGGGTTCAACGGACATTGCCGCGCGGCAAAACAACGATTCTTGAATTTCAAATTAAGAGTGGAGATGAATGGAAACCGCTCACCGAACGAACCTTACGTGACACACAAGCCCGCATTGAACAAACACTGCGGCTTGATTACGATACCTTTATCAACGCGGCGTTCTTTTTGCAAGGCAAAGCGGATCAATTCACGCAGCAAAATGCCGGCAAACGCAAGGATGTGCTGAGCAACATCCTTGAACTCGAAATATGGGAAACCTATAAAGCGCGCACTGTTGAAAAACGCCGGGGACTCGAAGAGAAATGATCAGCATGGATCGCAGTATTGCCGATATTGATTCTGAACTTGAAGAAGAGGAACCGCGCAAGCGAAGATTGAAAGAATTGGAAGATGAATTAAAGCAACAAAACGCAATGCGTAAAACCCAAGAGGATGCTTTAGAGAGCATTCGGAAAGCTGCCGCTTCGCTGGATCAACAACTGGTTGCAGAAAAAGCAAAGCTGGAAGAAGAACGACGTGGGCTGAAGGAACAAGAGCAAGCGATGGGTAGTCAGCGATTAGCGATCAGCAAGTTGACGGTTGAAATTGAAAACACGAAGAGATCGCTGGCTGAATCCGAAGAGAAACTTTCAAAGCGAAATGAGCTTTTAGAAAATCGCAACGCGGCACGCGAAGAACATGCCAGGCTCAATGCGGAGAATAAATTGCTTAATACGGAGATGATCGAACTCAAAGAACACATTGATCAACTTGAGGCGGCGGAAGGCGCAATCTGTCCATTGTGTGGGCAGGCATTGAGCGAAGAACATCGTCAATCCACGTTGAAGCAATTGCAAGAGGAAGGAAAAGAAAAAGGGAATCATTTTCGCACGAATAAAACCAGCATGGACGATCTTGCTAAGCAAATTGCAGATTACGAGTTGCAGATTGCAAAAGTTGAAAGCGCGGAGCGGGAACGGTTAAAGCAATCCAATTTGGCAACTCAATTAACCGAACGAATTGAAACGATCAAGGATTCGATCAAGAATTGGGAAACGGTTGGCGCAAAGCGATTGAAGGAAATCGAAACAACATTAGCAAGCAAACAATATTCCGTTGACCTGCAAAAGCCATCGGTCAATCTCGATGAAGCCGAGCGCGCCTTGCGCGATTTGCAGGAACAGGTCAATCGCTTAAATCAGGAAGTCGGCGCGGCGCGGCAAAAGGTATCGGTGTTGGATGAACTGCGGAAGCGCAAAGCCGACTTTTCGTCGACGCGTGAGGCGCTGGCTTTACAGATCGCGCGTCATAAAACTCTTGAACGCGCTTTCGGCAAAGACGGCGTCCCGGCCTTGTTGATCGAACAAGCCTTGCCGGAAATCGAATCGAAAGCGAATGAATTGCTCGACCGATTGAGCGATGGACAGATGTCGATTCAATTCGTAACGCAAGCCGAATACAAAGACAAGAAGCGCGACGATTTGAAGGAGACGCTTGATATTCAAATCAGCGACGCGGCGGGCATGCGCGATTACGAGATGTATTCGGGCGGCGAGGCGTTCCGAGTCAACTTTGCGATTCGATTGGCGCTCTCCGAAGTGCTGGCGCAGCGCAAAGGTGCACGCCTGCAAACGCTGGTGATTGACGAAGGCTTTGGCTCGCAGGATGTGCAGGGCAGGCAGCGACTGATCGAGGCGATCAATTTGGTGCGAAACGATTTTGCAAAGATATTGGTCATTACGCATCTCGATGAACTCAAGGATGCCTTCCCGACGCGCATCGAAGTGGAAAAGACGGATAGAGGCTCGATGGTGAGAGTTATCTAGGCAAAACGCAAAACGCAAGAAATAAAACGCAATGAGTGACACGCAAAGGGATGAATATGGAATATAAAGAATGGGAAGGGAGTGTTCCTGAAGTTTTGAAGCGAGATTCGCTGTGGAAGATGACGGCGTATCGCTATGCAACCTATTTGAGCGATCAATGCTGGCAGGATGTTTCCATGCTGATGACGGATAGACGAACCATTTCTCTTGCAGACCAACTTTACGGGGCAGTTTGCTCCGTTGGCGCAAATTTGGCGGAAGGTTATTCAAGAAGCACAGGAAAGGATCGCGCATTGTTTTATCAGTATGCGCTCGGCTCTGCGCGGGAAAGTCAGGATGGGTATTATAAAGCTCGCTTTGTTTTGAGCGAAGAAATCTTCAATCAACGTACAAAAGTCCTGGTTGAAATTATTCGGCTCTTGTTAACGATGATTCCCCAGCAACGCGGGCACGCCCTCCGCGAAGAGCAAGCAACTTCCGGTCCCTAATTTGCACTTTACCTTAATTTGCGTTTTGCTAAGTTTGCGTTTTGCACTTGGCTTGCGTTTTATGTTTTATGAGTTATTTGATTCTCTCAACTATCCTTTTCATCAGCGGTCTCTTTATCATCTATTGGCTTCATAACCAATATCATCTTGACATCATCGTCCAGCCTGTTGATCCGCCATCGAATGCGCCGATGATTTCAGTTTGCATTCCGGCGCGGGACGAAGAGCGCAACATCCGCGCCTGTGTGGAAGCAGTGTTGAATCAAACCTATCCGAACTTTGAAATCATCGTCCTGGATGATCGCTCAACGGATTCAACGTTGGAAATTCTTCGCGACATCTGGTTTCGATATGCCGAAGAACACGGCTACTCAACCAGCGATGTTGCTCAGAATGACAGGTTGAAAATCATCAACGGCTCGGACCTGCCCTCCGATTGGGCTGGCAAGCCCCATGCCTTGTACCAAGCCGCGAATGCCGCACGCGGCGACTGGCTCTGTTTCATTGACGCCGATACTTTTCTCGCGCCGGAAGCGTTGGCTTCGTGTTATGCCAAAGCCATCGAAACGAATGCAGACTTATTTACGATGATGACGTTTCAAGTCACCGAGACATTTTGGGCACGCGTTGTGATGCCGCTCGTGATGACTGCGCTTTCCGTTGGATTCTCGCCGCGCAAAGTCAATGACCCGAAGCGCAAGGATGCGATTGCCAATGGACAATTTATCTTCATCAAACGCAGTGTCTATGATGCCATCGGCGGACACGAAAGTGTCAAAGATCAGATCGTGGAAGATAAAGCTATTTCAGAAAAAGTCAAATGGGGCGGATATCGCCTCATCGTTGCGGATGGAATGAAGGTGGCGCGCACGCGTATGTATACATCACTGCCGGAGATGTGGGAAGGCTGGACGAAAAATATCTATCTCGGTTTGCGCGAGCAGGTTGGCTTGATGTTGCTGGGCGCGTTCGGCGCATTGGTGACAGTTATTGCCGCGCTGGTTCTTCCGCTTTGGCCACTGTTTGGTTTGCTTTGGTTTCTTGATGGTGGCGGAGGAACGGCAATCATAATTATGATCGAAGCATTGATTTTATGGGGCGTGTTGATTTATATCCGAGCCATGGTCGCACACAATATGAACATCCCGCGTTGGTATGCATTGACCACGCCGCTTGGCGCGGCGATCTTCGCGGCGATGATGTTCACATCAACATGGAAAGTGATTTCAGGTCAGGGTGTTACTTGGCGCGGGCGAAAATATAAACCGGCAAAATAACGAAAATCTTTCAAATTATCGTTTTTCGATCAAAACCGAGTAGATCACATAACAAGCCAATAATAGCCTTTTGCTCGCTGTTACAATCAAGAGGACGAATCAAAGATTTAGAATAAGCCAGCTCTTCAAAAGTTCTCGCCAAGGAGAATAAATTTTTCATCGAATTCCGCCTTGGCAAAATACTCGCCCAATATTTCTACCCGGTATTCTGATAATTGTTTGTCGAACTCATTCTGTAATGCGGTCTGAGAAAAAATATCACTTTTTCCCGCATCTCCTAATAGCTGAAGCGCCATGCGAACTATTTCCTCTGTTCTTTGTTTCCCTGACTCACCATAACGAAATCCATCTGTTAGTATCGAACTACGCGCTTTAATATCTAATTGAACGATTGATCTGGTTGCATAATCAAGAGAAATAAGAAAATAAGCCAGTGATAGATAAAACAAACGAACGGAGACATCGGATGACTTGTTTGTCGCAAGGTATTCATTCAATAGAAGTTTCGAAGCATTTATATATTTATTGCAACCATCAAAATTCAAACTGTCGAGCAGACGCGACTTAAGACCAATAAACCACCTACGCCAATTGATTTTTGAATTAATTACACAAGGTTGCTCAAGAAGGGAGTATAGATCCTCCTCAGAAAGTCGATCGTTTGAAATGTTTGTAGCTACAATACGTTGGAGAAATTCACCCTGTAAAACAGTAATACCATGTGCCATTCCAAATTCGCGAGTCTCGATCCTATTATCTGAGGTAACTACAATAGCGTGATCAATACCCAGAATTTCCTTTAATCCTTTTGTCCAAAGAACTCGTTCCATGGCCTGGGGTGTTTGCTTGCGCTTGATATCAACACATGCTCGTTCGGCGGTAAGAGATGTGGTCTTTAAATATAACCATAAATCTACACCACTAACTTCGTATCTTTTATATCGTAGCGAAATACCTCTCACAGCAAAGTAGCCTGTATTCCTAAAATAATTGCGAAGTGCTTCCTCTGCAACCAGACCTTTTTGACCTGATTTTCCTGCTGTCATCGAAGACCTCCTGTACGAAGATCGCTGAGCAATCGTGCTACTCCACGCTTTATCGGTTCTTCTTGTTTCTTTCGTATTACCGTTCTATTGGCTTCTGGGCCTTGGTATTTAGTTGCGGAAACTCCCGGCAACACAAGAAGTGATGTTCCTACTGCTTCACCCTCCATAATAACGGATAATGCCAATTGTCCAACTTCCTTTTTTAATAACCGCATATAGAAACGCCCATAATCAGCTAGTTGTACTTCCACTACGCCCTTCATTTCAAGAATTTTGTAATCCTGCCCTATCGCTGATGCAGGTCCAACAAGCCCGCCATTAATCAGCTTTTGCATCAAAGCTCCAATCATTTTTATTCTGCCGCGACTTTCTGGACTTGAAACCATGCCATAAGTCAGAGATGTAACGAATGCCTTTGCTAGGTCAAAAGCATCGTCAGCGACTGAGTTCGTAAACTTTGAAAATGCCGCTGGACGTGTGATGAATGAAAAGGTTCCAGATTTATTTCCTATGGAGTTCTCGTCAATTAATCCGATTGAACACATTTTAGAATAGAGTTGGTCTCCTAATATACTAAGTGCATCGCTTTTAGCTATGCAAGCAGAGATTTTTAATCTCTCTGTTATCTCTACCATATTCTGGCGGTCCTGATCATTCAGAGAAGAAAGTATTGCGTTGGCCTTATTCACATCCTCTCTTTCGAAACAAATTACCATTGAAATAAATTAATCGATCTGAGACTTCTTCGGAATCAAAAAATCCTATTTGTTCACATTGTTGTAAAACATCACTAGTTTCAGCACTAGCAATATGAAATGTATCGGAAATATATTCTGCGATTTCATCCTTTATTATAGGAAGATCAGACGCCTTTTCTGCGATTTCGATTGAGGATCCTTTCACCTACTTCAGGAGACGCTTCCTCAAATATATCAGCAGTGTGCTCCAGAACCTGAGATGTGGTAAGTCCTAAAACTGCAATTCCCATGTTTGCTTTATCAATAAGACGTTGCTTCTGAAGCTCATCCAGAATAATTGGAAGCTCCATTCGGACCGAAATACCGTTTGCTTTTGCTAGTGCATTTACCCGTTCCTGCGATAATTCACTCTGTTCTGAACCTGCTAATGCATTCAGCATTGCACCGCATTTTCCGGCAAATTCGATTTGCTCATATTCTGGTGTGTCAAGTTTTACCCCCTGAAGTTTCTGAGTGTGGTGAACTATCCAAGCACCTGATGTTTTTTTCTCCATAGTAAATTGCTCCGATGAAAAGACCGATTGATAGATTGTTTCTATTGCGGCTCTTCTTCGCCGAGGATCATTTTATCCACGCCGCGGTCAATCTCCCACGGATAGACGATGAAGGCATCTGTAACTGCCGCGTAATAATCGGGGCGGACCGAACCGAACAGGCTTCGATACGGATTGAAATGCAAAACGCACGTTTCGGGGAATCCGCCTGCGGCAGAGACCCGATTCTTGACTGCCGTGATGGTGCGTCCCGATCCCCACACATCATCCACGATCAAAGTCGGGCGGCCGCTCAATTTGTCATCGGCAGGGAATTGAATAAATTCAGGCCAGGCCATCAGCTTGGATTTTTGGCTTTCAGATTGTGCGGGAAAATCCACTGCGGCCGTGAGAATATGGGTGATGTTCATCGCATCTGCCAGCAAACCGCCCGGAACGATCCCGCCGCGCGTGATCATCACCATCGCGGTATATTCGCGGCGGAACTGAGGGATGAGATGATCAATGAGACGATCCACTTCGTCCCATGTCACTATTTCACGTCTGCGCTCGGGTTGCATTAAACTTGGCTCTCCTATTTCTGTTAGGAAAAGTCTAAACACGAAGGACACCACACTTGCACCGCACTGCGTTTGGTGCAGTGCAGGTGAGTACACAAAGGACAGAACAAGACCTTTAATTTCATGCGTTTTCCTTTGTGACCTTCGTGTCCTTTGTGTTTGAAAAAGTAACCTTGTTAAAAACTCTCTAACCCAACACGGCCGCCAATGGAGCAGGCGCGGCAACTTGCATGGATTGTCCTTGAGCCTGCGCTTTTTCCACATCGCGTGCCCACAGGAACAAGCAAGTATTGTATGCGGTCATCGTATACGAACTGATGACGCTTGCCACCATTACAAAGAGGAAGAAAAGAATCGCTCCGATGCCAATGCCGAGCACGATGCCAATAGTGCTTGAACCGGAAATTGAAATGATTCCGAGTCCGAGACCAATCCCAATTACTAAACCAATTGCGCCGAGCACAAAACTGATGAAGCCCGTGATCCACTTCACGCCGACCGTGCTGACGCCGATCAACAATAAATTATTCTTTGCGATATAGGTTGCACGTTTGATGCCCGTCACCAGATTTCGCATCTTCGATCATCATCGCTGGTAGGATGAGATACGACGCTTCCGTCCAGACCGTTTCAAGGATTCCACCAACTGCATTGCCGATCATTCCTGCCGCGGCATTTCGTGACCGACTGCTTCGTCTGCGGAGAGAATTCGTAAACAAGTTAACCACCGTCGAAGCCGCGGCGAGACTCAGGATATGCCAGAACTCGCGCTGGACAATCGCCCAAGCCTTATCCATGCGTCCATCACCTTCTGCGAGATAACCATAGATGAGATAAACAGTCATTCCAGAAAAAATATAGCTGACAACATAATGGACAAAAATAAGAATCGCGCCGATGATGACCATCGCGATTTGTCCGATGAGACTGCTGTCGCCGCCAAACAGAAACGCGGCCGCAATCAGCGGAACGATCCCAATGATCGTAATAATAAGCCCGACAATCATGGAATATAAAGACGGCTTGATCAAGTCATTGTCCTTGAACGCCATCTGCCAGGCTTCCTGCAAAAACGACCAGCCACGAGTAAGCGATTGCATACGGATCTCCTTTTCTAAATTGGGCCGATTATAGCAAACTTATTGGTTCCACTTCAACCCGCCAATGGTCAGGCACGCGACCCCGCAGAAAAGAAGCCGGATCGGAACCGCGTAAAATGATTTGCCAGCGATAGTCGCCGCCGAGTTTTGAAAAGTAACAAGGCACGGGACCAATCATCGGAAGCAGTTTCCAGTTTTCTGAATCTAATTGTCTTTGAAGTTTTGCTGCGAGTTTATGCGCTTCCTCTTCCGCTTTGACCGGATCGGGATGTCGAAATTCAAGTCGCACGAGTTGGCTGAACGGCGGATAACCCAGCCGCTTGCGTTGATTCAATTCATGTTGATAAAAACCTTTTACATTATGGAACGCCGCGGCTTGGATGACGTAATGCTCAGGCGCAAACGTTTGTAGAACAACACGTCCACCTAGCGACGAACGACCGGCGCGGCCCGCGACTTGAGTCAACACCTGAAATACTCTTTCCGCCGCGAACGGATCGGGCAAAAATAGTCCCACGTCCGCAAGCACAATGCCGACCAGAGTTACGCGCGGCAAATCAAGTCCTTTCGCAAGCATTTGCGTGCCGATCAATACATCCGCGCGGCCAGCCGCAAAATGACTCAAAATGATTTCATGCGCATCTTTTTGGCGCGTCGTTTCCCAATCCCACCGCAGCGTGCGCGCCTTCGGAAATAATGCTTGCACCTCGGCTTCCACTTTTTCGCTTCCCAATCCGTATGCGCGGATGTTCACGCCCTTGCATTCAGGGCATTGCTTTGGCATTTGCCGTGCATAGCCGCAGCGATGACAAAGCAGTTGCTCGCCGGATGAAACATGATAGGTCAGCGGCGTATCGCAGCGCGGGCACTTCACTACATAACCACAATCGCGGCAAAAGACATACGTCGCTGTGCCGCGCCAATTCAAAAATAAAATGGCTTGTTCGCTGCGCTCCAATGTTGAAGCAAGTGCGTCCGTCAGTTCGTGGCTGAAGATTTCGCGGTTCCCTGATTTCAATTCTGCGCGGATGTCCACAATGCGAATCGGGGTAGATCTTAGGCTTTTTGCGGAATCCGTTACCGGCTCGGACGCGATGCGTTGAGTTAATTCCAGGCGGACGCTTTCCCCGACTTCAGCTTGATATCGTTGAACGATGCTCGGCGTCGCTGAGCCCAAAATGCACACGCCTCCGCAGATGCTCGCATAAGTTTGAGCTGCGTTCACTGCATTATAAAACGGCGGCTCGGATTGATAATACGAATCGTCATTGCATTCATCCGCAACGATCAAACCGAGATTGGGCAAAGGCGCAAAGAGCGCACTGCGCGGCCCGATGATAATTTTTAACTTACCGTTGCGAGCACGGCGCCATGCGTCATAGCGCTCACCTTCGGAAAGTTTGGAATGAAGGAGTCCGACCTGACCCGGAAAGCGCGCCAGAAAACGACGGACGATTTGCGGCGTAAGCGAAATTTCAGGCACAAGGATAATCGCTTGTTTACCGCGGCGAATCGCGTCCTGCGTTGCACGCAGATAAAGTTCGGTTTTGCCTGAGCCAGTTACGCCATCCAACAAAAAAGGTTTGATGGCTTTGCTTTCGGCTAATTGCGAAAATGCTTTATCAATTTGTTGCCAGGCATTTTGCTGTTCTTTAGTCAATACCAAATTCCCGATTTCCCGATTCCCGAATCTCGATTTTCTCTAGCGGATCGCGCCAAATTTCCGTTTCACGCAAAAGGATAAGTTCGCGTTCAGCCAGTTCCTGAAGGTCAGCAAGGTTGCATCCGCTTTCGGCATAAACCCACGAGACATTAACCGCATCGGGCAGACGCACGAGAAACCGCAATGCCTTTTGGCGGCGTATCCGGGTGGCATCTGTGCTACCCAAATCGTCCATTGCGGCTTCTGCGACTTCAGGCGCGACCGCCAATTGCGCGGTGCGAACAAACTTTGGTCGGACACTGGCAGGAGGCAAAATGGATTGAGACGATAAGATGCCGCGCTTCACAAGAGCTTGCGCGGACTTACGCCAATTTACTTTGGAAAAATGACGATCAATCTGGCGACCGCGTAGAGAGCCTCTGTCCTCCAAAAGTTTTAGTAAACGAGAAGCAATTGTAGATAATTCATTATTCAATATTTTGGGATCAGGAGCTGATTTGCGGATTGAAAACAATGTGTCCGTTTGCTGATTGAGTCCGGGCGGCAAAAAGAGACCGATGATAGATGCCAATGGCGAGAGAGTTGATTCAGCTAACGATTTAGCCAGTGCGATTTGAGCCGAGGTGAGAACAGGATCAGGATCAACCAGCTCGATGATTTCTTTTGTTTGCGCTACAGAAGGATGTTCGATGAATTGAAGAACAATGCCTTGAACCGTTTGCTTTCCAAAAGGCGCAATGACCAGATGTCCAACGCCGACGCGTGCCGCAAGATATTGCGGAATGGCATAATCAAAAACGCCCGCGATGGACGGGACGTTTACTGCAAGTTGGATAAAGGATGACATGTCAAAATAAAAAAACACAAAGCGCAAAACGCATTATGCAAGTTGCGCATTGCGTTTTACGTTTTGCTCTTTAAGATTGCCGCCGCGCCATAACCAACGACACCGTTGTAATCGCCGGTGACATCGCCGGAGGTGGCATGATGTAAAATCTTTACAGTATCTGCACCGAGTTCTTTGCAAGCCCACAAGACAGCGGTCAGTGCGCCGAGACCACAGGCAAAGCCTTTATCACTGCGTTCCACTTCAAAGGCGCCTTCAGGATCGAACGCTTTGATCTTGGAAAGCATCACATTGTCAAAAGCCAAAGCCGCTTCCTGAGTGTAATAATGAGATAAGTCTGTGCTTGCAACGAGGATCGCATTTTGTCCCTGAAGGACTTTGGCGAGAGCCTTGCCCAGTGCTTGAGAGACGCGCGGCTCTACAGCTCGGACCATAATAGGTAACAACTTCCAATCCGAAGTCAACACACGTTGCAGGAACGGCAATTCAATTTCAAGCGAATGCTCCGGGTCATTGGAAATGCGCGTCAAGCTAAAGCCAAGCGATGATTTCAACAATGTATCCAACTCTTGAACGGAAACATTATCAATGGGAATCTGTTCCGAGCGGCGTCTCATACGCGTCGTACGCGGAAGTAATCAGCGGAGCATTGTGAACGTTATGAAAAGGCGAAAGAACCGCGACCAGATCCGGGTCCGGCCGCGCAGCGCGGCAAACGCATAACCGGCAACGGGACCTGAATAATAATGTCCGGCATGAGGCGCGACCACGCCAATCACATCCCCATGAAGTTCCGGCAATTGCGCATGGTTGAGATAAGAGTTGACACTGCGGGCAAGCGCTTGCGGCTCGCCTTCATACCACTGGCCGGCAATCTGGGAAGGACGCAGACGAAGATTCGCATTCACAAAATAATTGTAGCACAAACAGCACTCGGAGAATCAACTCAAATAGATTGATTTTTAAAGGGTGAATTATGGAACCGTATAGCTCGCTGTCACTTGATCGAGAGTACTGAAGTATTGGCTTTTATATTTATTTTTCCATTCCACCGTAAAAATCAGAAACGTGGTTTGGTTTCGGACTTCGATAAATGAAATACCCGAAGCATCCGCAGTCGCAGATGTCCAGCTCAAACGTTCACTGCCATCATTCTCCATGTTTGTATCACTGATCGTGATGGAGCCGGTCTGACCATTCGTACTAAAATACTTATCAAGCAAGTCCAGTGCAAATTGCGCGTTGGTCGAACCGGAAATCGGCGTACCATCATCGTACGCGATATTTTGGATCACTGCATTGCCATCGGGCGATGTAAATGTATCCATATAATAATCACTGCCCGAAGATTGATCATGCTTCCAATCCTTTGGCAATTGGATTTGATAATACTTGTTCTGATCCGTGAACGTAGTCAGGTTGCTGGCAGGAATTGCTGGCGTCGGCGTAATGCCACTGCAACTCACAGTAAAGAGCAAGATCATCAAAGCACATAATCTTAATTTCATTTGTGATTTTCCAATTCATTAACTTTTATTTTCGCCCAACACTTTTTGCGTGGCGCGAAATGCCAACGGCGGCAGGTTGGATCGTTCAAACCATCCGACTTGATCGGCGTCATCGCAAGCCTGAGGGACGCCAGAGATAAGTTGCGCGGCATAAACAATGATGAAGTCCGCACCGCGCGAATGCTCGCGGCCCGCGATCACATCCATCACTCGCGTCACGCGGACCGTCAGGCTGGTCTCTTCCAAACATTCCCTTTCCGCGGCTCGCGCCGGATCTTCGCCTGCGTCGACGAAACCGGCTGGCAAAGTCCACAGTCCGCGGAAAGGTTCATTGAACTCGGCGCACTAACAACACGCGCCCATCCTGTTCAACCATGACTGCCGCGGCGACTTTCGGGTCGGCAAAATGAATCCAGCCGCAATTTGAACAAACTGCGCGGAGCCTGCCAAACTTTTCCTGCAAGCTGACTGTTGATCCGCAACGTGGACAGAAATTTATTTTAGGTTCCATTTTTTGTAAATATGTCATTGCGAGACCCCGCAGAGGTCGCCTGCACTGCGTACTTTCGGTATGGCAATCTCATCTAACAGCCAATTGATTGTTACTTGAGATTGCCACGTCGCTCACCTGCACTTGTGTGCAGGCGCAAGTGTCGCTCCTCGTAATGACATTTATGTTATTTCTTGTTCCATTTTTTGCGGAAATTACTTTCATTATTTCGGGGCAATATCCAAGCCGTGATGCCGAAACCTATCGCTAAAATCCCAAAGAGGATTTCTAAATCAAACGGCACTGGAGATTCGTTCCGACCATGAATTGGTTGGCTATTCTCAACTTGAGGTGCAATGGATTTGACGACAATCTCCGGCGTTGGGGTATCAGTTGCGATTGGCGGAAGGCCAGCGCTTGACGGCAGGGGAGTTTTAGTGGTCATTGGCGAAGCAGACATCAAACGCGGAGAAGTCTCTGTTGGAGCGATTGCCGCGAGCGGAAGCGCGGGCGCTTGTGTCGCGAGCGGAGCGAATGGTGCGGATTCTTGTGCGGCAGATAATGGAGCCGCGCCGCCAACTGCTGATGGAACTCGAGCCGCGGCAAAGCTTGGAGCCGATAACGAAATCAATCCATTGATCACGAATGAAATGACGAATAAGAAAGTTGCCAGCGCGGTTGCAAAACGGAAAATGGGAACAGCGCGCGGCGTGGGCGGTTTGATGCCAGCCATTTGCGGAGTCAATGTGAAGTTGCGCGGAGCACGTCGAGAGGGGAGTTGGCGGAGCAAGCCGCGGGTTGAGCGCAAATTATCTAAAGCGGCACGCAGACTTTCATCCGAAGAGAGGCGGGATTCGAGTCGCGCGGAATCCGATGGATTGAGTTGTCCATCCAAGTAGGCAGAGAGGAGTTCGAGATCGCGGGGATTCATGATCGTTCCTCTTGCAGACGAAACGCGGCGGGTAGAAGTTCCGCGAAGCCTTGCAGACATTCTTGCAGGCGGATGCGAGCGCGAGCGAGACGCGATTTGATGGTGCCAAGCGGAGCGCGGATTGCCGCGGCGACCTCGGTGTAATCGAGACCTTGAAGATCGGCAAGCACAACGACGGCGCGAAATTCAACGGGAAGAGCATCGAGACAATGTTGAATGGCGTGTTCGAGTTCATCGGCTTCGGCTTGTTGTTCGGGCGTTAGATGCGGATCAGCCAACCAACGAGGCAAATCCATTTCATCGCCATCATTAGTATCGGGTTCAAGAGGCGTGGTGGGTCTGCGTTTCTTGCGGCGAAGTTCATCGAGACAGGCATTCGTGACGGTGCGCATCACCCAAGCCTTGAATGATCCACCGCGATAGGAATTGAGATGTTGAAATGCGGAAAGGAACGCGTCCTGCGTGGCATCTGCGGCGAGATCGTCATCGCCGAGGATGCGCAGGGCGGTGTTGAAGAGCGCATCTTGATAATGCAAGACGAGCGTGTTGAAGGCATCGAGGTCGCCGCGTTGCGCGGATTGAATGAGGGCGGGTTCGTCCATTGTATTTTGTCAGCCGATTTGCTATACTTATTCAATTCTAACCGATTGCGGCGTTACACACATGATTAGAGATGAGATTGAGCGCACTTTATTTGTTTTGCTAAGAGAGTGTTTCTTAAGTCAGGTTGCGACCATTTTCAGCATGTGACGAACGCTGGCAATATAAACCATCGGTTCGCTGGATGAAACGGTATGCTCAAAGTCGCGAGATAGACGGCGATAACGACCCAACCAACCAAAGGTGCGTTCCACCACCCAACGCCGAGGCAGGATGTGAAATCCTTTTATAGCATCAGAACGTTTTACGATTTCCAGAACCCAACCGAATTGCTGGCGAATAGCCTTCACGATTGAAACATAAGCACCGTCAGCCCAGATCAGCTTCAAGCGACACCAACGATTATGAACGCTGCCTTTAATGAGCTCAAACAATTTTTGTAAAGTTTGGTAGCCACCCACAGCATCTTGAACACTTGCGCTATGCACCACCACCAACAAGACCAGTCCCAAAACGTCAACTACCAAGTGCCGTTTGCGCCCCGGCGTCTGCTTATGCACATCCACCCCGCGTGCTTCGCCTCCTTCCGATGTTTTGGCACTTTGGCTATCAATGACCGCAGCACTCGGCTGGGGATTTCGCCCGGCTTTCTGACGCACTTGCATAACCAGGGCTTTATTGAGCGCCACCCACAGTCCATTCCGTTTCCAACGCCAATAATAGCCATAAACAGTCGGCCAAGGCGGAAAATCGGTCGGCAACATGCACCATTGGCAACCCGTGCGGTTCACATACAAGATCGCATTCAGGATCTGCCACATTTCCCATTTGCGAGGTCAACCCCGTTGATAGGTCGGAAAGAATTCCATTATTAACTGCCATTCGGTATACTTTAGGTCGGTCGGGTAAGTTTGGTCGAATTTAGCCATTCTCCAATCTTATCCGACCCTTTAAGAAACACTGTCTTGGAGAGAAACGTATCTGCCGGTCATGGGTTGAGCGAGATGATCCTATATCGGACTTGGCAACTGAGTGCAAAGAACTAAATAGTGAACCTGAATGTAACCAAAAAACCAAAGTCTACTTGCAAGAAAATCCGATTATTCAACAATCGCTGGATTCTTTGCTTGCTCACTTGGCGATGGCGACAGCATTTCACTGGAAAGATGCTCCCATTGATGTACGAGCCTTAGCTCGCCCAGGTTGGCATATAGTCCGCTGGTTGCCAACTTTTCTTATCGTAAATGGACCGCTTGGTCGATTGCTCCGGGACGACATTAGATCGCCGATTAACATACGTTTGCGATCTGAACCCTCTAGATTTCCACTCCTTAGTGAAGCACGCGATGCATTCAATAGCGATCTTTTTAGAAAAACACGCGATGGTTTTGCACATTGGTCTTTTCAATGGAAAGACGATAGTACTGGTACATTTCAAATTATTGTGATTGATTGGAAAACAGGAAAGCCACAAATCACGCTCACTCTGCTTGAAGTCGAAGCCATGCATTTCATGATTGCTCAAACAACAGAGGCAATAGATAAGTATATTATCAGGCCTCTTATGAATGAAAATGGTGGTTAATCTTTTCGTATTTTGGGACTCAAAAGGAAATACAATGCTCTCCAAATCATCATTCCCAATGCTGACGTCGCACTGAGCACCACGGCAAAGATTGGAATGATCGGCGCGTTGAGGATTAGTCCGCGCAAGACAACTGCCAGCGGTCCTGCGAAGAGCATGGCAAGCCCTGCCTTTATTACCCCCTCCGTCGCTTCCCGCAAAGAACCGCGGGTAACGCGCCACCTCCCCCATTTTCCTTTTGAAAATGGGGGAGGCTGGGTGGGGGTGAATAATCCAAACCATGGGGCAAGCAGAAACCATCCGATGAGGAGCGGAATGAACGTGGTCAACATGCGCGGCAAAAAGGAAATTGAAGTCTCGCCGTGAGTGGCAAAGCCAATCAGCGTGATGATGAGCAAGGTGAGAGTGTCGCCGAGGATGAGGATGGTTTTATTCATGCAGAGATTTTAAAACGCAATTGACAAAGCGCAAAACATAAAACGTAAATTGCGTTTTGCGATTTGCGTTTTGATTTATTCTTCATTCCGCAAAGCCGGGAATAACAACACTTCACGGATGGAATGTTTATCCGTCAACAACATAGTGAGACGATCCACACCCATGCCGAAGCCTCCGCAAGGCGGCATGCCGTAGCGCATGGCGCGCAGATAATCTTCGTCCATCGGATGCTTCTCTGCATCGTCAGCGGCGTAATCGCGTCCCATCTCGATGAAGCGCTGTTCCTGATCAAGCGGATCATTCAACTCGGTGAACGCATTGCATAATTCAAAGCCCGCCACGTAACCCTCGAAGCGTTCGACGGTCAGCGGATCGCCCGGCTTGGACTTCGCCAGCGGCGAAATATCGCGCGGATAATCATAGATGAATGTTGGCTGGATTAGTGTTGGTTCAAGAAACTCGCTCAACATAAAGTCAATCAGTTTGCCGCGCGTCGCTTTGGGATCGGGAGTTTTATCTTTGTGCTTCGACACAATCGCTTTGAATAACGCATCGGCCGTTTTGTGTTCAGCGATGTCAATGCCAGATGCTTGCAAAATTCCTTGTCGCATTTCGAGTTTGCGCCACGGCGGTTTGAACTCGATCTCATAATTGCCATGTCTGATCTTTGTGCGGCCCGTAACTTTTTCAGCGGCATACGCCACCATCTGCTCAGTCAATTCCATGACCTTGAGATAATCCGCGTACGCCCAATAGAATTCCAATTGAGTGAACTCCGGGTTGTGTTTGTAAGAGACGCCTTCATTGCGAAAGTCGCGTCCGATCTCATAGACTTTTTCCAGGTTGCCGACCAATAATCGTTTGAGATAAAGTTCAAACGAGATGCGCAGATACATATCCTGATCCAGCTCATTGTGATGCGTGGTGAATGGACGCGCCGCCGCGCCGCCATAGATCGGTTGCAGGATCGGCGTTTCGACTTCGAGGAAGCCTTTGTCATCGAGGAATTCGCGTAAGGCTTTGATGATTGTGGCACGTTGACGAAACGTCTCGCGCACATCAGGATTGACCGCCAAATCGGCATAGCGTTGTCGAGCGCGGAGTTCGGCATCTTCCAACGCGGCATAACGAATCACGGTGCCATCTTCCTGCGTCACATCTTTGTCAGCAGGCAGTGGACTCACTGCTTTGGCAAGCAGTTTGAAGTCGTGGACGTGAAGCGTCACTTCGCCGGTTTTGGTGCGGAACATCACGCCTGAGGCTTGAATAAAGTCGCCAATGTCGAACATCTTGTTGAAGAAGTCGACGCGTTCTTGAGTTAACTCATTGATGCGAAGGAAGAGTTGAATTTTTCCGGCGCCGTCTTCAATATGGGCAAATGAGATCTTGCCCATGGCGCGCGTGGCTCGGATGCGTCCCGCCAGCGTCGCCTTGACTTCACGTGCTGAGCCTGACGAAGCACTTTTCTCTGCCGTTTCAAATTCGGCAATGGCTTGGGCGCTGGTGTGTGTCCGTTCCGCGCGCATGGGGTAAGGCTCCACGCCCTCTGCGCGAAGCTCTTCTATTTTTTGCAAACGGATTTTTTCAAGAGAAGTGTATTCTGGCATTCAGTCCATCCTAGCCTTTCTAACCCTCACTTGCCCTACGGGCACCCTCCCCTTCCTCCCCTGCAGGGGAGGAAGGGAGAGGGGCGGGGTGAGGAATGGAGAGGCAAAAACAAAAAGCCCCGCGCGGCCTAATTGCAGACGCACGGGGCCGCTAAATCAATCCTCGATTTACTTGACCTTGATGATCTTGACTTTATAGGTTCCATCCGGCGTTTCGACATGCACCGTATCGCCGACTTCATGATTTAAAATAGCCTTGCCTATCGGCGATTTGTTCGAGATTTTCCCTTCGCGTGGATTGGCTTCTGCTGCGCCGACGATGATATAAGACTCAGGATCGTAACCCTGCTCCTGAATGGTCACGGTTGAACCGATTTCCACCGTACCCAATTGATGGCGATTTTTTCTTTTTCTTCCTCGATCACGCGCGCCGAAGCCAACAAAATTTCCAATTCCTGAATGCGGCCTTCGACGAAAGCCTGCTCGTTTTTGGCGGCCTCATATTCGGCGTTCTCGATAAGCTCCCCGCCTTCCATGGCCTCGTGCAAGCGGTCAGCCACTTCCTGGCGCTTAACGGTGCGCAGGTGCTCAAGTTCGTCTTGAAGCTTTTGAAAACCTTCCTTTGTCAGGAATTTCGCAGTCATAATACTTTCCTTACTAAAGAATTTGCATCCTGTACAGGATGCAATTAAGTGCCATTTGCAACGGCGGGCTTAATATATCACGATTTAAAACCCGATGCAAGTGCGGCTTTAATTTATCTGGGCGGGCCGCCAAAACCGGATGCCTTTCCGTTCCGACCAGTATCCGCTGATTTTTTGACGCATGATCTCCGGGGAATTGAACAAAGTCGAGAATTGCGAGGCGTACATTTCAATCGCGTCCTGCCAGACCTTGAGTTCGGCTTCCGAAACCGGCTGGGCAGAATCTTTCATCCTGGCTGTTTTCGGCGCGAGATCGTCCGGATAATTCAATAAATACGGAATGTCTTCAATCCAGGCGATGGAACGATGAAGCAATTCTGCCGCGTTGCGCACAATGAAGTGATCCACGTGCCCGCCAATTGCCAATTGAGCGATGACGAAATCGTCAGGCTTCAGCCAGGCGATCATCACTTGCGCAACCTGCGCCGGCAAATCAGTTTCGGCTTCATGCAAAGGCACGAAGACATCGGTATATAGCGATTCACCTTTCCTCCCGCGGCGATAGATGCAGTCCAGAAAATCAAAATGGACGGCTTTGGCGCCAACCATCGCCGCGGCTCGCTGATCTTCCGCGTGTCGGACGCGAATTGTTTCTTCGGCGGAACTGGTTCCCCATTCCGTGTGAAGTGACTTCGCAAAATCCGTCAACTCCGTTCCATCCGGAAAGCCACACATGAACGTCCAGATCTCGACTGAATGTCCCGCCTGAGTCTGATCGTAAATCCAGCCTCCTGCCGAGAGGATGGCATCATCAAGATGAGGCGAGAAGTAAATGGTTCGCATGGGCGCAATTTAACCACAGATGGGACTAAGATGAAGTGCTTGAATATTGCAATTCCGGTGCTAAGATTATCTCGGATGGTTTTTTTTCTACTTTTTCACCTTATCTTTCTTGACAAGTTTCTTCGGCTTCTTGGCAGTAATCTTCTTAGGCTTTACAATCTTATTAGTCACAGGCTTGACATTTTTCATCACTGCTTTCTTCGGCTTCACAGCAGTTTTCTTCTCGGTTAATTTCTTCGATGCAGATTTCGCTTTTCGGCTTGCCCTGAGCGAATTCAAAGGGTTTGCAATCTTCTTCGCGCTTATTACTTCTTTTTTCTCAACCACTTCCTTCATGCCAAACATCTCATCAAACTTCGCTTGCATGGACTTCGACACCCGCGCCCTTCAGCGCGCTATTCACTATTTCCCATTCACTACTTTCCACAAATCGAAAATCCATAAACGTGTGGCACTGATACGCATTGAGTTCAACATACAAACCTTTTTCCCACAACCCCGCGCACGAGCGGATATATTCCAAATGCGTAACGTAGTCCTTGAAGATCACAAAACCTTCGAATGGTAAACTCAGTCCTTCGGCTAGAGATTTCTGTCGCAGATCGCCTGAACCTTTATCGAGATACGCCGCGGAAGTTTTGATCCAGCCGCGCGTATCCGCAAACCGGTTGTGATAGATGATAAGCGCGGCTTGCCCTGAGCCTGTCGAAGGGTTGTCGCCATAACGATTTGAATAAGCAAAGACATTTTCGTCCACACTGGCGTTGGCAGTAAAAAAGTCGTAGAGCAAGAAATTCCCAACATCGGCGAACAGGTGTCGGCGATGCAGGAGCGGAAAAATTTTCCATTCGTGTCCGCGCACCAAGCCCTCGTCAATTTGTTCATCCCATTTTGGTTTGCGAAACTCCATCCCATATTTTTCGCGATAGCCTTCAATTTGCCCGTGGCCGAACATCGGCAAGCCGGGCAACGTGGATAACACCGTTGCAACGCCGAAATATTTATCGCCGTTGCCAAATTGCTCGATGGCTGATTTTTCATCCGGGTTGTTCATGAAGTTGACGTAACGCTTGAGAATTTGCGGATCGAACTCCAGCGTGTTCTTGATCGCCATGCGATATTTGGCGTTGTCTTCATCGCGCAGCATGTGCATGAACGCCGAGTTATAGACGCGATGCATGCCCAGTGTACGGACGAAGTATCCTTCGAGCAGCCAGAATGCTTCAGCGAGAAGAAGCGTATCGGGGACCTCCGCCGCGACGCGATCCACGACTTCGCGCCAAAATTCCTGCGGCATCGCCGCGTCAAACTCGGACCGGGTCATTCCGTACTCAGCTCTCGACGGGATCGCGCCGCCGGTGCCGGGTTCGGGAAACCATAAGCGTTGGATGTGTTTCTTGGCGAGCGTCATCGCCGCATCAAAACGGATGATGGGGAAGTTGCGCGCCACATGCAAAATGGTTTGAATGACCGCTTCACGCACTTGCGCTTGAGAATAATCCAATTGTGCAGTGTCGTTCCACGGAAAAGATGTGCCGTCGTTGCCATGATAGATATAACGGACATCGCCAGTGTAATGATCGCGTCGTTGAAAGATGACCGCCGCGTCGGTCTTGCCATAGTAATGATCCTCAAGATAAATGCCAACGCGAACATCATCGGAAAGATTTTCGGAGCGGAATGAATAGGATGGATAGGGAGGATGGGACAAGGATAAAAACCAATCCGGATGTTCGATCATCCATTGCGAGTCAATGCCCATATGATTTGGAACCATATCCGCAGAGAGACGAATGCCGCGCTGCCAGGCGCGGGCGCGCAAGTTGCTGAGCGCGTCCCAGCCGCCTAAATCATTTGCAATATCATACGAATGGAGTGAATAAGCTGAAGCGACCGCCTCCGCGTCGCCCATGCGTTGTTTCATTCGCTGGCTGGCGCGCGAGCGTTCCCATAAACCGATCAGCCACAAGCCGGTGAAGCCTTGATCTCGTAGCAGATCAAGCTCTTCATCAGGGATCTGATCTAACGTTTTTATCCAACGTCCATATTTCTTTGAGAGCTGTTCCAGCCAAACGTATGAATTCTTGGCTATCAAAACGAGCCGCGGCATCCAATCTTTATCGGTGCTGTATCTTTCGTATTCCGAATACGCGCCACCATACGTTGGCGCTTCCATCGTTGGATGAAAATCACCGCCTCCGTGCTGGCGGATGACTTCTTCGCGCACAAAATCTATGGCGCGCAAAATGCGGCGAATGATATCTTCGCCGAGCAAATTTCCCCATTTATCCAACAGGAATTGCAACTGACCTTCCAGCGAATATGGCGAGGCCTTGCTTGGCGCGACCAGTATTTCATACAGAGTTCTCGCCTTTCCCTGCGCCATTCATCGGTGGTTGTTTGGAAAAGAAGTCGCCGAGTAAGGTAATTGAATCAGCGTATGCCGTTTGATTTAAAACAGAATTGTCGAAGAGTTCCTTATAGGATTGTGCCGCAGGATTATTGTTGGCAACGTTCACCAATAACATTTCTTCCATCGAAATCTCTCTCACTCCTTTCCCCTCTCCCTGTGGGAGAGGGGCCGGGGTGAGGGAAAGATAATCTTGTACCGTCATCTCGCCGCGATACACCGCAACGGGTGGAAACTCATCTATGAATTTAAACAACGTCTCATCGAGCCGCGCGCCGAGATTGGACTGCAAAGAATCCAAAGCCCGCGTGATTACGCCGGGATTCTGTTTCTCGTATTGGCGGATGATGAGATGCAGGATTTCATCCATCAACCCCAGTGCATAAATATCGGAGGCAGGAACGAGGCGTCCGCTCACCGCGTAGATTCGTTCGGCGAAACGGCGCGCCGCTGAAAAGCCTGCGCTGAGCGAAGTCGAAGCGTCAGAAAGAATGACGCGGCCGTCCGTCGCGAAGAGAGTTTCATCGAACTGATATTTCTGCCGCGCTTGGCGCGAAACGTGAAATTCAAAAATAGGTTCCATGATCCCAATGATATACCATTTGAAGAATTCAGGTAGACTTTTGCCGCCCAATGACTACCTTCGATCCTGCGGTGACTTCCACGTTTTGATTCCATTGACCAAACTCGCTGAAGGCGAATTGCTCAAAATGAGCGCACCGATTAAAGTAAGTTTATAAAATTATTGGATGTCGTTGCGAGACCTGCAAAGCAGGTCGCCTGCACTGCGTTCTTTCAGTGTGGCAATCTCATGTGTTCATGAAATTGATTGTTCAAAAGTTAGTTGAGATTGCTCACCTGCACTTGGCGCAGGTGCAAGTGTTGTCGCTGCGTTCCTCGCAATGACAATTGAAATTATTTTCCCGTAAAGTTTTGCAACGCCAATCGTAATCGTTCTTCCACATCATCGGGCGCATCTTTCGGCAGGGATTGAATTGCAGTCTGCGCTTCGACGACTGAATAACCCAAGGAGGTCAGCGCCGCGAGGACCTCGCTATCCTTGTCTGATAGCGCCGCGATCTTTGCCAAAGCATCGGTGGGCTTGAGCTTGTCGTGCAAATAAAGGATGATCTTTTGAGAAGTCTTCCTGCCCACGCCGGGAACGCGGCTCAAAATGTCCGGCTCTTCGGTGAACACCGCGTGTTGAACGGCATCCAATGTCAGTGTGGATAGAACCGAAAGCGCCACCTTCGGTCCAACACCATCCACACCCAAAAGGATATTGAATAATTCGCGGTCCGGTTGAGACTCGAAGCCGTAAAGAATCAGCGCGTCTTCCCGGACGATCAGATGGGTATAAAGCAAAATCACTTCACCCGCTTTGAGCCGTCCGCGCAAAGGCGCGGGGACAAAGACGCGCAATCCCACTCCGCCCACTTCAACAATCAAAGCATTTTCTTCGATTTGACTCACTTCGCCGCGCAAGGTTGCTATCATGGTTCTATTTAACCACACTTTTGTCTTGCGATGGGATAGACTCTCACATGATTTATAATTATCAAAGATTATTTGTTCAATGCAAAACGAGTAGGAGAATCATTATGTTGTCTAAGATGGAAATTCCCAACACACCAGTTCACACTTCACCTCCGCCGCTGATTTAGATTTACGGGAGTCACTCAGAGATGGGGCGCCAGATCGGCGAAGCTTGCCGCGGACAAGTCCAGCATAGCATCGCGGATGCGCACGTGCTGATTGACTTGGCTTATGACCAACTTGAATTGACATGGGAAGGAGCGCAGATTTAATCGCGCAAGTATTTGCCGTTCGCCGAGGAGCGCTATCCAAAATATGTGGATGAGATGCGCGGCATTGCCGAAGGCGCAAACGTAGCCCTTGACGATGTAGTGACGCTCAATGTAATGGAAGCAGTCACTACGGATGCTTTGCATCTCACGCGTTGCACGAGCTTTGCAGTGAACGAACAGCGCACGGCCGATGGTCACGTGTTGGCGGCACACAATGAGGATTGGGTTCCTGAAGATGAAGACGATGTGTATGTGGTCTCTGCCAAGCCAACGGATGAACCGCCGTTCCTTGCCATGACATATGGCGGACTCCTGTGCAATGTCGGATTCAACGCATTTGGTCTTGCCCAATTAATCGACTCAGTATATCCAGCCGATTCGCGTATTGGGATTCCGCGGCTCGTGGTATCACGTGCGGTATTGGCTTCGCGTCGTATCTCGAGCGCCATCGGCCGCGCATTGGTCCCTCATCGTGCGGCAGGCTATAACCACATGCTGATCCATGAAAGCGGCGAATTGTATTCGATCGAAGTTTCAGCGCGGCGCTCTGAGATTCTTCACGGCACGGACGGTTATCTGGTGCATACCAATCACTATCTTGCACCGAGCATGAAGGAAATCGAAAGCGAGCCGGAGGAATTGATCGCTTCACGCGTTCGATATTTCCGCGCCGATCGCCTGTTACGTCAAAGCCAGACGCATTCCATCAAGACGCTTCAGGCCATTCAAAAGGATCATGTTAACTTCTCGAATTCGATCTGCAATCATGCCGTCGAATGGACGGACCCACTCGACCGCGAGAAAACCATTAATGCCATGGTCATTGACCTGACGGCGCGCGAGATGCACATCTGCTGGGGCAACCCGTGTCAGAACACGTATCATACGTATCATTTGGATGCGTAAGATTAGAAAACTGCCAGCGGATCCGCTGGCAGTTTTATTTGTATAATTTATGTTCTTGAATGTATTGATATATAGCGGGGAGCAAATAATAGCGAAACGGCAAACCCCGCGCCGCGTGGCGCCGGATTTTAGTCGAGGCGATTTCAAGCAAAGGCGCTTCGACAAATTTGACTTTGGCTTTCAAGCCGGGAATCTGCGCATCCAGCTCAGCCATGTCAATCGAATCGCCGGGGCGGCGCATCACGCCGATTTGATGGCACGCCGCTACCAGGTCCGTGGGACGATGCCATGTTGGAAGATCGCGCAGAGAATCGCCTCCAAGCAAAAGGATCAAATCGGCATTTGGATATTGTTCTGAAAAAACGTGGATGGTGTCCAGCGTGTAATGCGGGCCGGGACGTTTGATCTCGATGCTGGAGAGTTCAAAGGCTGGCTCATCTTTCAATGCGAGTTTGACCATTGCCAAACGATCATCCAATGAACTGATGGGCCGATTCAATTTATGCGGCGGGACAGGTGTCAGCACCCACAGCAAACGCCTCAGCTTGAGTTGGGCATGGGCTTCAGACGCCAGAATCAAATGTCCGAGATGAGGCGGATCGAACGTTCCGCCGAAGATACCAATCCGTTCGGGCATAAGGGAAGTATATCATTTTGAGAAATAGCAGGCGGCGTACTTTCCTCTTGCCGAAATCTTTAACCAAAAAATCGCGCCTTGGGTACGCATCTTAGCCAACTCCAGCGCGTTTGATGATGTCCGGTCCGTTAAGATTACTGTTGCGCGCAGTAGTCAATGGCGCTGATGATACAAATGGCACGGTGGATCGTCTCCAAACCTTCGATAATTATTCCGGCTCACCCAAACAGTTCACTGGTCCTGGCTGGGATAATGTCACAGGTTTAGGCACACCGAACGACTGAACTTTTCTTACACCGAACCCATCTTTTGTAATTTTGTTCGTATATTGTAAAATGGAATCTCGTTCAAGGACGATACCGGTATAATTCAATTAATCGTCTTGCTTAAGAGTTGCTAGTGCAAACCGCCGACTTCGACTATAACCTTCCCGAAT
The DNA here is from genome assembly GCA_963850945.1 of uncultured Chloroflexia bacterium. Taxonomy (GTDB): domain Bacteria; phylum Chloroflexota; class Anaerolineae; order Anaerolineales; family Villigracilaceae; genus Fen-1038. The sequence goes on along the minus strand of CAWKNE010000005.1, from coordinate 2,820 downwards.
CCTCCATCGCACAGACACCCATTGAGCCGCGCGATTCTTCGCGGTTGCTTGTCCTTCAACGCGACACGGGAACATTGGAACACAAAATCTTTCGCGAGATCGGCGAATATCTTCGTCCCAATGACTTGCTGGTGTTGAACCAGACGCGCGTGATCCCGGCGTGGATTTATGCGCGCAAGTCAACGGGCGGACGCATTGAGTTGCTTCTTCTGTGCCGCGAGGATGAGTTGACTTGGCAATGTCTTGTCGGTGGAAAAGGTATACGCGTAGCCACTAAAATAAAAGTCGAAGACGGACCACAAGCCGAAATTGTTAAGGTATTGAATGGATCAGAACGGCTCATTCGATTTGCTGAACCGATTGAGCCATATTTTCCAAAGATTGGCCATGTTCCATTGCCGCCGTATATTCACGAATCATTGAAAGATCCTGAACGTTATCAAACTGTTTATGCGCGCGAACCGGGTTCCGCCGCCGCACCGACTGCGGGTCTGCACTTCACGCCGCGCTTGTTGGAGGAGTTGCAACAGCAAGGCGTGAAGATTGCGTACGTCACGCTTCATGTCGGACTCGATACCTTTGCGCCGGTCACGGAAGATAATCCGCAGGAGCATAAAATCCACACCGAGTGGTGTGAGTTGAATCAAGAGACCGCGAATCTGATCAACCAAACGAAACAATCGGGCGGTAGAGTGATTGCCATTGGCACAACTTCTGTGCGAACGTTGGAATCAGCAGCAATCGAGAATCACGACTCCCGAATATCCCCCTTCATCGGTTCTACATCACTTTATATTCTTCCCGGGTATCAATTCAAAATCGTGGATGTGATGATAACCAACTTTCATTTGCCGAAGTCCACGCTGATTATGCTGGTTAGCGTGTTCGCCGGGCGCGAGCGGATTTTGTCGGCGTACGGGACCGCGATCCGCGCGGGCTATCGCTTTTACTCGTTTGGCGATGCGATGCTTATTTTGTGATTCCCGGAATCGCCGTGGGGATGATGTTCATGGCGCGGTCCGTTTTATCGTTCAGCATCATCTCTCCAAGCTCTTCGCCATAATGGACTAGCTCAGGGATGCTGGATGAGTCATCCATTTGAAAGCTTGTCTTGAGGTCCACTTGGAAGCGGCGGAAATCCAATTGATGGAAAAGCTTTGTTACGAGATCCACTTGTTGATCCGCGGCGGAGGTTTGAAAAGCGCCAAGGATCGGCGTGATATATCGAAGTGGAAGGAAATGATTCACTTCGCCCGGTTTGATCGTATTCGGATCGCGTCCGGTGCCGATGCTGATGAGCGTAGTCTCCTCCAACTTCCATTGCAAGGCAAACATCATTTCATAGGCGGCGAGATAACATGGATTGCCATAAGAGCCAACGCCGCCATCCACATAGCGTCCGTCTATGGACGGGAAATAGGTCGGTGCGGCAGCGGAGGCCATCACGGCTTTGACCACTGACCAATTTTCATAGTCGCTCTTGTATGGCTTGATAAAGCGTGTACGGCTTTCAACAATGTCGAAGGTGGTGATGACCACATCAATAGGATGCTTGGCCTTCCATATCTCAGCGACCCTTTTATCGCTGAGATATTTACCTAACGCTTTTTTCAGCGGCTGATTTGGATACCGGTAATTGAACAACGGCCATAGCCAGGTGCGGATACTTTGGTGGAAGATTTCATTGCCAAGCTCCAGATAGAGTTCGTTGAGTGTCTTTGCTTCCATTCCCGAGGCGAATCCGGCCGCTATGATTGAGCCTGTGGATGTGCCCGCAGTGAGCCCTGTCCGCTCGTGAAGCGGATATCCCAACTGTTCCTCGACCATTGAAAGTGCCTTCGTGACGATCACACCTTTGATGCCGCCGCCGTCAATGGCGATGGCAAGATTTTTGCGGAAAGGTTTCATACGACCTCCTTCAGGTTTATGTATAGTGTAATGGAAAACGGACGAATTTCAAGTGGGGTAGAATGGGTGTGTGGATTTTGATTCGCTCAATAACGAAATCATTGCCTGCCGCAAATGTCCGCGGCTGGTGCAATGGCGCGAAGAAGTGGCACAGACGAAACGCAAAGCATACAAGGATTGGGATTATTGGGGCAAACCCGTTCCGGGATTTGGTGATCACAAAGCGCGCGTGCTCGTTGTAGGACTCGCACCCGGCGCACATGGATCGAATCGCACAGGACGCCAATTTACCGGAGATGGTTCGGGCAATTTTCTTTATCCTGCGTTGTATCGCGCCGGCTTTGCGAGTCGACCCGATGCAATCAGTCGAGACGATGATTTGACTCTGCATGACATGTTCCTCACCGCTTCGGGTCGCTGTGCACCGCCAGCTAATAAGCCGACGAATGAAGAACTCGATAACTGTCAGCCGTTTCTGGAGCAGCGAATTCAATTGCTGAAACCGAAAGTGATCGTTGTTTTAGGTCGGATAGCTTTTGAGAAGAGTCCTGCGCATATATTCTGCCCGTAATTTCAAATGGAAATTCGCTCACGGTGCATTATATCCATTGACAGATGGAACATGGTTGCTGTGTTCCTATCATCCCAGCCAGCAAAATACATTGACCGGCAAATTGACCGTGAAAATGTTTGCTGAAATTTGGAAGAAAGCCAAAGAGTTAATATCTAATGACTGATCTATTGCATCCGGGTGAACTGGCGATTGAGTGGAAAACTCAAGATATAAAAGGGAATCTTATCTGCTTATCTGATTATCACGGCAAGCCAATTGTGCTTGCATTCCTCCGCGGCTTCATGTGACCTTATTGCCAGCCGCGCAGTTGGCGGCTGGCTCCACGATGGCGATTAGAC
>CAWKNE010000004.1:0-57218 GCA_963850945.1 uncultured Chloroflexia bacterium | reverse complement strand
CCGGACCCTAAAACGGCCATCGTTCGCCCTCCGGCTTTAATCGCGGCTGAATGCGCCACGGCATCCACGCCGCGGGGCTAACCCGCTGACAACGGTCACACCATTCGCCGCGAGAAATGCCGAGAGTTCTTCCGTCACCTGACGACCATACGGCGTGATTTTTCGCGTGCCGACGATCGCGACTGGCAAAATGATCTTCGGGTAATAAATCACCGCGCACATATAAAACAGGCGGGGGTTGTTCAATTTCTTTTAATCGCGGCGGATAGAGTTCGTCATCCCACGTTAGGATTTTGATTCCCGCCGCGACGATCCTATCCCATAGTTGATCCAGGTCAACACTTTTCCTAGCCTCGATCAATCGCTCGATAACTTTAGAGCCTAATCCCGCGGCATGCAATTCATCGGGTGCTCCTTGCCACGCGGAAGCCGCATCACCGAAATGATCAATCAATGCTTGCAATCGCACGGCACCGATGCCGCGTACTAAAGTCAGACCAACCCAAAAACGCTTATCGTCCATTCTCCAATATGATGAATTCAATCGTCCGATTCGTCAAGTAGGCCCGGGATGAGATGTACGCAAATGAAACGGTGATTTGCATCAATTTCAAGAACGACCGAGGGGATGACAGGCAATAATAACTCGCTTGCATCAGGTTTCGTCACCACATAAACATCATTCGCACCAGTTTGCATGATTTCAGTCAGCTTGCCAATGGGATTTTTTTCTTCATCCACCACATCAAAGCCGATCAACTCATGAACATAAAATTGTCCCTTCGGCAATGGCGGACGATCCGCGACCGTGACATAAACCAGTCGATTGCGATACCGCGCCGCATCTTCGGGTGTATCGACTCCATTCAATTTGATGAGCAATCCCTCGCTATGATTGCGAGCCGTCGCGATCGTCATGGGCTGATAATCCTTGCCAACAAAAACTTTGGTCTTGGGTTTCAACCTTTCCGGAAAATCGGTATGGACTTCCATGACCATTTCGCCGCGCACGCCATGTGCGCGCTGCAAATAGCCGACAATCAAATAGACAGGCTCGCCATTTGTCGGCGAGCCTGAACCCATGTTGCCTAAATTCTTATTCGAGGCCATTACTGCGGCTCGACCACGTCGAGAGTAGCTTGCTTGCCTTCCCGCTCGGCGGCGACTCTCAACAGAGTACGTATCGAGTTAGCGACCTTTCCGCTTTTGCCGATCACGCGACCCATATCTTCGGCGGCGACGCTTAATTCAAGGCGGATATAATCGCCGTTTCCGTATTCACGGACTTCCACTTGATCCGGATGTTCCACCAGAGATTTAGCAATGAATTCGATGAGGTCCTTCATAGTTGTTTTGCACCTCACCCCGCCCCTCTCCCGCTGGGAGAGGGGGAAAGGGTGAGGAAGAAAAAAAATTAATCCTTGCGCGTCTTGACCGAGGTGCCGCGCTTCGAAGCAGCCTCGGCAGCATCCTTCAGAAGAGTTTCAACCGGCTCGCCCTTCTTGAAACGCTCGAAACGATCCATCACGCCCACACTTTTGAAGACCTGCTCCACGGATTCAGTCGGCAGAGCGCCGTTCTTCATCCAGTGATAGACGCGATCTTCTTTGATATTCACAGTGGACGGCTCAGTGCGGGGATTATAGAATCCCAAGATTTCCAAAAAGCGGCCATCGCGCGGCGCTTCCTTGTCAGCCGCGACGATGCGATAAGACGGCTGTCCTTTCAAACCGATGCGGCGAAAACGAATACGAACCATTGAAAACGTTCTCCTTCAAATTTATTATCAATTTAGTCGGCTCAAGCAAACGAGAGAGGGGTTGCGTGAAAGGACACGCGCTCGCAAGCCAAACCCACAGGCGTTTATTTTACCAGAGATTTAAGCAGGAAGGGAAAACCAAATCTTCGTCCCCTGGCTTTGCGCGCTTTCAGCCTTGATCTCACCGCCGTGTGCCTCGACAATGTATTTCGCGATGGATAAACCTAATCCCATGCCGCGCGAATCTCTCGATTTATAGAAACGATCAAACACATGCGGTAAATCTTCGGACGCAATACCGGGACCGCTATCTTCAACGGAAATCATAACGCGTCTTCCAGCACTCAAATCGGATTCCGTTAAATTAATTTTGATCGAACTTTCACGCGGTGAATAGTGCAAAGCGTTTGAAATCAAGTTGGTCAGCACCTGGCGGATACGTTCGGGATCGATTTCCGGCGAAAGCGGTTTATTGATCAACGATAATTCCATCTTTACATCCGATGCATCCGCCTGAGATTGGAATGCTGAAACAGTTTCACGAATCAGCGCAGCGATGTCAGTGGTTTCATGTTTCAATTGCAGTGAACCACTTTCGGCGAGTGAGAGCGTCCGCAAATCTTCAACCAGCCGCGAAAGGATTTGCGTCTCTTCAAGAATAGATTTCAACCGCGTTTCATCTGCGGGATACACACCATCCAAAATTGCTTCAATGTTGCCTTGGATGATGGTCAGCGGCGTGCGAAGCTCATGCGATACATCTGCCAGCATGGCGCGTCGTTGTTGATCATTAACTTGCAAGCGCGAGGCCATAGAATTGAACCCGCGTGCCAGCGAACGAACTTCACGAGGTCCTCTCTCTTCCACGCGAGCGGAGTAATCACCTTCTGCCACTTTATTGGAAGCGTCCAGCAAATCGTCGAACGGCATGGACATGCGGCGCAGATAAAATGCCGATAAAACCAGCATCGAAACAACAATAGCAAAGAGTACGCCGCCGAATGGCAAGAGCCATTGAAATTGATCAAATGAAAAATGGACAATGCCAAAAGCGTTCAGAACCAAGCCAACAATCACTGCGATGAAAATCAAGCCGAACATATTAAACATCGCAAACACACAACCTAATCGGCGTAAGAACGGATTGCCCCTGCGGATTAGCCGCCATTGGCGACGGGAACGCGGCGGCCACTCTTCGTTCTCGGGCCACCACGCAGGACGATGCTCGCTCATGAAATGCTCGCGCCGGGAATGACGAGAATCATGTCCGGGCCAAGATGGCGGATCGGGATCAGGAGAATCGGATTCGTGTTTCATTTTTCAGTTAATAGTTGATCCTGTAATTTTATTTTTCACCATTATGAATGGTTGCATGCCAGTTGATTGTATTTGTCGTCAAATACTTCAAACCAGCTTGTTGAAACATACCTTGAAATTCCTTTGTGCTGTAAATCTTTACATGTTCAGGTTCTTTCAACTTAGCCAATATATCCCAGAACTTTACGACCCACGAGTTCGGCAACTGGATCAAGGAGGTAAAGCTTTCCTCCGTCCTTTAGAAGGCGGCGCATTTCCTTCAACGCATTATCGGGATGTAGGTAGTGATGGAATGAGTTGGTGCAGATGATGATATCAAAGAAGTTGTCATCTAACGGGATCGACTCAGAATTGGCTTGCAGGAAATGGAAATTGTCTTTGCCGCGAAAATTCTCTTTTGCCTTTTCGATCATCTTGGGAGATAGGTCAACGCCATAGAACAAGCCATTGCCTTTCACCAAATTCGCGGCTTGACCGACTGCCCAACCCGTTCCACAACCGATGTCGAGAAAATGAACATTCGGCTGAATATTCAAAAGAGAAATAACTTTGCTTTGAGCCGCTCGCAAAAATCTGGATTGTAGCCCGTTGTTGTCGAGTGTGTCTGCCTCCGCCCATTTGTCCCACATGGCTTCATTCATTTGAACGTGCTTAGTTTCATCTTTCATTTTGTCATCTTTTTTTATAGGATTTTTATTTATCTGCAAATTTACAACCTACACCTAGCGATCAAGCGACGTCATACTATTTTTCGCCAATATGAATTCCTTGACGCCAGTTCGTTACTGCCGAAGAATACTTCAATCCTGCCTGCTTAAATAACTGTTGAAATTCCTTCGTGCTGTAAACCTTTACATGCTCAGGCTCAGTCCACTTTTTTATAACATCAATATATTTCACAAACCATAAGTCAGCAAGTGGATCAAGGAGGTAAAGCTTCCCGCCGCTTTTCAGCAAGCGATACATTTCTTTCAAAGCTTTATCAGGATGGAGATAGTGATGGAACGAGTTGTTGCAAATGATGATGTCGAAAAAGTTATCTTCGAGCGGAATGGATTCGGAATTAGCTTGAAGAAAGCGGAAATTATCCTTGCCGCTGAAATTACTCTTCGCCTTTTCGATCATCTTGGGAGATAGGTCAACGCCATAGAACAGACCTTTACCATCCACCAAATTCGCGGCTTGACCGACCGCCCAACCAGTCCCGCAACCAATATCGAGAAGATGAACATTCGGCTGAATATTCAAAAGAGAAATTACCTTGTTTTGATCCGCTCGCAAAAATCTGGATTGCGGCCCGTTGTTATCGAGTGTGTCTGCCTCCGCCCATTTATCCCACATGGCTTTATTCATTTGAACGTGCTTTGTTTCATCTTTCATTTTGCTTAATCCTTTCTAAAGTTCAACAATCATTTATCCGCAAATTTATATCCAACGCCATAAATCGTGAGGATATATTTTGGCTCACTAGGCTGGATTTCAATTTTATGGCGAATATTCTTGATGTGCGCGTCGATGGCGCGTTCATACAATTCAAACGCAACGCCATGAATTGCATCCAAAAGCTGGGCACGGGTGAATACGCGTCCGGGTTGACGCGCCAGCGTGGCGAGCAATTCAAATTCAGTGGGAGTCAATTCCTCGAGGTCGCGCCCATTAGCAGTCACGCGCAGACGCGGCACATCGAGAGTCAAATCCATCACACGAATCATTTCCGTGTTTCCGCTAACGGCATTCTCGATGCGGCGAAAAACCACACGGACGCGCGCCACTAATTCCTTCGGGCTGAACGGCTTGGTGATGTAATCGTCTGCACCGAGCTCGAGACCGATGAGCTTATCCGATTCTTCGGAGCGAGCGGTGAGCATGATGATCGGTGCATTGGAAACCTTGCGATATTCGCGGGTGAAATCGAGTCCATCCATTTGCGGCAAGCCGAGATCGAGAACAATCAAATCGGGCTTTTCGGTTTTCGCAAGTGAAAGCGCGGTCTTGCCATCATGCGCCACACGGACACCGTAGCCCGCGCCTTCTAGATAATCGCGCACGAGTTGAGTGATCTTAGGTTCATCGTCAACAACGAGGATGTTTTTCATTTCACAGCCATTATAACGTTTCTACTAATTGGTAGTGAGCTGGGTGCCGCGATGCCACACGGTGCGGATGGACAGCGTGTCGCTGATATTAGTTGTCGGGTCGCCTTCGACGAGCACGAGATCGGCAAGGAATCCGATTGCTATACGGCCTCGGTCGTTAAGCCCGAACCGACGCGCGGGAGTGGATGTTGCCGCACGCAGCGCCTCGATTGGCGCGAGTCCCGCAGCGACCAGCAGTTGAAGTTCGTGGTGCAGGCTGGCACCGTGGGCAAGTCCGCCAAGGATTGGTAAAGGTTCCGACACATCACAGCCTGCCAGAATATCCACGCCTGCTTTGTGGAGTGCCATAACACTGGCATAAGCATCTTCAAGCTTTCCTTGAGGATAGACATTCATGCTTCTGGAAAGAGAGTCGAGCCACTTTTTGCTCAGTCTGGAACTTACCCGTTTGTCAGCGGCAAGCGCAGAGGCGTCATTGCCAACGGCAGAGGAGATCGTCACCAGAGTTGGAACAACAAACGCGCCTGAGGATGCAATGACAGTGACAAATTCAGAAGTTGGCTGGCGGTCAAAAAACAAATGTGCCAACCCATCCACTGCGGCCGCAATGGCTCGCTGCCCTCCTTCGACGGTCGTCACATGAGCGATGGCCATCCTACCGAACCTATGAGCTTCCTTCACAGCTGCAAGGAGAGTCTCGTCAGTTAGTACGGGAAGTCCGGGGAAACCAACACACGATCCATCTTCAATAAAGATTTTGATGTAGTCGGCTCCTCCGGCGACCTGCTTGGCTACGAATTTGGCTGCCTCGTCAGGAGTGGAGACAAACGGATAACGGAAGAAGAAGCGTATAAGCAAGTTACTGCTCGAACTCATATATTGAGTTGGGTGACCGCCCTTAGAGGTGAGGCCCATGCCAGGAGAGCGCAAATCCGCGATATCATTCCGTTGAGAAATTTCTTTGCGCTGTTGGGCTGACCAGCGACCGTTCATCTCCAACTCTGTAGTGACACCAAATAACAGCGCGTCATGCAAGCCATCGAGGTCGGTATGGACATGGGAGTCGATCAGACCCGGCATCAGCGTCGCCCCTTGGGCTTCTATGACAGTTGCCCCAGCTGGCACCTCGCCGCCGATAGCACTGATGTGTGCCCCGTCTATCACAACGGTCTGTTCCTCGATCATACGCTCGCCGTTGAAGACACGCGCGTTGGTGATGGCGGCGATCATATCCGTTGGATAAATCTTTTTCATATCTACTATTCCTTTTCTATTCACAGCCAACGCCGAGTATAGCTTTTATATGCTTTCCATTGCACACCGAACGCGAAGGCTAACTGGTTTGAGCTTGCACATGACTTTTCGGCTTATAAATATATTCGATGGCATTATGCGGGCAAGCTCGTACACATTTCTTGCAACCTGTACAATTTTCTAGCATGTCAACATGAATATGTCTGTGTGAACCTATTTCAGTTTTTCCCAACACTTGCACCGGACAAATATCCAAACAACTCCAACAAGCTTCGCAAAAACGCGCGTTGACCTGTATATATTTTGTTACATTATGACGCTGAAAAGGATTATGGATTTTCATCTTTCTTTTTTCGTAACCATACTTGAAAAATGTAGAGGCGTTTTTTCTTCGCCTCTACATTTTTAGTCAACTTATTCTTCTTTCTTTTCGGATACCGGGTTTCCGTGTGCGCGATCATGCATTTCCTTGAACATCGGCGGAACGCCATCTTCGGTCCAGCCGTGACGCCAAGCACGACGACCCATGTGTCCGCCGCCCCAGCCCCAGCGCGGACCAAAAACGATGAAGCTGATCAGGCGAAAGACGAAGATCAGAACGAGCAGTCCGATGATGAAGCCAAAGATGCCACCGAATGGATGCCAGAAGAAAGGCACACCATGATATGCATATGGCATATTCCCGGGCTGAGTTACAGCAGGCAGCTTCGTTGAGACGCCTTGAGCTACACCAGCATTGAAGGCAAAGAAAGCGATGCCTGCGACCGCGGCAATCAACACCAACGCCGCTATGATACGAGCAAAAATTTTTCCGTTCATGTTTCACTCCTTTTGTGAATTATGATCGGAAGTATAGATTTGGGTTGTGAATTGGATATGAAGTGAGGAGGGAGAAAGTGAGTTTAGTGCAGCAGCGGGTAGCAACTTGTATTCCAGTGAGTTTGTTTGCGCCATTGACAAATAACTTCATGATATCATCCGCTTCAGGGTTATTGCTTTCTCCGGACAGTATTTGACACACTCCCCGCACTCGCGGCATGCCACTCCATTCGTGACCAAGGCTTGCTTCCAACCGTGTGCATACCCCTTCATCCTGCCCGTGAGGCTTAAGCCGGTCCGACTTTCTTTGGGAAGAATACCTATCGTAAATACATCATAAGGACAGGCGAGCTCACATTCCGCCTTGCCTTCACATCTTTCCCGATTGACGACTGGGATAAAAACTCCAGGCTCCTGTTTGCATTCGACGATCGAATTATCTTTTTTGGATCGGATAATCAGTTGAGACATAACAACTCTCCTTATTTAGAATCTGAACAACAGTATAGGATACGGTTGTGAATTGGGTGTGAAGTGAGGAGGGAGATGCCGTGCTTGTTTTCTTGCCAGTATGATATTGACCCATTATTTCCCCTTCAGACTACAAACCGCTTCCTTTCAGACACGAAGGCTTGTCTCTAACTGTATCCAAAGCGTTTGAACTTTCCTGTGAAGGTGCCTCTTTGACTTAACCTCGTCCAAGAATTACATTCAATAAGCCTGCGGATTTCTCAGGCGGTTTCCGTTCTTGATGTCCGCCGTTATGTAGCGCGGCCTGCAATGCAGCCAGCTCTTCTTCAGGATCGCGGAACTGCATCGAATACAAGCGGGCATACATCCCATTGCGTTCCATCAGTTCCTGATGCGTGCCCAGCTCGATGACGCGCCCGCCATCCAACACGGCGATCCGATCAGCCACCTTGATGGTGCTCAGGCGATGAGCGATGATGATTGTCGTTCGATTCTGCATCAGGCGGTTAAGCGCATCCTGAACCAGCCCTTCCGATTCGTTATCCAACGAACTGGTGGCTTCATCCAAAAGCAGAATGCGCGGGTCTTTTAGAACGGCGCGTGCAATGGCGATGCGCTGACGCTGTCCGCCGCTTAACTTGGTGCCGCGCTCGCCCACCGTCGTCTCATATTGCTTTGGAAATTCCATGATGAACTCGTAAGCGTTGGCAGCCTTGGCGGCTGAGATCATTTCTGCTTCGTCTGCATCCAGTCGTCCGTAGAGTATATTTTCGCGGATCGTTCCGCCAAACAAGAGCGTTTCTTGTGGAACGATTGCCATTTGAGCACGCAAACTCTCCTGCGAAACCGAGCGCAAATCATATCCGTCAATTTGAATCGATCCATCGGTTGGATCGTAGAAACGGGGAATCAAATTGAAGATGGTGCTCTTGCCTGCTCCGCTCGGACCGACGAGGGCGAGAATTTCCCCAGGCTGAATATCCAACGAAACCCTTTGAATGACAGGCACATTATCTTCGTAGCTAAAGGAAACATTTTGAAAATTGATTTTTCCTTTGCTGGCTGGTAAAGCAATCGCATTCGGCGCATCATGTACCGATGGTTTTGTATCGAGGATTTCAAATACGCGCTGGACGCCTCCCATGGCGGCGCGCAACTGACCGTAGAGATTAGCCAACCCGCCCAGGCTCCCGGCAATCGTGATAAAGTACATTAGGAAACCAGTAATCATCGCCAGCGTCAGCCGCCCGGCAATCACTTCGCGTCCACCATACCACATGACGGCCGCGATGGAACCGAATCCCAAAAACATCATAACAGATCCAAACGCAGAGTTGTATACAGCCATTTGCAACGAGGCATGAAAAGTCTTTTCCATCGCATTATCATAACGCTTGGTCTCATAAGTTTCGCGTCCGAAGCTCTTCACGACGCGGATGCCTTGCAATCCCTCTTCGGCCACAATGGTTGAATCAGCTAATTGATCCTGGATACGGGTACTGCCTTTCTGGATGCGGCTACCGAACAGAAACGCGACTAACAGCACAGCAGGAACTAAAGCCAGTATGAATAATGTCAGACGGGCATTCAACGTCAGAACGATGATAATGGCGCCAACCAAGGTTACGATCGAACTGAGGAGCGTGGTTAAATTGTTTGTGAGCATAGTACGCATCTGGGTTACATCGCTGGAGAGCCGCGAGATAATATCCCCCACGCGCCGATTGGCATAAAAGTCAAGCGATAGTTGTTGCAGATGGTCATATAAAGAAGTGCGCAAGTCGTACACGATGTGTTCGCCAATGTAGGCCAGCAGGTACGATTGAACAAATGAGAAGGCCGCCTGGAGCAGGAAGATTCCCACAAGTAAAAAGGCTAGATTATTAAGCGGCGCAAAGCTTTTGGCTTGAGTCACTGAATTAAGCAGGCGCACAATCACCAAGGGAAAGGCCAAACCAAATCCACTGGAAACCAATAACGCCAGAATCGCCAAAGTCATCCTTCCCTTATATGGCTTAAGATAACCGAACAAGCGGCTCCAGTTGACTGACTTGAACGATACTTTGGGATCATTTTGATTGAATAATGCCGAGTGTTCCCGCCCGCGGCCCTGCGAATGATTTTCCATTGCCAAGAGTTCTCCTTTTAAAGCGGCATCGAACTTGAAAGATTATAGTGTTCGTTTGTGAATTAGATGTGAAGTGAGAAGGGAGAATTTTTAGACTTTATTTCAATAAAGCATTAGCATCTGAATGAATAACAATGCCATCTGTTTTTAATACTCTTTGTTCCTGTCGTTTAATCTCTTGAGCGATTTTCAAACGATCAGCCTGATTTGGAAATTGTGCAGTAAATTCCGGCGAGCCAAATAAACGACTATCTTGAACAGCGTCAAACGAATGATCGGGCAAGAATTCCAACGCGCCGATTTGTCCAAGGTCGACGCGATGATGCGTGAAGAGTTCGCGATCTAAATCGCCAAAATCAATCCCAACGGAATTTGCGCCTAACTCAAAAAGGATGCGACAGAACCACGGCTCGAACTGAGCGGTAAATCCTTTGCTGGCGCGTCCGATCGTCTTTTCGCCAAAAGGCGTATTAATATAAAGCGATGCTGGAGCCTTGCTAGTGTTTGAACCGCAGGCAATATCTAAAATCTTTTTGCCTTGAATATCTGATAATATTTTATATGAACTCGCAAGCCTGCCAAACATTTGCGTGATGATTTCTTCGACGCCGGGCTCGCGCATGATCTTCTCGTTCAAATCATAATGAGCATCAAGCGCCTGAATTGTTTTTGCAATCAACATATGAGCCTGCGGATCTTTCCACAAGCGACTCAGCTTGGTAATAAGACGATCTTGTTTGTTATTGTTCAATATCGCACCCATTTTTTCAGCCTGAGCAAAATCAAATCTTAAGCAGTGCCCAAATCAGCCAGGTCAGAAGCGCAACAATGGAAATGATTACTCCCCAGATTAGGATTTCTCCATATCTTAACAACCGCCGCCAGGTCGCTCCATCGTTTATATGCGGAAATGGCCTGTGTGTTGGAACAGGCACGCCGAGAAAGGCACACAACGGCTCCCATCCTTGGCGGGCTTCAAAGATGAGTAAGCGTTCCTTCGGAACAGTTCGCTTCACTTCTTCGATATGGTTATTGAAAACTTCAATCGCATAGGCTTTATCTTCCAACCTGTTATGAAAGATGCCCACCCAAATGACCTTCTTCATTGCCTTGAAGAATCGATTCATAGGTGGGATAAACTGAAAGTATTTGCTAAATTTTTTGTCCACTTGATAAAGGGTTGTTGAGAGACTCTCATACCAACGTTCGGGATCTCGAACAGTGAGAATCACTTTCGCATCAGGGTATGCGACCATTAACTCTTTATAGTAAGCGGCCAGGGGCCAATCTGCTCCAGATTGATAGCCATTGAATAAAGAGTCCCAATCCGCTTTGCCGCCTTCCATGATTTCCACCCACCGCGTCAAATGACCATGATTCTTCATCACGTCTTGCATGTGATAGCATTTTCCAAATCCCAGTTCTTCCAATGCAACTTTGAGCGATTGTGTTCCTGTCCGCCCGAATCCCGCGCCAATTACCTGTAATGCCATATTTCCTCTTATATTGTTGGTTGGTCAATTATGTACAAAAGGCATTTACCTGATGATCTACTTAACGAACTGCTAAATCCCTACTGGTTCTCGGACGAGTATGACGAGTCATTCGCTCGTTGACCCACTCGTGCTCAATGATTAGAATTTTACCAACGAATGTTCCCATGTTGGCGGCTTTCCGCACCTGGGCTTCTTCCCAAGGCTGGACATATTCCCGTATACGTTTAAATGCAGTTTCGATATCGGGCACAATCTTTTGACTACCTACCACTAGAATCACTTTGCCAGCTGTGTTGGCATAAGGACCAATCTGACTTCCGGTTGCAGAGACATCTACCAGGACACCATCCTCCGTGATTGCTTGAACGCTACCCAGCATGAAATCAGGCGCAGCCAAGAGTTTCCGAATCTCCTGCGCTTGAGTTCTTGCGATCCATTTTGAGCAATTGATGTCGCAAAGCATTATATTGATTCAAATCTTGCATTGCATCAAAGATGCCAGAATCTTGAAGTGTCTTCGACTTTCCAGAGTGGACCTGTGCTCCTTTAGGCAAACGCTCAAGCACAGCCTGTCGCGCCTCTTCCCCATTGTTAACGATCAACACCTCGATGTTTCGTTCCCGAATCCGATCGGCAACTTGTTGAAGTGTTGCTCCAGATGCGGGAGCGGAAAAGTCCTGCGTCATAATTCGATATTCTCCTTTTAGATTATTCTACTAAATGATTAATTCACTTCTCGGTTTTAGGTGAAGACGGTTTCTTCCGATTAGCAAACGCAAGCAATCCAATCCCAACAAGGAACGCAATGCCGCCATAGATTGCCCATTGGATTTGACCTGTCATAATACTGCCGCCTAAAACGCCAATCCCTTGGAAGAACCAGCCCGCACCAAAAAGGATCAACAAGACGGCAACAATGTTCAAAAGGATTTCATGATTTTTCCTTTTCCTTAAATTAAATCGGCAATGCCAGCGCAATCAACGTCAATGCGATTGCCGCCAGAAACGCCTCGATGTTCACTTTACGTGCTTGCCGCCTCACTTGAGCCAGTTCGGCTTCATCTTCAATTTTTTCTATTCTACCAGTTAGATTGCGCGAACTGCGCGAAGCAAGTCCCACTCAGGTCTTGTCGCGCCATTGGAAGAAACCTGATCCAGCCGCCATAAACAGAATAAATAATGGCAGCCGCCAAAGGCGATTCGCATTCACCGAGATCAGCCAAGTTAGAATGGCAAGTGCAATCACAAACGGAATCACACCACCGATCAATCGTTTGAGGCGTTCGCGCGGACTAATATTAGCAACACAGGTTTCTGTTATTTCAGTCATACATCTCACCTATTGATTTAAGAATGGATAAAGCTACATCCAGCTATGAATTTACTTATCGCGCAGCGCGCAGAATATAATATAGTACTCAATCATGAATTGAGCATGAAGGTTGCTCCATATAGACGAGTTAAGAAACTTGTCCCTTACAACTTGACGAAACAGAAAATATGTTCTAAAATCCCCAAGGAGAGTTTAGCCATGATCACAGAACCGAAAATAGAACGATGAAAGAAACAATACTATGTTGCCATTCGAACTTTATTACAGCAAGTAACTTACATCAACCCAATAGAATATAATATAAATCGTTGACAGAAATCTTAACTTTAGAAAGGAAGAGAATATGAACGGAGTACGAGTATTGGTCGGCACTCATAAGGGTGCATTCATTCTGACATCGGACGAAAAGCGCGAGAAGTGGGATATCAGCGGGCCACATTTTGCAGGCTGGGAGATCTACCACATGAATGGCTCGCCCGCTGACCCAAATCGACTGTATGCGTCGCAGTCTACCGGCTGGTTCGGACAGGTGATCCAACGCTCGGATGATGGCGGCAAAACATGGCAACCAGTTGGCAATAAGTTCGCCTACGATGGCGTGCCCGGCACACATCTATGGTACGACGGCACGCAACATCCCTGGGAATTCAAGCGCGTGTGGCAGCTCCAACCATCGCTGACCAATCCAGATACCGTCTATGCCGGCGTGGAAGACGCCGCCTTGTTTCGCTCAACCGATGGCGGACAGACTTGGAATGAACTTCCCGGATTGCGCGAAGCGAAAGGGAATCTCTGGCAACCTGGCGCTGGTGGGATGTGCCTGCACACGATCATTCTCGACCCAAGTAACCCTCAACGAATTTTCGTTGCCATCTCCGCTGCGGGCGCGTTCCGCACCGAAGACGCCGGTAAAACATGGCGACCAATCAACCAAGGACTTAACTCCGGGTCCGAACTTCCCGATGCGACCGCTGAGGTCGGTCATTGCGTTCATAATATTGCGATGCATCCCTCGCGTCCAAACGTTTTGTTTATGCAAAAACATTGGGATGTGATGCGAAGTGACGACACTGGCGATTCATGGAACGAGGTCAGCGGCAACCTGCCAAGCGATTTCGGGTTTCCAATTGCCGTGCATGCGCACGAGCCAAATACCATTTATGTTGTACCGATCAAAAGCGACTCGGAACATTATCCACCGGAAGGAAAGTTGCGCGTGTATCGCAGTCGTACAGGCGGGAACGAGTGGGAAGCGCTCACGAAAGGCTTACCGCAAAGCGATTGTTATGTCAATATTTTACGCAGCGCGCTGGCGGTTGATTCGCTCGATTCGTGCGGGATTTATTTCGGCACCACCGGCGGACAAGTTTACGCATCCGCAAACTCGGGTGATAATTGGAAGCCCATCGTTCGCGATCTTCCGGCAGTGTTGTCCGTTGAAGTACAAAC
Organism: uncultured Chloroflexia bacterium; assembly: GCA_963850945.1. Classification (GTDB taxonomy): domain Bacteria; phylum Chloroflexota; class Anaerolineae; order Anaerolineales; family Villigracilaceae; genus Fen-1038. The sequence goes on along the minus strand of CAWKNE010000004.1, from coordinate 43,096 downwards.
ATTGCCATGATCCGCGTTGTGTTACCGCAGCATCTACGAACATTGGCGCAAGTGAGCAAAGAAGTTGAACTTCAAGTTGATGGAACCATAACGCTTGGCTCGGTTCTGGATGTGCTTGAGAATCAGTATCCAATGTTGCGCGGAACAATCCGCGACCACGTCACAAAACAGCGTCGGCCCTTTATTCGATTCTTCGCCTGCGGAGAAGATTGGTCGCTCGAATCTCCAGACTTTCCACTTCCCGATGCGGTTATTAAAGGCATGGAACCGTTTCGGATTGTGGGAGCCATGGCTGGTGGATAAACGATACCACATAAAGATTTGCAATCGATGGAAGGAGAAATAACATGAGAAAAATAATTGTTTCCGAGTTCGTAACGCTTGATGGCGTCATGGAGGGCCCAGGACGCGATGATCCATTCGAACTCGCCGGTTGGACGATGCCATACGCCAATCAAGAAATCGGCAAGTTTAAATTCGATGAGCTTTTTGCGTCTGATGCGCTTCTGCTGGGACGAGTGACTTATGAAGGTTTTGCAAAAGCGTGGCCCACAATGAAGAACACAGGCGAATTCGGCGAAAGGATGAACAGCATCCCCAAGTACGTTGTTTCAACGATGGTGAATAAGGCGGATTGGAACAATTCAACTATCATCAAAAAGAATGCCGCGGATGAAGTATTAAAGTTGAAACAGCAATCTGGAGGGAATATCTTAGTCGCAGGCAGTGCCGCACTCATCGGCAGCTTGATGGAACATAACCTAGTTGATGAATATCGACTTCTAATTTATCCTGTTGTATTAGGAAAAGGAAAGCGCCTTTTCAGAGATGATTTCAAGACGAAGTTGAAGCTCATCGAAACAAAAACATTTAGTTCTAGTGTTGTCGCTCTCGTTTATAAGCCTGTTCAAGATAAAAAGAATAAATACACTGACGATTGAGTATAAAGGAAATTGCATAAATGAAGATCTATCTTGTGGATGGCACCTATGAGTTATTCCGAAATTATTTCGGCGCGCCACCGAAGCAGGCTCCCAATGGACGCGAGGTCGGCGCGACGCTCGGATTATTGAGAAGCCTGCTGATGTTATTGACAAGTCCGGAGGTCACGCATGTCGCGTGCGCTTTTGATCACGTCATCAAATCATTTCGCAATGATCTTTATTCCGGGTACAAAACAGGCGAAGGCGTTGACCCAAAACTTTTAGCTCAGTTCCCATTGGCGGAGGAGGCGGCTGCGGCGCTCGGAGTTGTCGTCTGGCCGATGGTGGAGTTCGAGGCAGACGATGCATTGGCAACTGCGACCGCGCATTTCAAAAAGAATAAGTCGGTGGAACAGATTGTGATCTGCTCGCCGGATAAAGATCTGGCGCAGTTGGTATCAGGCAAACGAATCGTGTGTTGGGATCGGCGGCGTGAGATCGTGCTCGATGAAAAAGGTGTGATGGAAAAATTCGGCGTGCGCCCGCAATCCATCCCGGATTGGCTGGCGCTGGTTGGCGATTCCGCGGATGGATATCCGGGCATTCCAGGTTGGGGAGCCAAATCGAGTTCGGCTGTGCTGGTGCGTTTTGAACATTTGGAGTCAATCCCGAACGATGCAAGCAAATGGAAGTTGAAAGCGATAACTCCAGGACGCGCCGCAAGTCTTGCAGAAAGCCTGAGGGGACATCGCGAGGAAGCCCTGCTCTATCGTAAGTTAGCCACACTGCGCGAGGATGTTCCGATTAAAGAAAAGCTCACTGACTTGAAGTGGCAAGGCGCATATGACGAATTGAAAAAGATTTGTCACAAGTTAGGTGACGAGAGAATCCCCGAGCGTATTCCGCGCTGGCGTTGATTGATCTTTAGGATTCGACTGGGAATTGGGTGTGAGCAAGGAGGAAAAAATATAATTGCTTTTTTCTATTAGCGAGCGTACAATCAATCACTATTTAAGGAGATTTCTATGAGCCCAGTGAAGGAAACGCAAAAGTCCTCCAAAAGCACAACCACAACCAACAAGAAGTCCAATGGATTCTCGGACTTTGAAAAAGCGGCGATGAAGGCGCGCACCCAAGAACTAAAGGCGGAAGCGCAGAAGGCGGACGGGGAAAGCGCCGTGCTTGCGGCAATCGCCGCGATGAAGGAACCAGACCGCGCCATGGCGAAGCGGCTACATGCGATCATCAAAGCCAGTGCGCCAGTCCTCTCGCCGAAAACCTGGTACAGAATGCCCGCGTATGCCAACAAGGAGGGCAAGATCGTCTGCTTCTTCCAAACCCCGCAGAAGTTCAAGACGAGGTACGCGACGTTCGGCTTCAGCGACTCGGCAAAGCTCGACGAAGGCACCCTATGGCCCGTCACCTTCGCGCTGAAAGAGTTGACCACCACCGAAGAGGCAAGGATCAGCGCGCTCGTGAAGAAAGCGGTGAGCTAAAAACTGATCGCAAGCGTAAGAGACCCTGATCTCATTTGGTAAAATAGAATATACACACTATTATTCAATTCTTGACTATTGGATTGGTTATCACATTCAAACAGGAGACTTTATCATGAGCAAAATTAACAATCAAGGTATCAAAACTGTTCTCTATCCCGTCAAAGACGTAGCGCAAGCAAAGGCGTTATACAGCAAACTTCTGGGTGTTGAGCCTGCTCAGGATACGCCCTATTACGTTGGCTTCAAACTTGGAGACCAAGATTTAGGTTTAGTCCCCAATGGCCACGAGCAAGGAATGACTGGAACTACTGCCTACTATCACGTTGACGATATCAAGGCAAGTCTGCAATTGATTCTAGATGCTGGCGGACAAGTACAGCAAGATGTCAGAGATGTTGGCGCGGGGAGACAAGTTGCAAGCGCAAAAGACGCAGACGGTAATATCATCGGGCTAATTCAGGATCCGTAAAATTCGGTATAAGGAAACCAGAAGCGTCATTGTTATTCTGCGCCAGAGTTGAAGGACTGCACGAGAGACAAATCTATTTTTTACTGCCAAAAAATTGGCGTAACTTCGTTGCAAGCAATATGAGTTACGCCAATTTTTGATAGTTACAAAGGGGCTTATTTGATTCTTTAAATGGGATTATTAATTCAAAATAATAAGCAAAACAAAAACTTGGAAAATGGTTAAAATGATAATAGCTCATCTTATTTCGGAGGATCAATAAATGAATAGAACGAACCCTAAGGTTGATGTATTTTTAAGCAGATCCAAAAAGTGGCAGGAAGAATTCAAGAAATTGAGAACGATCATTCTTGACTGTGGGCTGACTGAAGAATTCAAGTGGATGCATCCATGTTACACGTTCCAGGAAAGCAACGTCGTTTTAATTCATGGATTTAAAGAATACTGTGCGATTCTGTTTATCAAAGGCGCCTTGCTAAAGGACGCCAAGGGTGTTCTCATCCAACAAACGGAGAATGTGCAGGCGGGGCGCCAGATTCGATTCACCAATGTTCAGGAAATCGTTAAGCTGGAACCGATCTTGAAAGCCTATATTCACGAAGCCACTGAAGTGGAAAAAGCCGGTTTGAAAGTGGAGCTCAAGAAGACTGCAGATTACAAAATTCCTAAAGAACTTCAAAATAAATTAGATGAAAACCTTGCCTTGAAGGAAGCTTTTTATGCGTTGACGCCGGGACGGCAAAGACAATACCTATATTATTTTTCCCAGCCCAAACTATCCACAACTCGCGAGGCGAGGGTTGAAAAATATATTGACCGAATTCTCGATGGAATGGGATTAAATGATTAGTAAATTCGATGAGAGAATCCCCAAGCGTACTTCGCGCTAGTAGTGATATAGAAGCCTTCCTTGTGAATTAGATTTGAAGCGAACAGAGAGAAATACAATTGCTTTTTCCTAATCACAAGTTTAAAATAGAAACTCGTTCTAGCGTGCCTTCAGGAATTGGCATATACAATACTGAACCGCTGGCGGGTGCTCAAGGCAGTTTCAAGAGCTTCTCCACCCTTGGCGTCAACTGCTAATGTCTCAGTCATCCGCGCAAGCTATATTAAGAGTGACGTCGTTCAATGGCATCTTTCGCTAAAAATGTACGCGTCAAAAGGAGTATCAAAATGGACATGCATGAGAAACGCGTGGCTCTCGTCACTGGGGCTAATCAAGGAGTTGGTTTTCAGGTGACAAAGGAACTCGTGGCGCACGGACTCACTGTACTGGTCGGGTCGCGCAATCTTCGAGCGCGGCGAGGCTGCGGCTAGGGAGATTGGGCCGGGCGCCATTGCGCTCCAGCTCGACGTGACGGATCGGGCTTCGATCGCCGCCGCGGCAGAGCGCATCCGCAAGGAGTTTGGCCGCCTCGACATACTCGTCCAAAACGCGGCCATCTCGAATACAAGAAAGGGCAGCATGTCCCTCCAGGAGTACGCTCAGATATCCCGCGCGAGCAACGCGCCCCTCGATGAAGTGCGCGCGGTTTGGGAGACCAACGTGTTCGGTGTCCTCGCCGTTTACCAGGCGATGCTGCCGCTCCTGCGCAAGGCGCCAACAGCTAACATCGTCAACGTATCGAGCGGCGTTGGCTCGCTGGCAGCGAACGCTGACCCCGGCTCCCCTAACCACAAGTCGTTCGGCCCCGTTTACCCTGCGTCCAAGGCGGCTATGAACGCCATGTCGCTCGCCATGATGGTCGAACTGGAGAACACCACGATCAAGGTCCGCATTTGCTCCCCAGCCTTCACCAAGACAAACCTGAATGGATACGCGGGCACGGAGTCTGTCGAGGATGGCTCCCGCGAGGTGGTGCGCGTTGCGCTGCTCGGCCCGGACGACCCGACAGATACGTTCACGCGTTGGGAAAACAAAACAATCCCGTGGTGATGTAGTCCCGAGATCGCATGATCGAAGGGATCTTCGGCATGTCATTGCGCAGGCGTAAGTGTCACTCGCTCGCGTTGACGCCGGGACGGCAAAGACAATACCTATATTATTTTTCCCAGCCCAAACTATCCAAAACTCGCGAGGCAAGGGTTGAAAAATGCATTGACCGAATTCTCGATGGAATGGGATTAAATGATTAGTACATTCAATGAGAAAATATATATGGTTCTCAGCCGATGGTTGCATAATGCAACCATCGGTGCTATACTATTCTTAAAAAGGAATAAGCTATGAATACTTTACACGTCCGCAGTGTGCCCGACGACCTATATAACCGACTTCAGCAATTAGCCAATGCGCGAAATCGTTCTTTGAGCGCACAGGTGATCACGATGCTTGCGCAAGCCGTCGAGAATGAGGAACGCCGCAAGAGACAAGCAAAAACTTTGACATCCATTCAACGCAGACGCTTCAAGGCTCCCAGAAGCGCGCCTTCAACGCTGGGTTTGCTGCGTGAGGACCGCAGGAGATGAGCCAGACTCCGTTTCGCTGTGTTGTGGATGCAAGCGTTGGAATTAAATTGTTCGTTGAGGAAGAATTCTCCGACCAGACGCAAAGCTTGTTTGCTCATCTTGCAGACGAATTGCCCGCACAACTGCATATCCCCGATTTGTTTTACATCGAGTGCGCCAACATCCTGCTCAAATACACGCGCCGATTCAAACGCCCTATCGAGGATTCGCAAGCTGACCTTACGGATTTAAACGATCTCGCGCTTCAATCCACACCCACCGCAGACTTGATGGAAGATGCGCTAACGCTTGCGTATGAGAAAAAGCTCACTGCGTACGATGCCTGTTATGCCGTCCTCGCGCAAAGATTGGAAATTCCATTAATCACCGCCGACAAAGTCCTTGCAAAAGCCATTGAATGGACAATATGGATTGGGGATTTGAAATTAGAAAAATAAAAGCGAAAGGTCCGGTTATGAATTGGGTATGCAAGGCATATATGACGGATTGAAAAAGATTTGTCACAAGTTAGGTGACGAGAGAATTCCCGAGCGTATTCCGCGCTGGCGGTGATTGATCTTTAGGATTCGATTGTGAATTGAGTGCGAAGAAAGGAGAAAGAAACGAAGTTAAAACTTTTGACGTATAATCACGAGGATTCTCGAAAGGAAGCAAGGCAATGCCAGTAGGACTTAAAAGGCAAGCTTTCCAGTATTTTCTAAAGTGTTTTCAAATTGCAACTGCGAATATCCCGGATCAGTACATTCATCTACCAATTGCTGGGTCTGAACTTTCCGTTTATCGGGAACGGGTCTATTGTTATGAGTTATACCATCAACTTAAACTAGCGATGATCAATAACCACGGCTATTCACTCGGCGGTGAGGTTGACAAGATAGGTCATCCTCTATTTCAAAGCCCAAGGTTGAAGGGAGCAAAACCTGATTTATTGATCCACAAGCCGGGCGATATGGATGGCAATTTGGTAGTTGTTGAAATCAAGCCTATTATAGCTAACTCGAAAGGGATTGAAAAAGATTTACGGACTCTTACCGCATTCAAACGTGAAGCAGGTTATTATCAGTCAATTTATTTGGTATACGGCGATTCTGAAGAAACTTTTCAAGTTTTTAGAACGAGGGCGCTTAATTCACAAACCAGGGACCCAGAACAAATCGATACAAGTGAAATTTCCCTATATTGGCATTGTCAATCCAGTATGCCTGCTAAACAAATAAAATGGAGATAAAAAATGGCAAACAATATAAAATTGTCAACACTAAGTAGTTCGTCAAAAGTATTTAGACAAAAGGAAGCGCAAATCAGAGGTAGATAGATTTTGCTTGTTCAAGATTGTTTCTGCGCTTTTGACAACAGCCTCAATATTGCCTTGAAGTTTGTTAGCACAAGCAAGGTCTTTCAAGTGCCGCCAGAAACGTTCGATTGGATTGAGGTCTGAACAATAGGGAGGCAACCAAATAGCCATGACGCGATGTTCAAACAAGCTCAAAGCAGCCAATGCGGATGCGCTCTTGTGATAAGAAGCATTGTCCATCACAAGAACAATTCTTCCGGTTGGGTATTTCTTTACCAATAATTCTTCAAGAAAGTCGATAAAAGTTGCGCTGTTTTTTGTCTTTGCAATTGTCCAAGTTATCGTATCTTTCAACCAGTTGTAACCACCAAAGACATGTTGCTTCTGTTTTTCACCAGGTCGAGTTGCTGGAATACGCTTCTGTTGTCCAATTTTCATCCAGCAGGCTCGTAATGGTGGATCCAGTGTCAGGGTCGTTTCATCCATAAAGATGAGTTCGAAATCGTCTCGGATGACCTTTTTTTCAACTCATCAAGTATCTCGGCAGCTTTGACTTTTGCGTCCTTGTCTTGCAAGTGACCCAAATCATGTTTCGGGCGTCGATAGCGATATCCTTTGCGTTTGATCAAGGCGCGTAAGCGGCTTTCACTCAATTCAATGCCCGTTATTTTCTCCAAGTGGGCGCTCAATCGCTCCACTGTCCAAATCCTGAAGTCATATCCAACTTCGGATGGCTCTTTATCAATTACTTCTACTAAAGCCAAACTGTATGCGTCATCTGCTTTAGGCGGACGCCCACTTTTCGGTTGATTGGCAAGGGCTTCTATTCCGCCACTTTGCCACCGATGAAACCAGCCGTAAATCGTCGGCTTGCTGACTGCTTGCATCTTGGCTACTTCTTCTGGTTTGTGTCCCAAATGAAGTAGTCGGATTGCAATGCTTCTTTGAACTACTTCTGGTCGCTTATCATGCTTTATGGCTCTTTCTACCAGTTTCAGTTCTTCTTTCGTAAGTTGATATTCTTGGGCTTTTGGCATTCGCCCAGTTTACCATGCCTGTTAAATTTCTTTCAGCGTTTTACTTAGAAGAAATTAGATTCTATTTTATTATGAGAGGCGTTTTTCATAAAGACTTCGCGCGTTTGCCAACGGAAGAACTTATTAAAGCGATAGAGGACAACTTGTTAATGAAATACCCAAATCGCTGGCTAATCCTGTATGAACTAGCCTTATATTACGAAGAAGTAGGCAGGTATGCTGATAGCATAGTACTTCTTAACACTTGCGTGATATTAAAGCCTAACGACTTGCGTTCCGTATATGAGCTGGCTTTCGTCTATAAAAGATTAACCCTCTCCGAAACAATGAATCAAGATATAGCAGAAAAATTAAATCAGAATGTTTAACGCAACACACCCGTTGGCTAGGTTAGATCCGAACCACGCAAAATCGGAATTAAAAATAACGGGTTTAACAAGCGATGAAGCAGCGAGAAATGCAATGAAGTATTATCAATATGCTTTAAGTTTAAATCCTGATGATGAAGCCAAAGCCGAAATACAATCGAGTTTATATGCGCTCCACGAAAGATTTCCAGCAATTCCCAGTATCAATAGCAAGCGATCATAATACAATAAAAAGTTCGCTGATTTATTAATAAGACAATCCATTCAAGAAAACCACCAAATAAATTTTCCAGACCTCTTTCACCTGTTTTCTGCAAAGCCAAAGCCCCGCTTGCTCAATTCTTGGAAGCGCTTCGCGCTGATGATTGAGTCAAATTCATTTGACTTCCATGAATTGAGGCAGGATTTCAATCCGCCGAACCACAACCACGCGACTACCAAACTAATAAACTACATAACTATCAAACTACTAACTAAACAAATTCCCCAAGCCTCTTCCACCGGTCTTCTGTAACGTCTTCATTAACTTCTGCGCTTCGCGGAATTGCTTGATAAGTTTATTCACATCCTGCACGTCCGTGCCGGAGCCAGCCGCGATGCGCCGTCTGCGTGACGCATTCAATACATCCGGGTTGCGGCGTTCTTTGATCGTCATCGAGCTGATGATGGCTTCGGATTGCTTCATGTTTTTCTCGATGTCTTTCGGGTCCGCCTGACGCGCGGCTTGCCCAAATTGTCCGGGCAACATGTCCATCATCTGCGAAAGCGGTCCCATCTTTTTCATCTGTTTCATCTGCTCCAAAAAATCTTCGAGCGTGAACTGTCCCTTCATCATGCGCTCGGCGCTCTTCTGCGCGGTCTGCTGATCGAACGCGGCTTCGGCTTTTTCGATCAAGCCGATCATGTCGCCCATTCCCAAAATGCGCGATGATAGCCGCGCCGGATCATACGTTTCGAGCGCGTCGAGTTTTTCACCTGTGCCGATGAATTTGATTGGCACACCGGTTACTGACCGAATCGAAATCGCTGCGCCGCCGCGCAAATCGCCATCCATTTTGGTTAAGATCAAACCAGTGATAGAAACATTATCGCGAAAACCTTGTGCGATGTTCAACGCTTCCTGACCAATCATTGAATTGACCACGAGCAATGTTTCCACAGGCGGGACTTTCGCCACGATGGATTTCAACTCGTTCATCAATTCCGCGTCCAGCTGCGACCGGCCAGCGGTGTCCACAATCACAACGCCGAATCCACCCTTATCAGCTTTCTCAAACGCGCGCTTGGCAAGCTCCGGCGGCTTGAGATTCAAATCCGATTCAATCGGAACATCGATCCGCTCGCCGAGTTGTTGCAACTGTTGAACTGCCGCCGGACGATATGGATCGCCAGCGACCAGCATCACACGCTCACCTTTTGATCGAAGCAGACGCGCCAACTTGCCCGCGGCAGTTGTCTTGCCTGAGCCTTGCAATCCGACCAACATAATCATACGCGGTTTTCGACCGATAAATTCAACGGTGCGGGTTCACCAAGAGTCGCGATCAATTCTTCATTGACAATCTTGATGATTTGCTGTCCCGGATTCAGCGCCTTCGATACTTCCGCACCAACGGCGCGTTCGCGCACACGTGCGATGAATGTTTTGACAACGCTGAAGTGAACATCCGCTTCGAGCAACGCGAGACGCACTTCGCGCATTGCCGCGTCTACATCCGCTTCGGATAATTTTCCGCGTCGTCGAAGCTGATCAAAGACCTGGTTGAGTCGATTCGTAAGTGATTCAAACATAAGGTTATTTCATGTCATTGCGAGCGAAGCGAAACAATCCCCAACTCAATGAGGAGATTGCTTCGGGCAAAGAACGCCCTCGCAATGACATAGGTGCAGGCGGGCATTGTAGTGCGGAAGCAGGCTGAGGTCAAGAGAAGAAGCGTACGCGAGTGCGTCGCACCAAACGGGTTAGATATTCCGTTAAGCAGAATGCCTCTAAGCGAAGAAAAAATCCCATCAAAAAAGGTGCGACGCACTATCATTGCTTGACAATCCCCCTCTCGTCTAGTAAAATCACGAACGCTTAACAACAGAACATCTGGCCGAGATAGCTCAGTTGGTAGAGCACGCGACTGAAAATCGCGGTGTCCACAGTTCGATTCTGTGTCTCGGCACTCTCGGTCAGAAAGAAGGACCGAATGCGGGCGTAGTACAGCGGTAGTACGTCTCCTTGCCAAGGAGAAGGTCGTGGGTTCGAATCCCATCGCCCGCTCTGGATGAGGATTGCAAACCAGCAATCCTCATTTTATAATATAGATAGAGATGGCGTCGTGGCCAAGTGGTAAGGCAAGGGTCTGCAAAACCCTCATCACGGGTCCGAATCCCGTCGACGCCTCTAACTATTTACGATTGTGGATTTTCGATTGCAGATTGCGCCGCGAGGCGCATTTTGTTTAACAACTTAAACACGAAGGGCACAAAGTACACAAGGAATTATTTTTCCCTTCGTGACCTCACCTGCACTTGCATGCAGGTGCAAGTGTAGTGTCCTTTGTGGTTAAGAAAGGTTTACCTGTTTTTCACTTAACGCGCACAAACTTTCGCTTGCCTGCTTGCAACACTCCCGAATGTGGAAATGGAACATCGCCGCGCTCCAGCGTTTCGCCGTCAAGTCGAACACCTTTTTGTTCAATCAATCGTTTCGCTTCGCTCTTGCTCGACGCTAAACCTGATTCCACCAAAACATCTAAAACCGCTTTTTCGCCTTGCAACTTGAACTCTCCCATTTCTGCAGGCATCAAATGATTTTGAAAGACACGCTTGAATTGACCTTCCGCTTCTTCCGCCGCGGCTTTGCCGTGGAAAATCTCGACGATCTCGCGCGCCAATTCCATCTTAACATCACGCGGATGACGAGAATTATTTTTCAGCGCGGTTTCGATCTCCCTGATCTGAGCCGGGGTATAACGCGAGGCGAGCTTGAAGTAAGTCAGCATCACATCATCAGGAATGCTCATGACTTTGCCATACATATCCTCGGGCGTAGCGTGAATCGGAATGTGATTGCCCAACGACTTGGACATCCGCACCACACCGTCCGTGCCGGGCAGGATGCTGACAAGGATGCCGATCTGAGGCCGCTCGCCATACAGTTCCTGTAATTTGCGTCCGGCAGTAATGATGTTGAATAACTGGTCACTGCCGCCCACTTGAACATCGGTGTTCATCGCGACCGCGTCATAGCCTTGCATCAGCGCATAGAATGTTTCATGCAAATACACCGGATCGCCTTTTTCCCAACGTAGTTTAAAATTTTCGCGTGAGATAAATTGTTGAATCGTGAAAGCCGAACCGAGCTTGATCATATCAGCCAGTTTCAAATCCAACAGCCATTCATGATTGAAACGTATCTTTGTTTTCTCGCGATCCAGAATTGTGAAAGCCTGCTCGGCATAAGTGCGCGCATTGTGTTCAGTTTCTTCCTTTGATAGCACCGCGCGCAACTTATCCTTGTCCGACGGATCGCCAACCATGCTGGTTCCCGTGCCAATTAAAAAGTCACCTCGTGTCCCAAATCCTGAAACTGGCGCAGTTTGCGCATGGTGATGGTATGCCCCAAATGTAAATCGGATGTGCGGGGATCGTAACCGCAATAAACGCGCAAAGCCCGTCCCTCCTTTTGTGCCTCAACCAAGCGCGTCCGCAATTCGGCGGTCATGGCTTTCTTCAAATCTTCATCGCCGTAATCTGTGCCTTGCATCAAAAGTTCAACCTGCTCATCAATACTCATGGAAGTCTCCTCAAGATAAAACAAAAACGCGCCCGCGAGGGCGCGCGACTTTTTCCTCGCAGTATACTATGCGCGGGAATAATAATATATGAAAGAAAGAACGGAAATCATAGGCGCGATTATACCAAACTTATTGACCCAGATTGACAGCAAACGTCCACGGACCTTTGACTGTATAGAACTCATCGCTGTAGACAATTTTCTCGGCGTCATCCTGCGACATGGAAGCGGGTTTGCTGACAATCTGCATGGTTGTTTCTCCATTTGCATTGGCTTTGCAATCCAGTGTGATAGCAATGCCGCGTTGATTGAGCGCCTGCTGAATCTTCGGCATATACAATGAACAATATTCATCCTGCGTCGGATACGCACCAATCGATTCGATCACAAGCGACGCCGAAGTCAAATCGGCGTCTGGCGGAACATAAAAGCTGATTTGATCGCAGCGTTTTGCAGGCTGTCCATTCGAGGCGGTTTGAGTACTGACTAGCGATGCACTAAAATCCGTGATGGACTGACCACTGTAATTAAAGTCGGCGCTCCAGATCGTCCAATTGGATTGGTCCGGCAGAGCAAAACAAACGTCGGCATAAACCGTTTTTCCGTCCCGCCAGGCGCGCTGAAGACTGAACATTAAATCCGCCAACGTTTTGATTGGAAGCAGGTTCAGAGGCTTGCACCGTTGGATACGAAACAGCGTTTATGGTTGGGAGCACCACTTGAGGCGATCGATTTATTCCGCAAGCGGAAATGATCATTGCAAGGAAAATCAAAACTGGAATTAACTTTTTCATTTCAAATCTCCTACTGAAACAAATCTGAAAGCGCATCTTGAATGTGCGGGAATCGGAATTGATAACCCAATTCAAGTAAACGTTTCGGCTGGCAATATCTTCCTTCAGCAACAAGAACACTCATCTCGCCGAGGATTGCACGAAGCATGAATGTCGGCGCTGGTAAAAAATATGGACGATGCAAAGTCTTGGCAACTGTGCGCATGAAATCCGCGTTGGATGTGGGCGTCGGGGCAATTATATTATAAGCGCCACTTGCGTTTTGGCTTCCATCAAAAAGCGGATCGCACCAATCAAATCGTCAATGTGAATCCATTGTACGGCTTGATTGCCATTTCCAATCGGCCCGCCTGCGAAGAATTGCACAGGCAAAGCCATCAGCGGAAGCATCCCGCCTTGCTTTGCAAGTACCACCGCCTGACGAAGGATCAAGCGGCGCACGCCCATTTGTTCAATTAATTTTGTCGTATCTTCCCATTGAACGGTCAACTGCGCAAGGAAATCACCCTCGGGAGAAGTGGATTTATCTGCAACCGAGTCACCGTGCAAACCATAGTAATTGATTCCGGAGGCTTGGATGAAAACGCGCGGGCGGCGAGTCGCTTCCTGTATAGCAGAAGCCAGCGCAAGTCCGGGAAGAACGCGTGAGTTGATAAAGCGCTGTTTATTGGATTTTGTCCACGGCCAGTGAGCCAAACTAAATCCAGTCAGATTAATAATCGCATCCATCTGATTGATGCGTTCGCTCCATCCTTTTGTAGTTTTTCCATCCCATTGGATGTGGTTGCTCAACGCCGGAATATTGCGCGTCAAAATGAAGACCTGATGATGATCCGCCAAAAAAGAATCCGTCAACGCCCGGCCGATGAAGCCGGACCCGCCTGCGATCAATATCATCATAAAATCATTTCCAGTCGCATGACCATTTCATCTCAGTTTCCGATTCATGCAAGAAGCAGTATAATCCATGCCAATTGCGGATGTCCTATGCAAGAACCTGTCTTAGTGCTCAACGCAAACTTTGAACCGATCAATGTTTGCACAACGCGACGAGCCATCGGATTGATGCTGGGAGGCAAAGCGGCGATGGTGGCGAACGGCCGCGGGTATATCCGAACCGTCAAAGAATTGATTCCACGACCTTCTGTCATTCGCCTGGATGTGCAAGTTCATCGGCCGCGCCCGTGTGTTAAGTTGACACGCCGCGAAGTTTTTCGCCGTGACAATTATACCTGCCAGTATTGCGGCCGGCGTGACGGAGGCTTGACGGTGGATCACGTGATGCCCAGACATTTGGGCGGCCCGCATACATGGACAAATGTTGTAGCAGCCTGCCCTTCCTGCAATCACCACAAAGGCGGACGGCGACTTGAGGAAGCGCACATGAACCTGTTTCACATTCCCAAAGAGCCGCCAGCCAACGCCGCATATATCTTTGGACGACACTTGGCTGAAAACGAAGAGTGGGCGCAATATATCAAAGGCTGGTAATTATCATCCTATCAAATCAAACAGCGCGGATACTCGCGCTGTTTGATTAATGATGAAATTCGGCCAAATAAATTCAATCGAAATTCAACACCATAAAATCTTCGGCTAAAGCAACTTCACCTTGATAACGCTGATGCGCTTCGGCGATCAGATCATTGCCATTTGCATATTTGCCTGTCGGATAATGGATCAAATACAACTTCCCAACTTCGGCCTGATTGGCAACCTCCCCGGCTTGCGCGGCGGAGGAATGTCCGCGGGAGGCACCAGCCGATTCATGGATCAGGATGTCGGCGCCCTCTGCCAGGCGAATGACTTGAGCACAGGGTTCAGTGTCACACGAATAAGCCATCACCTTCTTGGTGTGATTGAATTCAAAGCGCAGTCCTATCGTCGGCAACAGATGACGGACAGGCGAAGAAAAGATTTGGAAATCAGAAGAGTTGATGACGGTGGTCATCTCCTGCATGGGCAAACGATAAAACGCAACTGGAAAAAAATCAGGCCATTCAGCCCAGCCATAAAATCCCATCAAATCTTCGACGCGGTCGAGCGTATGATGCAGACCATAGATATTGATCGGCTTGCGGCGGCCCATCAGCCACATGTCCATGAGAAGAAGCGGCAAGCCAGAAACATGATCGGGGTGAAAATGTGTCACGATCAAATCTGTTAAATCGTTAAAGTCAAGGCCCGCCTTTTCCAATCGCAAAATTGGGTTGCTGACACAATCCACCATCACCATGCGCTCATCACCGACGATGACCATATGTGTATTCTCGTGGTCGGTGGTCGGAATGGCATTAGAGGAACCAAGAATGATCACTTTGGGCATAAGACACCTATTATTATTTGGTAGTGGTTACAAAGTAAGTGATGCAAGTTGTTTTCTGGCGAGATTGTGATCAATGATAAACCATGTAGTGACCATGTGATGAAAGGCGTCGCGCTTCGAAAACGAAAGGGTTTTACGGACATAGCGCGCCTGATGTTGGCGCAAAGTACAATACCAACGCTCCATGTGTGAAACCTGTCCGCTCTCTTTCCCAACCGCTTGATGCGTGCTCTGCGGAAGAACTTTTTGGTAGGCTTCCCAGAAATCACTGTAGGAAATACAACTGCAGTAGGCCAGTGGAACTTCGTTCCACAAACGGCGACAGGTTGTTTCACTGCGGTCGCCAATGACAAAGGCGATGATTTGTCGGGTGCGACGACACATGACCGTCCACAGCCAACGTTTATTGCTCTTTTTGAGAACAAAACTCCAGGCTTCATCATATTCCAAGACATCGTCCGGTTCGGCTGGCAACAAAGTGTCTTTGAGTTCCGGCAGATCTTTTACATGTTCGACAATCCATCTGGAAACGCTTTGGCGAGCAACATCAAAAATCCGCTCCAAACCTCGCAAACTTACACGCTCTTGGTAGAGGCTGAGGATGATCGGTTTTTGCGTTTTTTTGCCTCTCGCTTTGACTCCAGAACACGCCGCGCTCCGCACTCTTTACAGTGATATTGCTGTTGCTTGAGACGGTTGGTGCCGTTTTTGACAATATTGGTGCTTCCGCACACTCGACAGTGGTAGGCTTTTTGGATCATACTGCCTATCTTATCATCACTTACTTTTCATCCACTACCGATTATTTAAGCACAGCAGCCAGAATCATCGGCGTGATATAAGCCTCAATCACCGCCGCGACCGCCAGCAAAGGAATGACTAAACCAATAAAAATCTTAGCCCAATCAGCTAATAATTCAAGCGCAATCTGCCCCATGGATTTTCCCAACTGCGGAGTGACCAGCACCGCGCCAATCCGCAAAACAATTGCACAAGCGAGCATCAGCGCGGGAATTTCAAACATGCCGTGCGGAAGCAAGCCCCCGACAAATAACAACGTAGGAGAATATCCCATCAATTTGACAATGCCCAAGACGCCGCCCACCAAACCGATATTCAACAGAAAAACCAACACGCCGAGCACGCTGAAAGATACAATCCCGCCCAAAAAGACAAAAAGGGTAGCGCGGACGTTATTTGCAAAAATAAAAAATGCCGATAAATGCAGCCCTGCTTGCGCGATGCCCACGGATTGACCGGCACTTTTGACAATCTGAGATATATCTTTGGTGGTCGCCTGTGGCAACATCTTCGGAACATTGACAGTCGCCCACTGATAACTGATCAGATATCCAGCCACCGCCAGTACAACAATGATCAGCAATGGCGTGACCAACTGCCGAAGCGTTCTTCCGACTTCCAAGCGGTACCAGCTTCCCAATGTCTTTGCCTCACCCTTGAACGTTCCCCAAAAAGTCTTCCATATCCAACGGAGATTTAAAGTGTCAAATTCGCGACCCAATAAATATTCGCGCTGAAAATGAGCAATGCCGACACGGATGAGCAGGACTGCCATGACAAGCACGGCCGCAACTGCCAGCCACAAGACCTGATTATTACCCCAAAACAACAATGCGCTTTCGCCCTGCATCAAAATTGCGACGGGCACCACGATGAACGAAGCCAGCAAATTCGCGGCGCGTACTGTCGTAGATTGTACCGAAATCACAATCGCGGCGCTGACCATCAGAATCGCGTGAGCAGTTGTCAGCATGAACAACTGGACAAATACAGATGCATCCGGCATGTGAAGATGCTGGCGAGAAACAATGATCACATAAAAAATAATGGACGCGTAACCCGCCATGAGGGGTGTAAAGATTCCGACCAATAGTTTGCCGAAATATAAATGCCAGTTTTCCAACGGCGAACTCAGCAAAGGCTCGATGGTGCCGCGTTCCTTTTCGCCCACAAAAGATTCCAATGCGACCACCAGTGAAATCGTAATCGGAAAGAATCCGATGATCAATATAGAAAACGGTACCAGCCGATCTACAATCAGGTTTGCACCATATTGATTGATATACGAGACCGCTTCCTTCGCGACTTCATTCATCAACAAAGGAAATGACAGAGTTAAAATGATCAGCGGAGTCAGAATACGCCAATCGCGAAACTGGTCGCGTAATTCGCGGCGAGCCACCAGCCAAACCATCTGCAAACCGTCACGCATGGACAGCCTCCGCGTGAAGAGCCTGCGCATCAGACATCACTTTAAGATAAACCTCTTCCAGACTGCGCGGCACTTCCTGAAATGCCATTAGCGGCGCATGTTTTGACATCAATTCATGCATGAGGGGCGGATTCGCTTCCAGGGGGCGCTCCACTCTAAATCGAAGTGATGATGGGCTTCGTTCGATCAACGTCACGCCTGACGGTAAATTCAATCCATCCCCATTCCACTCAGTAGAAAGCCGCGCTTCAAATTCGGCAATGCCCAAAACTTTTTGCTTCAACTCGTCCAACGTGCCAGTCATCAAAATTCTTCCCTTATAAATAATGGCGATCATATCCGCCAGCGCTTCAGCTTCGAACAAGTTATGTGTGCAGATCACGATTGTGCGTTGAGATGATTTCAAACGTGCAATCTCATTACGCACCAGCCGTGCGGATTCAGGATCCATCGCGGATGTCGGTTCATCGAGTAAAAGGACCGGCGGTTCATGCATCAAAGCGCGTGCCAATGCCAACTTCTGCCTCATGCCTTTAGAATACTCGCCAATGCGGTGCGACGAGGCGCCTGCTAATCCGAAATATTCGAGCAGATAATCTCGCCGTGATTTGCGCATCTGTGCATCAAGGCGATATACCTGACCGAAGAATTCGAGATATTCATCTCCGGTCATACGCATGTACAAGCCGTGCTGTTCGGTCAACACGCCGACCGAGGCGCGTACCTTGGCGCCATCTTTTACAACATCATACCCGGCGACGCGCACCCAGCCGCGCGTCGGCATCAAAAGGGAATTCAACATGCGAACTGTGGTGGTTTTGCCAGCGCCATTTTGCCCGAGCAGAGCCAGGATTTGTCCAGGCTTGACAGAAAGATTCACGCCGTCCACCGCCCAAAATTCATTAAATTGCTTGCTCAAATCGTGTGTTTCAATCATTATTCATACAGCATAAAAGAAAAGGAGGACAGTGTCAATAAGACAACAGTCCTCCAAACAATTCTGTTAGCAAAACTCAGCGTTCCTGCTTCTTTGCTTTGGGTGACGAGCTAGCGGGGGATTTCTTGCGTGGCGTGGATGAACGCGTCGTTGTTTTTTTCGCGGCTGGCTTTGACTTTTTAGCGGTTCCCGTTGAAGAAGATTTTCTTGCAGGCTTTTTTACTTCAACCAGTTCTTCAGCCTCAACTGCTACAAATGACAACTGAGACTCGCTTTGGACTTCAACCGGCTTATCCGTACTGGAACGATGACGCCAGATCAATGTGGCTGCGGCGAGAAGGGCGACCACCGCCATCAGGACCTGATTCGGGTCAATGCCACCGATGAGAGGGTAATCGACTCGAAGAAATTCAAGGAAGAAACGAATAGTTGGATAAAAGATCAGGTAAACCAGGAAAACATCACCTCGTTTAAGTTTATTGGTGAGGCGGCGCGTGAGCCATATCAGTAAAAACATATTTGCCAAGTTCAAGATCGACTTATAAAGAAACAACGGATGAAAGCGTGTCACATCCAACGGGTATTTCGTCAGATCGTTATAAGGCGCAACTCGTGCTAAAGCATCTGTAATTTTGATTCCCCATGGCAGACTAGTCGGAGAGCCATAGAGTTCCTGATTGAAATAATTACCCCAGCGTCCAATCGCTTGACCCAAAGCTAGTCCCGGCGCAACAATATCCGTCCACTCAAGGAAACTGATGGCTTTATATTTTCGAACGTAAAAAAACAGCGCGATCAAGCCACCAATGATAGTGCCAGGGATTCCCAGGCCGCCCTTCCAAACCTCAATTACATCAAGCGGATGGGTTAAATAATAGTAGGTTGTTAAACCAGAGGCGGGAGTCGGAGTGAACACATGCCATAAGCGCGCACCGATCACACCTCCGATGATGAGATAAATCAACAAATCCCAAACCATTTCAGGGTCATGACCGCGGCGCTTTAGCTCAAGCGAAGCCAGCCATGCGCCCGCGACTGCGCCGAGCATCAGCAAAATCCCGTAATAATGTAAAATAAATTCGCCTCCGAAGAGACAAAAGTGGAAACCGTCAAACTGGAAAAAGTTGAAAGCAAGAGTACCACAATGAACTAACATCTCTATTCTCCTTTATGAACTTGAGTTCGCATTTTATCATGAGCTTGGGTGCGAACGACCCCAATTCGCTGAAGTGCTGTGAAGTTGGCAAGTATGGCGATGATCCACACACCAATGACCGGGATATTGAATAATAGCGATGGACCCAGTACAAAATAGCGTTCCGCGCGCGTGAGCAAGCCTTCTTTTGCGCTAAAACTTTGCGCCTCGGCTCGTGCCTTAACGTATGAAACCAAAACCGAACCCGCCGCCGCTACGAACGTGACCACTTCCGCAATATGTTGATTGGTCATTGCAAAATAATAAAGGACCGCACCGAGAATGATCAGTTCTGAATAACGATCGCTGACCGAGTCCACAAACGCACCCCAATCGCTTGCTTCGCCACGCAGACGCGCCATCGTACCATCCAACGCGTCAATCGGCCAGACAATCAGAACGATCAAGCCGCCAATCGTAATTTGTCCGCGAACGATGAAGTAGGCTGCCAGTATATTTCCAGCAACACCGATTAGCGTAACGGAATTTGGCGTCAATCCAATGCGGTTCAAGAATCCTGCGACAGGATCCAGAAACCACTTAAAACCCAAACGCAAAAAATCAGTGAAAGTCTTTTTCAATCAAACCTCGCAGGCAAGACTACCCAATGATAATCGAAATTTCTACTCAAAATCCTGTCAAAACAATTTGGTGTAATTTGGATTGGCAACCCAACTTAGCGCTAACGATACGCCACAAAAAAATTCCAGAATGCCAAAATACTTATTCCCCTATTTCTTCCTCTTCAAACGGCATGACATCTCGTTCCCTTCCACCGCCCTGTGATGGACCAACAATACCCATCTTTTCCAACTGATCGAGCAATCGTGCAGCGCGCGGATACCCGATCCGCAGACGGCGCTGCAACAGTGAAGCAGATGCGCGTTGTGTGCCGCGCACAATCGAAATAGCTTGTTCGATCAAGCCTTCATCTTCATCCTCATCAGGTTCGGTTAATATTTTTTCCCATGGCGGTGTGCTTTCAATTTTCGTCTCGCTGTTCTTCTGCCAATAATCAATAATGCGCTCGATTTCCATATCTGTGACCATCACGCCTTGCGAGCGGATGGGGTTGCCGACCTCAGGATTCTGGAACAGCATGTCGCCGCGGCCGAGCAACGTCTCTGCGCCGGTGGTATCGAGGATGACACGGCTATCCATGCCGGAGGCAACAGCAAACGCCAAGCGCGCCGGAAAGTTTGCTTTGATGAGACCCGTTACCACGTCGGTGGAAGGACGCTGTGTAGCAACGATCAAATGGATTCCGGTCGCGCGCGCCATCTGCGCGAGGCGAACCAGATTATGCTCGGTTTGATCCGGCGCGGACATCATCAAATCAGCCAGTTCATCAATCAACACAACAATGCGCGGCAGAGTCACGCCATCTTCCCTGCGCGCCTGTTTGCGGTTATAGCCTTCCAGATCGCGCACATGTGCGGCCTCGAGAAGACGATAACGATGTTCCATCTCAAGTACTACCCAGCGCAATACGCCCATGATTCGATCAATGTTGGTTTCAACCTTTCCATAAAGATGTGCGAGACCATTGAAGCGCAGTAGCTCCACCATTTTCGAGTTGATCATTATCATGCGCAAATCTTCGGGTGCGTTATTCATTGCGAAGCACGCTGCAAGCGATGTGATGCAAACTGATTTTCCGGAACCCGTCGCGCCAGCAATCAACAAATGCGGCATGCGCGCGAGGTCTGCCACCAGCGGATTGCCCGACACATCGCGTCCAAGCGCCATAGCCAGCGGCGCGCCTACCTTATGAAATGCGCCGCTTTCTAAAATGGGACGCAAACGCACCACAGTCGAAGCGGAATTCGGCACTTCAATGCCAACGTAAGGTTTTCCGGGTACGGGCGCTTCGATGCGCAATCGCTCGGCAGATAACGCTAGCGTTAAATCTTTCTCAAGCGCGGCAATCTGCGCCACGCGCACTTTCATTTGCTGCGCTTCATCGTCTTCGCTTGCGCCCGGTTTTTTGATGTAACCCGGTTGCACTGCAAATTGCGTCACGGAAGGACCAATGCGATAGCCAATCACCGTTGCGGGAATGCCAAATTCGGACAGCGTTTTCATGATCATGCCCGCAGTTTGATTGATCGTCCGTTCGTCATCACGTGCGATCTGTTCCGTCATCAATATATTAAGCTGCGGCAATCCTTCTTCACGCGGGATAGGCTTGACGGGTTTCTCGCTTGTCTTGTCGTTAGCTTTTAAAGACGGTCGAAATTCCGGCGAAAGCGGAGCGGACTTTTTCCTTTTGGGTGCAGGCTTTGCAGATTGCTCTTCTTTCAAAGATTCAATAACCGCTTCCTTCTGGGCTGTTGGCGGCGGAGGCGTTATAGGCTCACCTGCCAACTCTAATAGCCACGCTTCGAACACAGCCCACAAACCAAGTCCGGTGACAACCGTCAGAATCCATATCACAAATAAAATCAACGCGCCCCAAATAGATCCAACGTACTTGCTCAGCAAATAATCAATACTCCAACCCAGACGCCCACCGTCCTGTCCGGCTTCCGCGCGGACAAGTGAATTGCTTCCGATAACGGCGAACAAACCCAAAGTCAGAAGGGCGGCGAGTTCAAGAGAAAGGATTCGGATCAAGCCAAGTGGTCTGCCGTCTCGACGAAGGAGAATCAAGCCGCCATACCCAATCGCGAGGATGACAATATAACTTCCCCAGCCAAACCATTTCGAAAGAAACTCCGACCAGGGGGTCAACAGAATGCCGGTGGTCACGCCCCACAACGCAAGCAAAGACATCAGCGCAATAGCAATCATCAATACGCCCGCCACATCGCGCGAGTAACGCCCAAAGTGCAAGTTGAAAAGCTCGAAACGATCCAGCAAATCGTTTGGAGTAGTTTTTTGAGGATCGTTTTGTTCGGAGCGTTTCGGCATCGAGTAAAGATACTACGCGGTCAGGCGCAAACTTAATCCCATGCGTTGATGAGCGGCGTCTATAAGCAATATGCGAACTTGGACAGGCTGACCGACATGCAAAACATCTTTTACATTTTGCCCCTCATCGAGCAACATCTCTGACGCATGTATCAATCCCTCCACACCAAGATCAAGCCGCGCAAACGCACCGTAGGAAAGGATGCTAGTTATCGTCGCGGGCAAAACTTGCCCAACTGAAAAATCCGTCGCAACCTTTTCCCACGGGTTAGGCAGTAAGCGCTTAAGACTGAGCGCCACGCGGCAACGTTCCGATGAAAGGTCAAGCACCTGTACATCCAGCGATTGTCCCATTTGCACAATCTGATTTGGATGCGTGACACGTCCCCATGAAAGCTCAGAGATATGAATCAAGCCTTCGACACCACCAAGATCCACGAACACGCCAAAATCCGTGATGTTGGTGACCGTTCCTTGTACACGCTCTCCTGCATGCAAAGAGTGGAATAATTCTAAACGCTTGCCGGGTTCCGCTAATGCAGCACGCTCCGAGAGAACAATGCGTCCATCTTCAGGAACACACTCAATCACTTTGAGTTTGAGCATTTGACCAACATATGCGCCGAGGAATTTTTCGCGATCTAGTGTATCGTTGCGCCCTGCCATTTCAACCAGATGTGAAAATGGCACAAAGCCATACAAGCCTTCACCTTCAACCAGCAAGCCGCCGCGATTGCTTCCGGTCACTTTCAGCGTCACGATTTGGTCGTGGTGATAAAGCTCCTGAACTTGGGCCCAATCGAGTTGAATTTTATTTGACTTATCTGCTTTCGCCTCCGCGCGGACCGGAGGATGGATCGGCGACCGAGACGGCGCAGACGGTGCATGACGCTCATCCTCCGCCAAAACCGATTCCCACCAGCCATCATCCGTAACCGGCACCGGACTTTCATAAGTATTCTTGTGATTTATCATACCTGCCTTCCCTTCCTTATTTCGTTTGAGATTCCATTGTCAATATGGCTTTGGCAACCGCCTCCACCGCGATGCGTTGTTTGCGATACAAATCCGCCTCCGACATTGCCAAACGCTCAGCGACCTCACGAACTTTTCGCCCCTCAATAAATTTCATTTCAAGGATATTATATAAAATCCATTCCGTCGTGAATCGCCTCTCCCCTTCCGGGCGAACTTGATCCACCGCTCTGCGAAGAAGCGCGCGCAATGCATTCGCCGGATTATCATCATGTTCATGCGCCAATTCCTGAACAACTTGCAATCGCATGAGCGGATTGTTCGTCAACTTTGGACCGCCCCAGTAATGTGTCAGTGCATCCTTGACCCAATTTGCCAAATCTGCTTCGGGAGGCAATGATTGATCTAGTCAGATTCACGCCGCTATCATATCGCCCAAATGCGCGCAAGCGCTGGAGCATATCCACGCGCGGTTGTAAATCTTGAAGAGAACGAAAAATCCGCTGTTGCAACAAACGATCTTCCAATGCCATCGCGGCGCGGTCCGCTAATAGCCAGAGCGCCTCACGCTGATCTATTTCCATGGATGAATAATCGTCGCGCCGCGCTACTCCCAATAATCCAAGCAAAGGCGGTGTTTGATCCAAATCCATATTATCGCGTTTGCGGTGATGCAAAGGCAGCATCCAAAACTTTCCCGATAGAAATTCCTCGCGCTCGCTCCCGTTTCCATTACTTATTCTTTCAAATGCATCCGAAAGACCGTCATGCTCAATGAGGTTGCGATTACCCGCCATAACAATCAGGGAGGGGACGCTTTCATCTAATGCGGCAACGAAAGCCGCGGGAGATTGCATATGATCGCGCACCGCGGCAAGAACAGCTTCCAAGAATTGCTGTAAGTCATCTTTCGTTAGCAGGCGCTCTTCCATGTTTTGCAGTATCTGTAATTCAGAACGATCGCGCCCAAAGAAGAGATAACGTTCCCATAAGGGATAAAACAATGTAATGGCATGTTCAAAAAGCAAAACCGTTGCGACCATGGTCAAGGGAACAAAAACAGAATAATCCGACCCCATCAAAACGCCGGCACGGCGAACAATGGTCATCAACCCCAAGGCCAATGAAGCGGTTATCGGCCCACGGATGATCCATTTGAACAAACGGCTCTTGATCACACGATCCGGCCAGGAAACGCCGAAGAAAGCCACGGCGTAAGCCATGACAACAACCAACCCGCCGACCAAAATATTGATGGATGCAGATCCAAGCCAAAACAATAGCGGAAATCGCGCCGCGAACAAAGAACCATACAATAAATATGGATACGAACCCAGCGCAGGCGCAGTCGCCCCAGCCATGAGGTACAGCATACGGCGGCGACCAGAACGCGTCAGCATACGGCGATATGCACGGACAAAGTTCCAGCCAGCCCAAAGCATCGCGGCAATATAGTAAAAAGTAAAAACCTCGGACCAAAAAGTCGGTTGAAGATGAGGAGCCGGTTGACCGTTCAGAACGAGCGGACCTAGTAAATGTCCTGTAGCAAGCAAGAGAAGAAAAATTGTCGAGACTGCGTACATTAATCGAATAGCGAAATCTCCAACGCCCGCGCGAAGGACGACCCGCGGTCACCAACACTGCATCCGAAAGATGCAGATATGCGGCAGGCAAGTAAACAATTCCGAACCAATGAAGACGAAGGAGTAAATCAATCCCCCACGCAGGCACATCCTTGCTTTGCAATGCATCGGTAGTAAAGATCACTACCACACATAGAAGAATGATTGCAAAAGAACGGGCTACGCGATCGCGTAAATTGAAAGATAATGAATAAAGGAACAAGGAAAAGGCCGTGATGGCAATTCCGGCCGTTAGAATTTGATTGATTACCTGGACGCCCGCCAGTAAGTTTTCCATCCAACCGTTAAACATAAGGCCTTCCCAAAGCGCTCTATTTCAATGCCCTCGCAAAGAAAAGAGCAACATCTTGAGTCAAGTAATAATGGTCATTATACCCGCAGAACTCATATCCATGTTTTTGCGCCAAACGGATCCCCGGTTGATTCTTGGACTGCATTTCAAGGAATAACCTGCGATGGCCTCGAGTTAAACCCCAATCTTGAGCGGCATTTAACAAGGCGCTGGCCACACCTCGACGCCTCCATTCCGGTGCGACAACGAGATCGGATACCCAAGCTACTGAGGCTGGGCGATCCATCAGCGAAAGATAACCAATCGGATCACTACCTGCTAATGCGGTCAACACCATTGATTTACGAGTTCCACTCATCCGCAAGAGCAAACCGATTATTGGGATAAGTAAGCGAAATGGAACGCGGCAATCGAACTTCGCGGAACGTCGCAGCGATCTGACTACCATCCCGGCGCAATTCCAACTGCCAGACAAATTCAGATGGTACAGAATGATCCATTCCCATCAGGCGGGGAAGATCGCCAGCTACCGTTGGTCGGATTTGAATTTCAGACATAATCACCTTTTATTTTCAGAAACACATTTCAATTATTCAAAAACAATTTACGGAGCAGTTATCCGCAATGGAATGATACAAGGAGGTAAGGATTGTCCTTGTGTGTTGATAACTACCAAGCGCAATTGATAATCGCCCGGGCTGAGAGTAGTTGTATCCCATTGTCCGAGCGGGCCGTTGTCAACAGGTTGGCGATTTGCAGCAATCGTAGCCCACGTATCCGTGTTTAGAGGTGCCACCTCATATTTATAAAATCCAAAATCTGGGATATCCACCGTACCTGTCAAATCCACCGAGCCACTGATTTGACTGCCAGGATTGGGAGAAGTAATCATTAATTTGTTAGCAACACAACCGCTGGTATTTCCGAGAGTCGGAACAGGAAGAGGCGTTAATGCAATTTGAGTCGCAAGTTCGGGAGAGATCGTTCCGGTCGGCGTGGCAAGCACATCAATAGTCGGCGTGGAAATAAAAAAAGAAGCAGGAAGGCTGGGTATAACGAAAGAGACGGTGGTTAACTCTCCGAAGAATAAGAGCAAGATCAGGATCACAGAAGCTACTGCCTGACTCATCCGATGCAAAGCAAACTCACGCTCCAAAGTGTAAACCGACTCGCGCCATTCATTCCATGTTTTGAACAGCCATCGAAACGCAAACAAGAATCCGATAGCCAGCACAACATAAATCAGCACTTCGTATTTGCTGAGGAATTGATAAATTGCAGCCATATCAATGTTAATTACAACTTACGCAGAATTCCGCGAATCAACTTCTCCATCTTGGGTGTGATAAGCGTGCCAGCCTCCATCACTTCTTCGTGTGTGGTAACTGTCGAGCCATCCAGATTCGCTTTGTTGCTGATTCCTGAAAGACCAACCACACGCATCCCGCCGTGACGTGCAACGATTACTTCAGGGACGGTAGACATGCCTACGGAGTCTGCTCCAACGAGACGCAGGAAACGCAAATCGGCCGGCGACTCGAAAGACGGTCCGCTCAACCCGGCATAGACACCCTCGTGCAATTTGATATTTTCTTTTCTGGCAGCGCTTCGCGCCAGATCGCAAAGCGCGCGGTCGTAAGGCTGACTCATGTCTGGAAATCGCGGTCCAATTTCATCAAGGTTTGGACCGAACAGTGGGTTTTGTCCTGTCATGCCAATCAGGTTTAAGTTGTCGGTAATTAACATTATATCGCCCGGAACAAAGGCGGGGTTTACGCCGCCCGCTGCGTTGGTCACGATAAGAATTTCAATTCCTAGTCGCTGCATGACGCGCACAGGCAAAGTCACTTGCGCCATGCTGTATCCTTCATAAAAATAAATCCGTCCTTGCATGACAAACACAGTTTGCCCTTCCAATGTGCCGATGACCAATCGGCCCGCATGTCCCAACACAGTGGAAACTGGAAAGTGTGGTAATTCGCCGAACGGGATGACATCCGGCTTTTCAACAAACTCCGCCAGACCGTTTAAGCCGGATCCGAGAATGATCGAAACGCGCGGCTGGTATAAGGTCCGAGCTTAAATCGCTTTAACGACTTCGTCAATTTGTTCAAGAGAAAAATGGGCAATCATGATCGAGTCTATTCTAAAGTCTATATCTGCGGAGCAGAACCAGCATCCCCTCCGAAGTTCTACGCGCGTTGCTGATTATATCAGAAATCACAAAGCCTTTATCTGCGTTGATAACATTTATGCAGATTAAAGAGGTAGATAAAAACAGCTTATTATGCTATGCTAGAGTAGTTTCAGTCTTTGAAAAAATGTCTGCAGAGGGCTGCATCGGCACTTTATAATAAACTATGGCTAAGAAACGTTTGCGATTTGGATTCACGCCACAGGAACAACGAATTTCCGCGTTGCCGTCCGCCATTGCAGGAATATTTGCATTGGTTTTTATCGTAATTAATGGAATTGGGATGTGGCGTCAGGAAAAAACCAACCCGGTTTTGCTCTTGGGGATTGGCATTATAGGAACAATTTACCTAGTTTACTTCAACTTCTTTATTATCCCTTTACTAAACTTCGAACCTGCTCTAGGCTGGATAAATGCTATTGTGGGCGCGATTGGCTTGGGTTTGCTTACCTACGCCCTACCAAATCAATCAGATATTTATCTTAGCATCTTATTGATCACTCTCCTGATAACATGCGCTCTCATTTCGGGACGCAGACCCTCGTACTTCCTGCTGTTCTTTACCACGGTTCTTACGTTAATTATCCGCCGCGGCTTTATTAAAGAGTTAAGTGGCCTAACACTGCAACTCAGCCTAGCCATTATTGCAGTGATCATAGTTGAGACCATCATGCAATTAAAAAATCATCGCGCGATCATATCCAAAGACTGGAAACCATCACCAATTTCAGCCGCGCGATTGCCTCCACGCTTCAAACAAAGCAGGTAATGACTCTGCTTAACGCGGCATTTCAAAACTCCATTGAGGCTGATACATATTTTGTCGGCGTTCGAGAAGATGATGAGATGCGCTTCGAGCTTCTCTATGACGATGGAGAATTCTACGAGAATCAGCGTGCTAAGCTGGAAGGTACGCTTTCGGGATGGGTTCTGAATAATCAACAAAGCCTGTTCCTGCCTGATTTACGGAAAGAAGTCGATTTGGCTGGCGTACGACTAGTGCTTGCAGGAAGACACAAAACCAGCCTGTCATGGATGGGCGTACCGATGCGAGGCCAAAGTGTGGATGGATTGATTGCCATCAGCTCCTATCATCCGAATGCCTTTGATCGCGCCGATTTGGAATTATTGACAGCTCTGGCTCAGCACGCCGCCCAGGCAATTGACAACACCTACCGTCACGCGCAATTGGAGCTTCAATCGCACCTCGACAGCCTAACCGATGTGTATAACCACGGTTATTTTCTGAAACGGTTAAAAGAGCAGGCGGATCAAGCGAAACAGAAACATCAAACGCTGGGCGTCATTATGTTAGATATCGATTTTTTCAAAAATTACAATGATAGCTATGGTCATTTGGCGGGAGACGAAATATTGAGAAATCTTTGCGATATCATCAAAGGCCATCTGAAGCATACCGACGCGGTGGGCCGCTGGGGCGGAGAAGAATTCGTTATCGCGCTCCCCAATGCAAACGGTGAACAGGCTCAAAAAATTGCTGGGCGCATTCGAACATCCATGTTAGAGCTTTCTGCGCACAAATACGAACAGACAATGATTCCCGCTCCAACCATCAGCCAAGGAATTGCCATCTATCCATTTGAAGCGGATGAGGTAATGAAACTCATTGATCTCGCAGATAAACGTTTATATGTTGCAAAGGAACGCGGACGAAATCAAGTTGAGCCGAACGAAAGTCATTGGAAAAAACTTTATGAACGCAATGATCAGCAAGAGTTTGATTCTTGAAACGAATCAGACCTTCTTTTTATTGCAGGATATCGCGAAAGACTTCGACGGTTTTGTTAACGGCCGCATCATCAATCCAATAATGAGTTACCAAACGAAAGCGCCGCGCGCCGGAAGGTGACGTCAGGATACCATGCGCTTTCAATTGATCGGCTAGCTCATCCGCTGACATCTTGACTTGCGGTGCAAGATTGAAGAAGATCATGTTTGTCTGCGGCGCGCCATCGAGAACGATCCCCGGATTCTCGCTTAGACCTTCAGCGAGAGTGCACGCCCGCGCGTGATCTTCACCTAATCGTTTGGTCATCTTCTCCAACGCAATAATTCCAGCCGCCGCCAATATCCCCGCCTGACGCATCCCACCGCCCAGCATTTTCCGCAGACGGTGCGCGCGTCTAATAAAATCCTTATCACCGCACAATACCGAACCCACCGGCGCACATAACCCCTTGCTTAAACAAAACGTGACTGAATCAACAGGCATCGTTAATTCTTTAACATTCACATTCAACGCAGCCGCGGCATTGAAGATACGCGCCCCATCAAGATGAACTTTAAGGCCATGAGCATGAACAAAGTCCGCGATGCGACGCGTGGTTTCTGGAGTCTGCACCGTCCCGCCACAATGATTATGTGTGTTCTCGAGACATACGAGCCGAGTGATCGGTTCGTGTTGATCATCGGCTCGAATCGCCGCTTCGATGTCCGAGAGAAGAAGCGAGCCATCAGGTTGATTTGCCAATTGACACGAATGAACTCCACCCAATACTGAAATTCCGCCCGCTTCGTGCAAATACGTATGATTCTCTTTACCAAGAATCACTTCGTCGCCGCGCTGACAGTGAGCAAGAATTCCCGCAAGATTTCCCATCGTCCCCGATGGAACAAACAAAGCTGCTTCTTTGCCCATCCTATCCGCCGCCATCTCCTGCAAACGATTGACAGTTGGGTCATCACCATAAACATCATCTCCGACTTCCGCCTTAGCCATCGCTTCGCGCATTTCAGGCGTAGGCTTGGTGACGGTATCGGAACGCAGATCTGTGAATTGCATTTTATTTTTCCTTTCTCAAATAGTTAAGGACTTGAGTTAACTCTTCAGGCAATACTGCTTCAAAAGTTCTTGGCTGTTTTTCATTTGGCAAAATGATTTTGAGTTTTTGTGCATGAAGAAAATGTCGACTCAACGCAAGGCTTGATTTTTTTTTGCCATAGATTTCATCGCCGACGATCGGACAGCCGAGCATCACACAATGCAAACGAATTTGATGCGTGCGTCCGGTCAATGGATGAAATTCAAGCAAGGTGTGTTGCGGAAACGATTCGAGCGTTTTGTACTCGCTAACAGCTGCGCGGCCTTTGCTTTCTGAAACAATGGCCATTTTCTTGCGATGACTTGCATCGCGCCCAATAGCGGCCTCAACCCGACCTGAAGGTGTTGGCGGTTTCCCATCCACCAAGGCAATGTAAGTCTTTTCAACTTTACGCAATCGAAATTGATCCTGCAACCAGCGATGCGCCTTGTCATTCTTTGCCAACACAATCAGACCCGATGTTTCTTTATCCAGCCGATGCACGACGCCAGGGCGTTCTTCGCCGCCAATGCCTTCGATGTCGGGATGATAACCAAGCACCGCGTGAACCAAGGTTCCTGAATCATGCCCCGCCGCTGGATGAACCACCATCCCTGCGGGTTTATTGACAACAATCAAATCATCGTTTTCAAAAATAATGTCTAGCGGAATATCTTCGCCAACCAAATCCGTCGGCACGGATGGCGGAATATGAACTTCAATAACAGAATCATGCTCCAGCATCTGCCCGGACTTTTTAGCGGGTGCACCATTCACCAAAACAAAACCATCCTTGATCAATCCCTGCAGGCGCGCGCGCGAATAATCAGGCAAGGACTTCAACTAAAAAATGATCGAGCCGCTCCTCGTCCGGTTTTTGGAAGCGAAAAGTAAAAATCGAATCCATCACGAATTTGAGTCGGTCTTTTGGAGCGCGGCTTTTTTCTCGGCGCGTTCCTTCAGCCAAACCCCAAGCAGCAGAACGACGACGCCAATCGTAATGGACGAGTCCGCAAAATTGAACACGGGAAATGTCCCAATCGAAATGAAGTCAGTGACTTTGCCCATCAGCAGGCGATCAATTAAATTCCCGGAGGCGCCAGCAAGTTGCAACATCAGCGCGACACGTAACGTCCAATCGTTGGCGTCAATGCGCGGAAAATAATAAAAGATCAACGCGATCACAATAATTGCCAGCACAGTAAAAACAGGATTGCCGTTTTGAAACGAACCAAACGCCGCGCCACTGTTGGACCAATGAACGATGCGCGCATAAGGGCTAAACCACGACAATCCAGCTGGCAGCCACGCGCTGTCAAATGGCACGTTGGTTCGCACCAGCCATTTTGTCCATTGATCGAATCCAATAATCACCGCGGCTGGCAAAATCAGAATCAAATAATCACGCAAATAACGGATCAACTTTTCACCTCAAGAGAAATTACACGCCAAAGCGCGCGCCCTATTTTACCCCGTTTACTTGATAAACACTCTCGGCACACGCGCGCTGATATTCGTCATCACTTCATATTCATTCGTCCCGGCCCAATCGGCAAAATCTTCGGCGGTAATTCCATCGCCAAGCAAAATCACTTCATCACCGACCTTTGCATCATCGTTGCCAACATTGACCATAAACTGATCCATGCAGATGCGCCCCACTTGCGGATATTTTTTCCCGTTGATGATGACCTGAGCATGATTGGTCATGCGGCGGAAATATCCATCAGCATAACCGCAAGGGATCGTAACGATTCGTGTCGGGACTTCAGACTGCCACAACGATCCATAACTAACCGGCCTCCCCGGTTGTGTGATCTTGCTATGGACGACACGCGAATGCCATGTCAATGCAGGTTCGACCTCAACCGTTTTTTTAACCTCGCGTCCCGGATAAACTCCGTAAAACATCACGCCGGGACGAACCATATCGAAATAACTTTCCGGCAATTGCAAAATAGCTCCGGAGTTTGCCGTATGTCGAATCGGCGGACGAGGCACACTGCGCTTTTCATAAAAATGTAGAACGACTTGAAAACGTTCCAATTGCAATTTGGCGTGAGTCAAATCGTTAGTTTCTGAGTTGGCAAAGTGTGTAAATATTCCTTCTATGTCTAAATGGCTACACGTTAAAGATTTTTCAATGAATGCATCGGCTTCATAGTCATGAACGCCAGTGCGCTCCATACCCGTATCAATCTTTAGATGAACCTTGAGTTTTGTCCTCACGGTTTGTGCGGCTTGTTCCGCAACATCCAACAACTCAAACGAAGAAGCCGCGAGAGTCAAATTATATTGAACGAAAGCCGAGACTTGTTCGGGAAGAGTTCCGCCCATCACAAGAATTGGTTTATCAATACCGAGCTCGCGAAGATAAATCCCCTCCTCCACAATCGCCACGCCGATGTAATCTGCAAAGGGCGCGATGTACGGCGCAACGCCGTCTACGCCGTGACCATACGCATTGGCTTTCAACACAGCCATCACTTTCGCGGGAGCGACATGAGCGCGGATGTTCTCTAAATTTTGTTTTAGTTGGGGAAGATTGACTTCAATATAAGTTGGGCGCATGAAGCTATTTTACTGCTTCTTGCCTAAATATCTAAACACAACTCATCCGGAATAAAATGAAGAAAGGATTTTGGTTTAGATCATTATGCAGTACTTCGTAAAACGTAAAGCGCAAAACGTAAATTGCCAGTTACACTTTGCGCTTTACAAATTACAACCAAATTGCAGGTTTAATGCCACACGCCCAGGATCGCTCCCATAAGGACCATTGTGACAAGATGGTTGCCCATCTCAAGCACCCAGGCTTTTAATTGATTCGCGAATAATTTGTTAGTCAGACTTGTAGTCGCGACAAACCCAAGCCAGAGAAAGAATCCAGCCGCTGCGCCAGAAGCAAGTGTTGCGCCGCCCGGCGTCATGCTTCCCATCGCATGAACCATCAGCGACATGAACATGGCCTCAACAAATGCGGCGAGGATCGTCAACGGCCACATCAATCCCATATTCATTCCCGCGCCTGGGTCGGAGTTTTCCGGTTTACCAATCGCCTTCCACCACATTGGGAAGAACGTCTTCGGACCAAACCAAACAAAACCGACGATCATGGCCACAACAACACATACAACAACAGCTAACCAATTGATAGAACTAAAATCCATTTCAGCCTCCTTTGGCGAATGCGATTGGCACGTGCCAATCATCACTTATATTATAACAGAATGTTTGTTCTAATTACAATGCTTCGAGGAAAATGTCATTCCCCTTCGGGGACGATGTGCGAGCGAGCCACAAAGTCGCGACGTGGTAATCCCCAAAGGGGATGCTATCTAATATTTCAAAGAGGAGATTGCTTCGCCGCTGGGTCTCGATACCTTTGTACTCGACCATCAGCGGCTCGCAATGACATCCCATCTATATTTTTCCAGCCACATAATCCAGCACATCAATTTTCGTTAAGATACCGGTGGGTTTGCCGCTATCAACCACGATCAAAGCAAAACCATGTGTCAACATCGGCATGGCCTCGTTGAGGGATGTTTCAGGTGGATAAACTGCATTGGCATTTTGCACCAAACTATCAATCAATTCGTCCTGACTATGTTGATGGTTATCCAGCACATGGTTCAGCAAATCGACTTCTTCAATCGTCCCGACTAATTCGCCGTTCGCGCCGACAACCGGCATTTGCGAAATGGCATGCTGTCGCATCATGGTAATCACTTTTCGCATCGAGTCGCCCAAGGTGGCAGTGAGAAGCGTTTTGTTCGGTTTGACAAAAAGCAGATCGCCGAGAGTCACTTCGCCGAATTCCATTTCAAGGAATCCGTTTTCGCGCATCCATTTGTTATCGTAGAACTTGGATAGATAACGCGAGCCGCTATCGGGAAAGATGACAACGACAAGTCGATCCGCTGAAAGCTTCGCGGAATATTTCATCGCGCCCGCCAGCGCGAGCACCGGTCGAAGCCGCCCGCGAAAATTCCCTCCTGCCTCACAAGCTGACGCGCCCACAAAAAAGATTCGCGGTCGTTGACGCGCACAATATCATCCACCACGGATATGTCGGTTGCAGAAGGAAGAAAATCTTCACCGATGCCTTCGACTTTATAAGTCTTGGGATACGCTCCGGATGGAACCTTGCCTTTGTTTTGCCAAATCTCAAACAGGATCGAAACCTTCGATATCCACGCCGACAATTTTGATGTTTGGATTTTTGGATTTAAGATAACGACCGATGCCGGAGATCGTTCCACCGGTGCCCATGCCGATAACCACATCCGTGACCTTGCCATCGGTTTGATCCCAAATTTCGGGACCCGTGAATAACTCATGCGTTTTGGGATTATCCAGGTTGTGATATTGATTCGCCAAGATCGCATTGGGAGTTTCGCGCGCGAATTTTTTCGCAACTTCATAATACGAGCGCGGATCATCCGGCGCGACCGCGGTCGGCGTGATAACAACCTTGGCACCATAAGCACGCAAAAGCTAAATCTTCTCGTTGCTCATTTTATCGGGCATCACGAAAATCGTTTTATAGCCTTTGAGTGCGGACGCAATCGCCAACCCCACACCGGTATTGCCGGACGTGGCTTCCACGACTGTGCCGCCAAGTTTGAGTTCGCCGCGCTGCTCGGCTCCCTCGATGATATTCAAGCCGACGCGATCCTTAATGCTCCCGCCCGGATTCAGATTCTCCAACTTGGCATAGATCGGAACCTGCACGCTTGCCGCGACGCGTCCCAGGCGCACCAGCGGCGTCTGACCAATTGCGCCCAGGATATTATCGTAGACATGTTTTTCATCCGAAACAGGCAGACCTGACATTCTCGCTCCTTTGGTGATAAAGGCAATTTTACCGCACGAAAAGCCCCTCTCTGCCCTCCCCAAATTCGGCAATAGGGAGCTTGAATGCGAACTCAAAATTTTCCTTATCGGATTTGGGGAGGGTGTCACGAAACTTGCACCGCACTGAGTTTGGTGCAGTGCAGGTGAGTGACGGGTGGGACTATTGCGAGCGGGAGCAACGAAAACCGCTATAGTAGTACGTAAGCGACGGGCTGAGCCTGAGGCGGAAGGCAGAGCGCACGTAGTTATCGTCGTTGAAGTATTCCCACGAGCCGCCCCGCATCACTCGAAACTGACCAGAGTCGGGACCCAAAGGATTGGAGGCTGGTGAACTGGCGTAATAGGTATCGCTATACCAATCCGCCACCCATTGCCAGACATTCCCCGCCATATCCAACACACCATACGGGCTGGCACCCTTGGAATATGTACCAACCTCAGTAGTATCGCCCACCGCACTGTTATAGTTCAACAAATCATTGCTGGGTGCGGCATTCCCCCAGGGATAGGTGCGGCCATCGGTTCCACGGGCAGCTTTTTCCCATTGCGCTTCGGTGGGCAATCCGCGCCCAGCCCATTGGCAATAGGTATTCGCCATATCCCAAGTCACGTAAAGGACGGGATAATTGTCAAATTGAGAATTAGCGTAATAACTAGAATGAGTCTGCGAGCTTAGATTGGTTGGTTGGTTACATGCACCGGAGCTGACACATTTGGCATACATAGCATTGGTCACATCGGTTCGATCCATCCAAAAGGCATCGAGGTAAACGGTATGAGCTGGTTTTTCGTTAGGATAGCCATTATCACTACCCATCGTGAAATTACCGGCAGGTACATACTGCAAAGTCATGCCGTCCGTATCAGATACCAAGGTTGAGCCAATGCCAAGATTTGGTATTCGAGGCATAAATGTCGCGGTTGAAGTTGCAATTGGGGGTTCAGGGGTTTCAGTTGGTAATTCATAAGTGGACGTGGCTTGTATAGTTGGAGATGGCTTTGGCGTTGCAAGCCGATGGTCAAAGTTATATATCCCAACCCAAAGAAGACCTATAACAAGAGTAACAAGTCCGAGAATGCCAGCAGAGCGTAGCTCCGATTTCCATGCAAACTTCCTATCCCGCCTTTTTTTCTTTTCAACCGCAGGAACAAGCTTTACAACAGGCTTTTGTGGTTTTGATTCTTCGCGCGGTAAAGGTGGAGTAGGAATAGGTTTATTACGAAGCGTTACACTGGATAAACGTTTATAGAATCTCTCTGGAGGCAATGACTTATCTTTGACATCCACATATTGAGTTGAACTCAATAGAAAGCCAAGGATTTCCGTTCAGCAAAAGCGGAAAGAAAGGTTTATTGATTCGTTGAGCACGCGTAACTTCTTTTTGAACCCACTTTGATTTGTACGAATCTTCGGTTGCCACAAGGATAAAGGCATCGCAACCATCCAAGCGATCTTGAATCACCATCGGCCATTCATCGCCGTAATCAATGCGGTCGTCAATCCAAACTTCAAAGCCTTCGGTTTGAAGAGCATCTTGAAGTCTATGAACATAATCTCTGTCTTTGTGGCTGTAGCTGATGAATATATATCCCATGCCGAAGGCGATCCAATTCAAAGGAAATTATACTCCGCTTATAAACAGGCTTTTATAAACAGACTTCGGAAGTCTTAAGAGGCTTCCGAAGTCTGACAATACAGGAGATTGCTTCGCTAGGTCTCGATATGCCACTTCGTGGCTACTCGACCACCGCTCGCAATGACATGCTAATAAATTAGCAAACTCGTATCCACTTCCTTTGCCCAGGCATTGATCCCGCCTTTGAGATTTTCTGACCTTCTTAAATCCAGCGCTCACCAACAATTCCAGCGCACGCGTCGAACGCGTCCCGGCTTTGCAGAACACCACCATATCTTCTGCAGAGTCAAGTTCGGAAAGTCTCGCCGCCAATGTGCCAAGTGGAATATTGACTGCATTCGGCAAAGCGGAAATTCCAACTCATGCGGCTCGCGCACATCCAGTAACTTCAAATGATTCTGTTTGAGCCGCGATGCAAGTTCAGGTGCAGTGATATCCCAGCCCGCGCCCGCGGCGTTTGATCGATTGCCCCCATGATATTATCGTAGACATGTTTTTCATCCGAAACAGGCAAGCCTGACATTCTCGCTCCTTTGGTGATGAGAGCCATTTTACCGCAGGAAAAGCCCCACTCGACCTGCCCGCGAAGAACAGCGGGCCTTCGGCGGTCACCCTCCCCAAATACAACGATATGAAAATTGAATGCGGATTTTTAAATTAATCGTCGGATCTGGGGCACCTAAAGGTGTGCTCACCTGCACTTGCGTGCGGTGCAAGTGTCGCGAACGGCAGGGAGGGGCTAAAGTTATTGTGCGCTAAGGGCGCAACGAAAACCGATGTAGTAGTTCGAACTCGAGGGATTGTACAAGAGGCGGTAGGCAGAGCGGACAATGTCACTGTTGTCGTACCACGAGCCGCCCCGCAACGCTCGATTTTGTCCGGAATCAGGCCCCAAAGGATTAGAGGCGGGCGAATTACCATAATAGGTATCGCTGTACCAATCCGCCACCCACTGCCAAACATTGCCTGCCATGTCCAGCGCGCCATATGGGCTGGCCCCGTTTGGATATTTGCCAACTTGTGTTGTATTCCCAACGGATTGATTGTAATTTAACAGAGTATTGTCGGGCGCAGTATTGCCCCATGGATAAGTGCGTCCATCTGTGCCACGCGCGGCCTTTTCCCATTGCGCTTCGGTGGGCAATTGGCGGCCCGCCCATTTGCAGTACGTATCTGCGATATTCCAATCCACATAGATCACAGGGTAATTATCAAACTCAGGATTACCATAATAGCTTGAATGAGTGGAAGAACTTAGATCGGTTGGTTGATTACATGCTCCTGCACTCACACATTTGGCGTACATCGCGTTGGTCACATCGGTCTGGTCAATCCAAAAGGCATCCAGGTAAACTGTGTGTTGCGGTATTTCATCACTTTGAGCTAGAGGATCGGCGCTTGTTGATCCCATCAGGAAATTGCCAGCAGGCACGTAAAGAAGCTTCATGCCATCTTTGCCAGAGATCATAGATGAACCAATTCCAAGAGTCTGTGTCGGCTTCACTGTTAAACTTGCGCTAGGCGTTGTCATTGGTTGAGCAATAGGTGTGGGAGTGGCAACAGACAAATCAAGCCAATGTTGCACAACAGGCGTTAAGATACTACCTATTATAACGAACAGGCCGCCTGCTAATGCCGCGACAATTGCTGCTCTGATTGCGACAGGTGTTTTTTTCGAGGACATCTTTACCTACCCATTTCCTTGAAAACACTTTGAATGCTTTGAATTTAATGTTTGTCTTTGTGGTTGTGGCTGATGAATATATAATCCCATGCCGGAGCCTATCCAATTCAAATGAAATTATACTCCGCTTATAAAAAAGACTTCGGAAGCGCTAAAAATCGGCGGAGACTTCCGAAGTCTGAGCATAAACAAACCTTCACATCTTTTGAAAATCAGGAGTTCATGTTGTTATGAAATACTTATTTTTATGGCACTGTGATGGAATAGGCAGTTTCGATTACGGGAGAATGTTGAAGTGTCTGGTACACAACGCAATAGCGTTCCGTTAATTTTTTAAGCGACGCAAGTTGTTCCTCGCTGGCATCCGTATCCAAATCGAAAGACAAGCGTATATTTTGAATACCGACCGGGGTATCTTTGGAAACACCGAGCGTGCCGCGAAAATCAATATCCCCTTCCGCTCTAACAATGCCATCCCGCAGGGTGATGCCAATTGCAGTAGCGACCGCGTTGAGAGTAACGCCTGCACAAGCCACCAAGGCCTCCAGCAGCATGTCGCCTGAGCAAACCGTGAGTCCCGTGCCGCCGGTTGCTTCATGCAAGCCAGCTTCAACCATTGCCTTGCCTGTTTCGATTTTACAGGTCACGCCTTCTCCGATCCGTCCCTGCGCTTTCAAGGTAATCAGCGCGGCAGTAGGCGTTTCCTTATATTTCTCTTTCAGGGGCGCTTGTATGGCGCGCAGTTCATCACTTTTCATGTGTCATTGTCCAATTTCTTATTAAGTAATATTCAAAATTAATTTAAAACGCCTATGTCACAGCCACACCAGCGGCGTCTGACCAATCGCGCCCAAGATATTATCGTAGACATGTTTTTCGTCCGAAACAGGCAAGCCTAACATTCTCGCTCCTTTGGTGATGAAGGCAATTTTACCGCACGAAAGAAAAACCTCCGAGATTTTTGCAATCTCGGAGGTTTGTAGAAGAAGAACAAAATTTCAGAATTATAGGCCGCGGGCGCAACGGAAGCCCGTGAAGCTATCAGCGTATTCGGGCTTCATCCAATCCCGAAACCGGGATTTGGCGATGGCCTCTTCGTAGTGCCAATCGCCACCTCGATACACTCGATATTGGCCCGAATTGGAGCCCAGAGGATTCGACGAAGGGGAATTTGAATAGTAAGTGTCTGAATACCAATCATCTACCCACTCTTCAACATTACCAGCCATATCATATGCGCCGTAAGGGCTTTTGCCGGCTTCATAACTTCCAACTGCAGTGGTATCTCCTTCACAAGCGCTTCCACTACTCGGCGAATAATTTGCGTGACTGCAATCAATCCCTTCTCCCCACGGATAAGTACGCCCATCCGAGCCGCGCGCGGCCTTCTCCCATTGCGCTTCAGTAGGTAATTGGCCGCCCGCCCACTTGCAATAAGCATCTGCCATATTCCAATTCACATCGATCACAGGGTAATAGTCAAATTCAGAATTGCCATAATAACTAGAATGAGTGACAGAACCTACGCTGGCGGGTTGATTGCATGCGCCCGCGCTTACACATTTGGCATACATGGCGTTGGTCACTTCGGTCTGGTCAATCCAGAAAGCATCCAGGTACACGGTGTGTTGAGGCTTTTCATCAGCCAGGGTGGTAGGATCTGAGTCTGTTGATCCCATCAGAAAATTACCAGCTGGCACGTAAAGCGATATCATGCCATCTTTATCGGAGATCATGGTGGAGCCACTGCCAAATGCTGGCGGAGATACGGGGGCGAATAATGTTGATACGTCTCGAACAGAAGGTGATGATTTAGGGGTTTGAGAAAACCTTCGGATAAGATAGTTTCCACCAATCAAAATGCATATTAGACCGATCAACAGGATACCACCAATGCCGAGCAAACGGAAATCAGATTTCGGCGCGGGCTTGTTTGCTTGTGCTTTTTTCTGTTCAACTACAAGAGGAGGCTTTACAACAGGTTTTGACGATTTTTAATTCTTCGTGTGGTGAAGGCGGAGTGGGAATAGGCTTATTGCGTAGCGTTACACTTGATAAACGTTTGTAAAATTTCTCTGTAGGAAGTGAACCATCTCTCACATCAACAAATTGTTTTGCTTGAACAATTAACCAGTTTTCCCCTTCAAGTAACAATGGGAAAATAGGTTTATGCTTTTCCCTGGCACGAGTGACTTCATTTTGAACCATATCTGATTCGTAAGAGTTATTGCTAAGCACAACAATAACTCCATCACTCGCATCCAAATTTCTTGCGACTACTTTCGGCCATTCATCACCATAATCAATGCGGTCATCAATCCAAACTTCAAAGCCTTCATTTTGAAGGGCATCTTGAAGCCTGTGAACATAATCCTTGTCTTTGTGGCTGTAACTGATGAATATGTATCCCATGCCGGATGATATCCAGTTCAAATGAAATTATACTCCCGCGTAAACACAATGTCATTCTGAGGAGCCGCCCAAAGGGGAGGCGACGTGGCAATCTCGTTCTTCAAAGAGGAGATTGCTTCGCCGCTGGGTCTCGATGCCTTCGTACTCGACCATCAGCGGCTCGCAATGACATCGTTAAAAATCAATAGATCGGCAAACTAGTATCCACTTCCTTTGCCCAAGCGTTGATCCCGCCCTTGAGATTCTTTACTTTCTTAAACCCGGCGCTGACCAGCAACTCCAGCGCGCGCGTTGAACGCGTACCGGCTTTGCAGAATACAACCATATCTTCTGCCGAGTCAAGTTCGGAGAGTCGCGCCGCCAATGTACCTAATGGAATATTGACTGCATTTGGAATCGCAGAAATTTCCAACTCATGCGGCTCGCGCACATCCAACAACTTCAAATGATTCTGTTTGAGCCGCGCGGCGAGTTCAGGTGCGGTGATATCCCAGCCTGCGCCAGCCGAGCCTTCGTCGTGGTCATGACTCGGAACGCCGCAAAATTCTTCATAGTCAATCAACTCTTTGATGTCGGCGTTCGGTCCGCACACGCGGCAATTCGGATTCTTTTTTAGCTTAACAAAATCAAACGACATGTCGAGCGCGTTATAAAGCAACAGCTTTCCAATCAACGGCTCGCCGATGCCAAGCAAAACTTTCAACGCTTCGGTGGCTTGGATCGTTCCAATCGTGCCGGGTAACACGCCCAGCACGCCGCCTTCTGCGCACGAAGGGACAAGTCCGGGCGGCGGTGGTTCGGGGAAGAGACAGCGATAGCACGGTCCTTCCTTTGCATAAAAAACGCTGACTTGTCCATCGAAGCGATAAATAGAGGCGTACACATTTGGCTTGCCGAGAAATACGGCAACATCATTGGTCAGATAGCGCGTCGGAAAATTATCGGTGCCATCCAGCAAAATATCGTAATCCTTGGCGATCCGCAGCGCGTTCTCGGATGTATATGGTTCGTTATAAATCTCGACTTCGATATCGGGATTCAAATCCAACAAGCGGTCACGCGCTCGATTCGACTTTCAACTTTCCAATCGTAGCTGTGCCATGAATCACTTGACGCTGCAGATTCGACGAATCGACCACATCGTAATCCACGAGTCCAATCCGACCGATGCCGGCTGCCGCTAAATATAACGCGACCGGCGACCCAAGCCCGCCCGTGCCAATGATCAGCGCCGACGAGCCTTTCAATTTGCGCTGACCTTCAAGTCCAACTTCGGGAATCAAAAGATGGCGCGAGTAGCGCAGGATTTCGTCACGTGTTAAACCGGGAAGGAATGGTTGCATCATTACCAGAACTTTCTCAAAATCGAACCGCGAAGAGCGCGAAGCACGCCAAGTTTCATTGGCTTTTCTTCGCGGTCTTTGCGAGCTTGGCGGTTTACATCCCCTCCACCCGCAATCGAGGGAATCAGAATCACACGCGCGTTTTCATCGAGCGGAGTTTCGAGTCCCTGCAAATCTCTGATATTGTTTTCGCCAACAAACAAATTCACGAACGGACGCAAATTTCCATCACCGTTATAAAGATGAGGCTTCAACGTCGGAAATATTTGGATCAAATGCTCCATCGCTTGAGCCACGTTATCGCCGTTTACAGCGACCTCGGCTTGCCCATTGGTATAACTCCGCAACGGAGTCGGGATTTTCAAAGTTGCCATGATTAATTAACCTCAATATAAGAATAATGATTTGAAGGTTGAAAGTCAAGTTGATTCTAACTCTCAACCTTCTTGATTTCAACCAACCTTATGCAGGAACAGGATCGCAACCCTGCCGCGCAACCACAGCCTCGCAGGTTGAAGCATTCACAATTTCAACCGAGCCAGCCATTGCAAACGGCTGCATGAAATTCTGAATATATTCTTTATCTTCGGACTCGGCAATCAACACTAAAGTATGCTGACCATCCAGCACGGCATCTCCAAGCAAATCCACGCCGAACTTGCGCGCATTTTGTTTGGTTAGGTGTTGCAATAACATCTGCCCCATTTCGGGATTCTTGGCCGGGCAGGTTTCAGCCGTGTGCTGGTGACGAACAAAATATAGAGACATTTGAAACTCCTTTGGCTTTAAATGGTTTGAATTTTTTCTTCAACGAACTGTGAACGATCTTCGAGCAATCGCCACGAGCGGCTTTCGATTGCCTTGCCCGATTCCACGCTCGTGATGATATACGAGAAAAATGGTTGCGCCCACTCCCGATCAAATTCGGATGGGCGATTGGGATGATCAGGATGAGAATGAAACACTCCGATTAGATTCAGCCGGAGGCGG
>CAWKNE010000003.1:0-114353 GCA_963850945.1 uncultured Chloroflexia bacterium | reverse complement strand
GATGAACATCATTATGCAGTAATTATGGCCGGCGGTGGTGGGACGCGCCTATGGCCGGTCTCGAGAAAAAATCAGCCAAAGCAACTCTTGCCTTTGTTGGGTGAAGAGACTTTGTTTCAAAGCACAGTCAACCGGCTGGCGGATATGTTTCCTTCGACTCGCATTCTGGTTGTGACGGTTGAGGAACAAATGCGCGAGATGCGTAATCAAGTGCCCGCCATTCCCAAAGAGAATTATTTGATTGAACCCTCGCCGCGCGGGACCGCTTCAGCGGTTGGACTTGCGGCCGCGGTGTTAAAGAAACGTGACCCGGAAGCTATCACGGCAGTTTTGCCATCTGATCATTTCATCCGCAATCAGGATCTTTTTCATTATTTACTGCGGGCAGCTTTCGATGTTGCCCGTCAGAATTATTTGGTGACGCTTGGCATTGCACCGACTTCTCCTTCAATGGCTTATGGATATATCCAACAAGGCGAACATTTAAAGGGTGAGTTCAAATACCCGGCGTACAAAGTGAAAGGCTTTAAGGAAAAACCGGACGAGAATATAGCACAAGGATTTATGCGCTCTGGCGGTTATTCGTGGAACAGCGGCATATTCATATGGAGGGTGGATGTTATTCTTTCTGAAATCGAAAAGCAGATGCCCGCGCTTTTTTCTGCATTGTCGGAGATTTCATCGGCTTGGGGGACAGTAAAACAGAACGAGGTTTTGCGCGCCCACTGGCGCGGGTTGAAAGCAGAGACGATTGATTATGGAGTGATGGAACGTGCTGAAAATGTTCGCGATATTGCCAGCCAGCGGGCTGGGTTGGAACGATGTTGGCTCTTGGGACACGCTCTTTGATGTGCTGTTCCCGGATATGACTGGGAACGTTTCGGTGAATGCTCAGCATCTTGCCCTGGAGACTAACAACACGTTGGTCTATGGCACGGACAATGAGCGGTTGATTGTAACAATTGGCTTGGACGATACAGTTATAGTAAATTCTGGTGACGTGCTATTGATTTGCAAATCCGATCAGGCGCAGAAGGTTCGTGATGTAGTTGAGCATCTCAAAAAGCATCGTCAGGATAAATACTTATAAATGAGTTTGGAGTTTTGAATGGAAGCGTATTGCATGAAATGCAAGACCAAAAGAGAAATCAAGGATCCGGTTGCCAATTTTAACGCAAAGGGATCGCCTGTGACTCTTGGGTTTTGTCCAGTTTGCGGAACGAAACTTTATCGAATGGGAAGAACGCCGGCCCATGAGGGACTCACTCCGCCTGCCAAGCCGGAAAAAATAGAAAAGCGCGATGGCAGGCTGGTAATTGTTGAATCCCCCGCCAAGGCAAAAACGGTTGGACGTTTTCTCGGCAAAGGATACACGGTCAAAGCCTCGGTGGGGCATGTGCGCGATCTCTTGAAGTCGCAATTATCGGTGGATGTCGAAAATAATTTTGAGCCAAAGTATCGTGTGCCCAATGAAAAGAAGGAAGTTGTTAAAGAGCTTAAACAGTTGGCGAGAAAGTCGGAAGAAGTTTATCTTGCGACTGA
Source organism: uncultured Chloroflexia bacterium (assembly GCA_963850945.1). Taxonomy (GTDB): domain Bacteria; phylum Chloroflexota; class Anaerolineae; order Anaerolineales; family Villigracilaceae; genus Fen-1038. Next base: position 112,811 of record CAWKNE010000003.1, on the reverse strand, counting down.
TCCTGACCGCGAAGGCGAATCAATTTCGTGGCATTTGATGGAAGCCGCCGAAATTGAACCAACATTGGCGAAGCGCGTTACCTTCCATGAAATTACTGAGCCTGCTATTCACGAAGCGTTTTCTAATCCGCGCCCGATTGACATGGATTTGGTGAATGCGCAACAAGCGCGTCGTGTCCTGGATCGTTTGGTGGGTTATAGCATTAGCCCAATTCTTTGGGAGAAGGTGCAGAGTCGACTTTCGGCGGGACACGTTCAATCGGTGGCGCTCCGCCTCATCGTTGATCGGGAAACCGAGATCGAAAATTTTGTTCCGATCGAATATTGGACCATCCATGCAGAATTTTAAGTCTGACGGATTGAAATCGGCGTTTATAACGAAACTATTCAAAGTAGATGACAAAGAACCGGAACTACCGAACGAAGAATTGGCAAGGCCGGTTTTGATGGATATGGAAACCGTTGCGTATTCCGTGACGAAAGTCAAGCGCAGCGAACGCAGACGAAAACCGTCCCCGCCGTTCACAACTTCCACATTACAGCAGGAGGCTTCGCGCAAGCTTGGATTTACAGCGAAGCGCACTATGGCTTTGGCGCAGGGGCTTTATGAAGGACAGGATGTGGGTAACGGTGGCACGACCGGCTTGATCACGTACATGCGCACCGACTCGACGAATGTTTCTGCGATTGCCCAAAAAGAAGCGCGCGATTTTGTGATGGGCAAGTATGGCGCGGATTTCCTTCCGCCCGAGCCGCCGCAATATAAGACGAAAACGTTAGGCGCACAGGAAGCGCATGAAGCCATTCGTCCGACTTCTGTGATGCGCGAGCCGGAAAAAGTCAAATCGTTTCTCGATGCGGCAATGTTCAGGTTATATAACTTGATCTGGCAACGCTTTGTTGCTTCGCAAATGGAAGCAGCGGTATATGATACTTTGCAGGTTGAAGTGACTGGCAAAAGCAGTGCACACGAATATTTTTTGCGGGCTTCTGGTTCAGCAGTGAAGTTTCCCGGATTTTTGGTGGTTTACGAAGAAGCCAAAAACGAAGATGCGAAGACGGAAGAGGATGAAGAGAATGTAAAAATTCCGGCCAGCATTGCCGAAGGTCAAAAGCAGAACCTTGTCCGGCTGATTCCAGAACAACATTTTACACAACCGCCGCCGCGTTATTCGGAGGCTTCACTGGTACAGGCGCTGGAAGAAGATGGGATCGGGCGTCCGTCTACCTACGCGCCGACAATTTCCACCATTCAACAACGCGGCTATGTTGAGCGCATCGAGAAACGTCTCGTTCCGACGGAAGTTGGGATTCAGGTCAATGACTTGATGGTGCAATATTTTCCCGAGATCGTTGATTTGAAATTCACTGCGCGTATGGAAGAAGACCTCGATATGATTGCTTCGGGACAGGCTGAATGGACGGAAGTGATGCACGAATTCTATCGTCCGTTTGCTGAGGACGTGAAAAAGGCTCAAGCGGAGATGCCTGTTACCAAGTCGGGACCCGAACCGACTGGTCGTATATGTCCTGTAGATGGCGGTGAGTTGGTCATCCGCTATGGGCGATACGGAAAATTTGTATCATGTGGTAATTTCCCGAAGTGTCGTTATGTTGAACTGGAAAAGATAGGACGTAAATGCCCCGAAGATGGCGGTGAGCTTGTCATTCGTCAGGGACGAAACGGAAAGTTTATATCGTGCTCCAATTATCCAAATTGCCGATATACCGAACCGTGGCTCGAAAAGATCGGCGTGAAATGCCCGAAAGATGGCGGTGATTTGGTTGAACGCAAGACGCGTAATGGTCGCATGGTCTACAGTTGTTCCAATTATCCAACTTGCGATTTCACTTCGTGGAAGAAACCGCTGGCTGATCCGTGTCCGAAATGCGGCGGATTGCTGGTGATAGCCAATAAGCGCGAAGCGCAATGCATAAATTGCAATGAAAGCTTTTCGCTGGAAGCTTTCATTTCTGATAAGGTTTCCGAGTAAAATAGATGATTGCAGATTGAAGGATATTCTGTATAATTGAGGCAGACTCGCTCGAAGGAGCTTCCATGTCTTCTCTGCTTGAACTTCTTTTTAAAAAACCGTTGGTTGTTGGGGCGGTTGCCCTTATTTTGGGAATTGTGATCGGCATTCCGATCGGCTGGAATACCGTTAAGGTCGTCAATACGACCCCTGATGTTTTGCGTTCCGATTTGCAGGAAGATTATCTGCGGATGGCGATTGATTCGTACGGCGTCAATCAGGACCCAAATCTAGCTGTCCAGCGTTGGGAGAGTCTCGGGTCCCGCGGCCGCTCCCGCCTATTCTGATATCCAGAAAAATCCCGGTAAGATGAACACTGCGGTTATCCTCGCATATGGAAAATTGATTCAATCCGTGCTGGGATCAACTTCGGCGAAGCCCTCGACTTCTGGAGGCTTATCGCTGGGATTGAAGGTTTTGCTGGGAGCCATAGCGGTTATTTTGCTGGTTGCGGCAGTTGCGGCAATTATCTTTCTGCGGCGTTTGCTTGGCAAGCGCACCAGCGGCGAAGTCACGCCGACCATGCAGATGACCGAGATCAATCGCGAAGCCGAAAAGAGCAAGACCGATTTTCAATCGTTGGGGGTTGCGGCGCCTGTTACTCAGAACATGACAACTTACGTTCTGGGCGATGACTTATACGATAAGTCGTTCAGCATTGACACACAAAGCGGCGACTTCTTGGGAGAATACGGCGTTGGCGTTTCGGAAATTATCGGGGTGGGCGATCCGAAGAAAGTCACCGCCCTCGAAATTTGGCTCTTCGATAAAAACGACATCAAAACTGCAACCAAAGTTTTGATGAGCGCCCATGCGTTTGCCGATGGGGCGATCCGCGCCCGGCTCGAACCGAAGGGTGAGCTTTTGCTTGTCGAGCCGCAAAAACAGGTCATGCTCGAGACCGCGACCTTGCAATTACTTGCCAAGGTTGTTGATCTGCAATACGGAACCGGCGCTTTGCCTTCCAATAGTTTCTTTGAACGCCTTACGCTGGAATTGGCGATCTGGCAAAAGACTACTCAACCCGCTTAGAATAAAAAAGTCCGTCATCGCAAGGCGGACTTTTTCTTTTCCTGAAAATGCAATCGCATGGGCTATTCAATTTTCAAAATCTTGAGCTTGATTTTTCCTGCCGGTGTTTCCACTTCGACTATCTCGCCGACCTTGTGATCCATTAATGCACGGCCGATCGGCGATTCGTTCGATATCTTCCCATTGCGCGGATCCGCTTCTTTGGCTCCGACGACGTGATAAGTTTCGGATGGGAAATTGCCCTCCTAAATCGTCACGTGCGAGCCGACGCTCACTTTGTCCCCTGAAATATTTTTCTCAATAATCACCACATTGTGTAAGAGATATTCAAGTTCCTGAATGCGGCCTTCGAGGAAGCCCTGATCTTCTTTGGCTTTGTGGTAGTCCGCGTTCTCGGATAGATCGCCCATCTGAATTGCGGAGCGTAAACGAACGGATAATTCTTTGCGGCGCGGGCCTTTAAGCTCTTCAAGCTCTGCTTTAAGTTTGGCTTCGCCTTCCGGGGTTAGGTAAGTGGGTTCAGGCATGAGGGTATTCTACGGCTTTTCTAAAGGGTTAAATAATTTTTGATGTTCTTCGATGGCGAACCGGTCAGTCATTCCGGCAACATAGTCGCATATTGTACGCTCGAGTCCGCGTTTGTCAATGGACTTATGCGCGGTTTCGGGCAACATCGCAGGCTCGGATTTATACGCGTTGAATAAATCGGTAATGACCCGTTCAGCCTTGACAGCCATCCTCACCACGCGATAATGGTTGTACATGTTTTTATAAAGAAAGTCTTTGAGCTCCCGGTTGCGGCGTTGCATATCTTCACTGAAGCCCATCACGTTTGTTTTGAGCTTTTGAAGTTCGAGCGGTGATTGAGCCGCGCTTTCTTTCAGACGTTGGTCGGTCGCTTCGATCATATCTGTGACCAGTAGTCCAATTAGTTGGCGGATCATTCGATGCCGTTCCAAATCTTCGAGGTTTGGACCGTGCCAGTTATAAGTCTCGCACAGGATTTCCCAGAGTTCAATTCCAGACAACATGGACGGAGAAATCAACCCGGAGCGCAAACCATCATCCAGATCGTGCGTTGAGTACGCCAGCTCGTCGGCGACATTCGTGATTTGAGTTTCGAGATTGCCTCGCAGGCTCGGATCGTAGTCGCCCGTATCCGAAATATCATATTCTGATTCGTGCTTGACCATGCCCTCCCGGACTTCCCAGGTGAGATTCAGCCCGGGGAATTCGGGATACCGTTCTTCGAGTTCCGTGACGATGCGCAGGGATTGTTTGTTGTGATCAAAGCCTCCGTAATCCTTCATCAAGCGTGCGAGTGTCGTTTCGCCTGAATGTCCAAAAGGAGAATGACCGAGATCGTGCGCGAGACAAATGGCCTCGACCAAATCTTCGTTCGCTCCCAGTGCGCGGGCGATGGTGCGTCCCACTTGCGCAACTTCGAGCGTATGGGTCAGCCGCGTGCGGAAGTAATCGCCTTCGTTGTTGATGAAGACCTGGGTCTTATATTCGAGGCGGCGGAAGGCTGTGGTATGAATGATCCGGTCGCGGTCGCGTTGGAACGCGGTGCGATAATCCGGCTCATCATCCAGATAAGCGCGGCCCTTTGTGTCTTTGCTTCGCACACCGTAAGGTGCAAGGGCTTTGTCTTCCAGTTCTTCTAGCTTTTGACGATCAAAATACATGAGGACCTTTCTAACGCATACGTCATTGCGAGGATGTTCTTCCCGAAGCAATCTCCTTCATAAAAGCAGGGGATTGCTTCGCCTCTGCGAGGCTCGCAATGACATATCTATTATGGGGCGAGAGGGACTTGAACCCTCAAGGTGTTTCCACCGGTTGATTTTAAGTCAACTGCGTCTGCCAATTCCGCCACCGCCCCGGTAACTGAAATAATTATAATACAAGCTTGGCTTATGTCGAGATTCTTTTCGTTCAAAAATGTTTGAGGGGGAACAATAGAAGATGTAACATGGCCGGGGAACATACAGCCAATAAGAAATAATTAGAGCCAAAGTGCATTACAATTGGAATCGTGATGATATAAGTTTAGCCTGTGTCCTATGGGTAACGAAGGGAGCATAACTAACATGTCGGCAAACGGGAAACAAAAAGACGACTTACGCGCGTATCCGCTTAGCACACGCGAGTTTTGGGGCTTATACCGAACCCAGAAGGAAAACGCCGCCTGGCTTGCAATGGCACTCTATTTGGGTGGTCTTGCGGCACTGGTCGGTCTCATATTGCAGGGCAATACCACGTTTCTCCGATACTTCTTCGTAAAAGTGTGGATGTTCGCTTTAGCGATTCTTACTGCATGCTGTACTTATCTCTTCATTCAAAAGCAGGACAGAGATAGATGCTACGCGGCGAATGTAAGCGATGCATGCAATAGTTTGCTCGCACGGCTCTTGAAATACGAGCCAAACGAAGAAGAATATGAATCCGCCCCATATCCTAAGGAAGAAAACAAGGATAAATGTTCCGATGAAGAAAGATATTTTCCGAAGATACTTGCTGATGAAATACCGAAATCTTGTGAGAGACTTTCTGATAAGCAAAGGGTCAGCAATCAGATATCTTGCTGGCGGAACTGGCTATTACTCATCTGGACTGTTGTGACTGTGCTTTTACTGTTATTCGCAGGTTTCTATCAATATACGGATCATAAAGGCGCAGCCAATCACAAGGATGTGAATCGTGCGGCAGGTATCAACAAAAAGTATAACTGTACTTACGTGATTTCAATTCTTTTAGTCTGGCGATCCTTGACCATAAATGGCAGGTAAAGCAAAAGAAAGGTCACGATGCCAATCAACTCAAGATAGATAATGTAATAGGGCCAGGGCGGCAATAAATCCATGATGCTGGCAGTGGCCGGTTTGCCATTGATGAACAAGTAATCACTGCCGATGGACAGGTTGACGAAGTAGATGATCGCCATATACACATTTCCCCAAAACGCAACCCGCAATACAGATTTCCATGTTGGACGGAAGCCCTCCACAACCGTCATGTAAATTGCGGATGTTATCAGCAGTCCATGGGAAGTGAAAGTTTGGAAATAACGAAAATGCGGGAAGCCATAAATGCCCAGGTCCGGCGTCATCAAATATTGAATTGCACCGCCGATTCCTAGAAAATAAGCGAATTCATAAATCCGGTAATTTTTGAAAATGAGCATAAAGCCCGAGAGCCAGATCAATGCACTGCAAATATTCAGCGGCAGAAGCGTTTGGATAGTCCATGTTCCTACTGAGATGTTCCAAATGTGCCAGGATGTTTCTGCAATCCACAGAATGATCGCAAGTGTCCAACGGATGGTTCGCTTTGTATCCTCGGCGGCAGTTTTAAATCGGATGAGATAGAGATTGAGGGCAACGAGAAACGCCAACGCGGCGATGTGAGCAGCGCCGAACAATTGAAAGGCGGGACCGGTATAATTGCCAGCAAAGAATTGACTCATGTGATTCTCCTTGGATCAGTTTCGCTATAATGAAGTTGTGCGCGGGATAAATATCATAATGCTCTGTTGCCGGAATTCTGTCATTTGTGCCTACGCAACTGAAACTCTCCTCATCCGCCAATCTTTGATAAGGAAGGGCATATAGAGAAGTAGAAATATTGCGAGGCCGATCAATTCCATGAAGATGATGTAGTAAGGCCAGGGCGGCAAAACATTAAAGAGGCTTGTGACGGTGGGTTTCGTGTTAAGGAAGACGTAATTGGAACCCAGCGCGGTATTGATAAAGAATATCATAACCATATAAATGTTTGTCACCAGCACGACCTTCCACATGGATTTCCATGTTGGCCGAAAGCCTTCCACCACCGTCATATAGATTGCAGATGTAATAACCAAGCCGTGCGAGATAAACGTTTGAATGAAGCGATAATGCGGGAATCCATAGATGCCGAGATCGGGAGTCAATAAATAATTGGCACATGCGGTAATGCCAAGAAAATAGGCGAACTCATAGATGGGGCGATTTTTGAAAATCAACATGAAGCCTGAGAGCCATATGAGCACACTGCAAACGTTCAATGGCAGCATGAATTGGTCGCTCCAATATCCCCAATACAAATTCCAAATATGCCAACTGATTTCCGCCATCCATAGAATGATGGCCAGCGTCCAGCGGATGGAACGCTTCGTCGCCTCGCTGGAATTTTTAAATTGGATGAGAAAAAGATTGAGGGCAACGAGGAATAAAAGCGCGCCGATGTGCGCCACGCCGAACAATTGGAAAGCGGGACCGGTGTAATTGCCAGCAAAGAATTGACTCATGGGCAGATTGGCTTTGATTATAAAACCCGCCTCGATGGATTTCGACGCGGATTTGAATTGGGATTATTGTTTTTGCTCCGCAGCGCGCAGACGATGAAGGAGAAAGATTGTGGCAGAGAAGAGGAGCAGGGCATTGGCTTGGTGCAATAGCGCAATTGCGATTTGCACGTGTGAAAGGACGATCAAGATTCCCAACACAATTTGGGTGATAACTAAAGTTAGTAAAAGATTGAGAGCGGATTTGATATCTTTCGAAACGTTTTGTTTTTGAATAAGCCAATAAACAAATATGGCGGTGATCAGGCCGACAAATGCAAACCAACGGTGGATGAACATGACTGTCAGCGGCGCGGCGATCAGATTCATCGCAGGTGGCTGGAGCTGACTCAGCAATCCACTCGGAATAAGCTGGCCCAGCATCAAGGGCCAGGTATCGGAAATGGTACCGGCTTTGAGTCCGGCAGTGAATGAGCCATAACAAATCTGAATCAGGAGAATAATGAAGCCTGTCAATACCAATTTGCTGGATAGCGACCACTTGGTTTTCTTGACGGAGAAACCATAAAGATGACCGAAGGCTGTCCATAACGAGATGCCGATCAAGGTCAGAGCGAGGAGCATGTGGCTCGCCAAGAGATAATGGCTGACGGAGGGGCGATCCTCCAGCCCCGATGCGACCATGTACCATCCGAGAATTGCTTGCGAAACAAACAAAATGCCTAGGAAGATATACCAGCCGACTTCTTTCCAGGGGATATTTTTTTGGAAGAGAAATACAAAGAATGGGATGGCAAATACGAAACCGGCGATTCGTGCGATGAAACGATGCAACCATTCAACCCAAAAGATGGTCTTATATTGATCTAGCGTCATGTTGAAGTTGATCAATTTGAATTCTGGCGTTTGTTGATATTGGAAAAATTCCGCCTGCCATGCTTGTTGATTGAGGGGCGGTACCGCACCGCTGACCGGATTCCATTGTGTGATTGAAAGCCCGGAGCGCGTGAGGCGAACAAATCCGCCATAGACAACTAGAAACGCTGCGAAGGCAGTGAAGGTAAAAACCCAAATCATCACAGCGCGATTTTGAGTTCGAGGCATGTTCTTTTTCTCCAGAGGTTTTTGATTTTGCAAATGATTATAGCATCGTTCATGGAATCAAAAACGCAGTGCTTCATGCACTGCGTTTCATCTCTTAAATTTTTGAATCTTATGCGTATAAGCCCCAGTCCAGCGCCGATGGATCTTCCATCATCGAGAAGTCCCACATATCAGGGATCATCTCGATGGTGACCGGCTTATTCAGCGCCTCGACTGCTTTTTGCCGCGTCATCTCGATCATCGCTGGACCGTAAGGGCAAAACGGTGTCGTCAATATCATCTTCATATGGGCAACACCATTTTCAAGGCTCATATCGCGGACGAGACCAAGCTGAATGATGCTCATTCCAATTTCGGGATCAATTACTTCCGCTAATTTGGCTCGCAATGGCTCTACTAATTCCGGATGTGTTTCATGAAGAGTCCACCTAATGGGGTTGATTGTTTGTTCTTCGGTCATTTGAAATACCTTTATGATAAGTTATCGTCTTGCGGTTCGCCCAGCCTGAACCACGTAAGTGCAGAATGTTCCGCCGCTTAAAATGCACTGAACTTTTTCGGCGGGTACCGCCAGCATTTTTGAGATGAGGGTTTGATCAACGGTGCAGACCTCGGGGTGGCTGATACCGATCTGATAATATGGGCATGAAATTTCACGGATTTCATATTGCTTGCCCTTCTTCTCCCACTCAACGGTAAAGCCTTCCTCGCCCAGCATGGTCTTTACAAAATCCAATCGTTCTTCCATGCTCAGCCCTTTCATCTGTCCTTCGTACTCATGCGCCAGATCTTCAGCGATCTGGTTGAATAGGTTGCGGACAACAGGCTCGGGCATCGTCTCTTTCATCTGAGCCAGCAGACGCGTGGTCAGACGCAGATAACGCGTCGGAAAATTTTCCATCCCAACTTCGGTCAAGAAGTAGACGAGCCGCGGGCGTCCCACACCGTGACGTTCTTCATCCGCCGCGACCAATCCTTCCATCTGTAAATTCGTCAGGTGGTGGCGTACGGAAATGGGATTAATGCCGACCGCATTAGCCAGCTCGTTGATGGTGCGCTTGGGCTGACGGTGCAGGGTTTCTAGAATTCGATCTCTCGTGCTTTTCATAGGGAAACAGTATACCCATCTGCTGGCCGTTTGTCAATATACTAGATAATTATCATAAATATCCATGAAGAAGGAAAATTGCAGGTTGACAAGTTGGAATGAGAAAAGCCCAACTCTGTTTATGATAAGTGAGGCTTTTCTCATAACTGTTGTTTTTTAGTATGATGCTAATACCAAGGATAGCCCCAGAGATGGGGGAAGAAGGTTCTGATCAGAGTGTCAATGATCAGCGCAAGCACAAAGTAATTGCTGAACACGCGGTTATGGACAAAGCACACAGTTGAGAACCAACGCGGCCAAATCGGATAACCGGCTGGAGGTCCGTCTGGACGCGGTTTCGACATGCGCTGGATTGCCTTCCACGCGGCTGGCGTTGCAATTAGAATGAGCAACAAGACCGGCGTGAAGAAGCGCGTCACAAACATCAAATAGATTGTGATGAGATACGATAGCAGGATCGCCGAGATCGTGACATAACGCGAAGCAGTCTCGCCAATGAGACACAGGCAGCGTCCGAACCCCTTTTCCCAAATCCTCTTTCCGCTTATCGGTATGCTTTCCTAGATTGATTGTCACGACGTTTAAGCCGACCGGGATGCTGGCGAGGATCACTGCCCAACTCCATATGCCGGTGAGCACAAAGAATACGCCGCCGATCATCAATGGGCCCCAGATGATGAAGATGGATAGTTCGCCGATGCCAACGTATTTCAATGGGTAGGTGTAGAACAATAAAATCAACGCGCCTAAAACGAAAAGCCCGACCACAATCGGCGAGAAGTGTGTGTAGATCATGGCATAGATGCCGGATAGCACTGCCAAAAATCCGCTGACGCCGAACCAAATGAGATGCGTGCGTTTGTCCCAGAAGCCCTGCGCCAGCGGATGGACTCCGTATTGCGTGCGAAAATAATTGTCCTTATCGATGCCGCGGCTGAAATCGGTGTAATCGTTAATGAGATTGTTCGAGCCGTGTGCGATGAATAGACCGACGGTTAGAATAAGCCATGTAATAAAAAAGATAAAGGTAAATGGTTTGTTATTGACATGCAGATATTGCCATGCCAGCAATCCGCCGATCAGACCGGAATATAGCGTGATCGTGCCGACTGCGGAACGCGTAGCAATAAACCACTTGGATAGCACATCGAGTGCATCCCACTCTTTCTTGTCGTCCATTTTAATAAGTTGTGAAAGTGTTTTGCGCCACATGGCGAAGGTGGTGTTCATAAGATGCTCCTTTGTCGCTTATGATTATAAACACTTTGCTGTAAGAAAGACACTTTTTGAAGCATCGAATATACTAGAAAAATATGATAAATATTGACTTTTCCCTCCAACCCTGCTATAATGCCGCCGAATTAGACGGCAGACGATAGACTATAGACCGTTCTTCGCAGTCCACGGTCATCCGTCTACGGTCAACAGCATAATCAATCAGGCGTAAAACGCCTTACTTCAATAAACATAGGGAGCAAACTCCGCATGTCGCAACTCGAAATCAAAGACCTGCACGTCAGCATTGAGGGCAAGGAAATCCTTCAAGGTGTCAACCTTATCGTAAAGCAAGGGGAAATCCATGCCATCATGGGACCCAATGGAACGGGTAAGTCCACGCTGGCGTATACACTAATGGGACATCCCAATTACAAAGTTACCAAAGGTGAAGTTCTTTTCAAAGATCAAAACATCCTTGAACTCGAACCGGATGAGCGTTCGCGTCTTGGAATTTTTCTTGCTTTCCAATACCCGGTCGCGATTCCCGGCGTGACGGTTGCGAATTTCCTCCGCACCGCGTTGAATTCCCGACGCCGCGCGGTCAATAAGGAAGATAAAGGCATTCCGATTCCCGAATTCCGCAAAATGCTCAAAGAGCAAATGGATTTGCTAAAGATGGATAATGCTTTTGCGGGACGCTATCTCAACGATGGCTTTTCGGGCGGAGAAAAGAAGCGGGCTGAGATTTTGCAGATGGCAACTCTCAAGCCAGAGATCGCTATTTTGGATGAGACCGATTTGGGTCTGGACATTGATGCGTTGCGCGTTGTCTCGGATGGAGTCAATGCCCTGACTGGTCCTAACCTTGGCGTGCTCGTTATCACGCATTATCAACGTTTGTTAAATTACATCAAGCCACATTTTGTCCATGTGATGATGGGTGGACGCATCGTTGAATTGGGCGGACCCGATTTGGCGCTTTCGCTCGAAGAGCACGGCTACGATTGGATTCGTGAAAAGTCGGAAGAGACAGTATAGATGTCATTGCGAGCCGCCGATGATCGAGTAGCGAAGCATATCGAGATCGAGGCGGCGTGGCAATCTCCTCTTTTTAGGAGTATCTTATGAGTAAACAAGAACAAGACGAAAAAATCCTGGAAGGGATTGGTGAATACAAATACGGTTTCCATGACCGTGATGATAATTACGCGTTCAAATCCGGCAGGGGATTGAACCGCGCAGTGGTTGAAAATATCTCGCGCATGAAAGACGAGCCACAGTGGATGCTCGACTTCCGTTTGAAAGCGCTCGATCATTTCCTCAAGCGTCCCATGCCGAATTGGGGACCCGATCTTTCTGCGTTGGATTTGCAGAACATTTTCTATTACGTCAAGCCGATGGAGAAAAGCGAAAAATCGTGGGACGATGTTCCCGATGACATCAAGCGCACTTTTGATAAACTCGGCGTGCCGGAAGCGGAGCGCAAGTTCTTGGCAGGTCTTGGTGCGCAATATGAATCCGAGATGGTCTATCACTCCATTCAGGAGCACCTTGAAAAGCAGGGCGTGATTTTTGTCTCGATTGAAGATGGCTTGAAGAAATATCCTGATATGTTTCGCGAATATTTCGGTACGGTCATTCCGATTGAAGATAATAAATTTGCCGCGTTGAATTCGGCGGTTTGGTCGGGCGGATCATTTGTATATGTTCCGAAAGGTGTTAAGGTTGATCTTCCATTACAGGCATACTTCCGACTCAACACCGCCAATGTCGGTCAATTCGAACGCACGATGATCATTGTGGATGAAGGCGCCTCGGTGCATTATGTCGAGGGTTGCACTGCGCCGCAATACACTACCGACTCGTTCCACTCCGGTGTAATCGAGATTATCGTCAAGAAAGGTGCCCGCTCGCGCTACTCAACCATTCAAAACTGGTCAACGAATGTTTATAACCTCGTCACGCAACGCGCCAAGGTGTTTGAAAATGGCTCGCATGAATGGGTGGACGCCAATCTTGGCTCGAAGGTCACGATGAAATATCCATCCTGTTATTTGATGGAGCCGGGCGCGCGCGGCCAAATGCTATCGCTGGCTTTTGCCGGTCCGGGGCAAACGCAGGATGCAGGTGGTAAGATGTACCACTTCGCACCGAACACGACTAGCAAAGTCACATCCAAATCTATCAGTAAGGGGGGCGGACGTGCTTCCTTCCGTGGCTTGCTTAAGGTTTACCGCGGCGCGAAGGGTGTCAGATCCAACACGGTCTGCGACGCGCTTCTGCTCGATCCGCAATCGCGCTCGGACACGTATCCAACTATTGAGATTGATGAAGATGATGTGACTATCGGTCATGAAGCTTCGGTCAGCAAGGTTGGCGAAGAGCAACTTTTCTATTTGATGTCGCGCGGCCTCAGCGAAGAAGAAGCCACCACAATGGTTGTCTCCGGTTTCATCGAACCACTCGTCAAGGAATTGCCGATGGAATACGCGGTCGAGATGAATCGGCTGATTTAATTACAGATGGAAGGATCGATAGGCTGATGTCATTGCGAGCCCAAAGGGTGAAGCAGTCTCATGTAACTTTCTAACAGAGGAGATCGCCACGTCGCCACCGAACGACTTCTCGCAATGACATGTTGAAAAGAATAATATGCAGGAAAAACCAAAAGTTGTAATTACAAAGACTCGACGAGTTGAATCTGCCGCAAAGGATTTCGCCTTTACTGAGGCTGATATTCCCGCCGCAAGTGGACTCGTAGCATCATACCGCGCTCGTGCTTGGGACGCGTTCAGACGGCAGCTTTTGCCCGATACAACTCTCGAGGCTTGGCGTCGCACAGATATTCACGCTTTGCCAATTGATTCATTCAAGTTTGCATCCAAAACTAATAACCTTCCTTCCGTGCCTGACGATTTGCTCAAGCCGCTTGTCGCTGATCAGCATGGCGGACAAATTGTTTTATTTCCCGGCAGCTCGAAGATTGATTTGGATTCGTCGCTTGCAAAGCAAGGCGTGATCTTTACTGATTTCAAAACCGCTCAGGAAAAACATCCGGATATCATCGCGAAGATTCTTGGGCAAACTGTCAACGTGGAAGAAGGAAAATTCGCGGCGTTGGTCGGTGCGTTTTCACAGAATGGTGTCCTGCTTTATGTTCCGAAGAATGTGAAAGTCGAACAACCGTTTCACAGCATTCTTTGGGGACCGGGCGCGAACCTAGCTCACGTCTCACATTTGCTTATCTTTATTGATGCGGGTGCGAGCGCAACGTATGTTCACGAATTGGCTTCACCAACTGAATGGGGTGATGCGCTTCATGCAGGCATCGTTGAAATCAAAGTCATGCAAGGAGCTAGTCTCAAGTTCGTTGAATTGCAGTCGTGGGGCAGGCACGTTTGGAACTTTAGCCACGAGCGTATCCGCGTTGAACGAGACGGCACCCTCGATTGGATTTTCGGTGCGATCGGCTCTAAGCTAACAAAGAATTTTTCTGAATTGGATCTGGCTGGCGAGGGTGCAACCGGACGCATGTCCGGATTCTATTTTACGGATGGCACGCAACACCTTGATCATGATACGCAGCAGAACCATCTCGCGCCGCATACGACCAGCGATCTATTGTTCAAAGGTGCGTTGAAAGGCAAGAGCCGTTCCGTGTGGCAGGGCATGATCTATGTTGCCAAGGGCGCGGAAAAAACTGATGGATATCAAGCCAATCGCAACATTGTCCTGGATGAGGGCGCACGCGCAGATTCAATTCCGGGATTGGAAATCCTTGCGGACGATGTCCGCTGTACGCACGGCGCGACCGTTGGAAAGTTGGAGCAGGAGCCGATCTTCTATCTCAAGTCGCGTGGTATTCCGCAGAGAGACGCGGAACGACTCGTGGTCGAGGGCTTCTTCGATCCGATCATGCAACGCATCCCGTTTGAGGGTGTGAGGGAAAGATTCCATCAAGCAATTTTGGAGAAAATGGGTTAAACGATGGCTACGAAAACAAAATCAAAGGCAAATGCAAAGAAGAAGATCGATAGGAAGCCGAAGAGTACAAAAGCGAAGAAAGTTGTGAAGGCTGTAGTCCGAAAACAAACCACGAAGAAAGTTGTAAGGGCCGTTATCAGAAAACAAACCGCGAAGAAAGTTGTTAAGGCTGTTGTCCGAAGACGGGCCGCGCAGGCAGTTGCGAAGCCTGCAGTAAAGACTGCAGCGGCGGTTGCTCTGAAGCCGTCGTTGCCGGTTTTGATTCCGGCTATGAAACCCAGACCGCTTGCAAAACTGGTTGCGCGTCCCAAAACGAAAGTAAAAGTCAAGCCGCAATATACACCCTTGACTTCGGAGGAACGTCGCATCCTTCGCAGCACCCCACCGCAGTTCACTTACATGAAAGCGCCCGCCGTGGAGCATGAATTTCAAGTTGGCGATACGGTTGAGGTCTTCTGCGATCATGAGAGGAATGGTGACCGTGTGCGCGGCTGGGTCAAGGGCATCGTGGTGCAGGTGGATAACAAGCTGGTGGCTGTTCAATTCCGCTCGAATGTCTTTCTCACGGACGGATGGATGGTGCCCGATCGCATCTTGTGGTATCCGTTTACATCGGATCAAATCCGCGAGGCAACTTATGCTAAAAAGGGCAGTAGGAAAGAAGTGCCTGATTATTAGATTGATACTTGAGGATTGAATTCCGAGTATCGAATATCAAATGCTCATGTCTCTTAACGTTCAACAAATCCGCAACGACTTTCCCATCCTTGACCGCGAAGTTCGTCCGGGCGTTAAGGTTGTTTATCTTAATTCAACCGCAACATCGCAAAAACCTGAGTCAGTGATTGAGGCGATGAATGTGTTTTATCGCCGTTCCAATGCCAACATCCACCGCGGCGTGCACACGCTCGCAGAGGAAGCAACTGCCATGTATGAGCAGGCGCGGCGTGAAGATTGCAAAATTTATCAACGCGCCGTCGGCTCATCAAATCATTTACACTCGCAACACAACCGAGTCTATAAATCTTGTTGCTTATACCTGGGCGCGCGCAAATCTCAAAGCGGGCGATTTGGTTATTTTGACCGAGATGGAACATCACAGCAACCTGGTTCCGTGGCATATCCTTGCGGCGGAACGCGGCGTTCGAACTCGAATTCATTCCGGTGACGGATGACGGTTTGCTTGATCTCGAGGTATATCGTTCGCTTCTTTCTCAGAGCCCAAAGCTGGTCTCGTTTACGCATATGTCCAACGTCCTCGGCACGATCAACCCAGCCGTGGAGATGATTCGGATGGCTCACGAAGTGGATGCAGTGACTGTTCTGGACGCGGCTCAATCCGTTCCGCATCTGAAAGTGGATGTGCAAAAACTGGATGTGGACTTCATGGCTTTTTCCGCGCATAAGATGTGTGGACCAACGGGGATCGGCGCGTTGTATGGGAAAACAGCATTGCTTGAAGCGATGCCTCCGTTCCTCGGTGGCGGTGACATGATCAAAGAAGTGAAGTTGCGTTCGTTTAGACCGACCACAATCCCTTCCAAATTTGAAGCGGGAACTCCTGCCATTGCTGAATCGGTTGGCTTTGGTGCGGCGGTGGATTATCTCAGTTCAATTGGCATGGAAGAAATTTCCGCGCACGAGCATGAGATCATTGGGTACGCGTTGGAGCGTTTGGAAGAAATTCCCGGCGTGAAAATATTTGGTCCCTCTGCGGATAAAAAAGGCGGCGTGGCTTCGTTCACATTTGATGGTGTTCATCCTCATGATGTGGCGCAGATTTTGGATCGGGATGGAATCGCGGTCCGCGCCGGACATCATTGTGCCCAGCCGTTGCACGAGAAGTTTGGAATCACGGCGACAACGCGCGCCAGTTTTTATCTTTATTCTACAAAAGATGAAGTGGATAAATTGGTGGAAGGAATATATAAAGTCAAGAAGGTATTTGAATAACATACTGTCATTGCGAGCGGAGCGACACTTGCACCTGCGCTGCAAGTGCAGGTGAGCAATCTCCTGTTTAATGCATGGATTGCTTCGTCGCTGCGCCCTCGCCATGACATGTGGTGAATTATGGACGATCTCTATCGCGAAGTCATCATCGAGCATTATAAGAACCCATCCTATCGCGGACACCTCGATCCGCACGATATTTCATTCGCGGATAACAATCCGCTGTGCGGCGATCACATCCAGATTGATCTGCGCGTGGATAAGGACGGTAAAGTCACCGAGGCGCGCTTTGACGGTCACGGTTGCGCCATCTCCCAGGCCTCAGCCGATTTGTTGCTTGAGTCGGTGATCGGTAAATCGTTGGACGAAGTCAAGGCATTGAACAAACAGCATATCCTCGATCTGCTTGGCATTGACCTTGGTCCCGTGCGCCTGAAATGTGCATTGCTTTCATTGAAGGTTTTGAAGGCTGGCGTCTACGGTTTGGGCGAAGCCAGCGACTCATTGGTGGAATAGATTTCCCTCTCCTTGCGAAGCACTCCCGAAGGGAGCAGGGAGAGGGTAGGGTGAGGGATAACCTATGTTCAATTACACTCAAATGGATGAATCAAAAATCGAATATGTTGAGATTGCCCCGGCGGGCGAATTGCCGAACGGCGGGCGGATGTTCGTTGAGATCGAAGGCAAGCAGATTGTGATTTTCAATATTGCCGGACAATACTTTTCGATTGCCGATGTTTGTTCTCACGATGAGGGGCCGGTGGGTGAAGGCGACCTTGAAGGCTACAACATCACTTGCCCGCGGCACGGCGCACAGTTTGACGTTCGCACGGGCAAAGTCACGCAAATGCCTGCGGTGGTGGATATTCCCGCGTATCCGGTTCAGATCCGCGACGGGAATATTTATCTCGGTATTCCAAAGGAATGAATAGCGTGCGCCCCCGGAGAGGCTCGAACTCTCAACCTACTAATTCGAAGTCTTATAGTAGTGTGTCTATAGCGTCTACGGGAGTAAATATTGCCTACTTTAATCGCGAAAATTACGGTAAATCAGTATATAGTCTCTATAATTTCTACAGTGTGTTATTCCATCTGCACACGCACTACACACAAAAGGGAAAGGCGACTCACCGGTTTGGATCACCCCGACGCGAAACCGCAGGCGAAGCCAATGGCGGGACCGGTGTTAGGCCACGCCTATGGAAAGTAGCAATCGCAGAGATCCGGCTTTAGGAGAACAAACTTCCCTAAAGCCGGATCTCTTTTCCTGCCGAGTCTAAATCTGATCGCGAACCGCTTCAATGAACACGGTGATAGACCACCGACGGATCTGTGGAGTCCGTGATGGTGTCGGTTAGGGGATGGTATGTGAAGGATTGATTGGGGAAGTAGAAGACATGCGTAGCTGTTGGCACAGACCACCAGATGGTCGACGCATTCATGGCATTCACTCCCTGTACAGCGCCGATCCCAGTCATTTTGGCAGGAGAGCCACCACACAGGCTGCACATGGCATCGTATCCTTGGATATCAAAAATGAGCCCACCTGAGCGGCTCTCTCCAGTAAAGGAGAGAGTTAGCTTGCTTCCATCAACATCAATGCCCTTCCAATTCCCACGAAATGATCGGCTGCTGGCAGCGGCTGCAGGGAGAGCGGCGGAGAGCAGCAAGGCAAGGGTAATAGTGAATGTAAGAATTGTGAAACGTTTCATTCTGCACCTCCTTTGATGCAGGCACATCGCCCGCAGGTCGTCTTGCAGGCCTGAAAGCAACGATAGCACTCGTAGCGGGAATATGCAACTAATGCCCGGGTCAATAGTGAAATGAAATGTCCGCAAAATCACGAAATAAGATGTCTCTTTTTTAGCAATGAAAACCTCAAAGGGCCAGCCTACTTCTGGTTCTTCTGGAATGATTCTCAGCTTGTCTTCATCACCTCCTTTGATTGGTGCGTTAAGGTTGGTGACTGGGGCTTCAGTGCTCTGGGTCCTTGATGCTTAACCCCTCTGGGCTAACCCTTACATATACATCATAGCATTTTTCATAGCTAAATTCAAGTAGCGTGTGACACATTTTGAGTATCCATGAAGATCGATCTAGTTGTTTGACAGCTACATGACAACTCCGTGAGCCAAAGTTTTCTACGCAAACAATGGAATCCCGATTTTTTCCACTAATGCAGTGGATTTTCCGATATTTTCTAATCATATACTGGAATTTTTCTAATCTGAAATTGTCAAAAAGGCAAAATCAAAAGAATCTTTCTAACCCTACAAAAGAATTAACACCTGATGGTTAATGCGCTGTCAAGAGCGGCAGCGGTATGCGATGGGCGAGTTTCATGTTGCTACAAAGCCTTTTACCTGCGCTGCCGGATGACCGAACATCAAAACTACCAATCTCCCGCGTATTCAATGCCGTAAGGCTTTGTAATGTTTTCAATTCTATACCTTCTTAATTCTACCAATTGACGGATGTGCAGATTATCGTGAGCGACCCATGCAGCAAACATCTCGCCTGCGGACATCGAGCCGGATGGCGATTTGAAGGGTTTATTCCAATCTGTGTTTGGTAATTCTTTAAACCATTCCAATGATTTCTTGCGTTCATCGAAGAACTTTTCCTTCATTGTGCGGAAGTCTTGTTCATTGTATTTTCGCTCGGTAGCCCAGCCCTGCGGATTGATGTGATGCCATTCGCCGTTTTGCCTGTTCAAGATGAAATCCAAATGCTCGCGAAAGTCTTCCCGCTCCTCATCGTAAAGATGACAAGTCACTTCGAGCATGGACCAGGACTCGGCGTTTGGCTTTACGCGTGCTTCTTCTTGCGATAAACCGGAAAGCAAAGCACGGATCATCTCCGTGCTGTTTGCTAATTCTTCATAAAGCAGTTTGAATTCCATCCTGCCTCCACTGTCAACGGTCTGCGGTCTATCGTCCGCCGTCTATTCACATTTCTCGAACTCTCCGACTATCCTCAAAATATCAAATCCTTCCGCGAACGGGACTTCTGCCAGCGCGCCGTGGCGCACCATGATGGAACGCGTCAATTCGCTGTTGAAATAATATTTATCGCGGTACGTTTCATATTGTGACAGCGCTTCGATCTTCGCGTTGACATCTTCCTCGCTGACCTCGACCAAAAAATGCGGAAAGAATCCATAAGAGGAGCGCACCACATCGAACCCTAGCAAAGTGATTCCGCGAAAGGCGCGCAGAGATTCATCCGTCATGGTATTGTGATCTTGATGGACATCTTGCTGGCTGTGGACGAAGATGATATCCGGTTTGAAATCGTTACGAAGTTTTAAGAAGTATTCCAGGATATCCTGCCGCGCATCCTGGAAGATTCGCGTGGTGAATTGCCCCAAAACAACTTTATCTTTTGAAATTCCCAGCGCCGCCATCGCTTTGTAGTGCTCTTCGACCACGTTTTTCAAAAGTGGATTCTTTTGATTGTCAGAAAGCGTTACACAAAGCACGTCACTCATCGGTGCAATGTGATAAATCAATGCGCCGCATCCCAATTCGATGTCATCGGGATGCGCACCGAGGAACAGAACACGTTGACCGTAGAAATTCATGGGTTATTATTCTTCCAATACTGCATAAGCGCGCACAGGGAATGTCCCCATCGCCTTGACTTTCACGGGCGCGGCATGGAATCGGAAGCCTTTATCTGGAAGCGCTTCAAGCCCGCACATATGCTCACAAATGGGAATGCGGTTGCCAAGTAGTGTAGTATGAACGGGGCGAAAACCATCGTTTGTGTCATCAATGTTATAGGTATCAACTCCGACAAATGCAGCGCCTTTCTCTGTGAGGATTTCTGCTGCATCTTTTGTCAGGAAAACATGGTTTTCAAAATATTGATCTGTGCGCCAATGGCGCGCCCAGTCCGTATGAATGAGTACAGCCTTTCCTTTTAAATCAATTCCGCTGAACGCCTTTGCTGTAATGGAGCGTCCAGAGTTTTGTGCGCGTATAACGACCCCTTCCAGGTCTGCCAATGAAGTCAGGGGTAGTTCGGATAGATCAATTCCATCAGCAAAGCGATGAAAAGGACTGTCCACATAAGTGCCTGTATTTGCGATCATCTCGATCTTGCCGATGTTGAATTCTGTTCCCACAGAATAATGTGAGCGCAATTCCTCCCTGGAAAGATAATCACAGATGATCGGCGCGGGTAACCCTTTGTAGGTAATCATCCCATTTTCAACCGTGTGGCTGAGATCGATCAGTTTCTTGCTCATCTGGCCCTCGCAGTGAGATCTGATTTATTATTTCGTTGCCAGAATTCCGCCGACAACTTTCGTCATCACCAGTTTGCCGTCTCGTTTGAACCAGCGTGTCGCAACTTTTTCAATCTCGCCGATCAAGGCTTCATATTCTGCATGGTTGCTGAACATGGAAGTCCAT
This sequence comes from uncultured Chloroflexia bacterium, assembly GCA_963850945.1. GTDB lineage: Bacteria > Chloroflexota > Anaerolineae > Anaerolineales > Villigracilaceae > Fen-1038. The sequence continues at coordinate 91,673 of CAWKNE010000003.1, read as the reverse complement.
AACTTGCGATCTTCGGATAGTGAGGCGTTAGTGTAATCCATGAATGGCTGGACAGCGGGGAAGGTGATTGGATTCTCAAAGGTCAGCAGTTCGGTTTTGGCGAATTTACTTTCGATGGTCTTATAAATCTCGCCTTTGAAGCGTGACGAACCGGGCATGGGCGGGATCGGTTTGTTGGTCGCCTCTTTGATGATCTCATAGAACATCTGCTTGTTCTCCGGCAGTGGGCCGGTGACGAAAAGCCGTCCGCCGGGTTTGATGACTCGGTGCGCCTCGCCAAATGTAAAGTCGAGGTTCGATGCGTAATAGATGGCGAATGCCGATGAAACGAGATCAAAAGTATTGTCGTTGAATTCGAATCGTTTGTTGAAATCCAGAAGCATGAACTTGATGTTGTCTTTGCGCTCGGCATTTTTCATACGTGCCATATCCAGCAGTTCGTTGGAGAAATCGCCTCCGATAATTTCGGTTTTGCGTTTTGTGAAATCGCTGTATAGAAAGCATTGCTTGCCTGCGCCACAGCCTACATCTAAAATCTTCGTGCCGGGTTGTGGCTTCAGCACCTCGACCGTCCACTGGTCGATGTTGCGCGCGCCGTATTTTTCATGAACGTCAATGCGCGTCAGCAGGTCTTTGCTGGTTTCCTGATAATTAATTTGCATAAGGTTTGGTCTCCTTCATCGATCTGGCACGCCAAATATACCACACCGCCATAAAAAATCATCGGGCCGATCAGCCCGATGATTCCTCTTGAACTTTACTTTTCTAAAAATGTTTGAACTTCATCTTCGATGGTATGACATAGGGCTGGCATGGCTTGAGTAACATTTTTGCTCAAGCCTGTTCCTGGCGCAACTTGTTTCGCCTCGATGCCAATCAATCGAATGGGAAGTTTCCGTAACATCGGATAAAGTTCACAGCCTAGTTGAAGCGTCTCTGCAACGCCCCAGCCGTGTGCAGATTGAGTACCGGACGTGAAGGCAGATAAATCATCCGGGCTGAGCCGATGAATGATTCCCGGCTTTGCTGAACTTTGGACGGCATCCACAATGATTGCTGCATCCATATCCTCGAGCAGATCGATCAAAGCCAGCCCAGGCAATTCACTCGCAACGACGTGGACCTCCGCTTGGTTCGCCGTTTCAGGATGTTGTTCCTGCCACCGACGAACCGCCTTCCAGACCCCGCGGCATCATCGCCGCGTAAACTCTGCCCAACGCCAATTACAGCAATCTTCATGCTTCCTTTTCTTCTACCTTCAATTTTAGGAAATGCGTGGCGCATGAAATGCACGGATCGTAGGAGCGTACCAGATGTTCAGCAGTTAATGTGGCTTTCGCCTCCGGCATCTTGATAATCTTGGGTGCCAACTCGAACAGATCCGCTTCGATGCGCGGCAGATTTTGGGCGGTGGGCGGCGTGATCTTGGCAAATTGGATCAAGCCATGATCATCAATTTTATAGCGATGATAAAGAAGTCCGCGCGGTGCTTCGGTTGCGGCAGCGCCTTCGCCAGCTTTTAATTTTAGTTCGACATGAGCAGGTCCCTTCCGGTTTGTAATTCTTAACCAGTTGAATCGCTTCTTCATAGAATTGAACCAGTTCAATGGCGCGGGCGATCAAGGATTTATATGGATTCTTGAGTGGCAATCTGAGTTTGCTGTCTTTCAAAGCCTTCTGCGCGGTCGGCAGCAACTGTTCGTGATTCAAGTTAAGGCGCGCAATAGGCCCAACCAGATAGGTTTTGCCATCAACCGTATGACTATGCAAAGCATTGGAACGTTTGACGTGTTCCTCGATGTAGCCTTTTTCATAATCCGCAATCGAAAGTTTGCGTCCTTTCGATGACCAAACCTCTCCTTCAATGACGCCATATTCATCAGGGTGGTGAAGCGCTACAAATTCGTAATCAATCTCGAGGTCCGGATAAGGAAGTGTGACAGCCCATTTCACACAATCCAGCGAGGTTTGCAGCCCCCACTCCAAATCAGGAAGAAGGGCCCTAAGCGATTCTGCATCGGGCCACTGATAGAACCCGCCGATGCAAACATTGACCGGATGCACTGAGCGCCCACCGATGGCTTTAAGAATTTCATTGCCAATCTTTTTGAGTCGCAACGCGTTCTTGACCACATCCGGCGCAATCGCCGCTAGTTCGAGCGCCGAACTCTTTGCCAAGCAAATCTGGAGCCTGCAACATATAGATGTGTAACGCGTGACTCTCGATATATTCCCCGCAATACATTAGTCGTCGCAGACTGCGGACTTGTGGAGTAATTTTGATTCCGAGAGCATTTTCCAGTGCAAACGCAGAACTCATTTGATAAGCGACCGGACAAATGCCGCAGATACGCGCCGTGATATCGGGGACTTCTTGCAAGAAGCGCCCGTGCAGAAAGCCTTCGAAGAATCGCGGCGGCTCATAAATATCCAAACGGATTTCAACGGCTTTGCCATTTTCCAATCCGATGTACAAACCACCTTCACCTTCCACGCGTGCCAGGGCTGGAACTTCAATCGTTTTCATTTGGTCTCCTTGCGGGTGTCTTTGCCCGTGGAAAGAATTGCATCGGCTGCTTTGCGGAATAAAGGCGCGTTGCCGCTGATCCCGCGGAATAGACGCGCCGTCTCACCGGGATAACGTTCCATTTTTTGCAGAGTGTCTGAAAGTGAAGTTAGATTGGCGTCGCGGAATGGTCCGAAACATCCATAACAGCCGCGTCCGCTTGCCGGACACAATGCGCCGCATCCAGCGATTGTTGCTGGACCGATACAAGGTATACCTTTATCAACCAATACGCAGATTGTGCCGCGGCGTTTGCATTCCAAACAAACTGGGTACGAGGGCAGGTTAGGTTTTCGATTATTGAGCAAGGCGACAATCACTTCGATCATTTGCGCTTTGTTGATCGGACAGCCCCATAATTGAAGATCAACTTTTACATGCTCTGCAATTGGTGTTGCCGTGGCAAGGAAGTGAAGGTATTCCGGATGAGAATACACAATGTTGGCATATTGGTTTGCATCTGCGAAATTTCGCAATGCCTGGATACCGCCAGCCGTTGCGCAGGTTCCAAGCGCTATCAAGGTTTTGGCCTCGGCTCGAATTTCTTTGATGCGGTCGATCTCATGCTGCGTGGTCACGGATCCTTCCACTAGGGCAATGTCATATGGACCGGGCTTGGTCGCGCGTGAGGCTTCAATGAAAAATGCGATATCCACCGCATTGGCCAGGCTGAGCAATTCATCCTCCATGTTTAGTAACGACAGTTGACAGCCATCACAGGATGAGAACTTGTAAACAGCGACTGTTGGTTTATAGGTGCTCATTAGAACTCCTCCACGTTGAAGAAGGGTTGCAGTGCATCAAAACGGAACACAGGCCCGTCTTTGCAAATGAAATAGGGTCCATACTGACAATGTCCGCATGAGCCTTGTCCGCACTTCATATTACGTTCCACGGACACGAAAATGTTTTCGAGCGGAATGCGCCGTGCCAGCGCTTCGTAGATGACGAAGCGGATCATGATTTCCGGGCCGCAGGTCAGGACGGCGGTTTTGCGTGCATCGATTCGGAATTGGTAGAACCACATCGGAACCACGCCTACGCGTCCGTTCCAGCTTGAGTTGCCGCGGTCAACCGTGACCTGTATGTCAATATTTGCTTTGCGCCAATCCTCGTATTCGTTTGTGTACATTAAATCAGTAGGAGTGCGCGCGCCGTACAACACTGTCACTTTCCCGTACTTCTCTCGATTGCGGATGATGTGATAAATGGCGGGACGCAGTGGGGGAAGGCCGATGCCGCCGCAGGAGATGAATACATCTTTGCCTTCCAATTCTTTCATTGGCCAGAATGTTCCAAATGGCCCGCGCAGACCGATAATATCGCCGACCTTAAGGCGGTTGATGGCGTTGGTTACATTCCCGACGAAGCGAACACTGTGGCCGATCATAGAGTGGTCACTTGGATCAGAGCAGATAGAGATCGCCGATTTACCGAAGCCAGGAATGTAAACCATGTTGAATTGACCGGGCTGGAATGTGTACACTTCTTAAATCGCCGGATCGGTAAACTTCAGCCAATATGTCGAAACATCATTGATTTCCTTCGAGATGTTCAGCACTTCCGCCCATTGCGGCTGAAGTAAATGATCTATGTTAATCGCGACAGGTCGTATGATTTGTTGGGTAACCATTAGTGGGTCTCCTCTTGTAGCATGGGTATTTCTTTGGTCAGGTCAATTTCTACGGGGCACCACGTAATGCAACGTCCGCAACCGATACAACCCAGTGTTCCATATTGTTGTTTCCATGTTCCGAGTTTATGCGATAGCCACTGGCGATATCGAGAGCGAATGGTCGGGCGGGTGTTGCCGCCTGCTTGATAGGAATACCCGGGATTGAAGCACGAATCCCAAACGCGCTCGCGGCGGGTTTCTTTTCCATCCAAACTCATTTGATCTACGGCATCCCAACAGAAACACGTTGGGCAAACTTGAGTGCAGTTGGTGCAACTCAGACAGCGTAAACCGATCTCCTGCCAGTGTGGATGATCGAGATTATTTAGTATTAGATCGGGAAGGTTGCTGATATCCAGCTCGCGTCCCATTTGCGAGGCAGCGCGTTCCAGACCGTGTTCGGCGTTGCTCAGCAGAAACGCGCTGGCTGGTTCGAAAGGAATTCCGTCAAGCAGGTTTCGGGCTAGTTCTGAACCAATCGTCAACAGAAAAACGTCTTCGAGTTCAGTCAGGCTTACGTCAAAACCATCTTTCGCGCGTGGACCCGTTCCCATCGAAACGCAGAAACATGTTCCGGCCGGATACATACAGTTGACGGTCAGAATGAAAACGCGTTCGCGACGGGCGCGATAAATCGGATCGTTGAAATCTGATCGCATAAATGCATTATCTTGGATCTGAATCGCGGCTAATTCGCAAGCGCGGACTCCAATGAAAGCATAAGTGGGTGCCGTGGTTTCAGTGGATGAAGTTTCCCACTGGTTGTTCACTTTCCGTAACGCAAACAATTCTGACTTTGATGGAAAAAGGAATTGTTTCCAGGATTGTGCGCCGGGGATTGCATCAAAATATCTGGAATGGCCTGTGTAGATCAAGCGGAAATGTCCCGCTTCTTGTTCTGTAATAAAGCCGCGCGGCAAATCGTTCAATTGCTCAATGGGCGAGTAGATGAGTGTCTCGTTTTTTACGCGGGGACCTATGGTTTCGTATCCATTTTCTTTTAACTGCGCTAGGATAGCGTTGAACGCTTCTTTCTCAATGACAATCGTACTTCCGATTTCGGGTCGGTGTTCATTTGGCATTTTATGACTCCGGATGTGCAAACATGTCTAGTAATTGCAGACGCGTGACCAATAGACGGCTCGCGACAACATTAGCTAGTCGCCGCATGACCAAATATCCAAGATCATGATCTTCTTCGCAGGCTTGGCGCAGTTTCTCTGAATCTGTGCAAGCGATTAGTCCGTCCATTACCGCCGTTGCTCCGGCTGTACGCTGGTGTACGACTGGCGTTACACTCGACCAACCGAATATATCCTGCGGCTCGACCGTGTAGATACGTATCTTGCCACGATAAGGGACAAAGATTTCCAGCGCAACGCGTCCATGGATCACCATATACAAATTATCTTCTTTGTCACCCTCACGGAATAAAACTTCGTCTTTTCGCACATGACGTAGGGCGGTGATGCTGGCGACTTTTTCCAGATGTTTCTTTTCCAGTTCTTGGAACCATGGAATTTTCTGGAGTTCTTTGATTGTTTCCTGTAGAACGTCATTCATTGACGCCTCCTGGCTTAGTCTGACTATCTTTCCATTGTTTGTAATATTTTTCACATATAAACGGTAGTGCGTTTTTTCCTGTTCCTACTGGTTAATTGTCATACAATTAACCGCTTGGAGTATGCTACAATGCGGCACAATCCAATGGGAGTGAGTTTTTTTATGAAGAATATTATTCAACCCGTAAAGGGCACACGCGAGTTTTATCCTGAAACCATGGCATTGCGAAACTTTATTTATGAAAAAGTGCGCACGGCTTCGCAGGCTTTCGGCTATCAGGAATGGGACGCGCCTTTCATCGAATCTATTGAGCTGTACGCGGCCAAGTCCGGCGAAGAACTGGTCAAAAAGCAATCCTTTGTTTTTGAAGATCGCGGTGGTGATTGGATTGCACTTCGTCCTGAACTTACACCGAGTTTAGCGCGGATGATTGCCGCGAAGCAAGGCGAATTTACTTATCCATTGCGGTGGTGGTCGTTTGGTCCGTTTTGGCGTTATGAACAGCCGCAGAAGGGGCGTACGCGCGAATTCTTTCAATGGAACATTGATATGCTGGGAGTTAATTCGCCTGAAGCCGACGCCGAACTGATCGCGGTTGCCGCGGCATTTCTTCGTTCGGTTGGACTGGACCCTCAGCAAGCCACCATTTTTGTAAATGACCGTCGCCTGATGGACTTCGAATTTGATGCGCTCGGCATTGAACAAACAAAGCAGCTCGATGTTTCAAACTTAATAGATCGCCGTTCGAAGATGAAACCCGAGGCTTGGGATGAATATGCTCTTGAAATTGGTCTCGCCCAAAAACAACTTGATGCCCTCAAGGATATTCTAAATAATTTTGGCCTATGGAAGAAAAGCGATCAACTTGTCCGTCTCTTTACGGCGCTGGAGGCATTGGGCGTCAAGGAATACGTTAAGTTTGATCCCAATATTGTGCGCGGACTTTTGTATTACACTGGAACAGTCTTCGAAGCTTATGAAATGAGCGGATCGTTCAAGCGCGCCATTCTTGGCGGCGGACGGTACGATAATCTTTTAGCTGATGTCGGCGGCCAACCGTTGCCAGGCGTTGGCTTTGCAATGGGCGATGTAGTGATTGGCATAATTTTACAAGAGAAGGGATTGTTACCGGAGTTTGTTCCCAGCCCCGCCTCGGTTCTGGTAACCGCGTTTGATGAGACTCTTTTGGTGAAATCTTATGCCTTTGCTGCTGGGCTACGTCGCAATGGAATCAATGTTGTGGTGTATCCTGAGCCTGCGAAATTGCCAAAGCAATTCAAGTTTGCAGATAAAATGAAAATGAAGGTGGCGGTCACCATTGGGACGGATGAAGCTGAAAAGGGTTTAGTGGCGATAAAGAATCTGTTAAACGGAAACCAGCAAATTGTCCCGCAGAGTGAGGCGGTGAAAGTCGTCCGCAATATTCTTGAAAGCAAAGAAGGCTGATGATATAATCTGCCCACTATACGGTGCCTGTAGCTCAACGGCAGAGCGCCACACTGTGGATGTGGATGTTGTGGGTTCGAAACCCATCAGGCACCCAGATAAAAACTTCCGAAGCCTTCTGGACTTCGGAAGTTTGAGTTAATTATCTCGGAAGCCGTATTTCTCAACAATGGTGAGGATTAACTCTTTATCGCTTGGCTTGATTTCGGAGATTTCAAATCCTGTGTTGAAGCGACTGGGATCAATATCAGATTCGCACCAAATGCTTTTTGCTGTAAAGTCGATATAGGGGCCTTTGCCTACATCATCGGTAACTTCCAATTTGAGACGCCGCGTCACACCGACCGGATACGGCGCCTCGCTAAGGAGCATAAAACCGCTCTCGGTTATATCTATCAAATAACCGAGGAGCTTTTGAACGTTCTCGTCGTAAACCCGACCATAATAAAGAAGGTGGCGGCGTTTGTTTTTTCGTCTTTCTTCCATTGACTTTTCTCTAAGTATACGCTAGATGATTGTGTGATGCAATTGCGAGGCTTAAATTTCTCTTTAACAAACTATCAGGTCGATTGACTTTCTTTGGCACGCAAGGCTTCGGTGTTGCGGAAATACTTGATGAACTTCATGGCAAAATCGTCTCGTCCAACTAACAGATCGCTGGCGCGGATGGTCATTCCCAGCTTGATCGGATCGGTAATGGAACAAGTTGCGCCCGCCTGAATTGCCATAGCCAAAAATGTTTGATTGACCGTTAGGCGGTCGGGCAATCCAAATGAAACATTGCTTGCTCCGAGATTGATGTTGACTCCAAATTCCTTGCGGATTAATTCAATCGTTTGAAGAGTGATCAGTGCGGCTTTACTATCTGAGCCAACGGTCATGACCAATGGATCAATAATCACATCTTCAGCTGGGATGCCGATCTGCGCGGCGCGCTCAAGGATTTTTTCTGCAACGGCGACGCGTTCTTCCGCGGTTTTTGGGATACCAGAATCGCCGATCGTTAAACCGATGACCGCCGCACCACGCTCCTTTGCTAATGGTAAAACAGAATCAAGTCGTTTCTCTTCGCCGCTGACGGAATTAATAAGCGGTTTGCCAGGCGCGGCTTTCAATCCGGCGGCAAGCACACTTGGATTTGCTGAGTCGAGACAAATCGGTACATCGACGGCTGAAGCAACCATTTCAACTACTCTTGCAATAGCCGTGACCTCATCGAAGTCTGGGAGTCCAACATTGACATCGAGTACATCCGCTCCCCAAGCAACTTGTCGTTCCGCAAGCTGACGAACAAAACCAAGATCGCCCTCACGCAGAGCTACGGCAAGTTTTTTACTGCCCGTTGGATTTATTTTTTCCCCAATCATCACAAATGGTTTATCAATCCCAATCGTTACGTCTTTCTTTGCGCTTTTTAAGATAGTATGCATCCTTCCTCCTTGGAAAGTACGTTACTTAATTTGATCTCTTTTCTTCTCGCAAGAATTGCAATACGGTTTCGGCGAGAATGGCCGTCCCGATAGGTAAGGCGCGTTCATCGAGATCAAGCCGCGGATGGTGCAAGAAGCGCTCATCGCCTTCAATGCGAGTGCCAAGTGTGAACATCGCGCCCGGTGCCATTTGTGTGAACGAACCGAAATCCTCGGCGCCCAATTCTTTTGGAATCGGTGTGACGTGTTCTTTGCCAAGCAGATCAACTGCCACAGATTCGATCAGCTTCGATACCTTCAAATGATTGGTCATTGGAGGACAGCCGATCTGGAATTTCAATTCATAACCGCCGCCAAGAGTCTTTGCCAGCTCGAAGGCGCGCTTGATTTCATCGTGAATTTGGCTTTGAACTTTTTGATCTGTATATCGCAGGGTGCCGGATATATCTATTTGTGCAGGAATGACATTTTGCGTAAAGCCGCCGTTCAAGGTGCCAATACTAACAACTGCCGGCTCAAACGGATCCAGACGGCGCGAGACAATGGCGTTCAATGCGATCAGCACATGCGTTGCAACGTAAAACGGATCAACCGTATGATGCGGCATTGCACCGTGACCGCCTTGCCCCAAAATGCGCCCATACCATGAATCAACTCCACCTGATGACGGCCCGTCGCTGATGTGGATATCGCCGACCGGTGTAGCTGGATTCACGTGCAGAGCGATAACCATGTCCACGCCTTCCATCGCGCCGTCCTCGATCATGCGCGGTGCACCACTGATCCCTTCTTCGTCACCGATTTCTTCTGATGGCTGAAACAGGAAACGAACTCTTCCGGGAAAATTCTCTTTGGCAAGTAAAGTCGCCGCGCCCAACGCCATTGCGGTATGCGAGTCATGGCCACAGGCGTGCATGGTGCCGTCGTTTTGTGATTTGTATGGAACTTCATTCGCTTCAAGGATGGGCAGTGCGTCCATATCGGCGCGGACGGCGATACATGGCCCGTTGTCATCGCCTAAGTCTGCAACCACGCCCGTTCGTCCAACATTACGGCGGACTTTATAGCCAAGGTTTTCCAACTCTTCTGCTACTTTGGCTGAAGTGCGGAATTCCTTGAATCCCAATTCGGGATGCGTGTGAAAGTCGCGCCGCCATTCGATGATTTCTTCCTGAATATGATAAGAATGTTTCAGCATCTTCACCTCTAAGCAAGGCTGGGCAATTTTTCCATGCCAGAATCCACAGCCAGCTTGACCACGATTTCCGTCAATTCATTTTCTATCTCCAACGCGATTTGCGGACGTTCATACGCTTTGAGTAATTGTGCAGTGCGAATCTTTGCGCGTTCAAATGTATCCAGGCTTCCACCTTGTTGCCAGCCGCGGATCGAATCGCGGTCAATAATCGTGGATGGAATATATTGTTCTTTGGTAAATAAATCTCGCGTAGCTCTTTGTTTGAGGAAATCGCCTTTGAAATTAATGCCTTCGAAAAAGGCAGTTGCCAGCGTTTTTGTCCGGACCTCGAGACCGGCCAGCAAACGTTTTGCCATTGCCACCGCCTCGGCATCTACCACCAATTTCTCCGCGCTCTGGCATACAAGGAAATCCAGCATCCCTGCGCCGGAGATCATGTTGACACCCGCCAACGCACCGATGATAACAGTCACCCCGCTTTCGAGTCCGGCTTGAGCGTCAACGATCTTTGCGTCGCTCGCGCCGAGATAACAATGTGTGGGCAGGTTGAGTGATTTTCCGACCTGTGCATATGACGCATCAATCATCGCGGTTTCGACTGCGCCCATCGGCGTTGTGCCTTTGCGCATGTCAAAGATGGCTGGCGCGCCACCCCAGACGATCGGCGCGCCTGAATTTGCAAGCTGATGAATTGTGATTTCCACTTAAACATTCTGCTGCATGTTGTGTCACTGATCCAACTAGAGTAACCGGCGCGGCCGCGCCCGCCAATGGCATCGAAACAATTTCTGCCGGGACCCGGCGCGCGCTAGTGCAATCAAATTATCCGCGCCGAACTTGCTCCAGATCAATGGCGGGGAAGGGCATACATCGAAGACGGCCTGCGGCTTATCGGCAAGTTCTTTGCGTCCGCCTGCGAAGAGCGCGACCATGTCAATCATAGCTTCCAATGTTTTAATGGAGAATGAACCAGTGACAATCGGCTTAATGGAATGAAGTAATACAAGATATAAGCGATACAGGTCCCCGATTTGTTTCGGAACTTCATCACATACAACCGCTGTTGATTGAGCGTCGTACTGCGTAAGCATCTCGGCGACCTTAACCAACCTTATCAAATCCGGTGTATGGGCTGTTTTATGTTCCAGTGTGTCCGGATCGAGAACATGGACGCCAGATGAGCCGGGATCGAACTGAACGCTGGCACCTCCATAAGTTACTTTGGATTCGCCACGACGATTGAACAACCAAAATGTTTTTGGAGCTGAATCCAGCGCGTCACGTACTAGCTTTTCCGGTATCCATGCGACCTCGACATTTTCATCAACTTGCGCACCGCCTTCGGCCAAAAGTTTCCGCGCCTGCGGCGACTGAACCTTGATGCCGGGATTCATCAATAACTCGAAGGCTTCGCCAAGAATGCGATTTGTTAATTCCTTGGAGAGCAATTCAAGTTTTGGCTGCATGACCTTCTACTTTTCCAAAGCCTTAATGATTTTATCGAATTCAATGCTGAGCTTTGGATCGAGTGGATCGGGCTGATGCTCTGCGAGTGTTTTTCGAGCTTTCGATAAAGCCCAATCGTGTGCGTTGTCCTTTTTTGATTCCCATTCGCCATACGGACGGCGATCCATGAATTGGGGCATGAATAGATCGTGCATGTGTTGGCGGGTATGTTTCTGGGCGAGGAAATGTCCCGAAGGTCCGACCGCCGCTATCGAGTCGAGGGCGAGCGTTTCATCGTTGACTTCGATCCCCTGCATCATCTTTTGAATGATCGAAAAGATTTCGCAATCCATCATCATCTCGGCATAAGACCAAATGCGGCTTCCATGCAGAAAGCCAACGCCCAATAACATATCGGACATCACGATGCTTGCCATGAATGTGGATAGACTATTCTCGATGCCGGCCTGCCAGTTCGGTTCTTTCGCGCCGGTTGCGAATGATCCCATTGATAATGGAATGTTATAAAAATCGGAAAGCACATTGGTTGCCGCGCCGAAAAGAAAATCTTCGGGACCGCCGCCGGTGTACGCGCCCGAACGAAGATCGGATGCGGTTTGAGCGGCAGCATAAAAGACGGGTGCGCCCGGATAAGCTAACTGTAATAAAACGGTTGCAGCTATGACTTCCGCATTGCCAACTGCCAGCGTTCCAGCCATCGTTGCTGGACCGGTGGTAAGGCAAGCCGACATCGTCATGAAGCCGGTTGGGATTCCGACTTCAGCGGCAAGCAAAGCCGCATCAAGCGAGCCGCCATCATGTCCGAGCGGAGACGCGGTGCATTGCATCAACGATAGAACCGGTCGCTTGCGAAGCGCTTCCTTGCCGCCCGCGATCATCGCGGCCATTTCGATCGCGGCCTTAGCTTCGTGCTCGCTATAAATACTTTCGGTTTGAACGTGCTTGGTGGAATTTTCCCAAATAGCTTTGATCTCATGCAAGCCGCGCGTTTGCGGCGGCGTATCCTGCGCGGAAACTGGCACCCAGTGAAAAGCGACCTCTTCGGTCGCGTCCGCGATGCGCGTGATATCAACCACATCCTGCAATTTCGAAGAGCGACGTTGACCGCTTTGAATGTCAATTACTTCCACGCCACATCCATCGGTGCCGACAAAAACATGATTCCCGTCCAGCGGCAAATCCTGATTTGGATCACGCGCAGCCAGCGGATAAACCGGCGGACATTTCTTTAACGCGGATTCAATCAATTCACCTTTTGCCTTGACGATTTTTCGTTCGCGGTCGACCTCGGCTCCATGCGCCGCCCAAATATCCAGTGTGCGCTTCGATGGAAATTTCACACCAACTTTTTCGATGATCCACAAGGTTGCATCGTGAATCTTTTTGACTTCAGCCGGCGTCAAAATCTCCAACTTCAATTTTGGGTTGGTGATGGATTTTATCAGCTTGGTCATTTGCCCTCCCGGTTCTCCCGCCCGTCAGCAGGAGCAACGGATTATTCAGCGCCCATCAGTTGCTTTGCAACGCGAACCGCGCCGACAGCATCTTCTGAATATCCATCGGCTTTGATGGATTTGAACCAATCGCGCGTGATGGGCGCGCCGCCAATCATGACCTTGAATCGGCCGCGCAATCCTTCCTTTTCAAGAGTTTCGATCACTTCTTTTTGCTTGACCATCGTGGTGGTCAATAAAGCGCTCATCCCGATAATATCTGCATTTACTTCAATTGCCTTGCCAATGATTTTGTCTGGTGAGGCATCCACGCCCAGGTCAAAGACTTCAAAGCCCGACGAGCCCAACATGGTTCCCACCAGCGTTTTTCCAATCTCATGAATATCGCCTTCGACGGTCGCAAGCACAACCTTGCCGAGCATTTTGCGTTCAGTGCCTTGTTTTTTCAGCTCGGGGTTAAGCACGGCGACCGCGGCTTTCATGGCTTCACCAGCCATCACGAGTTCAGGCAGGAAAGCCTCGCCGCGCCCGAACGCGTCGCCAACGGTATTGACGCCGACCACAAAACCATCTGTGATGGCTTGCAGTGGCGGAATGCTTACAGCGATGGATTCTTTCGCCAATGAAACTGCGGCATCCGCGTCGCCGTCAATAATGCTCTGTGCCATTTTTTTGAAAAGTTCTTCATGCATGGAATTGTTTCTCCTTTGTGGACGATGACGATGCGAGAGCGTTCTTTCAACGTGCGTTACGCGCTTCTGAGCGCAAATTGATTATAAATCATACAGCGTCGCGCCGATAGTAGGGAACGGCATGACGATTGTCACCTCAAATCAATTATGTTCGTAAAAAACCAGTAAAGTGCTTCCATATTTACGCTGGTCAAATTCCATAAGATTTTTTAAATCAAGCCGCTTATATTCCTTTGGGTGGATTTGGGCAATCGCCCAGCCGTCTTCTGCCAGCCATTCCAAATTGGAATCCAGTTCTTGTAAAGCCTGTGACCACATTTCCTGATATTGCGGAGGGGCGATATAGACATAATGAAATGTGCGATCGGGATGCGATGCCAATAGAGAAAACGCATCGGCGCGTTTTGCCTCGGCTCGGGATACAAGCCGGGTTGCCGTTAAATTGAATTTGATCGTATCAATCGGTGCGCGGTTCAAATCGGCGAAGCGGCAAAACTTTGCGCCGCGACTCAATGCTTCGATTCCGACGGCACCCGTTCCGCCAAATACATCCCACCAATTGGAATCAATCACGTCCGCACCGATAATGTTGAACAACGATTCCTTGACGCGATCCGTAATCGGACGCGTCGTATCGCCAGGAACAGATTTCAGTATGCGGCCTTTTGCGCTCCCGGAGATCACTCGCAAACTCATTTTGCTGCCATGATATTTCCATGGGGCGCGATGACCGGCACAACACAACCTGTGCTCAAAATTAATTTCCGCCCGCCGGTTTGCTGAATTGCGTCTTCTTTTTCTTTTCGCACATCTTGAGCTGTTTTAAAGACAAGCGTTTCGCGGCTCAAGCCTCCACATACCACACCTTTGAATGACCCACGCGCTTGCGCTAACGAAGGCGGCGTCTCGCGGTCATGCCAGTTGATAATTTGCACGGGATATTTTGATACCTGTTCAAAATAAATATCCTCGCCGTGAATATGCAACATGTTGCACCATAATCCTTGTGCTGAATCTAGAATTTGCAAATCAAGGCTTTGACTGAATTGTTTGAATTCATCTGCTTTTAGTAAAGTTGCTTGTGCGTGTTGAACAGCATAAAAGATTCCGTCAATACCGGTTTCAAGCGAGGCTTCGACAAAGCGTCGAGTTGTGAATGTGATAGTTTGCAATCCCTTCATCACTGCATCAGGATATTTCCGCAAATGAACCAAAAGTGTGTTTTGACCGGCAAGGTTCTTTGCCTGCGCCAGTGGATTGAAAATCGTTTGAAGCATCGGTGTGTTCGGGCCAAGACCCGCGCGGATTTGGCGGAGGCAGGCCAATTGCCCCGCGAGATATGCAGCGGTTGGATTGAGCAATGGCAATCGTTCCCAATCTTGCGGTTGAGAAATAATGTGTCTTGTATATTGTCGCGTGCCTTCGGGATTGCCGCGCCATTCGTCTTCTGCACCCCAATCGCGAAGACAAAACGAAGATGCGGGTGTGACTTTTACTAGATCAAAATCATATGTGCGCTGAAACGCAATCTGCGCGGCGGCAAGTGTTTCCGGTATTTGATCGTCAACGGGAAAATGCTGCCAAAGGGCGACTGGTGTTTGATCGGGCATTTCACCTGCGAGGCAGGCTTGAATTCGTTCGCGATGAGTGGTCATGGCACCTTTTTGATTACACAAAATGTCGCACCGGCGCGGCCCACACTTAGCACGATCGGATCGCCGTGAAAGTCATGTTGGTCTTCATTGGTGCGTGTGTTGACTAAAACAAAATCGCCAGGTTTGATTTGATTCAGCGCACCGCGTTCATCCAATATTTTGACATTGCTTGCGGCATAGGGTGCGGCTACTTCCGGCTCACGATGAATGTAAAGATTGACCGGTTGCGTTTCGAGTTGATTGAATTGCTTAACGGCTTGTTTATAACAAGTCAGCCAGTAATCCGTTTCATAATGGCGGAAAACTCCCCTGGTTCCGCCTATCAAAGAATTGTAATAAGTATATTCGTAAGGGTGCAATTTAATTGTGCTGTAAATGCCGGGCGCAAGCACAACAACAACCAACACGGCATTGATCCAATTCTTTTGAATTTTTTCAAAGAGCAATTCGAATGCGAATCCGGCAATGATAAAGATCGGCGGAAGGATAAAAAGAAAATGGCGCATCCCGTCGAAGTCCGGTGGGTTGCGTAAAATGGCGTATGCAAACGGAATCAAAAACCAGGCGAAGATCAACGCGACTTGTATCAGCTTTTGAAAATCAGTCTTCAATTTAAAATACGCCGCGAAAAAACCAATGGCGAATAATGGCCACACTGGTTCAGTGAGCGTAAAGATTAGATAGAAAGGAATGTAGCCGACAGGAAGATCATATGCGCGAAAGACTTGATTTGCAAAAAGCACCTGCAAGCCAGTCGGGTTATCGGACATGAATTGAAAAACTTGAACGAAACGTAAAGGGCTTTCCCACAAATATGGCCAGGTGGCGAGCATGACCAAGATCGAAAGCGCCGCGTACAGAAAAATCCATAAAAAACTTTGGAGTTTAGGCCGGCGAGTTAGGAAATAGACAACGACCAATACTCCAGCCAATGGACCAAGCACGCGAATGGATGTGGCAATTCCCAAAATGAATGCCGGAAGCAGAATCTGCAAGAATGATTTAAGCGCGGGTTGTTCTTTTGATTCAGTTAACTGATCCACCATACGGAAGCCAAGATAAATGGAGCCGGTTAAGAAATACAAGGAACGGCGAATCTTTCGGATTGATAAAAGCGTGTCCCCATAAGAGTGGTTGAAACGTGAAGAGCGCAGAAGCGGCAAACGCGGCCCAAGGTCGCATGAAGCGTTCGCAGATTTTGTAAATGAAATAAACGCCAAACAGAAAAGTCAGGAAATTAATGAGATGCCATGCGTCATCAGTGTTGACGTGGAATTTTTCAATCAGATAAACCGGCTCGCGCGCCAGAAGCAAATACGCGGGTCCACGATTTTTGGAGTCGCCTGCGCTGGGACCGTATGAATTATTGAGATCGAAATGTCCACTAAACCAATTAGCGGGATTGTAGGCGTAACCTAGAGCATCGGCGTAGCCATAAAAAAACGGTTCATCCCACGTAAAGCCATAATCGCGAAAGATGAAGATACCGGCAAGCAGGCTGATAAGAAGTAATAAGATGATGGGAAAATTGCGATTGGTTTTGATAGTATTCATGGTGAAATGTTTTCACGGTGTATTAATAGTTCGAAAACCATCTTGTAAGCTTGTGCCGCGCAACTCTACGTTCGCTCGAGGTTTTGGTATGCATGGAAAGGCTTCATAGTTGCAGAGTCCGAGTTTTTGAGCGCAGTAAATAGTCGTATTATCGATGGGGCAGGGTTGAACATTAGAAGGATAGTAGTCGGCTGGAAGCAATGCGCGTTGCGATAATGTAGATAAACCTGCTGTTGTGGCTAGAATATATAATTGAAACAAAACTGCAAAAATCACCAATGGAAGAGAAACGATTGTCAAGCCGCTTTTTATCGAATTTGAAAATTTAAGGATGGCAGGTGCGCTGACGAGAATAATAGATGAAAGAAGATAAGCGTAACCAAACCTAAAGATCGGCGCCGTGAAAAGCCAAAAGAAGATGCCAATGTAGCTGATTAGAAATGCAATAATATAACCATTCACAAGTTTTCGGGTCGCCCCGCTGAAAATATAAGCAAAAAGTCCAATTGGCGAGGCGAGAGCAACCAATAACAAAATCTTTTGTCCTCTAGCGAGCTGATGGAACCAAAGAGGCAACCACTGAGCTGTTGACATTCCAACATATTCTTTCGTATTGCTAGGAAATCTATTAAACCATAATAATCCATCGCGGGTTTGTATGGTGGCGCTCAGCGGATATTTCCAGTCAAATGAAAAGAGATCAATTTGTGGGATTGGAAAAATTAAATAACCGGAAAGGACAATATTGCGTATTAACCATGGTAAAAGAATAAAAAATGTAGTTCCCGCAAGCATCGTACTGCGTTGTAAATCCTTGTTCCGGATTTGCTGAACCAGCATTAACAAGGCCAATCCACACAGAGGTAATGTTGAGAGTTTGACCGTGACGGCAAAGACGGAGAGGATAAATATAGCAATGGAATAAAAATCAAAATCCAATCCATGTTTTTCAACCTTCTCGAGGATTAATACTGTGATTACCCAAGTCAATAAAACTGGCGGAAGGTCAGTGCCCGGCGACGAAAGGTCGGAAGCGTAAAGGTAAAGGGGGAGAAAAAATAAAACTGCCTTTACAATGTTGGAATTAGTGAATTGCTTTTGGATTAGACTTTGAAAGCCTTCCCCAAAATAAATCATTGCCATAAGCAGAATAAAACTGTTGGTCAAATGAAAGGAGCGCAGCCCCAAAAAAGAGAAGCTCAGAGACGCAACAAGCACCAGCCAGGAGGAATTATAAGCGAGGCGGTCATGTAGGTTTACCAGACCAGGGACGACGCGATAACTTTCAATCCAGTGAATGGCTTGTGCGTGATAGAGGCCAGTATCATAATTGGTTGGCTTGTGCGTAGAGTTTTCTAGAACTGTGATGGTAACGATGACAAGTAATATCAAAACCAAAAGGTGATAAGTTGGAAAAGGAAAATTTTTCCATGGCTGAGTTGAGATGGCGATGAATACAGCGCCAAGCAAAACCAGAATAGCCGCCTCGCTTCCGAGAGGCATACTGAGGGATAGAAATGATGCAAACGTAGTCAGAACTGCCGCACCCACAATAGCGACAATTGAAAATGATAGGGCAAATCCATCTTGAAGACGGAAGATTTTTTTTAGGAAAACCAGCCCGCCATAACCATATATATAGAATATCGTAAAAGAATAAGCCCAAATCAGCAGAGTTGCCAGCATTGTTTTTACTTGCTTCCAGACAACCGCCGCACTTGGCGTTCCTTTGCGGATTCCATTTTGCGCTTCTCATCTTCAGTCTCGGCTTTGATCGGCGGAACAGGAGTGGGCTTGCCTGCGTCATCGAGCGCGACATAAACCAGATAGGCAGTGTTGGTATTGGTTCGTACACCGGTAATGGGATTTTCCGCCTGTACTTGAACTTCGGCTTCCATCGAAGTGCGGCCGGTGTATGTGACCTCAGCGTTTAGTAGAACGAGATCACCGATCTTGATCGGATTTCGAAAAACCATCGAATCAATCGCAACGGTCACCACGCGTTCTCTGCGCGTGACGCATACATGCCAGGGCGCCAGCTTCATCCGCAAGTTTCATGATCCAGCCGCCGTGAACATTGCCAAGAAGATTAGCATGTTCGGGATGCATCATTTGCGCGATATTGATGCGAGAAGCGCTCATTGGCTTAGGAGAAGCGGAATCGATCATCTTAGTCAAGATCTTGGCGGAGTTCGCCGGAGTTGAGGGGGTGCAGACGTTCGGGTTCATCCAGCAAAACATCGGTTACGTTGTGAGCTAACTCACTCATCATTGGGGCAAGAGGAATGGTTGCGGGCGGATATGCTTTTTTTGGCGCGACGGGCGGTTGAAGTCGAGGTCTTAGCGTAAACGTGGAATGTTTTCTAAGAATGCGTGGATCGTTCGTCAAGTATCCAACATAATGTCCAAGCACTGAATAGACATCCCGCTTCGGGGTTACCCAGCCAATCCAATCGCCGTTGCGATTGAAAAGATAAGGGTAATCAAGAAAAGCTTCTGGATCTCCTCGTGACGTATAGATGGGGATAAGAGCCATACCTTCGCCTCGCAAATCAATTTACATCATTATACGTCCAATAGCGATTTACGAAGAAGTTCCAAAGCATTACAATTCCAACCGCAATTGCGAGCGTGAAATTTCTCGCAAGGAATTCCGGCGTGATAGATGAAGTGAGCTTCATGTTTTGAAAGAAATTCAGTAGAGGTGGTTCGCAAAATTTTAGAATGGGAATGCGGATGGCAATGCCGGCCACGTTTACTGCAAAAAACATTACGAGTTGACGATGCAATGGACGGGAACGAGAGTCGGGATAGGTCCAGTAACGGTTCCAGATGAAATTGCTGATCACCGCGCAGGTAAATGAAATGGTTCCAGCATAAACTAGCGGCATATTGAAAAAATGTGCCAGCAAATTTGCGATGCCAAAATCAACCAGCGCGCCGAATGTGCCGACGACCATGAATTTTAAAGAGCGGGTCCGTTCCTGAGGATCGGTAAGAATAACAGTCATTTCAATCCCAGTTTTTGCTTGAAATATGGGATGGTCTTTTCCAGACCTGCTTCGAGATCAACCTTTGGTTCCCAGCCAAGAATGGTGCGGGCGCGCGTGATATCCGGCTGGCGCCGCTGTGGATCGCGGGCGCTACGGGCGTCGGCGACAAAAGCGATCCCGGCTTCGTTGCCGACAATCTTGTTGATTGTTTCGGCGAATTGAAGCAGGGACATTTCAATAGGGTTGCCGATATTGACCGGCATATGTTCTTCCGACATTAGCAAGCGGACAATGCCATCAATCAGATCGTCCACATAGCAAAATGAACGCGTTTGTGATCCGTCACCGTAAACGGTGAGCGGCTGACCGAGCAGGGCTTGCTTGAGAAGGTTGGGAAGCGCGCGGCCATCTTCGAGGTCCATGCGCGGACCGTAGGTGTTGAAGATGCGGACGATGCGAGTGTCCACTTTGTGTTGACGATGATACGCCATGGCTAACGATTCGGCGAACCGTTTGGCTTCATCGTAAACTGCGCGCGGACCAACCGGATCAACATTTCCCGCATAGGTTTCCGTCTGCGGGTGCACAAGCGGATCGCCGTAGATCTCGCTAGTGGACGCAAGCAGAAAGCGCGCGTTGTTTGCCTTCGCAACTCCAAGCGTGTTATGCGTTCCGAGTGCGCCGGCCTTCATGGTTTGAATCGGAAGATTGAAATATGCATAAGGCGATTGTGGGTTTGGACTCGCGGGCGATGCAAAATGCAAAACTGCATCAATCTTGCCCGGGACAAAAATATAGTTGGATACATCATGCTTGTAGAATGTAAACTTTTCATTGCCCATTAAGTGGGCAATATTTTCGCGGCTTCCCGTAACAAAATTGTCCAGGCCGACAACCTCGTGGCCGTCCGCCAGCAAACGGTCGCAAAGATGTGAGCCAAGAAAGCCAGCCGCGCCGGTTATTAAAATTCGCATAATACCTCGTTTGTTTTGATATGTCATTGCTCACCTGCACTACACCGAACGCAGTGCAGTGCAAGTGTCATCGCGGCTTTGCCACTTCTTGCGACGACGTGATTCTATTTCCAATCAATGTTTGTGATCAATCCGTCACCTGTGATTTGATAGGATTGTCCACTGCCGCTGTCAACCAACCAAAGATTGCCTTGATAAATCACCGCGAGAAAATCACCGGTCTGTCCTGGGATGGGTTGCGGTGCCCATGCCGGAGTCTGCGGTTCGAGGCCGGTTGAATCGGATGGAGGAAAAAGTGTACGGCGGTTCGATCCGTCACGATCCATGGCAACGAGGCGGTAACGACTCGTCTCGCTCTGATCCGGGAAAATGGCTTGCAGATAAGCCACTTGATACGCACTTTCTTGTCCATTTTGGCGGACAGGTGAAGCGACAGGCGATGCAAACATTCCGACCTGTTCAATCATATCCACAGTGAAGTTGTTAACGCGCGAAGCCGCCTGTAAATCGAAATACGGAGATTCTTCGTCTGTGATCGGCGCGGGCGCGGGCGCGTGATCTACAAAATAAAGCGTCTTTCCATCGCCGCCCCAGCTGATGCCGGGAACCCAAGCCCAATCGCTGTGCGTTTGAAGCGGTGTAATGTTGAGCAGAGGTGAAGCAAGATAGCCTCCGGCTACATTAACCATTCCAATGCTGTCGGGGCGCGCGTACGCGATGCTTCCGTCCGGCGAAATAGCGAAGGACATTCCCCACCATCCGTAGACGCCGCCACTGCTTGAATCCAAAATCTTTTTCGGCGATCCATTGAGATTGACTTCATAAAGATCATTATTTGCTTGCCAGCCCGGCGCAGTAGTGCGCGGCTCGACGGTCGAATAGGCTGCCGCGGTGCTCCCGTTTGGAAGCCATGCTGCAAAATGGACGATGTTGGATGCGTTCAAGTAAATCGGCGATGGCGTAGATGACTTTGTGCTCACAGCCCACAACGTGTTGATTTGTTGATCCGCTGGCTTTTTTGATTTGCGTGTGAAAAGCAGATAATTGCCATTCGATGATAGCGCGAAGACATGTCCGTCCAGATCGCCGGTGTTGATCAGTAATGTGCGGTTGGCGGTGGATGTGTCCATGACCCACGCGTTGCCACCGGCAAGGTATGCAATTTTACCGGGAATGGTCAATGGTGTAAATGATGATTGCGCGCCGACCATCATAATTTCCGGCACCGCATTTTGCAAAATAACGGTCTTGACGATGGTTTTGCTGGTTTCGACTCCATCTTCGAGCACGCGGCGGTAGGTGATTTCCTGCTGTCCATTGACTCCGGCCTGGACTTCGCGCGTCTGTCCATCGGGCAGGGATTCATTGCGGATGATCTGCTGTTCAAACGGAATGGTCTGGTCTTCGGTGTCGAATTCTTCCTGGACGCGCGTCAGTTTGATGGTATCGCCGTTGTTAAGTACCGCGTAAAACGGCGGATCGGATTTGTCGAGATCGCCCGGTGCGATTCCGGTTTGTTGTAATGCTTGCAGCACTGTGCTTCCGGCGGGAACGCTGACTTGTTGAGTTTTGCCATCCGCGGTGATGGTGATGTTGATTTGACTGCGTCCGGCTTGAGCAAGTTGACAGCTAGAGAGAATTATTGTCAAAGAAATTGCAAGAAGAATGCAAAAGAATTTTAGGTGTCGTTGCGAAGAGAGCGCCGACGAAGCAATCCCCACATTAGCAAGGAGATTGCTTCGGGAAGAACGCCCTCGCAATGACATTGTTGCCACTGGTATAATCCGACTACTTGACGCGGCCTGTAATCGTCATCACGCCGTTAGCGATGGAAATGCTTTCCAAACGGAAGCCGGTTGCGGCGGGTCCGAGCGAACCGGTTAAAGCTTGGGCAACGAACGTGCTGATCGCGTCGTTCAATCCCTGCGGGGCGGGGAGAGGACCAAAGTTTTCTTGTGTGATCACGATCTTTGGCTGCCCGTTTTGGTCCACACTGACTGCCAATATCATGCTGACATTGGCGTTGAACATGCCCTGTTGAACTTTGCCAAGCAATTCCATTTGTCCGTTCTGCAATTGCACCTGCGGATCGGTGATTGGCAGATTGGGTTGCGATTGCAAATAAACTGCAAGATAAGATGTGAGCTGTTCTTGTGTGATATTAAGTGTGACCGTTCCGGTTGCGGCTCCGGTTGCGGCGGCTTGGTTCACTTGAGTTTGTAAACTTTGCACCGCTTCCGTTGAAACAGGAATTGGCGTGGCGGGATAGTCGGGCCCGCCGACGAAGATCGAACAACCGAGAGTTGCAAAAGCAAGCGCAATCACTGCAATAAAAATTTTTTTCATTGTTCATCTCGAATTATGTCATTGCGAGCGGAGCGCTCTCCTGCCTTAAAGGGGATTGCCACGTCGGCCTTTGGCCTCCTCGCAATGACAACTAAACAGGAGTTATTATAGCATGAGCGAAAATGAAAAGGACGACCTGCCGCTTTCGGTTCAAATCGAGGGATTGTTGTTCGTCGCGGCAGAACCTGTGGCTCTGGCTCATCTCGCGGAAGCGTTGGATGTCGCGCCGTCCATGATCGAAGCCGCGCTCCAAGAGTTGGATGCATCGCTTCAGACTCGAGGCTTGCGTTTGCAACGACACAGCGGACGCGTGCAGTTGACCACTGCGCCGCAACTCGCGGCGACGATTGAACGCTTCCTCGGCCTCGAATTCGACGAACTCATCTCAGCCGCGCCGCGCTCGAGACGCTGGCGATCATTGCTTATCAACAGCCGGTCACGCACCCGCAAATCGACTCGATTCGCGGCGTCAACTCGGACAGCATGTTGAAGAGTTTGTTGAGCAAAGGCTTGATCATTGAATCGGGCCGCGCCGATGGACCCGGTCGCCCGATTCTGTATTCCACCGCGCCTGAATTTTTACAGCATTTTGGAATCAACTCGATTACTGAATTGCCCTCGCTTGATTTGTCCGATGAAAACAACAATCACGACGAGATGTTGAAGGGATAAAACCACTCTAATTATATCTTCCAGATTTTTTTGTAGGGCTTCTGTTCTTTACCTTATTTCTATACCTTACTTCCTTAAACCAAATCGATCTGAAAACAAAGCGTCCCATTCACGGTCGGATAAGCGCCGTCGCATACGCGGAATTTGCTCGGCTTCATCACCTACTTTGTATCGTGTTTTAGGTTCCGGTAATTCGATTGCTTCAATGATTACTTTTGCAACGGCTTCGACAGAGATGGCTGATGCATCATTCTCGGCAGTATTCTTTTCGAGAAAACGTTTGAAGCCGTCAACTTGATCAAAGTATGGACTAGATTTATCGGATTGTAGACTTTGTGCCACCGTTGATGCAGAGCGTGTTCTTACAACTCCGGGTTGGATCACTATAACATGTACTCCAAATGGTTGTACTTCAAAGCGTAGAGCATCCGAAATAAATTCGACGGCATATTTGCTTGCATGATAAATACCGGCAAGCGGAGTTGTGAATTCTCCACCCATCGAACTGATATTTATGATATAGCCACTATGCTTGCGGCGCATACTCGGTAAAACAAGTTGGCAGAGGCGGATCAATCCGAAAACGTTGGCCTCAAACTGAAGTCGTATCCGCTCCATGCTAATCTCTTCAATAGGTCCCATCTCGCTGTAGCCTGCATTATTAACGAGTATGTCAGTTCCACCTGTCTGTGATTCAATTGTACTTATGGCTTCGGTCATGGATTGTTCGTTGGTCACATCTAGAGCAAGTGTTTGAAGACCTTGTTGCTTAAGATCATCAATAGATTCTAAATGTCGGGCAGTTGCGTAAGTTTTATAGCCGGATGCCGCTAAAGCCAGTGCTGTAGCGTGTCCAATACCAGCTGACGCGCCTGTAATCAATGCTGTTTTTTTACTGTTTTCATTCATTTTACAAAATACTCTCTTTGAAATTGATCGAACGAATGCAATGATCACGAAGAGATGTTAAAGGGATAAGTCTAATTTAACCACGAAGGGCACAAAGTCGCATGAAGGAAGAAACTTTGTTTGGGAGCAGGAAAAGCTTGAAGCCACGCTTCGCGGAAATGCTTGCCGTAGGTGCCGTAGAATCCCCAGCGTCCAGTGTACGCTTTGTTAGGGCCAGGCTTTTGAGTTTTTGTTCCGGACAATCTCAAATTTCTTAAATCCTGGGCGGGCCTAAGCTCACTCTTGCCTGACTATATCGACCGAGATCTCCACCGCCGGAATCGTTCCTCTGTTCTCAAGCCAGTGTGTGGTGTTCCTATCCTCGGGCCAGCCCACTCCCGGCCCATAATCCGTAGCGACTCCATTTCGATGGTCAGTGATCGTTCCTTGCAATATGTAGATGATGCCTGGTCTGTCTTTATGGTCGTAAATCGGGCCGAAGACGCCTCCAGGCTCGATGGTTACCATCCGCATTCGAAACTGGCGTCCTGCCATGCCCTCGATATCAGGGCCAAGGTCAACCATTGCAAGTACCTTCACCGTAACACCTTTCGTCTCAGGTGCCACCTGTTCGTTGCTCATCGTGCTCTCCTCTCTGTACTTCTAGGGCCTAACGGTTTGCGTTAGTGGTTTGTGGGCGGGCTGGGAAAATGCCTGAGAGCAGAAAAAGCCCGAAGCCACGCTTCGCGGAAATGCTTGCCGTAGGTGCCGTAAAATCCCCAGCGTCAGGTGCACGCTTTGTTAGCCCGTGCATGATTGAGAAGACATCAAACTCTGTTATCAATTGCCAAACTCATATGATTGACCTAATTCAATTGCAAACCGAACAAACTCTATTGTGTCCTTCACTTCAATTGTTTCAGCGGGTTGACGCACTTTTAAAGATGGATTTGGACGTTCGTCCCATGCTCGTTGAATAAGACCAGTCCACCGACTATCTAAAGTGTTTTTAGCCCACTGTACCCCAGATAATTTTGAATTTATTCTTCCCGTATTGAGTGAATGTAACATGCGGCAGTACATTAACACCACAAAAGGTTGCGCCCACTTGTTATCCATTTTCCATTGACCAGAAATAATTTCGCTACCCCATTCTCGCATTGTGGATAATATTTCTTTTCGCAAATCATCAGCAGGTACGAAATCTATTAAATCGTTAGCAGGAATTCCTGCTAACGTTATACTGTGTTCACGCACAACCCAACGAACAACCAAGGTATTATCATGGTTTGACAAGGCTAATTTGTCGAATGTGTTACCAAGATACCAAAGTCCTTTAAAGGTGTTATCAAGATACCAAAGTCCCTTGTTGGCACAGTTACCACTTTTTAGAATGTTTTTTGGAAAATAAGAGCCTTCAAGATGTTTAGCCCATTCAGATTCTAAATTGTAAATTCGTGCATGCATGATTTGCAGTGCTTGTAAATCTGTATCGGAGATATCGTTTTCAATGACAATTGTAAAATCAACATCACTGTCATTATCCCAATCACCAATGGCAAAAGAACCCTGCAAGTATGCGGAGACAAAATTGTCCTTCAATATTTCTTGAACACTTTTTACAAACTCATATAACACGGTGTTCAACTCAGGATTAGATGTTGGAAAACTTGCGTTCATTGATTCCTTGTTGTGTAAAGAACGGGCTAACGGTTTGTGTTAGTGGCGGTGGGGCGGGGGTAGAAAAAACTCCAAAAGCAGGATTCTGTTCGGGCGTAGAAAAAGCCCGAAGCCAGAAAAATACTTCTCGAAGCCGCAGACTCCCACAAATCCACTGCACGCTTTGTTGGCACGCTTTTGACTTGCAAGACTCGCCTATGCAGTAACAGGTTTCATTTCACGGCAACGAGGATAATTTTGGCAACCGTAAAATTGTTTACCTTTATGTTCACCTTGCGCCACTGTTCTTAAGACCATTGGAATACCGCATTTGGGGCAAAGTGGAACTGAACCGACTTGCTTATTAATTTCTGGTTGCGGCGGCGCAACTGGAACGCTAACTTTATCTTTCAAAAACGGCGCAATTTGAGCCGCAATATCTCTTGTATTGTACTCTCGCTGAACTGGCAAACGCAATAATGGCAAACCTGAAACTTGGAAAACTCTTTCAACGAAATCATCACGTTCTTGCCTATCATCTCGCTTATGGCTGGAATCATCCAGTTCGATGCCAAGTAACGGTTTCATTGTGACGGAATTGCAAATAAGAAAATCCAAATGCTTTTGAGCGATTCTGCTGAAATAAGTCATATTCTCATTTGGACGAGCCACAAAGAAAATATCAGCCAACCTTACTTTTGACTGAACTATTATTCGTGTGCCGCCGAGAGAAGAAAGAATTTTGTAAAACGAAAATTCAGCGGGAGAAAGAAAATCATCACGCACACGATAAGGAAGTACTTCGGGAATAATCGTTTCAACTGCTGGAACAAACTCATCAGGCGTTTTATATGAACTTGCTGTAAAAACAGTTTTAGTCGTTTTACGTCCCAAAAACGGAAAGATGATGCTTAAACAACCTTGTTTCTGCTTTGTTCTCGTTGCCATATTTTAGATTTTATCTCCACCGAAAATTACTTTATTCTGCAAGGGGCGTGCCAACGGTTTGCGTTACTGGCGCTGGTGTGTCTCGACAGGCTCGGCAACCAGGCGGGACGGGATGAAGACGCTTTGACGGAACCAGCTTTGAGCCAAGAGTAAACCCACTTTGGCGGCGCATCCCCACCAGTCGGGTGCACGCTGTGTTGGGTGCGTTTTTGCCTTGCGATGCTATTATGAATTGGCTAATCGAATTTGGAGATTAGCGCCAACTGCATCAGCATAGCGCCGTAATGTTGAAAGACGCACGTCATCGGCATGATTCTCAATGCGTGAAATAGAAGATTTTTTGGTCTTCAACCTTCGAGCCAACTCTTCTTGAGTTAAGCCTGCGGATTCTCGTGCCTGACGTAAGATAACACCAATCTTGAAATCGGCGTAACCTGCTTCGTAGTTTTGTGCGAATTCCGCATCACCTTTAGCGCGTTTTTGAATATACCGTTTTACATCGCTCATGACTTTTTTCTCCTTGCCAAATACTCTTCTTTACGGCGAACAGCGAGGGCAATTTCCTGCGGAGGAGTCTTCTGTGTTTTCTTGGCAAAGCCATTTGTCAGGATTAACAAAGTGCGCCATCGAAAAACCCCAGCAATCTGAAAATGTCATTTCCAAATTGTATGCGGACCTCCCAAATACCTTCGCTATCAGCCGGCTTTTTGAAATACTGACGTGGTATTACTTCCAACTCTTCGATCAACTGCAATACCCATAAAACTTTTTGTGCTTGCTTGCCAGCCAGAAAATCAAGAAACTGTTCGACAGGGCTATTGCCATTAAGAAGGCGATAGAAGTTGATCGTCCGCATATCCCCATGTTATCACAAATGTGAACAAGGCGCAAAAGACTTTCTTATGCAAAAAGGAAGCACCCAACGGTTTGCGTTACTGGCGCTGGGGCGGACTGGCAAGAACTCGCTGATATTATTGCACGAAACTTGGCAAATCGCGCTGCGAATCTTGGGGCGATAGCCCCGTCCGGTGCACGCTTTGTTAGGCGCTTTGACATGACTTAAGATGCACTCACCTTATTTTACGACTCGAAACGTGAGGTGGGTTACGCCGGGAGCCTCAATCACGTTAGTGCTTTCCAGTTCAAATGTCATCGTGCCCAAGTGATCGAACAGTCGGATGCCATCACCAAGTAGGATAGGCACCAAATCGATATGGATTTCATCCAGCAGTCCTGCCAGAAGACACTGCTGCGTGGTTGTTCCGCTTCCTACGGCGACTGTCCTGTTACCAGCAATTTTCTTAGCTTGTTCAATAGCGCTTTCAATGCCGTCCGTGACGAATGTGAACGGCGAACCTGGTTTGACCCATTCTTGCGGGATGGTATGGGTCAGGATAACCATTGGGACATTTAGCGGGTGTTTTCCGCCCCAAGCATGGGCGATATCAAATGTTCTACGTCCGTACACGAGCGCCCCGATAGATTTGCTTGCATCTTCAACCACCTCGGCACTGGCAGATGACACCTGAAATTCCCGATCACCACTCGGCATTTTTACTGCGACGTCACCCATTGAATACCATGTGAAAAGCCGCTCAACATCATCATTCGGCCCCGCGATAAAACCATCTAGCGACATTGAAAAACCTGCTGCAACCGTTCCCATGTTATGTCTCCTTATAATCGCCTTTATTTAGTGCGGTTTTGCATGATGCTATGTGCGTCCAACGGTTTGCGTTACCTGCGTGTGGGCGGGCGTGGATTCTGTTTGGGAGCAGGAAAAACTCGAAGCGAGGAAAATGCTCGAAAATGCCGCAAACTCCCACACGTCAGGTGCACGCTTTGTTAGCCCCGTGCCGCCTTTCGAGTTTGAATAATTTTTATAAGTTCTTCAATTGGTAAAGCATTTTTTCCGTTTCGATGTAACATTCTGTGGCAATTAGAGCATACCATTGCAACATCGTCTAGTGTAGTTTGTTGGGTTTCGTTGCTCTCAGATAAAGGTCGTATATGGTGAAGCTCGATATATCCTTCTCCCAATTCGCCATAGACATCAGAAAAATCGAACCCGCAAATTTGACATATAGTTCCATATACTTCAATGGCAGATGTTTTTAGGCGAGGGTCACGCTTTCTTAATTCAACAACCATTTCTTCGATTGCACCTTCGGTAAATTCAATAGGACTTTCTGGGCTTATAGCGGTTTCTCGAACTTCATACTTTTCTGAAACTTCTTTGATGGCTTTTTCACCTTCCTTGTCCTTGTACAAAACATAACCTGGTATGGACGAGATACCATTTTCGGTGATGTTTACATCTTGCCCGAGCTGCAAGTAGGGACAATTTTCATAATCTTCTTTTGTTTGGAAAACAATGTATCCGTTTTTATCGAAGAAAGCTGCTGGGAAAGACCTTAGATGGTGATACCAAACTCCAAGTTCTCCATATAACGCATGTTGAACTTGCACACCATATTTTCTAGCTAATCCTTTAGCAATGTTGCGAGTTCCCATAATAAATATTTTCCTTGATACCCGAAACACTATTTGAAAAGGAAGGGGCTAACTAGGGTTATGCGGACAGTATAACTGCCTTTAGACGTGCCGCCTAATGTCCTAAAGTCTTTCGGACGTTAGACGGCTGTAGATTAGATTACAATGAGCGAAGTATAGCACAACCTCCAGCAGGTGAATATGCAAACTAAACCCACATCTTCCCCGAAGGGGAAAAAACTCCTCGAACAAGTCAGCGACGCCATCCGCCTCAAACATTATTCCTCCCGCACCGAAAAAACATACACAGACTGGATCAGGCGCTTTATCCTTTTTCACAATAAACGCCACCCCAAAGACATGGGCGCACTGGAGATACAGTCCTTCATCACCCACCTCGCCACCCAACGGCACCTCTCCGCCTCCACCCAGAATCAGGCCTTGAGCGCCGTCCTGTTTCTTTACCGTCACGTGCTCCAAAAAGACATTGACCTGCCCTCCGACCTCATCCGCGCCGAAAAATCTGAAACCCTGCCTGTCGTCCTCACCCATCAGGAAGCCATGTCCGTTATCAACCAAATGACCGGCGTTTCACAGCTGATGACCAAGATTCTCTATGGAAGCGGACTGCGCCTCATGGAATGCTTGCGCTTGCGTGTGAAGGATATTGACTTCGGTAATCACCAGATCATCGTCCGCGATGGCAAAGGCGAAAAAGACCGCCTCACCATGCTTCCCGATGCGCTTATCTCTGACCTGCAAACTCACCTGAAAACTGTGAGCGCCATCCATCAACAAGATATAAAAGAAGGCTTTGGAGAAGTGTACCTGCCTTACGCCCTCGCCAGAAAATACCCCAACGCTCCCAAAGAATGGATCTGGCAATACCTCTTCCCCGCCTTTGCGCGTTCGGTCGACCCCGAAACCAAAAAGACCAGGCGTCACCACATGGACCCCAGCGTTTTGCAAAAAGCAGTTCGCCAAGCCGCCCTTCTCGCAAAAATAGACAAGCCTGTTTCCCCGCACACCTTCCGCCATTCGTTTGCCACCCAGCTTTTGCAAAATGGCTATGATATTCGCACCATACAGGAATTGCTCGGTCACAAAGATGTCAAAACTACCATGATCTACACCCACGTCCTCCAGCGCGGCGGCCTAGCGGTCAAAAGCCCGTTGGATGGATAGGAAAAATAAAACGCAAGAACGCCTTCAAAAACTTTTAGCGCAAGCCGGTTATGCTTTGCGCTTCGCCACTATCGTTTGGTCATTATTTGATGTCACAGATATTGAGCCGGGCAGGTCGATGCGTCCGGTTGGTTCGCTGATTAGAACTTCGTTGTCAAACGCAAGCTGAATGCTTCCCTGACACGATCCGGTCATAATCTCCGACACTTCTCCTTTCTGAATTTTGAGCTTTAATCCCTCCACCTCGAGTGTTGCGGTCAATTCGAATTTAATTTGCCCAACCGGTTTATCATCACTATATAATTCTATATAAGGATGATGCACGGACTTGAAAGTATGATTTACCAGCGGCTGGAGAATGGTGTCCGTGGGTTTTTGTTTGGATTCCTCCATGGATTTTGAAACTTCATCGTACTTTGTCCAACCCCCGATTAGAACATCAATCAGACTTGTTTGGTACAATGCCCCGACAGAGTTTCTTATTTCCGTCTTCAACACATCCAAGGTTTCCGGAGCAAAGCCCGCAAAAATGGCAATGAGTTTTGGCTTGGAGAGAATTTTCAACCAGGCCGGGTCTGGCATTCCGTGCCCCTCAGGGAAAATGAGCTCTCGGAGCGGCGTGTCTTTAGTATTCATAATTCATTCTCCCTTATGTTTTTCTGAGTTTTCTGTTTCAATGAAGTAATCAACCTGTCCTTGAACAAAACTCAATCGTATTGCAGGCGTTCTCTGAGTAGAGTTGGGCTCTATAATCTGCTGGCCCACATCATCGTGACTTTGCGCTTTCACTTTTGATCCCCTATGTTCAGTTTTGTCTTTTTTTGGTTGTGTTGAGCGCACAATCACCACGATTGCAATGACTGCAACTGCGCCAACAAACAATACCGCTCCCACAAACAAGCCGCCAATTATCAAGACAATAAACCAGTCTTCCGGTGTGGGCGTAGGCGTCGGAACTACAGGAGGTGCCGTTGTCGTAGGCGTCGGAATTACGGGAGGTGGCGTTTGCGTGGATTGAGCGGCAGTGATTTCCCCAACAATCGCGAGTCCTCCCACACATATTCCGGAGACGGGCAAGCGGCTTTTCGCGCATATTCCAGTACCCGCATTGAAACTCAAAAGCTGATTGCCCGAGGAGATGTCAAATTTTACAACATCCTGGGTGTTGTCATCTGCTGCCCAGAATGATTTTCCATCCGGATTTATATCCAGAGCAAACCATTCGTTCTTATCCCCCGCCCCGTATTTTTGCTTGATTTTGCCGCTTGCATCCAGCAGAAAAATTTCTTGTGTATCAGCTACCAGTAACTCGCCGTCCGGCAAGAGTCGCAAGGCAAACGCGTTGGCACCTGGAAGATCAGTCGCGAAATCTGGAAGTTGCTGATTCATACACACATCGTACCGTTTGACGCTGTTTCCTTCCGAGGTGTAATACATCGTGCATTGATCAGGTGCGAGATCAATCCAACCGGATCCTCTATTCTCCTGGTCAACTTGAAATTGTGCAAGCGGATTGCCCGCCGTGTCAAACTTGAGAATGGTTCCCCCTTGAACATTTGCCCTTTGAAAATTTGTTTGAAACTCCGGAGTCGCTTCACCTACGTAAACATTCCCTATCCTATCGAACAAAATGGATTCTGGCAGCCCGTTGTACCCAGAACCAAATGGCCCAATCAAATTTCTGGTCGAATCAAAGACACTGACATTTTCACCATTAAAATCTGTGACATAGAGATTCTTGTCAGCGAGGTTGAATGCCAAGCCCATCGTTTGGCTTTCGAGCTGTGTGTCGAGGTTTTGAATTAAATTCCCATTTGGATCACGCCATTGAACTTGACCATTTCCGACAGAAATTAAGACATCGCCCCTTGCAAATTCTCTTGTTTGAAGATTTGGCGCGGAAGAGACGGGATGAACGCCGGCAACCAATGCTAATAGCAACAAGAATCGCAGTCGAGATAACGATTCTTGCGTGAATTGATTCTATACCGGAAAGTCTCTTTTGCCTCGCCACGGATTGACCTTCTCGACTTCGACAACTTAACGGGAGCAGTCTGCAACGGGTGCGACAGTGATCATTTCGTTTGATTTCTCCATGCAACATCACCCTCTAAAGCGATTAAGCTCCAAATACAGAGCTTACTGTTGAATAAAACACTATCGACATAAAATGGATACGCCTGAACATCTTCAAAAAATCCGTACCCGAGCCGGTTACGGCTCATGCTGAGGTCGGTTCATTCTCTTAGACTATAATTGCATCATGCAAGAACGCCTACAAAAACTCCTCGCTCAAGCTGGTTATGGTTCGCGGCGCGGCTGTGAAGAATTCATCACAGCCGGACGTGTGCGCGTCAATGGACAGCTTGCGATCCTCGGTCAAAAAGCTGATCTCGCCGTGGATAAAGTCACAATGGATGGCAAGCCCTTGGCCGCGCCGGAAAAGTTAACCTACATTGCGCTCTACAAGCCGCGCAATATCATCTCGTCCGTGGATGATGAAGTGGGACGCAAGACCGTTCGTGATTTGATTCCCGAAAGCGAACGTCTGTATCCCGTGGGTCGTTTGGATTGGGATAGCGAAGGTCTGATCTTAATGACCAACGACGGCGACTTGACCAATAAACTAACGCATCCACGCTATGGACATAAAAAAGAATATAAGGTTCTGGTGGCGCGTCGTCCCGACCCGGAACAGATTCAAACCTGGCGGCGCGGCGTGGTGCTGGAAGATGGATATAAAACCGCGCCTGCCGATGTTTACGTCGAGGCGGGCGCAGGCAAAGGCGCGTGGCTGAGAGTCACAATGGGAGAAGGGCGTAAGCAGCAGATTCGCGAGATCGGCTCATTGCTTGGTTTGCCGGTTGTCCGCATTGTGCGTATCCGCATCGGGACTTTATCGCTTGGTAATCTCAAGCCCGGCGAATGGCGGCATCTGACTGAAGGTGAAGTCCAAGAATTGAAAGGGCAAAGGATTGTCGAGCCTTCAATAAAAAAATTCCAACCGCGCAAAACGCAAAGAGCGCCAAGAAGAAATAATAAGTCCAAGTATTGACCCCCACCGTCACGTTGTGACACCTCCCCCAAATCTTTTTAGATTTGGGGGAGGAAGGGAGGGGGCTATTTTGCAAACTCACCAATAATGCGTGCCATATGCCGCGCGTGTTTCAAATACAAATCAATGCGAATGTTCTCGTTGGGCGCATGAGAACGAGTATCGGGATGACCGAGACCGCCAGTGGCAACGGGCAAACCGAGATCATGCACGAAGGGATAACTCGGACCCGAACCGCCGGTCATGGGTACCAACTGCATCGGCACACCAAAAACGTCCTTGGCTGTCTTCGTAACAATTTGAATAAATGGATCATCCGGATCAGTGCGCGCAGGTGGGTCGCCGCCGAGATCGGTGATTTGAATATCGCTAAAGCCCTGCGCGTCGAGATGGGCGCGCAGTTTCTTTAAGATGTCATCCGGATGCTGGTCAGGAATGAGACGAAAGTCCACTTTGGCGGAAGCCCGCGCCGGTAAAACCGTTTTCGAGCCGGGGCCTTGATAACCGGAGGTCAATCCGCAAATGGTGCAGGTTGGCGAAAACACTCCTTCAAGATTTTAATTCTTCGCCGCCCTTCAGCCCTTTGATAAATTTCTTTACGCCATACATGGATTTATATTCGTTCGCCTGATCTGGCAACGCAGACATCAACTCGCGATCTCTCTTCGATGGTGGGCGTACCGCGTCATAAAAGCCGGGAATCAAAATGCGTTCATCTTCACCTTTTAGGGTGCCGAGTGCCCAAACCAATCGCCAAGCCGCGTTTGGAAAGATCGAACCGCCCAATCCTGAATGAACATCTGTTGTCGCAGTTTCGACACTGAGTTCAACATAACAGATGCCGCGCAAGCCGAGATATTCCATCGGCACGTCGCGATGATCCACGCCGCCGAATTCCCACATGCAGGCGTCGGCTTTCAGTAAGTCTTTATTCTTCCTGATGAATTCAAAAAGATTTACGCTGGCTGTTTCTTCCTCGCCTTCGATGATGAATTTCACGTTGCATGGCAGTTCGCCTTCAGCGTCGAGCAACGAATCGATTGCGAACAGCCGTGCGGTGATATGGCCCTTATCATCACCCACGCCGCGCCCATACAGTTTTCCGTTGCGCAAGGATGGCTCGAACGGCGGTGTTTCCCATAATTCCAATGGCTCCGCAGGTTGGACATCGTAATGGTTGTAAATGAGCAGAGTCTTGCTCGATTGGCCTTTGCGTTCACCGAATACCACCGGCGCGCCGGGCGTATCCATCACTTGAACGTTGAAACCGCGCGCTTTGAGCATTCCACTTACCAATGCAGCGCATTCCTTCAAGCCCAGATTTTGCGCGCCGACACTGGGTTGTGCAACAAGTCTCGATAACTCGGTGATGCTTTTTTCGAGATTGGCCTCGAGATATTTGTCTATCTTCTGATAATCGGTCATTTGATTCTCCTTTGGCTGTAATCATTTCATAATGTTTATCAGCCAATTGATCGAATATGCACCTGCGTAGGCGAAGAGCCACATCTTGATAATCTTGCCAAGCAGACACGATATATAAAATTTGTAAAGTGGCATCTTCAAGGCGCCGGCCGCCATCCCGCCCAGATCAAAGAATGGATTCGGAATCGCGGCTAAAACAAAAATAGTCAGCATCCCGTATCTTTGCATCCAGCTCTCGATGCGTAGGTAGATTTTTGTTTTCTCCGCGATAGGCTGTCCACTGAAACCAGCCATGTAACCGGATAGTTCTCCAATGGCCGCGCCTGCTCCTGCCACAATCCCAACAATCAACGGATTGAAAACGCCACCCATTGCGAAGACGATTGCAAACCCCGGCGCAGGAAGCAGGATTGTTGCATTGGCGAGGATGGATATCAAGAAAATGCCCGGATATCCATACTCGGCAAACTTTGCGGCTTGATCGCGGATCATGAAAATATATACGCTGATGCCAATCGCGATCAGTAAAACAATAACGCGCAGAATGTTGAGCGCAAGAGTTGACTGTAAAAATGATTTGACCGCTGAAAGTTTTTTAGGCGGATTCTTCAATGGTGACTTTCAGGATCTTCACGCCGGGATATTCGGGCCGCATCGGGTCGCGCGGCGGAATGGACATCAAAACATCCATGCCTTCGACCACCTGACCGAAGATGCTGTGCTTGTTATCGAGCCACGGTGTGGGAACATGTGTAATAAAAAATTGCGAGCCGTTAGTTCCTGATCCTGCATTTGCCATGGAAAGCCTGCCTGCTTTATCGTGCTTCAGGCTCGGATGGAATTCATCGGCGAATTTGTAACCGGGACCGCCGGTGCCTTTGCCGGTTGGGTCGCCGCCCTGCGCCATGAAATCCTTGATGACGCGATGAAAGATGATGCCGTCATAAAAACCTTCGCGCGACAAGAATACAAAGTTATTGACGGTCTTCGGAGTTTTATCTGCAAATAATTCGATGACCATTGTGCCTTTGTCAGTTTCCATGCGGGCTTTATATTTTTTCCTTGGATCAATTGTCATTGCGGGTGGGGTATTCCATTGTTTTGCCATTTGTTCTCCATGAAATATGAAATTATTTTAACAATGCTTCGATGCGTGCTACCACCATGTCCATGGCAGCGGTGTTGAAGCCACCTTGGGGAATAATAATGTCGGCATAACGTTTAGACGGCTCGACGAATTCAAGATGCATGGGACGGACGGTTGCTTGATATTGTTTGATCACGGACTCGGTTGTTCGCCCACGCTCAGTGATATCGCGTTCCAATCTGCGAATGAAGCGGATATCAGAATCGGTGTCAACGAAAATCTTGATGTCAAAGAGTTCGCGTAACGCAGCGTCGGTGAAGATAAGAATGCCTTCAACCAAAATCACGCGGTGCGGCTCAACCTTAAAAGTTTGGTTGGTGCGGCTATCCGTGGAAAAATCATAAATCGGAACCTCAACTGGCTTGCCGTCGCGAAGGGAAACGATATGTTGAATCAATAGATCGGTCTCGAGCGAATTAGGATGATCAAAATTGAAATCCGCGCGTTGAGTCGGAGGCAGTCCATCCAAATCTTTGTAGTAGGAATTGTGTTGAATAAAAGCAATTTGATTTGTGCCGACGCGATTTAAGATTTGCTGAGCCACAGTTGTTTTTCCGGAACCGGAACCGCCTGCAATTCCAATCACGAGGGGGTCAAGATGTTTCACAGTTGAATTATACACGTGAAAAAAATTTCCCTCTTTGCGGAAAGAGGGAAATTTAGGCGATGAGATTATATATCCGCCATAAATGCCAGACCAACTGTGCCGGGTCCGGCATGGACACCGACAACGGGGCTAAGTGACGAGAGAATGCTTTCGACGGCGCTGAACTGCGTGGTGGCGCGGTCGAGCAGAATCCGCGCTTCCTCTTCTGCATTGGCATGAAGTGTGGCAACGCGAATATTGGATTTGCCTTTTACTTGTTCACTGACCAATTCGAGGACTCGGTCAATCGCTTTGCTTTTTGTGCGCACACGATCTTCGGCTTCGACGCGGCCATCTCTTAAAGAAAGGATGGGCTTAAGATTTAACGCAGACCCAATGAAACGAGTTCCGCCGCCGATGCGCCCGCCTCGGTGCAGGAATTCGAGCGTGTCCATCGCAAAATAGACCCCCACATGCTCCCGGGCTTTTTCCGCAAGGGCAACGCATTCTTTCATGCTGGCGCCCTGTTCTGCGGCACGCGCGGCTGCCAATGTGATAAAACCCATTGCCATTGCGGTAGTGTTGCTGTCAACCAGATAGATTTTATCTCCGGCATTGCCAAGAGCTTCGCGCGCTTGAATTGCGGATTGCAATGTCCCGGAAAGTTTGGCTGAGATAAATATGCCCAGCACTTCAAAGTCCCTGTTAATTAGCTGCTGGAAGGTTTTTTGCATATCCAGAACCGGAACTTGCGAAGTGGTGGGCATCACCTGGGTGGTTTTAAGGTGCGCATAAAATTCATCAGGCTGTATATCCACTCCGTCCCGATAGGTTTGATCGCCCCAAATCAAAACTTGAGGCATAACGGTGATATGGTGCACTTTGGACAACTCATTAGGAATGTAAGCAGTACTATCGGTTACGAACACGATTTTTGACATTTTTCCTCCCGCAAGGGCGAGAATCTTTTCATATTGATATTCTAACCTATTTACTCCCTAAAGGTTTCTTAAAGACAATGCTCACGGTATGATATAATAATTTCAGCAAGCCGCAGGTTTGCGCAGATTTCTCATCGAGGAGCCTTCACTTTGGCCTTCAACCCCATAAACTGGCTGCTAGGCCTGTTTTCTTTAGACATCGCCATTGATCTGGGCACTGCGAACACTCTTGTTCACGTGCGCGGCAAGGGTATAGTTATTAATGAACCCTCCTGGGTAACCATAGACAAGCGATCGCGTCTCCCTTTGTCCATTGGGTTGGAAGCGAAGGAAATGGTTGGCCGTACGCCGAGTAATGTGTTGGTCGTTCGTCCGGTGCGCGATGGCGTAATCTCTGAATTTGATGTGACCCAGGTAATGCTGGAGTATTTTATCGGCAAAGTCCATGAACAGAGTGTCGTGCCATTGCCGCGTGCCCCGTGTGGTGGTGGGTATCCCAACCGGAGTCACAGAAGTGGAAAAACGTGCAGTCTATGATGCCGTGATGGCGTCGGGAGCGCGCCAAGCCATGTTGATCGAGGAGCCGATCGCGGCGGCGCTGGGAGCGGGACTCCCTATCGGTGATATTCGCGGTTCCATGGTAGTGGATATCGGCGGCGGCACAACGGAAGTTGCCGTGATGTCCATGAGTGGCGTGGTGGCATCGCGCTCGCTTCGAATTCGCGGGCGATGAGATGGATCAGGATATTGTCCAATATGTGCGGAATAAATATAACCTGTTGATCGGCGAAGGGATCGCGGAACAGGTCAAATGGAAGATAGGTTCTGCATATCCGCTTCAACCGGAAAAAACCATGGAAGTGCGCGGCCGGAATCTTGTGACCGGCTTGCCGGAGACCGTTGAGATTTCATCTGTGGAAATTCGCGAGGCATTGACAGGATCCGTTCAAGTTATTATTGATACCGTGCGCGATGCGTTGGATGAGATTCCCCCGAAATCGTTGCTGATCTTATGGATATTGGAATTTGTATGGCGGGCGGCGGCGCATTATTACAAGGCTTGGCTGATCGTTTGACCGATGAACTCAAATTGCGTGTGTGGGTTGCTGAAGATCCGCTCACTTGCGTGGTGCGCGGTGCAGCTTTAATGTATGAAAACTTTGATCATTTGAGCCGTCTTCTGGTCGGCTTGGAGCGCGGCTCTACTCGTCACAATGCTTGATTTTTATCCGCGCATATAATCTTGCGCTTATAACAAATGAGAGATTTTTTTTCCCGTTCTTTGCAAACTACTATTATATTCTTGATCGTTGGAGGGATTTTGGCGCTGGCTTTTGGCGGTTTTTTTAGTCCGGTCTCCAACCGTTTTACAGGCGATTTGGTTTCAGTCCAATACTGGTTTGCAATCCGTTATCAGGCCATTCAACAATTTCTATCGGCACCGCGCGATATCGTTTCTCTGCGTGCACGCAATGCCGAGTTGGAGACGGAGATTTCCCAATTGCAGACCCAAGTGATTGATTTGCAACAAAGCGTCAGCCAGACGGAGATTCTTGCTGCCCTGGTGGATTTTTCACGCGCCAACCCAGGGAGCAGTTATAAAGCCGCTTCCGTTATTGGCCGCGACCCGAGTCCATTTCTTCATTATATTATCATCAATCGCGGCTCGAATGATGGCATACTTCGAGGCATGCCTGTGGTAACGAATCAAGGTTTGGTCGGAAGGATTGATGCGGTCATTGCGGATGCGGCGCGCGTGCAGTTGATTACCGATCCGGCTTCGACAGTGAATGTCCACCTCAAGAATGCCAATACAGATGCGGTGCTGCTTGGCTCCGTGACCGGCGATATTTCACTGGATATGATCGCTCAAGACGCAACGGTTCAAAGCGGCGATTTGATTCTCACTTCCGGTTTGGGTGGAGGCTATCCACCCGATTTGATTGTGGGGCAGGTAATCAATGTCCGTAAACTGGATTATGAATTATTTCAACAGGCTACTGTTCAATCTGCAGTGGATTTCACTCGTCTTGATATTGTTCTCGTGATTACCAATTTCCGTGCTGTGGATATTACTCCGCTTATTCCCACGCCGTCGCCTTAGTATTTATGCGTAATCTTATAGCCATCCCATTGCTTGCGTTGGTTGTGATCTTGCAATCAACCATTGTGAGCCAGTTTTCATTGCTTGCCGGTTACGCGGACCTTGTCCTCGTTATGCTTGCGGCTTGGGCTTTGCAAAAAGGAGTCACGACTGCATTTCAATGGGCGTTTCTAGCAAGTATCATGATCAGCACTATTTCACATATGCCGTGGATTATTACTCTGGCTGGTTATATCGGAGTGGTCCTGCTCGCGGTATTGTTGCAAAGCCGCGTTTGGCAAGCGCCATTATTAGCCATGTTCAGTGTGACTTTTCTAGGAACTTTGTTGATGCACCTTTTATCTTTTCTCTATCTACGCTTCTCAGGTGACCCTTTGCCTTTCGGCGACTTAATGGGCTTGATCACACTTCCAAGCCTTTTGCTCAACCTCCTTATTTCGATCCCGATGTACGGTCTCATGAGAGATTCTGGCCGGCTGGGTGTTTCCCGTGCAGGAGGAAGCGTGAGTTCTTCATCTTCATCCCACGCATCAAATTTCGATCCCCGACGGCTGTTTGTTGTTTATGTCGTTGGCTTGCTGATTTTGACGGTGATATTAGGCCGCCTATTGTTATTACAGATTTCGGGCGGTAAGGATTGGACTGCGCGCGCCATTGATAATTACACCAATGAGATCAGTCTCCCGGCGGCGCGCGGCATCATCTATGATCGGAATGGTTATATACTGGCGCGAAACACCGCGTCCTATAATTTAACCATTACCCCCGCCAATCTTCCTGATGATGAGGCGGACGTTGAAAGAATTTATAGGGATGTCTCTGCCATAACAGGAGTTCCGGTCGGCGGTCCTGTCACTGACGAGTTTTTGAATAACGCCAAGAATTATGGTCCTTGCGTTCCCGGTCCGGCAATTGCTGATTTGGTGGCGCTTGGCGAATTGCTTGCGCCTTATACGCCGGTTGAAATTTCATGTGATATCAGCGAGGATGTTGCGCGTCTCGTGGGTGAGCGTTCCGTGGATTGGCCTGGAGTTGGCATTGAAGTTCAACCCATCCGCGATTATCCAACTGGCTCGTTGACTGCAGATGTCATTGGTTTTCTTGGGCCAATTCCCGCATCCTTGGAGAATGAATTGGGTGCGCGTGGTTTTGTGGCGAACAGAGATAAGATTGGTTATGCAGGAATTGAAGATTCTCTTCAGGATGTTCTTGCCGGACAAAATGGAACAAGGGTTGTACAGGTGGATGTGGCTGGCGAGGAATTAGGTAATCTCCTGCCGCCTGTTGCAGCTGTTCCCGGTTTTAACGTCACACTGACCATCGATACCCGCTTACAGGCTGCGGCACAAGCCGCTCTTATATCTGAGATTAACTACTGGAACACTTATTTTGCGCGAATCAGAATTTCCAGTGGCATTGTGGTGGCGATGAATCCAAAGACCGGCGAAATTCTCGCGATGGTTTCCTATCCGACTTATGAAAATAATCGGATGGCGCGCCTCATTCCATCTTATTATTACAATCAATTAACCCAGGATCCTCGCCATCCGCTCCTGAATAATGTTATTCAAAGCGAATATCCGCCCGGCTCCACCTTCAAACTTTCAGCCGCGACCGGCGCTTTGAACGAGGGCGTGGTTACGCCAAATAAAGTAATATACGCTCCCGGCCAACTTAACCTCTGCGAGCAGTTCTACCCAAATGAGCCTTGCGGCCCCAGCAATTCGCGTCCGTTCGTGGATTGGATTACAGATGTGCGACCGTCAGGATTTGGAGATATTGATTTCCTCCATTGCATTGCTTTTTCCAGTGATGTTTGTTTCTACAAGGTCGGCGGCGGCTATGGCAACGAGTATCCCGGGCACTGGATTAGGCATCTATCGCTTGGACGAATACGCTAAGGCCATCGGTTACGGGCAGGCTTCGGGGATTGAATTGCCCGGTGAATCAGACGGGTTGATTCCTTCGCCTCAATGGAAACGTATTAATCAGGGCGAGAACTGGTCCACTGGCGATACATACATCGCCACCGTGGGACAAGGTTATGTGCTGGCGACGCCGCTTCAGGTGTTGATGTCAGGAGCGACTATAGCAGATAACGGCAAGTTAATGCAACCGACCATCGTCAAGGAAATAACGAATGGCGACGGCAAAGTGCAGACCGTTTGGTTTAGTCCAAGTGATTTTACGGTTTGGATTCCTCATCAAACGACAGACCGCGCTGGGAATGTGCATCAGGATTGGATGGATTTAACGGACAACATCACCGCGGCTCAATTGCCCGCTGGAAGTTATCAGATTTCGCCGTTCGTTCCCAATGTGAAATGGGACATAACCACTGATCCTAAAATCAATACTTATGATGGATGCGGCGGCTCCTGCGGCAACCCAACTGGAATTTATAAAACCGTAAGCCCGCAGGTGGTCAAGGAAGTTCAGGAGGGTCTGCGCCTAGTAGTGACAGACCCTCAGGGTACACTTCATCCGACCTTTATGGGCGACAATCCATTACCCGTCGCTGTGGCGGGCAAAACCGGCAGTGCAGAGTATTGTGATGACGTGGCGCTGCAGGAGAACCGCTGTCAGTATGGCGAATGGCCTGTTCATGGCTGGACGATCGCATATGCGCCGTACGATAACCCTGAAATTATCATCGGCGCCTTCATGTATAACGGTGGAGAAGGTGCTGTGGTTGCCGCGCCAGTAGTTGAAAAAGTGATGCGGGCATATTTTGAACTCAAATCCATTGATCTGGCGCAAAATGGAGGCGGTTGATTGATTGAATGTCTTAGTGATGCGGGATGGACAAAGTTGTCCATCCCGCATTGATTTATATGGTCGCAGTCATGCTATAATTTACAGCAAGTTAGAATTCCATGAACGATTTACATTCTCTTGTTCAAATTAAAGGTCTGCGCGATGGCTTGTTGGTTTCTCTTATGGATGCACCATGGGAAGATCAGCAGTCTGCTTTACTGACACAGATGGATCAACAGCCGTCCTTCTTTCAAGGTGCGCGTCTAGCGTTGAACGTCGGCATGCAGGTTTTGCATGTGAATGAAATGGTTGAACTGCGCGACCGGCTCTCTGAGAGAAACGTTATATTGTGGGCAGTTGTCAGCGAATCACCGATTACCGAACAGACTGCTCAACTGCTTGGATTGGCGACGCGTATTTCCAAACCGCGACCAGAAGAAACGCGTCTTGTTGCC
Source organism: uncultured Chloroflexia bacterium (assembly GCA_963850945.1). GTDB lineage: Bacteria > Chloroflexota > Anaerolineae > Anaerolineales > Villigracilaceae > Fen-1038. Next base: position 48,345 of record CAWKNE010000003.1, on the reverse strand, counting down.
AAAGACCTGAATGATGAAACGGCTCTTTTCATCAACAAAACATTGCGCTCCGGAACGCGCATTGAATTTCCCGGACACGTTGTTGTATTGGGTGATGTGAATCCCGGAGCAGAAATTATTGCAGAAGGAAATATTATTATTTGGGGAAGACTGCGCGGCGCTGTCCATGCCGGGTCGAAAGGCGATGAAGGCGCAAAGGTCTGTGTGCTTGATTTTGCGCCGATCCAGTTGAGAGTCGCGGAAGAATCGGTGAACACTCAAAACCTCAAAGAGACGTCTGTCCCGGTAATGGCGTTTATCCGTGATGGGCGGATTATGGTTAAATCGTGGAAACCTTCATAAGGGATAGAAAATTATGACTGCTCAAGTTGTGACAATTTCTTCTGGAAAAGGCGGCGTTGGTAAGACAACGGCGGTCGCCAACCTGGCCGTTGCCCTGGCAGCGGACGGAGGTAAAGTTGTTTGTATAGATGGCGATATCGGTCTTCGAAATTTAGATGTGGTGATGGGACTCGAAAACCGTATCGTCTACGATATTGTGGATGTGATCGAAGGGCGTTGTAAATTGCGCCAGGCGATGATACGCGATAAGCATCTGCCTGAGTTGTATCTTATCCCGGCGGCCCAAACCCGGGATAAGAATGCGGTCTCGCCGAGCGATATGAAGCGAATCTGTGATGAACTTCGATTGGGTGCTGATTTTATTTTGATCGATTCGCCGGCTGGAATCGAACGCGGCTTTCGCAATGCAATCGCTCCCGCCGACCGTGTGCTTGTGATTACCAATCCTGAGGTTTCCGCGGTGCGGGATGCGGATCGCGTCATCGGCATCCTTGAAGCCGAAGAGAAACATTCACCCGCGCTGGTTATCAATCGTTTGAATCCGGATTTGGTTAAACAACACGATATGTTATCCGCCGAAGATGTTTTGGATCTGCTGGGCATCCAATTGATAGGGATCGTGCCCGAAGATGAAGGCGTGATCGTTGGGGCGAATCGCGGCATGCCCGTCGCGCAAGACCCGAAGAGTCGTGCGGGCCAGGCATTCCGTAATATCGCGCACCGCCTCAAGGGTGAAGAAGTTCCGTTCATGGATCTTGATAAACAAGGCAGCCTGTGGAATCGGATCCAGAAGATGACGGGGAGGCGGTGATGTCTTGGTTTAGACGGAAGCAAAGCGCCGAGAGTGCGAAGGAGCGTTTGCAGTTGGTGTTGATCCACGACCGCACGGATTTAACGTCTGCAGAGTTGAATGAAATGAAAGATGAGTTACTGCAGGTAATCTCGCGCCATGTTGATATTGACCGGGATGCCGTTCAAATTGATTTGGAACATGATGGCCGCGTCCAGCGGTTAGTGGCGGATATTCCTTTACGGAGCGTGACGCGCCGTCGCGCTGGATAGTTATGACGCGCGGTCTTTCGTGGCGAAATTTCGATTTCCTTTTACTCGGCACCATTGTGCTAGCCACTGCCTTCGGCGTGGCGATGATTCGTTCGGCGGTGGCCGGGAACGATCAATTAGCTCCCCTGGTTGGCAGGCAAATCTATTTCGCGATTGGCGGACTAGTCCTTATTTTCTTTGTAGCGGCAATTGACTACCATTACTGGCTCGCGCTGTATCGTCCAATGTACATTGTTATGATTGTCTTTTTATTCGCCTTATCGGTCGGCGGGCAGACAGTCTTCGGATCACAACGTTGGTTTCAGGTGGGCGTGCTTTTTTTTCAGCCGACCGAACTTGCCAAGATCGTTGTGATCCTGATCCTCGCGCGTTATTTTGATAATACCCAAAATGAACCGCGTAATATCCCGTGGATCGTGCGCGCTTTTCTGTGGGTCTTCTTTTTAGCAATTTGGATCTTGCTTCAGCCGAATCTAAGTAATGTGATCGTGATCATGGTCATCTTTTTTGCTATGCTTTGGATCAACGGACTGGATATCCGGCAGTTGCTGATCATCGGCGGGTCGGTTCTCGGCTTGGCGGTGATTACCTTTCCGTTTCTTCAGTCGTACCAGCAGGCGCGCGTGCTTAACTTTATTCTGCCTCAACCGAATGTGAGTTACGGCGCAACATATAATGTAGAACAAGCCTTGATCGCCATTGGCTCCGGCGGTTTATTTGGTAAAGGATACGGTCATGGCACGCAAACACAATTGCGTTTTCTTAAGGTTCGCCACACTGACTTTATCTTTTCGGCAACGGCGGAAGAGTTTGGGTTGGTCGGTGCGATCATAGTCATCCTTGTTGAAATCTTCATTGTATGGCGATGTATTCGGGCCGCACAAAAAGCGCGGGATGTGGCCGGTTCGATGATCGCGTATGGCGTGGCGATTTTGTTGTTCTTTCAAGGGATGGCGAATATCGCCGTGAATTTGAAGTTGATTCCCGTTTCGGGTTTGCCGCTTCCGTTCATTAGTTATGGTGGAAGCGGTTTGGCGTCGCTCATGCTCGGCGTTGGACTTGTGGAAAGCGTGGTGATGCGGCACAAGCCGCTTGAGTTCTAAGTTTCTTTAATTATTTTTGGAAAGGTTTCTTCATGACGGATTACACCCGACCCGCGCGTGTCCGCGTGGCTCCATCTCCAACCGGTCACATGCATCTCGGAACCGCGCGCACCGCACTGTATGATTATTTGCTTGCCAGAAAAACCGGAGGGCAATTTGTTCTGCGCGTGGAAGATACGGATCTTAAACGGACAGTCCCCGGCGCGGAGCAGGAGATCATGGCTGGCTTGCGCTGGCTCGGCCTTAATTATGATGAAGGTCCGGATGTGGGTGGCTCTTTCGGACCGTATCGTCAAACCGAGCGACGCGAGATTTATCAACAACATGCAAACATCTTAATTAATAAAGGTCATGCTTATCCGTGCTTCTGCAAACCAGAACGGCTTGATAAGATTCGGCAGGAACAACAAGCGCGCAAAGAATCATCGCATTATGATGGCACTTGTCGCAGGCTGGACCTGGATGAAGCCGCGCACCGCGTCGCAAACGGCGAGCGGCATGTGATTCGCTTCAAGATGCCGAAGGAAGGCGTGACAGTCGCCCACGATCATCTGCGTGGCGATATTTCCATCGAGAATAAAAACATGGATGATTATGTGATCATCAAATCGGACGGCTTGCCTACGTATCATCTCGCCGCGATGGTGGATGATCATTTGATGCAGATCACGCATGTACTGCGCGGCTCCGAATGGCTTGGCACGTTTCCACTTCACGTCAATGTGGTGCGCGCCTTCGGTTGGGAGGAGCCGATTTGGATTCATCTTTCTGTTTTTCTCAAGCCAAGTGGCAAAGGCAAGCTCAGCAAGCGCGATGCCGAACATGCCATGAAAGATGGTTATTCGGTTTTTATCAAAGATATGGAAGACCTGGGTTTTACACCCGAGGGCGTATTGAATTGGATGGCGTTGATGGGCTGGGGCGTGCCTGAAGATGATGTGATGTCTCTTGATGAGATGGTCGAGCGCTTCAGCATTGACAGTTTGACTCCTTCACCGGCGGCAATCAACTTTACCAAGCTTGATCATTTTAACGGGACTCATATCCGGCTCCTGCCAGATGCCGAACTTGCCGCACGTATCAAGCCTTTCTTCATCAAAGCAGGCTATTCCGTTAACGATAATCTTTTATCGAAAATCGTCCCATTAATTCGCGAACGACTCGTTACACTAGATGATTGTATTCCGTTCGCTGGTCTCTTTTTCATGGAAAAAGTAGAACCGAATCCAAATGATTTGATTGCCAAGGGATTGGATGCGAAACAATCCGCGGTAATCGCGCACAAGGCATATGAAATCCTTTCTGCTTTACCGGATTTGAATCATCAAACTGCCGAACCGCCGATGCGCGCTTACGTGGAGCAATCGGGATTGAGTGCAAATCAAGTGTTTGGAATTTTGCGGGTAGCCATTACGGGGCAGAAAGTCAGCCCACCGTTGTTTGAGAGTATTGAGATTATAGGGAAAGAAAAATCTTTGGAGCGATTGCGAAATGCGATTGAGATATTAGAGAAGATGTAAACATACAGTCATTGTGAGGCTTCGAGAAGCAATCTATATGTAAAACAGGCGATTGCTTCGCTTCGCTCGCAATGACATTATTTTTTCTTTTCTATCTTTGCCCAGGTATCTTTCAGCGATACTGTCAGATTGAAGACGGGTTTATCGGGAGTCGAGTTGGGGTCGGCACAAAAATATCCCTGGCGTTCAAATTGGAAACGGTCGCCCGCTGCCACGGCGGAGAGAAGCGGCTCTGCATAGCCACTCAAAATTTCCAAAGAGTTGGGATTTAAACAGTTTATAAAATCATTCTCTTCTTCGGGATTTTCTTTTGTAAATAAACGATCATACATTCGCACTTCAATGGGCTTGGCGTGCGCGGCAGAGACCCAGTGAATTGTTGATTTGACCTTGCGTCCATCGGGCGCATCGCCGCCGCGCGTGGCAGGATCATACGTGCAATGGACTTCAACCACTTCGCCTTTATCGTTTTTAACAACATGCGTGCATTTGATGAAATAGGCATAGCGCAGACGAACTTCGTTGCCGGGGAAGAGACGATAATATTTCGGCGGAGGCGTTTCGCGAAAATCATCCTGCTCGATGTAAACGACTTTAGAAAAGGGAATCTTACGCGTTCCCGTATTCGGATCTTCGGGATTATTGACCGCGTCCATTTCCTCAACTTGTGAGTTGGGATAATTATCAATGACGACTTTGAGCGGACGAAGCACAGCCATGCGGCGAAGGGCGCGTTTGTTAAGATCGTCGCGGGCACAGGCCTCGAGCAAGGACACATCGCTGATGCTGTAATTCTTTGCAACGCCAACTTTGCGGATGAATTCGAGAATGGCTTCGGGTGTATATCCACGGCGACGCAGGGCGCGCAAGGTTGGCATGCGCGGATCATCCCAGCCGGTTACGCGACCTTCCTCAACTAGTCGACGCAATTTGCGTTTGCTCATCACGGTATAGGTCATGTTGAGACGCGCAAACTCGATCTGGCGCGGCTTCCACACACCGAGTTGTTCAGGAAACCACTCGTAAAGCGGACGATGGTTTTCGTATTCAAGCGAACACAGCGAATGGGTGATGCCTTCCATTGAGTCGTTCTGTCCGTGCGCCCAATCGTACATCGGATAAATTTTCCACGTCGAGCCGGTGCGATGATGCGGCGGCTCATGGATGATGCGATACATCACCGGATCGCGCATATTGATGTTGGGATGTGCCATGTCAATCCTGGCACGCAGGACGCGCGAACCATCGGGGAATTCGCCGTTCTTCATGCGTTCCAGTAAATCCAGATTTTCTTCAACACTTCGATTACGATAGGGCGACTCTTTTCCAGGTTCGGTCAATGTGCCGCGATTGGCACTGACTTCCTCCGCGCTTTGGTCATCCACGTAAGCCAATCTTTTTTTGACTAATTGGACAGCCCAATCATATAGCAAGCCAAAGTAATCCGAGGCGTAGGTGACTTTTACCCATTCAATGCCAAGCCAGTGTGCGTCCTCCTGAATGGCGTCCACAAATTCGGTCTCTTCTTTGGTTGGGTTCGTATCATCGAAACGCAAAATCAACTCGCCGTTGTTTTCCTTGGCGATAAGATAATCAATCATGAATGCCTTGACGTGACCGATGTGCAAATAGCCGTTCGGCTCGGGTGGCAGGCGCGTGCGGACATAGTTGAAGCGACCGGTTCGCAAATCTTCGGCGACCGCTTCGCGGATGAAATCAACGGGTTTCGATTCTTCTGGACTCATGGAAATGCCTTTGTTACATTGGATGCCATTGATTATAACAAAGCGATAGACTTTTGAGTTGGCTTATCCAATATCATAATAGGGAGCAGGCTTGCTTCAATTAACAGCCCATGTTAGAATTCTTTTCTGCTGGTCAGGATGCTTGGCATCCTAGTGGGGCTCGTCTAATGGCAGGACGGCTGACTCTGGATCAGCTAGCACCCTTCATTGGGGATTAGTGCAACGGCAGCACGTCACACTCTGGATGTGAAAATTGGGGTTCGAATCCCTAATCCCCAGCTAAAAACGCTCTGGTTATAAAAAAACCAGGGCATTTCGATTTTGAAATCACACCTAGTATACCTTGAGTAGACCTTGTGGAGTAAAAATGAAAAGGTGTGCATCCTGCGGACAATTTAAACCAGAAGAAGAATTTAATTGGAGATATAAATCTTCGGAGATTAGGCAACCCTCTTGCCGTGAGTGCCAACATCAACACTAGGAAAGATATTATCAAAATCACCTGGAAGAAGAAAAAGAACGAACTAGAAGAAGGCGTGTAACAACACGGGAAGAAGCCAGGGAATTTGTTTACTCAAATCTATCAACTCATTTGTGCGTTGATTGCGGTGAGACTGATCCGAGAGTTTTGGAGTTTGACCATATTCAGGGAAAGGCGGCCAATGTTGCTGTTCTGATCTCCGAGGGCGCATCAATTGAGCGATTGAAGATTGAAATTTCTCTGTGTGTTGTCCGTTGTGCTAACTGTCACCGCAAGAAAACATCAGATGAAATGGGTTGGTGGAAAGGCATTATGTAGCGTGTAGCCAATAAGGGGTTTGACATGGATGCTCCCATGCCGCCGAAATCTTCGGAGGATTGTGAGGTCTGTATTTACCAGAAGGACATGCAGGAATTCCTAGCAGGGTAGGAAATTTCCACAGCCGGAAATTAATCCAAGGACGATCTCTGCAGGAGCTATGTGGCGTAACAAGTATACTTCACAATTGCAATCAAAGCAAAATTGGCCTGTCTCCATCGATTATCCTAACTCAAAAGTTGGATCAGCTTTTGGGGGGCAGGTCAGGGCAGGTCACCAGGGGATAAGCACGCAACGTACGCCGATACGTGGTGTAAGGCTATATCGTTTCAGCACCTGTGAGATGCCTGCCCGGTAAGTGACTAATTTCGGTTGTTCATCTGATATTCGTCATTTACTCGAAGCGCTCCATGCCAATCCATGACTTACTAACTCTCTCGAACATGTTTACCCACTAATCTGTTTTCTGTTATTAAGCTGGAAAGGTTGTCTTTTCGGAATTTGCAGATCGCCCAACTATACTCAAACCCAGTCTCCCTAGATCGAACATCTCATAAACCTGATATTTAGCACGGCATTTATAGTCCATTTGTCGGTTGTATAGAAAGGGCAATATGCTTAAGATATAAATAAGCCATAATTTAAGTAGTTCGTCAAAAGTATTTAGACAAAAGGAAGCGCAAATCAGAGGTAGATAGATTTTGCTTGTTCAAGATTGTTTCTGCGCTTTTGACAACAGCCTCAATATTGCCTTGAAGTTTGTTAGCACAAGCAAGGTCTTTCAAGTGCCGCCAGAAACGTTCGATTGGATTGAGGTCTGAACAATAGGGAGGCAACCAAATAGCCATGACGCGATGTTCAAACAAGCTCAAAGCAGCCAATGCGGATGCGCTCTTGTGATAAGAAGCATTGTCCATCACAAGAACAATTCTTCCGGTTGGGTATTTCTTTACCAATAATTCTTCAAGAAAGTCGATAAAAGTTGCGCTGTTTTTTGTCTTTGCAATTGTCCAAGTTATCGTATCTTTCAACCAGTTGTAACCACCAAAGACATGTTGCTTCTGTTTTTCACCAGGTCGAGTTGCTGGAATACGCTTCTGTTGTCCAATTTTCATCCAGCAGGCTCGTAATGGTGGATCCAGTGTCAGGGTCGTTTCATCCATAAAGATGAGTTCGAAATCGTCTCGGATGACCTTTTTTTCAACTCATCAAGTATCTCGGCAGCTTTGACTTTTGCGTCCTTGTCTTGCAAGTGACCCAAATCATGTTTCGGGCGTCGATAGCGATATCCTTTGCGTTTGATCAAGGCGCGTAAGCGGCTTTCACTCAATTCAATGCCCGTTATTTTCTCCAAGTGGGCGCTCAATCGCTCCACTGTCCAAATCCTGAAGTCATATCCAACTTCGGATGGCTCTTTATCAATTACTTCTACTAAAGCCAAACTGTATGCGTCATCTGCTTTAGGCGGACGCCCACTTTTCGGTTGATTGGCAAGGGCTTCTATTCCGCCACTTTGCCACCGATGAAACCAGCCGTAAATCGTCGGCTTGCTGACTGCTTGCATCTTGGCTACTTCTTCTGGTTTGTGTCCCAAATGAAGTAGTCGGATTGCAATGCTTCTTTGAACTACTTCTGGTCGCTTATCATGCTTTATGGCTCTTTCTACCAGTTTCAGTTCTTCTTTCGTAAGTTGATATTCTTGGGCTTTTGGCATTCGCCCAGTTTACCATGCCTGTTAAATTTCTTTCAGCGTTTTACTTAGTTGGCCTAAAATTCCGGCAATAAAATTCTTTTTCTCGGAGGTTTTATGGACATGAATAAGTTGGTCGAAAGGGTAAGAAAAGTTATTCTTGACAATCGATACTTAACTATGGCGACGTGTGTTGAAAATTCGGTTTGGATATCACCAGTAGCATATTACGTTGAACCGAATTATTCCTTTGTTTATTTCACAAGTAAAGAATCTCAGCACCAACTATATATTAAGAAGAACCCAATGGTTGCCTGTTCAATTTACAACTCCTCATTGCCATCTGACGATGTGGATGGCATTCAATTTTCTGCTAAAGTATCCGAAGTGAAGCTACAAGAGCTCCCAAATGTGATGCCAAAGTACTTTGAACAGTCTTTCACAACTGAAGAGCTCCGGAAAAAATGGTATCGTCCCATTACAGATTTTCAAGGGATGGCAGTACAACGTTTTTACCGCATTGTTCCTTTAGATATGTACACAGTTGATTTAGAGAGTATTAAGGTCGATAAGCGGATCGAAGGTAGATTTAAATCTGCTCAAACAGGTGCTGATGATTAAATGACTTGTAAAAATGTAATGTACCCACGCGTAGATCTATCTTTCTCAAATGTAATTATGTAGATAAACGAGATGCAAACATTACGATAGAGTGCTGGTAATTCGTCAAACTTTTGCTATTCGGCGAAAAATATGAGATCACCAATAGAAGAACAAGAACGAAGAATGTTGTTCGGGGGACGAGAAAGCCTTGAAGATTGTCCGCATATTTTTGTTAAGTTTAGATTAACGCCTGCCGAAGGCCTTTCATTGGAGGAAGCTGCTGCTCGGGTTCTATTAATAACTACGTTAAGAACCATGAGGCGACTTACTTATGAACCTCTCCAAAAAAGAATTGAAACGGCAGGCTTGATTACAGATATAGACACTTCAGGCTTTGTCGAAATTGCATTGCCGATTTATTACGTCAGTCAGCGCGAGGGTCTAACTCACCTTTTGCTGATGATCACATCAGCTTCTGAATATAACTATACCGAAACTTTTTGGGTTGAAACCGTTGAACTACCGGAAGAATTTATCAAAAGGTATAAAGGTCCCAGGTTTGGGATAAAGGGAATTAGACGCGTATTTCAAGTGGATGATAGGCCCTTAGTGGGATTAATATTGAAACCCAGAATCGGCGTACCTATTAGCGATATTTTAAAAGTGGCAGAATCAGCGTTAGAAGGAGGGGCGGATTTTATTGCAGACGATTTGCTCATGATAGATCCAGATGGGGAACTTGAATTCAGCAACCGTATAAACAAATTTTCGGAACTTGCCAGAAAAATGACCAATAAGACTGGTGAGAAAAAACTGTATTTTGCGAATATTGGTATTTCTGCATTTCAAGCCATCGAATATGCCCGTGAAGCAATCGAAGCCGGAGTGGGCGCAGTCATAGTTGATGCATTTACAATGGGGATTGGTGGGGTAGAGTATATCATCCACTTATTAGATGGGAAAATTCCTGTAATTTCTACTAATATGGGTGCTGGAATAATGACTCGCGGATCTCTTCTCGGTAGTTCCAAGATATACCCAACAGGAATTTCGGATGCAGTTGTTGCTAAGCTTTGCCGTATTGCTGGAGTAGATGCTATTCACTACGGTACATCAGCATCTGAATGCTATGGAGAAAATGCTTGGGGGACCAGCTTATCGGTCTGGTACGCAGAGAATCCATGGTTTAGAGCAATCTATGGCTGTTGCGGAGGGCGATCTCAACATTGTTAATCTTTGGGACAACATTCGTAGCCTTGGGAGAGATTTATTAATAGAGCCAACCACTGGAATAATAAATTTTCCAGGAGGCGCAGCCAAGGGCGCTGAGGCTTTTCGCTTATTAGCAAGTGCTCTACTACCTGAGATGTCCGAAAACGAAGCCCATTCGATAATTCAGAATATTGCAAAACGAAATTCTAATTTTCGTGAAGGGCTAAAGTACTTTGATTATGATCCACCAGGAAATAAAAAAAATATATGAGTAATACTCAATTTGTGGCCCTAGAACAAATTGCTGGATTTAGTGCGAATCTCCTCGGCGCCTCCTTAACTTTTTTGGCCCTTATTCCTACTCTAGTTGAATTGATCAGAATAAGAGCCCCGACTTTCGTGTTTCGTTTAGAAAAGGAAGTTGCTCTTGATCGAGTAATATTAGCTCTTGCTGTAACTGTTGTTTTGTACAGCGTTACACTGGGTTGTGGTTTATTAGGTGATTTCTCGAAGTGGGTAGGCTTAGTTTGGATAGCAATTACTGCATTTGGTATTTCGCTATTGATTTTGATTATCATTTGTTTTTATACGGCACTCACGATAAGAAATTTTAAATAATAGATGACGAATATTATATGCGCTCAGGCGATCCAAAATTGAGGATTCAAATTGAGTAAGAAGGACTAGATCTGTACACTAATTAACCTTCTTACATACGGAGGATGAGCTATGAAGAAATTGCTTAATTTGTTCTTTGTCATGATCTTGACAGCCTTAGCAGCTTGTGGTAATGGCCCGCAAACCGTTAAGACAATTAAGGTAGGTTTGTTTGTACCACTGACTGGATCGCTTGCCTTTATGGGTGAAGGTTATCAACAGGGCGCAGATTTAGCTGTTAAGGACCTAAATGGGAGTGTGGCAGGTTACCCAATTGAATTGGTTGTCGCGGATAGCAAGGGTGATCCTAGCGATGCCGTGGATGCAACACGTAAATTAATTGATGAAGATCAAGTTGATGTAATGATTGGCGGAGGTGCTAGTTCGGCAACCCTCGCTGCCCTCCCCGTTATTGCTGCTGGAATGGTGCCTACCGTTGACGCTTCGTCGACGAATCCGACCATCTACAATCAAATGGGAGTTGGTGGGAACAAATGGATGTTCCGTATAAACCCAGATGATTTGATCATGGGCGGGGGATTTGCTGAATACATTGCCCAGAGGGCCAATACTATATCATTTGTTGCCGACGACAATCAATTTGGCCATGGTGCAGGTCAGGTGTATGTTCCAATGTTTCCTAAAGTTGGCGTCAAGGTTATCAGCGAGGATTATTTTCGATCCTGCCACTACAGATTATCGGCCAGCTTTAACTCGTATTATGGCCGGCGGTGCTCAAGCAATACTAATTGCAATGACTGATCAATCCTGCGCCACCTTCATGCGGCAATTTCGTGAAATTGGTTTAGATATGAAAGTATTCGGACGTGGCTCATGTACAACCGGTCTATTTAACGATTTAACTAAAGATGATCCCAGCATTGGAGAAGGTATTATTGAATTTTCTTTCTTTTCAGCAGGACAAGATCCGGCATTGGATAAACACCTTGCTGAAACTTATAATTTGCCATCTTCTGGTTACCAGCTATCTGGTTACTATGCCATGTATTATGTAATTGCCGAAGCAATAAAGAACTTGGCAACCAACGGGAGAGATGTGACTCGAGCGTCTCTCCGAGACGCTATTGCAGCCATCAACATAAAGACCCCGGCGGGTCCGATTTCCTTTGATGACCATAATCAGGCTTATACAGATGGCACACTAACAACAAATAAAGACGGAAAACCAATCTTACTAGATACTTTACCTCTCGAGCCGGTTGACCATACTGGTTACTAATTCAACTAAGCAAGAATCAGGGGAGTGTTGCGATTAAGCGTCACACTACTCCCCTTGAGATATCTTGCTGATCATAGTTGTTCGAATATTTATGTTCAGCTGTTTTCATTGCCAATGCCGCTACCCAATTTGATCTTCTTAGAGAACCTATTAAATGGCTTAACATTAGGTGCTCTCTACGCCTTGGTTACATTGGGGTTAGTGCTCACTTTCAGCGTTATTGACCTCGTGAATTTTGCTCAAGGCGATTTGTTTATGGCAGGAGGGTATACACTCTACCTGCTACAAAAAGTTATTCCTTCCAACTTATATTTTGTTACAGTTCTAATAGTCATTCTCTTGACAGCCGCCTATTCGGTGGTGATTGAACGTGTAGCAATTCATCCTATTATCAACCGGTCCTGGCGCGTGCATGCAATTACGACCCTTGGCATATCCATTATTTTGGAAAATTTGGCATTATTGATTTTCACCGCTGATCCTAAGGAAACACCAACAATCTACTCAGACCGAATTCTTTATCTATTTAGTGTACGCGTTTCAATCCAGCGTTTAATCATCATAATAACAACATTAATAATATTTATGGGGTTACAGTGGTTTGTTCGGCGGACCAAACTTGGGAAGACAATGCGCGCTGTTTCTCAGAATAGAGATATGTGTTTAGTAGTTGGTATTGATGTTCGCAAAATTGCTATGATAACTTTTGCTATTGCCGGCGGAATTACTGGTATAGCGGCAGCACTGATAACACCTTTATTTAGCGTATATCCAAACATGGGCGCTCTGTTGACCTTAGAGGCTTTAGCCGCGATAGTCATGGGGGGGATGGGCCAAGTGAATGGCGCGATCTATTCCGCACTGATACTTGGTATGGTAGAAGGTTTGTATGGTGGTTATGTATCTTTTGCCTATAAAACGGTCATCTCTTTTAGTCTCTTTGTGTTAGTTTTATTAGTACGCCCCCGTGGTCTATTTGGGAAGAAAATTGGGCTATGAAAGCATTAACGATACTATTTTGCCATTATTCTAGCATTAGCATTTATTTTCCTGCCAATGGTTGCTCAAAATGGATATGTAGTAAATGCAATGATAGATGTTATACGTTGGATGATTTTCGCCCTTGCGTTTGATTTAGTAACTGGACTCGTCGGCGCAGTATCTTTGGGCACACCAGTATTTTTGGGCATGGGAGAATATGTATCGGCCTTAGTCGCACCAAAACTAAAATTGGGATTTGTCGGTAGTATGATCTTAGCGTCTCTTGTTATGGCAGTAGTCGCTTGGCTATCTGGATTGGCCTTCTTCAGAACACGACGTGTGACTTTTGCAGTAGGCACTTTAGGTGCAGGAACAATCGCTTTTCTGATAGCCAACAATGCGGTACCATTAACTGGCGGAGCTTTATGCGTCATTGGTGTGCCAAATCCAGTGCTTGAAATTCCACGGCTATTAGAGCCTGTAGTAATTTCAAGTCCTACTCAGTTTTTCTATTTATTCTTGCCCCTTTTGATTATTGCTATTTTAGTATATTACTTATTTTCTACTTCACGTTTAGGCCGGGTATTTACAGCCTTACGAGAAGACGAACTTCGGGCCTCTGCAGTAGGCATCTTCCCTTTGAAGTATAAGCTTTTAGCATTTTGCGCTAGCGCAGCAATTATAGGTGCGTTAGGTAGCCTACAAGCGCAATATATCTCTGTGGTTTGTCCTACCGACATGAGCTCAGATTTGACTACCACGCTTCTTATCATGGTGTTTGTTGGGGGGAGTGGAAATATTTATGGAGTTTTGTTAGGCGCTGGAATATTTAGTTTACTGCCGCGGTTGCTGGAAGCAGGGGGCGCAAATTCCATCCCCCCATCACTCCAAGAAATTGTTTATGGTGTCATTCTCGTTTTGATGATGCTCTTCCGCCCCGATGGTTTGATCGGTTTAATATCCGGAGGCCAGAGGCGATTGATCAAGGACAATTTAAGGAAAGGGCTGCACCGTGGGAATCCAACATAATTTGAATAATACTGGCTCGGTTTTGCTGCAAGTGCGAAATGTCTCCAAACGATTTGGCGGGGTTGCTGCGCTGAGTGAAGTCGACGTAGATGTGCGCAAAGGGGAGATTTTAAGTGTCATCGGTCCGAATGGTTCTGGAAAAACCACTTTGTTTAACTGTGTGACGGGTTATCTTCGTCCAGATGTTGGTCAGATTCTTTTCAAAGGATATGAAATTACTCGGAAACGCACCGACCAAATCGCGCTTCTTGGTATTTGTCGAACCTTTCAAAGCGTGAGTATTTTTCCAAGCCTTACGGTTTTGGAGAATTTACTTGTATCACTGCAACAGCACCAAGAGGAAAACATATTTAACCGTTTGTTTCGCTTTGGTAATATCAGACAATTTGAACGGCAAGCTTACGAAAAAGCGGCATACTATTTAGAATTAGTTCAACTGCAACAATTTTGCAATGACAAGTCCGAGTTATTGGTCTATGGTCAGCGCAAGTTGTTAGAATTTGCTTGTGCGCTAATATCTGACCCAGATTTAGTGATGTTAGATGAACCTGTTGCCGGTGTAAACACATCTATGGTAGATCAGATTAAGCAAATTATTCTAAGTTTCAATCAGGAAGGTAAGACATTCCTGATTGTGGAACATAATATGGGGGTAGTAATGGACGTGTCGGAACGAATTATTGTCTTAGATAACGGCATTAAGATTGCCGAAGGTGTCCCAAATGTGATTCGAGATAACGAGCTCGTTCAGAGGGCATATTTTGGCGGATAACTCAGTTTTACTGGAATTGAGGAATGTATACGCCGGTTACGGCGATATTCAGGTTTTAAAGGAATATTTCACTCCAAGTTAGAAAAGAGCAGATTGTATCAATTCTAGGGGCAAATGGAGCTGGAAAATCTACCTTGCTAAAGACAATTTGGTAGTGGATGAAAAGTAAGTGATGATAAGATAGGCAGTATGATCCAAAAAGCCTACCACTGTCGAGTGTGCGGAAGCACCAATATTGTCAAAAACGGCACCAACCGTCTCAAGCAACAGCAATATCACTGTAAAGAGTGCGGAGCGCGGCGTGTTCTGGAGTCAAAGCGAGAGGCAAAAAACGCAAAAACCGATCATCCTCAGCCTCTACCAAGAGCGTGTAAGTTTGCGAGGTTTGGAGCGGATTTTTGATGTTGCTCGCCAAAGCGTTTCCAGATGGATTGTCGAACATGTAAAAGATCTGCCGGAACTCAAAGACACTTTGTTGCCAGCCGAACCGGACGATGTCTTGGAATATGATGAAGCCTGGAGTTTTGTTCTCAAAAAGAGCAATAAACGTTGGCTGTGGACGGTCATGTGTTGTCGCACCCGACAAATCATCGCCTTTGTCATTGGCGACCGCAGTGAAACAACCTGTCGCCGTTTGTGGAACGAAGTTCCACTGGCCTACCGCAGTTGTATTTCCTACAGTGATTTCTGGGAAGCCTACCAAAAAGTTCTTCCGCAGAGCACGCATCAAGCGGTTGGGAAAGAGAGCGGACAGGTTTCACACATGGAGCGTTGGTATTGTACTTTGCGCCAACATCAGGCGCGCTATGTCCGTAAAACCCTTTCGTTTTCGAAGCGCGACGCCTTTCATCACATGGTCACTACATGGTTTATCATTGATCACAATCTCGCCAGAAAACAACTTGCATCACTTACTTTGTAACCACTACCGACAATTTTTGGGGTCTTAATTCCAGCATCTGGTCAAGTACTTTTTGATGGCAATGATATAACTCGAACATCCTCCAAAGAACGCCTATATCGAGGTATCTCCTACATACCTGAAGGCCGCTCAAACTTCCCCGCCTTGACCGTTCAAGAGAATCTCGAAATGGGTGCTCATATTCGTACAGATAACAAACAAATCGCTCTTGATATCAATAGGCTTTGTAAGCGTTTCCCGATTCTTAGCGAAAAACGTCATATTGAGGTAGGTAATCTGAGCGGTGGGCAACAGCAGATACTTGAGATTTGTATGGCATTGATGCTTAAGCCAAGCCTTATTCTCATTGACGAACCTACCCTAGGGTTAAGCCCTATTTTGATGAAGGATGTCTTTGACATCATTCAAGAAATTCGGATGAACGGAGCGACGGTTGTGCTTGTTGAGCAGAATGCTAAGCGGGCGCTAGAAGTATCAGATTATGCATTTGTTTTAGAACTGGGACAAATTCACTCCAAGGGTACAACAGAAGAGCTTAGTTTATCAGATGAAATAATTTCAGCTTACTTGGGAAAAAGATAATATTGCAAACGAATTAATTACCAGGAGATGGTAAATGAAGATCAAGTTGGGCCTCGGATTACATTGGGACGAACATACCTCATACCGAGAATTGGTTGAATATGTCGAGGAGGTTGAGGACTGGGATACGATCAGATTTGGGTTACAAACGAGAAGTTTTTCCATGACATGAATAGTGTCGCTACTATAGTTGCTGAGCATACAACTCGCGTGAAAATAGGCACCTTTGTTGCTGACCCCTACACAATTCATCCCGCATTAACTGCAATGTTTGCAACTACACTTCATGAGATTTCAGGAGGCAGGGCAATTATTGGAATTGGAGCTGGAGGGACTGGATTTCCCGTTATGGGATTAAAGCAGAATTAAACCTGCTGAGGCTATTAGAGATGCTGTGCTGATTATACGAGGCTTATTGGCTGGGGATGTTGTAAATTATCATGGAAAAATATTGCATTGTAACAATGGACGATTAAACTGTATTGCCCAGCAAGCCCGAAATTCCAATCATCGTTGCCAGCCGAGGGGATTTGGTTCTCGAAGTCAGTGGTGAAGTAGCAGATGGGGTGATGATAGCTACTTATGCTAATCCAGACAACGTTGGTTACGCTATTAGCATGGTTCGAAAGGGTCTCTCTAAAGCTGGGCGTAATTTGAATGATATTGAAGTTTTTTCCCGGGTTGACACTTGTATTTCTAATAACCCTAGAGTTGCTATTGACGCTGTCAAGCCGAGCATTGGAATCCTCCTGTGGACAAGTTACCCAGACCGCAAATTCGTAACGAGGGCGGGATTAAAGGTTCCAAACGAATTAGAAGAGATTATATCTAAGCGAGATTACAATTTGGTGATCAATAATGCACACCTCATTCCTGATGATTTTGTTGAGAAATTTAGTTGGACGGGCACTTCAGAGAATGTTGCTCGAAATGTAGCTCAGATAGCTCGCATGGGTATTAATAATATTGTGTTTCTCCCCCACGCATCAAGAGAAAGTCCAAGTATTGAAACCGTACGAGTTTTTGCCAAAGAAGTGAAACCGATGGTCGAGAAAATGTTGTTTTAGTAATGGCGATTTTATCTATTAGAGGCCAATGGTTGATTTCAGGCGCTAAACATGCCATCTAATGCCCATGAAGTATAGTTAATGATTTAGCACCTAAGCCTGCACTACTTTAGGAGCAATATGTCAAAACTACATCTGCTTAATGACCAAGCCCTAGGAGAAATAAAGAGTACAAGAAAGGATGGATTAGGTTTTTCCACCTATGCTCGGGTACTTTCAGATTTAGTTTTAGGCATGGATGCCCTTTTACAATCGGAATTTTCGGTGAGTGGGGTTCTGGTAAAACTAGTTTATTAAGAATGATTCAAAGGAATTTATCGGATACAAAGAATGTTATCACGATATGGTTTAATGCATGGCAATATGAGAAAGATGAACACCTTATAATTCCATTAATAGCAACAATCATTCGCCAACTTGAACTCAGAGAGGGCTTTTCAAAAAAACTTAGAGAGAGTAGCAATACAATAATTAATACATTACGTGCCATCGCGTATGGATTCTCTGCAAAATCTACCGCAAAAATCCCTGGCATTGCTGAGGTAGAGGCGTCATTTGTTGCAAAAGATATTATAGATCGATCTGAAAGCATTAATGTTGATCCATTGTTAGATAATAGCCTTTATTACAATGCATTTGACCGTCTTGCTGAACTCGAAATCAATAAAACACTAAAAATTGTGATTATCATTGATGACCTGGATAGATGCTTTCCGGATTCGGCCATCAAGCTACTTGAAGGCATAAAATTAGCGCTTGCACAACCGGGGTTCATATTTATACTCGGTGTTGCTCGTAATATTATTGAGGGCTATCTTGAACATCGTTACAAAGATGAATTCGGCCTTGAAAATTTCCAAGGTAGCTCTTATCTCGATAAAATCGTGCAATTGCCCTTTTACTTACCCTCCCATAGGGACCGAATGCAGAATTTTCTTTTGAGTTTAATTCCTCAAATGGCTGGACTAGAAGAATCTGAAAGGGATGAATTTAGAGAAATACTTCCAATTATTGGCGCCGCATCCGGGAATAACCCACGCACGACTATCCGTTTTATTAATAATCTTCTTATTGATAGAGCAATTAACGATTTATTGGTAAATGATGGATCAATGGAGGTTATTCCCATTGGCTATTTTGCGTTAACTAGAAGCTTGCAACAACGATGGGGAGATATATTTTCTTTGCTGACTTATTCTGATGAAATATGCAAATCGATTATTGGATGGGATATTAGCAATATTGAAGAATACGCTGACTCGCTAAATCCAAACGTTATTAAAATCGCCCAGCGATTATTACTTGATAGAGATTTACAAAGCTTATTGTTTTCAGATATCGGAAAAGCTTGGCTTAATAATAGCACAACGAGAAATGCGACGATTTAGTTTCTTCGGACACAACGCCTAGAGGTTGAAAATGGTGTTGATGGAGATGAAATACCAGATCCTGACAGTAATTGTTAGTAAAAATGATCTTCATGTCGCCCTTGAAGTATTAAAGCCCTTGGAAGCCAGGGGATTAAAAGTATTGTTAGATCTGATAGATTTAATACCTGACGATGCTTTGTTAAAGGACAAGAACAACATAATTGGCAGAAGCAAGGCCATCGCTATTTTTGTGGGTGCTGGTTTTAAGAAGTCTGACTGGGATATTCCTGGAATTTCAAGGATCTTGAACGATTCTACTTTGAACAAGACCGGCCAATTGCTTCTAATCATGCTTCAGGGCGCAAAATGGGATGAGATTCCTGAACCGTTTAAAGTACTAAGGTGGGTTGAATTACATGAATTTGAACTAGAAAAACAATCTTTAAGAGAGTTTCTGGACATGCTGGTAAGAAATAATAACAAATAGTGTCGTAATATAGTGCATTGGAGGCGTGTATCGCTCTTTAGTAATATAAACCAGCAGGTTCTCTCGGTCATAGGATTCTTTTGATGTGCAGCAGCCAACAATATTGGTTGTACAACGTTCATTCAAAAAGCGGTGATGCAATCGCTCTTGTGCGAGTATACCTGCCTTCTGACCACGTATATCCGGGCGAATCATTATTCTGTTGTTGGGGTTCGGGGGGTGGATAGTATGGTCGACGGTTCATTTCTATCTCCCTTCTCCACTATTATGCGATTATAGAATGACTGTTAAGCGATTGAGAGA
The DNA here is from genome assembly GCA_963850945.1 of uncultured Chloroflexia bacterium. GTDB lineage: Bacteria > Chloroflexota > Anaerolineae > Anaerolineales > Villigracilaceae > Fen-1038. The sequence continues at coordinate 28,859 of CAWKNE010000003.1, read as the reverse complement.
AGCGAAAATATCGCGGCGAAGGAATGTCAACTCGTGTCAACATTCCATTTTTACGGGATGGTTACCCTCGCTTAAGATTGGACTAGCGACTTGTATTTCTACTACAGCAAATTTACAGCAATCGCAAAAAAAATCATCGAAACCGTAGACAAAATTACTTGAAATGTTCCCATCTCTGCTACACACGAGATAGCGTAGACGCAGGTATGCCAGATGGAAGATCATCCGTCGAACTTCGAATCAGTAGGTTGAGAGTTCGGGCCTCTCCGGGGACGCACAAGATATGCTAGAAACAAAGCAAATACGTGTCACATTTGGGTAAAAGGAGAGCCTCCTTTATCGGAGGCTTTTCTTTTGATAGCTACCTGAATCATCGAATGATATTTGCATTTCCATTTGGGCTCCGGACTGTGTACAGCGATTTGAATTCTTCCAGTTTCTTGATCTCCTTGCTTACACCGATCGGTGTGCTTAGAAGATCATCCATTTTTGCAGCGGCCTCCCCTTGCATTGACGGAATCACATGCGAATACGTATTGAGCGTAAGGCTGATATCTGCATGCCCCAGTCATTCTTGAACAATCTTTGGATGGACGTATTGTTGAAACATTACGCAGTAGAAACTATATTCGCAAGAGATTGTTTTTGCCCAATTATTACTGTATATAAATCATAGACAGGCCTTTTTTAAACTCTGGCCAAGTTATTAGATGATAAAATCAATGAATGATTAAACTTATTATCTTCGATTGGGATGATGTAATTATATTTGGCGCAAAAGAGGGATACTATAACTGCTATAAAAAGACTTTAAAAGAATTAGGAATAATGCTGGACGAAAAAGAAATAGATAAGAGAATAGAAAATACGTGGGGCAATATTGACCGTATATTAAGTGAACTACTAAAAGAAAATTCAAATCTTATAGATAAAGCATGTAAAGTTTTTTATGATAAAGAATTTTATGGTAATACCTTTGTTGATTCGTTGAAAGAAATACAGGGCGTCAATGAATTGTTAATGCGACTAAAACAAAAATATAAACTTGCTGTTGCGTCTGCGAATAAACTCGACATGATAAAAGATAAGATCATGCCTAAATTCAATATTCCAAATGTCTTTGATCAAATAGTAACGGCTGGTGATGCTCCTGCTGGAAAATCAAAACCAGACCCTTATATGCTTCAATTAATTCTTAGAACACAAGGAGTTCTCCAATAAAGAAACCATATTTGTTGGCGATGCAAAGAACGATGTGTTAATGGCAAAAAATGCCGGCGTTGAACCCGTAGTTGTCTTGACTGGTGTTATTTCAAAAACCCAAGCAGAAGCTCTTGGAGCAAAACATATTCTTTCTGACGTAACAAGAATTGAAGAAATTCTTACTTAAAACCCTAAACTATTTTGTTCCCACATTCTACGTCACACAATTATAAAAAAACTTTTTAGCCAGGATAAATACATCATAGGCGCAACCCGCGCTGAAAGGACGACTTGCTTACCATCATTTTTGGAATCTTCTCGGCGACCAGTTGGGGCGTGGGTGACTTCGCCGGCGGACTTGCCAGCCGGCGCGCCGGCGTCTACCAGGCCGCGCTTTACGGGGAAGCCTTTGGGGTGGTCCTGCTCCTGGCTGCGGTCCCCTTTATCCACGAGCCGGCAATGCCCTGGACCTTATGGATCCTGGATATGGTCGCTGGGGCGATCATGGCAATAGGGCTGATGATCTTTTACCGTGCCCTGGCCGAGGGTCAGATGAGCGTCGCCGCGCCGGTCTCGGCGCTGATGACGGCCGGCCTGCCGGTGATCGCCACGGCATTGATCCAGGGCCTGCCCAGCCCGATCACCCTGGCAGGCTTTGCCCTGGCGTTGCTTGCCGTCTGGGTGGTTTCGCAAAGCGGCGGGTCTTCGAAAAAAGCGCTTGTCCGCCTTGCCGACGTGCGCATGCCGCTGATCGCGGGGCTGTTTTTCGGCATCTATTTCATTCTGATCCACCTGGGCAGCCAGCATGCAGTGCTCTGGCCGCTGATCGCGGCGCGCTCCATCGGAACGATCACTGTCCTGGTCATCTGTGCCTTCCAGGGCGAAGTGCGCACCCCGCAAAAAACAGTTTGGCCGCTGATTGCCCTGAATGCAGTCTGGGACGTCGGTGGAAATGCCTTCTACATCCTCGCCGGGCAGGTCGGTCGGATGGATGTGGCCGCGGTGCTCGGCTCGCTCTATCCCGGCATTACCGTGATCCTGGCCGGGATCATTTTGCGCGAAAAGCTCACGCGGGTGCAGGTTGGCGGAATCCTCGCGGCACTCGTGGCCATTGTGTTGATGACCATCTGAGCCGCAGCGCGGCCCAAAAAATCTTTCGTTCGAGCATGTTCGTCGAAGAATTATTTCAAAAGAGAGGATCGGCATTCACCGCGTGATCATAGCCAATGGTGTGCCTGGAATTATTTAGAACCTTGTTTCCAAGATTTCCTGACTGATGAGCTGGAAGTTCAGAGTCGCCTTTCCTGTTTCGGGTGCAATTGCTATATTACGCTGCAGAAGCTATTGAATAGAATATCAAAGGGCATCGCCTTTTGCGTGGACGTCTCACCCGCACCGGACCATCGCGACGATGCGAGTACGATATTGCCGAGAACAGCACTCGGTATATGCGACCCTCGCACACTGCCGTTGGTAAACGAGATTTCGGAAAATAGGCTGTATAATTATCACAATTTCAAGGAGAACGGCCATGAAAATGCGCTACAAGAAATCGGTCGGAATCTTCGCGATACTACTGGGGGCTTTAGAAGTTGGCGTATATTTATGGATAGGGATCGGAAGCTCTTTCATTATTCTGCTCATCCCGGGATTTATTGCAATCTTGCTAGGCGTTTTGCTTCTTCAAAGAACTTTCTTTACGGTTAATGATGATAGCCTAGTATTTCATGCGCTTCTCGGCCCCACTCAAAGAAAATACAAGTTCTCGTCTCTCAAAGAACTTGGGATTGAGAATAACATTCTCTTTATAACCAAAAATAGAAAGCGCCAACAAATCATATCGGGATGGTGGGTCGAGAATAGTGACTGGCAAGCATTTTTGCAAAAAATCAAAAGTGCGTCGTGAAGATGCTGGATGATAGATCAATAAATATTAGAGTCGCCTTTCCTGTTTCGTGTGCAGTTGCTGTATTACGTTATATAAACTATAAACAGGCTTACTAAAAACTCCGGATCATTCCAATGAGTATTCCTCAATATTTATACAGATACGAACCATGTGAAGAGAGAAGAGTTAATTGTCTATTGCATGGCGAATTATGGTTATCGAAAGCAATTCATTTTGACGATGAATTAGACTGCAATATACGCGTGGATACTCGTGTTGATTATTTACAAACGATAGCCATCTATCATGACCTAATTAGCGGAAGAACGCCCTCCCAGAATTGGGATGTACTGGCAAGAAGCTTTCCAACATTCTCGACTGTTGACGGAATTCGAAGAAATGCTGATAGGATAATAGAACATTATAAAAATCGTTTCAGGACAATACATGGGATATATTGTTTATCAGAAGATTCCAATAACCCAAAGCTATGGAACGAATATTCAAAGGGGAATGGGTATTGCGTTGAATTCAACACTACATTTGAACCTTTTAACAGCGCTTATAAAGTTAAATATTTTTCAGACCCGCCAATGTTTACACTTGACTCAATTCTTCGCCACGAAATAGACCTAATAACAGAAATGGTCACATCAAAATCAGACAAATGGGCTTATCAAAATGAGTGGCGGATATTTAGAGTAACGGGTGATACAACGATACCCTTTGATCACTCCGCTATTAATAGAATATATCTTTCGAAAAGCTTTAGTCCGGATTTCAAAAAAAGACTAGAGGCCGCCTTTGGAAAAACAAAGGTGACAATAATTTGAAATAGAGTTGAGTATTCTCAGTACGAGCTTTTATGTATAACTAGGTTTCTCTCCGAACAAAGTAAAATGATAACACAGGAGAGAAGCAATGAACGCAGACGAGAAACTTGTACGTCAACGATTGAGTGTGCTGCAATTGGCTGAGACCTTGAACAGTGTCAGCGAAGCCTGTCGCCAACGCGGGGTTTCACGCACCCAGTTTTACGAATACAAACGCCGTTTCCAAACACACGGCATGGAGGGGTTGAAAGACCTTCCGCCGATTCACCATAGCCATCCGTGGACCACGCCTCCCGAAACCGTGGAGCAGATCTTGGCGATGAGTTTGAAACACCCAGGCTGGGGTTGCATTCGCTTGAGCGATCAACTCAAGCTGGAAGGTATTTCGGTGAGTTCGCCAACGATCCAAAGCATTCTGATCAAGAATGGCGTGGGGAGCAAGTACGAACGCTTGCTAAAATTGGAAGAACAGGCCCTGCAACATGCGATTGAACTCACTCCCGAACAAGTGGCCAAGATTGAAAAGATCAATCCCTGCTTCCGAGAACGGCATGTGGAGAGCAACCACCCCGCTGAACTGCTTTCTCAGGATACGTTTACGTTGGCCAGCTCAAAGGCGTCGGCAAGGTTTATTTGCACACCGTCGTGGACACCTATGGCAGTTATGCTTTTGGATTTCTGCATACTTCCAAACAGCCTGAAGCGGCTGTCGCCGTCTTGCACAACGATGTGCTGCCTTTCTATCAGGACTTGGGTCTGAATGTACAAGCGGTTCTCACAGACAATGGGCGTGAGTTCTGTGGAAAGGATAGCCATCCCTACGAGATCTACCTGGCGTTTAATGAGATCGAACATCGCCACACTAAAGTGCGTCGCCCACAGACAAATGGTTTTGTGGAAAGGTTCAACCGCACGGTGTTGGATGAATTCTTCCGACCAGCTTTCCGTACGAAATTTTATGAAAGCGTTGAGGCTTTACAAAACGATCTTGACATCTGGCTGGTGCATTACAATACAGAACGTGCACATCAAGGCTATCGCAACTTAGGTAAGCGTCCGATGGATACCATTCAAGACTATCTCAAATCTGTTCAGAAGGAAACTTAGTCATACAGCTTTTAATTGAGTCGCCTTTCCTCTTTCGTGTGCAGTTGCCCTATTACGTACCATAGACAGGCTTTTTGAAAACTCTGGATCAGTCGCGGCGTTTCGTCGTCTCACTTTGAATCAGATAGTGACCCCGCAATCTAAACCTTCGCAAATTAATCAATTTGCTGGTGACCTTATACGAATTAGCGACTATGTTCCTCTGGAATGTTTGTCAAAAACTCTTTCAAATTGGTGTGTATTGAATCCAAAGCTTCCAGCCTGGCTCGATAAAGCCTTTCCTGACCTCGCAAGGTCAAATTTACCAAACCTGAAAGGCGAAGCTCTTTCAGATGGTGGGTGACAGTAGGGGCGCGTAAATTAAGGCGTCGGGATAACTCAGAAGGAGTTAATTCCTCCAGGCTCAGATAGCGTAGGATTTTCAGGCGGGTGGGATCGGCCAGTGCCTTTAGGGTAATTAACAGGCCATCCGGGATAAGCTCGCCCGGGATCGCAGACATGTTGGATGGCCTGGCACCGAACAGGAATAGCTTTTGGTCCGCACTGATCTGGTCTAACTGTACTAAGGGTGTCATCCAATAAACCGGCACAAGGATGAGTTCCTTCCCGATCGCTTCTGTATAACGGACCCCCTGTGATAACTCTGCGATTAGTTCGGAAACACTCAAATGCTCGGCCAGTTGGCGGGCTTGCTCCAGGCCGGCCTGAAGGACTGGCCCAACACGTTGCTCTTCCTGTTCAAAAAAAGCCTGATGGTAAGCTTGTAAGGCAGATAGCAACATGTTCCCAAATTCGTCCGGGCGCGCCCACCAGTTCATGAATTTGATTAACGCTGGTTCATGATGCCCCGACTTGTTCGTGCACAGAATGGGCACCAGGACGTTTAAATCATCCTTGTTCCACGTTCGACGTTGGGAAATCTCGAGCAGGCATTTGGATTCCGGTTTGATCCCGTCATTTAAGCTTAGTAACATACCGCCACGATCTGCCGGGGGAACCTGTTGAAGTGCATAGAGAACGGTGATGGCGTTCTTAGGGCTGGGTAGACTATGGATCCAGCCAACAGGAACGTTTATGAAGGGTGAAGTTTCTTCAAGGAATATGCGCTCAGCAATTGAAATCCGCGAACGAATTTTTGCCGCCCATAACGGACGAAGATCGAAGAATTCCGGTTCATGCAGCACGTGTAAGCTCACAAAGAGTTCGTACGCTGTTCCGAAATCCCAAACCAATGTAGTTTGGTTATTGTTCGCCAGGAGGGGGATCCGTCATGTGTTCTCGTGGGTGCTCTTTGTAATGAAATTACCTTGAGTTAGGTTTTCACCCATTCTAATCAACAGATTCCCTATCCACAAGGCCCAATGGCTTGGCTTAGAAGAGTGCGCGATTGGATAAGCATATTGGTGGGAGCGTGACTTTTCGCTTTCAGCCCTGAAATCTTTCTCAGATTTGTAGGATGGGTTATTGATAAAAGGATTTAACATCATGATCTCCTTTCTAAGAAATAAGACATATATGTAATTAGATATATATCTAATTACATTTTAACCTAATACAAATCTGCTGTCAAGCTTTAGCTGCACCCGCTCATTCCTGTACGCTGCCCTAGAATTTGTGACACAATTTGGCGTAATAATTAAGTTGAGTCCCTGACTTAATAGCACCAGTCGGTATGAAGAATTTATACGGCATGCACTCATCTAGTTGCAACTGTGGATCGGCTAGTATATGTTCTCAATAAATTTCGCAGGGCATCATGCTTTACGTGGATGTCTCGCCCGCACCCGACCACCGCGGCGGACACCACGCCGTGAAGTGTACACTAAAGCATCATGCCCTAAACGCTCATCGTATCCGCAGAGCGCGCCTTGTTCGGTTCGCTCCGCTGGCTCCGTTCGTCTTGCGGTTCCGCTGCCTCATTCCACTCTCTACGGCTATCTTCGCTCAAATACAAAAAGCACACGCTCAGGCTCGCCTCCGTTCCTTTCATTCGTCAAATCGCTTCACGCTTCGGCATTACTCCGCGGCGCTTCGCACCGAGAAAAACGCTCGGTGTCTGCGACCCTCGCGGACTGTGACCCAGTATGAAGGCTCCACAATTTAACGAGAAGTTTTTTTCTTGCAAGATGGTATACTCCAAATAATTACAAAGCCAGTTCAATCAGCGGCCTTATAAAATGTAGTTGGGCTGGTAATTCTTCAAAGATGTAGCCATGCCAAATTATCGTAGGTCGGTTTGTTATTTTTGTGGAAAGCCCTCCACTTCAAGAGAGCATGCTCCGCCGAAAATGTTTTTTCGGGATTTTTCGTGCGACTATATTACGGCACCGTCATGTGACGAGCACAATAGTCGTAAAAGTGGCGATGACCAATCTATGGTTAGTGCGATGATTTAATCATTGGATAATGTGCAACATAAGAATGGGGCAAATTCAAATTTTTCGCCAGAAGTTCAGAAAGCCATTGAAACAGCAAAATCATCCTTCGGTCCTACAAAAAAGCGAGTAAAAAGCGTTGACTTATTTGAGAAATCACGCTTCAAAAACGAACTCCCTAAAGTTGCCCACCTTCAAGGGAATTTGGACAGTTGGATGAAACAATTAACCGCGGTTTTTGTTTGGGATGCAATTAAGAAATTCGACGAATCACTTGATTGGAACAAAGCTTTCGTACAAAGCCCATATTGGCTTCGGTCTGATAATCCAGTACCACCTGATACCCAAAAAATCATAGAATATATTAACATGTCGCAAGAAGGTATTAACATGGAAAGTAAAATAGTCTGGACTGATGGGTGGTCCGCATATCGGAGAAGTTATCCGCGTGAGATTTATCAGTTCTATTTTACAGATGCCAAAGACAATGATCTAATTTTCAAGCATAGATTTTATGAAAGTTATGATATTTTCGTTTTGTTTTCGGCCAACGAAAAAACCATAAATGCAATTTATGATCGTGCAACTTCTTACAGAAAAATTGTAAAGGTATAAAATCGGCCTAGCCCAGCCGTGCGATAAAATGAGCGTCTAAACATTATACAATGTCTTTTCTCATAACAAGCCCTTTTCATAATGCAATTTCCCATATTAGTACAGATCCAACTGTACCTGCCGGTCAAGCACCTCGGGGGACATACTTTGATATAGAGCACTATAGTGATGCTTGCTGGTATGTCAAGAATCATTATAATGACCCTGACTTAGTTCGTGGAAAATCAACAGTAACTGTGACAGACTTATTAGGTGAGTTGTTGCACGGTATAAACCTTGACCATCTTGTATTTCGCATCAAGCATTCATCCGCCTCAAATAACTTTGTTGCTCTAACATTCACTCTCAAACTCTATTACTATGCCCCCAATTCCGATGTCTTAGCATTTCGCGAAATATCAGAAAGCATTCCGACTAGATACCACGTCCAATGTGTAGACTTATCACGAAGTGGCGAATTCATTTGCTATTCCAATTCGAATTCGATTATTCGCCTTGATCGCTCCCTAAAGCCTTTTGAAACTTGGACCGCGCCCAATAGCTTCGACCGCATGACAAGGGTGGCGTCACTAGAAATACGCCGGGCACTTTTGGTTCTTGGTTTGAAGAATGAGCCTTCCACTGATGATATAAAATTGGCGTTCCGAAAAAACCTGCTGAAGGTTCATCCAGACATAAATAAGAACGATCCTGATGCAAATGACAAAACGAGAGCGGTTGTTGAAGCTTATGAAGTACTTATGCGTGGCAATTTCAATGGCCAAGACACGAACAACCAAACTGAGTTCGGACCAATCCAAGTTCGATTTGCCTTCGAAGGCGATTTCATAACAGCAACCCAGTTCGGTGGCGGTGGAGAAGATTTATATATAGGCTGTCATTCTGGCAAAACGTATTTATTGCTGGCAAACGGACACACTAGACTAATCTATGATGCTCATGCGCCGGTCAGGAAAATTAAGGAGCTCGGAAGATATCTTTATATTGTCTCCGATAACTTTTGGGATATTCTAATGAATGGTAATTGTTAAATCGTGTTGACGGAAGATTTCGATTCGACAGGATTCTTCTCGATAACGCTTGCAACGCTGTCCTCATCAATCACAAGACAGTTCGCCTTTATTCACACGGCGGCATCGCTTTTGCGGAAGTAGCTTGTAAGGAGAATATCGCCGATGCTTTCATGTTCGATCAGAAGCTCAGAGTGGTGACTGGGGCGAAATCTTATATGTTTGCGATCCAACCTCCATCTGACTATAAAATCCTCGCTGACAGCCAGCTGTATTTACCTTAATTTAAATGCCTTCTCAAAGCTGATCTTGCAAGATAGATTAGAGTCGCCTTTCCTTTTTCGTGTGCAGTTCGTGTGCAGTTGGTGTAACATACCGTAGAAACTATACTTGCAAAAGACTGTTATTGCCCGATTTTTGCAATATTATGCTTGTTTTACCACTGTATATAAACCATAGACAGGCTTTTTGAAAACTCTGGATCAGCTAGTAGCCTTCATTGGGGATTAGTGCAACGGCAGCACGTCACACTCTGGATGTGAAAATTGGGGTTCGAATCCCTAATCCCCAGCTAAAAATGTTCTAGTTATAAAAAAACTAGGGCATTTCAATTTTAAAATCACACCTAGTAGACCTTGAGTAGACCTTGTGGAGTAAAAATGAAAAGGTGTGCATCCTGCGGACAATTTAAACCAGAAGAAGAATTTAATTGGAGATATAAATCTTCGGAGATTAGGCAACCCTCTTGCCGTGAGTGCCAACATCAACACTAGGAAAGATATTATCAAAATCACCTGGAAGAAGAAAAAGAACGAACTAGAAGAAGGCGTGTAACAACACGGGAAGAAGCCAGGGAATTTGTTTACTCAAATCTATCAACTCATTTGTGCGTTGATTGCGGTGAGACTGATCCGAGAGTTTTGGAGTTTGACCATATTCAGGGAAAGGCGGCCAATGTTGCCACTCTGATCTCCGAAGGCACATCAATAATTGAGCGACTGAGGATTGAGATTTCTTTATGATGAGACACCAGAACCAGCGTGGTGCCTTCCTATGAGAATCCTTGGGGGAGTCATCGCACAGCCGCATTAGGAAAGGCTCATACTGCGGCCCTATTATGGCTTGTCACTATCAAATTTTAATATAATTTTACATCCAATATATTCGCGCTTCAATCGCTAAAACTTATCAGCGTTTTATGTATCGAGATGCATCATTGGCCTTCGGATGGATTTTGTAGTACGCGATCCCTAATGCTTTCAGGCGCTCTTCACGAAAGCCAAGACTTGCTGGTTTTTTTGTTTTGTGTCATTTTCTAATTCGCTTGTCATTTTGAATCTCCTTTTCAGCTCGATTTCATAACTGCCATCTATTCAACCAGGACGTTTGTAAAACCTGCAATTAGGAGCAGTATAATAAATCGCGTCCAGAGATATCACCTTAGCCATTGACCCTCGTGTCCGTGATATTCTGATGACCTAAAGGCCGTGGGCTAATTTTATTGTTATATGCTACCGTGCGACTCTTGAACAAGAAATTAAGCTAGGAGCCGAGTTATGAGAGCAAACAGGTTTCATCGGATTGTGTTGTTCGGGTCGATGATGATCGTGATCCTGGCATGCAATTTCCTTGGGAACGTCTCCACACCGCTTGCGCCCTCCGGGGCCCAATTATTAAAGACGCCTTCTGAGCAAGTGACGGCTACTTTATTAGCTGGCAGCACGATGCCGGAGGCAAAGGCTGTTCAAGGAACCCAAACCGTCGTTCCATCCACACCCTTCCAAGGGCCAACGATTCCACATTTGGCCCGTGGGCCAGACATTTGACATTACATATATTCACATGGTAGATGCGAATCAGGGTTGGGGAATTGGCGGACCTGCCCAGACCGAGGATCATGTTTTTCGCACCCAGACCGGGGGTCAGACTTGGCTCGATGTCACGCCGCCGCAGCCAGCTCCCGCAGCAGGAGATGCTATTGCGGCCCTGGGGTTTTTCGCAGATGCTTCCAATGGCTGGGTTGTTTATGGTCGACCAACTCTCCCACTGTCCCGCCCTATGTCCGGGTATGGTTCACCCATGACGGAGGTGCTTCGTGGACCAACGGGGTAATCAATACCACAGGTGTCTCCGATGAGTCGTTTAGCCCCTGGTACCTGGATTTTTCCGACAGCCAACATGGCTGGCTGCTGGTGCTTCTAGGGGAAGGAATGATGCATGCCTACGTGGCCCTCTATTCAACTGACGATGGTGGCGCGACCTGGACGAACATTCTGGATCCCAGTACGGAGAATGACATCCAGTCCTTTACGAAGACCGGCATGATCTTTGTAGATGCGCACACCGGCTGGCTGACACGAGACGCACAAGGAGTGGACGCCTCCCCGCATACGTTCATCACACGGGATGGAGGAGTGAATTGGACTCGGATTGACCTGCCGGCCCCTGCCGGTACGACCGGTTGGTTCGACAACAACTCTTGCGGGACGTACTCTCCGGTCGCTTTCTCCACTCAGTCTGCGCTCTTCACGATGAAATGCCTGGATAATGCCACCTATAAAGTGGAGCATGACTACTTATACTCAACGGGCGACGGCGGCCAGACCTGGCAATCAGTATCCCTGCCATCAGCCTTCACGGTAACAGGCCCGCCGTCCGGCGGATTGTTTTTTACCAATGTCCAAAGCGGCCTGGCACTGGGCCGCTGGATTTACCGCACGTACGACGGCGGGAAAACCTGGTCGGCTGGAAAGCAGGTGAATTGGGATGGACAGTTTAGTTTTATAGATCTCGACACGGGCTGGGCTGTTGCCACCAATGCCGGGCAAATTGCCCTAGTCGAGACGGTTGACGGAGGCAAAACCTGGCAGGAGATCAAGCCAGTCGTAAGCCCGTGAGATGAATCCAGATACCGCCCTACGGATGCGTAATTGCATGTCCCTTCTATCTTTTGCCGTATAATCATAGCAACCAATCCTTTGGGGTGACCCTCATGCCCACCTCTGATCGCAAACTTCGTGTTTTTCTCTGCCATGCTTCGCAAGACAAACCTATGTTAAGCAGGTCGGATGTTATAAATAAATATAACCGAGAGGGTTCATGAAACCACGGCCAATGTTTCACCAAATTTTAATTTACCTTTTTATTTCCATGCTTATTGTCAGTTGTGATGTTAAAGGGCAAGCCGGCTTTAAGCCCACTGGATTGCCTCTTAAAGTTACTATTGATACAAACGGTGAAATATCATTTGAAGTTGACCCAGAAGTTGAATATCCGACGCCTATTGGAACCTTTTCTGCCGGTATTGTCATTGACCCAATAAGTTATTTTGGAAAACAAACTACTCTTACGGTTAGGCTGAACGGAGAAGATCATTTTTTCGATTTGCATGGTAACGATTTTTCTATTACTTTTGATTCGGGTTATTATGAAAAAATTCAATTAACTAAACGAGGAAATGATTTGCTTTTGGAATTGCGCCAGAAAGCATTGCCTATGGCAGTGGCCTCCCCTGTAAATACACCCTACATTGCTCCTCCTGTTAACAACATTCAACCAACAATTAATGCCCCTATTCCACTCTGTGGATTTATTTCCGAGTTTTGTACCCCAACCCCAAATTCAAATTATCCTACCTATCCAGTAACTGTTTACAGCAGGTCTCGTTGTCCAATTGGCGATACAGCGTGTGGCTGTAGTGGTGGATTATTTCTTTCGGTAGGAGAGAAAGTATCTTCACTTGGTTCGGCTTACATACGTAGTGAACCTGGCAAATCCAGTCCATCCGTAGGAAGCCTTCAGCAAGATGAAACTGCTACAGTCCTTTACGGGCCTTATTGCGTTAATGAAAATAGCTTTTCTGATTATCCATGGTTCAAAATTAGTACCGAGGATGGCAAAGTGGGGTGGGTAAGTAATGTTCCATTTCTTGGTGTATTTCTTTTACTACCGCAAAAATAAGAGTGCGAAAATGGGTGGTCGAACATCGCTGTTTTCGATATTTCGCAAACCTTTTGTTTATCTGCCCAATCTCGCCATCTTCTTGAGTAGCAGTCCCGGCTGATTCAGCTTCTTCCCAGCTTGTAACTCGCTGGGCTTCCATTGCAAAATAAATTACGTGCGTGAAATCTTGGACGCTTTCAACAAAAGTCTCAAGGCTTCATTGACTTCTTCATCTGTGGGAAACGCTTTTGCTATATCAGGTTCAAGTACCACAATATTCTGCCCAATTCTACGTTCAGGCGAAAAACGTCCTTTGGGAAGGATCGTCATTTTGGATAAGTCATACTCGTCCTTTTAATTCGTAATCATCTTGTTTCGACATAGAAGTTTTCCTCATACGTTTTTCTGCTCATTCCATTTCCCACGTGGCCATCAAGCAGGATGCGGATATTGTTCAAGATGTTTCTTCCCAAAATTCCGACAGTTCGGTCAATCAGCAAATATTCCCCCGCAAATTTCTTGCCGAGAATGTACAACTCCAGTTTCGCCAGTTTCAACCGCTTAATTTCTCCATCGAAGACTTGAACTTCAAAATCAGAATCCTTCTCAGTTCCTATGCCAAGCTGTTCCACAGCATTGGACGGCAGTAATGTTGCATCCACGCCCGTGTCAATCAGCATCGGCACTTCAGATAGCAATGCGCCAGTTGCCGGATTTCGAAGAGTCACATAAGCAACTGGCGCAGGCGGATCAAAATTTTCAACGTCGTATTCTGGCATTCGGTTTTTCCTCGGTAACTGTCATTTTAAATCGAGCCGAGTCCTCGCGATGAACCAAACGCGGCGATAGAATTTGGATCACTTTTTTCTTGTCCGTTTTCAAATCAGGGACAATCACATATACCTTTGTGTTCTCAGGTAATTTGACTCCTGTCTTCAGACGGATTTTGCCTTTTTCAACAACACCTTCATAAGTGGTTACAGCCATAGCACACCTCTTTCAAAATTACAGCACGAAGCATTACTTTCCTAGTCTTTCTCTTTCTTCTTCAATCACACTCTCCTCCAACTTCTTAAACAGCGGACCCGGCTGATTCAACCTTGCATCCGGCTTCAATTCGCTGGGCTTCCAGTAGGTCGGACTGCCAGTCCGACTTACATCGCGATAACGTAACACCGTATGCTCGCCAAGCGAGTCATTGACCGTCTCGGTATATTGCTCGCCGAACAACGGAGTCTCATAGCTGAAGAACTCATGTAATCGTTGGCTTGTGAATGGCAGGAACGGTGCGAATAAAACCTTCAACGAGTTCGATGGCTTTGAGCGCGGTGTAAACAGTTTTCGCCGCGCCTTCTTTATCGGTCTTGATGGCTGTCCACGGCGCATTGACATCGAGATACACATTCACGGCGGTGGCGAGTTTCATTGCCTCGCCCAATGCTGAACGTAGATGCACGGCTTCGAGTTCCGCGCCCACAGTGTTGAATCCGTTTTCGATAGTTGCCAACAATTCTTTGTCGCTTGCGCGCAACGCGTTTACATCTACATTAGGTACGTATCCATTCCAATTCTTATAACAGAACGACAGCACGCGGTTGGCAAGGTTGCCCCATGTTGCCACTAGTTCGTTGTTGTTGCGCGCCACGAACTCTTTCCAATCCCAATCGCTGTCCTTCATCTCCGGCATGTTGACCGTCAGATAATAGCGCAGGGCATCGGGATCGTAACGTCTCAGCGCGTCGAGTCCCCATATCGCCCAGTTGCGCGAGCCGCTGATCTTCTGTCCTTCGAGATTCATAAACTGATTGGCGGGCACATCATAAGGCAGGGTGAGCGGACCTCCCTCATGTCCCCCCTGCAGGGGGGATGTAGGGGAGTCAAAGATTTGCAGGAACTGACTCCCCGCACCCATCAGTTGCGCGGGCCACAGCGATGTGTGAAAGAAGATGTTATCCTTGCCGATGAAGTGGAATTGCTTTGCTTTGGGATTGACCCACCACTCGCGCCACGCTTCGCTTCGACTTTGCTCAGTGCCAGCTTTCCCCGCCGATAACTGACTCCATTCAATCGGGGCGGAGAGATAACCGATCACGGCCTCGAACCAAACGTAAATGCGTTTGCCGGCTTCGGTCCAACCGGCGACCGGAACGGGGATTCCCCAATCGAGATCGCGCGTGATGGCGCGCGGCTTCAAGCCTTCGGACTCGATCTTGCGCAGCGATTCACCAAGAACGGTGTCACGCATGTGCTCGGCGCGTTCCTGCAAAAACTTCTTGACATCCGGTTCTAGTTTCGAGAGGTCAAGATAGAAATGTTCGGTCTCGCGTAATTCGAGCGCGCCACCCGTCTTCGAGCGCGGGTTGATCAGTCTCTCCGGCTCGAGCACGTTGCCGCAGTTGTCGCATTGATCGGAGCGTGCGCCTTCGTACCCGCAGATATAACACGTCCCTTCGACGTAGCGGTCGGGTAAAAATTTGTTGGTCGAGGGCGAGTACCACTGCATGGATTTCTGCGTGAACATGAATCCGTTTTGTTGTAAGGCGAGGAACATATCCTGCGAAACTTTGAAATGATTCTCAGTATGGGTGGTAGTGAACAAATCATATGTAATGCCATAGCCCTTGAAAACTTCAATGAAGCTTTCATGAAATCGCTTGTACACTTCCTCGACGGGCTTGCCCTCCTGATCGGCGCGGATGGTGACAGGTGTGCCATGCGAGTCCGTGCCGCTGACCATTAAGACTTTGTTCCCTTTGAGTCGATGATAGCGCGCCACGATGTCACCGGGTAAATGGGAGCCGGTAATATTCCCGACATGGATTTCGGCGTTGGCATATGGCCAGGCAATGGCAATCAAGATATTTTCAGGCATTCGTTTCTCCAGTACTGATGTCATTGCGAGGAGTGACGCTAACAGCGCCGCGACGTGGCAGTCTCCTCGTAATAGTGAACTATTGTTTTGGCGATGACATGAGATTGCTTCGGGCTTTGCCCTCGCAATGACATGTATGTTATAAACAAAAAGGCTGTCCTAAAGTCTGGGACAGCCTCTTATTTCAACAAAGGTGAAATTAGCACTCGTCCCCGGCGCGATACGATGTTTCCATCCGCATGAACATGGTCACACCTGCATGATTTGCTAAGCAAATCACATGCGGTGCGAGTGTTGTCACCATTGGGAAAGAGCAGATGATCATAGGCGTTATTTTACTACAACAAATCTTTTAGCGCGGCAAATGGCGAATCGTTTTGTTCAGGACGATCCCCGCAGTCAGCGACGTTCAAGTCTTGTCCACAAACGGAGCATAGACCTTTGCAATCTGGTTTGCAAATCGGATTAATCGGGATTTCGAGCAGGGCGTATTCGCGGATAAGCGATTCCAGATCAATCTGCGCGTCATCGGGAATAATCAACCCCGAGTCGCTTACTGACTTGTCGTTGAACGCATATAGCTCCGTCAGCTTCCAAATTAGCGGCTTGCTAAATTCATTCAAGCATCGAACACATTCCAGCATCGTCTCCCCTGAAAATTTTCCCTGCACCAGCAATCCTTGTGGCGTGCGGCTGACTTGAATGGTGCCAATGAAATCCTGCAAGTCAAGAATCTTCATCAATCCTGACTTTTTCAAATTCAAATGGAAACTCGTGTATATAGCCGGCTTCTTCATGGATGATGAAGCCGACGTTCAAGCGAAATGGGCGGCGTGGATTTGTCATTCGAACCTTGCAGATTGTGTGGCTATTTTGAAGAGGTAAATGCGGATCAAACTTTCCTGTCCACAATATACTTTACTAAATTTTCCAATCCATCACGTTCCGGGCTGGGATCAAAATCTTCCAATGTTCTCAAGGCCCGCGCGGCATGCTGTTTTGCTTCTTCCATTGCCTTTTTCACCGCGTCTGTTTTGCGGATAAACTCAACCAGTCTTTGCATGCGTTCCTGATTTCCCCAGCCGCCATCCGCCAGCGACTTGACATCTTCATCGTGGGGACAAGCCTCGGCGTAATAAATCGCTGGTAGTGTGACCAAGCCGTTGAGCAAGTCCGAACCGACCGGCTTACCGACTGTGGATTGTTCTCCGGTGAAATCCAGAATATCATCCACGATCTGAAAAGCCATGCCGGTTTCGTAGCCAAACTTGCGCATTGCTTCAATCGTTGATTCGTTCACAGGACTGATCAATGCCGCCGCGCGGCTGGTCATTTCAAAAAGAGAAGCGGTCTTGGCATAGATGCGCTGAGCATAATTTTCGCGGTCGATCACACCGCGCGCGGAGAACATTTGAGTCAATTCACCGTTGACGATGATTGCTAATGTTTCCGCGAACAATTTCATCAACGGTAAATGATCTGTATCCGCGGCGAGTTGTGCGGCTCGTGCAAAAAGAAAATCACCAGTCAGGACGGTCGCGGCAGGCGACCAACGCGCGTTCAAAGTTGGCATTCCGCGGCGCAAAAGCGATCCATCAATCAAGTCGTCATGGACAAGCGTTGCGGTGTGAAGCAATTCCATCGCCGCGCCGAGGGTGACGAGTCTGCTCTCCGATGCGCCCAGCATATTTCCAACGAGCAGGGTAATAGTTGGGCGGATACGTTTGCCGCCCGCGGCGAGGATTTGACCAAGCGCGGCGCGCAAATCCGGATGACGGTCATCCGCTTGTGATTGCAATCGCGCTTCCACGAGTAGAAGTTGAGCTTGTACAGGTGATATGAATGTTACGTTATCCAAACAAACTCTCCCCAGGAGAAAAGGCGCACCGCGTTTTCTGTCGTTGCGGCGGCGACCTCCTGCGGGGTACGAGATTTTATTTCTGCAATTTTATCAGCAATATGGGTAACAAAGGCAGGTTCATTTCGTTTTCCTCGGTGAGGTTCCGGCGTGAGATATGGCGCATCGGTTTCAATGAGCAATCGCTCCAACGGTAAATTGCCAATCACCTGACGTTTCTTCTCAGCATTTTTATACGTGATGGGACCAGTAACGCCGATGTAGAATCCTAGATTCAATCGCGCGTTTAGCCGTTTCAATTGATCCCGAAAATGAATGCAGGACTCCCGGCTGTTTTGCAAGCGCTTCATTGCTTGACTGTAAGCCGGATATCCATTCCTCCAAAATTTGAATCAAGTCCCCGGCGCACGCTCCTTGCTCAGCATCGTCTTGCTCGCGGCTATGGATCACGACGGGCAATTCCAGTTCAGCCGCAAGATTCAGTTGTTCCTTCAGGATTGAAATCTGTTCATCGCGCGATGACTTATTCCAGTAATAATCCAAGCCGATCTCACCGATGGCAGACACTTTGAGACTCTCTGCCGCCAGCCCTTTCAACGCCGAAATAGTTTGTCCGTCCCACGTCTCTGCTTCATTGGGATGGACACCAACTGCCGCGTACAGCATGGGTTTCGATTCAGCTAATTTAACGGCGACGCGGCTCGAGGTCCCAGAAAGAGACGGGATGAGAATATGCGTCACACCCGCGTTTATTGCGCGTTGAATCACCGCCTCGCGGTCGGCATCGAATTGCTCCAAGTCCAAGTGGCAGTGAGTATCTGTGAGTATCATATGTTATTTCAAACCTGCAACCTTCAATCCGTCTTCCAAAATGGCTTGCACTTTATCCTGATGTGTCGTTTCACAATAAACGCGCATGATCGGTTCGGTGCCGCTGAAACGGATGAGCATCCAGCCACCATCTTCCAGCTTAAATTGAAAACCGTCCACGGTAACCAGTTCGGTGACATTCAAGCCACCAATTGTTTTCGGATTGGCTTTCAGGATGGTCTCTTCGCGAGTTTTTCTATCGCCGTTGAACGGCGTATCAATGCGGTCGTAATAATGTGCGCCGACTTTATCGAAGAGGAGCTTAAGTAATTCGGTTGGCTTCTTGCCAGTGCGCGACATAAAGTCGAGCATATATAACCCGGCAAGAATTCCATCGCGTTCGGGAACATTGCCGCGAAAAGCGTAACCACCGCTTTCTTCGCCACCGATCATGGCATTCGTTTCCATCATTTTGGGCGCGACATATTTAAATCCGACGCCAGTTTCATAGACCGGCACATTATACAACGCTCCGAGTTTATTCAGCATGGTTGTTGTCGAAAGCGTCTTGACAATTGCGCCGCGCTCGCCGCGTACTTCAAGCAAATAATAAGCTAATAAAGCGTATACGCGCAACTGGTTAACGAATTCGCCTTTCTCGTCGCCCACACCGAGGCGATCTGCATCGCCATCGGTGACGAGCAAAACATCGGCTTTGTTATCCACGGTTGCTTTTAAGCCAACATTGATGTTCGGCGGGATGGGCTCGGGACGCTTCATCTCCGGGAAGATGGGATTGCGTTCACTATGGATTTCAACCACTTTCGTTTTTCCACCAGCCAGCAAATTGGCAAACCATCCGCCGCCATTGCCCCACATGGAATTAACCATCACGGTGAAACCCGCGTCTTTTAGTTTTTGGAAATCAACCAGTTTTTTTATGTGTTCGATGTATGCTTTTGAGGCGTCGAACTTGACGATGGAACCATCCGCTTCCGCGTCACTTTGCGCTTTACGCTTTACGTTTTTTATATCTTCCGGAATCAGAGATTCGATCTTCTTCAATCCTTCGGGATCAATCGCGCCACCGATTCTCATCGCGGACCTTGAGTCCATTATCGGTTGGGGGATTATGTGATGCCGTGATATTGATCGCACCGCAGGCTTTTTTGTCCACCACAGCGTACGCGATGACGGGCGTCGGTGTGGCGCGATCTGTCAGCCAAACCTTTAATCCGTTCCCTGCTAAGACTTCGGCGGCGGCTGCCGCAAAGAATTCACTATCATAGCGTTTATCGTGGCCGACAATCACCCATTGTCCCTGTCTGCCTTTTTCGAGTAGATAGAAAGCGAATCCCTGCGCGGCGCGGCGAACGTTATCGAAGGTGTAGTCTTCCGCGATAACTCCGCGCCAGCCATCCGTGCCGAATTTGATTGTATAAGACATAATGCCTCGCTTATCTGTGGGCTATATATCAATTTCTGTACATGCCATCACTATCGTTCAAAAAAGATGACCATTGCTTTCAAAAGAGCAGGGTTAAATTTAGCGAATCGATTAGCTTCGCTTGTGATTGCCAAGAGGAAGCTGATGGCACAAGATAGGGTCGCCAGGAGGATCGCTATAAAGCTATAGAGAGATTGGAACTTGCTCTGCCGTATCGTGAGGTAATGCAATCCCTGCCAAAATCCCAGCACGGAAAGTAAAATGATGTTTGGCATAAAGTCGGCCAGATAACGCATGGTTTCGAAAAAATATGCCAAAAGAGAGGAGAGGGTTAATACAATCGAACCCATTAAACTGAAAACGAGCCAATCCAGCAAGCCTGGGGTTGATTTATTCGCTCTGGGAGTATTCAATTCAAACGGCTTGCTTTGCGGCCGTCTTTCTGCTAGCAATATGAGAGGAATGAACGCGAGCAGGATAAATGGAGTGCTTATTACAATCCCTGTTGTTTCAACCGCGCTTACAAATATTCCGGGATTTAATAAAGAGGAGACGTTATTTAATAAAGAGGAGATGTTTTGTCCTGCCACCGCAACCAAAAAAGGAAATGATTTCTCAAGTTGAAAAGTATTGAATAGATAGTTATACAAGTTTGGCAGCATGTAATAGATCGAAAATAATTGTCTATTGGCAACATTATTCACTGTAAGTTGATAGCGGAGTCCAGTTTCAAGCGGGGAACCGAAGCGGGCCCAGTTATACCATCCTAAGCCTATCAAGCCCATGAACAGTGGCAATCCCAGGGCCATCAACCGACGTGGCAGGGTGGAGCGCTTTTCCCGTGGCATTCGTCTAATTGCCAGTAGGGCAGTGGTTATCACAAAAAATGATACTGGAAGGATCAGGGTGATGCGCGCTGCAATGGCCAGGGTCCAGAATATACCTGCGAGCATCAATCTCAAAATCTCCGCTCCCGGTTTTTCGAGAAATGTATACGCGGAATAAAGTCCAGCCATCAAAAAGAATTGACCACTCAAAATCGCCGCCTCGTATACGGACGGAGTGTTCAAGATCCATAGGATTGGGGACATGAGGCCGGTTAACAAAATGGCGATGCTTAAAGCCCATGCAGGCAAATCTTCAAAGAATTGTCCCCAAAGTTTTAATAGGAACAATATATTGATGGCAAACAACCCCGAGGTAGAAGTAAAGACAATGTATTGATCACCAATATTAATTGGAAGTAAAGCTTCAATACCTGCCAGAATGATGGCTGGTGCTGGTCCAAAGTAGAGATAAAATTTCCCCTTATAGAGTGATGCATCAAAAGGAAAAGGAATATTCTTCCGCAAATTGCTATTTCGATAAGGGTTTTGTAGGGATAGAAGCGCAGGATTCGGCTGGGTTAGAAGCGAAACCTGGCCATGATCAAAGCCTTTTGCAAGTTGATCGTAAAGATCTGTCGTTTGCGGCCAGGCGACCCAACGCCCGGCGCTGATGAACCATACATAAATGGCAAGAACAAACAGAACTGTTGGCGCAACACGAATAAAAAGATGCCACCGTGGATGCTTCCATTTTGAACTGGCTCCGTGCCAGGTGCTCGTGCCGAATTTGATGGTATAAGACATAATGCCTCGCTTATCTTAGCATTATAAATTAACATCTGTTCTTACTAATATTATTGTCCAAAAAAATGCACCATTGCTTTTAGAAGTGTAGGGCTATATTTGGCGAACAGATTATTGGAGTTGGCGATTGCCAGGAGGAAACTGATCATACAGGAGAGGGCGGCAAGTAGAATCGCCGAAAAACTATAGAGAAATCGAAATTTGCTCTGCCGTACCTTCATATATTGTAATCCCTGCCAAAATCCCAGCACGGAAAGTAAAATGAGACTTGGCATAAAGTCGGCAAGATAACGCATGGTTTCATAAAAAAATACCAAAAGAGAAGAGAATGTTAATACAGCCGAACCAATCAAACTAAAGCTAACCCATTCCAGCAAGCATTCGGGCGGCCTATTGGCGCCGGTATTATTCTGTGCGAGCTGCCGTCTTTGGAACCTTCCTTTTATTAAGGATACAAAGGGTACGAGAACAAATATGATAAAAGGCGTGCTAATTAAAATCCCGGTTATTACTTCCGAGAATACAGGCAGTCCGGGGATTGAAAGAAAGGAGCTCCGTCCTGCTCTTGCAAACAAAAAAGGAAACGATCGCCTTAGTTGAAAAGGATTAAATAGGTAATTATATAAGTTTGGGAGAACATAGTGGAGCGAAAATAATGTCTTTTTGCTCATATCCCACATGGTCAGCTGGTAGCGAAGTCCGGTTTCAAATGGGGAGTCGAAGCGGGCCCAGTTGTACCAACCCAAGCCTATCCCACCAAGTAGTAATGGCAGTGTCAGGGCGACAAGCAGATGCACCCAAAAAGAATACTCTTTTCTTGAAGTTTGTTTGATCGCAAGCAGTAAAGTTGTTATCGTGAAAAATGATACTGGAACAAGGAGGGTGATGCGTGATGCAATTGCCAGAGCCCAACAGATGCCTGCCAAAGTCAACTTCCAGATCAAGGGTGCTGGTTTTTCCAGAAATGCATAGGCGAAATAGAATCCGCTCATGAGAAAAAATTGACCGCTCGAAACCGCCGCCTCGTATATTCTTGGTATGCTCAATATCCAGAGAAGAGGAGATGTGAGGCCGGTCAACAAAATGGCGATTAAGAAGGCCCATGCGGGAAGACCATAAAAAAACCGATGCCAAAGTTTTAAAAGAAGCAAAATATTGACTACAAATAACCCATAAGTTGAAACAAAGGCAACAAATTGATCGCCAATACCAATAGGAATTAACGCTTGAATACCTGCTAGGATAATTGCAGGTGCTGGCTCCCAATAAAGATAGATTTTTCCTCTGTATAAAGAAGTATCAAAATTAAACGAGACTTTTGCTTTATTTCTTGCCGCAGCGTCGTACGGATCTGGCAGTGCAAGTAAAGCGGGGGAAGGTTGCATCTCAAGCCACAGTTTTCCGTGCTGAAAGGAGGTTGCCAGCCGATTATAATCGTGTGACATGGTCGGCCAATTTGTCCAGGTTCCAGCGCTGACAAACCATACATAAACGGCAAAGGCAAAGAGACTTGCAAGCACAACAAGAATAGAAAAACGCCAACCTTGAATCTTCATCTTGAAATTAGCCGTGTGTACCAAATTTGATTGTGCCTGCCATAAAGAATTCTTGATTTTATGATCGCCGTTCGATTATAACAGTGGGGAGATTAAGAAAAAGACTTGCCCGAAGGCAAGTCTTTTTCTGATTTATGGTCCCTTGACCACAAAGTTGCTGAATAGCACATCCATGCCATTATCTCCGCCCGAACCGGGATTAACGATCATGCCCATGCCGCCTTTGGTGTAGGTTGAATCTTGCGCTTGCGCTAGAACCTGATTATTCAGGAGTAATGTTAAAGTATCACCATCGCAGACGCCTTCAATATGATTGACATCGTTTTGTGCAACCGTGTTCGGTTCCAATATGCCTTCGGTTAACGAGTTGGAATTCCCGCTGGAGTTAATATTTATAGATTCCATAATCGCCGTTTTGATCAAACGCAAAAGTATACATGCCGCCGTTTTTTGTTGCTCGACATGCAACTCCAATAGTGCCATCATCGGATCCCGAAGTTTCTTGCGCGTCTGCTTCCACGCTCATGTTCGTGTATGAGCCATTAATCCATACGGCTTGACCTCCATTGCTCGACGGGTTGATCACAATATGATAGTTGCCGTTTTTATATTCCAACGTGTAATCCTGATTTTTTGCTCTACTCCATCCACTAGACGGATTTGTAAAATCATCTGTGAAAAGCGTCTTTGTGAAAGGCGCAGGAGTTGGGATCGCTTCAGTAGGAACAATTGTGTTGGTTGGGGCTGGAACCGCGGTTGGAATTACATTTATAGGAGCCGACACAGTATTGACGATTTGACCGGATTGCTGAAGAGCCGAATGCACATTTGAAAACACATAAAACAGAATCCCACCAACTGCCGCTAGAATAACGCAGGTCAGGATAACAGGGAGGATGAAACTTACAGTGGTTACACCGACTGTGACGCCCGCGGCGACTTTGCCAGCTGTCTCCATATTTTGGAAAACCTGATCGTTAGGCTGGCTTGCCTGCCCAAAGTTGATTTCCATTGGTTGAGGCTGAGGCGCGTCACGCAACTCTTCCGGCACAATCACTGTGCTTCCGCAATACGCGCACTGAACTTCTTTCTCTGCCCCTGTGGTCGTGACCGTAGAGCCGCAATTTGGACATTGAAAAGTCTTAATGCTTGACATCTCATTCTCTCCTTCATTCATTGGCGATAAAGATTTCGCCAAATATAGCATATTCAGTTGACATATTCAATAGGGTTATAATCGCATAACTATGAATTAGATTTATCTGGATTATGCCGCGACGACGCCCGTTGATGCGCGCGTTCTGAATGCAATGATGCCCTACTTTTCCGTTTCGTTCGGGAACCCTTCATCGGTTCACCGTTATGGGCAGCAAGCGGAAGCTGCTGTCGAGTTGGCACGTGAAACGGTTGCTTCCGTGTTGAACTGTCGCGCCGATGAAATTGTCTTCACCTCATGTGGCTCCGAGTTGGATAATCTGGCTTTGCGCGGTGCGGCTTTAGCCATGCGCGAGAAGAATGGCGCGAATCGAATTCTCACATCGAAGGTGGAACATCACGCTGTAAGCAAAACCGCCGAACAGCTGGAAAAAAATTTCGGTTTTGAAGTTAAGTGGCCTGAGGTGGATGAACACGGCATGGTGCAACCGCAAACCATTGAGCGCGCGTTGGATGATAAGACCGCGCTGGTCTCCGTGATGTATGCAAATAACGAGATCGGCACAATTAATCCGATCCGCGAAGATCGCTGAAGTTTGTCATCGGCACCGCGTTCTATTTCATACAGATGCAGTGCAAGCCGCGGCGTATTTACCGGTTGATGTTCAATCGCTTGGCGTTGATTTGCTTTCGTTGGGCGGGCATAAGTTTTACGGACCGAAGGTGTCGGCGCGTTATATATTCGCAAAGGCACGCCGCTGATTCCGTCGCAGACCGGGGGCGGGCAGGAACATAGTCTGCGTGCTGGGACCCAGAATGTTCCCTATATTGTCGGCTTTGCGGAAGCATTGCGTTTCACCGTTGAGGAACGCGAACAACGCGTTGGACATGTTAAACCATTACGCGATCAAGTCATCGGTGCTGTTCTTGAAACAATTCCCGATTCACAACTCACCGGTCATAATGAATTGCGCCTTCCCAATCATGCTTCGTTTGCATTCAAAGATGTGGATGGCAACCTGCTCTTAACTCTGCTCGATGCGGCAGGCTTTGCGTGTTCATCCGGTTCAGCTTGCAAGACGGGAAATCCTGAACCCAGCGAAGTGATGGATGCGATTGGCCTGTCGCGTGAATGGGGCTTGGGTTCTCTGCGAATCACGCTTGGTGTTAATACAACAGTTGAACAAATCGATGCTTTCATTAAGGCTTTGCCCGCCATTGTCGAGAAAGCCCGGGAATTATCGAAATGACCAAAGTTATTGTCGCAATGTCTGGCGGTGTGGATTCATCTGTTGCCGCGGCTATACTCAAACAGCAGGGATATGAAGTTGTCGGCATGATGCTGAGGCTGTGGTCGGAGCCGGGCAAGGAAGACTCCAACCGATGCTGTACGCCGGATGCGATGGCTTTGGCGCGCCGCGTTCGCGGCCAAGCTGGATATTCCGTTTTATGTTGTGGACGCGAAAGAAGTTTTTCGTAACACCGTTGTAAATTATTTTATTGAAGGGTATAAGCGCGGCGAGACGCCGAATCCGTGCCTGATTTGCAACCGTCAGATTCGCTGGGAGTTTCTTTGAATCACGTGCTGGCTCTCGATGCGGATTTTATGGCAACTGGACATTATGTCAGAAAGCAGAATGCGGGCGGCAAGTATCAGTTATTGCGCGCTGTGGATCATTCCAAAGATCAATCCTATGTATTGCATGTTTTGAATCAAGAGAAATTGAAGCGAGCCTTGTTTCCTGTTGGCGATTACACCAAGCTGGAGATTCGCAAGATCGCTGAATCTTTTAGCTTGCCAACCGCCTCTCGGCAGGATAGTCAGGATTTGTGTTTTCTTGCAGGAGATGATTACCGCAACTTCCTCCAGCGCAACGCGGCGGAAATGCTCAAGCCGGGTCAGATTGTGACGCGTGATGGTGAAGTGGTCGGTGAACATAACGGATTGGCGAACTACACGATCGGTCAGCGAAAAGGTTTGGGAGTTTCTTCGTCTGTGCCGCTGTATGTTTTTGGTAAAGATGCAATGACAAATACCGTGATCGTCGGTACGCAAGATGAACTTGGTTCGCGCGAGTTGATTGCAAAAGATGTCAATTGGATTACAGGCGAAACTCCAGACAAATCGTTCCGCGCGGAAGTCAAGATTCGTTATACTGCAAAAGAGGCCGAGGCGCTGGTTATGCCTTTGGATAATGGGCAGGTCAAAGTCCAGTTTGATGCGCCGCAGAGAGATATAACAGCCGGGCAAGCGGCCGTCTTTTATCAAGGTGAGGTTTTGCTCGGCGGCGGATTGATTTAATGACTGTTCCATCCCTCGTACTCGGCTTAGTCGTTGCTTTGTTGATCGGCGCGCTGTTTCATCTTTTTCTCGGCGGCGGGCTGGGACGCCTGTTTCTATATCTCATCCTGTCGCTCATTGGGTTTGCTGTCGGTCAACTTTTCGGCAATTGGCAAAACTGGATTTTGCTTCCGATTGGCACGCTCAATCTTGGAATGGCAACGATTGGCAGTCTTGTATTTCTTTTCGTGGGGTATTGGTTTAGTTTGGTGAGAATTCGCCCCAATAATGGGGATGATGCGATATAATGCGACGTTTGAAAATCTAATCCCGAGGTTCACTCATGTCTTTTGTAAATTTCCTGATAGATGTGTTCCTGCATCTTGATACGCACATGGCTGCGGTCATCGCGCAATACGGCGCGTGGACGTACGGCTTGTTGTTTTTTGTCATCTTCATGGAGACCGGCTTTGTGGTCACCCCGTTTTTGCCCGGCGATTTGCTCATTTTCGCCGCCGGAACGTTCGCTGCAATCGGTTCAATGAACCTTTGGCTGTTGCTGATTCTTTTGATGATTGCTGCAACCGTGGGTAACACTGTAAATTATTGGATTGGCTATCGGCTTGGCGACGAAGCAAAGAACATAAAATGGATTAAACAGGAGTACATGGATCGCACACATGCTTTCTTTGAGAAGTATGGCGGGAAAACGGTCTTCCTGGCGCGCTTCGTTCCGATCATCCGGACTTTTGCGCCTTTCGTGGCTGGTGTGGGCAAAATGCCGTTTGATTATTTTTCAATGTATAACGTTTCCGGCTGTGTGATATGGGTGGCACTCTTCACGTTCGCTGGTTATTTCTTCGGCAACATCCCGTTCGTGCGCGATCATTTTTCCCTGGTCGTGATCGGCATTGTGGTGGTATCGCTTCTTCCAGCAGTATGGGAGGCATGGAAAGCGCGGCAGGCTGGCGCACGCGCTGAGGCTTGATAACAAATTGAAGCGCCGTAAGGCGCCTCAATTTGTTATCAAACGTTGTAGGTCGGACACTTGCACCGAACCCAAGTGCGGTGTTGTCAATCCGACCTACTAAATCTACGGCATCAACTGCAGATGTCCTTCTGTTTGGTGGATGACCGTTTGCTGATCCCATAACATGGAATAATATTGAATATCAGCCCACATTGTGGTCATGTTGTCATAATGCTTGTTGTAGGCGTGACCTGATTCGCCTGTGGTGTGAACGGTAAGCGAATTGCTTAGGTTGCTCAAGTCCACGATCATACGCATGGACGGCAGATCGGTCACAGTGTAATCCTGACCGACATTTGCCCACGCGGTGGCATTCACGATGTTACTTCCGCCGCTGGCGGGGAAGGGACCGCGGTCGAACAATGAGTTAATCAGCCCGATCCCTGTTGTTCCCAGCGTCTCGTTTTGGAATGTGGCAGTGTGCATCTGTCCCCAATTCCATTTGGTCATGTCACTGCCGTATTTGCCCTCGAGCTCGCTGACTGCTTCGCTCCATGATTTCTTGATAATATCATCGCGTGTCTCGACCACATTCGTGGTGGTCTTATCATCCCAGAATGGATCGGTCGGATTCTTGGCGAGATTGAGCATGACTTCATTCCACTGCGAACCGTCATCGGGCCAATATTTTTTCGGCAGGTCATCATCGAAGGTATTTGAGAGCAAATGACTCCAGAAGGCTTCGAAGATTGCCGCAGAGGATGAATTCGCTTTCGCTTGATCATCCCAGTTCCTGAGCAGGTTGAGCGCGGCGGCATCGTTGCCCGTGAATTGATTGCTCATTTGCATCAGCAACGGGACATAGGTCTCAGTATTGGAATTGTAATCATCGCCTTGCATCTTTTGGATGTAAGTGAGATCAATTTTTCCGGGCCGTTCTTGATCAGGTTTACGAGACGATTAGCACGGAAGCCATAGTTCCAATCAGCCGTGATGAAATACGGGTGAACGTGAGTATCGCTCCTGCTTCGTGAATATCGGGGTGTGCGCGCACGGCTCTTACGAGTGCACCGAGCGTTACCCATTCTGGTGCAGTCGCAAGCGACTCGAAATGTCTGTTCCAAGTTCAAAGAAGGCTCTCAATCGCGCCTCGTAAACCTCGTGAAAGGATGCGATTCTCTATGCAAGCGCGCTGCCCACAACAACAGCAAAATCAAGGTCTTCCCGTTCCGCCAACTGATCGAGCTCTCGTGCGATCTCATTCGCATCATCAGCAAAGACCGTACCAACGAAGTACACGTACACA
>CAWKNE010000002.1:0-256242 GCA_963850945.1 uncultured Chloroflexia bacterium | reverse complement strand
TGGTAGTGCAGCCGTTCGCCCAAGCCCACCTGCTTGAGCAAATCGACGCCGCGTTGCCAGCATTTGCCACGCTCGTCTCCGTGGCGAAGAAAGTCGGCAGCAGGACATTGTCGAGCGCGGTAAGCGATGGAATGAGGCTGAAGCCCTGGAACACGATGCCGATCGAGCGGCGGCGCAAGGTCGCCAGGTCGCGGTCGCTCATGGCTGCGAGCTTGTGGCCCAGAATGCACACGTCGCCTTCATCCGGCTTTTCGAGGCCGGCGATAATGCCGAGCAGAGTACTCTTGCCGGAGCCCGACTTGCCCATGATGGCAGTGAATTGTCCCGCGTTGACGGTTCTGACCGTTGCGGGTGCAGGGTACTGGAATGGGGTCGGCGCGGCGAACATCTCGGTGGGCGGTTGGGCCTTCAACCTATGGCCGCCGCTGATCGCCATCGCCCTGACAGGTAGTCCGATCGTGGTGGTGATCATCGCCCTCGGCTATCTGCTCAATGGCTTCCAAATCTTCTGCAACTGCTACATCGGTATGTCCCGCATTATGGTCGCCATGTCACTTGACCGCCTGTTGCCTGAGTGGTTCAGCAAAGTGGACGAGAGGCTACACACGCCAGTCAACGCACACATAGCTTACTTCATCGCCAGCATTCCCGTAATCCTCGGATATAACCTTGTGACCCAGCCATTCACCTGGACCGCTTTGACGCTCGGCGTTACGTTCGGCTGCGGTTATGTGTTCATCTTTACCTGTCTAGCTGGAGCCCTGTTGCCGTACCGCGCCAAGGAAGTCTACGAGGCTTCGCCCGGTGCGAAATACCAAGTCAGCGGTTTTGTCGGTCTGCTCTTCACACTCATCGGTGCAGTGGGGTTCATCTGGATCTCGTGGATCATGGCGCCACAGGCCTTTGATGCCACATCGCCTGTGCTGAGCTGGATCATTCGCCTAGCGGCGCTCGTGGCAGTGTTCATCTTCCTGTGGCCGATGCGCAACCAGCTCGCGGAGTGGTTCAACGGAAAACCGATGCCATGGCTTTCTGCACTTGGTATGCTGGGCGGCGGTCTGGGCATGGCGATGGTGGTCGCGTTCCTGCTTTCTCCGGCTCTGGGCGTGTTAGGTGCGTGGGACTTTAGCTCATTCCCGACGCATCTTGTGGCGCAAATCATTGCCTTCGGCATTATCTTGATTTCCTGGATATGGTATGTGCTAGTCAAGAATGCACAAAAGTCCAAAGGCATCAATGTGGATTACGCCTTCAAGGAAATTCCGCCTGAGTAGTTTTGCAAACGGTATGTTGAGGGTGGTCAGTGTTTGATAAACACTGACCATCACCTTCATTCAATGACCACGCAGCTTTGGAGTAATTGATGTCTATCATTGAAGATATCGTGACGAAGATCAAGGATTGGAAGGGAAAACCTGTTTCGATTCAACCTCTATCAGGCGGATTGACCAATACAAATTACAAAGTCGAAGTGGAAGGAAAGCCTTATTTTATTCGAGTGCCGGGGGCAAGCACAGAGCTTCTCGCAATTGATCGGAATAACGAATACGTCAACTCAAAGGCTGCAGCAGAGGCGGGAGTTGAACCGAAAGTTCTTTATTATCTTGCTGATTACCAGGCGATGGTTTTGGAATTCATTGATGGAAAAACAATGTCAAAGGAAGCGTTGAACGCAGCGGCCATGCCAACACGAATGGCACAGGCCATCAAGAAGTTACATGCTGGCCCCCGCTTCCTGACAGACTTCAACATGTTTCGGCTCACGGAATATTATCTGAAGATTTGTCATGACCGGGCAATCCCTATGCCAGACGGCTATCCCGAGAGAATGCCGATAGTGGCAAATATCGAGAAAGCGATGTCTGTTCTTCCCTTGCCTACTGTTCCATGCAACAATGATTTGCTAGCGGAAAACTATATGGACGACGGCAAATCATTGCGACTGATTGACTACGAATACAGCGGCAACAACGACCCATGTTTTGAGTTAGGAAATACCTGCCAGGAAATGCAGTTTAACGATGAGCGAATCAATGAAGTTTGTTCTGTCTATTTCGGTTTTGTAAAATCGGATAAAATTGCGCGCATGAAATTGAATATGATCATGTCCGATGTGGGCTGGGGATTGTGGGCGGCGATACAGGCTAAAATATCGAGGATTGACTTTGACTTCTGGGGCTGGGCTATCGAACGTTGGGAGAGGGCAAAAGGGAAAATGGATTCAAAAGATTGCGATGGCTGGATAAAAAATGTACAGAGATCGTGATCCCAAAAAAGAAAAGGTGAAACAATGAAAAATCAGGCACAGATTGTCATTGTAGGCGGGGGCATCGTGGGTGCGCAAATCGCGTACCATCTTGCAAAGATGGGACGGAAGGATATCGTTCTCGTGGAAAAAGGCGAGATCGCCAGCGGTAAGTCGTCTCACGCGGCCGGGCTAGTAACGCAATTCGCCACAGCACAGACTATGCTCAAGTTCCGTATGTACAGCATCGAACTGTATAGTGAACTAGGACTTCTTCGATCATGTTGGAAGTCTGCGTGTCGCGTCGACGCGCGAGTCGCTCAAGGATTTAGAGCGAAGTGTCAGCCGCGCTAAAGCATTGGGACTTGAATGCGAAGTCATCGGTCCTGATGAAGCGGTGAAGCACATGCCGCAGATCACGAATAAAGAACTGTATGGCGCGATCTATCTTCCCCGTGATGGACAACTTGATCCATATACGACCACAAACAGCATGGTCAAGTTTGCCAAAGATTTGGGCGTGACAGTTTATACCAACACACGCGTGACCGGAATCAAATTATCAGAGAAGGGTGAAGTCAAAGAGGTGGTGACAGATAAAGGTTCGATAAAGACTGAACTGGTCATCAATGCCGCAGGACTTTGGGCACCGCGCATCGCCGCAATGGCAGGCTTGCACTTCCCGACGACACCGGTGGATCATCAACATATCGCGTTGAAGGCTGTCCCCGGCCACGAGTTCAATGCAAAGACTCCATGTTTGCGTGATCCAGAAAACTTGGTTTACATGCGCCAGGAACAAGGTGGACTTGTGATTGGCGGCTATGAACCAAATCCCCTGGCGCGCTGGATTGACGGTGTGCCGTGGGAACATGGCGGCACATCATTACCCGGGGACATGGATCGCTTCGAGCAATTGCTCGAAGGCGCAATCCGACGTTTGCCGTTCCTGGATCAAGCGGGCATCATCACTTTGGTTTGTCATCCCGGCGCGTATACGCCAGATTGCCAGCCAATCCTTGGACCGATGGCTGGCGTGCGCGGCATGTGGATGGCGGCGGGGTTTTCGCTTAACGGTTATGGCGGCGCGGGCGGCGTCGGCAAATTGATGGCAGAATGGATCATCGGCGGCGAACCGACGATGGATGTTTATGCTTACAAAGCCACGCGCTTCAGCACTTATTATGATGATCCGCAATATGCTTGCGAGCGGACGCGAGAGAGCGTAAAATATTATTACCGCTTACGCTTCCCGAATGATGAGTTCGAATGGGCGCGCCCTCATCGCATCAGCCCTGTGTATCATCGCCAGTTGGAAATGGGCGCGGTCTTCGGCGAGAAGTTCGGTTGGGAGCGCGTCAATTACTTTGATCCCGGCAAGCCCTCGCGCCGCATGGGCGAAGATCAACGCAAATGGGGCTGGACCAAGCCCCCCTATTTCGAGCGGCTCCGACAAGAGCATGTTGTCACGCGTGAACGCGTCACGCTTTATGATTTGACCCCGTTCAGCAAGCTCGAAGTCAGCGGGCCCGGCGCGTTGCCGCTATTGAATCGAGTCGCTGATAGTGAAATGGACAAACCGATTGGCTCAGCGACGTACACGCAGTTCTGCAATACGAACGGCGGCGTCGAAGCCGATCTCACCGTGACACGTCTAGGAAAAGATCGCTTCTGGGTGATCACGGGTGGGGCATTCATCGGCAACGATAGGTCATGGCTGGAAATGCACGTGGATGAAAAGGATGGCGAGGTCAGCATCCGCGACATCAGCGAAGAATGGGCTTGCCTTCCGCTTTGGGGGCCGAAGGCGCGCGAAGTATTACGAAAAATCACAAAGGATGACATCTCAAATGAAACGCATCCGTATTTGATGACCAGGCAAATCACCATCAATGGCGCAAAGGTTTATGCTCAGCGCGTCAGTTATGCGGGCGAACTCGGCTGGGAACTTTATGTCCCATATAATCGCGCCACAATGGTTTGGGATATGTTGCTTGAAGCGGGCAAGGAATTTGGCATTGAGGTCGGCGGTTATAAGGTTTTGGACGCGTTGCGCCTCGAAAAAGGTTATCGCTATTACACCGCCGATGTCACGCAACTCGAAACGCCGTATGAAGGCGGCCTTGGCTTCTGTGTGGATCTCAACAAAAAAGATTTCATCGGCAAGGCCGCACTC
Organism: uncultured Chloroflexia bacterium; assembly: GCA_963850945.1. Lineage (GTDB taxonomy): Bacteria > Chloroflexota > Anaerolineae > Anaerolineales > Villigracilaceae > Fen-1038. Next base: position 251,821 of record CAWKNE010000002.1, on the reverse strand, counting down.
GCCAAACAGAAAGCTGAGGGCATCAAACGAAAGCTTTGCACTCTGGTCGTGGATGGTGACGAGTTCACGCAAATCTATGGCGGCGAAGCAGTTTATCATGAAGGGAAAGTTTTAAGCCGGGTGCGAAGCGGCGGGTACGGATACACAATCAAGAAAAATATTTTATACGCGTATTTGCCAATCGAACTTGCCAAAGTTGGCAATCGCTTCGAACTCGATTTGATAGAGGGTCGCCGTCAAGGTGAAGTGACCACCACCGTTCTGTTCGATCCAAAAGGCGAACGATTGCGGGTTTGATGCTTGACTCGCAATATTCTATTTATTGGTTTGAAAGGAAAATCAAAGAATGTTATCTCTGAACGCGACTGAGTTGTTGGATATAAAAAAATTATTGGAATCTCGACAGCCCAACCATGGACTTCCACGGCCGTTCTATCACGACGATCTGCTTTACCGCGTCGAGATGGAGTTCGTCTGGCGACAAGGCTGGCTCTTCGCAGGTCACTCGTGCCAGATTCCGAATCCAGGCGATTATTTCCTGTTTGAAGTGGATGGAGATTCGATCATTATCGTGCGCGGCGACGGCGGGCAGGTAAATGCGCTATATAATGTATGCCGCCATCGGGGATCAATTATCTGTGAGGAAACTGAGGGTCACATAAAACGCTTCATCTGTCCGTACCATCAGTGGACTTACGATCACGAGGGGAACCTCCTGCTAGTGCGCGGCATGCAGGAGGAATTGGATAAGTCACAACTCGGCTTGAATCGCGCCCATACCCGCGAAGTGGAAGGCATGATTTTTATCAACCTTGCCAAGGAGCCGATGGATTTTGATGCCGCGTACTCAGCCATTGCACCTGTTGCGCGCCCGCAGGGATTGAACCGCGCAAAAGTCGCTAAGATCATGGACTTCGACGTTCATGCCAATTGGAAATTGGTGTGGGAAAACAACCGTGAATGTTATCACTGCAACGTCAATCATCCCCAATACAACAAAGCCAACTTCGACCGTTTCAATGCCGATGATACCATTGCGCGCGTTGCTCAGGAGCTGGCAATGGTGACGGCACGCAGTGAAGAGAAATGGGCCGCACAAGGATGGGCCATCACACGCGCCGAAACCGGCATGACTGAATTTCCAGATCCCGAGCACAATATCTGGTATTCAGCCAATCGCACTGCCTTGACCGATGGGTTCGTAAGCGAAACATTCGATGGGAAACAAGTCGCGCCGCCGATGGGCGATTACATCGAAGCTGCTGATATAGGCACAATGCGCGTGCGCACGTTGCCTAATTTCTGGCAACATTCCAGTTGCGATCATGCTGTCGCAGTGCGACTGACACCGAATGGTTTATATCACACCAACATCCGCATGACGTGGTTGGTGGATGCGAAAGCGGAAGAAGGCAAAGATTACGATCTCGATAAGCTGTTGCCTTTCTGGCTAATGACTGCCGAACAGGATTGGCAAATTTGTGTCAACCAACAAAGAGGCGTCAACTCACACGCATATACGCCTGGGCCACTCTCCGCATACAAAGAATATAATCTAGATCGTTTCTTGCGTTGGTATCTCCAACAGGTGAAAATCGCGATTGGATAACATATGAACTCACCCACGCCCGCTTACGTTGGATTTGGCATGCTCACCTCCGTTGCAATTATGGCGGTAAATCAATTACCCGAACATAACACGGGCGCGCTCGTCAAGGATGTCCATGAGTTTATCTTTGATGACGCCGCAATCATCGCCTGCCTGCTGCGTCAATGGGATGTGCCAACTGCCATGATCTGTATCGCAGTTGGAGATAATCTGCGCGGCCACAATCTGCACAATCTGGCGAATCAACTGGAAGAATGGGGCGTGCAAAGTCAGGTACGTTTCTCCAAGCAGTTCAAGACCCCGTTGGAAGTGGACGTCTCAGATGAGACCGGAGCGCGCACCTATTTTTGGCAACGCGCACCGGAAGTGCTGAACACTCTGGATACTGCCGATCTTTCCTATTTGGAACGAGCGCGCCTTTTATATGCGGATTGGTACGACGGTGATCATATTATCCGGGCCATGGATCGTGCTATCCAATTGGGATTGCCGGTGTTTTTAAATCTAGAACATGGGCATGCCGACCCGGATATTCTCAAACGATACGCAGGCCGGGCTGTTTTTTGTCAGGCCGTGACAGATGCCGCACAACGAGGCGAGGAATCGCCAATCGACGTGGCAAAGAAACTGATGAAAGCAGGAGTCAAGACGGCTTTGATCACAATGGCTGAAGAAGGATGTCTCGCTATCCAACACGATCAAATCATTCGCGTGTCTGCACCAGCTGTCCGCGCAGTGGATGGATGCGGAGCAGGAGCCACTTTCTCGGCAGGATTCATTTATGGATATCTCAATGATTGGAATCTTGAAAAATCACTCCGGTTTGCCACAGCCGCCGCCTCGCTCAAAGTTACCAGAGCAGGCCTCCAAATGTTCTCCATCGAAGAAATCAAATCATTGGCATCAAAGCTTGAAGTAAAATACCCGGCTTATTAATGACATGTACGATGATAAGGATATAAACCTGTGATAAATTATGCTTCGCTTTTCAATTTAGAGCAAGTTGAACGCGTCCATGATGCCTCGCTCGAGATTCTTGAAAACGTCGGCTTGCTGGTGCGAAACGAAAAAGCGCGTTCCATTTTCAGCAAGCACGGCTGCAAAGTAGACCCAGACACACTCATCGTCAAGTTCCCGCGCGCGGTCGTTGAAAAATACCGCGCCATGTTGCAACCAACATTTACATTTCGCGGCCGCGACCCGAAGTTTGATCGCACGATGCCGCAGGACGGACCGGTCATCATCACAGGAAGTTCAGCACCCAATATCATTGATCCTGTTACCAGTCAGGAACGACGCGCACGCTCGGATGATATCGCGCGCATTGCGCACCTCATCAATGAACTCACCGCAATTGATGTCTTCTCCATTTCAACATTAGCTGATGACGCGCCTGAAGGACAATTCACATTAGCGCGTTTGTATCCATCCTTGAAATATTGTCTCAAGCCGATCCGTAGTACGACCAAGGATATGGAAGACATTCAGGCGATCATGCGGCTTTTATATGCGATCGCGGGAAGCGAAGAAGCCTATCGCGAGCATCCGTTCGTGACGCATCATTATTGCCCGGTTGTTTCCCCGCTGACAATGGATAAACTCTCCACTGAAGCGATCATCTACTTCAGCGAGATAGGCTTACCCGTTTATCCAAGCATTGTACCGAATGCCGGATTGACCTCACCGATGTCTATGGCGGGGACCGTGGTGCAAGGCAATGCGGAATTTCTGGCCGCGGCCGTGCTAATGCAAATGGTGCGCGAAGGAACACCAACAATCTATGCTTCATTACCGACCGTTGCCGATATGCGCAGCGGCGCGTACGCGTCCGGCGGCATCGAGTGCGGGATTCTGCATATGGCCTTTGCACAGATGGCACATTTTTACAACGTGCCCTGCGGCGGATATATTGGATTGTCCAATTCAAAAATCAATGATGCACAATCGGGTTATGAAACCGGCATGTCTTCTGTCGCAGGTGTGCTGGCGGGCGCGGACATGTTGAACATGGCTGGTTTGCTGGACGCGCTGAAAGTATTCGATTTTGCCAAAGCGGTGATCGATGATGAAGTCGCCCAGATGCTCAAACGCGTCAAACGCGGCATCACATTCAATGAAGAGGAACTGGGGTTGGATGCCATCGCACAAACCAAGCCGGGCGGTTCATTCCTGATAAATCCGCACACGGTAAAGCGCATGAAAACCGAAGCCCTGCTCACAAAAATCTCTGACCGGGATCAACGCAACATCTGGGAGAAAAAGGGTTCGCTCAATACTCAAGCGCACGCCATGCAACGCGCGAATGAAATCCTCGCAAAGAGCAGTTCCGCGATCTTCCCGCCGGAAGTCGAGGCCCGAAATCCGCGCCGAATTTCCGGATCTTGTTCCCGGCGTACTCGAGATGCCAAAATGATTTTTTGTACTTGGAGTAAAATCAATTCATAAAAGGAAACCCAATGAAAATTTTCTTCGCCACAGACGTTCACGGTTCGGAAATATGTTGGAAGAAATTCATGAGTGCCGCCAAGTTTTATGAAGCGGATGTTTTGATCCTCGGCGGTGACATGACAGGAAAAGCCATCGTGCCGATCATTGATCAAGGCGGCGGCAAATACAAGGTCACGTTGCTAGATCAGGAAACCATTCTGAATTCAAAAGAGGAAGTGGATCAGATGGTCAGCACGATCAAGAACCGAGGATATTATCCGTACGTGACTAACCCGGATGAGGTGGCAGAGATCAGCAATAAATCGGGCCGCTCTGATGAGCTTTTCCTACAGGAGGCGCTCAGGACCATGCAGCATTGGATGGAGTATGCCGATGCTAAACTGGAAGGTACCAATATGCGCTGTTTTGTTTGTCCCGGCAATGATGACATGTTTGAAATTGACGATGTCATCAAACAGGCAAAGCGTGTTGAACTGACCGAAGGCAAGATCATCTCATTGGATGACCACCATGAGATGATTAATTGCGGCTGGACCACGCCGACGCCGTGGAATACACCTCGCGAAGAATCAGAAGAGCAATTGAAGCAGCGCATCCAACCGATGATCGATCAATTAAAAGATGTAAAGAACGCGGTCTTTCAAATCCATAATCCTCCGTATGGAAGCGGTCTCGACGATGCGCCTGAATTGACCAAAGATATGCGCCCGGCATATGCAGGACGATCACTGGTTCCGGTAGGAAGCCATGCAGTTTTAGAATTGATCGAGAAGTATCAACCTTTGCTTACTCTACATGGTCACATTCACGAAGGCAAAGGCACGCGTATTTATAAACATACTCTGTGCATCAACCCCGGCAGTATGTACGAACAGGGCATGTTGCATGGCGCAGTGGTTGAACTTAAGCCCAATAAGTTAGGCACATATATTCTTACCACCGGGTAAATCATTGACAAAATCATTACGATTGAAGAAGGAGGCAGTATCGAAAAGAGGAGAATGTGGAGAAGCTCGAATAGTAATGCTGAAGAGTATTTCATCAACATGTCCCTGAAATTTTGGGACACACAAAACAAATTTTGTTCAAAGGAGTGTAACAGATGAGCAGTGCAACTCTATTTGTTCGCAAAGCAAGTGGACTGGTCCGTTCATGGTCGGTGTTTGACGCGTTCATCTATGCCACGTTCTCGATCAACCTGATTACCCTCGGTCTATTCATCTTCTCGTACGCTTGGTGGTTTCAGGGAAATCTCGCAACCGGCGTTGTGATCGGCGCGCTCTTCACCGTCTTTGAAGTGATCGTGTATGCCAGCCTCATCTCCGCCATGCCGCGCGCAGGCGGAGATTATGTTTGGCAAAGCCGCATCCTCAATCGAGGCATTGGCTTTGTATTGACCGTCACCGGATGGTGGTTCATCCTCTGGCTGTGGACTCCGCTCTACGGTCAGATGTTGGCGTATGAAGTCTACACGCCTCTCTTTGGCATTGCAGGTCTAAGAGATGTAGCGCTGTGGTTCTCCACTCAAAACGGTCAATTCGTTTCCTATATTTCAGTGTGCGTGATCGTCTTCATCTACATCGCGGTTGGCATGAGATGGTATGCGCGCATCCAGAAGTTCTGCTTCTGGGGCGGATTGGTAGGTTTGGTGATTGCTCTCCTGCTCCTCCTCTTCGGAAACAATCAAACATTCATTGCCAACTTCAATGCGTTCGCGCCCAAGTTTGGAGCGGCTGCGGGTGACACATATAGTGCCACCATCGCGGCCGGCGCGGCCGCCCAGAAAACCGCTGGAAGCGTTGCCGGAAATCTGTGGCCCCTGGCGATTCCGGCAAGCCTCGCCCTCGTTCCGCTGTTGACCTTCTTCAATCTCTGGCCCAACTGGGGTTCGACTCTCTACGGTGAAGTGCGCGGCGCTTCAGATTACAAACGAAATTTCTGGGGCATGGCAGCCGCCATCATCGTCACGAATGTGGTGGCGCTGATTGTCTTCGCCTTGATTGCCAAGACCATCGGATGGGATTTCTACAACAAAGCCAACGCCGCGTTCTGGAATTACGCGTTTGGCACCACAACCACCGCGCCTCCATTGCCGGTGTGGCCCTATCCGGGATTGTTCGCGGCGTTCATGGTAAATAGCCCGGCGCTTCAATTCATCATTGTGCTGCTGCTGAGCCTGTTCTGGTTTGGATGGTCCGGCACATTGTTCCTCAGCTCGACGCGTGTGATCTTCGCGGCGGCAATTGACCGCATGTTGCCCGAATGGGTTTCAAGAATCGAGCCAAACACCAAAACACCGGTCAACGCATTGTTATTGATGGTGATTCCATCCGTGGTCGTCTCGTATCTATACGCCTATAACATTTTCAAATTCCAAACTCTAGCGCTAGATGCGACCGTTGTAATCGCCATCACTTTCCTCGGTTCGACGATTGCGGCAACGATCATGCCATGGCGTTCCAAGGATATATTCGATGGCTCGCCCATATCCAAGTACAAAGTGCCATCGTGGCTGGGATGGCTCGTCACAGTAGTCTACGCTGTCTTTGCCATCTACCTGATCGTCATCTCATTCCAATATGCATGGGCTATTCTCAGCGGCATCGGGCCCCTCGGCGCGGATTGGATGACATGGTTGGTGGTCATTGTGCTGGCGGTGTTGACCGTGATCAATGCCGGGGTGTTGATCTGGATTGCATATTACGTTGGCCGCAAGGTCTTTGCTGGCGCCGCGATGCCCTTGATCACGCTGGCAGGCTTGATCTTCCTCGGCTTCCTCGACTGGTTGTTGGTGGTTTGGTTCTGGGATCCAACCAGTGTGACTGCATTGCCCGCGGTCGGAACATACGGCATCGGCTGGTCGAACGTCAGCTCGATGGTGTTCATGTTCGTCATGTACATCTTGGCGCTGGTCATTTACTTCGGCTTCAGTTCCTATCGCCGCCGCCAAGGCATTGACGTGGACAAGATCTACAAAGAGATACCTGTCGAGTAATTCGCTTCCTGCAACTTGATGGATAAGAAGGAGTTAGGTACATTGACTAACTCCTTCCTTTTTTTATCCTTCATACTGACGAATGACACATATCTCTACTATTCTGTTCTACTCCATTTCTACAAATAGGTGACGTTTGAAATTGACAAATCCCCGCTCTCGTCTATCCTTAACAAAATCAGTTTGGATGACAGGCACCGCGTAAATATACATTTCTAAATCTTTCCCCAACAGTTGAAATGGCAATCTAAATTATGTCTGATCTCTTTGACCACGCCATGTAGGAACGCATGAAGACCAAAGCGCCGCGCGCGGCGTGTATGCCCCTCGCACATTGGAGGAATACATCGGGCTAGAAAACGCATCGTCGGCGAGGGGAAACTCCTGCGCCGCGGTATGGAGGCCAATAAACTTTTCTCGTCCATCATTCTATGGGGATCCGGCCGGCACCAGCAAAACCACATTGGCGCAAGTCATTGCGAATACCACCAAGAGACATTTTGAAACCATCTCGGCTATTTTGGCAGGCAAAGCAGAACTGTGCCAGGTCGTCGAAGTCGTGCTCGAACGCCGGAGATTGCATAACGGGCGCACCATTCTTTTTGTGAAGCAGGTTCTTGAAACACATAATTCTACACGCAGTATTCAATTTAACTTTACGATTTTGCCAAAGTGGTGTTCCAATACAAATAGAAAAGATATCTAACACCTCCATCCAACTATTGCCAGAGTATCATAGAAGGATGAAACTGCATGAAGCCCAATACATGCGAGCATTTCATCTTGTTATTCCTCAATCATTCGAACGATTGACCCAGCCAGCACAACTGACCAGCCAGACTTTATCGCGCGCTTGACGAGTCTATGGCGTACAGGTACAATAATACGCGACTAACAACCACATAGCGGAGAATAAGCGGCTGGGCCCTGCATCAAAAGGCAGGGCTACGAGGTGGAGGTTCCATTTCGCGAGAGATGTGTTAATCCCTTACTTTGATCGTCTTTCAATATGGAAGACAAAAGTGAGTGGAGAAAATCGGGTTGATCAGCGGATGCCTCTAGAGTCTTGCACAGACTCTCTTCTCCCTTCCATAGAAAGCGTAAGGAGTAATTGAGTTTAAAAAAACTCTATTGCTCACCGCAAAAAACCATACGGTAACGTATGGCACAATGCGGGCGCAGTGACACAGATGGAATCCATCTGGTTATATTTGGAAGGGCTGTCTTTTTAATTTCAACTCACATTTACAGACATGCCCGGCATGTCTGTTTTTATTTTCGGAGGAAGAATGAATTCAAGTCGATATCATGTTGATACGTATGTCATGCCGCCACCGCCTAGCGGATATCCGGCTGAATTTGCGATTGTCGGGGGCGACACTTATGTCAAGTACGGCCATCAGGTCTTCGAAGGACGTTCTCAGCGCGGAGACGATTATTGGACTGCAGAGATCATCACCCAAACTTGGTATCAGGCTGAGACGGGGCGTATTCCTATCTCGGGCGCGGGCTATGGCGGCAAGTTTGCGGCAGACGGCTTTGATGGTTTATGGCTTGACATGTCTGAAATCGTTCGTCCGACGCGTGACGGCATTCACGGCCGCGAATATATTTCGACACAAGTAGACATTGGCGGCGAGTTGGATAATCTGACTTTCGATAAAGACGGGAAGTTAATTTCATGCCTGCCTGCATGCCTGAGCTTGCCAATTCCTGTCTTATTCGATCCATTGCCGGTGCCGTTACCGGGGCGCGGCGCGCTCAAAGCTACCGCGTCGGCGGCAAAAACGCTTGGCACATTCTCGCTGATAACTCCTGCCGATTACAGCACCGATCTTGAATCATCCAACCTCGGACTTCTGCTAACACCGAATGAGCTTGACTTGAAATTGGACTTTTCTCCGCATTATGTTGAGATTGACCCGGGCAAGACAACCGACTCTGCCGGCATCTCTGCTTTACTCGACAAGGCCGCATCACATTTCCCGGAGGCGGTCATCGGCTTGCGGATACCGCTTGGTCCTCAAGCCGCAGACCTTGTCACCGCATGGGCAAAAATGGGCGTTGTGATTATTCACTTGGTGGCGGACGAAATCGGGCGCGACACATCCAATCTTCCCATCACCGAATCCCTAAGGCATGTGCATACTGCGCTTGTGAAAGCCACATTGCGTGATCGCGTAACGTTAATTGTTTCGGGCGGCATCGGTGCAGCTGAACATGTTATCAAAGCCGTTGCCTGTGGCGCGGACGCGGTGGCAATTGACTTTGCCATGCAAATTGCATGGGGTTGTTCACTTTGGGCGGATAAAGGCAAGTGTCATGTTGAAAGCGAAGAGATTGATCCGGCTTGGGGCGCACAACGACTCATCAATCTGGTGAACGCTTGGCGCGACCAGATGCTCGAAGCGCTCGGCGCAATGGGCATGCGCGAAATTCGTCGCTTGCGCGGTGAGATCGGACGCACAATTTGGCACAAGACTGAGAACGCTTTATTCAAAGAAGGCCTCGGTGGAAGCAAAGCTCTTTCTGGGTTACCCAGACTCAAAATCCAAGCAGGGGCCGAGGGCGACTTTCGCTGGACGCAATCGTTATTGTTGGCATCCCAACAACAGGCGCACACAGGTCAGCCGCCTATCGGGTCGGAATGGGATTATCGCTTCGGCGGTTCGGATGGCGGATTTGACCGCATCGCTTTTGCATTTGAATTCGATATGGACCCGGCAAATCCGCCCATCGCAGATCCAAAAGATTTTGATCTTTCCCTGCCACTCAACCGCCGCGCGGATGGACGGCCTGAAATCGTTTTGCCCATTCCATGGTATGGCGCAGGGATGTCATACGGCTCGATTGGTTTGCCTGTGATGCTTGCCCGCGCCCGCGCCGCGCAAACCCTTGGCACATTCATTTCGACCGGCGAGGGCGGCTATCCAGACGAGCTGGCTGAATACGGCAATCATATAATCACACAAGTTGCGACGGGCTTGTTTGGCGTGCGCGAGGAAACCATTCGACGGGCGCGCGTGGTTGAGATCAAATACGCACAAGGCGCGAAGCCCGGCTTGGGCGGACATCTGCTTGGAAATAAAAATACCGAAATCGGTCGCGCGCTTGCGTGAGGCAGTGCAGGGCACGTCACTATTTTCACCGTTCCCATTTCACAGTGTATATTCGGTGGAGGATCACAAGAAGCATGTGGATTGGCTCAAACAAGTGAATGAGAGAGCTTTGATCTCAGTAAAAGTCTCCACTCCGACCGATGTGGATATGGTAGCCGTTGGCTCTTATTATGCAGGTGCACACATCATTCACCTCGACGGCGCGTACGGTGGCACAGGCGCCGCGCCAGAAATCTCCAAGAAGAACATCGCCATGCCCATTGAATATGCCATTCCCAAAGTCCATAAGTTTTTGGCGGCAGAAGGCATACGCGATCAAATAACGCTGATGACATCCGGCGGTTTGCGTTCAGCCTGGGATGTTGCGAAAGCGATTGCACTCGGCGCGGATGGGGCAATTCTTGGCACAGCGGAATTGGTTGCCATAGGCTGTGTCCGCACGGCACAGTGTGAGAAGGGATTGGGATGCCCATTTGGCATCACTACGACCGACCCTGAACAGGCCAAGAAAGTCAACTCGGATGAGGCGACACAACGCATTGTCAATTTATATACGAGCTGGCTTTGGCAGTTGGCTGGCATCTTAAAAACCCTCGGCATGAAATCCGTGCACGAACTAAGGGGACACAGTGACTTGCTGATGTATTTGGAGTAGGAGAAAGAAATGTCTATGTCAAGTGATCGAATTCTCGAATCCCGCCGAACTCTTTTGGCACTTGCGCCGGAATTCCAGCGCGCGGAAGATGCGGCCGAAGGCGGATGCGGCGTCTTGGGATTGGCGGCCAATGTTCCTGTAAAAGGCAAGCATGTATTGACCGCTTCAACTCAGATGCACAACCGCGGCAACGGCAAGGGCGGCGGAATAGCCATGGTCGGCCTTGATCCCGCGCAGGTCGGAGTAGATACAGAAACATTACGTTCGCATTATCTGTTGCAGGTGGCATTGCTTGATCCATCGGCCCGCGCCGAAGTTGAATCAGAATTTATCACACCGAACTTCAATATTGCCAAATCATATGAACTGCCTCATCTTGATGATTATCAACAGGTCGAAGCACTCGATGTTCGTCCGCCCGACGTGTGGCGTTATTTCGTACGCGTCAAACCGGACGTTCTGGCCAGCTTCGCCCAATCAAGCGGACTCCCCACCTCAGAGCTTCGCGAACTTGAAGATGAATTCGTTTATCAAAACTCCTATAAACTCAACGCGAGGTTTTATGCCAGCTTGGGCGAGAAACGCGCTTTCGTGTTATGCCACGGGCAGAATCTTTCAGTAGTCAAGATCGTTGGATACGCGGAACAAGTGGTGGCTTATTACAAACTCGAAGAACAAACCGCCCACGTTTGGATCGCGCATCAGCGTTATCCGACAAAAGGACGCGTCTGGCATCCGGGCGGCGCACACCCGTTCATCGGCCTCAATGAAGCGCTCGTCCATAACGGTGACTTCGCCAACTATCATGCCGTCAGCGAATATCTTCGCCAGCGGAACATCGGTCAGTTGTTTCTAACGGATACAGAAGTCAGCGTGCAGTTGTTCGACCTGTGGGACCGCGTTTACCGCTATCCGCTTGAAATTACGCTGGAGGCTATGGCTCCGACCACGGAGCATGATTTCGTCATGTTGCCGCCTGAGAAGCGCGAACTCTATCGCGCCGTGCAACGCACGCACATCCATGGCTCGCCGGATGGCCCGTGGTTCTTTATTGTGGCACGCTCGAAGGAAGGTCAATTTGAATTAATCGGCATCACCGACACCTCCATGCTGAGACCGCAGGTTTTTGCTTTATTTAAAAATGAGAGTGCTCAAATTGGTTTGATCGCATCTGAACGCCAAGCCATCAATGCCTGTATGCGCTCGCTGGCATCAGAAGACTTCCGCTTCAAACCACTCGCGGACAAATACTGGGTGGCGCGCGGTGGTTCGCATACAGATGGTGGTTCGTTTCGTTTCACGCTCTCCCCTCTCTCGAATCGAAATGGGTCAGTGAGCAGAAGTCTCACCTGCACGAACAAATTCGGTGAACCGGTAACATTGATGGCGGACCGCGTCCATGCGCCGCACAACCTCCAGCTGGAGAGCGTCTCGCAAGATTTTCGTCGGGGATGGATTGATTCCGCAAATCATGCTTATGACGATGGCGGAGCTCCGATTGCCTGGCAATATATAAAATCGCAATTATCGGGGCAGGATTGGAACGAACTGGCATGGGGCTTTAAGTGGCTATCTGATTTCGGCAGGAATGGTTTGAATGAATGGCAATTTGCCCGCCAGACTTTGACCCTGGTTCGTGATCGTCGCACAGATACCGGTAACAAGAAACGCGCCCTCGCTCTTGACGCTTGTGGATCAAAGCCTCTGTGATTTGTTCAATCAAAACGTCGAAGGGATTATTTGTAAAACCTGGAAGACACGCAGCGATTTGCCTGCGCCGGCGATGAAAGACTCTCCATTGCTGATGGATGCATATGGCTTCCCTGCTGAAGGCAATGAATCCGTTGCTCGTTACATGGTCAACGCTCATAAGATGGGTTGGAAACAATTCGTCATCCATAATTGGCGTGGTGGACGCTTCGCGGCGGTAGGACTCGGCCCAAACACACAAGGTGTGCGCATTGACCTGTACGGTGACGTTGGCGATTACACCGCCTCCGGCCTGGATGGTGCAGAAGTAAATATCCATGGTGATGGGCAGGATCAACTCGGACAGATCATGAAGGATGGAAAGCTGGTCATCCATGGCGATGTAGGACAGACCTTCCTGTATGGCGCAAAAGGAGGTCAGATTTATGTGCTCGGTTCTGCAGCGGGTTGTCCACTGATCAACGCGGTGGGAAGGCCGCATGCAGTCATCAACGGAACATGCCTGGATTATCTGGCTGAGTTGTTCATGGCAGGCAATCCAAACAACGGCGGAGGGTTCGTAATTTTGAATGGCGTAGGTTACGCCGAAGATGGCAAACTGGTTGACCTGCCCAGTCCATATCCGGGCGGCAACCTCTTCTCACTGGCATCGGGAGGCGCGATCTTCATTCGTGATCCGCACCATATGGTGAGCGACGATCAACTCAACGGTGGCGTCTTTGCGAGTTTAGATGCAAGAGATTGGGATTTGATTGAACCGTATCTGAAAGAGAATGAACGCCTGTTTGGAATCAAGGTACAGGAATTGCTAATGGTAAACGGAGTTCAAAGACCACCGCAGGAGGTCTATCGCAAAGTTGTCGTGAAAAGCAACGATATACTCTTGAAGGAGAATGAAAATCGCTAGCCAAGTGAACAGTTCTTTATGAGGTAGTGGATGAAAAGTAAGTGATGATAAGATAGGCAGTATGATCCAAAAAGCCTACCACTGTCGAGTGTGCGGAAGCACCAATATTGTCAAAAACGGCACCAACCGTCTCAAGCAACAGCAATATCACTGTAAAGAGTGCGGAGCGCGGCGTGTTCTGGAGTCAAAGCGAGAGGCAAAAAAACGCAAAAACCGATCATCCTCAGCCTCTACCAAGAGCGTGTAAGTTTGCGAGGTTTGGAGCGGATTTTTGATGTTGCTCGCCAAAGCGTTTCCAGATGGATTGTCGAACATGTAAAAGATCTGCCGGAACTCAAAGACACTTTGTTGCCAGCCGAACCGGACGATGTCTTGGAATATGATGAAGCCTGGAGTTTTGTTCTCAAAAAGAGCAATAAACGTTGGCTGTGGACGGTCATGTGTCGTCGCACCCGACAAATCATCGCCTTTGTCATTGGCGACCGCAGTGAAACAACCTGTCGCCGTTTGTGGAACGAAGTTCCACTGGCCTACCGCAGTTGTATTTCCTACAGTGATTTCTGGGAAGCCTACCAAAAAGTTCTTCCGCAGAGCACGCATCAAGCGGTTGGGAAAGAGAGCGGACAGGTTTCACACATGGAGCGTTGGTATTGTACTTTGCGCCAACATCAGGCGCGCTATGTCCGTAAAACCCTTTCGTTTTCGAAGCGCGACGCCTTTCATCACATGGTCACTACATGGTTTATCATTGATCACAATCTCGCCAGAAAACAACTTGCATCACTTACTTTGTAACCACTACCAATTTTTTAAAGTATTGCCCAAATTTTTTGCTCCACAAGCATTATCGTCATATTGCTTCATTGAGGAAAAATTGATATCACTCCTAAATCTTACTAATCGTTGATTTTGTAGTAAAATGCAGTCGTTATCCCATCATTCTTCCATTGCCGCTGCAGAATTTCAAATCATGTTGAATTGGAGGAAAAATGAAGTTCAAACGAAACGCCCGCAAACTGAGTATGATTTTTGCACTGCTGACTATTTTCTCACTGTTGGCTGATACGACAGCTCTGGCAGATGGCGCGGCTACTCCACTCGTTGAGCCGACCTGGTGGTCTAGAAATTATGCAGATATCACAATCGTTTTTCCCAATAACATCAACGGCGCTTTCGCTGGAAGGCTGGGAGGAGTATCATATATTGATTGTGCTGTGGTTGATTCGAATACATTAGATTGCCAGGGACCGTTTAATTGGGGCTCAGGCCCGGTTCTTTTGGTAATCTATCAAAACACTTCGCCATACAACGTTGTTCTATCAGATTTGATCTACATGCCTCTCAACCAATGGCTCCCACATTCGCATCTGCCTCATGTAAGATGACCGGAAATCCCGAATAATTGCCTGCCAGAATAAAGTGCATCACTATCAAAGAAGGACGGCCTTTCAACCGTCCTTCTTTGATAGTAGGTATCTTGGCTACTTCAGTCATCCGCCCGGATTTGTGAAGTCAAACAAGTCGAAGCAGTCATCGGCTTTGGAGCTCATAAGGTTTATCGTTCATTCACAACATTCAGGCAATTGCTTGATAGGTATTTCAACTGTCTAAGCTTAAGCGAGTGTAATGGTAGAATCATTTCATGTCCGATCTCTTCGACCACGCCATGCAGGAACGCATGAAGACCGAAGCACCGCTGGCGGCGCGTATGAGGCCGCGCACTCTGGAGGAATACATCGGGCAGGAACATATTGTCGGCGAGGGAAAACTCCTGCGTCGCGCCATCGAGGCAGATAAACTTTTCTCGTCCATCATTCTATGGGTACCGCCCGGCACAGGCAAAACCACGCTGGCGCAAGTTATTGCGAATACCACCAAGAGTCACTTTGAAACCATCTCCGCAATTTTGGCAGGCAAAGCCGAATTGCGCGAAGTTGTAGAAGCCGCGCTTGAACGCAGACGATTGCAGAACGAGCGCACGATTCTTTTTGTGGATGAAGTACATCGTTGGAACAAGGCTCAACAGGATGCACTTCTACCCCACGTCGAGAACGGAACCGTGACCCTCATCGGCGCAACAACTGAGAATCCGTATTTTGAAGTCATTGGTGCACTGATCTCGCGTTCGCGCGTTTTTCAGCTACGAAGTTTAAATCAAGATGAGACCGGAATCCTAATTGACCGCGCACTGGCGGATAAAGAGCGCGGCTATGGAGACAAGCGCGTCGTTCTCGACCCCGAAGCGCGTGCCCATTTAATCGAAGTTGCCGGCGGCGACGCGCGCAACGCATTGAACGCGCTCGAACTCGCAGTTGAATCCACGTTGCCGAATAAAGATGGCGTGATTCATATCACGCTGGACATTGCACAAGAGTCCATTCAGCGCCGCGCCGTGCTTTACGACAAAGATGGCGACGCGCATTACGATACGATCTCCGCGTTTATCAAATCGGTGCGCGGCTCCGATCCAGATGCGGCGTTATATTGGTTAGCGAAAATGCTTTACGCAGGCGAAGATCCGCGCTTCATCATCCGACGATTAATTATTTTAGCTGGTGAAGATATTGGTCTGGCTGACCCGATGGGAATTGTGGTCGCATCTTCCGCGGCCCAAGCCTTTGATTACATCGGTCTACCTGAAGGCGTTTACCCCATCGTCGAAGCGACGTTGTATCTCGCAACCGCGCCCAAGTCCAATAGCGCGGGCGCTTATTTCAAAGCCATGCAACGCATTGAAGAGGAAGGTCAAATCTCCGTGCCACGTCATTTGATGGACAGCAACCGCGACGCCGAAGCGCTTGGACATGGCAAAGATTATATTTATCCACACGAACATGAAGGACATTTTGTTCCGCAACAATATTTACCGAAGCGATTGCTTGGAACATATTTCTATTCACCGTCGCAAGAGGGATATGAGGCGCAAGTCACCGCTCGCTTGGAAATGTGGCGCGAGGCACAACGCAAAGCATTAGGAATTACAGAAGTTGAAAATATTCCTGATTTGAGCGAAGAAAAAATTATGGAAATGAAGAGAAAGATAAAATAGCAATATATTTGGAGGAAAAATGAAAAAACTTCAATTGTTTGTTAGCTATTGTCATAAAGATAATGACGCACGACAAGAACTTGACAAGTGGTTATTTATGTTGAAAGACAAAGGGCTCATCAACGCCTGGTTTGATGGAAACATTATTGCAGGCGACCATTTATCAAAAAAAATACCTCAAAAAATTAACGAAGCAGACATAGTACTTCTACTAATGTCGCAAGATTATTTGGCATCAAAATCTTGCAAAGAAGAGATGAACCATGCGCTCAACGTTTCCCAGGAAAAGAAAGTTGTTTCGATAATATTGAAAGATTGCGCCTGGCTAGATACCGGATGCAAAGATTTGCTAGCCTTACCTAAAAGCGGAACTCCTATAGCTCAGTGGGTAAATAAAGAACAAGCATGGCACGAGATATACGAAGGCATCAAAGAAGTAGTTGAGTCCTTACAACATAGTTTTGACGTCAAAGACGAGTTCCTTGAAGAATTACAACAAATCGAGTTTGTTACTCAAGATAAAAAAGGAACGTCTCTTGATAAGATTTTTGTATTTCCAAACTTAAGCATAGACAAAGGTGCTTTCAAAAAAGAAACTATTGAATATGACTTCTTTCTAGAAAAAAAGAAAAAATCTGTTCTTGTTAAAGGTCGCGAGTTTAGTGGAAAGACTGCTTTATTGAAGTGGTTATTTATGAATTTAGGAGAAAAATATTCTCCAGTATTTCTAGATGGCAACAACATTCACAAAACCCAAAATTTTGCTGATCATTTCAAAAAAGAGTTTTCAGAACAAAGGAATGGTGATTTTGATGCGTGGATGCAATTGGGTAACAAGATAACTATTATTGACAACTACAACCACTCAATTTCTGAAAATATTATCCCTTATCTAGAAGACAATTTTGTCATGACAATTATTGCCGTAGACGACGAAGAATATATGCTTTACTTCAAAGACGAGCCAAATTTCTCGAATTATTCAACTTTAACGTTAGGGCAATTTGATTTAGCACAACAAGAGGAATTAATCAGAAAATGGCTTCAAGCGAGTCAACAGAATAGCCTGAGCGAATTAAGTGATCTAGAGATAGATAAACTAGAAGCTAGAGTAAACAATGTAATAACCACTCAGCGAATTGTACCGAGATATCCTTTTTATATTCTTAGTATATTGCAGTCCTTCGAATCCTTTATGCCAAGCGACTATCGAATTACAGCTTACGGACATTGCTATCAAGCTTTGGTAACAGCCCAACTGGTTAAGAAAAATATCAAATACGAGGATTTAGATACATGCTTCAACTACCTAAGAAATATGTCCTATGACATATACAATCAAACAAAAGATGGAAAAACTTACACTAAAAGAGAATACCTTGATTTTCGCAATTTATACCAATCCAGCTTTATTATCGCCGAAACACTTATAAACAAAATAGAAAACAAAGATTATCCAATATTAGATATTCAAGAAGAATGTGTTCAATTTGAACATTCTTACATTTACTATTTTTTTCTGGGAATGTATTTGGCATCTATGGAGAACGAAACAATTGTCAACGATCTCTGCGAAAAAATATATTTAAGACAGAACGCTTTCATCCTAATATTCACAATTCACCATACTCAAAACAAAACGCTACTTGACACTATAAGGCTTCACTGTATTTATTCTTTCAAAGAATTAAACCTGCCGAGTTAAGCGCAAGCGAAACACAATTTATGAATACCCTTATTGCCGAACTTCCTCAATCAATAATCTCTGGAAAAAGCACTTCAAAAAACAGAATTGAGCAAAGAAAAAGTAAGGAACTCACTTCAAGTAATGAATTGGATAACGATGCGTCAAACAAAATCGACCAAAGCGATGAAACAGATAATGATGTAAGCGCGATAGAAATCAACAGAGGCATAAAAATCATGGAGGTTTTAGGGCAAATACTAAAAAATAGAGCTGGATCCTTTGAAAGAAAGGATGTAGAAGAAATCCTTGAAGACACTGTCAATTTAGGTCTACGAATATTAAATTTATTCTTGAGCGAATATCGAACATCAGAATTCAAAGAATGGTTAATAAAGTTACTAGAAAATGCAGAAAGGGATCTTGAAGAAACCCGAAATAAAAGTTTCGATGACGAAAGACGAAGGATTTTTATAGAGAAGGCTATCCAATTCTTTGGATATGTGGTGACCATTGGAATGCTAAATCGGATAACTGAGGCTACATCTACCGAAAAATTGACTGGGGTTATGTTGTCCCTTTCCAATCAAAAATCTACACCTGCGTACGAATTAATTAACTATTTAACATCGACTTCACAAGATGGGCTAGATGTAAATTACATAAAATCTCTATTAGCGAAATTCAATAAAACGAAGAATTTTTGGGCCAAAAGACCTTATCGTATTATGTACAGAATTACCTAAATACTCATAACGTAAATTACAAAGATAGACAAAAATTGTTTGATGCTCTTGAATTAAAATACCTACCAAACAAAACACAATAAATATTTTCCCAGTAAATAATCGCCAATCAGAGGAGCTATGCCCTTATTATTGCTCATCCGGCACGGAGAAAACGATTACACCAAAAAACATAAACTCGCAGGACATTTACCCGATGTCCATCTCAACGAACGCGGACAAAAACAAGCGCAGGACTTAGCGGATGCGCTTAAAGATGTTCCTCTAAAAGCAGTTTATTCAAGTCCGCTTGAGCGCGCGGTGGAAACCGCAACACCCATTGCGGAAGCGCGCGGTTTGAGAGTGATTCAAGAGAGTGGTTTAATAGAAACCAACGTCGGCAAGTGGCAGGGACGTTCGCTTGCCGCGCTCCGATTGACCAAACACTGGAAAGTCGTCCAGCACGCACCATCACGTGCACAATTTCCCGAAGGCGAAACATTTTATCAATGCCAGTCACGCGTAGTTGCATCGCTGGATAAAATCATCGCCGCGCATAAGGCACAGGATATCATCGCCTGCGTCTTTCACGCCGACCCGATCAAATTGGCAGTGGCGCATTATCTTGGTCTGCCGCTTGACAATTTTCAAAGGCTCGGATGTGACACAGCATCTATTTCTGCGATATATGTGGGTGAAATGGGCGCAAGCGTTATGAAGCTAAACCAACGTCCGCCATTTGATTTTTTACCAAGCAAGATAAAAAGAAATAAGGGCAAAACTTAAACTCGACTTACACGACATTTACAATCGCGGCGACCAGATCGATGCGGAATTGAATCGCATCGTGGAAGAAGGGATTGAAAAGAAAATCGAATTAGTAGAGATCATCCCTGGCAAAGGCAGTGGTCAACTCAAGAAAAAGGTCTTGCGCTTTTTGAATCAAGGACATATCAAAAAGCTATATCATCGCCTGGAAAAGGATGACAAGAACTTCGGGCGGATATTCATTCACTTCAAATTTTGAAGAAATAAAAATGGGCGACCCAATTGGGTCGCCCTTACATTTATTTTTTGAATAAATAGATGCTTGTATAAAGAACAACCATAAAGTATCTTTTATATTCCTTCGAACAAATCTTTTGTAACGCGCTGAATTCCCGTCAACCGGCGGATAAGCGCGCATGTAATTTTCGTAGTCACCCATCAAGCGCGTAGCGATACCCATCAGTCCACGCCGCATCTGGACTCCGCCTTGTGAGGCGTGACAAGCTCCCGCTTCCGCTTTGATTTGAGATACAGAACCGATATCAACCTTTACATGTGTTGGAAAATCAAACTCGACCAGTGCCTTAAGATCAATATCCTTATTGCGGCCAAATTTGCGCGGGTTCACGCCAACGATCGGCATGAGACGCGTCACGAAGCGTAAGAAGCGATGCGGAAAAACATGGAAGTATAAAGCACGCGCTTTAAACGGCGATCCACTTTCAGGGTGGAAGGAAGCGTCATCTGATTTTTCAAAGGCAAGCACTGTTGCTTGTTGAATGTGGATATGATCGGGATGACGATATCCGCCAATCGGATCGAACGTTAAAACAATATCCGGCTTGAGCTCGCGAATATATTTAACGACTTTGCCAGCAACTTCATCAATCGAATGATTGATCTGTGCGTTGGGGTCTTTGTTTGCATCCATACCTGGCATTCCTGAATCACGATAATCCAAGAAGAAAACATTTTTCAATCCCAAATGCTCTGCGGCACAGCGCAATTCGCCCTCGCGCAATTCGCCGATGGATTTGAAACCTTTCATATGTTCAGGATCCACTGTGCCCGCTTCGCCACGCGTCGCGCAAACATAATACACGTCATAGGCTTGGCGCGCATACAGCGCCAGCGTGCCGCCCATTCCAAAAAATTCGTCGTCAGGGTGCGCAAGAACAGAAAGAATAGTTTTTGTCATATCGCCTCGTTTATAATGGAATAAGTATAACGCTAAAGGAGACGAGATGAGATTTGAAACCCTTACCATTCACGCAGGACAGGAACCCGATCCGAACAATGGCGCGGTGATGACGCCCATCTATCAAACTTCCACATTCGCGCAGGACGGCGTGGGTAAAGCGCGGCAGGGGTATGAATATGCGCGCACGAAAAATCCAACGCGGCTGGCGCTTGAAAATTGTGTGGCGGAGCTTGAAGGCGGTCAATTTGGAATCGCCTTTTCTTCCGGATTAGCCGCAACGGATACTGTTCTGCGATTGATGAACAGCGGCGCTCATGTGCTGGCTGGCAACGATGTGTATGGCGGCACATTTCGCTTATTCGATAAAGTGCTGCGCCGCTTCGGTCTCGACTTTGATTTTGTTGACACGACCGATCCTGAGACTGTGGCTGAGGCCTTGAAACCGACCACACGAATGGTCTGGCTCGAAACTCCAACCAATCCCTTGCTGAGCATCACCGACATTCACGCGGTTGCAGAAATTGTTCATGCTCATCCCAATCATCCACTGCTCGTTGTAGACAACACGTTTGCCACACCATACAATCAGCGCCCACTTGAACTAGGTGCGGACATCGTTGTCCATTCGATGACCAAATATCTTGGCGGACATTCAGATGTGGTGGCCGGGATAGCAATAGTCAAGGACAAATCATTATATGAACAATTAGCTTTTTTGCAAAACGCGGTTGGCGCGGTGCCGGGACCGATGGATTGCTTTTTAGTTTTGCGCGGAACTCAAGACACTGCATATCCGTATGGAGCGTCATGCAGAGAACGCAATCGCCCTTGCAGATTACTTATCCCAGCATCCGAAAGTAGCAAAAGTACTATATCCGTTTCATCAAAGCCATCCGCAAGTCCATATCGCAAAACGACAAATGCGAAGCGGAAGTGGGATGATCTCCATTATTATGAAAGATGGACGCGATGCGGCGGTACGCTTTGCAGAAGCGACCAAGGTTTTCACGCTAGCCGAATCATTAGGCGGAGTGAAATCGCTAATCGAAGTTCCCGCGGCGATGACTCATCTTTCGACAGCGGGTTCGCAAATTGCAGTGGATCCGGGATTGGTCAGGCTATCGGTTGGGATCGAACATAAAGATGATTTACTAGAAGATGTTGAACAAGCCTTGAAGAAAGCTTAATCAACAAAAGTTGCCGTGATGGCAACCTTCATTTTATTCAGAACAATTTATTTCTTTGCGGCATGGATAGCGACCAGAGTCACATCGTCATCCTGCTTGGCACTGCCTTGATATTCCATCAGCGCATCAAATAATCGGTCGCAGACTTGTTGAGCAGAAAGTCCAACGAGTCCGCGCAAGGTGGCATTGATGCGCTCGAGGCCGAAGGAAACTCCATTGGGATCGCGGCAATCCGTCAAACCATCCGTGAAAAGAACCAACGTGCTGTTCGGTTCAAGAATCACGGTGTGTTCATCGAGCGTGATCGCATCCCAAAGTCCAAGTGCCATCCCCGGTCCATGCGAGACGCGCTCGATTTTTCCATCCGGAAATAGAATGAGCGGCGGTTCATGTCCAGCGCGGGCATAAGAAAATTCACCGGTCACGGAATTCAGAATGCCATATAAAGCTGTGACAAATTGAGCTGATTTTTCCAAATGTGTGATATGGCGATTAACCAAACCCAGTACCGCACCGGGAGCCAAGCCGGTGTCCGCTTCAGCCATGATGAGCGCATGAGATCGCGCCATAAATAATGCGGAGGGGATGCCTTTATCTGCCACATCACCAATGACAACGCCGAATTGATCGGTGCCATTTGGAAATACATCGTAAAAGTCCCCGCCCACATGACGCGCGGGCAGGATGCGCGCCCCAAAATCAAAGCCTTCAACGGTCGGAAGTTGATCGGGCAGAATGCTCAACTGAATTTCAGCAGCAACTTGGAGTTCGCGTTCGAGACGTTCTTTTTCGATCAACAGTTCCTGCGCGGCTTTGAGTTCATCATAAGCCTTTTGCAGTTGACGATTCTTTTCGCTCAGATCACGAAAGGTGGCTTCGTTCGTCGCGCCGAGGCGTTCACTCAATATTCGCACCATCGAATACGCCATCATGGGCCAGCGCTTTAAAATTTCCTGAAACTTGGTGCAACTCATTACCCAGGTTCGCGTCCGCGTCTTCGAGCGGACGGAAGCAGTCCGCTTGCCATCCGGCAAAATCAAACTCATTTCACCGATATATTCTCCAGGACCACAAGTTCGCAACAACATCTCATCCGGAGAATCTGCGCCCAAAAGAACTTCAAGCGAACCGTCCATGACAACGTAAAGGTTCTCGCCTGCTTCGCCTTCGCGAAAAATATAAGCGCCCGCTTCGTAAGTCTCGACCGGCAATTCATTGACCATCTGAAATAATTCAGAAGATGGCACATCTTGAAAAAGCGGAATTTTTAGGAAAACAGATTCATCCATAAAATCAATTACCCCTCAAATCCACGACTTCCTTGCCAGCAAGCTTATCTTGAATTCTTTGCACAACCATCTCCAAATGTTTGGGTTGATGTACAAAATCCAAATCATCCGATTGAATCGTCAAAACCGGACAAAGATCGAATGCTGCCAGCCATTCATTGTAGAATGAATCAAGCAATGTGAGATAATCAGTAGTGATGCCAGTTTCCATATTGCGGGCGCGTTTATGAATTCGATTCATCAGCACGGATACCGGCGCTTTTAAATAAATCAACAAATCGGGACGCGGCAAACTGTTAACAACCAAATCAAAAAGGCGCTGATAGGAAAGATGATCGCGTTCAGCAAGGTTTCCCATGTGGTGCAAGGCGCGTGCAAAGATATAAAAATCTTCGTAAATACTCCGGTCAAGGATAGCGGAACGCGCATCGTGTGCGGCTTCGAGATATTGTTCGGCTCGATGACCTAGAAAGAAAATCTGCAGGTGAAAAGCCCAGGCGTGCATATCCGCATAAAAGTCGGAAAGATACGGATTATCCGCAACTGATTCATAGCCGGTATGCCAACCCAGGCGCGCGCCGATCCGCTCTGTCAGCGATGTCTTCCCTGCTCCAATATTTCCGGCAACCAGCACCAAATGTTTTGCCATACCTCAAGTATAGCAGAAAAGATTTCGCCCGAAAATTCTTCTCAGGACACGTTCAATAATTCGAGGTAAAATATCGGCTTGTCGAAGAAAGGAAAAAATGCAAAAGACAAAATTGACATTAATCATTACGGTCATTGCGATAACACTAGCCGCGTGCAGCGGAAACCAAGCCGCGCAGACTCCAACTGTTAGCGTATCTGATATTCAAACATTGGCAGTCGCCGCGTTCGTCTCCGGCCTGACCGAGACCGCCCAGGCCATGCCTACAGAGGTTCCGATTGATACGCCTGCGCCTACCAATACGATAGTTACATTCAATACGTTTGTCCCCCTCAACGGCAGTGGCACACCCATCACCGCCGTAAGCACGATAAGCAGTCCAACCGCTTCGTGTTATGGATTGCTCTATATCAAGGATGTCAGCATACCAGATGATACCAAAATGCAACCGGGCAAAAAATTTACCAAAACATGGATGGTACAAAATACAGGCGGCTGCGCCTGGCAGGCAGGATTTAAATGGACGCTTATCAGCGGAGACCCGATGGGCGGCTCTACGGTGACGCTGACCCAACCCGTCACCCCCGGCGACCAATATCAAATCTCTGTTCCAATGATTGCTCCGAACCACAGCTGGCGAAGCAACCGGAACATGGAAAATGTCGGATGCAAACGGCACGTTCTTCGGCCAATCCGTGTGGGTAAAAATCGTATGGAAGGCGCAACGGAGCGACCAATACTCCAACGTCACAATACGCCTGAAGATACTGCCACGCCGTAAACATTTGGAAACATTCAAACACGAAGGCGCGGCATGAAAAGAAGATCCATCCTGATCATCATCATCCTGGTCGTGCTTGCGTTGATCATGGCGATCGTTTTACGCGGCTCCACTCAAACGTTTCAAAATCTGGCAGTCGAACTTCAGCGGCGTTCAAACTGCGGCAGTGGCTACCTTCGCCTCCAACCTAACCCAAACCGCAGCCGCGCATCCGACATTCACTCCAACTCTGACGCCGACCGTCACGGTCACATTGATCAACGTTAATCTCATAGAGACAAGCGCAACTGCCACTCCCTCATGTTATCATTTGCGCTGGATCAAAGACGTGACCGTACCAGATTTTTCGCCCATGAAATCCCGGCGAGACGTTCACAAAAACATGGCAGGTTATAAATAACGGTACATGCGCATGGAAACCGGGCTTTCAATTCGCATTCTATGGCGGAGACCCGATGGGAGGCTCCAACTATACGTTGACTCAAGCAGTCAATCCCGGTGAGCAATTGGATTTGTCCATCCCCATGACCGCGCCGAGCGGAACGGGAATCATCATCAGTACGTGGCGCATGTCCGATGAGGGCTGGTTTTTCGGCGATGCGCTGACAGTAAAGATTGATTTAGGCGGCGAAACGCCAACACCATAAACAATGAGAAATAATCATTGGCAAGAAGAAACGAAACGCAATATGAAAAGCAAAAAGCTGCGAGTCGGATTGACTAGCATTCAACTGGCGCAATGACAATTCAACAATTAGTGAGAAAAATCATGGCAAGAAACAATAAACGCAATTCGAAACCAAAAGTTCAGGCGGATTGACCAGCATTCAATGGGCGGGCATCGCCTAATCGCGGTAATCATTGCAGTCGCCGATTGCATACACAGTGATGAGCCGCAGCGCCGGCACAAACCTCCAGCACGCAGGCACCCGGCGCGGTCGCAGTCCCGACCGTTAAAACTTTGCAATGGTCATCCGCCGCCGCCGATGACGATTGATACAACCAAACAATATTTCGCCACCGTCCAAATGGCGAAAGGCGGCCAGTTCGTCATCCAGCTTTATCCCGATAAAGCGCCGATCACGGTCAACAGTTTTGTCTTCCTTGCAAATCAGGGATTCTATAACGGTACGACCTTCCATCGCGTGATTGACGGCTTTATGGCGCAAGGCGGCGACCCGACCGGCACCGGCACAGGCGGACCCGGCTATCAATTCGTCAATGAAAAGAACGATCTGGCTTTTGATAAAGCCGGTGTGGTGGCGATGGCAAATGCCGGACCGAATACGAACGGAAGTCAATTCTTTATTATGTTTGGCCCATATGGCTTATCCGAAAGCGATTACACCATCTTTGGACAAGTGATCAGCGGCATGGATGTGGTCAATGGCATCACCCGCCGCGACCCACAGACAAACCCCACATTCACCGGCGACGCGATGGCGAGTGTGACGATCTCAACCAAGTAAACAACAGAAAGATAAGGTAACTATGGTAAAACTCACTGAAGAAATAATGGCATTGCTACGCCAGCCAAGCACCTGCTACATCGCAACTTTGATGAAGGATGGTTCGCCCCAGGTTACCCAGACTTGGGTCGACACCGACGGCGAGCACGTCATCATCAACAGCGTGCAGGGCTACGTGAAGCTCAAGAATATCAAGCGGGACCCGCGCGTGGCTGTTGTCATCTCTGCACCGGATAATCCCACGCGCTATTTCCAGGTACGCGGACGAGTCATCAAGATGACCACGGATGGCGGCGCTGAGCACATCGAGAAGCTGTCCCAGAAATATACCGGTAAGCCCTACTCCTGGTACGGAGGGCGCGAGCAGGTGCGCGTGATCATCGTCATCGAGCCAGAGAAAATCACTAGCATGGGTGGTGGTTGGGGACGAAGACCAACTCCAGCTTCATAGGCAATCCGATGATAGGCACGAATATCCCAACCAAGTAAAGAATAAAATCCCCGACGCTAAAGGCATCGGGGATTGTTTATCAATCAAAGCAAATGAAGTAATGTTATAATTTTTTCAGCGTGTTTTAATCAATGACCGCCAATCACCGAAATTATTTTAAAACATTAGGCGATTTGCCTAAAAACAATTAGACAAATAGCCTAATCACGATTTAGACGTACTGGGTCAAGCATAGTCTATGGTTCTCTATAAACCGCCATCCGCGGCTTTCGATGGCCGCGGTCATCGAAAGGAGAGTCAACAATGGAAAATACCCACAGAGATGTTTCCGCCACGGAAACCGTTGATCGAAAATGGAGAGGGGTTGTACTGCGTCAGCGGAATTCTTGCGATTTTGACGGGTCTCGTGTCATTCGGTGTGGCCTGGGGGGGCAGAACGCTCTACGCCTCGGGCTACCCTAGCGATCCCGCCTCTTATCTGCAGCTGGTCGCACAACACCAGTTTCTGGCTTCGATGACTTGGAGCCTGTGGATTGTCATAGACTTCCTGTCTATCGCGCCTACGGTTGCCCTTTACATCGTGCTACAGCGGCACAACAGAACCTTGGCTCTGCTCGGCAGCCTGCTTTCCATGTTCTACATCATCTACGATGTCAGCGTGACCGAGTTGAACTCCCTGACGCTCGTCAGCTTATCACAAGGATACGCCAGCGCCGCCACCGATGCTCTGAAGGCTTCTTTCGTCGCGGCAGCCACCTATGGCTATTATGCCCTCCCACTCCAGACTGTCCTTAGCTTCGCCATCGGCCCCATTGGGTACATCCTGTGGTGTGTGCCTATGGCAAGAAGCTTCTTTGGCAAGTGGACGGCGATCTTCGGCGTGATCGCCAGCATCATAGGACTTTTAGGGGCGGCGGCCCCCGTGGTCCCATCCTCCTACATCCTCGGGCTCTGCCAGTTCATCTGTGTCCGCGCCCTCGCCCTCTGGATCATGGTCGTAGGAGTGCAGATGTATCGCTACGGAAGTCGCCTCCCAGCGACGTGATGACAAGCGTGACGATAGCAACCAAGTAAAGAATACATATCGAGGCGACTGAAGCTGTGCTATAATTTTTTTCAACGCATTTTAATCTAAAACCGCCTAATCACCGAAATTAATTTAGGAATTGGGGGTTTGCCTAAAACCAATTAGACGGTCGGTCTCATCACTAGTTAGGCGGCTCGATGCCAGCCGCTCCTCATACTCAAATGGAAAAGGATGGATAAAATGAAGAATCAAGATGCTAATGACCAAATTGCAGATTCCAACTGGAAAAGCATCTATAAAGTTGGCGGCTGGTGTGCTCTTATTGTCGGAGCACTCTTCATCATCGAGATGATCGTCTACATCGCCACTTCAGCGCCCAGCCTCACGGATGCTGCCGGTTGGTTTAGCCTATTTCATAACAACAGGTTAGTTGGACTCTTCGATTTTGGGATCCTGGAACTTTATGGCCTCGTTCTGTTTGTCCCCATGTTCCTCGCCCTCTATATCGCTCTCAGGCGAGCCAGTGAAAGTATCATGGCAATTGCTGCGGTCCCTCGCTTTTACAGGAATCGCGGCCAACTTCGCCACGAGTAAACTTTTTACTTTACTTACGCTGAGCGACCTATACGCGGCTGCGACAACCGAAGCGCTGAAATCGCAATTCCTGGCAGCCGGGCAAGCCGCCTTGGCCGTCAGCGTGCTCGGTGGTATCAGCGGGAGCGTGGAAGGCGGCATTCCACTTGCCTTTGCTGGCCTAATCATCTCAGCCGTCATGCTGAGGAGCAATATCCTGGGCCGAGTGGCTGGTTATGTGGGAATCCTGGCAAACGGAATCGGATTAGCCATGTATATCAATGCAGCAGGGCCGGCGATGGCTGGTTCCCCATTCTTTGGCATCTTCTTCCTGCTCTCCGTGCTATGGTTTATCCTGATTGGCCGTAAGCTTCTCCAGCTAGGCGCAGCATCTGCAAGATAGACGATAGGAAAAGGAAGACACCACTCTTTAGCTGGATAGGATGAACGACATTTGTTTGAGAAATACTCAACGCCGTCTGTGTTTATTGAGCAGCGGCTCCAGCAGACCACTGCTATTTAATCTGAACTCCCATTATTCATCATCTCTTCCAAACGCGCCTTCACCGTGGGCCATTCGTTATCCAAAATACTATAATACACCGAACTACGATAATACCCATCGGGCATGATCATGCTGTTGCGCAGGACGCCTTCACGCACCGCCAGTCGGAAGAGCTTACATATCAAAGGCAAACGGGAAGATGACCAGCATGGAATTTCTTGGTGTTCCATCTCGCCAGGGTGAGAATATCTGTTCCTGTTAATAGATTGCGTCCATTGACGCATCAACCAGCCGCCTGAACGATCACCCGAAGGTATGCCTCATACAATTGTTCCCCGAGTTTGTCGTCCAGTTCCATCTTCA
This sequence comes from uncultured Chloroflexia bacterium, assembly GCA_963850945.1. Taxonomy (GTDB): domain Bacteria; phylum Chloroflexota; class Anaerolineae; order Anaerolineales; family Villigracilaceae; genus Fen-1038. The sequence continues at coordinate 222,657 of CAWKNE010000002.1, read as the reverse complement.
GATTCTTAAGGCCTAACTTCATAGCGCCGCCGTATCATTCTTACCCCTGACGGTTTGCTTGGATCCGTCGTACAATTTTGAGCGGCTAATCGACGGGATGGACTGTCGGCTTGATTGCACGAAAGAAAAACGTGCTGGAAGCATCGACGCCCATTGCCCCCTGCCTTTTGCGCCCAGAAAAAAGAAGGCAATAAAATGAAAAAAGGCTGGTCCATTACCTACACGGCTATCCGCGATGAGGTTCTCTGGTGGTGCGGTGTTGTCGGCATCTTTTCTCTGGCCCTCGTCCCGCTTACATGGTTCTACTACCTTTTCCGATATACCCCCCTAAAAGGATTTTTCGCGCAGCCTTTCCTCGCCAGCGATGTGGACCTTCTAAACGGCGTGATTACACCGTTGCGTGGAATCTGCTTTCTTCTCACGCTCGCCCTCCTGAGTTATCCTGTTGCAAAGGGAATTCTTAAAACTAATCGGCAAGCGGCGGACAAACTCAGTTGGCTTCGAGTGTTGCAGCCGGTACTCGCATTCTTGTTCCTTTGCCTGCTTGTGTTTCCAGGTCCGATCTCGGGCTATGCGAATGAGTATGTCAACTCAAGTGTAGTGGCCTTCAATAGGACCACCACGCTCAACTTGCATCAGCGTTTTCTGATGCCCAGCCTTGCCAATATCCTCTTTTTCCGCGGGGACTTCTGGTTCAGTGTCTTTTCCTTTCTCTGCACCCTGCTTCTCGTGTGGATGGTCTGGCTCTGGTTCCAGCGGAATCAAGTTCCCCTCCCCTGGTGGCAGCTCCTGTCCCTGGAAACGGCCAGTTTCATTTATTTTCAAATCTGCACGCCCGGATATCCTGATGTCCTCGTCAGCCTCTTCGTGGTCGCCGCCTTCACCTTCAATTTGGATGGAAGGGCCAAGGCGTCTCTATTTGCGTTTTCGCTCGCCACGCATGAGGCAAGCTTGATCCTCTGGCTCGGCTTGGTCTGGATTCTGTTCAGCGGAAAGGAATACCTGCGCTTTCTGCTTGTGGGCGGAGTCTATGTCGGTCTGTGGGTTTTTACCCACCAGCGTCTGCAGGATCTTTTTCCCGGAGGCCTGGGAGGCCTGATAAACCATCCGGGCAGCGAGATTCTCGGCATCTTTTTTTCGTTCAAGCTGTTGTGGGTATTAGTGATCGCAGCCATTGGGTATCTAGTTTCACAGAAGCACTTCAAAGAGGCACTGCAGATCGGTCTGATTCTTGTGTCCGGAATTTGGTTGACCCTACAGGGAGTTTATACATCGCAACTGTTCGGTTGGGCTTTCATGGCCATTCTGGTTTCATGGAAGGTGCTCGAAACCCAGGTCAAGAAGTACGGCCGTCCACTCCTTAACGCTGTCACTCTCATCAATCTTCTGATTCCCCCTGTGTTGGTCCAGTTGAATCAGGTGTGGGGCATTCCACCCGGGTTGTATTCCATTCTGATCTCTTACCTTTCAAAACTGTTCTCGAGATAAGAAGAGAAGGTTTTGCCCGGCAGATGAGCCATACCGTTAGGCTATTTTGACCCTGTCTTATTCATCATTTCTTCCAAGCGCTTCTTCACCGCGGGCCATTCATTATCCAAAATACTATAATACACCGAACTACGATAATACCCATCGGGCATGATCATATTGTTACGCAGGACACCTTCACGCACCGCACCGATGCGCTCAATAGCGCGTTGTGAACGTTCGTTGCGCAAATCGGTTTTCAACTGCACACGGATGCACTTCAAGTCTTCAAAGGCATGGCACAATAACAAGTATTTGGTTTCGGTGTTGACCATCGTCCGCTGAAACTCAACTCCATACCACGTCCCGCCGATTTCCAATGCGTAATCCTTCGGATGGATATCCATGTAACGCGTCGCGCCTGCCACGCGTCCCGACGCCAAATAAATCACGGCAAACGGCCTATCCGTTCCATCCGCCGTCCGATTTAACATTTCCCTCACCCAGCCTCGAATATCATCTTCATTCCGCATAAAACCATACGGCAACCAGCGCCAGATATCATCATTCATTCCGACCGCGGTCAAGCCTGGCACATGCGCCTCGCTCAGCGGTTCAAGCCGAACCAGTTTGCCGGTCAGCATGACCGGTTTCACTTCCATCATTTCAACCACTCCTCTTCGGTTTTATTTTGCGTCGGCAAATAAGGCATCTTTGGACCTTCAACGCCAAGCAATTCGCTCAATGCGGCGCGCGTCGCAATGCGATCATCCCACGGATATTCAATCGCGCCAAAGCACATGGATTGCTCGTGACCTTTTCCGCATGAAAGCACGATGTCGCCGGGACGCGCCAGACGTAGTGCAAACTTGACCGCTTCGCCGCGATCCGCGACGCGCCAAAATGTCTCACCTTCGCGTCCGCCCTTCGACCTCGCACCGGTCGCCATTTCCTCGAGAATTCCCTCCAGCGATTCCGTACGCGGGTCTTCGGCAGTCAGCACCGTCAAATCAGCCAGCTCAATGGACGTCTCCGCCATCATACGGCGCTTCTCTTTATCGCGCAATCCCGCCGAACCAAAGACTGCAATCACGCGCGCCCTCACTCCTAGCCCCTCTCCCAATGGGAGAGGGGAATGAGGGGTGAGGGCGCGCGCAGCTTCCAGCGTAACCTTCAACGCATTCGGCGTGTGGGCAAAATCAACAATCGCCGTAAAGTTCTGTCCAAGATCAATCCGCTCCATGCGCCCCGGCACACCTTCCAACGATTCGATTCCCCTTGCCGCGATCTCCGGTTTGATGCCAAGCCCAATCACGGTTGTCGTAAATGCCGCGAGACAATTTGAAACATTGTAAGCTCCAACTAACTTACTTTTTATCTTCACTCGTAAATCATTGCTGACCGCCGTGAATTGAATTCCAAACGGGCTATATTGAATTTCATCTCCGCGAATATTCGCGCTCGCTTCAATTCCATAGCTGATTTTTTTGACTTTGGTGATTGAATCGAGATATTCATACGAACGGTCATCGCGGTTCAACACCGCCAAGCGTGGATTACCTTGCGGCTTGGATAACGTTGTTTCAAGTGACGTAAATAATCGCCCCTTCGCGGCGCGATAATTTTCATATGAACCGTGCTGGTCAAGGTGCTCATGCGTGATATTTGTGATCACGCCAATGTTAAACTCGCAGGCGTCCACACGATGTTGCGCCCAACCGTGTGATGTGGTCTCCAGCACAACATGCGTTAGCCCAGCTTCGACCATTCGGACAAGATAATGCTGAACATCGTGGGCATCCGGTGTGGTGACGTGAAATCCGGTATCCAAAACTTCATCACCAATCACGGCATTGACCGTTGAAATCAAACCGGCTTTGATTCCTGCCGCCGACAAAATCTTGTAGATCAAATTACAGGTGGTCGTTTTTCCATCCGTGCCGGTGACGCCAATCACCGTCAGCTTGCGAGCAGGAAAATCGTAAAACGAAGCCGCAATCCACGTCAGAGCTTGACGCGTATTTTCAACTTGAATATAAGGAACTTTCAATCCGCTGATATCTTTTTCGCCCACAATGGCAGCCGCGCCGTTCTCAATCGCTTTCGTGATGAAATCGTGTCCGTCGAACGAACTGCCTTTCATCGCGACGAATAAATAACCGGGCTTGACTGCGCGGCTATCAATCGCAATGCCTTCGATTGCGAGATCGGGCAAAAGGTCAGGAACGTGAAGAAAGGAAAGTTCTTCTAAAATCTTTCGCAGCGCTTTCATCTTACAGGGTACTGCACAACTATCTCAACCATTGTTATGCTCCTTGCCCTGAAATCACTGAAACCAAGTTCATATATTTATGCAAGAAGCAGTAAATAAAAAAGGGTTCTGGGATTCTATCGCCAAAACCCTATCTAGTGAATGACCAATGTTATTGCGAGGAGCGTAGCGACAAAGCAATCTCCTCGCAATCAACAATCGAATGTTCATTATATGAGGTTGCTTCGCTTCGCTCGCAACGACATCCTAATGACTTACCAGTTTTATATTGAAGCGATAGGAGTTTACAACATGCCTGAAATTTCGCCAGAGAACTATATACATCTCCACACTGCGTGAGGTGATGATATCCCCTAAATCAATGACCGATATCCAGCCAAAATCGCGCAGGAGTTTCGTAACCGTCTTCTTGGCTTCGAGATCGTTTCCGCTGACAAAGATATCGGTTCGTTCCGATAATTTATTCGGCTCGACCATGACATTGCAATTGATGGTATTCAAAGATTTTACAACCCGCGCTTCGGGGAAAGCGCGCTGAATTTGTTCGCCCAGCGAATCGGTATTACAAACAGTCAGCGACCACTCATTGGTTGAATAATCAATCGGGTTGGCTGTATCAATAATAATCTTGCCTTTCAAATTATCAGCGCCAGCCTGATGAAGCGCTTCCAGCGAGGCAGTTCCCAATGTGCAATTAAAAATTAATTTCCCCGTAAGCGGCAGCATTTGCAAATGTCCCATACAACGCGCGCGGACTCCCTTCTTTATTAGCCCACTCGACGGCTTTTGGATTGCTTGCATCGCGGGAACCCATCATCACATTATGTCCCAAATGGACCAGCTTCGAACCAATGGTTTGCCCAACCAGTCCCGTGCCCAATACGCAAAATTTCATGGTTGTCTCCTCGTCACTCTGATAATTAACCTTATGTTATGCCGGAGCCGATTCGAACTCCGTACGTTCCATCTTGGACTTCAACCATTTTAATCGAAAAGTCTCTTCCCGTTCACGCTCTTCGAGCGAACTTACAATAAACGCGACGGTCTCTTCGTATGCAGGAATAAAGATGTGTTGAAGCGCATTCACGCGGCGTTGTGTCTTGCGAAGCTCGCCAGCCAACCGCCAGACCGTGGTCACAAGCATGGAGAGTTGCGGGGTCTTGATGACCACCTCTCGGAAGGCAACAGCGGCCTCATCCAAAGAAGCACTAGTTCCACTCAAACTATATAACATTTTGGGCAAGTCACCGCGGGCTTCAATCACAGGTATGGCAACGCCCATGATGCCGCGCAGTTTGAGATGAACATCCACGGTTTTGTTCGCGGCGAGAGCCGCCCATTCCACATGGTCACTGCCCATCGTCAAGCGCGCCGTCTCCAACGCGCGGTAAGCCGTCTCCAAAAGTTTCCACACTTCCTTTTGAAGGATATCCGCTTCGTGCGCCACGCGGACGAGTTCCGTAGTCAACACTTGACGTTTGCGATCCAGGATTTCATATCCCTCGCGCGCAAAACGAAGTTCCTTTTTGATACGGATCAGATTCGTGCGGGTCGGCGCGACATTAATGGTCGGCATCTTCACCTTGATAATATTTCTTAATCTCGTCCAGGCTGACGCGGGTCAATTCATCCTTCGGCAACATCGAAAGTAATTTCCAAGCAATGTTTAGTGTCTGTTCAATCGTGCGATTCTCCGTGGGAGATTGGTTGACGAATTCCCGTTCGAAGGCACGTCCGACTTGCAAGTATTTTTTATCAACATCACCCAACTCTTCCTCGCCGATTACCGAAGCCAGGGCGCGCACATCCTGCGTGTGAGCATAAGCCGCATAAAGTTGAGCCGCGAGATGCGGATGATCAGCGCGAGTGCGATCTTTCCCAGTGCCATGATCCATCATACGCGATTGACTGCCAACCGCCTCGCTTTGCATCATCATTATCGGACCGCCAATACCATCCTTCATCAAGCGCGAGAGGCTGGGCAATACCGCGATCGGCGGATAAACGCCCTGGTGATCGAGCTCCCGTCCGAGAGTTATCTGACCTTCGGTAATGTAGCCAGTCAAGTCGGGGACGGGATGTGTGATGTCATCGTTGGGCATGGTCAGAATCGGAATTTGTGTGATCGAGCCTTCGCTGGTGCGGATGCGACCCGTGCGCTCATAAAGCGATGCAAGGTCACTATAGAGATAACCAGGATAACCTTTGCGGCTCGGCACTTCGCCGCGGATGTTTGAAATTTGTCGAAGAGCTTCGCAATAGTTGGTCATATCGGTGAGAATGACCAGCACGTGCATTTGTCGCTCATAAGCCAGATATTCGGCTAACGTCAGTGCAGCGCGCGGTGTGACCAAACGTTCAACCGGCGGATCATCTGCAAGATTCAAAAACATCGCGACACGAGTCAACGCACCGCTTTCCATAAACGATTTACGGAAGAAGTCCGCCACATCGTGCTTAACACCCATCGCTGCGAACACAATCGCGAATTGTTCCGACTGCGAAGCGGGCGCTCCAGCCTCCGCACCCAATGTCGCTTGTCGAACGATTTGCGCGGCAAGTTGATCGTGCGGCATGCCTGCCCCGGAGAAGATGGGAAGTTTTTGTCCGCGCAGAAGCGTGTTCATCCCATCAATGGCTGAGATGCCGGTTTGAATGTAGTCGCGTGGATACACGCGCGCCGTTGGGTTGATCGGCTTTCCATTGACATCGGCATACTTATCAGTCAATGGTTGTGGACCGCCGTCAATGGGATTACCTAAGCCATCGAAGACGCGCCCCAGCATTTCTTCCGCAACAGGGACGCGAAGCGTATCGCCCAAAAAGCGGACGCGTGTGCCATCAATCGAAAGGCCGGTCGAACCGGCAAAGATTTGGATGACCGCGATTTTCTCTCCGACTTCCAGCACGCGGCCGAGCCGTAAACGATTCTGCGAATCGCGAATCTCTACCACTTCATCATAACTGACGTTAGCCGCGCCTTCCACAAAAACGATAGGACCTTCGATGCGGTTTACGCCGAGGACTTCCTGTCCGCCTTGCACAATGACATCGCTCATCGGTACTCCGAATCCAATCGACTCATTTGCTCGTCGACTTCTTTTTGAATATCATCCATTTTTTCCAGTTCTTCATTCGGCACAAGAGTCTTCATGCGGATCAATGTATCCACGCTGGGCAGATTATGGATGATAGAAATCGGCGCGCCATGCTTGACGATTCGCAGTGCACGCTCATAGAAATGCAGGATGAGGTTCAACATGCGAACCTGCTTTTGAAGTGTCGAATATGCATCCACCTGATCCATGGCATTTTGTTGCAGAAACCCCTCTCGAATCAAACGGGCAGTTTCCAACACCAGGCGTTCTTCATCTGGAAGCGCATCGGGTCCCACCAGTTTCACGATCTGCGACAGCCGACTCTCTTCGCTCAGTATTTCCATAGCGTGGTTTCGCATCGCCAACCAGTCCATGCCAACCTGCTCGCGCCACCAACCCGCTACATCTTCGAGATATTCGCTATAACTATCCAGCCAGTTGATGGATGGAAAGTGCCGCGCGGATGCCAGCGATTTATCTAATGCCCAGAAGCAGCGGATAAACCGTTTGGTGTGTTGCGTGACCGGCTCTGAAAAGTCACCACCAGGAGGCGAGACCGCGCCGACGATGGTAACCGAACCTTGATTGCCATTGGTCGTTTCGACATAACCGGCGCGCTCATAGAATTCTGCGAGGCGTCCTGCAAGATAAGCGGGATAACCTTCCTCAGCCGGCATTTCTTCCAAACGGCCTGACACTTCACGCAAGGCTTCAGCCCAACGCGAAGTTGAATCTGCCATCAATGCCACGTGGTAACCCATATCGCGATAATATTCAGCAATCGTAATGCCGGTATAGATACTCGCTTCGCGTGCGGCAACCGGCATGTTGGATGTGTTTGCAATCAACACCGTGCGTTCCATCAACGGACGGCCAGAGCGCGGGTCAACCAAATGCGGAAACTCCTGCAAGACCTCGGTCATTTCATTGCCGCGTTCGCCACATCCTATATAAACGATGACTTGCGCATCAGCCCATTTGGCAATGCTATGTTGTGTTACTGTCTTTCCCGAACCGAACGGGCCAGGGATTCCCGCCGCGCCGCCTTTCGCGACGGGGAAGAATGTATCCAACACGCGCTGACCTGTAATCAATGGCGTGTTCACACCCAAACGGGATTTATAAGGACGCAATCGGCGCACTGGCCAGCGTTGCAGCATGGTCAATTCTTTTTCTTCGTTGCCGATCTTCAATCGCGCAATCGGCTCTTCGATGGTGTATTCACCAGGTGACGCGACCCAACTCAAAATTCCGGAAAGATCGGGCGGCACCATAATGCGATGCTCAAAGGTTTCGGTTTCCATCACAACGCCGAGGATCGCGCCGCCACTCACCACATCGCCGACCTTCGCTGTCGGAGTAAACTTCCAGCGGTCTTTCCGATACAACGGATCCAATCTCATGCCGCGCCCGATGAATGAACCGGACTGCATTTCGATCAAAGGCAACGGACGCTGGACTCCGTCAAAGATGCTTTTCAATAAACCGGGACCGAGTTCAACCGAAAGTGGCAAGCCTGTGCCAAAAATCGGCGCGCCCGTTTTCATACCCGATGTTTCTTCATAGACTTGTGCGGTGATGATGTCGCCGTTCAAACCGATCACTTCGCCGACCAAACGCTCCTCGCCCACTTCCACCAATTCCAACATGCCCACATGACGCGAGCCGCGGGCGCGAACCACCGGTCCATTGATCCAGATCACGCTTCCGATCTGCTCACTCATAACTTCTCTCCCATCAACACATGATATACCGATGAACGAAGCGCGCTTTGCAATCGATTCAAGCGAGTCTCCAACGTGTTATCATAATGCAAGCGACCGTCAGATGCATCCACAACCACACCGAGACCGCTCTCAAGAGATTTTCCCATAGAGATGTGCGCGTTCAATTCCTTCGAGATTTGTTCGATGGTTTGCGTCTTGAAAGACTTCTGTGTCGCATCATCCGCACGGACTTCAGCGCGATCCGCTTTCAATTGAATCAAAGCTTCCTTAAGAAGTTGAAGTCGCAATTTGGTCATAGTCAGAACGTTTTTGAATAGAAGAAAGTCTTTGCCGCGCAGTATCGAATACTTTCTCCAGAAGTTTTTCACGATGTTCCAATTGCAAAGTACGAGCTTTCAACTGAGCTGTTGCAACTACCTGGCCGCGCAGACGCTCAGCTTCAACGCTTGCGTGTTCCAAGATAACTTTGCTTTCAAACTCGGCCTGTTCTTTCGCGCGCTGACGAATTGCATCCGCTTTCGCTTTTGCATCCATTTGTATTTGTTCAGCCTCCGCCCGCGCATCGCGCAAAATGGCGCGGGAGAGGGCTTCGATATTTTCGTCTTCTCTCATAACTCAAATACCAATCCGTTTCACCTAAACGCGGAAAAGCACGTTCAGGAAAGAATCATAGCTTGATGCCGATCGCTCGAAGGACAACCTCGCTTAGAGAAGGTTCATCCGGAGAAACACCTTCCGGCGACGGAATCTCAACCACCAATGGAATCGTGCTGTGTAATTTCAAATCATCCATCCGGGCTTGAATTTGTTTGGCAATATCCTGAGTTACCAAGATAATGCCAACATCCTTCGCCGCCAAAGCAGTATCAAGAGCCTGATGAGCTTCATCAGGATTAGTCACTGCCTGACCGTGAACTCCGGCAAGCGAAAATCCCAGCACAGCATTCGGATGACCGATCACAAGCACTTTCATAAAATTACTTCGGCAAAACGAGGAAGGAAATAATCAAGCCGTAGATTGCGATGCCTTCGGACAGACCAACGAAGATCAACGAACGACCGAATGATTTAGGCTTCTCTGCAGTTGCGCCGACCGCGGCCGCGCCGGAGCCGCCGACTGCGATGCCCGCGCCAATGCAAGCCAAACCGGTTGAAAGCGCCGCGGCGAGTCTTGCATATGGATCAGCGACAGCAGCAGTTTGACTCAGTCCAGCGGCAAATACAAGAGAAGGCGAAGCAAACCAAACTACTCCGAGTCCAGCCGCCATCATACCGACTAAAAAGTTGAACGCATTAAACCCATTTACCAAGCGTGATATGGACTTGGAAGGATTAGTCTTCCCGTTTTGAAGGACATAGATCACAGCAGGAATAACAGGGATCAAACCTACGAGCACAGCGAAAACTACAAACATTGTTTATCTCCTTATGATTTGGAAATTTATTATTTACGCACGATAGAAAATCAGGATTAATTCAATTCACTCGCCTCGGATGAATTAACCCTCCTCGTTCGAAGGAGTTACCTTCAAGGGCTCAAAGCGCATACCGCCGCCGGTAAAGAACTTGCCAAACAACTCGTAATAGTGCAGACGCATCGTCTGAATGCCTACGATCAATCCTTCGAGTCCGACGATGATGATATTGCCGATGAGAATGACGATCCAGAATTTCACGTTCGGCTCGGTTCCAGCCAGCGAGAAGATGGCAGAGACTCAGACCGCCGTGCGCTACTGCAAACGCGCCCACACGTACAAAGGAAAGCGTATTGCTAAGCATACTTATAACCGTTTCAAAAACATCCATGAACGATTGGACGAGGAACATCAGAAAGCCGCCAACGCCCTTCCCTTCGATCAATGGGCGATGACCTTCTACCAAATTCCTGAAAAAGCCGGAGAACATAACCAACAGGCCAAATACCAGAGCGATCGCGGTGAAAGGGAGTGGGAGTTTACTAATGGCAACTGCAACCCTCGGCGCAATTGCAGTGTTGCCGAGGAATCCGCCAAGCAAAGCAAGGAAAGAGATATAGAAGATCAGTGCAACCAAACCAGTATGTCCGAAAATCAAGTGTGCCCAATCTTTTGAACGAATATTGTTGAAAATTCCGAGCAGGAAGGCAAAGAGCAAGAGAACGATGCCTACATCAATAGCTAGGCTCAAAATGCTAAGAATATTTTCGATCGGACTCATCCACAGCGGCTCGAAATGGAAGTGTAGATACGTATCAATCGATTGACCTTCAAAGCCGAAAATACTTCCGTACAAATATCCAAACACAGCCGCGGATGCGCCGCAATAGGCAATCAACAGACCGAGGCTTTGCATCCCTTTCGCAAAAATCTTGTTGTGTATCAAAAGACCCAACACAAGCAGAATCAATCCCTGTCCCAAATCTCCAAACATCGCACCATATAAAAGCGGAAACGTGATTGCCATTAAAAGTGTTGGATCTAATTCACCGTAAAGGGGCCGCGCATACGTATTGACCAGCATCTGAAATGGGCGTAGAAATTTATTGGTTGATAACGCCACCGGCACATGAAGATTTTCGCCGTAACGCGTAGTAGGCAAATCCTCGATCAGGATTTCCTTGGATGCCGCTCGAAGCCGGGTTGTTAATCCATCCAAATCATCAACAGGCACCCAACCTGTGACTACATAAGTGTGCTTGAGCTGTCCATAGCGGACAATCGCGTCCGATAGCACGCGGCTGGTATGAACCTGCCACAATAAATTCAGCAAATCTTGTTTGTGCGTTTCAGCAAGTTTGGCTAATGATTTTTCGCATCGGCAATAGTCCGCCGTGCTTCTTCGATGGATTGGCGAAGGGATTGAATGATCTTTGCTGGAGTCCCTTGATATTCTTCTGGCAGCGCTAATGGATTGAGATAGGCGCTTCGACTGGCGCGATCTAAAACATCAGAGTTGGATTTCGCTCCAACTAGCCAGACAACCGGCTTCTCCAGAGTCAGATCGAAAGAGTTCAAGAAGACATGAGGCACGCGCGCCAAACTCGTCTGCAGGCGGTCCACATTTGCGGCAGGGATCAATCCAAGCGTTGAATGAACATACTGAGAGTTGCGGAGCGCACTGATATCCAAATTCACCTCGGCAACAGGCTCAAGCTGACGCAATACGCTTTCTAATTGTTCTAAGCGTTTCTTTTCGCCAGAAAGTTGTTCACTAACACTCTTGACATCAGCCTCGATCAATTCTAACGCCGGACGAATCTTCTCAACGTCAACCATCGCGTCAAACTCCGACGCTGGCGGCTGACCTTCATCAATTGAAAGTGCCTGCATCGTGATCTGGATTCGCCTCTCGAGCGCGGCATAGGAGGCGGCATTTTCCTGCCATGTGTTTGCCGAACCGGAAGCCACACCGGGATAATTGCTATCGGTTTGATGAAATACACCGTAACTGCTCAATACTTTTGTCACTGCTAGCAAGTCTCTGGCAGGGACAATCAATTCGAGCTCCGTCATCGCTTTAGGAAAGAACATTTAATCTCCAATCAATCTTTGAGGGTGATTTTGTTCCACAACCAAATTTCAATCAACGAATTCCGAATCACGCTTGATCATTTTGCTAAAGCCGTTTTCACCAAAAATGGTCGAAACTCGTCGTCTAGTGCGTGCGTAGATTTTGCCTCGATCAATATGGTTAGGTCCTGAATTTCAAGATCGCTCAAAATCAAAAAAGCCAACGGCAAACCGATATGAAATGGATTGCCGACAAAAGCCGCCATGCATTGCTTCATTACTTGCCGCTTTAGCTGGGCTTCCAATTTCGGCAAGCCGCTTCGAGGGTCATTCAGTAGACCGGCAACGTCCGTAAGTCCCGGATAGATGCGCTCAACCACGGAGGGAATGTCCACGCCCGCCGCAATCGCTCGGACATCTTCGTCATGTAAGCGATAGCCGAACGGCAAGGTATAGTTGATCAACTCTTCTTCGGAGAGTTGATAATAAACGCGGTAGCGAATCGCCCACATCAGATTATTCATATCCAACAACGAACCCACAATCCGCAAAGCTTGATCTCGATCCGAACCCTGTAGTTGCTTTGCTTCCTTCCACAACTGCCGCCAATAATTCAAATCCAGCGCCACTTCCAAAGGAAAAAGATTTTGCTCTGCAGTGTAACGCTTCATCGCAAATGAAAGCGTATCGGTATAGGGGGTGTTATTCAGCAAATCAACCGCGGCGGCTATATTTCCCGTCTCCACCATTGCCTGCAATGGAAGAACCGTCATGGAGCCAATAGGGAAAAGAACATCGCGCATATGATCCCAAGATGGATCCGTTACGATGCCGCGCAACACTGCCTTTAAATTTTCTACTTCGAAATAACGATAGAGTTGGGTGAGGAGCGGACGTGTCTGTTCTGGCGCCATATATATGACAGTATGATATGCGTCAGCAAGTTTCCCCTTGATCTGCAGAACGATTCGCCGAGGGATGAAATCCTTATCTTTCAAATTATCAAGATAGGAACCATAGGCTGTATGTTTGAGCTGACTAACAAGATTTAAAACATCTGCAGCATCGCTGAGGCGGATCAAATCCTGTGGACTTAAGAGGCTGGAATACATCGCGCGAACTCGAGCACTGATTGCCGCATAAGCAGATACACCGCCTTGAGCCATTCAGTTATTCTTTTCCGATGATGCGATCAAGAATATAGGTAACGGCACGATCGAAGTTGCTCATCGCTAAAGCTTCGATCTGGCGATTTTTTCCTCGGCTTGCGCCAGAATGCGGGAAACTTCCTCTTCCGCCTGCGCCTTCGAAACCAACTTTCGAGCCTCTTCATGAGCATTTGACACAGCCTTTTCCACGATAGCCTGAGCATCCTGCTCTGCAAGTATCGGCATTTGTTGAGCTTCACTAACAGCTACATCATGAATTTCTTGGGCCTGCTCTTCAATTTCAAGTACCTGTTGAATATGCTTCTCATTCATTATTTGGCTTCTCCATGCATTGTTAATTGGGCGATATTGTAAGTTAAAAGTTTGGGATAATCAAGGTCTGGATAGGTGTAAATCATAGATTTCACAAAGAGTGAAATTCTATTAACAAAAAAAGTTTTGGCGTATATGCCAAAACTTTTTCATTTTGAAGGAAAAACTATCTATCTTAGGCTTTGACGCAAGCCTTCAAGCTTTCCTGCTACCGAGCCGTCGAGCACTTTATCGCCGACCGTGATCACCAACCCACCCAAAATGGATGGATCAACTCGGAAGGACACTGCTTGAGCCCCAACTCTAGAAAGGATACTCTTTCTTACCGTATCCTGTTCCGCAGAATTAAGCGGCAAAGCACTGATGACTTCTGCGGATTCGCCCTTGAAGTCTGCCTCATCAAGCACGACGACCTTGCCTGATTTTATGCCGGAGAAGAATTCATCCAGCAAAACATGTTGACGTTTCTCGTCAAGCGACTCGCCAACCAATTTCTGAGCTGCGGCAATGGCAAGAGCCGCCACCTGACCACGCAAATCACCAAGAATGTGCTCGCGTTCCATTGCGATTTCTGCCAAAGCGCCTTCGCGTTCTTTCGCAATTTCCTGCTCCGCATCGGCCTTGACCTGTACGGAAGCTTTCGACGCGCGCTCGTTGGCTTCATTGACAACCTGAGCGGCTTTCGCTTGAGCGTCTGCAACGATCTTTGCCGCTTCTCTTTCCGCGCTGGCGCGGGCTTCCGCAGCAACACGGGCATCTTCCATTCCTTGTTCGATTTTCTTCTTGCGGGTCTCCAGCATGTTCAACAGCGGCTTATAGACCCATGCCTGTAAGGTCAAGAACACAATGATAAAGGCAATGATCTGAACGATGAGAAGACCGAGATTAATACCAAGTGCTTCCATGCAACGCTCCTCTCTAACTACACAACTTTGAAGAGCATAAGGAAGGCAATGACCAAACAATAAATAGCAATTGCTTCGGAAAAGGCAATGCCCAAAATCATATTGGTCAAAAGATTTCCATATGCATCAGGGTTGCGGGCCATCCCACCCGAGCGCGCCCTGCACACTCAAACCGATACCTACACCAGCCCCCGCCGCGCCGATCATCGCCAAGCCAGCGCCAATAAAGCGAGCCGCATCCAAAATGTTTCCTTCCATGTTTTTAAGCCTCCTTAAAGCTTTGTTCTAAATTTCGTGAGCTTCTACGTGCTCTTCTTCATGACTATGACCTTGCGTAGCCTGCGCCATAAAGACCATCGTCAACATGCCGAACACAAAGGCCTGAATAATGCCGACGAACAACTCAAACATCATGATCATCGAAGGCAGGATGGAAATTTTTCCCAGCAGCCCTGCCACAATCGCCACCAGAACAATCCCTGCAAACATGTTACCAAAAAGACGGAATGCAAAAGAGAGGATCTTTGAAAGTTCAGAAATCAACTCGAGCAAACCTACGAGAAAGTCCATTGCACCGAAGAACGGCACCTTGAACATGGTCGTGAAGTTAAAGAACTTGCTCAAATAACTAAAGCCTTGAACTCGAAAGCCCACAACCTAAATCATCACCACCGAGATAAGAGCTAACGCAACAGTAAAATTCAAATCCACAGATACGCCGCGGAAGAACGGTACCAGAACATATCCATTCTGGATTTCGCCGGGTTGAAGAATGCCTCCAGCCGCAGGATGTCCCTGAGCAACCTGACGCAAGAAACCAATTGATTTAAAGCCAGGGATGAGTTTGAGCAAGTTTGCGAACAACACATAAATCATAATAGTTGCAAACCATGGAAAGATGATGGGAGCCCATTTCTCGCCCGCCGAACCCTCCGTCAGATTGTAGAGCAATTCAAAAAAAGCTTCCATCAAATTGCCAATGCCGCGCGGAACCAGATCGGTGCTTTGACTTTTTTTCAATGAACGACTTGTTGCAAGTGCCAGCCACAATAACAACCCAATCGTCAAAACCAACGTGGGAAGTGTGTTCACCAAATAAAATGATCCGATCACCGGCAGGGTGAACAGTGGCTGTTCGATTAGTTTCTCGGCTGCAACCGTGATCTCCGGCTGAACGGGAACAAAAATCCCTCCAATAATAAAACCAATGATCATCAACGCCAACACAACCCAGCGGCGCCAGGGTCTTCGCTTTTCAGTTTCCAAACATACCTCCTAACTTAAGAAGAAAGATCGCTATCTTTCTTTTGAGATTGAGATTTTATTTTCGCAACCGCACGACGCGCCACAAACACCATCACAACTACAGATAAAGGTGTGCCAGCCAGTAAAAGCAATAAAGTAAAAAGTGGCCGCGTGCCGAATGTCTTATCCAGCCACAACCCGCCCAACAATGACACAAGTATGATAACCAGCGTCAGGCACCCAACTTGAGTAATCAGGGCAATCAGAAAGGTATTGCTTATTCCCTGACGATTTTGGTCTGATTGTGTCATGTCGTACGATTATAACAAACAGGTCAAACGTGTGTCAATGAACGGCCCTAAAAGAGATTCAAAGCCGCCGCGCTGGACGAACTGAACCATGGCGCAAATACTGTTCCAAGCAAGATCACACCCAGCACCAACACGATCAATGCAATTGCATAAGGGCGCGGCAAAGCAATCGGATGTTTATCTTCATCCTCATTCTCCATACGGTACAGATAAACATACTTCATCACGTTCAAATAATAGTAAACGCCGATGATCGAATTCAGAATGCCTACTATGACCAGCCATACAAAACCTGCCTGCACGCCCGCTGCGAATACAAAGACCTTCGCAACAAACCCAGCGAAAGGCGGCATGCCCGCCAATGACAGGAATGCAGCTAACATGATCAATCCCAATAAAGGCGAACGGCGGCTCAACCCCTTATAGCTTTCATACTCATCCGAGCCAATAACGCGTCCCACCGCTACAACAACTCCGAAGGCGGCTAGGTTAGTCACGATATAAGCCGCCATGTAAAAAACCACACTGGTAATTCCAAGCTTTGAAACCGCGACAATGCCAATCATGGCATAGCCCGCATGTGCGATGGAAGAATATGCCAGCATTCGCTTAAGATTTCTCTGCGGCAATGCAAGTAGGTTGCCAACCGTCATCGTGACTGCTGAAAGCACAGCAAAGACGGACATCCAATCAATCGTGAAATCATGGAACACCACGATGAACAGGCGAGCAATTACAGCAAAACCTGCAGCCTTGGATGCAGTCGAAAGAAAACCTGAAACGGGAGTGGGTGCGCCTTCGTACACATCGGGTGCCCAGAAGTGAAACGGAACAATCGAGACTTTGAAGCTGAGTCCAACAATCAGGAGAATGATCACGCCAAAGATAACGGGAGCCGATATCTGTCCGGCTTTAAACGCATCGGCGAGCGCATAAAGATTCTGTAGTGCCAGTAAATCCATAGAGCAGACTAAATCCATAAAGCATGACCGCCGATGTCATCGCGCCGAATAGCAAATACTTGAAACCTGCTTCAGTCGAACGGTCATCCGAAAGCATGAAGCCCGCCAAAACATAAAGCGGAATGGAGGTCGTTTCGATGGCGAGGTAAAGCATGATGAGATCAGCGGCAGAAGCCATGAGACTTATGCCGATGGTTGATGCGAGCAACAGCAGATATGCCTCGCCGCGCTGACCCACTTTCTCGTGATCCATCAAGAAGAGGGCAGTCATTCCTGCGCCGAAAACAAAAAGCATTTCAAAGAAGAAGCCCAGCCAATCAAAGCGAATGGTATTCCCAAACGTCATTGTCGGATCGCCAGGACGACCGATCAACATGCTGATTACCAAAACAACAAGCAAGCCGCCCGCAGTTAACCATCCAACGTTGCGGCGGCGTTCTTCTTTCCAAAATGGCTCGACGATCAACAAAATCACGCCGAGAATCAGGATCAAGGTTTCAGGGAGAATTGAAAGAAAGGCTACAGACGTAAACATTTATGCAACTCCCAGCAAGTGCAGGATGTGCGTTACACCTGTTTGCACCATTGGAACCATCAACGATGGGAACAAACCGATACCGATCATCAGAACACATAATGTGGTGATTGCCACTTTATCCAATACCGTGACATCGGTCATGTGGCCTTCGAGTTTTTCAGGCATATCGCCAAAGAAAACTTTGCGGATGTTCATCATAATGTACGCTGCAGTGACGACAATCGAAATACTGGCAATCACGGCAACCAACCATTGTGATTGCCACACTCCAAGGAAGATTGGAAACTCCGCAATGAAACCCGAAAAGCCGGGCATACCCATCGAAACCAAACCGCCGATGATGAAACCAATCGTCGCAAATGGCATGATCTTGCTCATACCACCGAGTTCAGGAATTTGCCGCGTGTGTGAACGATCATAGATCATTCCGGTGATAGCAAAGAAGAGAGCCGTCATCACACCGTGAGAAAACATCTGCACACCCGCGCCGGTGAGACCGGCTTTATTGAGCGTTGATATTCCCAGCATCACCAGTCCCATATGCGAAACGGACGAGAAACCAATCATGTATTTCAAATCAGTTTGGACGAATGCAATAAACGCACCATACACTACGGCAATAACCGCGCACAACATAATCAGCCAGGACCAATGTTGAGCGCCTTCCGGCAAAAGCATAATGCCGACACGCAATGCGGCAAACGCGCCAAGCTTCATCAACACACCGGCATGGAACATCGAAACCGCAGTCGGCGCGGCAACGTGTCCATCCGGTGACCAATTGTGGAAGGGCCAAATACCACCCAGCACGGCAAAGCCAAAGAAAACGGGAAGAAACCATAAGTTCTGAAAAGAAGCAGAGAATCCTGCCTTCTCTAATTGAAGCATATCAAAAGTATAGATGCCAGTGGATTGACCTGCCGTCCAGTACATTGCCAGCGCACCGACCAAGGCAACCACTGAACCAATGAAAAGATAAAGAGTTAATTTCATTGCAGCATACTCGCGCGTCTGTATCCAACCCCAGATCACGATCAGCAGATACATCGGGAACACAGCAATTTCATAAAAGAAGAATAACATGAACAGATCGAGCGAGGCGAACACGCCGAATACACCGCTGGCGAGAATGAACAGGAAAGCAAAGAACTCACGCGGACGATCTTGAATTCCGGCAGAGAGATGCGAATGCTCGTCAAAGTCTCCCCACGAAATCAACACACCCGTAAACATCACCACGCCGGTCAACAAAACCAGCGGCGCGCTCATCCCATCCACGCCAAAATGCAGGCTGATCCCTAACGCGGGAAGCCAGTTATATTGCTCAACGAATTGATATCCGGTCATGTGCTGAGTCAAATATTGGATATAAACCCACAATGATAACAGCAGGGCAAACGTCGCGGCGGCTAATGCCACGCCGCGCGCTTCCGTTTTTCGCTGGGCGGGAATCATCAAGAGAATCATCGCCGCCACAGCCGGAGTAAAAACAATTACGCTCAATACAGGAAAAGCCATCATCCACCTCTTAGAATAAGTGCATCACCGCTTTATTAATAACATCCAAAATCCATGCCGGCCAAATACCGATAACGAGAATAAGCGTCATCAGCGGAGCCATCACAATAATTTCACGCGTGCTGATCTCGGTCAGTTTGTGTTCGCCGTGCGCCCAGTGTTCATTCATCGGACCATGCAAAACTTTCATGATCCCTTTCAAAATGTATGCGCCGGTGAACAACAAACCAAGCATCGAGATGGCGGTGTACGGGGTTAACAATGGATACGAGCCTCGCACAACGAGGAACTCAGAAACAAATCCATTCAAGCCGGGTAAGCCAAGCGATGCCATCGAAGTAAAGATCAGAATGCCGCCATAGATCGGGACAAGCGGGAACAATCCGCCAAACTCATCGAGGTTGCGCGTGTGCGTGCGCTCATAGATTACGCCTACAAGAAAGAACATGCCAGCCGCCGATAAACCATGATTGAACATTTGCAGAATGGCGCCATTCATTGCAATTCTCGCATCCGCTGTTCCAGCCGCCATGGCGGCCGCGGCGATACCGAGCACCACAAAGCCCATATGGTTGACCGAGGAATAAGCGACGAGTTGTTTGAAATCTTTTTGCGCGAATGAAGCGAACGCACCAAAGACAATCGCGGCGGTGGCAAGCAAAGCCAATGCAGGTGCGTAAGCTTTGGCTTGATCCGGATAAAGCGGGAGTACAAGTCTTAAGAATCCGTACGCGCCAAGTTTCAACAACACACCAGCGAGGATCATTGAACCAGCGGTCGGCGCTTCTGTGTGTGCATCAGGAAGCCATGTATGAAATGGCCAGATCGGAACTTTGATGGCGAAAGCAATGACGAAAGCCCAGAAGACTACATCCTTCACAGTTGCAATTGGGAAGCCAAGCAAAAAGCCTTGAGCAGAAGTCCAATTTGCGGTAATGGTAGCCAGATCAAAGGTCCCGAAGAGAGCACCGAGCAACTGAATGCCAAGCAGGAGTCCGAGCGATCCGCCCATCGTGTAGATCATGAATTTGAGCGAGGCATAGTTCCGGTTGGCACTGCCCCACTGGTTGATGAGGAAGTACATCGGCACAAGACCAATTTCCCAGAAGACGAAAAAGATCAGCAGGTCAATCGCCATGAAGACGCCGAGCATTCCAGTTTCCAAGAAAAGGAACAACATTAAGTACGGCTTGACGCGATCTGAAACGCTGAACGAAGCAAGAAGAGCCAACGGCGTCAACAGCGTGGTCAACAGAACCATCGTCAATGAGAGACCGTCAACTCCCAAATGAAGCGAAGAACCGATGGCGGCGTACCATGTATATTGTTCCTGAAATTGAAAGCCAACTGCATCGGGTTTGAATTGAATCCACAGATAGACAGACAGCGCAAACGGAATTAGGCTTGCCACGAATGCAAACCAGCGCAAAAGTTTAGCCTCATCCTTCGGCAGGAAAAGCATCACCACCGCTGATAACGCGGGGATAAATAAGATCAGGCTGAGAAGATGCGAATTCAGAAAGTCCATTACATCGCTCCGATCTGGCTACACAATCACCAGAAGGTAATAAAGCAAGCCCGCGATCGCCAGCAAGACGATCAACGAAACCAGCATGTATTGCTGAATGCGTCCCGATTGGATTGGACGTAAATTTTTGCCAACCCATTGCGTGACATGAGCTGTACCATCGCCAACCGTGCGATTAATGATCAACAAGTCAATATATTTTCGGATGGCTGAGCCAATAGCTGTAGCCGCCTTGCCAAACAAATGAAGAACGCCATCTATCAAACCCTTGTCCACCCACTGATAAACAAAGGTTTCCGCAAACCAGTAAGAAGGTTTGATGAATACAATGTTATAAAGCTCATCGAAGTAATATTTATTCTTGAGTAATGGGATTTGGAGTTTATCTTGTTCCGGTGCGGCTACGTTTCTATAAATCAACCAGCCGAAGAATAAACCACCTAACGCAACAACCAGCGACGTTCCAAACACGATCCAACTGAATGGAGACGCTGCCGGCATAACCGCTAACGTGCTCCCAACAAATTCATGGAACCAACTTGGATTTAAATGCAGATTGAGGAAATCCTGCGGAATACCGACCCATCCATAGCCAATGGCAAAAATAGCCAACACAACAAGCGGAAAAGTCATCGTCCACGGAGTTTCGTGAGCGTGCTCCGCTTCTTTCGTGCGTGGCTGGCCAAGGAAGGTCAAAGTGATCTGGCGCATGGTATAGAACGCAGTCATGAACGCGGCAACAGCCAAGGTAATGAAGACAACCAAATTTCCATTGCTGAATGCGCCAGAGAGTATTTCATCTTTCGACCAAAAGCCCGCCGTCAAAAGCGGAAAGCCGGAAAGAGCAAAACCGCCGATGAGAAAAGTCCAAAACGTGATTGGCATCTTCTTGCGTAACCCGCCCATATTGAACATATTTTGCGGATCGACTTTATGATTTCCTGTATGTAAAACACCGTGCTCCATTCCATGAATGACCGAACCGGATCCGAGAAACAGTAACGCTTTGAAGAAGGCATGAGTCACCAGATGGAATGCCGCAGCAACATATGCGCCTGTGCCTAACGCGGCGATCATGAAACCAAGTTGCGAAATCGTCGAATAAGCCAGCACGCGTTTGATATCGTTTTGAGCGACCGCAATCGTCGCGGCAAAAATGGCAGTGAATGTTCCAATGAATGCAATGAAAGTCATCGTCTTCGGGTCGAGGCTGATGAGCGGGAACATACGGATGACCATATAAACGCCTGCCGAAACCATCGTCGCGGCATGGATCATGGCGCTGACAGGAGTTGGACCTTCCATCGCGTCCGGCAACCAAACATGGAGCGGGAACTGCGCTGATTTGCCAATCGTCCCGATGAAGAGCAGGAGACCAATCACGCCCGCGGCAGAAAGTCCAAAGATGGGCATCTGAATTGTTGCCAGCGTATGCAAAACCTGCGGCTGGAAAATATCGCGGTAGGAGAGCGAACCAGTTGCACTATAAAGGAAGGCAATACCCAAAAGCATGAACACATCGCCCACGCGTGTGGTCATGAACGCTTTGACGGCCGCGTTGCGGGCCGATTCTTTTCCATACCAAAAACCGATCAACAGATAAGAACATAAGCCCATGATTTCCCAACCTGCAAACAAGGTCAGCAGATTGTCAGAAACCACGAGCGTAAACATACCGAATGCAAATAAACTGATAAAGGCAAAGAAGCGCGAGTACATCGGCTCGACCGATGGAACCTGATGTCCGTGTTCGTCAGTTGCGCCATGAGGCGGCAGTCCGGGAAGATCGTGATCGCCAGCGGGCTGTCCAAAGTTATGATAGCCAACGCTATACAAGAAAATCATCAAGACGGTCCACGCCACGAAGAATAACACGACCGCGCTTAACGGATCAATCTGCACACCGACTTTGAGCCAAGTATCCGCAGTTGGAATCCAATTCACGAATGAAGCGAATGGAGTTTTTCCCAAATCAGGCGTACCGATGGCACGTACAAAAACAATCATCGCGCCCAGCCACGAAAGCAATGCCGCGCCGACGGCCACACTGTGACTGAGCGCCTTATTTCGATTCGTAAATAACACAATCAAAAAGAACGCAAGGATGGGCGGTAAAGGAATTAGCCAAATCAATGTTTCGGTCGTCATGCTGCTCCTACCACTTCATCAAGTCAATTTCATCGGCAATCACCGTATTGCGGCGGCGATACACCGAAATTACCAGCGCCAGACCCACCGCCACTTCTGATGCAGCAACTGCGAAAACGATAATCGCAAACACCTGCCCTGCCATCTGCGAAACATCACCGTAACGCCAGAACGAAACCAGATTAATGTTCACCGCGTTCAGCATCAATTCGATGCCGAGCAAAATCGCAACCGCGTTCTTTCGCGAGAGCACGCCAAATAAACCGATGCTGAACAATGCCGCCGAAAGGATGAGAAACCAGGAAAGCGGGATCATCATAAAACTCCTATTTCCAGAGTCCCAGAATGGGATTGAATGCAATGTAAACTGCGCCGACCAAAGCAGCGAACAATAAAACCGACGCGACTTCAAATGGCAAGACAAACGCATTAGGTGAAATCAGCGCATTACCTAACTGCCCCACCGCATCATAACTGGACGGGAAATCGGCTGCCGTTTTCGAAAAGCCATTCCAACTCTGAAGCATCCAGAACAATCCGCCAAAAGCCAGCAACGCGATGATGGCATTCAACCACCATGCGTTGTTCAACTGCGGACCGCGGTCGCGCATCTCTTTGCGGGTCAACATCACGGCGAAGATAAACAGAATAGCAATAGCGCCGATATAAACTACCACCTGCACCACAGCAAGGAAGCTGGCATTGAGAATGGCGTACAACACTGCAACACCAAATAATGTGACGATCAGCCACAACGCGGCATGAATTAGATTACCAGTTGTAACCACCATCAGCGCCGAGCCGAGAATGACCAATCCGACAATCAGAAAGAAAATTTGTATGGCAGTCATGTCGTTCTCCTTCCTCACCCCTTGCCCCTCTCCCCTTGGGAGAGGGGTTGGGGCGAGGGAAAGGCAACGCCTTCAGTTTTTTGGCGTTCACCGCGACTGTATCCGCGCAGGATCTCGATGATGATCCAGGCGAGTAAAACATTCGTCAAGAACATGCCCAAGATGTAGACTCCGGTTGAAGCGCCGCGCAGAAGTGTGTTCATCAAAGCAGTCAGCATCAATAATGCGAATGCCACTGGAGTTCAGGAACTTCCAGTTAAATGCCAGCATATGGTCAATGCGAATGCGCATTACAGTATATCTTAATCCACATGATGACCCAATAACCGAACATCGCCTTGGCAAATAAGATGACCACTGCCACCAGCGGACCGAGATTCTCCAATCCAAAGAAGCGATAACCGCCGAGAAACAGAATTGCCCAGAAACCGCCGAACGTGAAGGCGTGCAAAAGTTCGCCCGCGTAAAATAGACCAAACTTCATGCCGGTGTATTCAATATGAAAGCCTGCCACAATTTCCGATTCAGCTTCGTTCAAATCGAACGGTGAACGTCCCAACTCTGCGATGGCTGCGATCATAAAGATGATCGCCGCGATCGGAGCAAGCACCACATACCAAACGGTTTGCTGTCCCTGAACGATTTCATTCATGCCCATTGAGCCCGCCAAAATCGTCGGAATGAGCATGGTCGCGACCATCGGGATTTCAAAAGAAACGAGAACCGCCACCTGACGGAACGCGCCGATCAAAGCATATTTATTATTGGATGACCACGCCGCCATAATAATGGAAAGCGTTCCGATGGAACCGGCGGCAATGATGTATAACGCGCCTACGTTCAAGTCCACGCCAAAGATCACGGGCGCAAGCGGAATAATTGCCCAGAGCAACAACACAGACATTATAGATATGATGGGGGCAAGGTTATAGACCACTTTGTCCGCGCCATCAGGAGTGATGTCTTCCTTAATAATGAGCTTGACGATATCCGCAAAGGGTTGAAAGATTCCGAATGGTCCAACGCGATTCGGTCCCAGCCGGTCCTGAAAGCGCGCAACTACTTTGCGCTCCACCCAGACCAGGAAAATGTCGAATACCATCATCAAAGAGATTAGCACAACCACGCCGATCAATTGGATGATCAAACCGGCAAGCCAATTCGCCACCCCCCAGCCGACGAATAGACTAGTCAGCCAATGAGCAATAAAATTAACAGGGTCAGACCAAAAATTCATGGGCGCTCCTACTGCTTCTTGAATAAACCTCTGAACTTGATTTCATCAGCAACAAACAAGAAAATGACATTTTGTTAAGATAATACGCAGTACTTCGTAAATACAAAGAAAAGGCTGGAAGGTTTAGCCTTTCAGCCTTTTAAAGTATCAACGGGTTAAACCCACTCCAACATGCCTTTGCGCCAAGCGTAAACAAGTCCTGCAATCAGGATCAGGATGAAGACCATGCCCTCCATCACCGCGAACAGGGAAAGCCTGCCAAGCGATACCGCCCACGGGAATAGGAAAACAGTCTCTACATCGAAGACCAAAAACACAAGTGCAAAAATATAATATTGGGCTTTGAACTGCACCCAGTTCTCGCCCACTGTTTCCATGCCGCATTCATAAGTGCTCTGCTTGATTGGGTTGGGCTTCTTTGGAGAAACAGCCCAGGATGCCATAAGAGCCGAGACAGGGATAAGCGTTGCAATCACTAGGAACAAGCCAATATATAACCATTCGTTTTGCATAGGTGCTCCGATAAAAAATTTCGCCTGTGCCAAAAAGCACGGGCGAAATTGTACCATTAATGACAAGAGGAACATACTAAACGGTGTCAATATTTGGCGTGATTTTCGTCATATATTGCTTATGCAAATATGCGGCTTATGCAGATTTCTTCAACCGGCGATAAAGCCATTTCAAGATATCATCAGCAAATGGAAATCCCATGACCGCACCGATGATGGAACCAATCCCGCCAGCGACTCGTGCAATGCCACCTGAAAAACCGAAAAAACTATTCGCATCAATCTGGACGGGTTGAGCGGATACTGTTTGTTGGCTTTCTGCCCCGCTGACTTTATCCACGAAGCGCAAATAAAACCAGACCGTTCCTCGAAATGTTCCAGCATTTGTTGGTTGAACGCTCCAATAAAATGTTACAGATTGACCTTGAGTCAGAGCCTCGCTCTGAATATCAGGCGGTTGAACATTCAGCCCCGCAATATCCAATCGCGCTTCTGCAAAAACATGTGCGTATCGTATACATTTGGAATTTGCACGATCTTTCCGTTGACAACATTTCCCTGTACTTCAGCCGTGGGTGTGACATTACCAAGCGCATCCACTTCGAGAGTTAACCGAATCACATCCGAGTCGCCGACGCGAATGTGAGGCGGATATTCCAGCGTCAACCGCCGGGATTCGGGAATAGCTGGTTGTGGAGCAATGGTCGGCGCGCTGGTCGGCTGACCACCAATGATTAACGGCAATACTTCAGCTGTTAGCGTGGCGGCAACAGCCACTTGAGTATTTATCTGAGTAATCTGAGTTTGTTGCAAACCAATCGGTGCGGCAGACTCAGCCGGGGCTCCGCTCAAGCCACAGGCAAAGCCCACCGTGAATAAAACCATCCCCACTAATAAAAAAAAGTTTCGACGCGAGAACATCATCGGTTCACGCAACCGCGATCGATCCAAACGCCCCTAATTTTTCATAACCAAAACGGCTTCACGCGAGCAGGTCACCTGAGACTTATCCCCGATCTTCGGGAGTTCGAGGAATGGGTTATTGAAGGTGTCCATGTTGAATTTTGAATTACCAATCATTATCTGAACCCGAACAACAGAACCGAGGAATGTGATGTTCTCGATTCGACAATCGAACACGTTCGCCCTCTTTCCCTCAGATGCAAAATGCAATCGTTCGGGCCGGATCGCGATGGTGAGTTTATCGCCTTTCTGCCTATCCTTCAAATCCTCCGCTGATTCCAATTGAATCCCATCTACCGATATCAAACCCTTCGACGGATTGGTCACTTCGCCATTTGCTGTATTCAAAGTACCGACAAAATTTGCAACGAAGGCTGTTTGGGGAAAATTGTAAATCTCAAAAGGAGTGCCCACCTGCTCCATTTGTCCCTGGCTCATTACCACAATTCGATCCGAAATCGAGAGAGCCTCTTCCTGATCGTGCGTGACGTAAATTGCCGTGATGCCAAGCTTTCGCTGAATGGCGCGAATCTCTGCCCGCAACTGTACGCGAATCTTCGCATCCAAGGCTGAGAGAGGTTCATCAAGCAATAGGACCTGCGGTTGATTCGCAAGAGCACGACCGAGCGCAACGCGCTGCTGCTGTCCACCGGAAAGTTGAAAGGGATATTTGTTGGCATGCTGTTCCAGACGGATCAACGCCAGCATTTCCTCCACGCGATGTTTGATTACAGGTTTGGATTCCCTGTGGATTTGCAATCCAAAGCCAATATTTTGCGCAATCGTCATGTTTGGAAAGAGTGCATACGCTTGGAAAACCATTCCTACATTCCGCTGATTGGGAGCTTTATCAGTTATATCTACATCGTCAATAACTATATTGCCGGTCGTAGGAACTTCAAATCCAGCAATCATACGAAGAGTGGTTGTCTTGCCGCAGCCCGAAGGCCCGAGGAAAGAAACAAACTCGCCCTTGGCTACTTCGAGATTGAAATCATGCACTGCAGCGGTCTCAGCATATTGTTTAGAGATGTTAGAAAGTTTTAGATGCGTCATAGATTTACTCTCGGATGATTTAGTGTCCACCAGCGATCTGCGGCTGCCCACGACCGGCACCGACCACTTGAATGATCCCCATACATGCCCAAGTAAGAGCAAAACTGACGATGGTAGCCGCCGCCGGCTCATAGGCCTTTTGTTGGATTAAATAAGCCAGGAAGGGAGCGAAAGCCGGCTTGGCAAGATACTGGGCTAAAATGTACTCGCCCATCACAATCGCAAAACTCAGGAAAGCACCGCTTAGGATGGCGACACGTATGTTGGGCAGGATGACTCGAAAAAGGATCGTTCCCCAACCAGCGCCCAAACTCTGCGCCGCCTCCGTTAAAGTGCGTACATCTATAGATCGCAGACCCGTATCAATGGAGCGATACATATAGGGCATCGATAACACAGTGTAGCCGGCAACCAGCAGGGCCGGGCTGTTCACGATCAGAAACGGAGGGTGGCTGAAAGTTCGCACCAATCCAAAAACAAATACAATTGCGGGAACCACGAATGGAAGCAGGGTGATAAACTCGACCGCGGTTCGAACTTGCGGCAGCCGCAGGCGCACCCAATAAGCAGTAGGAACGAAGATCAAGATTCCAACAATAATAGTGAGGACCCCCCAAAGAACCGAAAACGAGAAGCCTTTTATAAAGTCGGCGTCCTTGAAAAGCTGCTGATAGGCCAGGAAACTCAAAACCCCAAGCTTGGCCTTTAGGGAGAAAATGAACGTCCCGACCAACGGAAGAAAAAAATAGAGGATACCGAGGATCATCCAAAACCAGGACCAAATCACGCCACCGCGCTTCATCGCAACCACCTCTCAGATTGTCTTTGGAGCAGCGTGTATCCGGTGATCGCTATCGCCATGACCACCACCATGCCCAGCGCCAATGCATACCCCAACCCGGCGTCGCCCAAAACATCGCCGCGCAACTGGTCTCCAATTACAATGGATACCAGATTGATCTGGCCACCCGTCAGCGCCTGTGCGGTTGCAAACGCACCAAAGGAGTTTCCAAAGAGTAAGATCATCGTGCCCAATATGGAGGGTAGGAGAATCGGAAAAGCAACATATCGCCAGTACTGAAAACTGGAGGCTCCCAGATTCTCTGCAGCCTCAATCCATTCTCGCCGCAAGCCGTCAATCGCCGGTGCGATGACCAATACCATCAAGGGGAATTGGAAGTACAGGTACACAATGCTCAGTCCCCAGAAAGTGTAAAGTTGAAAGCCGTGGAAATACGGATTGTAGCCCATTGCCTTCAGCCAACCCGTCAACACTCCAGCCGGACTGAGCAAGGCAATGAAGGCGAAGGCCAGCGGGACTCCCGCAAAGTTCGAGGCCACTCCACAGAAGGTCATCAGGCTGGAGCGCATGAAGGGAGGCAAGCCACCCCGAATGGACGAGTAGGCCAGCAAGAATCCGAAGATACCCCCACCCAGCGAGGTGATCAGGCTGATCTTGATGCTGATCCAATAGGCACCGATCAAATTAGGATTTTGCTCGAGATGCACGAAATTTTGGAAGGTGAATATATGTGTGGTCGAGTTTTGAAAACTTCCAAACGCAATATTCGCGGAGGGATAAATCAAAAACATAAATGCAAACAGGAAGAAGGGCATGACACCGAGCCATGCCCAGGAAAACTTGGAAGGAGCGGGGCGCGCCGAGGGCGCGTCCCGCTTTACAGCATCAAAAGTAGTCATAACCTTACGGAGCAAGAGTTGGGCTAGCCACACCAACGGTCGACATCCAACCACCGGTAATTAAGGTCTTGGCAGCAGTCAATTGAGCGACGGTAGGAGCAACTGCAGCAGCCAAAATTTTGGGATCCGGCAATGTCTTCAAAACATCGGCAGGAACGGCACCGCGGGAGATCATATCGGCTTCGTGAGTGACAGAAGCCCCGCCCTTGATCCAAGCCAACTGGCCCTGGTCAGACTGTTCAACCTCCAGCCAAACTTTGGCGCAATTGGGATGCGGCGCATAGGCGCTGATCGCCTGAACATAAGCGCCACCGATGCTCGGAGAGGGGTAATCAATCTCAACCGACGGATTCCCGGCAAGAGATTGTTGATCACCCAAGGCATTGTAATTCCAAGCCAATTCAATGGGGGTCGCACCCTGTGCAAGGGTGCCTACCTTGGCAATCACCGGAACATAGTTACCCGCAGCGTTCAGCTTCTTGAAGAAGTCAAGACCGGGTTGGGCATTATCCAGCGAACCGCCATTTGCCAATGCGGCTGCATAAACAGCCATAATGGCCTGATTGGAGGATTGCGGATCACCTGCCAAAGCAACCTGGCCCTTATGGGACGGATCAAGCAGGTCAGACCAGTTCTTGGGCGGATTCGAAACAACGGCGGTATTGGTCTCAATCACCATGATGCCGTAGTAACCCATTACCCACATACCATTGGGGTCATAAGTGGGAATGCCCAAGGTAGTGGCAGGAAGCTTGCTCCAATAGGTGCCTTCATAAGGCTGGTAATCGCCGGCAGCTACGCCGGTCGCGCCATAAGCATAGCCGACATCCACAACATCGGGAGCCTGAGGGCCCGTATTGCCCTTGTTGGCAACGATCGCGGCGAGTTCATCAGCCGAGCCTGCATTGGGATCCAGAGAGTTAAACTGGACACCCGATCCGACCGTAGCCTCAAAGTCCGCGAAAGTCTCGCCGTAGTTTGCCCAGTTGGGCGGTGTGGCGATGATCGTCAGCATGCCTTCTTTCTGGCAGGCAGCAACCAGATCAGCTGGCACACCGGCAACCGGTGCACCATTGTAGCCCTGGGCTACACCCGTGCCAGCAAAAGTAGGAGCAGCAGCCGGCATAGCTGCAGTTGCAGCAGGAGCGGCTGGAGCAGTAGTCGGGGCAGGCGCGGTTGTGGGAGCAGGCATTGCGGTTGGTGCCGGCGTGGCGGCCGTTCCGCACGAGGCGAGCATTGCGCTCACCACAAGCAGACTCATTACGAACAGTAACGTCTTTCTATTCATTTCTCTTTTCTCCTTTTTTGGAATTTTTAGCAAGAGCAAAACGCTCTTCCTACTTATATATTATATCCCTAATTATACAAAATTGTGCAAATTCATTCAAAACGAAAAAAGAAGTTAACCAAATCAAATTGAAGATTGCATAGAAAGGTTAAGAATCCAAGAAGATGGCAATGGCAAGCTTATTTGCTATGGAGTGATCAATAAAACATGTTGTACGCGCGCAACAGGCCAAAACCCCCAAATCAATAAAGCAATCGAGACCGCGAGAAGAAGTAGGCTCAAAGTCAATCTCAGTCTTCGCATGTCCATATTGTAAACCAAAAACAAACCTTATGGTATTATTGCCGTTTACATTGATCAACTAAGAGGTCATGATGTTCGGCATTTTCAAGCGCAAGGATGATGTATTTCATAATTTAATTGCACAGCAAGCCTCTCTGGCAGTCGAAGGATTGGCCCTCCTGTGCATGTATGTAGAAGCCCAGAGTCCCAAAGTAGCAGAACAGCTTTCGCTCAAAGAAAAAGAAGCGGACGAAGTGCGCCGCATCTTAATTGACGAATTGAACCATACGGGCAGGACGCCGTTCGACCGCGAGGATATCTTTACTTTATCCCGCACGATTGACGATGTGCTCGATTATGCCTATAGCACCGTCGATGAGATGGAAATCCTGAATGTTCGGCCGACCGCATACATTCAGCGCATGGCCTCTCTTTTGAAAGACGCAGCCTTTGAAATCCAGCAGGGTGTGCTGCGCCTGGAAA
This sequence comes from uncultured Chloroflexia bacterium, assembly GCA_963850945.1. Taxonomy (GTDB): domain Bacteria; phylum Chloroflexota; class Anaerolineae; order Anaerolineales; family Villigracilaceae; genus Fen-1038. The sequence continues at coordinate 191,596 of CAWKNE010000002.1, read as the reverse complement.
ATCATCCCGGCGTGGCAACCGAGCACGCACAGCGCGCAAAGGCGCTTGAAAACCGCGTCGAGCAGGTTTATCGTGAAGCCATCGCCGAATTATTCAGTGGTCCGGAAAACATAGAGCATGTGGTCGGGATGTTAAAGATGCGCGAGGTCTATCGCCATTTGAGCAACGCCGCTGATCGAGGGGATGAAGCCGCAAATGTGATCGCCGACATAATTGTAAAGCGCAAATAACATCATGCCTCCAGAACTCCTTATCGTCATTGCGCTGGCGCTCATTTTTGATTTTCTAAATGGCGTGCACGGCTCAAGCAATATTGTAGCCACCGTGGTTTCCTCGCGAGCCTTTCGGCCGCAGGTTGCGTTCCTCATCATCGGGGCGGCGGAATTCATCGGACCGTTCCTGTTCGGCGTGGCAGTTGCCAAAACCGTTGGCGCACAAATCGTTGACACGAAAGTCATTACTTATAATATCCTGATGGCTTCCTTAATCAGTTGCGTGGCTTGGAATTTCCTGACGTGGTTCTTAGGATTGCCAAGCAGTCCCTCACACGGACTGGTTGGCGGTTTGATTGGAGCGACATTGCTGGGAGTGGGCCTCAGCGCACTGCGAATTCAAGGGCTGACCAAAGTTCTCATTGCATTGTTCTTCACTCCGCTAATCAGCTTCGGATTCGGATATATCGCAACCAAGATAATCTTCTTTTTGGCGCGCGATGCTACGCCGCGCATCAATGATTTTTTTAAAGAAAGCCAATTGATCACTGCAGTTCTTCTTGCCCTGAGTTAGGGATCGAACGATGCGCAAAAAACGATGGGCATCATTGTTTTGAGTCTGATCATTGACAAGAACATGTTCGCATTCAGCGTTCCACTATGGGTGATGGCCGTGAGCGCGGCAGGCATGGCGCTTGGAACGGTTTTATCAGGAGCGCGGCTGATCCGCACCTTAGGCAGCAAGTTCTACAGGATACGTCCGATAGACAGCTTCTCTGCGCAGATCTCCTCATTAATCCTGATGGTCGGTTCTTCCTTCCTGGGCCTGCCCGTCAGCACAACCCAGTTGATCAGTTCTTCCATCATCGGTGTGGGTTCAGCGGAACGTCTGGGCAAGATCCGATGGAGCGTGGCGAACGATATTCTCATATCATGGATATTGACCATCCCCGCCACAGCCGCACTGGCCGCCGGAGTCTACTGGCTGTTGATAAGAAGCGCGATCTAAAAAATGCAGGGTCGCTACACCGAAAAACCTAGTGCAAGCCAGCGCTTACTCTTCGAGTACAATGACATTTATAGAAGAAGAAGGATGAGTTGATGCTCATCCTTCTTCTTACCAATCATTTGACCTGTTGCGCGGCGCGCAACTTTTGACGCGCAATTGCAGAGCGGAAGATGCGGTCAAAGAATCCGTAATAACCATCCTTGTCGTACAAAATCATATAATCGGCGGGGCCATACTCTTCGGGACGATAGAGGATTCCGCAATTCGAATTGATCTCCAAAATATAAATCTCGCCCTGCTCCTTCACGCGGACATCACAGCGGCCGTATCCGGTTCCGCCTGAGGCGAGATACATTTGACGGCCCGCCTCTTGAAGTCGAGAAGAAAGAGCCGCATCCGTAACTTCGCGGAACTCAAACGGAACCGAATAATCCCATTTGATATCCGTATGCCAGAAATCATCACCGGCAGGAAAAATCAATTCCGTGGGCGGATACACAAACGGATGGCTGAGATCGTCGGGATTATCCACCACAAAAACATTGAACTCGCGACCAACAATAAACTCCTCGACACGCGCACTTCCGAACAGGGACGCCATGCGCTTGAACTGCGTGTGCAACTGTTCGAGATTATCCACGCGCGAGTCGCGCGTCATCTCGATACTGCTATAACTCTTCGGATGCTTGACCATTAACGGAAAGCGCAAATTTTTGACGAGGCTATCCAGATCATCTTTTTCCGTGACGTGATAGCCTTTTGCAAACCCAACTCCATAAGCCTCCGCATCGGCTTGCATTTTTTCGCGTGACTGATCGTAGAACTTGCTATCGGAACCGGTAAACGGCATATTCAATTCTTCCATGGCCTGGACAACATCCAGCCCGGGATAATCCTCATCCGACGCGCCATCACATAAATTGAAATACACATCGAACCGATTTTGCTCTTTGATCGCTTTCAACTTATCAAACACCGGACGACTTAACGTGAGCATTTCCCATTCACATGGATAATGCGCAATAAACTCGGCGGGAGTAAAGCCCCAAGTCTCATCATCATAAAGCACACAAACTCGCATCGGTCACCTCATTTCTTGAGTCGAACGTTATCATAAAAAGTTTTAGTCTACAACCCCCGCGAGATACCAATTTCACTAATCTGTTCCATAGCGCAAAGGGTTATAATTAATATCTGTGAGGTGAAGCATGACAATCGCCGAGATTCTCAACTCAATAAAATTCGTGGTTGATCCTGACGGACATCAATCCGCCGTCATGGTTGATCTCGATGTTTGGGAGCAGATCGTCGCTTTATTGGAAGACACTGAAGACGCGGAAGAAATCATAAAGGCACGTGCGATTAAAGAAGATACTATTTCCTGGAAGGCGATAGGAGCATAAACCATGTCTCGCATTGACTGGAAGAATTTTGTTGCCAGCGATCCCAAAATTCATCATGGCGAACCTTGCATCAAAGGAACGCGCATCCCTGTTGCCATACTGGTTGGGAGCGTCGCCGACGGCATGACTATAGAAGAAGTGGTAAAAGAATATCCACAAATTACAAGCGAGGCGGTGCGCGCGGCGCTCGCGTATGCCGCTGACGTGCTTCGGCAGGAAATCCTTTTGCCGTTGGTGGGATAGTTAATTATGGCGTTCGCCATTAAAGTTGACGAGGATCTGCCGCGCTCGGCTGTGAATTTTTTGCGCGAGCAAGGATACGACGCGGTCAATGTCGTTGAGCAACGTATGGGTGGATGGAAGGATTCTGAACTCCGGAAAGTCGTCCAGGAAGAAAAACGACTGCTTGTTACAGCAGATAAAGGCTTTGCAGATGTGCGAGTCTTTCCGCCAGGAAAACACGCGGACATTTTACTTTTACGCCCAGACGAAGATGGAATTCGCCCCGTCCTTGAACTTCTTCAACAAGTATTGAAGTCGTCAAAATTGGAAGACCTTATGGGGACAACTACCGTCGCATCACCGCGCGGGATTCGCATTCGCAAACCATGACTCCCCTTTGCGAAGCACCCTGCGGGCTCCCTTTTTGGGACAGGGTTAGGGCGTTGCACTGCGACCAGCGGGAGTGTCGAAGTGTGAGGTTCCATGAAAGTCTTTCTCAGTTCCACTTACCTTGACTTGATTGAACATCATAAAACTGCTGTATGAACGAGGAGGAAAAATGGATATTTATTTCTCTGACTTCTTTGCAATTTCGCCCAAGATTCTTGACAAATACGGTGCTTTCAATATTTCGATGATTAACGATTTACCGTTGTTCATTGATCCATTTTTACTCTTTAACAGCAAGAAGCCTGAATATCAAAAACTACACAACGAGATTATTAAATATCTACAGTTTTTACGAGATAAATCAACAAATATCAATCTTGATCAGGGTTTAATTCATTCTTGGTATTTATTTCCAGAAGTAAAACAAAATTGGTTTGGCTTTTCTAGAGTTGGAAACAGCGGCGCAGGATTAAGAGAAGATTTTGCAATTGCGTTGCATAAGAATCTTCATACTATTTTTACAGACTTTGGTGCGGAGAAGGTTACTCGCGGCGGGCATCTAGAAAAGCTTTGTTTAATAAAAGAAGGTGTTGGTCGAGATAAAATTAGCGACTTCACTACAAATTTAATAAAAGATTATTTGCTGAATTTCACTCAGGAATTTGCGAGAAAATATATTGCGCGAAATTTGAGAAAAACAATTGCAGTAAATAAAGTTCGTTTCAATTACAAAACGGAAACATGGGAAAACGACCTTTTTGATTTACCCTTCTTTTCGGGCAACTATATCTTACTTACACCTAAAGACATCCTAACAAAAGATGAGCTTTGGATAAATAAAGATGATTTGTTCAATGATTTTCAAAAGATTCCCATTGCAATTTCAAACGAACAGCTCCGTTCGCAAATCAACAATTACTTCCGCTCGCTCTTGCCTAAACGAGCTAAGGCTCAAGATTATAAAACTGCAATATCTATGGTAATCAATAAGTATCCTGAAGTGCTAGACTACTATATTCGCTTTAAGGAGGATAATGGAGAAGAAGCAACGAACATAAGCAACGAAAAGGTGGTAATCGCCGAACATCAATATATTCAACAGATTAAACAATTGTCTGAAGCTTTGCGAACACAAAGTTCCTTTTACGCCTCAAGCGGAAAAACCTTCCACGAGGCGATGGCAAGGGTTCAATTTATGAAGGACGTCATTGAAAACAAGGACGGGTATAGATATTTCTATATAAATGGTCAACCTATTGAAAGAGAATCTGATTTACAAATCATGTATCGGTTAACTTGGTTTGCTAGCGCTTTAGACGTAAACAGAGAAGTAAATAATGGACGAGGACCCGTTGATTTCAAGGTATCTGAGGGAAGCAAAAATTCAACATTAGTAGAATTCAAATTGGCTAAAAATACGCAACTTGAAAGAAACTTACAAAATCAAGTTGAGATATATAAGAAAGCTAGCAATAGTCAATTTGCCATCAAAGTAATTATATATTTTACAAATCGCGAACTATCAAAGGTAACGAAGGTTTTACAAAGATTGAAACTAAGCAACAATCCAAACATCATTTTAATTGATGCGCGCCGAGATAACAAACCATCTGCATCAAAAGCTTGATACACACAAAACTTGCTCAAAGGAATCCTATGCCCACTTACCCACCCGAACCCTTTCGCATCAAAGTCACTGAACCGATTCGACTCGTTCCACGTGAAGAGCGCGAAGCGAAATTAAAAGAAGCAGGCTATAACCTGTTCTCGATGAAAGCCGAAGATATCTTCATTGATCTGCTCACCGACTCGGGCACCGGCGCAATGAGCCAGGATCAATGGGCGGCGGTTATGCGCGGCGACGAGTTGGTACGCGGGTGCGCGCTCGTTCCATCGCCTCAAAGCCGCAGTCGAAGATATTTTCGGATTTCAAATATTTTGTCCCAACGCATCAGGGGCGCGCCGCCGAAAATATCTTGTGTGCGTGTTTGGTCAAGGAAGGTCAGTACGTTCCCAGCAACATGCACTTCGACACCACCGATGCCAACATCCGCGCCCGCGGCGGACGCCCGACCAATCTCGTCATTGATGAAGCCTTCGATCCCGCTAATCCGCATCCGTTCAAAGGCAACATGGACATCGCGAAATTAAAAGGGTTCATCGAAAAAACCGGCGCCGACAAAATTCCGTTTGGCATGGTGACCGTTACCAACAACGCCGGAGGCGGACAACCCGTCTCGATGGAAAACATCAAAGCGATTGCGGATGTTTATCATTCACATAAGATTCCATTCTTCATCGACGCGGCGCGCTACGCCGAAAACTGCTTCTTCATCAAACAGCGTGAACGCGGCTATGAGTTCGAAGTCCGTTAAAGAGATCGCGCACGAAACGTTTTCTCTCGCCGACGGCATGACCATGTCCGCCAAGAAAGATGCCATCGTCAACATCGGCGGATTGCTGTGCATGAACGATGAGTTGCTGTTTCAAAACGTGAAGAACGAATTGATTCTGCGCGAAGGCTTCCCCACTTATGGCGGTCTCGCTGGGCGCGATCTCGATGCGATGGCGGTTGGCTTATATGAGGGAATTGACGAAGCCTATCTTTCGTATCGTCTCGCGCAAACCGCGTATCTGGTAGCGCGCATCAATGAAGCGGGCATTCCGTCCATTCAACCCGCAGGCGGACATGCCGTTTATTTGGATGCGCATGCAGTTCTTCCGCATATTCCACAAAGCGAATTTCCCGGGCAAGCGCTCGCGGTTGAACTTTATCGCGAAGGCGCGATCCGTGGCGTGGAAATCGGTTCGGTCATGTTTTCTTATCCCGATCCTGATTTAGGAAAAATGATTTATCCAAAACTTGAATTGTTGCGGCTTGCAATTCCGCGCAGAACGTACACGCAAACTCACATGGACTATGTGGCGGATACGCTCGCGAAAATCAAATCGCGCGCTGAGGCAAATTCGCGGCTACAAATTTACGTACGCGCCCGAATTATTGCGTCACTTCACTGCGCGCTTCGAACCGTTATAAACATGGACATCCGCGCCTACAATCGCAAAGCATGGGACAGCGAAGTTGAAAGCGGTAGTCCATGGACGATTCCGGTTAGTCATGAAATCATTGAAGCTGCACACCGCGGCGAGTGGTCTGTTGGGCTAACCGAGCAAAAGCGCGTGCCGCGCGAGTGGTTTCCATCTATGCAAGGATTGGATCTATTGGCGCTTGCCTGCGGCGGCGGACAACAAGCCCCGATCTTTGCCGCGGCTGGGGCAAATGTCACTGTATTGGATAACTCGCCGCGTCAACTCGACCGCGATCGAAGAAGTTGCAGAGCGTGAAGACTTGCAAATCAAACTGGTCGAAGGTGATATGCGCGACCTTTCGATGTTTGCAGATGCATTCTTCGATTTTATTTTTCATCCCGTCTCAAATGTGTTTGTGCCGGAAGTTCGACCAGTTTGGAAAGAAGCTTTCCGTGTTCTGCGTCGCGGCGGGACAATGTTAGCCGGAGTGATGAATCCAATCTTTTACATCTTTGATTTTGACAAAGCTAATAAGGGAGTTTTAGAAGTCGTACACAAATTGCCTTATGCAGATTCAGAAGATCCTGAAATGCTGCAAAAAATGGTTACGAAGAACTTGCCGTTGGAACATAGTCATTCGCTCAACGATCAACTCGGCGGTCAAATGGATGCGGGCTTTCATCTCATCGGCTTATACGAAGATCATCATAAAGACATCATCATCAGCGAGTATTTGCCAACCTATATCGCCACGCGCGCTTTAAAACCATAGAGAACATCCAAAGTCTCAAGATCACTGACGTTCTGAAACCTGTATCACCAACTTCAATCCCGACCACACCTCACTCACCGCGTAGACTTTTACATCCACGAAGCCAAGCGGCAACGCGATTTCACGAATCACATCATCAGTAATATTGGTTAGCACCTTCGATGATTTCTTGGGCCATGATACCCACACGAAGCCATCCTGTTTCATTTTAGGTCTAAGTTTAGATAGTGTTGTCTTGAGCGAAGCACTCTCGGTCACAAACACATGCGCGGCTTCCACAGGTTTAATCATCTTTGTCATTAAAACTGCGCCCTCAGGCAAATCCCCAAGCCATGACCGATAATCCTTTGGCGCGTTGATCGTCAATAATTTCATCCCAGCTTTTATACCGAGTTTCTTTGCCAGCGGAGTTCCTGAATAACCTACGGTTTCCATGCAATCAGCCTTTTCGAAATTATACACGCTGACTCATTCCTCACTTTTAGCGAAACCGTGCTAAACTTTTCGACAACATGACTCGCTGGCTCAATCCTCATCCTGTAGAAATTCCCGCGTCATTTTCTGACCTCAACCTGCCTCTGCTTATCGCGCAGACTCTCCTCCGACGCGGTATCAGTGACTCCGAATCAGCACGCGCGTTTCTTCATCCAGATTCAATTCCATCAGTTCCATTTCCGGGAATTGAAAAGGCTGTTGAATATATTATTCTGGCTATACGCTCCAACGAATCCATTTGTGTTTGGGGTGACTTCGATGTGGATGGACAAACATCAACAACATTACTTGTGCAAACACTCCAAGCCATTGGCGCAAATGTGACTTACTACATTCCAATCCGCGGCAAAGAGAGTCACGGTGTCCATGTCGAGAAGTCTCAAGTCCATCATCGATAACGGCGCGAAACTCTTCATCACTTGCGATACTGGTATCACTGCACACGAAGCGATTGATTACGCCAACGCGCGCGGCGTGGATGTTATTGTCACTGATCATCATGATTTAGGCGATAAACTTCCAAATGCAAAAGCAATCGTCAATCCAAAATTATTATCTAAAGATCATCCGCTTGCAAATCTTGCGGGCGTTGGAGTTGCATACAAATTAGCGGAAGCATTGCTCGGAATTCGGGAATCGGAAATCGGGAAATCGGGAATTGTTCCTCGATTCCCTTGTTGATCTCGTCGTCCTCGGTCTCATCGCGGACGTTGCTTTGCTCAAAGGAGAAACACGCTCGCTCGCACAGAAAGGGATCGAAGCGTTACGGAATACAGATCGAACTCGGATTAAAAGTTGATGGCAGAGCTATCGGGGACAAATCTCGAAACATTGACCGAGGAAACCATTGGATTTACTTTTGCTCCGCGTTTGAATGCACTTGGACGATTGAGTGACGCAAATCCTGCGGTTGAATTGTTGCTAACACAAGACCCAGTTCGAGCAAGAATCCTTGCCGCACAAATCGAGGGATTGAACACGCAACGCCGATTGCTGACAAGTCAAGTGTATACTGCAGCGGAATCACAATTACATGACGATCCATCATTGCTCAACAAGCCTGCCATCATTTTGTCGCATCGCGATTGGCCCGGAGGTGTGGTTGGAATTGTCGCTAACAAACTCGTCCAACGTTATCACAAGCCAGCACTCTTATTAACTGAATCAGATGATGGCATCTTGCGCGGCTCTGCGCGTTCTATTGAAGGTTTGCACATCACCGAAGCCATAGCAGCAAACAAAGATTTATTGACCAACTTTGGCGGCCATCCAATGGCGGCAGGCTTATCTTTGCAAGCGGATAAACTCAACGCCTTCAAAAAAGGCCTCGCCAAAGCAATTGAAAAGCAACTTGGTGAGATTGCTATCGAAGAGCCAACTTTGCAAATCGATGCGTGGCTGAAGCTTGATGAAATTAACTTTGAACTTGCAAATGCTTTAGAGTCTCTTGCACCATTCGGCGCGGGAAACTCAGAATTGATTTTGGCGACTGGGACCTAACGCTGAAATCCGTTAAAGAAATTGGAAAGACAAAGGAACATCGTCGAATTGTTGTTACAGATGCAAGCGGCACTGAACAAGATTTGCTCTGGTGGAACGGTGCTGGTGAAGAAGTTCCTGACGCCGAAACAAAAATTGACGTGGCGTATTCGTTGCGCGCCAACACCTATCGCGGACAAAAGCAACTTACGCTTCAATTCCAAGAACTGCGCGTGGGAAAAGAAAAGCTAATTGAGGTTCGTAAATCGAAACTTGAGATTCGTGATTTGCGTCTCCAACCTTCATTCATCAACCTTCCGCCTTCTTGCTTGATTTGGGCCGAAGGCAACGACAAAGCCCAAGGCAAATCGCGCTTTGATTTACATCAAGCGGATGAATTCGCGATTTACACAACGCCGCCGTCGCCAGCGGAATTACGCGCCGCGCTTGAAGTTGTCAAACCAAAAACAATTTATCTTTTGGGCGTTTCACCGACTCAAGAAAAGACGGATGAATTTTTATCGCGCATTTCGGGAATGGCAAAATTTGTAATCAATCAGCGCGGAGGAAAAGTCAGTATCAAAGAATTAGCCGTAGCAACTGCCCAACGCGAAGCAACGATCCGCATGGGATTGGAATGGCTTGGAGCGGGCGGCCATATCAAAGTCCGGGATGAAGCAGATGAGATAACTTTATCAGAGGGAGATGGAATCCCAAATTCATATTTACAACGCGAACTGTATACGGCAGTCAAAGGTCTGCTCGAAGAGACGGTGGCATATCGAAATTATTTTTCCCGTGCAGAAACAAAATCGCTTTTCAAGTTTTAACAAACGATTACAATAAAATCATGAAACGAAAACTTCCTGAACATGGCTGGTGCTTTGTGTGCGGCTCTGAAAATCCACATAGCATTGGATTGACATGGTGGGTTGACGACGACGGTATCCTCACATCAGAATTTATGTTGAATAATGCACATCAAGGCCCGCCTAACCACGCGCATGGAGGCGCGTCGGCGGCTATTCTAGATGAAGCGATGGGCCTGGTCATTTGGGCGGCAGGATTGAAAGTTGCAGCGGTTAATTTGGAAATCAATTATCACAAGCCACTTCCTTTATACCAACCATTGAGAGTTGAAGCGCGTATCACGCAAAAAGATGAACGCAAGATTTTCAGCGCGGGTGAAATCAAACTAGCGGGTGGAATAACTGCTGTAAGCGGCCGCGGTATATATGTGGTTGCGCCGCAATTGTTCAGAAAGGCTGGTTTGGTCCGTGAAGAATAAAGGCTTTGAGGAAATTCTACAGCCGTAATCAAAGACTAATTATCGGGACAACTGACATTTGCGAAGCGCGCATTCGTCAGCTTTGCTAAATCGGCCACTGGCAATTGGATATTCAATCCCCTCTGCCCACCCGAAACATGAATCTCATTAAAGTTCTGCGCCGAAGAATCCATCACAACTTGAAAGCCTTTATTGATCAATGCCAGTGGCGAAATGCCGCCCGCTTGCAAGCCGGTCAATTCCTCAGCTTCGCGTTCGGTCGGAAGATGAACCTTCTTTTCGTTTAGTGCTGATGCAACGAGTTTCAAATCCACTGTTGAATTTCCGGGAACTACAACAAGCAAAGGCTTCTTCGGTTTTTCGCGAGTGACAACAATCGTTTTGAAGACAACATCCGGATCAACATTAAGAAGACGCGCCGTTTCAAGCGCGCCAAGTTTTTCGGCGGGCAATTCATACGCCGTATATTTGATCTTATGCGAGTCCAACAAACGTACCACATTATTGATGATGGGCATTTAATTCACTTTTGTCTATTTTACTCCGCATGGTAAACTCTAAGCCCATCAATAGCTGATCCATGAATCTATTCCATCGCTCCCGAAACGGCGCAAACGTAACACCGACTTCCAACGGATTCCGATTCACAATTCCTGAAATCAACGCTAAATCAATATCGGCTCGCACAAGTGGACAGCTACGCTCGTCAACAGCGCCGAGAATTTTCGGCGCATCCTCCTTTAACCCTCAGTCTGCGCGCACGAGCCTCCTCCGAAGCGATTCCCGGAACATGGGGCTTTGGTTTATGGAACGATCCATTTGGTTTATCGCTTGGGTTCGGAGGAAACCCGTTCAGCCTACCGGCTTTGCCAAATGCGGTCTGGTTCTTCCATGCATCCCCAAAAAACTATCTATCTTTTCGAGATAATAAGCCCGCGCAGGGTTTTCTCACGCAGGTGTTTAGTAGCCCGCACTTTCATCCAATGCAGTTTCCTATTGGCTTCATTTTGCCTTTTTCAAAGAAAAAGGCGCGTCGATTACTGGGCCGCATCATTAATGAAGATTCGGCAATTGTCAGAGTAGACATAACTCAATGGCACAGCTACCGCCTCGAGTGGAGTCCGAACCGGTCCGCGTTTTGGATGGATGAAGCCTTAGTGTTGGATACGCCCGTGAGTCCGCGTCCGCCTTTGAGTTTGGTTGTCTGGATGGATAATCAATACGCGGCATTTACACCGGACGGAAAATTAAAATGGGGATTGGAAAAAAATTTAACAGAGGCATGGCTGGAAATAGAAAAAGTGGAATTAAACACGTAAAGGCGAGACCTACCTCACCGTTAAAGAGTATTAAAAACAGAACGGACTATTGCCGTTCTGTTTTTAATCAGGCGCAAGAACTATCGCCAGAAATTTGAAGTAGCCGGAATAAGCCGTAAAGCCACGTCCAAGATCAAGCCAAGCAAGAACCAAATCCCGAATGCGCGGTTATTGCGGAACGCAAGTGGCGCAAAGTAAAGCGGCCACCCGCCCTGTCCATCGGGGAAACCTTCGGGACGATTCTCAGACTTGGGTTTCAATAACGCAGGATAAGTCTGAAGGAATGTGGGAATTGCCAGCAATACAATTGCCATAACGGGTGTAAAGAATTTGATAGCGATCAAATAGCCTGTAAAAAGATAAGGCAGAATCATCATGGCAAGAACGGTATAGCGCGAGATTTTTCTCCGATCAACACGGGGACTGTAAAGATCTTTTTTTCCTTGTCAATCTTCTGCTTATCAATGTGCTTGCCAAAGATTACAGTGGTCACGCCCAGCACATAGGGAATACTCGCAATCACGACATTCCAATTCCATTGATGAGCCAGAACGTAATATCCGCCGCCAATCATCAGCGGTCCCCAAACAATCAACACAGCCACTTCGCCGAGCGCGATATATTTCAATGGCCAGGTATAGAACAATACAAAGAAAACGCCGAGACCAAGCAAAATCCAGATTGTCAGATCCCCGCCATGGATCGCGATCAGATAAATTCCAGCAAGCAGAGCAAGGAGAGCTGTGACCGCAAAATATGTCAGGTGCTGGCGTTTCGTCATCAAGCCGCTCGCAATCGGCTGGGCACCATAAATGGTGCGGAAGTAATTGTCCTTGTCCACGCCGCGAACGAAATCCGTATAATCATTGAAGATGTTATTACTGGCATGTGCCATGATCAAACCAAAAGTTAAAGCGAGCCAGGGCAGGAGCTGAAAGGCGTGATCTCGAAAAGCAAAGATGCCCGCCAGCGCGGCTGAAAGAAAAGTCATAATAAGAACCGCGGCACGTGTGGAAATCAGCCACCTCGAGACCAAATCGAGTTGCTCCCATTCTTCTTTCGAAACTTCAGGAATAACATTCAAAGCTTTTTGCCACATTGCAAAATCAACTTTCATAAGAATCTCCTTAATAAATTTTGGATATTATACACGTTTAGATAAGTCAAGGCACAATTACGAAGAGCGCGAGGCAAGAGTGTATTTTACGGAGAGCAACAAGGACAATCATCACCATCAAACGAGGATATTTATATCTAGTGTGTTTGTGAAAAAGGCCACATACTAATAAGGACAATCCGTTAAAGTGCCGAAATTTTCCGGAGGGAACAACGGTATTCATTCTAATGAAAAGAGGTCCTATGACCGATGCTCCATTAACTTCGCCCGCGCTCGTTCCAAGTCCTGTCCAAATTGAAGATCTTACATTGCTTCATGAAGTCGCTTCGCGCGCATCAGGCGTCTCACGCCTTGAGATGTGCATTCAATGTGGCTCGTGCGGTGGCTCCTGCCCCTCAGCCGCAGACATGGATCACACGCCGCGCATGTTGTTCGCCATGTTGCGGGCAGGCATGCGGGAAGCCGTACTCAAGAGCAACACACCCTGGATTTGCGTGTCATGCTATCACTGTGTGGTGCGATGTCCGCAGGAGATCCATATCACGGATGTGATGTATACGCTGAAAGGGATGGCGATTGAGGCGAAACTTTATCAGGATTTAACTGCACCCGATTTCTCGAAGACATTCATTGGCATGGTCGAGAATTATGGCCGCAGTTTCGAGCTCGGCCTGGCTACCCGTCATTACTTAAAACACTTTCCCTTGCGCCTGCCCAGCATGGCTCCAATGGGAATGGGCATGTTGAGCCGGAAACGCATGAGCCTCGCACCTAAACGAATCAAGAATATGAAGCAACTTAAAGCGATCTTGAAGCGTGCCAAAACACTGGAGGCCCAGCAATGAAAGATTATCTACTCTATCCCGGTTGTTCGATGGAAGGCAGCGCCAGAGCCTATTACGATTTACTCGAAGCCATCAGTAAACCCCTCGGACTTAACCTGAAAGAAATTGAAGACTGGAATTGCTGCGGCGCGACAGAATATTTTGGGATCAGCCTGACCTCCGCGTACGCATTAATCGCCCGTAATTTAGCGATTGCTTCCACCACGTCGGACGGGACCCGGGAGTTGGTCACGCCTTGTTCGGCTTGTTATCTCAACCTGGCCAAAGCCGATTACTACATGGGCGAGCAACCCAAACTCAGGAGTACGGTTAACGAAGCTCTGGCAGCTGGTCATCTTTCCTACCAGCCTGGCTCCCTCGACATTCGCCATTTGCTCGATGTGATCGTCTACGATATCGGATTGGACACTGTCGAAAAGAACGTGATTCAACCCCTGAAAGGTCTGCGCCTTGCGCCCTATCTTGGATGTATGATTGCTCGACCCGATTATGAGCATCGCATGTCGGACCATGAACTTCCCATCGAACTTGATTTGTTACTCAAAGCTCTCGGAGCAGAAGTGATTGATTATCCACTCAAGACGGATTGTTGCGGCGGGCACATGCCTCAAATCGGACCCGAGACCGCGTTTGAACTCATTCGCCGTCTGATTGCAACCGCAGACGAGCGAGACACCGATGCGATGGTCATCGATTTGCCCGATGTGCCAGATGAACCTCGATGGCTATCAGGACGAGACCAATCGTTTCTTCGGGACTGACTTATCACATGCCCATCCTGTTCTTCACACAACTCATGGGACTGGCCTTTGGGATTGAGCCAAAGGAATTGGGCTTTGGAGTCGAACTGGTGAGTGCACGGAATGTCTTGGAATCCATCGGCGTCAAAGCGCCACCGGAGACACCGCCTGCGCCCCCCAAGAAATCCACGCAAGCCGCAGGGACTGCCCATGCCCGCACCGCTCTCCAAAGGTTCCAAAGTTGATGCGCTGCAAAAGGAGCTGACTAAATGACTGAGAACATGATCGAAAACACCACACCAGCCGACGATCAGGAAAAAATCGGCGTGTACGTCTGCCATTGCGGCACGAACATCGCAGGCGTAGTGGATGTGGTGCAGGTGGCCGAATGGGCTGCCGCCAAACTGAAACATCGCGGCGTGATTATCGCGCGCGAATACAAATTCATGTGTTCCAGCCTCGGGCAGGAATTGATCGAGAAGGATATCAAAGAGCTGGGATTAAATCGTGTTGTTGTGGCAGCCTGCTCGCCGCACCTGCATGAAAAAACATTCCGAAACGCCTGCGCCAACGCGGGACTCAATCCGATTCATGTGCGAGATGGTTTCGATCCGCGAACAGGTTTCGTGGGTACACACCGATAAAGTCGCAGCGACCGCCAAAGCCAAAGCCATGATTTCGGGCGGCGTGGAACGCGTCCGGCACAATACGCCGCTTCAGCCGATGACCGTACCGATCCACCCGGCGACGTTGGTAGTCGGCGGAGGCATCGCCGGAATTCAAAGTGCGCTGGAGATCGCCGACGCGGGTTTCCATGTTTACCTGGTGGAACGCGAACCATCGCTCGGCGGGCACATGGCCCAATTCGATAAAACCTTCCCAACGCTGGATTGTTCCGCCTGCATCCTCACCCCCAAGATGGTGGACGTCGGCTCGCATCCCAACATCACCTTATTGACCTGGAGTGAAGTGGAGAAAGTGGAAGGATATGTCGGCAATTTCACGGTGACGGTTCGGAAACGGGCGCGCGATGATCGACGAAGAACTATGCACCGGCTGCGGCATCTGCCAGGAGAAATGCCCGAAGAAGGTCATTGATAATGTCTATGAAGCCGGACTGGGGTATCGCAAAGCAGTGTACACACCCTTCCCACAAGCCGTGCCAAATTTTCCAGTGATTGATGTTCCCAACTGCACTTACTATGAAAAGGGAACCTGCAAAGCGTGTGAAATATTCTGCGCTCCCAAAGCCATCCGATTTGATCAACAGGATCAAATCCTGACTCTTGGAAGTCGGTAACATCATTCTAGCCACGGGATACGAACTATTTGATTCGCGTCGGATCACCAACTATGGCTACGGCCGACTGGCGAATGTGTTTACATCGCTTGAGATTGAACGCTTGTGCAACGCGGCTGGTCCAACCAGCGGCAACGTGGTATTGAGAGACGGAAAAACCGTCCCGCAATCCGTTGGCATCATTCACTGCGTCGGCTCACGCGACCGCAACTTCAATAACTATTGCTCCGTGATTTGCTGCATGCAGAGTTTGAAAGTTCGCGCATCTCGTCCACGAGCGGACGGGCGCGACGGTTTACAACTTCTATATTGATATACGTGCAGCATTTCAAGGACTATGACGAGTTCTATCAGCGTGTGATAGAAGAAGGAACGTTATTCGTGCGCGGCAAAGTCGCTGAAGTGTCAGATGTGCCGCGTATGGAAAGCGAAAAAGGCAAACTTATTATTCAGGTCGAAGATACGCTGGTTGGCAAACAGCGCCGCATCCCGGTAGACATGGTCATCCTATCAGCTGGTCTTGAGCCGCGCAAGGATTTTAAAGAAGTTGCCAAACGCTTTGGCATTTCCTGTTCGGTCAATGGCTGGTACATCGAAAAACATCCGAAGCTTGACCCTATTGCAACAATGACCGAGGGTATTTACATCGCAGGTTGTGCTCAGGGACCAAAGGATATTCCAGCCAGCGTCGCGCAGGGCGCAGCCGCGGCAGCACGTGTGCTGGGCAAGATCGAGCAAAAAGAAGTCGCGCTTGAACCAATACGGGCCAGCGTCATCGAAGAGAAGTGTTCAGGCTGCCGTATCTGCAATGGCCTGTGCCCGTTCAATGCAATCACGTTCCACGAAGATCGCATGGTCACCGAGGTCAATCCCGCGCTCTGCCAGGGTTGCGGCACTTGTGTGGCCGCCTGCCCGGCAGGTGCGATCACGGGCACGGGCTTTAGCAACGATCAGATCATGGCGCAGATCGAAGGTCTGCTCATGTTGAACGTTGACCAAGAACCGATAGCCGCTTAGGAGATCCACTATGACCGATCAATTTGAACCCACCATCATCGGCTTCACCTGCAACTGGTGCTCCTACCGCGCGGCCGATCTCGCCGGAACCGCCCGCATCAAATATCCGCCAAACGTCCGTTTGATCCGCTTGATGTGTTCAGGGCGCCTAGATCCGACTTTCGTTTTCAAAGCCCTCGCAAATGGCGCAGATGGTGTGATGATCACCGGATGTCATCCGGGTGAATGTCATTACATCGAACAGAACTATAAAGCTTTGCGCCGTTTCCAATTGATAAGACGCACGCTTCAAGGCTTTGGAATTGAACCGGCGCGCATTCGATTGGTATGGGCCTCCGCGGCAGAGGGAGCCAAGTTCGCCAGCGAGGTTGCATCCTTTATCGAAGAAGTGCGCGCACTAGGTCCGCTTCATTGGGGAAAGAACGACAATGTACCATTATTAACAGAAGCGGTCATCCAAAAAGAAGAGGTGCCAGCATGACCGCAAAACCGAAATTCGCAATGTATTGGGCGGCATCCTGCGGCGGATGCGAAATCGCTGTGCTAAACACCAATGAAAAGATTCTCGATGTGGATGCCAACTTCGATGTGGTCTTCTGGCCCGTGGCTATGGACGCCAAATATAAAGATGTCGAGGCGATGGAAGATGGCTCGATCCTGCTAACGCTCTTCAACGGCGGCATTCGCAATGACGAAAATGAGCACATGGCAAAATTGATGAGGCAAAAGTCAAAGATATTGGTTGCCTTTGGTTCATGTGCAACCGAAGGCTGTATTCCCGGGCTGGCCAACCTGAGCGATTTGCGCGAGATTGTCTCCACAGCTTTCAACACCATCACGACAGATAATCCACACGAGATTTATCCGATGACTTCCTACGATGTGCCCGAAGGCGAAATTCATATCCCGAAGATTTTGCCAGTATTGAAGACCCTTGATCAGGTTGTGGATGTAGATTATTACATGCCGGGCTGTCCGCCCGAGTCACAGCAGATCGCAGCAGTGATTGATCTGGTCGTCCAAGTGGTACAGGGCAAAGCCGAACTGCCGCCCAAAGGCTCTGTGATCGGCGCAGGCAATTCCACTGTCTGCGATGAATGCAAACGCATTCGCAACGTAAAGACGATCAAAGCCTTCAACCGCATTTGGGGCATCGCACCTGATCCAACGCTGTGCTTGCTTGAACAAGGCATCCCTTGTAATGGTCCCGCGACTCGAAGCGGATGCAAGGCGCGTTGTCCGAAAGCAGGCGCGCAGTGCATCGGATGTTATGGTCCTGCCGATGGCGTTGTAGATTACGGTGCGCGGTTAATTTCAGCCTTTGCTTCCGTTATCGATGCGAAAGAGCCCCAAGAGATTGATCGTATCCTAGATGGGCTGGTTGACCCGACTGGCCAGTTTTACCGATTCAACTTGGCAGGCTCCTTATTAAAAGCCGCGGTTCCCGCGTGGAAGAAAGAGAAGGCGTAAATGACACAACGAATAACAATTGATCCCATCACCCGCCTCGAAGGTCACGGCAAAATCGAAATCTTCCTGAACGAAGAGGGCGATGTCGCCAACACTTATTTCCAGATTCCAGAACTACGCGGCTTCGAACGTTTCTGCGTAGGTCGTCCAGTTGAAGAAATGCCTCTTCTGACAAATCGCATTTGCGGCGTATGCCCCGAAGCGCATCACATGGCCGCGGCCAAAGCCGCCGACGCGGTTTATCATATTGACCCGCCGCATACAGCCAAATTGCTACGCGAGCTGCTTTACAGCGCGTTTTACGTCACGGATCACACAACCCATTTCTACGCGCTAGGCGGACCCGATTTTGTGATGGGTCCCGATGCACCCGTTGCCGAACGCAATATTCTTGGTGTGATTCACAAAGTTGGATTGGAGACTGGCGGCAAAGTCATTCAGGCGCGGAAGTATGGACACAACGTAGTCGAGATCATCGGCGGACGCAAAGTTCATCCATGCACTTCCATTCCCGGCGGCCTCACGAAAGGCATCACCGAAGACGAACGCAAGCAAATCGAAGAGATGGGCAGATGGGCAATTGAGTTTGCTCAATTCAGCCTGAAACTCTTCAATGACATTGTGCTTGGCAACAAACAATATGTTGATCTGATCCTCGGTGATATTTACACACATCACACCTATTACATGGGCACGGTGGATGAAAATAATAAGATCAACTTCTACAACGGCAAAGTGCGGGTGGTTGATCCGGATGGAAAAGAATTCGTGAAATACGAGCCAAAGGATTATGCCGAGAACATTGCCGAACACGTTGAGCCCTGGACGTATCTCAAATTCCCCTATCTCAAGAAGGTCGGCTGGAAGGGATTCGTGGACGGAAAAGATTCTGGGATTTATATGGCGACCCCGCTTTCGCGACTCAACGCTTCGGATGGCATGGCCACGCCACGTGCTCAGGAAGAATACGAGCGCTTCTATTCGACCTTGGGCGGAAAACCTGTTCACCAACGACTCGCCATCCATTGGGCGCGTCTGATCGAATTGCTTTACGCGGCGGAACGCTGGGTTGAACTAGCCACGGATCCTGAAATTACTTCCCCGAACTTCCATACGATTCCAACCGAGAAGCCCACAGAAGGTGTGGGAATTGTCGAGGCGCCGCGCGGCACACTGACGCATCACTACTGGACCGATGACCGCGGCCTGGTTACGAAAGTGAATCTCATCGTTGGCACGACCAACAACTACGCGCCCATCAGCATGTCGATCAACAAGGCCGCCAGCAGTCTCATTGCACACGGCAAAATTGTGACAGAGGGGATGTTGAACATGGTTGAGATGGCCTTCCGCGCCTATGATCCATGCTTTGGTTGTGCGACCCATTCCTTGCCCGGTCAAATGCCGCTGGAAGTCACAATTCGAGACGCAGATGGAAATACGATTGAAGTATTGAAGCAATATTAGGAAAGGCTGGTCACAAGTTATTCACCCGCTAGCAGTAAGGAGCCTAATATGATCCCTTTGGAACTGTTGCACCGTTTCTCTTTTTTCTCCTTTATGGATGATAAAGAGTTAAGGGCTGTCACTAAGATCGCGCAGGAACTGCAACTCAACGCTGGCGATGTGCTATGTGAGGCTAATGCGCCTGCCGACGCTTTATATTTTCTCGTCAAAGGACATCTTCCTTATTACATGGTTGTTAAAACTGAGCACATCCCCACCTATAAACAGGAATATTTCATCGGCCACATTAATCCTGAGGAAATCTTCGGGATCTCGTCTTTGATCGAGCCATACCACTACACGGCCACCTTACGCGCTGACAAACCCTGCCACGTCATCAAAATTGACGCACCTGCATTGCGCGCCCTGTGCGAAGTGGATTCACATCTGTCTGTTGGATTAATGAAGGCAATAGCTAAAGCCGCCATGGAGCGGTTGGAAATGACACGTGTCCAACTTGTAGTAGAAATGGCGGAAAAGTCAAAAAACACTGTCAAATGAAAACCTTGGTGATTGGCCTCGGTAATCCTATTCTCGGTGATGATGGTGTTGGCTGGAAAGTAGCCAAAGAGTTAACCACCCTCATTGACCCTGACACTTCCGTTGAAATTGATTGCGCTTCATTAGGCGGTCTCAGCCTGATGGAGCGGATGCTCGGCTACCAGCGTGTGATCGTGATCGATTTAATGGAGACAGGTCAAAGTCCGGAAGGATGCGTTAAAGTCTTTCCGCTTGCCGCCTTGGAGAATCCATATGCAGGACATTCGGCATCTGCACATGACGCATCGTTGATGACCGCCTTGCAAGCCGCCCAATCCATCGGTGCAGAGATTCCTTCGCGGGTGGATGTCGTGGCAATCGAAGCAAAAAATGTATATGATTTTTCCAATAATCTTTCCCCCGAGATCGAAAAGGCTGTTCCACTTGCCGCAGAAGAGGTTTTGAAATTGCTGGACGATTAAACTGATTGTGCGGTTGGAATAATCAATCCGCATTCTCCTAACAGGGCCAATAGCTCCGGCTATTTCAGTTTCGTGATCAGGTTATCCTTCGCTGGTCATAATGAAAAGCGGTTTCATTTCAAAGTTCTTATAGATAGGGCGATAACGATCCGTATCATAGAATTGTTCAACGTCAACGACCTTCTTGGTTGCTGTGATGACATCCAAAGGCACGTCGCCATAACGTCCATTTTTCAAGACTACGAGCCGCCCGTGCACGCCTTTGAGAATCAAATCCAGGGCCAGATTTCCAAAGGCCATCGGGACGATTGAGTCAATAGCATCAGGATCGCCGCCGCGCACCATGTAGCCGAGTTTCTGATCCACGATTTCCACAGTTTGTCCATCATTAAATTTAGGTGAAGCCTCCTTTATCTTGGCCGCCACCATATCGCCAATTCCGCCCAATTTAGGATGCCCATAAGCGTCCGTAGTGCCTCCCTCAAAAACCATTCCTCCACCTTCAAACCTTGCCCCTTCGGAGACCAACACTATGGAATAACGGCTCGGATTGCTCAAGCGGTCCTCGCTTAGCAATTCAGTCAGATGATCAATATTGAATTGGAATTCAGGAATCACACAACGATTGGCCGCGCCGGCCATTGTCGGAAGCATGGCCGTAAAACCTGCATACCGCCCAAACACCTCCAGAACGAGGAACCGTTCGTGCGAGCCGGCAACCGTCCGCAGGCTGTTTGTCAGGGCAATGGTGCGTGTGACACAAGTACTGAATCCGATGCAATAATCTGTGCCGGGCACATCATTATCCATCGTCTTTGGAATGGCAACAGTTTTCACGCCCTCCTGATAAAGACGCACACCATAACTCAATGTATCATCTCCGCCAATGGGAACCAAATAATCCACGCTAAGGAAATCAAGATTCTTCAGCATCTCCGTTGTCAGATCGTTGCTTTCAGCATTGAACTTATCCCGCAAATGTTCAGGAACATTCGCCTTCTTTACTTTACTGGGGTTCGTACGCGATGTATGCAGAAAGGTTCCGCCTGTCCGCCCCGCGCGGTTGACTATCTCCTCGGTTAGTTCCTGAAAATTGTTTCGAATTATCTGCATCCTTTTCGCGGGTGATATCCATCAGTCCCGCCCATCCGCGGCGAATCCCGATAACACGATATCCCTCGCGCAAAGCGCGTATCGTCACCGCGCGAATGGCTGGATTGAGTCCGGGCACATCGCCCCCGCCTGTAAGAATGGCAATTACGCCTTTTTTTGTTCCCATATTTTTCCTCCAACTTGAAAATTAACCTCAGAGAAATTATACGCCTGTATTGCCTCAGACGTTAGCGCGAGGAAAGGCAGTGGAGACGAAAGGGTTTTTCTAAATTATGAGATCAGCCCCATCTGCTTGCCAATTTTATAATAGATGTCCAAAACACGATCAAGTTGTTCGTCCGTGTGGCTCGCCATATAACTGGTCCGCAAAAGTTCCTGCCCGGCAGGGACAGCCGGTGAGAGGATGGGATTAACGAACACGCCGGCATCAAAGAGTGCCTTCCATGTAAGAAGGGTCCTTGGATTGTCGCCGATAAAAATAGGGATAATGGGTGAAACAGTCTCGCCGATATTGAACCCCATGGCAGTCAGTTCGCGTCGCATTCGGTCACCAATGGCGGTAAGCCGCTCTACGTGCTCTGGTTCTGTGCGCATAATCTTCAGGGCCGCCAGGGCTGCGGCAGCATTGGCAGCCGGGATACTGGCGCTAAATATGAGCGCCCGAGCATGATGCTTGATGTAATGGATGACCTGTTCGTCTCCGGCAATGAAACCGCCTAGCGAGGCAAAAGATTTACTGAACGTGGACATGATCAAATCCACCTGATCGGTTATGCCGAAATGCGCAGAGGTACCCCGCCCTCCGCCCATCACTCCCAACCCATGGGCATCATCCACCATCAGGCGCGCGCCATGTTTTTTGCAAAGTGCCACGATTTCCGGCAGGGGAGCCAGGTCGCCGCCCATGCTGTAGAGACCATCCACTACCACGAGTTTTCCCTTGCCTTCCGGGATACTCACCAGGACACGCTCCAGGTCCGGCATGTCATTGTGACGAAAACGGCGAGACTCACCCAAAGCAAGGCGCGCACCATCCACCAAGCTGGCATGATCCTCCTTGTCAAGCAAGATCACGTCGCCGCGGAAGACTACTGCGCTGATCACTCCCAGGTTAGTCTGCATACCGGTGGAAAAAACAAGGGCGGCTTCCTTGCCGACCCATTCGGCCAGCTCATGCTCCAATTGTTCATGTAATTCCAGAGTGCCATTAAGAAAGCGTGAACCCGTGCAGGAAGTACCGAAGTTTTGGACCGCTTCGATTGCGGCTTGCCGGACGCGTGGTTCGGCGGTCAACCCTAAATAATTATTTGAACCACACATGATCAGGCGCTTCCCCTGAAAGACTGCTTCAGAGCCTTCGCTCTTGGTCATCGGAATAAAATAAGGATAGAGGGCCGCTTTTTATGGCCTCTTTGGCTTCAGTATAACCATAGCATTTTTCAAATAGGTCCATGTGTCTCTCCCGTTGATAGTTTTTTCATCGGCGACTGACCACCAATGTTAGAACGCCCTGAAGATTTAGAGGGATTTCCCAAGTCCGCATATGCTCAACAAACAAATCTACGCTGACGGTTTCTTCTTGCGCGCATCTGCGAGCATGAAATCCATGATAGGATAAATTGCGTTGCCCACGAGGAAAACCAAACTATAATACAGTTTGTTTTCGAATCCAGGAAGAATGGTGTATTGACCGCGGCGCAATCCTTTTATTGTTTCATTTGCGACAGAATCAGCGGAAACAACCTTAGTACTGAATGCAGCCAGCGTTTCATAAGGCTTGGTCGTATTTTCCCTGGTGAGCCCTGGGGTATCCGTATCCGGAGGAAAGACCACCGAGACTCGTATACCCAATGGCTTCAATTCAAGGCGCAGAGCGTCTGAGAAGCCACGAACTGCATATTTCGTAGGGACATAGTCAAGATAGCCGAAAGGTGCGAGGTAGCCCGCCGCCGATGAAAT
The DNA here is from genome assembly GCA_963850945.1 of uncultured Chloroflexia bacterium. Lineage (GTDB taxonomy): Bacteria > Chloroflexota > Anaerolineae > Anaerolineales > Villigracilaceae > Fen-1038. Next base: position 167,948 of record CAWKNE010000002.1, on the reverse strand, counting down.
ATTGACGATGTGACCGCTGCCGCGCTTTAGCATGTGAGGCAGTAATGCAATTGTCATATGGATAGTGCCAAAATAATTAATATCCATTATTTTGTGATATGTTTCTATGGGGATGTTTTGCACATAATCGGAATAGCTTTCGCCTGCAGCGTTGATCAGTAAATCGGGCACGCCCGCTTCACGGATCACATAATCCGCCGCGGCCTGCACTTGGCCCGCATCGGAGACATCTGCGGAAAAAATTCCAACGCTAGTATTCGGCGAAATGGCAAGCAGCTTCTTTTGCGCCTCAGCCAGCACCTCTTTCCTACGCGCGACCAGCCATACTCGCGCGCCTTCCTGGACTAACAATTTCGCCAAAGAGAAACCGATTCCGGTTGATCCGCCGGTAATCAAAACAACACGATCCTTGAATGATTCCTGTGCCATAGTTTTCACCTCTAGTTTTGATCTCTGAACTTATAACCCAATCATTGGTTATAAGTTTCCATATTCTGGAAATTCGGCACATTATATCAAATCGCGCAGGCAAAAGATCAAGGAAATGCCTTTTCGTAGGCCGCGATGATTTTGTCCCAAATCACATTCATTTCTTCATCAATCGTTTGAAACTGCGGCCGCTCTTCATGCCACTTAATCGAACGACGCACACCTTCCGCCCATTTTACTTCGCATCGAAAATCGGAAACAAAACGCTTGATCTTGGAATTGTCAAATACGACACTGTTGGCTTTATCGCCAATCAGACTTCCGACTGCATGTGACCAATATGCCGCAATTAAATCCGATGGGATATGAATCACGTTCGGCTCCGGACCCAGCGCTTGATACATTTCGAGGTAAATTTGATTCCACGATAAGGCTTCATCCGATGTAATGTGAAACGCTTCGCCAATTGCCTTCTGATTGCCCAATAATCCAACCAAACCCTTTGCAAAATCAGCATTCCACGTTAAGACCCAAAGTGAGGTGCCATCACCGGGGACAATGAGTTTTTTCCCGCGCTTCATCCGGTCCACAATCGTCCACGGGCGCTCCCAACTATCCACTGCGAGCGGAATTTGGGATGGACCATAAGTATGCGATGGCCGGATGATCGTGGCCGGAAAACCATCTTCGCGATAAGCCTTCATCAACCGTTCCTCGCAGGCAATTTTGTCGCGCGAATATTGCCAAAACGGATTCTCAAGCGGCGTCTCTTCGGTAATGAGATAATTCTTCGGTGGCTTTTGATACGCCGAAGCGGAACTGATGAAAACAAATTGATCTGTCTTGCCGCGAAAGAGATTGATGTCGCGTTCGACATCTTCAACAGTAAAAGCAATGTAGTCCACTACAGCATCGAAATAGTGTCCCGCCAAAAGTTCAGAAAGATACGTTGCATCGGCATGGACATCGCCTTGTAGCAAAGTCGCGCCTTGGGGGATAGGATATTTTGTCGAGATAGAACGATTCAAAATAAACAATTCATGTCCGCGCGCAACCACAAGTTCAGAGCACGCGGAGCTAATCAAGCCAGTACCGCCGATGAAAAGAAATTTCATAAACAGCTCTCTCTTTTGAAAATGAGGAGATTGCGTCGCTTCGCTCGCAATGACATGCTAGCCTTCTCCCATTTCCGGTGTGGGTTCGGGAGCAATGTTGCGACGAGCATACAAACCTTCCACCCAGAATAGAATCAGCCCCACCCAAACCAACCCAAAGCCAATCAGGTCGTTATGAGTGAAAGGTTCTTTATAAACCAACACGCCAAGCAAAAATTGCATGGTTGGATTGATGTACTGCAGAATACCGATGGTTGTGAGCGGGACACGCGGTGCGGCAGATGAGAACAAAAGAAGCGGCACAGTTGTGACCAAGCCCGCGCCGACCATCATCCAATCTTTGAGTTGGCCGCTATGCAGGAACGCGCCCTGCCCGGTTGTTTCGCAAAAGATCAAATAGGCAAGAGCAGGCAGGAACAACAAACCCGTTTCAAGAGTTAAGCCATGGAGCGAATTGAGCGGTGCCGTTTTCTTGACCATCCCATAAAGTCCAAAAGAAAAAGCCAGCGTTAACGCGATCCACGGAAGCGAACCATAAGTCACCGTGAGATAGATCACACCAATGGCGGCCAGCGCGATTGGAATCCATTGAACGAGCCGAAGACGCTCGCGAAAGATAATAACGCCCAATAAAACACTGAATAACGGATTGATGTAATAGCCGAGGCTGGTCTCAACTACAAAGTTGTGGTTGACCGCCCACACATACGTGAACCAATTCACGCTGATCAACAGCGCGGCAATCAGATAAATGCGAATTGTCTTGGCGTTGAACGCAACAGACCGGAAACTTTTCCATTGACGAGTGAGGAGGACAAAGAGGATGAGCAAAATGAACGACCAGCCCATACGATGAGCAATCAATTGCAATGCATCAATCGTTTCGAGTTGTTTCCAATAAATTGGGAAAAGCCCCCACATCAAATACGCACCGATAGCATAGAGAATGCCTCTATTTTTTTCCATGAATTTCCTGTGAGTTCAGCAAGTATACTCCCCCTATCAATTTAAGTCAAAAGGTCTCTATCGGCTGACGGCCTGCAAATCCCGCGTCAATCTCATGCCAAAATGCAATTTGGTCTTCGCCGTATTTCCAACATAGATAAACTTCATGTCCATTGCGCAGGGCAGGAAAATCAAGCAGACCGGTATTGATATCCTTGACCTGCGCGCCGGTATTAAGGATGCGATGCAATAACTTATCCAGGCGATCAAAATCCTCGACCAGTTTGCTGAGCGTCGGATTGCCGCCGTTCCCCGCAGACTTTTCGATGGCGGGCCAGGCTTCCGGCCGATGCGTGATAATGTTTTTGCGAATGGATTGAATTTCTTCCATCAACGGGCGGATGGTTTCCAATGCAATGTTGGCTTCTTGAAGAGTGAAATAGCGAGGCATGACTCTAGTTTACCGCGAAAAAGAAAGACCCCAAAGGTCTTGAAGAACCTTTAGGGTCTAGTCTCGACCCAAATCTTTCATCATTTGCTGGTACTGTTCGCGGGTGATTTCACCACGCGTGTAACGCGCTTACAGGATGTCGGGCGGGGATTGGTTTTTAGTGGATTGATTCCTACCGCTCGAAAAGCGATTAACAGCCCAGACAATCAACATTACGATCCCAATAAGGATCACAAGGTTGAAAATCAAGCCAATCCAACCAAAGCCTCCCATCATTCCATAGTAGCCCATCATAGTCGTTTCTCCTTTCTGTCTTTGAAGACAATTGATTTATGCTCGCGTTTGATTTGTTTGGCTCAGATATTTTTCGGGATCCTTATCAAAGTCCTTCTTGCAACCCAGAGAGCAAAAATAATATATTTTGCCTTTGTATTCAGATGTACCAGCGGCTTCGTTGGGATTAATCATCATGCCACAGACAGGGTCCAGTTCCATTGTTTTTCTCCTTATTATAAGATCAGGTTAGATATTTACTCTACGCAATCTCAAACTATTGCCTACCACAAACACACTGCTAAAAGCCATCGCGCCCGCGGCAAGCATCGGATTCAAAAATCCCATTGCCGCGGCGGGAATGAGAATCACGTTGTAGAAAAACGCCCAGAACAAATTTTGTTTGATTGTGCCAAGTGTTTTACGCGATAGAGAAATCGCACGCGCCACACCGTGCAGATCTTCGCTAATCAACGTGATCGGTGCGGCAGCCATCGCAACATCTGTTCCCGTCCCAATCGCAATGCCCACATCCGCTTGAGCCAGCGCAGGCGCGTCGTTCACGCCATCGCCAACCATTGCAACAATATTCGAAATTCGGGAATCGGAATTCGGACTTTGGAGTTTCTTGACTTCGGAAGATTTTCCTTCGGGCAAAACTTCCGCTAAAACATCATCCACACCAACTTGTTTCGCAATCGCTTCGGCCGTCTTGCGATTATCGCCCGTGATCATCGCGACCTTCAAGCCCATGCGATGCAGTTCGTCAATGGCATCCTTCGAACTGATCTTTAAGTGTATCCGCCACCGCAATTATGCCTTCGACTTTGCCATCAATCGCAACCAGCATGGCAGTCTTGGCTTCGGATTGCAAACGCGTCACTTCAGATTCGATTCCGTTCATCGAATAGCCGCACGATTCCATCATACGGACGTTGCCCACTGCAACGTGTTGTCCCTCGACTTCGGCTTCGACGCCCTGACCGGCTTCCGCTTTGAAACTTGAAAGTTCGCTCAAGGTCAATCCGCGACTTGTGGCTTCGGACCAAATCGCTTCACCAAGCGGATGCTCACTACCTTTTTCAACAGATGCAGCTAATTGAAGTAGTTCCTCTGCTTTCCACTTTCCATCCACTACAACATCCGTCACCGCTGGCTGACCTTTGGTGATCGTTCCCGTTTTATCCAGCACAATCACATTGACTTTCCCGGCGCGTTCCAACGCTTCACTATTTCTAAAAAGAATGCCCATCTCCGCGCCTTTGCCTGTGCCAACCATGACGGCAGTCGGCGTAGCAAGTCCCATCGCACACGGACAAGCAATCACCAATACCGCAACCATGTTGATCAATGATGTAGTGAAGTTATGTCCGCCGAAACTTAATGGAAGGATGAAATACCAAATCGCAAATGTAATGAGCGCCGCGGCAATCACAGATGGAACAAAGATCGCTGAAACCTGATCTGCCAGTTTTTGAATTGGCGCTTTGCTTCCCTGCGCGTCTTCAACCAGTTTGATAATCTGTGCCAGCGCGGTTTCCTTGCCGACTTTTGTCGCTTCAAACTTGAGCATTCCAACTTTATTCAGCGTTGCACCGATGACGGCATCGCCGGATTTTTTCTCAACAGGCAATGACTCGCCAGTCAACATCGACTCGTCCACAGACGAACGACCTTCGATCACTACGCCGTCCACCGGAATCTTCTCGCCGGGTTTAACGAGAACGATATCGCCGACGCGAACTTCATCCACGGGCACATCCGCTTCAATCGACGCGCGAACGACATGCGCCGTTTTAACACGCAAACTCATCAGCTTCTTCATGGCATCCGATGTTCGTCCCTTGGCGCGTGCTTCCAAAAATTTTCCAATGCGAATCAACGTGATGATCATCGCCGACGTCTCAAAGTACACGTGACCACCGACCCAATTGAACAGGATCGCCAGCGAATAAATATATGCAACCGACGAACCCATCACGATCAACACATCCATGTTGGATGAGCCGCTACGCAGCGCCTTGAACGCGCCCACATAATATTGCCAGCCCACATAAAATTGCACGGGCGTGGCAAGCGCAAACATCAGCCACAAAAACCACGCTTGCGGCTCGTACATATTCATGCCCGGCATATATTCAGAAGAGAAGAAAGCTGGCAGGAGATGAAAGTCCATCGCCATGGAAAGCAAGAATAATGGGACAGTAAAAACCAAACCCGTGATGAGCAGGCGGCGTTGTGTATTGATCTCGTGCTGACGCGCTTTCGCCTCGGCATCTTCCGCTTCGCCGCCCAATTCCAACGCCTCAAACCCGGACCTCGAAACGGCTTCCCTTATCTCAGCTTGACTCACCACTGTCGGCACATACTTAACGTGTGCATGTTCGGTAGTGATGTTCACCGATGCTTCGATCACACCCTCGACCTTTTGCAAAGCTTTTTCGAGTTGGCGCGCATCACTGTCATCGGCGAGACGTTTGATGATGAGATCTGCTTCGCCCATGGCGATACCATATCCCGCGCGTTGGACGCGCGCGATCATTTCATCCAATCCCGTTGCAGACGGATTGAACTGAACGACCGCGCGTTCCGACGATAAATTCACAACGGCGCTTTGAACGCCGCTAACTTTCTTTAGATTGCGCTCAATGGTCGAGACGCAATTGGCGCAATACATGCCGGTGATAGGTAATGTTAATTGTTTTGTTTCAGGCATAAGAATCTCACAGGCATGTCATTGCGAGGAGGGTCAAGTTACGAAGTACCGACGAAACAATCTCCTGTAACGCTAATTCGAATGTTACAAGAGATTGCCACGGGCTATGCCCCTCGCAATGACATTATTGAATTACGCGGCAACCGGATAATTGATCTCAGTCAGTAACGCCTTGATTTTTTCTTCGCTGGCGGGCGCGTCAAATATGATTTGAACATTCTTCGTATCCAAATCTGCTTTTACAGATTGGACTCCCTGCAATTCACCGACTTCCATTTCAATGGTGTGAGTGCAATGAGCGCAATCAATGGCGGGAACAGAATAAGTTACAGTGGTCATGTTGTTCTCCTTATGATGAAATTTACGATTCGAGAATCGAAATCCAATTCTCGTTTATACCTTGGTAGACATATCGAATACTTCAGTAATCTCTTTGAGAACGCGCTCGCGTTCTTTTTTATCGTTTCCTTGAACAGCAGTGATCACGCACGAATTCAGATGATTTTCCAAAATCTGCGAGCTAACCTTGTTCAACGCGGCTTCCACCGCCTGGATCTGGCGGATCACGTCAATGCAATAGGCGTCCTGCTCCACCATGCGGATCACGCCACGCAAATGCCCCTCGATTGTTTTCAAACGCCGGAGAGAGGTTACATCGTTTTTCATAGTGCCTCGATTTGTCAGACTATTATTTGCCATTAATCCTTACCCCCCCCCAGGGGGATAGGGTAAACATATCATATCAACTAGCAAGAAACCCGTCAAGGATGATTGTCATGATTTACCCGTATAAAATCAGTCCTATAAAAACAGCCTGTGAAGTTCACAGACTGTTTTGTTTTACTTATACAGTCGCTGATACAAATCTTGCGCCCAGTTAATTAATGTTTGCTGATCCGCTTCACTTGGCTGGACGCTTCCATTTCCAAACAATGAAAGTTGGCGCGTCATGCGATCAGACACGCCCACCGGATCAGATGCATCGAGGTCGGCTTGGGTGAATTGTGCCACCCATGTTTCAAGCTGCGTCATCTCCGCGGGCAGTAATTTACCATTACGCACGTCCGCTTTGCAGTTATCTCCACTCACTTCTCCCGACAAATAAACGGTCAAGCTGTCACAAAATCCAGCAATGCCGCCATTGCGTTTCCAAGTCAACGCAAGTGTGGCAGGCTCGATTGCGCTTCCATCCTCATTCGTGTGAAATTCGTATTCGAAGTTGTTCACCTGAAGCGTAATCAAATGTCCGGGCATGACAACCATCGCGCACATGATTCCTGCCTGTGCGACTCCCAAACAAGAATCAGGCCATTCGACTTCTGTGTCACTGACCATCGTTATTTGACTTGCATCGATCTCCAACGCGGACGCGAGATAATTTTTCACCGCAACTTGCGCTGGACCCGAGGCTTGGATTCCGCCAGCAGGCACGACTTCGCTCCCATCTCGATTTGTATGGAGCTCATATTGCTTGCCATTTGCATCCAAGGTGATCACAAAGCCCGGCACTTGTTGATTCGTGCACATCACACCCATACGTTGAACGCCCATGCAACCATTGGGCCAGATCACGGCTTGGGTAGAGACCAATTTAATTTGATCGCCGGCCAGGTTCAGCGTCGAGGAAAGAGACCCAATTGCCGCCTGCTGAGCGGGGGTCAAATCAACCGGCCCACGAGTTGCTAATGGAATGCTAGTCGGCTGAGGCGCGTTCGCCGGTAAAGGAGTGTCTGTTTCAACAGCCACTTGTGTGCTTATTGGGACTATCGTAGGCGGAGTTGGTATGTACTCCGGCGAGCATGCCGCAAGACACATCACAATAAAAGAAATCAGTAAAGTTAATTTTTTCATTTTGCTCCTTTGTTTAGAACAAGACGAGAATAACCACAAAAATGTTCCTCGCATTGTATAATCGAACCATGTCACCGATCCGTCCATGGCGAATCTTCACAAAAGGCATCGCCCTTTCCCTTATTGTCGAGTTCGCTTTTTATGCACTTCAACCAAATTTTCAATGGCTGAATGTTTATAACTCATCCAACTTGAAGCGGCAGCGTTTTCCGATCAGTACCGTTGCGCCAGCCGATGACGCGCTGGATGTGGATAACCTCGATGCGATGTTTGCCTCGCATATTGTATCCGAACCGAAAGCGCCGAACGAATACCGCGTGCTGGTCCTTGGCGATTCGGCGGTGTGGGGAATCGGTCTTACGCCCGAGCAAACACTTCCGAGTCAGATGGACGTGTTGGGCTTGATGTGCGGAAACAAAATTGTCCGCGTGTATGACCTGAGTTTTCCACGTTCTTCCGCAACCAAAGATTTGATGATCCTCGACAAAGCTATGAGTTATCGGCCCAATGAGATCGTATGGTTAATCACGTGGTACACGTTGATGCCAAAGACGCGCACCGATCATCCGCTGATTGCGCAGAACCCGGCTGAATTCTATAAACTGGCCCATCAATTTAATTTCCTGCCGAAGAATTATAAAACTCCAAGTTTGGTCTCACAGATCACGGACCAGAATCGAACACTGTTTCGCGTTTTGCGTTATCAACTGTACAGCCTGATCAATATCGCCACAGGCCTTGACCAAATTCCAGGGCCGCCTGAAGAATTATCCAGTCAATTGAGCAGTGAGGCGACCTTCGAGGGCATGAAGCCGCCAACACTCAACAGCGCGGATGTTTCGCTGGATGAAGTCAAAGACTTTTATCAAATTGCGGGAAGCGTTCCTGTGCTTCTAATCAACGAACCAATGCAAGTGCTTACGAATGTTCCAAACAGCAACATTTACTATAACGATTATTATCCGCGCTGGGTCTATGATCAATATCGTCAATACGTCAGCGCGGCCGCCGCACAAAGTCATTGGAACTATCTCGACTTGTGGAACGTCTTCCCGCCAAGTGATTACGCCGATACGCCTTTACATCTGATTCCGGAAGGTGAGACTGAACTCGCGAAGATGATCGCACCGTATGTGGTCAAGGGATGTCAATGAAACGATATTCCATTTGCATCCTTATTCTTTTTTTCCTCTTTTACTTCCTGCGCACCAACGCCCAACCCAGACGCGCAAATCCAACTCGCCGTCGCACAAACCATCGCCGCCATTCCAACCTACACGCCCTATCCAACGCCGCGCATTCCTCCAACCGAAACGCTGGTGAACCTGAGCGGTTTGTTCTGCGAATATCAATTCTGCATCGGTCATCCGGTTTCGATTGCGTTCTTCGATCTTGACGCGCAACGGAATCCGCTTGCGCCGAGCAGTATCACGCAGGGAATGTTGGCCGCCTACAATCCAAGCCTGCTGATTTAAGTCATTTGGCAGGATGCAACCGGCGCCAGCGACGCGTCGTTTATGCTGGATACGATTATGGACAGCAAGATCGATTCTCGAAGCGGGGACTTGATAGCGTTTCAACTCGGCGATCTAAATGTAGATTACGTTCCGATCACAACCACCGCGACCTCTTCCCTGCCCTACGGCGGCGCGGCGGCCTGGTTATGCGGCGGGCGCGCCTTTGCATGGAAAGCCTATACGCCTCAGGCGGAACTTGCCACAAGCCTGCTCAACGAGGCGCTGGAAAGATTTATTTGCAATCCATAAAAGTCAGAGCATATTGCTAGACCATGATTGACAAGACCAGGCGCCCTCGGCGAAGAATTCTTTTGATCACAGCCTCCTCTCCTGCAATCAAAAAAGTGCGGCGAGCGCGCGTGCTGAACTTTCAGCAGATCACAATGCCCTATCTGGCTTCCTTTGTGCCACCGAATTGGGAAGTAATTCACGTTGACGAAGCAATAACGCCGGTGGATGTTACGATGGAAATTGATCTGGTCGGGATTACATTCCACACACCAAGCGCACCCCATATTTATAAACTCACTCAACAATTTCGACAACGTGGAATTCCAGTAGTGCTCGGCGGCCCGCATGTAACCTTGATGCCTGATGAAGCTCAAGCCTATGCAGATGTGATTTTTGTGGGAGAAACAGAATTGAGCTGGCCTCAATTTCTGAACGACTTTGAAACGGGACAGTATGCTCACCGATATACTTCAGATATACCACCCTCATTGGAAAATGCGCCGATGGCGCGCAAAGATTTATATCATCGACGCGATTACACAGGAGGCAGGCTATTCGCCACGCGAGGCTGTGTCTACGGATGCGATTTCTGTACGCTGGCAGTGATGTATCAGCGCAAAGTCCGTAAGCGCCCGGTGACAGCAGTAGCGGCAGAGTATGCTTCGTTTCCGGGGAAGGTGATTATCTTTTGGGATGATAATCTTGCGAATGACCGGGAATACGCCAAGGAATTATTCCGGGCGATTGAGCCATACAAGAAATGGTGGAGCAGTCAGGCAAGCATTCAAGCGGGGGAAGACGAGGAGTTTTTGGAATTAGCCGCGCGCAGTGGATGCAAACAATTATTCATCGGCTTGGAATCCATTTCCCAGTCCAGCATGAACGAAGTTCACAAAGGATTCAATCGCGTGGAAAGCTATGCGCGGATCATCGAACGCATCCATGCTCATGGGATCGCAGTGCAGGCAGGAATTGTATTCGGGTTTGATAACGACACGGATACGATCTTCGATGAGACGCTTGATTTTCTGGAAAGCGCGGGAGTACAAAACGCAACATTCAACATCCTAACGCCTTATCCCGGAACAAAGTTATATCAGCGCCTGGAAGCGGAGGGACGAATTTTGACACACGATTGGAGCAAATACAATGGCCGGGAAGATGTGGTCTTTCAGCCTAAACAAATGAACCCCAAAACTTTGCTAGAAGGTTATCTACTTGCCAACCGAAGGTTCTATTCCGCTGAAAGTATTTATCGAAGATTATCTTGTTCGCCAGTGGGATTATGGTGGACTTTACCGGTAAATATCGCCTATACGTTGGCGTTTCGATATTATGATGAATAATGGGGAGTGCCAAAGCCTGCGAGTAAATGAAGTTGTGCTATAATTTTTTCATGACATTTTAATCTAAAACTGCCTAATCACCGAAATTAATTTAGGAATTAGGCGGCTTGCCCAAAAGCAATTAGACGGACGACCTAATCACTAATTAGGTTGCCGCGAACGTCATCACGTAAGGATAAAATATGCAACATTACATATCTTCTGAGCTCACACATTTTGCTGGTAGAGGTAAGCCAAGAGAGGAGCAATATAAAACTCTACATGCAATCATTTCAACGGGCTTACTCTCCCACTCTCCTCAGGATAGAGGGCTAGGCGGTAACCTTAATGTGAATTTCAATGCCGAATTTAGTTCAAACAAAATGTACAATCCCGAATTGGTGTGCTTCTGTGATATTCCTGTTGAAGAGTTTCATCTACACATGAATAAGTTCAGCCACTTCGGTCTCGCTTTTGAGAAGAAGTTCATCATTTCCAAAAGGGGAAGACCAGTGATGTACATTCCCGAAAGTTCAGTAGTCTTAGGAAACGCAGAACTCTCTCCAGAAATCCTAGCACGGTCCGAAGCAGAAGAAGATCCATTACTTAAGGGAAAACTCCTTTTTGAAGAACGTGAAATAGCTGGGTACTTCGATGAAATGATTCGAGAGTATCTTGATTTACTAAGGTTACCCGTTAAGCTCATCTCTGCTACATCATCGAATCTTAGCGTTTCGGAACAATCGAAGCGTTTTTTCGCACTAAGGAAATTCCTAGACTTCCACATTTTTAGTTTCATCAAACTTTTTGATCCTGCCCTTGAAGACGACGATCTAAAAAACTTTTACTTTGAACGTGAATGGCGTGTAATTGGCAATGTCGATTTCAAACTCACAAACATAGTTAGAGTCATTCTGCCTCAGGAATTTGCAGAGAAATTTCGAAAAGACTTTCCTGATTATTCCGCTGAGATTAGTTTTTCAGAGTGATAGCAAGCGGCAACCTAACACCGGCTCCACTGGACGCTCGCTCCGCTCGCGCCGGTAAGCCAAGCCGTTAGCCTTCTTTCTTCTTCGCCTCATTCCACAGTGCGTCCATCTCTTCTAGCTTCATGTCCGATAAATTTCTTTCTTGCTTCTTTGCCGACTGTTCAATATAACCAAAGCGCTTCTTGAATTTCATATTTGCGCCGCGCAGTGCCAACTCCGCATCCACTTTTTTCCAGCGTGCAAAATTGACCAACACAAAAAACAAATCACCAATTTCATCCGCAAGTTCAAAATCGGTTTCAGCCTGTTTGACTTCCTGAATTTCCTCGGCGAGCTTATCCAACACGCCGTCAACCACGGGCCAATCAAATCCAACGCGTGCGGCCCGGTCCTGATATTCCTGCGCCTGACTCAACGCAGGCAACGCAAGCGGCACACCATCCAACATGCCCTTTTCTTTTTCCCCCTTGCTCCCGCGCTCCTTCTCCTTCAACTTCTCCCAATTCGTCAACACGCCGTCCACGCCACTGACTTTCACATCTCCGAACACGTGCGGATGGCGACGGATGATCTTTTCGTAAATACCTTTCACCACATCGTTGGCGGTGAACTTACCTTCTTCGCTGGCAATTTGCGAATGCAACATGATCTGCAAAAGCAAATCACCGAACTCCTCGCGCATCGAATTAAAATCGCCAGCGTCAATCGCGGCGATAGCCTCATACGATTCTTCCAATAAATGTTTGCGGAGCGATTCATGCGTCTGTTCCTTGTCCCACGGACAGCCATTCGGCGCGCGCAGATGCGCGACGATTTCCTGAAACGATTCAAACGATGTCCCTTCGCCCAATGATGGAATATAGAGTGATGTCAATAATCCGATATGCTCACTGCGATCAATTTCATATATCGCAACGTTCTCGACGATTTGATCTTTGGTACCTGCGCCGTGAATCAATCGAACAGGATGCTCATCAGGATAAATTGTTGTCAGCGTGGATTTCACTTCCGATGCAACAAGCCGAGAATAAATTTGCGCGATCAACACCGGCGCGTCAGGCGCAAACGTTGGAACATGCAACTCGCCAAGAGTCAATGCGTCGAAGAGAGTCAGATGCGGATACGGGTCAAGGTTGAGGGCAGAGAAAGTAGGCTCGAGAAACGATAAGCCTTCCACGATTCGTACTGCCAGCCCTTCATCACGCGCAAGGCGGGCGATCTCGGGACAAGTCGCTTCGGCCACAAAGGGATGTCCAGGCACGGCATAAATCACACCTCCTTCACGCCGCCCTAATTCCAAAATCTTTTGCGTGATAGTCGCATAAACTTCATCGAATGATTCGCCGTCTTCATAAAGATCATCGAACGAATGAACTTTGATTGCGGGTGGAAGACCGGCAACCGTCGGATGTTGCCTCGTGCGAAGATAGATTTCATCGGTGGATGAAAGCACATCCCATGCCTCACAAGTGAGTTGATCGGGATCGCCGGGACCGAGACCAAGAAGAGTTATACCGGGCATATGTGACTCCATTAAAATAAAACGTAATGCGTGAAGTGTAACACGCATTACGTTTGAAATTATTTTGTAGCAATTAACGCTTGGTGTAGGTTGGAGCCTTACGAGCGCGCTTAAGACCCGGCTTCTTGCGTTCCTTGACGCGCGCATCGCGCGTCAGCAATCCGAATTTGCGCAGGGACGAAGTCCAGTCGCCGTTGATCTTGAGCAACGCACGCGCCAATCCAAGTTTGACCGCGTCGGTCTGACCTGTTACACCGCCGCCGTTCACAGTGGCAGTGACATCGTATTTGCCAGCTTCCTCGCCACAGGCCTTGAAGGCCAGCAGGATATCATTGAGATCACCGAGACGCGTAAAATACGCACCGGCTTCCTTTTCATTGACCACGAACTTGCCGCTTCCGCTCATTAGACGAACGCGGGCAATGCTTTCCTTGCGACGGCCCACACCTTCAAAATATTGAACAGCCATAATTGCTCATTCCTTTCTACTTCAACGGTTCCGGGTTTTGCAATCCATGCGGATGATTCGGGCCCGCGTAAATCTTCAAACGCTTCATCAACGAATGGCCCATTTTGTTGTGAGGCAACATGCCCCACACTGCATCGCGTAAAACGCGGTCGGGATGAATGCGCAACTGCTCGCGCAACGAAACAGATTTCAAACCGCCGGGATAACCGGAATGATGATGGTAGATCTTGCTATCCATCTTCAAACTGGTCTTGGTTCCGGTGGCGGTCACGCGCTCGGCATTGACAACTACTACATAATCTCCCATCTCCACACCGGGCGTGAAGGTCGGCTTATGCTTGCCCAGTAAAACGCGCGCAACCTTTGCCGCAAAGCGGCCCAGGTTTTGTCCGTTGGCATCTGCCACGAACCATTTGCGCTCGATCTCGCTTTCTTTCGGATAATACGATTTGTACACTTTCAATCTCCGTATTCTTTACTCGGAAGACTCAATATGTCACTTCAACAAGAGTCAATCCGTGTGCGGGAGCCAAGCCCGCGGGGATTTCATTTTTCGACTGTGGTCTCTCTAATGCTCTGACCACAGTTTCTCTCAAACATCTTCCTTGCGCGACAGCTACTTGAACGAAGACCAGCCGTCGCACCATGCGATATAAAAACGCATCCGCCCGGACCTCATACTGCCACTCATCATCGAGTCTTTTCCACTCTGACAACATCACCGTGCGAACCGTACTGCTCTGCTCGCGCGAGGGCGAGCCAAACGCCGAAAAATCATGTTGCCCTAAAAAGACTTCAGCCGCTTCGATAAGCGCATCGTTCTTGACGGCGGGCCACACGCGCCATGCCATCTTCTCGCGTAACGGGTCGCGGATATTCTTGCAAAACAGGCGATAACGATAGCATCGTGATCTGGCATCGAAACGCGGATGGAATTTCGCATCCGCAACTTCAGCATCCTTTACAGCAATATCAACAGGCAAATTAGCGTTCAGGGCATCACGCAAATGCTCGAGGCCGTGATCCCATTCAAAATCGAACGCGGCCACCTGTGCTGAGGCATGAACGCCGGTATCGGTGCGTCCGGCAAAAGTCACAGAGCGAGCCGACCAACCAAGTTCGCGCAGAGCTTTTTCAAGTTCGCCCTGCACCGTCCGATGTTTTGCCTGTCGCTGACTTCCAGCGAATGCTGTCCCATCGTAAGCAAGCATCAGTTTGTAACGAGCCATTTTAGCGTTAAGCTTTTGGCTAAGTGCTAATTGCTAAGCGCTAAGTACTTCTTACTCTTCAACCAGTTCAAGGATGACCATCTCAGCCGAATCGCCGAGGCGCGGGCCGAGTTTCATCACGCGAGTGTAACCGCCATTGCGATTTGCAAAACGCGGAGCGATCTCATCAAACACGCGCTTGATCACTTGATTGTCTCCAAGTTTCGAAGCCACGAGGCGACGCGCTGCAACTTTTTCCGTATCGCTGCCATTGGCGCTATTACGTGCAATGGTAATGATGTGTTCCGCTTCGCCGCGAATGGCGGCAGCCTTCGCTTTCGTGGTGCGAATTCGTTCATGCTCGAAGAATTGCTTCATCAAGTTGCGGCGCAAGGCAAGTCGCGCGCCGCTGGTTCGACCCAGTTTATAACCTGCTACATTATGTCGCATCTCTCATTACTCCGAAGATTGTTCGTCCTTTAGAAAGCCCTTCTCGTGCATCTTCTGGCGCAGTTCCTCCAGACTCTTTTCGCCAAAGTTGCGGATGGACATCACTGCCGATTCGCCTTTGTCGAGCAATTCAAGCACATCGCCGACGGTGGTAATGCCCGTGCGCTTAAGAGAGTTGAAGACACGCACCGAAAGATCAAGAGCTTCAACCGGCGTCTCCGCCAGTTCGCTCGATAAGCGGCTTCCACCTACTTCGCGCTCTGCCACAATTGTCAGCATCTCTTCATTAATACCTGCAATCATCCGTAAGTGATCAATGATTAATTTGGCTGACATGCCGAGGGCGCGCTCCGGTGCAATCGTGCCATCCGTCCAAATTTCAAGGATCAGCTTATCGTAGTTCGTGCTCTGACCAACGCGAGCCGACGTGACTTCCCAATTGACGCGCTTGACCGGGCTGTAGATCGCATCTACCGGAAGTTCGCCAATCGGCAAGTGCTCACTGCGTTCATTCGCAGGCAAATAACCGCGACCCCGTTCCACTGTAAATTCAATATCCAGCTTGGTCTTGGGATTGTCCACCGTAAACAGATAAAGTTCCGGGTTGACAACCTCGATCTCAGATGGGGCCACGATGTCGGCGGCTGTTACCGTACCTTCGCCGCGCACTTGCAAGTTCATGCGGGTACTATCCACGCCTTCCAATTTGAGGCGAATTTGCTTGATTTGCAAAGTCAATTGAATCACATCCTCGCGCACACCCGGGATGTCGCTGAACTCATGCAACACATCCCCGATGCGGATGGATGTGATCGCCGCGCCATCCAAGGATGAAAGCAGGACGCGGCGTAAAGCATTGCCCAATGTCGCGCCATAACCGCGCTCCAGCGGGCTGATTACAAATTTGCCGTAATTCCGAGCTTCGGCTTCGCGCTCGATCTTCGGCATGACCATATTCGAGATACCCGTCACGGTTCACCTCTCCCTTGTAGTAGCAGAAAGCAAATGAGTGAGGATTGAATTTTATTCATCCTTTCACTCCCATACGACCAAAGACTAACGGCGCGAGTAGTATTCAACAATAAGCTGTTCACTAAGACTGCTTTCAATCTCCATACGCTCAGGAAGTCGGGAAACAATCCCCGACATCTTCTTGATATCACGATTCAGCCAAGAAGGCGATGTGCGCTTCTCAGCCAAATCAGGCAAAGCCTTGAAATAAGTCAGACCTCGTGAACCTTCGCGAATGGTAATTTCATCGCCTTCGTTTAGAAGCATGGAAGGAACATCCATGCGGCGGCCATTCACCGTAAAGTGGCCGTGTGTCACAAACATGCGAGCTTGTGAACGGCTGGATGCGAATCCCAAACGAAAGACCACATTATCGAGGCGGGATTTAAGAATCTGCAAAAGATTCAAACCCGTCAGGCCGCGACGATGCAACGCCGTCTCATAATAACGGTGAAACTGACGTTCCAATACGCCATATATGCGACGTGCCTTTTGCTTTGCGCGCAATTGGCGAGAAAAATCGGATTGACCGGTGCGACTAGCGTTCCCACCGCGGCCAGAAGTCTTGCCGTGTTGCCCAGGAGCAAAACTGCGCTTTTCGAACGCGCACTTGGGAGTAAAACAACGCTCACCCTTCAAATAAAGTTTTTCGCCTTCACGCCGGCAAAGTTTACAAACCGGACTAAGTGTTTTTGCCATGTTTTCAATACCTCAACTAAATTACACGCGACGCTTTTTTGGAGGCCGACAACCATTATGCGGGATCGGTGTGATATCGGACATCGAGCGGACTTTCAAGCCCATAGACTGAACAGCGCGAATGGCATTTTCGCGTCCGGGACCAGGTCCTTTGACAAACAAATCCACTTCCTGAATGCCCAACTGCTGCGCGGCTTTGATCGCTTGTTCAGCAGCGAGGCGCGCGGCAAAAGGTGTGCTCTTCCGCGAGCCCTTGAAGCCCGCTGAACCCGCGGAACCCCAAGCCACAGCATTCCCTTCCGAGTCTGTAACCGTCACAATCGTATTATTGAAAGATGCAAAGATATGCACTTGTCCGGAAGATATATTGCGCTTCCCTTTTTTAGCGCCGCCAGCTGCGCGGCGTGCGGAGCGTACACTCTGAGGCATAAAATATCAACTCCTGTTTTATTTCTTGGTCGCGCCGCGGCGGCGTCCGCGCCCAGCGACGGTCTTCTTACTGCCCTTGCGGGTTCGAGAATTAGTGCGGGTACGTTGTCCGCGAACGGGAAGGTTGCGGCGATGCCGCAGGCCGCGATAAGAACCGATCTCGATCAGCCGCTTGATGTTCATCTGCTGTTCGCGGCGCAAATCGCCCTCGACTTTATAATTTTTCGATATGAACTCGCGCATCGCCGTGACTTCGGCCTCGGTTAAATCCTTGACGCGTGTATCGGGATTTACTTTGGTCGCGGCCAAGATTTCTTGCGCACGCGTCGGGCCGACGCCAAAAAGATACGTCAAGCCAACTTCAACCCGCTTATTGCGGGGCAGGTCAACACCTTCAATTCTTGCCATAGCTTCATTAACCCTGTCGTTGCTTGTGTTTAGGATTTTCGCAAATCACGTATACGTGTCCCTTGCGCCGCACGATACGGCACTTGGCACAACGCTTGCGAACCGATGGTGAAACTTTCATAGTGCACTCCTTACTTCTTCATAGAGCCAAAGACATGATTATACAGGTTATTACTTTTTCCGTCCAGTATCCAATCTCATTGGCAGGTCACGGGACAGTCAGGATGAGGGGTTCTCCTTCGGTGACGGCTACGGAATGTTCAAAATGAGCCGTCAATGACTTGTCCGCCGAGATAACAGTCCACTGGTCACGCAAGGTGCGGGTTTCATGCGTCCCAACCAAAACCATCGGTTCGATCGCAATGGTCATTCCCGGACGAAGAGGCATTCCCGTTCCCGCCGTGCCATAATTGGGAACTTGCGGACCTTCGTGCATCTGCCGTCCAACACCATGACTGGTGTATTCGCGCGTCACGTGCAAGCCGCGGCTTTCCACATAATTTTGAATCGTCGCCGAAATATCGCCGGTGCGATTACCAGCACGCATCTTATCAATCGCCGCTACCAGCGCGCCTTCGGTAATTTCCATCAGGCGCTTCGCCTCCGGGGATATCTTCCCCACCGCAAAGGTAAGAGCTGAGTCAGCTACAAAACCCTCGAATACCGTTCCACAATCCACGGAGATGATGTCACCTTCGCGGAGAATTCGCTTCTTGCTCGGGATTCCGTGCACCAGTTCTTCATTGACACTAGTGCAAATCGAAGCCGGATACGGCGGCTGACTGTAGCCTTTGAAAGGCGAATAACATCCGTGTTCCTTCAGCACTTCCTCAGCAGCCGCGTTGAGGTCAGCTGTGGAAACACCGGGCTGTATCATATTTTTCATGGTCGCCAAAATCTCAGCATTGATACGCCCAGCCTGACGCATGATCTTTAATTCGTCAGGGCTTTTGATATGTATTTGGCGATCCCAACTCATAATTCACTCCGCTATAACAATATTGCGCTATTTCTTCATCGCAGAGAGAAGCATCTCTGTGACTTTCTCAAACGGTTGTGCTCCATCAATCTCAACCAGTTTGTTTCGCTGACGATAATAATCAATCAGTGGAGCAGTTAGGTCGAGATATATCTTGATGCGGTTGGTTATTATTTCGACCATATCATCTTCACGCTGATAAAGTTCGGAACCGTCAACGTCACATTTGCCTGCAACCTTGGGCGGATTAAACTTCACGTGATAGATATGTCCTTGTGCTCGGCAAATCCGCCGACCCGATAAACGTTCTATCAAAACCTCCGGGTCAGCATTGATAAATGGAACAAGATCAACATCGCCATTGAAATCGGCTGACATCTTGTGGAACGCCTCGGCTTGGGCCGGTGTGCGGGGAAAGCCATCTAAAATGGCACCAGGCTCACAGTCTGGGCAGGCGAGGCGATCTTTGACCATGGCAATCGTTACATCGTCAGGTACCAATTCGCCTTTATCTATAAAAGATTTGGCGAGTTTGCCGAGTTCGGTTTGGTTTTTAAAGTTCTCGCGAAAGAGATCACCAGAAGAGATATGAATCAGACCGGTTTGTTCGGCAAGGATTCTTGCCTGCGTGCCTTTTCCTACGCCCGGAGGTCCAAGCAGAACAATGTGGGCAGCCACGTTATCTCCTTCTTTGGAGCTTTGTCTAGCGCACCAGCAACGAGTCCTGATATCCGTGCAACTTCATTTCCGCTTCGATGTTCAAGAACGTATCGCGGACAACACCAACTACAATGAGCAAGCCTGCAGATGAAACCAGGAATAAGCCCGTTGAAGTTGACGCACTGCCTATTCCAAGCACTTTCAGTAAAAGACTAAGCAGGAAGGGCAGCGCGGCTACCACTCCAAGGAAGAATGCACCGGGGAATGTAATGCGCTGTTGAACTTTGTTAAGATACTTCTGCGTTATTTCACCGGGATGAACGCCGGGAATTTGTGCGCCCGATTTTTTCAAGTTGTCGCCATAGTTCTGTTGCTCAAACAGAACCGATGTATAGAAGAACGTGAATGACACAACCATGAGGAAATACAAGAGCCAGTACACCCAGCTGCTTGAACCCGTTCCACCGCCCAGCGTATTTTGCACACCCAGAGCAAATTGTTTGATTCCTGCATTGACAGATTGTGTGAAATAACTGGCGATGATTGCCGGGAATTGCAGAATGGCGCTTGCAAAGATCAACGGGATCATCCCTGCGAGATTAACCATCAGCGGCAAAGTGCCTTTGACCGGCATGGACATCCGGTTGCCCATTCGGCGTCCCGGATACATGACCGGCACATTACGGCGTCCCTGCTGAATGTAAACAATTGCAAAGATCGTCAGCACAATCACAACAATGGTAAAAATTGCTAAGAAGACGCGAGTGGATTGATCCTGCAATATACTATAAAGGTTTGCAGGCATACGTGCAACAATACCGGCGAAGATCACCAGTGAAAGTCCCTGTCCGCGAATGCCATATTCGGAGATCAATTCACCAAGCCAAATGGCAAACATCGTACCGGCTGTCATCACTAACAGCGTCGTGACCGAGGGCAACCACAGATCGCTGCTAAAACCAAAAGGAACAATTGCTCCCTGTTGCGCTTGAATGGAGAGTGAGTTGAAGATGTTGATCTGTCCTATTGATGAAAGCGCCGCCATGGGCACCGCGAGGAAATAAGTCCAACGCTCCATCCATCGCTGACCTTCTCGAGGATCTTCCTGCATCCGGCGTTGGAGAGCGGGAATGATCGGGATCAACAACTGTAAAATAATCTGCGCGGTGATGTATGGGTAAACGCCCATCGAAAGCAGAGAAAAGTTGGTTACCGTGCCGCCGGATAATAAATCGAGGAATCCGAGAAAGCCGGCACTCGAAGCGGCACTTGCCCGGAAAGCCTTGAGCGCAACAAAATTAATACCGGGTACAGGCACATCAGCCGCGACACGATAAAGGGCAAGGATGAAAAACGTAATCAACAGCTTGCGCCGAATGTCTTCCGATTTCCAAAGGTAACGCCAACCCGAAAACGATGATTTCATTCGAAATCTCCTCGCTGGATCATTGGATCAATTCCACAGAACCGCCAGCTTTCTCAATCTTGGATTTGGCGGTGGCGCTGACGCGATGAACTTTCACCTTGAGCGCGACCTTCAAATCGCCGCGTCCCAAGACAACAATCGGGTCGCGCGGATCACGAATCAAGTGCGCGGCCGCGAGCGATTCCAAGTTTACATCCGCATTAGCTTTAAACGCCTCGGATAATTGATCGAGATTGACTTCGTTATACGTCACCTGATTCGGCGGAGTAAAGCCCTCACCACGTATGAACGGCAAGCGGCGATAGAATGGCAGGTTTCCGCCTTGAGCATAAATGCGGCCACCTTCGCCAGAGCGCGCACCCTGACCTTTGGTGCCGCGTCCGGCGGTTTTGCCTTGACCAGCAGAGGGACCTCGTCCAACACGTTTACGATTTTTCTTCGAGCCCGGATTGGGCATAAGTTCATGTAATTTCATTGCAACCTACTCTTCGATCTTCAGAAGATGAATCACTTTAGTCAACATTCCGCGCAAGGCTGGCGTATCTTTATGCTCCACGGTCTGATGCATACGGCGCAGACCTAGAGCGAAAACAGTTTCCTTTTGATCCTTGGTATATCCAATCGGACTTCGGACAAGCGTTACGCGGATGGTCTTGCCTGTATTTTCTTTCTTAGGCATGTTGTTTCCTCCGTTCCCAGAACGGCAACAACTCTTCGACCTTTTTGCCGCGGCGAGCGGCTTCCGCTTGAACAGACTTCAGACTATTCAAGGCCGCGAACGTTGCCATCACCACATTCAGGACATTCGCGGAGCCCATAGACTTGGTAAGAATATCACGTACGCCCGCGACTTCCAAAACGGCACGCACACCGCCTCCCGCAATCACGCCAGTACCGGGGTGTGCAGGCTTCAATAAAACGCGCGCGCCGCCAACAATCCCGAGCGATTCATGCGGGATGGTCGTTCCCGACAGATTCATCACGTGCAAGTTCTTTCGGGCGCGTTCCGAAGCTTTACGCATCGCGTCGGGCACGGCATTGGCTTTTCCGCTTCCCATGCCGACCGTTCCCTTTTTATCGCCAACCACAACCGTTACGCGAAAGCGGAAACGGCGGCCGCCTTTAACCACTTTGGCGACACGGGCGATTTCAATCACGCGCTCTTCAAACGCGTCCTGCTGTTCATATTGCTGTTGCTGTTCGACAACTACTTCTACATCTGCCATATCGACTCCATCGGCCTAGAACTGCAGGCCGCCTTCCCGCGCGCCATCAGCCAGCGCCTTGACACGTCCCATATATTTGAAACCGCCGCGATCAAACACAACCGCAGTAATACCTTTATTCTTGGCGTGTTCGGCTACCATCTTGCCAACCAGCTTGGCTTGCTCAGACTTCTTCTTATCCTTCATTTGATCGCGCAATTCCTTATCCACTGAGGATGCAGAAACGAGGGTATGACCTGCGGCATCATCAATGACCTGCGCATAAATCTCCGCAACACCGCGGAAAACTGCCAGCCGCGGACGCTGAGCAGTGCCAGCTAAATTCAAACGCACGCGCACATGGCGTCGCTTGCGGGCGATAGAACGATTATTGTTAGCCATACTTACTTCGCGGCTCCCTTCCCAGCTTTCCCAGCTTTACGGCGAATATGTTCGCCCAAATAATGCAGACCTTTACCATGATATGGCTCGGGCGGGCGAACTTTGCGAATATTAGCCGCAACCTGACCCACGAGTTCCTTATCAAAACCCGATATTTTGATCTGACGAGTCTTCTGATCAGCTTCAAAGGATATTCCAATCGGCGGTTCAACCTTGACCGGATGCGAATATCCAACATACAACGCTAGATTCTTTCCTTCCATTTCAGCACGGTATCCCACGCCTTCAACTTCCAACACAGTTTCAAATCCTTTACTGACCCCATGCACCATATTGGCAAGCAGTGCGCGCGTCGTACCATGCAAAGCGCGTTCTAACGCTTCATCCGATTTCCGCGTGATCACTAATTGATTTTTTTCCATCTTGATCTCAACCATCGGGGAGAACACGCGCTGCAGTTCACCTTTCGGGCCTTTCACGCGGACATTCAATC
Source organism: uncultured Chloroflexia bacterium (assembly GCA_963850945.1). Taxonomy (GTDB): domain Bacteria; phylum Chloroflexota; class Anaerolineae; order Anaerolineales; family Villigracilaceae; genus Fen-1038. The sequence continues at coordinate 144,745 of CAWKNE010000002.1, read as the reverse complement.
CTTTAACATCCACTTGAACACCGCTCGGAATTTCGACCGGCAATCGTCCAATACGAGACACTTTTTACCTCCTGCCTTCTACCAGACCTTGCAAAGGATCTCGCCGCCTACGCCCAACTGTCGAGCGCGTGCGCCGGTCATCACGCCTTTCGGCGTGGATAAAATCGCGACACCAAGACCTGATAACACCCAGGGAATTTCCTTTTTATTGGTATAGATACGACGTCCCGGAGTACTGATGCGCTCAATGCCGCTCAATACTGGTTTTCGCTCGCGGCGTTCGCCGATGTATTTGATCCTCAAGCGAAGAACTTTAAAGCTTTCCTTTTCGCCATCCACTACCTCGAAGCCTTCAAGAAAACCTTCATCTTTCAGAATCTTGGCAATCTCGGCTTTGATCTTCGAACTTGGCATCGCAATCTGCGATTGTCCAGCCATGACCGCGTTGCGAACGCGGGTCAACATATCAGCAATCGGATCAGTAACACTCATGATCTACCTCCACCTACCAGGATGCCTTGACCACGCCGGGCACTTTACCCTGCAGAGCCAGTTCACGGAAGCAGATACGGCACAGACCGAAGCGGCGGATATAGCCGCGCGGGCGTCCGCAACGCTGACAGCGGTTACGCACCTGAACGGCATTGCGCCGACGGAGTTCACGATATTGCATGCATTTCTTCGCCATACCTTATTACGCTTCCTTCCCGCTGAACGGCATACCAAGCATCTGCAACAAAGCACGCGCATGCTCATCGGTTTTGGCAGAGGTCACAATCGTGATCTCCATACCGCGCAGTTTATCAATTTTGTCGTACTCGATTTCAGGAAACACCAACTGATCCTTGAGACCCAATGTGTAATTACCGCGTCCATCGAAGGCATTGGCAGAGACGCCGCGGAAATCGCGGACGCGCGGCAGAGCGATATTCAACAGGCGGTCAAGGAACGACCACATACGGTCGCCGCGCAAGGTCACCTTCGCCCCAATCAAACGGCCTTCGCGCAGCTTGAAGTTGGCAATGGCTCTGCGGGCCTTGGTGGTAATGGGTTTCTGGCCGGTAATGGTGGTCAAATCGCCCACCGCCGCTTCCAGAGCCTTGGGGTTATCCATGGCTTCGCCCAAACCGATGTTCACCACAACCTTCTCGATGCGCGGTATCTGCATCACGTTCTTGAACTCAAACGCCTTCAACAACGCCGGAGCCACTTGTTTTTGATAACGTTCTAGCATTCTATTCATCATCCATGCTCCACGGCTTAATCAATTAATTGCTCACAGCTTTTGCAAACGCGGTGTGCGCCGGCCTCGTCACGTTGAATGCCCACGCGAACCGCCTCATTGCATTTCGGGCAGACCAGCATCACATTCGAAATATCAATCGGTCCCTCAAACTGAATGCGGCCCGGATTGATATTTCGTCCTGCCTGTGTCTGCACCTGGCGTTGATGCTTGGTACGAACACTGATACCCTGCACCACCACGCGATTTTCTTTCATCATTACATTGATGACTTCGCCGCGCTTGCCTTTATCTTCGAGGCGTCCGCTAATGACTTCCACAGTATCGCCTTTACGAATTTTCACTCTCATTCCAATACTCCTACAGCACTTCCGGCGCCAGCGACACGATCTTCATGAACTGTTTATCGCGCAATTCACGTGCCACAGGTCCAAAGATACGCGTGCCCTTCGGGTTCTGACCATCTGCATCCAAAAGCACAGCGGCATTATCATCAAAGCGGATGTAGGACCCATCTTCGCGCCGCCATTCCTTCGTCAGGCGAACGATGACCGCATGGACTACCTCACCCTTTTTGACTCCACCTTGCGGCGAAGCAGACTTAACACTGGCCACGACCACATCGCCGATGTGCCCATATCTGCGCGTCGAGCCGCCCATGACATGGATAACGAGTAATTCGCGTGCCCCGCTATTATCTGCAACTTTCAACCGAGACTCATGCTGGATCATAACTTATGCCTCCGGTTCGGTCTCAGCCGGTACATCAGCACTTGCGATAGCCTCAACGCCTGCATCGGCTGTGCGGGTCTCACGCTTAACAACGGATTCAACAACCCAGCGCTTATCGCGGGACAATGGGCGGGTCTCAACAATCTGGACCTCATCCCCAATCTGACAACCGATCTCATCGTGAGCCTTAACTCGCTTGCTGGAATACACAACCTTCTTATAAAGCGGATGACGAAACTTGCGGACAATTTCTACAACCACGGTCTTGGTCATTTTGTTGCTGGTGACCTTCCCAACAATTCGACGACGATTGTTCATACTTTACCTTCCGTAGCCGCCGAATCTGCCATTTCACGGAGAACACTCTCCATGCGGGCAACATCCCGGCGCAGAATACGCAGACGGCTGGTGTCAGTCAACTGACCGGTCACCTGCTGAAAGCGCAATTTCATTAACTCTTCGCGCACGTCGGAGAGTTTCGAGCGGATTTGTTCCGCAGACATTGCTCGGATTTCTTCGGCTTTCATCTCCTACCCTCCTGCCTCGTGACTGCTCACAACTTTAGTTTTAATAGGAAATTTATATTGCGCGCCTTTCAGCGCGGCCAAAGCTTGATCAGCGGGCAAGCCGCCAACCTCAAACATGATGCGGCCCGGTTTCACCACTGCAACATAATATTCCACACCGCCTTTGCCGGAACCCATGCGGGTTTCGGGCGGGCGATGAGTATACGGTTTGGCTGGGAAGATACGAATCCAGACCTTGCCGCGCCGTTTCATTTCGCGAACGATGACGCGTCTGGCCGCCTCAATTTGGCGTGCGGTAATCCAGCCCGGTTCGAGAGCCATCAATCCAAACTCACCGAACGAAACTTCCGCACCACGCAATGCCTTGCCCTTCATCCGGCCGCGCATCTGCTTTCGCCATTTAACTCGTTTTGGCATCAACATAGTAATAACCTCATTCCAGAATGACCGACTTATTCACTGACGTACACGCCTTCAGTCGTCGTCTCTGCTTTTTCCTGTACTTCTTCTGATACCACTTCGCCTTTATAAATCCAAACCTTCACGCCGATTTGACCATAAGTGGTTAACGCTTCGGTCTTGGCAAAATCAAGATTGGCACGAAGAGTCTGCAGAGGAACGCGTCCCTCGCGCAGCCATACATCACGCGACATTTCGGCGCCGCCTAGGCGTCCCCCTACCATGATCTTGATACCTTTTGCCCCCTGGCGCATGGCTTGCTGAAATCGCGCGCTTCATCGCACGGCGATAAGCAATACGGCGCTCTAGTTGATCCGCCACATTCCTAGCAACTAATTGAGCATCGGTATCCGGCGAGGAAACTTCCTTCACATCGAGATCAATCTTTTTACCGACCAAGGCTTCAAGCGCAACGCGGATCTTTTTTATGCCTTCGCCTTTGCGGCCGATCAGAATACCCGGCTTCGCAGTGTGAATAGCAACGCGGATTTTGCCAGGAAATCTTTCGACATCCACGCGTGAAATGCCAGCCTTGCCATTAGTAACCATCTCCGGCAATTCGCCGCGCAACTCTCGGACGCGAGCATTGGCTGCTGCGCCGCCTTTGGATGTGCCACCCAACAACAAATAACGGATGGCAAAATCCTGATGCAGTTGTTCACGATATGTTTTGCCTTCTGCGAACCAACGCCCTTGCCACGGTTGATTAATTCCAAGGCGCATTCCAATCGGATGTACTTTGCGACCCATAAGTTCCTCAGTCCTTTCCTAAGACCCACGCTCGCGCAGGACAACAGTGATATGAGACTGGCGGCGCAAGATCGGCTTGAAGCGGCCGCGCGCACCAAAACGGCGCCATTTTCGAGTCGGCGCTTCGTTCGCAAAAATCTGCGCCACATACAAATCATCACGGCTGACGCCAAAGTTTTCTTCCGCGTTAGCCACGGCAGATTCAAGCAACTTAAGAACATCTACCCCGGCACGCTTATTTGCAAAGCGGAGTGATTCAAGCGCCTCATTTGCGCTCAGGCCGCGTACTGTATCAATCACAAGGCGGACCTTCTGGGCGGATTGTGGCAAAAAGTTAAGTTCAGCGCGAATATCGTGCGCCATGTTAACCTCCAGCCGCCGGTGCAGGTGCAGGCGGAGCGGCAGCTGCCCTCTCAGCCGCGGCCGCGTGACTGCGGAAAGTCCGGGTTGGAGCGAATTCACCTAAACGGTGACCCACCATATTTTCCGTGATATAGATCGGAACATGGCGGCGCCCGTCATGGACAGCAATCGTATGCCCAACCATCTGAGGAAAAATCACGCTGGCGCGGCTCCAAGTGCGAATCACTTTCTTCTCGCCTTTTTGATTCATGGCCTCGATGCGCTTGAGCAATTTGGGTTGAATATATGGACCTTTTTTAAGAGAACGAGACATAGTTACCTTTTACTCTCAGCGCCTAGCGATTGGTTTTACTGCGGCGGCGCACAATATACTGATCCGTCTTCTTATTGCGGCGGGTTTTCTTGCCAAGGGTTGGCTTACCCCACGGACTCTTCGGTCCGGGAAGGCCAATGGGCTGACGTCCTTCACCACCACCATGCGGATGGTCGCGCGGACTCATGGCAGAGCCCCGTACCGTCGGACGAACACCCAAGTGGCGCTTGCGTCCGGCTTTGCCTAACTTGATGTTGCTGTGATCCAGATTACCAACAATCCCAATGGTCGTGTAGCAAACCTGATGAATCAAACGCACCTCTCCAGACGGCAAGCGGATCTGAGCAAAATCGCCTTCCTTGCCCAAGAGTTGAGCCGCCCCACCCGCGGTACGGACAATTTGTCCGCCCTTTCCTTCCTTCAACTCGATATTATGAATGAGCGTTCCAACCGGAATGTTCGTAATCGGCAGACAATTGCCAGTGCGAATTTCCGCGGTTGGTCCGGCCATCAACATATCGCCGACCTTAAGATCAAGAGGAGCAATGATGTAACGCTTCTCACCATCGGCATAATTAAGTAGAGCTAAACGAGCAGTGCGATTCGGATCATATTCAATCGCGGCAACCTTGGCTGGAATACCACGCTTCTCGCGTTTGAAATCCACAATTCGCACGAGGCGCTGGTGGCCTCCGCCGCGATGCCGCACCGTGACGCGTCCCTGCACATTGCGTCCGCCGTGACGACCCAGTGACACCGTCAGCGAGCGCTCTGGAGTGGACTTGGTTATTTCTTCGAATGTGTTGCCCGTCATCCCGCGTTGACCAGGGGTTGTAGGTTTATATTTTTTTACAGCCATTATTTCACCCCTTCAAAGATCGGCAGGGATTGACCCTCCGCAAGGGTTACAACCGCTTTTTTGAATCCAGATTTGCGAACCAAAAGGCGCCGTGATTTTGCGCGGCGTCCACGCTTGGCAGTGGTATTCATGATATTCACGCGCACCACATCCACATCAAACATTGTTTCAACTGCATCCTTTACCAAAGTGCGATTTGCATCTTCTGCCACTTCAAATGAATATTGATTTAACTTGCCGGAAAGATAACTGGATTTCTCTGTTACCAAAGGACGATGAAGTACATCATAAATAGTTGTCATGGCTTATTCCTTCCCCAAATGCGCTGACAGCGCGTCGAGAGATTTAAGCGGCAGAACGACTTTATCAAAGCCAAGCAAATCGCGGATATTCAAATAAGAGACAAGCATGACTTTGGCATCTGGAATGTTGTTCACCACACGCGTCACATTATCATAGGTTGCATCTTTTACCGGCATGAGCAACAAAGCTCTCGCGTCGCCGACCAATTGATTTAACGCGGCGGCCATCATTTTCGTTTTCATCTCGCCCACATTGATATCGTCCACTACAACGATCCCTGCATCTGCCGCTTTCGCTGAAAGAGCCGAACGCAACGCGGCTAAACGCATCTTCTTTGGCATGGCCTGTGTGTATTTGCGAGGATGCGGCGTGTGAATGCGGCCGCCGCCGACCCACTGAGCGGAAATCGTTGACCCTTGGCGGGCGCGGCCTGTTCCTTTTTGCTTCCACGGCTTGCGACCGCCGCCAGCAACTTCATGACGCGTCTTGGTCTCATGCGTGCCGAGGCGCGCGTTTGCCATTTGGCGCTGATAAGCCTGATGCATCAAGTCCACGTTAACTTTGGCTTCAAAGATCGCCGCGGGCAAATCCACCTGCTTGATCTTTTCACCTTGCATGTTAAGAACATCAACTTTCATAATCTATTCTTCCTGTTCCCTCGGCGCCTATTGCTTGCGCGGTCTCATTCAATACAACGAGACTTCCCTTACCACCCGGCACCGCGCCATTCACACCGATTAGATTACGTTCCACATCCACCATCACGACTTTGAGATTTTGAGCCGTAACACGATCGGATCCCATGTGACCGGCGCGGCGTGAACCACGATAGACTCGGCCTGGGGTTGTACCAGATGAGTTGGAGCCTGGAGCGCGGTTGCGATCTGAGGTTCCGTGCGTGGCGTTCATTCCGTGGAAATGATGGCGTTTGACAACACCGGCAAACCCCTTGCCTTTGCTCACACCAACCACATCCACATGCTCGCCGACCGCAAATGCGTCAACGGTCACTTTATCGCCAAGGTTGACATCGGGAGTTTTTGTGCGAAATTCACGCAGGAAACGCAAAGTTGGAATTTTATTTACTGCGAAGTGTCCCCGTTCGCCATTGCTTAAGCGTTTGGGATGAACTTCAGAGAATCCCAACTGCACCGCAGAATAACCTTCCTTCTCCGGTTTGCGAATCTGTGTAACGAAACATGGCCCAGCTTCGATGAGCGTCACAGGATACGCGACGCCTTGATCATCGAAGATCTGGGTCATGCCAATCTTCTTGCCAATCAGCCCTTTTAACATAATCGGTTTTTCTCCTTCGAAAGTTTTGCGAGACTGTCAGACCGGGCTTGGTCTGCATCATCTCCGGGCGGCCCAGTAAGCAAGGTTGGTGCGAAGCAAATATGTTGGTCCGCTTACAACCCGGCTCTTGCGCCGTCGAAACATGATCCGTAATTACGGATCATGAATTACATGTTATATCTTGATTTCAATATCCACACCCGCAGGCAGATTGAGACGCATTAACATATCAATCGTTTTCGAGTTAGGATCAAGCACATCAATGAGACGATTGTGCGTGCGGATTTCAAAATGCTCGTGCGAGTCCTTGTCAATGAAAGCCGAGCGTCGTATTGTAAAGCGTTCTATCTTAGTTGGCAAGGGTACAGGCCCAACAACATGGGCACCAGAACGCTCAGCCGTTTCAACAATCCTTTTCGCGGACTGGTCCAGGACACGATGATCGTAAGCCTTAAGGCGGATGCGAATCTTTTGTTTAGCCATCTCTTATTCCAATATTTTAGTAACGACACCCGCACCGACGGTCAAACCGCCTTCACGAATGGCAAACTTCGAACCCTGCTCCAACGCCACCGGCACAATCAACTCCACCGTCAGGTTCACATCATCCCCTGGCATCACCATCTCCACCCCCTCCGGCAACGCAATGTTCCCCGTCACATCCAGCGTCCGAATGTAGAACTGCGGCCGATACCCCGTGAAGAACGCCTTATGCCTCCCGCCCTCTTCCTTCTTCAACACATACACCTGCGCCAAAAACTTCTTGTGCGGCGTGATGCTCCCTGGCTTCGCTATCACCTGCCCACGCTCTACATCCTCGCGTTCGATACCTCTCAGTAACAACCCCAGGTTGTCCCCCGCCAGGCCCTCATCTAGCGACTTGTGGAACATCTCCACGCCCGTTACCACCGAAGAAGTGTTCTTCTCGTGCAAGCCAATGATCTCCACCGGTTCTCCTATCTTGATCCGGCCTCGGTCCACGCGCCCCGTCACCACTGTACCGCGTCCCTTGATCGAGAACACATCCTCCACCGACATCATGAACGGCTTATCCATCTCGCGCTTCGGCTCCGGAATGTATTCATCTATCACCCGCAGCAATTCCTTGATGCTCGCATACTCCGGCGCATTCGGATCCTTCGAGGTGCTGTCCAACGCCTGCTTGGCACTACCCCGCACGATCGGCGTGGTATCACCCGGAAAACCATAGCTGGTCAACAACTCCCGCAGTTCCAGTTCCACCAACTCCAACAGTTCCGGATCATCCATCATGTCAACTTTGTTCAGATACACCACGATGCTCGGCACTTCCACCTGGCGCGCCAGCAACACATGCTCCCGCGTCTGCGGCATCGGCCCATCCGGAGCCGCCACCACCAGGATCGCTCCGTCCACCTGCGCCGCACCTGTAATCATGTTCTTGATGTAGTCGCGGTGTCCCGGCATATCCACGTGGGCGTAGTGACGCTTGTCTGTCTCGTACTCCACGTGCGCAATGTTGATCGTGATCCCGCGTGCTTTCTCCTCCGGCGCATTGTCAATCGAGTCGTACGCTCGAAATTGCGCTTTCCCCAAGAATTGGCTGTACTTCGTGATCGCCGCCGTCAGCGTCGTCTTCCCATGATCAATGTGCCCCATCGTCCCTACGTTCAGGTGCGGCTTCGTCCTCTCAAATTTTACCTTCGACATGTTTGAACTCCTTATCTATATCTATAGAAAAACAATTACACTTTGAGAATTTCTTCTGCCACCAATTGCGACACAGGCGCATAGTGGTCAAATTCCATACTAAAGACACCGCGGCCTTGTGTGGCCGAGCGCAATTGAGTGGCATAGCCAAACATCTCAGCCAGAGGCACCATACCGCGCACGGCTTGCGCGTTGCCCGGGCGAACATCCATGCCTAGAATATTTCCGCGGCGGCTGTTGATTTGTCCCATCACCTCGCCCAAAAATTCCTCTGGCACAACTACTTCCACCTTCATCATGGGTTCGAGCAAAACGGGTGCGCCTTTGTGAACGCCTTCTTTAAAAGCCATGGAAGCCGCTAGTTTGAAGGCCATTTCATTTGAGTCGACTTCATGGAACGAACCGTCGAACAGCGTGACTTTAAGGTCAACGACGGGGTATCCAGCTAATACACCACTCTCCGCGGCTTCCTTCACGCCTTTTTCAACAGCGGGGATGTATTCGCGCGGAACAGTGCCGCCTCTAATCGCATCTTCGAAAACAACGCCGCTTCCGCGCTCACCTGGTTCAAGTTTAATCACCACGTGACCATACATCCCATGACCACCGGTTTGCTTAGCATATTTATAGTTGATTTCAGGAACCACCCGCGTGATTGATTCCCGATAAGCAACGCGTGGGGCGCCGACATTGGCCTGCACGCGAAACTCCCGCAACATGCGATCCACAATAATGTCGAGATGTAATTCGCCCATCCCAGAAATGATCGTCTGGCCTGTATTTTCATCAGAGCGAACACGGAACGTGGGGTCTTCTTCCGAAAGCTTGCGAAGAGCCTCGCCCATCTTTTCCTGATCGGCCGCGCTTTTCGGTTCAATCGCGATCGATATAACCGGCTCCGGGAAAGAGATGTTTTCGAGAACGATTTGCCTATTATCACAGAGCGTATCGCCGGTGAAGGTCTCTTTAAAACCAAGTACTGCACCAATATCTCCGGAACGGACTTCAGTGATATCCTCACGGCGGTCGGCGTGCATCCGAATCAAGCGTCCGATCCGTTCTTTCTGACCCTTCGTTGAATTTACTACGGTTTGGCCCTGGGAGATAACGCCGGAATAAACACGGAAATACGCCAGGCGCCCAACATAAGGGTCAGTTACGATCTTGAAAACCAATGCACTAAGAGGCGCGTCATCCTTTGCGGGCAATTCAATTGAAAGTTCGTCGCTGCCCGGCTCGGAACCTTTGACGGATGGAATATCGGCGGGGGACGGCAAATAATCAATCACCGAATCGAGCATCACCTGAACGCCCTTATTCTTTAAGGATGAACCACAGAAAACGGGATAAGCTTTATTAGCGACAACAGCTTTGCGAAGCGCAGACCTCAACTCATCAACACTAATCTCCGCCCCTTCCAGATATTTGACTGTCAAATGATCGTCAAGCTCAGCGATCTTTTCGACCATATGATGGCGGGCTTCTTCCGCCGCTTTCTTTAAGTCAGCAGGAATCCCGATGGTTTTTGGTTCTTTGCCGAGATCATCTTCCCAAATAACGCCCTGCATCGTAAGCAAATCAATCGCGCCTTTAAATGTCGCTTCTGTTCCGATTGGCAATTGCATGGGAATCGGATCCGCGCCGAGACGATCTATAATGGATTGAATGGTACGCTCATAAGAAGCGCCGACACGATCCATCTTATTGACAAAACAAATGCGCGGAACGCCGTAGCGGTCTGCTTGCCGCCAGACGGTTTCGCTCTGAGGCTCGACGCCTTGAACCGCATCGAAGATCACAACACCGCCGTCCAAAACGCGCAGAGAGCGTTGAACTTCGGCAGTGAAGTCAATATGTCCGGGCGTATCAATCACATTGATTTGATATCCCTTCCATTCGGAAGAAATAGCCGCTGAAACAATCGTAATACCACGTTCGCGCTCTTGCTCCATCCAGTCTGTGACAGTTGTGCCATCATCCACAGAACCGATGCGATAAGTCTTTCCGGTATAGAACAAGATACGCTCGGTAGTTGTTGTCTTCCCGGCGTCGATGTGGGCAATAATCCCGATATTTCGATACTTTTCCAGTGGATACTCGCGTGCCATTTGTTCCTAACAAATAATTGAAATAGTTTTCTTATTTAGATACGGTAGTGAGAAAACGCCCGGTTGGCCTCAGCCATTTTGTGAGTCTCATCGCGCTTGCGGATTGCCGCGCCCGTTTCATTGGAGGCGTCAATCAATTCAGAAGCGAGTTTATCGGAGAATGAGTGCCCTCCTCGTTCGCGCGCCGCGCTCAAAATCCAGCGAATCGCCAACGTGGTACGGCGGTCAGCCGCGACTTCCATCGGAACTTGATAAGTCGCGCCACCCACGCGCCGCGGACGGACTTCCATTGCTGGACCTACGTTTTTAAGAGCGGCATCAAAAACATCGAGCGGATTCTTCTGCGTGCGCTCCTTGATCAGATCCATCGCGCTATAAATCACGCGCGCGGCTGTGCTCTTTTTACCGCGCGTCATAACATGCTGAACCATGGTTTGAAGCTGAACACTGTTATAGCGCATGTCGGGCGGAACAGGCCGTTTTTCTGGGCTTCCACGTCTCATGAATATTCTCCTTACTTTGTATCCTTCGGGCGCTTTGCGCCATATTTCGAGCGTCCTTGACGTCGCTTATCGACTCCAGTTGTGTCCAGCGAGCCGCGCACAATGTGATAGCGAACACCCGGCAAATCCTTGACGCGACCACCGCGTACGAGCACCACAGAGTGCTCTTGCAGTTGGTGGCCTTCGCCCGGAATATAAGCTGTAACTTCGATGCCGTTCGTCAGGCGAACGCGGGCGATCTTGCGCAAAGCCGAATTCGGCTTCTTGGGAGTCATGGTACGCACCACAGTGCATACGCCACGCTTCTGCGGCGCGCCTTTATCCTGGCGTACCCGTCGCTGTTTATGGCTGTTTAGCGTAAACTGCAACGCAGGAGCCTTGCTCTTGACCTTCTTGTTTTTGCGGCCCTTGCGGACCATTTGATTAACTGTCGGCACTTTGCCTCCGATAACAAATTCTTTCACAAAGACTTTTGCAAGAAATGAGGCCATCAGAAACGATAATGATGGCCTCATTTGTAGGTGCCACTTTGGCGGGAGAACTGCCGCCTTCTTGCAGGCAACGGTAGATTATTCTAACATGCGGTTACCCGCAAGTCAAGAAAAAAGCCATACTATTTCTTTGATAATTCAGCATCCACACCAAGTTCCATGAGGCCTGTACCCATCTTCGGCGGATGTGTTTTCTCTTCGTCTTTTCCAAACTTAACCACATCCCCTGCCTCATTAATTGCTTCCACAGATAGACCGAGGGATTGCAATTCCTTGACCAACACGCGGAATGAAGCGGGAATGCTTGGCTCTTCAATCGGCTCGCCCTTGACAATAGCTTCATAAGTGTTCACTCGGCCTTGTACATCATCCGATTTAACGGTGAGCATTTCCTGCAATGTATAAGCCGCGCCATAGGCTTCGAGCGCCCATACCTCCATTTCACCAAAGCGTTGACCACCGAATTGGGCTTTACCGCCAAGAGGCTGTTGTGTAACCAAACTATATGGACCTGTTGAACGCGCATGAACTTTATCTTCAACCAGATGATGCAATTTAAGAATAGTCATTACACCGACCGTAACTGGTTGATCATAGGGCTGACCTGTTTTACCATCGCGCAAAACCTGCTTGCCAAGAATCGGCAACGGGAAACCTGTTTCGCGAGTCACATCCTGGGCCGCTACCATGAGATTAGCATCCGCAACCCGCTTGGTATAACCCAGGCTTTCCATCCAAAGGCGCAGACAAGCTTGAATGGCCTGCTTATCAACTTCGGGGTCGTAAAGAACCGTTTCTTCATCCAAAGAACTTAGAATCACTTTTGGATCATATTCACGATCACGCAACCACTCTCGTGCCGCGGCATGCCGTGCATAATCCACATCGTTCAATTCGGAAACATCATACTTGCGCTTGCCCAACCACGACTCCAAATAAAGACGACGAACTTCATCATCATCCTGAATGGACTCAGGATCATATTCCTGTTCCTTCATCCATTCCCACGCGGCTTGTCCGGACTCTTTCCAAGCTTGATCTACGATCCAAGCACGCGCAAGCTCGGCTTCGATTTGTTCCTCAGTCGCTCCATCAAAGACCGGGGTTAATGCGCGGAAGCCAAGACGCTTCGCGGCCCATCCTAAATGAACTTCAAGCACCTGACCGATGTTCATACGTCCCGGCACACCCAGCGGATTCAAAATCAAGTCAACCGGCGTTCCATCTTCCAGGAAAGGCATATCTTCCACAGGTACAACTTTTGAAACCACACCCTTGTTGCCGTGACAACCTGCCATCTTGTCTCCGGCAGTGATCTTGCGGCGTTGAGCAACAGAGACGCGGACCATCGTATCCACACCCGCAGAAAGATCAGCGTTATCTTCGCGAGTAAAGACCTTCACATCTACAACTTTACCGCGCTCGCCATGCGGCATTCGCAATGATGTATCCTTTACGTCTCGGGATTTTTCGCCAAAGATAGCGCGCAGTAAACGCTCTTCAGGCGTAAGTTCTTTTTCGCCTTTCGGTGTGATCTTGCCGACAAGAATATCATTCGGCCCAACTTCTGCGCCTATGCGGATGATTCCGTTTTCATCCAAATCCTTAATCGCATCTTCGCCGACGTTGGGAATATCGCGCGTTATCTCTTCAGGTCCAAGTTTAGTATCGCGTGCTTCCACTTCATACTTTTCAATATGAACAGATGTAAAACGATCATCTTGTACCAACCGCTCGGAAAGCAAAATAGCATCCTCGAAGTTTCCGCCTTCCCATGAAAGGAAAGCCACAACCACGTTTTGACCGAGGGCGAGCTGACCGTTATCCGTCGAGGAAGAATCGGCGATGATATCGCCTCGTTTAATTACCTGCCCTTTAACAACAGAGGGACGCTGGTCAATACACGTCGATTGATTCGAGCGTTGATATTTCCGAAGCTGATAGGTATGCAGTCCGCCCTTTCTTTCCTTGACAACAATCTTGCTTCCGGTAACGGAAACAATTTCGCCGTTCTCTTCAGCGGCTACAACTTGCCCCAAATCCAATGCCGCGGCGCGCTCCATACCCGTTGAAACCAAAGGAACTTCAGGGCGAACCAAAGGCACAGCCTGAGCCTGCATATTTGAACCCATTAGAGCGCGGTTTGCATCGTCGTGTTCAAGGAACGGAATCAAAGCCGCGCTGATGCCCACCACTTGATTCGGTGCGACATCCATATAGTCAACCGTATCAGCGGTAGAGAAAAGGAAACCAGAGTGATAACGGCAAGAGATACGCTCGCGCACAAATTCATGGTTTTCAGTCTGCGGCGCATTGGCTTGTGCGATCACATATTTATCCTCTGCATCAGCGGAGAGATAATCCGTCTGCTCTGAGACGAATGGAACGATGGGCACTTCATTTCCAATTTTCGCCAAACGCTTCGCAAGACGCGCATCAATAACTTCGCCTGCTTTAGCAAGCTTTTCCTCGGTCTTCGGGTCTACGATCGCTTCTCCAAGCGTTCTGCCAACCAAGCGTTCATCATCGGCCGACAGGGATTTATAAACTTTGCGATAAGGCGTTTCTATGAAACCATATTCATTCACCCGCGCGAACGAAGCCAAACGTCCGATCAAACCAATATTCGGACCTTCAGGCGTTTCAATCGGGCAGATACGTCCGTAATGGGAATGATGAACATCGCGAACATCAAAGCCAGCTCGTTCACGCCGCAAACCACCTGGACCCAACGCGGACAACGTTCGTTTATGCCGCAATTCCGCTAGCGGGTTGGTTTGATCCATGAACTGACTCAACTGGCTCGAGCCAAAGAATTCGCGCAACGCTGCCACCACCGGGCGAATGTTGACTAGTGTCACCGGGGAAAGCTGTTCCTGATCGCGAATGGACATACGCTCTTTGATAACGCGTTCCATGCGGCGCAGGCCGATTCGCAATTTATTCTGGATCAACTCGCCCACTGTCTTGACGCGGCGGTTGCCAAGATGATCAATATCGTCAGGCGGCTCAACGCCATTATTAATTTGAATCATACGTCGCAAAAGACGGATGACATCATTCTTCGTCACAGTGCGATGAGGGATTGGAATGTTGAGGTCAAGTTTTTGATTCAGCTTATAACGCCCGACACGCTCGAGATCATAATGGCGTTGATCAAACAATTGCTCTTCGAGAAATTGTTTGGCGTTCTCAAGCGTAGCCGGGTCACCGGGTCGCATTTTGCGGAAGAACTCAATCAGCGCGGCTTCAGCAATGCTTTGTTTATCATTAATTTCCCATTCTGGTTCTTGCCTAAGAGAGGAAGCGATAAAAAGACGATCAGGATTGTTATCCACATCCTGAAAGATCGATAGTATTTCTTCGTCACTTCCAGTCTTAAGTCGTAAATCCTTCGTGCCGTCACTAACCGCCGACAACGCGCGCAAGAATACTGTGATCGGCACAGTGCGTTTGCGATTGAACTTCAAAATAATATAATCGCTCTTGCGAGTCTCAAATTCCATCCATGCGCCGCGGTCTGGGATCAGCTTCGCCATTGCCAGAGGGCGTCCCGTTGAACGATCCGTGGGAGCTTCGAAATATACACCCGGGGAACGAATCAATTGCGAAACCACAACGCGCTCTGTTCCATTAATAATGAAGGTTCCCTTATCGGTCATCTCGGGAAAATCACCGAGGAAAATATCCTGCTTAATCGGTTCGGGAACATCCGCCCCCGCCAGCAGTACGGATACATACAACGGACTCGAATATGTAAGGTCGCGTTCGACACATTCCTCGATGGAATGTTTCGGCTCGCCGAACCAATACTTCAATCCCCACTGCTTGGCTTCGGGGCTTCGACCGGGAAAAAATAATTTCATCCCTTTGTTATATGATTCGATGGGCGATACCTCATGAAAGAGATCGCCCAGACCCTCCGCCTTGAGGCGTTCAAAAGAGTCAAGTTGGATTTCGATTAGGTTGGGCAGATTGAATTTAACTGGGATACGGGCATAATTTTTTGTGGGCAAAGTCGATGCCATTCGCTTCTCTCCTAGCCTGAAGACAGATGTTGCTTAAACAATGATATCAGTCTTGTTTAACAAGACAGCGACCTTTCATTATAAGGAGTTTGTTGAGCAAAGTCAAGGTTTCGAAGTATTTCACTTTAAAATGTCACACTTCATGAGAAACTATGGAGATGCGACAAATGACGTAAATCATCCTAGCTCAGGAATTGTTGGAACCAGGTCTCTCTCAAAAGAATGTGTCAGAGCGTTTGGGAATCTCGCGGCGCACGGTGATCCGTTGGCAGCAAGCCATCCAAGCGCATGGCAGCCTAGAAGCCTTTCTGGAAGATTATCAACAAGCCAAGTCCGGCCCGCGCCGGAAGAGAAAGCGAGATCAGATCCTCAAACAACGCATTTGGACGTTGCGCGAAAAATACCGCCAGTGTTGTGGACAAAAACTCCAGTACTTTTTGAAACAAGACTATGGCGTGCAAGTCAGTGTCACCACCATCTACAAAGTCTTAGCCGAGAAATATCAGCTCCGTTCGCACAGGCAGAGAAATCAACGCTGTGGTAGGGTGCCGCAGGCTCAGGCCGCCCGCCAAGTGGTTCAAATGGACACGGTCGTCTTGGGAGAAGTGTTCGCCTTCACCGCCATCGATGTTTTCTCAAAAGAGAGTGCGGTGCTCCTGCGGCCCTCCCTGGAAGCCGCCGATGGACAAGCCTTCCTGCACTTCTGCATGCCCACCTGCTTCAATGGCTTTGCCGATCTAATCCAGACCGATGGAGGCCATGAGTTCAAAGGTCAGTTCCTACAAGACCTGAACTTGTATTGTGCTCATCATCGGGTCGCCCGACCCTACAAAAAGAATGAGCAGAGTTTCATCGAAAGCTTCAATCGCTCTTTGCGCAGGGAATGTCTGGGTTGGGCCAAATATCGAGTAGCGGAAATCCCCAAGCTATCCTTGTGGGTCGAAGAATGGCTACAGTATTATCATTACCAAAGACCCCATCTATCTCTCGGAATGCGCCCGCCTCTGCTAAAATAACTGTGACATTTTAAAGTGTACATTGCGGGTTTGCGTTACAGTTTTGGCAGAACAATGGATTGCTGTTTTTGATATTTTCCCTTCTTATCGGCATATGAAGTCTCACACTCTTCGTCGGCTTCAAAGAAAAGAACTTGTGCAAGACCTTCATTGGCATAAATCTTGGCAGGCAACGGCGTTGTGTTTGAGATTTCGAGTGTGACAAAGCCTTCCCACTCCGGTTCGAAGGGAGTGACATTGACGATGATCCCACAGCGTGCATACGTTGATTTGCCGAGGCAAATCGTCAGCACCTTGCGGGGGATGCGGAAATATTCAACAGTTCGCGCCAGCGCGAATGAGTTTGGCGGGATCACGCAGACCTCACCGACAAAATCCACCATGCTTTTGGGATCAAAGTTCTTTGGGTCAACGGTTGCGCCAAAGACGTTGGTGAATATTTTGAACTCGTCTGCCACGCGAACATCATAACCATAGGATGAGACGCCGTACGAAATGACACCGTTTCGTACCTGGCTGTCAGTGAACGGCTCAATCATTTTAGATTCAATTGCCATCTTGCGAATCCAGTGATCGGGTTTAAGTCCCATAATTTCTCCTCCAAGAACAAGATTATTTGACAACAAATTCCACGTCGGTAAGCTTGCCAGCCTGCACCTCGACCCAGCGTTGGTAAAGTTGGTAATCGGCATCGACGGCAATTCGATATTTCCCGGCCACCAAATCGCCAACTGCGAAATTCTCCTGCAGACTAAAGTCACTGATGACATGATCTTTTTCTGGACCATAAGTCTCGACCAGTAGGGTGGAACTGGGTTGACTGGTATCCGGTGGATAAAATTGAATTTTTATATTGGTTAGATGCAACATGTTACCTTGCTCATCTACCACACGACCAGCGATTACACCGGTTCCTCCAAGGGGAATTAGCCACAGGTACGGATTGCTGCTAGCATCATAAGCATTCTCGCCGACACGCACCTCGAAATGCAAATGACTTCCCATTGCGATACCCGTAGATCCGACCCGCCCAATCAATTCACCAGCCTTAACCATCTGCCCCGGCATAACACCAACCTCGGATAAATGACCATATAAGGAATAAACCGGCTGCTGAATCCCATCAATGCTATGTTGAATGATAATCACATTCCCATAGAAATCCGTGTATGGGCCAACAAGATTCTTTCTGTCGCTACCTGCAAAGACCACGGTTCCATCCGCGACAGCCGCAACCGGTGTACCTGTAGCATTAGGCAGATCAATCCCATGATGCGGCCCAAGTTTGCCATCTTCGGTGCTACCAAAAAGATAGGCAATCTCCGCAGTCATCCGATAAGGCAAAAAAATTGGACGGTGAAAGAAGAAGTGTCCGTCTAGGATACAAAATGTTAAAGAAGGATCGCAAGCAGGTGTAGGAGTTGCGGTTGGGGTTTCGGGAGTTGATGTTGTTAAAGAAGTTACCAGAATCGGTGTATTAGAAGGAATGACATTTTCTGTGGGCGAAGAAACTGCAAATAAAGAATACGGAATTAGAGAAGACTGAACCGGTTTACAGGAGACCAACATTGTTGTTATTACAATGACGAATAAGTAGCGCATTACGAGGCTAAGCCTCCGCGTTTTTCCATTGTCTCGCGGATTTCCTTCTCGGTCTGATTAGCCTGCTTCTCCAGATCAATCAATTCTTTTAGCATCTTCTCCCCCCCAGATTTATCTTCAAGCGAATTCAAGTTGATGCGGACATTATATCCAGCGGCAGTCAATGCGGCGCGCGCCATCACCGCGCCGGACATCGCGTCGCTGATTGCATTCAGGTTTCCATCCTTTGCGCAACGAGTCGCTAATTCCATCAACCGGACCGCGTTCTTGACAGTTTGCAATGGAACATAGGCGGCGTTGATCGTCGCGATTTGGATCGCGGCCGCACGCGCCTTTTGTTGTTCCTCCGTTTCCTTTGGAAGTTTGAAGGCGCCCATCACCACTTCAAACGCCGCCGAATCATCTTCGACCGCGTCCGTCAACTCTTTTCGCAATTCTTCGGCTTGCACACGGATAACTTGCATCTCAGCTTCAACCGCGGCATATTTTTTCTTGCCAATCGTCAAGCCTGCAACCATGGCCACCAAGGCGGCACCCATCGCGCCCGCATAAGCCGCGGCAGAGCCGCCGCCAGGCGCGGCGGTCGCGGCCGCCAAATCGTCTAGGAACGACGAACTTGAATCATTTGATTGAGAATCAGATTGAGAGCCGCCCGATTGATAAAGCCGCGAACTCAGAAAATCTGTTCGGCGCTGAATTGATCGAGTTGCGTGTACCAGACCGCCGCATCCATCAACGCCTCTTGCGGAATCAACCCAACCAATTCACTGTGATGAATGGCAACACCATAACGCAGTGCTTCGCGTCGAATCATCTCGACCACGCGTCCAAGCGGAGTTTCGCGGAAGTTCGTGATGTTCATCGAAACTTGTGCGCGCCCTTCCACTAAAAGTCCAAGCGCTTTCACATATCGCAATCCGCCCGAAGATTGGCGGATAGCTTTGGCGATTTTCTTGGCAATCTCAACTTCGGATGTCGTCAAATAAACATTGAATGCGATCAACGGATTGCGCGCGCCGATGACGGTCGCGCCTGCAGTTCCGAGTTTTACGGGACCATAATCAGGTTTGCGATCTGGATTGGATTCAATCTCAGACTTGAGTCCCTCGTATTGTCCCCTGCGGATGTTTTCGAGATTCGTTCGTTCGGGCCGTGTCGCCGCCGCTTCATATAAATAAACCGGAATGTTGAGTTCGCTACCAACGCGTTCACCTAATCGTTTCGCCATCGCGATGCAATCTTCCATTGTCACGCCGGAAAGCGGGACAAATGGCACAACGTCCGTCGCGCCGATGCGCGGATGTTCGCCGGTATGTTTGTTGAGATCAATTAATTCCGCGGCAGTTTTTATAGCGCGGAACGCGGCTTCCTCCACCGCTTCGGGCGGACCGGCATACGTCAGCACAGTGCGGTTATGATCGAGATCGGATGAACGATCGAGCAGATGCGCTCCTTCAACCGATGTGATTGCCGCGACGATCTGATCAATTACTTCAGGTCGGCGGGCTTCAGAAAAATTGGGAATGCATTCAACGAGTGACATAGGATTTTTATGAAGGTGGTTTTTGATATGCAAGCAATTATAATCGCTGTATGTCCATTCCAGACAAAATCATTTCAATAACAGAACTTCGCCGCAATAACGGCGAACGCGGCACGCGTAAATATATTGCGTATAAAGGCATTGTCTATGATGTGACAAATTGTCCCAAGTGGCGGACAGATTTGCATGAGTTATTGCATTTCCCCGGTCAGGATTTAACATCTGAGTTTTCCGACGTGCCGCATAAAGAAGAAGCCTTTAGCCACGACTGCGTAAAAATTGTGGGGCGTCTTGCGTCAGAATAAATACAGTATTAGTTTCTTTTTAGTAGAAGTACAATAAGGTTATGATGACTAAATCAAAACTGGTTGAGATTCGCTCGCCGCATTTCGTAACTCTTTGCGGACGAATCTTCCACAACACCGATCTGCAATATTTTCCACGCGCCGAATATCGCGCGTGGACGATTTATTTTTGCACGGAATCCTGTCTCGGTGCATTTCAATCTGATCCCAAACGGTTTTATGCCGCGCATCGCAAGTCGGCGCATAAAACCAATGTGCCGGTCAAATAAACTTATAGGTAAATGCTTATGATTACCCCACAAAAATCAATCCATTACGAACGATTTGAATTTCAAAAATGGGAATCACACGATGCAGAGACAATTGTCGAAGCGCCCGTTTCGTTGACGGTCAACGGCGAAGCCTGGCTGACGTTCATGTGTACGCCGATTGAGCTGGAAGCGATGGCGGTCGGCTTTCTTTATAATGAAGGCATCATCGAAAAGTGGAATGAAGTGGCGGATGTGCGCGTCTGCGAACACGGCGATAACGTGGATGTGTGGCTCAATCACGAAGCGGAACAACCCAAGTCATGGAGACGCACATCCGGCTGCACGGGAGGCGTCACTGCCGTCGATTTATTGGTGCGCCCGAATATTTCGTTTAACGGTGACTGGCCCAAATTCCAACCAGAGGTGATTGGCAATCTAGTGGAGATGTTATTTAAGTCACAGGACTTGTATCGCGAGACGGGCGGAGTCCATACATCGGTGTTAAGCGATGGAGAAAAAGTTTTGCTTTCGGCGGAAGACATCGGACGGCATAACACGCTCGATAAGATCGCGGGCTTATGTTTGATGAAGGACGTGTGGCCCAACACACGAATTTTGATCTCGACCGGACGCATCAGTTCCGAGATGTTGCAGAAAGCCGCGCGCCTGCAAGCGCCGATCGTGATCTCGCGCACCTCGCCGAGTTCGCTTTCGATTGAGATGGCGCAACATTATGGCATTACCTTGATCGGTTACGCGCGGCGAAATCGATTCAACGTGTACACGAATCCACAGAGAGTTGAGCCATAACACTTTGGTAAAATCGCTACCATGCCTCTTCGACGATTGAGTTTATTGGCAATCCTGTTCGCGATTCTTTCAGCTTGCTCGTCCAATGCAAATCAAAATTCCGCATATCCAACCTACAATCCATTCGTGCCGTTGAGCGTTACGCCAAATACTAGCGAAACGTCAACTCCCTCTCCAACGCGCACGCCAGGTCCAACCCCGACGCGCGCCTCATTATCAGTCACATTGCCTGGGCCGCGCGATCCAAACTTGCCCTTCATTACGCCGACTGCAGACGCGCCGCATGCCCTGCCCACCTTGCGTCAGAATACAGATCAATACACTGTCCAAAGCGGAGACACGCTTGGAGACATTGCGCAAAAATACGGCATCAGTGTTGATACATTGGAACAAGCCAATGGAATCAGTGATCCGAATTTGATATCAGTTGGGCAAACACTCAATGTGCCTCAGCCGGTTCCAAGTCAGGTGGGATCGTCGTTCAAGATCATCCCCGATTCCGAATTGGTCTATGGTCCAGCCAGCGCGCAGTTCGATGTCGCAGCGTTCATTCAAAACATGAATGGATATCTTTCAAGTTATACAGAAGCCATCAGCGATCCAACTTTGCCCGATATCAACGGCGAGCCGATGACCGCCGCGCAGATCATCATTGAAGTCGCACAGGATTATTCGGTCAACCCGCGGCTTTTGCTGGCGCTGATCGAATATCGAAGCCAATGGGTCACAAACCCTAATCCCGATTCGGCAACGCTCGATTATCCATTGGGCTATATTGAACCGAGTCACGTCGGCTTATATCATCAACTGACGTGGACCGCGAACGAACTCAACCGCGGCTTCTATCTTTGGAATTCGAATGCCGTTGCCAATTGGGTGCTGGCTGGTGATGGAAGCATCGTGCCAATTGATCCGACCATCAATGCCGGAACGGCTGGCGTTCAAAATCTTTTTTCCAAACTCGACGACCGCACCACATGGGATACGGATGTCAATGCCTTCGGTTTGTTTGAAGCGTATTCACTCCTGTTCGGCAGTCCATTTGATTTTGCCATCGAGCCGTTGATCCCGCCCGGTTTGACTCAACCCACTTTGCAATTGCCGTTCGAGCCCGGCGTGACTTGGGCATTCACCGCGGGTCCGCATGAGAGTTGGGATTCCGGTACGAATTGGGGCGCGCTCGATTTTGCGCCGCCGGATGTTCAAGGATGTGCAACAGCCAGTGAATGGGAAACAGCCGTCGCCGATGGTTGGATCGTCCGCGCATCGAACGGAGCTGTGATGGAGGACCTCGACAACGATGGGTATGAACAAACCGGCTGGGATATTCTTTATATGCATGTGGCGGCGCAAGACCGCGTCGAAGCCGAGACTTATGTTTATGCCGGTGATCACATCGGGCATCCATCGTGCGAGGGCGGAATCGCCAACGCCAGCCATCTTCATCTTGTCCGCAAATATAACGGCGAGTGGATCGCGGCCGACGGCAATCTTCCTTTTATATTGGATGGCTGGGTCTCAAGCGGAACTGGAACGGAATATGATGGTTATCTCAAGCGCGGCTCAGTCACACTTGAAGCGGACGAGGGCACAACCGATAACAACCAGATTTCGCGTTAGAGCATGTTATTGATGGAAGCGCGGCGCAGGCACAAGTGTAAGAATCCAGCATTGACATTACCATACTTTTTACACATTCCAATTTAATCAAGGCGGGTATAATTCGCGGGACGGATTTACTGTGAAACGCCTCCTACCCATTTTATTCATTACAACTATTTTATTAACCGGCTGCGGTGCATCGCCTTCATTATGGGGAGCCTATTCGACGCCCACCGCTGAAAGCGCAATACTCATTCCTTCGCTTCTTCCTACTGACCCCATACCGGCTTCCGATACTCCCAGTCCGATTCCGCAAGATACTGCCACCTTCACACTTACGCCGACATCAATTCCATTCGAAACATCTACGCCATTACCCACTCAAAACACATCCAATGCGCAAGCGACTGCTCTTCTTCCCACTTTCGATGTTCCCACTTTGTTGTATTACGCGCAAAGCGGAGATACTCTTCCAGCAGTCGCCGCCCGATTTAACGTAGGCCTTTCTGATATTCGTTCCAATACAGACCTTCCTCAAACCGCATTAATTAATCCCGGCACATTGCTCATTATTCCAAAACGCATCACAGATCCGACCACACCGAATATTCAGATCATTCCCGATAGCGAAATGGTCTTTTCAGCAACCGCAGTAAATTTCGATATCGAAGGCTATGTTAATCAGGCAGGTGGCAAATTAAGCACCTATAACGAATACCTCGGCACGACCGCATGGACAACCGGTGCGCAAGAAATCAAACGCGCCGCGTACGACAATTCCATCAACCCGCGGCTTCTGTTGGCTGTGCTCGAATATGAAAGCCATTGGGTGCGCGGCCAGCCTCTGGATGCCTTACATACCGATTATCCGATGGGCTATGAAAACCCATTAACGAAAGGCTTGTTTCTGCAATTAGAATGGGCTGTTAATCAATTGTCTACCGGATATTATGACTGGCGCGCAGGTACGCTGACCACACTCACTTTTGCAGATGGTACTACCCTCCGCATTGATCCACGCCTCAATGCAGGAACCGTTGCCATTCAATATCTCTTCGCACAACTTCACAGCCAATCACAATGGGCGCAGATCATTAATTCAGATCAAGGTTTTGCCTCATTATACAAAACGATGTTTGGTGATCCGTGGTCGCGCGGTGATGCTGTGAATCCAATCTTGCCGCCCGGGTTAACTCAACCTATGTTGACTCTTCCATTTGAACCACATTTTGAATGGAGCCTAACTAACGGGCCTCATGGAGCATGGTTGTCTTTCGGCGCAATGGCCGCCATTGATCTTGCGCCAACCAGCGATCATGGAGGCTGTGCCGCATCACCCGCATGGGTCGTAGCCGCGGCGCCCGGTCTCATCGTTCGCTCTGAAAACGGAGTTGTGGTCGAGGACCTTGATGGCGACGGATTTGAACAAACCGGCTGGGATTTGGTTTATCTACATATTGCCCTCGCCGATAGTGTCCCGGTTGGAACATGGGTCAATCGCAATGATCACATCGGGCATCCAGCCTGTATAGGCGGCTATGAAACCGGCACACATTTGCATTTTGTGCGCAAATATAACGGTGAATGGATTCCAGCCGGTGGTCCGATTCCATTTGTGTTGAGTGGGTGGACTGTCCATGCCGGAGACCAGCCTTGCAACAATGGTTTTTGCCCCGGCACAATGACGCAAAATGGACAAACGATCACGGCTGATCCATTCGGAGAATCCAAATCCATCATCTTTCGCGATCCGAATGATTAAGTCCATTACACATCTTCTTATTTTGGGGATTCTTTTAACATTAACAGCCTGCAGTTCATCCAACCCGATATTACCAACGCCGCAGCTTTCGGAAAGCAGTTCGGCTCCCGTTCAAAATAATCCTACCGCCATCCCGACGCGTCCATTTTACAAACCTGGTCAATTGGTCGATTATATTGCCCAAACGGGAGATACGATTCCCGCTTTGGCATCGCGCTTCAATACAACAATTCAGGAAATCATGACGGCAAACCCGATCGTTCCTCCGGATGCGACAACTATGCCGCCAGGCTTGCCGATGAGGATACCAATTTATTATCGTGAATTATGGGGAACACCTTTCAAATCCATTCCGGATAATGCCTTTGTAAACGGTCCAACACTAATTGGTTTCAACACATCTGCATTCGTTGCATCTCATTCGGGCTGGCTCAAAGATTACATTGGATATGCCGGAGGGCAATATCGCACTGGCGCAGAAATTGTAGATTTTGTTGCCACCAACTACAGTGTCAGTCCGCGGCTTTTGCTTGCGCTTCTGGAATTTCAAGCGGGCGCGTTAAGTCGACCGCAACTACCGCAAAAGCCATACATCCTTGGATTCAATGTTCTTTATTCAGAAACGGTTTATTATCAGCTCATCATTGCCGCTCAAACGCTAAATAATGGATACTACGGATGGCGTGCCGGAAATTTGATCGAGTTTGAGCGGCCCGATAAAACCATTGTCCGCCCTGACCCGTGGTTGAATGCGGGTTCAGTCGGAATCCAATACTATTTTGCGCAACTCCTCTCCGGGTCTGATTATGATCGTGCCGTTGGTCCGAACGGCTTGGCAAAAACTTTTAAGGATTTATTTGGAGATCCATGGGCTAACAATTCTGTTCTGATACCGGGAAGTCTAAAACAACCCGATCTGCTTTTGCCGTTTGCCCGCAACCAAATCTGGAATTATACCGGCGGCCCCCATACGGGATGGGGTTCGGGCGAACCGTATGCCGCGGTTGACTTTGCGCCTCCATCCGAGTTCCACGGTTGCTTTACTGTTGACCCTCAGGATTATGCAATTGCCGCGGCAGATGGTTTGGTGGTTCGTTCAGACATCAACGGTCTGGCTCTCGACTTGGATGGCGATGGTGACGAACGCACCGGCTGGGTTATTTTTTATCTGCATTTGGATCCTGCCACGGTCGTGCTAGCCGGTAAAGAATTGCACGCGGGTGATTTTATTGGCTATCCTTCCTGTAAGGGTGGCGAAGTGACCGGAACGCACGTTCATATCGCGCGAAAATATAACGGCGAATGGATTCTGGCTGATGGCCCGCTCGCATTTAACCTTGAAGGTTGGATCACCCACGCCGGCGCTGTGGCTTACCAGGGTACATTGACCAAAAACGGTGTCACGGTGACCGCTTGTCAATGTTCTAATTTCAATAGCGAAATCAAATCAGGACCAGGTCCATAAAAATCACGGTGCAATTAGGGATGCACCGTGATTTTTAATCAATGCTTGTATGTTCCTTCTTTGACTAATTTATCCGCTTCATAAATTGAATAATGCAGAGCAATGGGGAATGAATCTTTGAGCATAGCGTGAACCGAACAATACTTGGTGACCGATAGTTCAATCGCGCGGCGAACCGATTCCTCATCCACGTCATGACCACGGACAACGTATTCAAGAACAGCTTTTGTAATACGCTTCGGATGATCTGCGGAACGATCCGC
Organism: uncultured Chloroflexia bacterium; assembly: GCA_963850945.1. Taxonomy (GTDB): domain Bacteria; phylum Chloroflexota; class Anaerolineae; order Anaerolineales; family Villigracilaceae; genus Fen-1038. The sequence continues at coordinate 118,462 of CAWKNE010000002.1, read as the reverse complement.
ATTAACCTTAACTTCAAAACCAGTTACTTCAATTTTCTTTTTGACCAATATCGAAATTACATCCATGGCAGTACAGCCCGCCAACGCAATGGCAACCATTTCCACTGGACTCACACCGGTCTCGGGGCTTGAGTGGCTATCAAGCTTTACCGGGAATCCGCTGTCAGCCATTCCTACAAACTGCAATTCTTGTTGCCAGGTTACTTTTGCCTTCATATCATCACTCCTTAATGAAAGGTGTAACGTACTTCTCGAGATTTTGTTTACTGATCGCGCCCACCCACTCCAATCGAATTACGCCATTACGATCAATGACATAAGTACTAGGCAGGTTCATCGTCTTGAAAGCATGGTCGGTTGCCTGATAGGTCGGATCAAGCCATATCGGAAAATTTAGGTCGTACTTTTTCACAAACGAAATCACATCAGCGGTCGGGTCGCCATCTTCGACTGCAATAACCGTAAATCCTTCGTTTTGATAGTTTTTGTAAAAGTCTTGAAGCTCCGGCATTTCGGCTTGACAAGGCGGACACCACGTTGCCCATAAATTCACCAGCAAAACCTCTCCGCGATAATCAGATAAGGAGTGCCGAACGCCCTGGATGTCATTGAGAGTCAAAGCAGGCGCGTCCATCTGGACTTTGGCCGGGATTGCCGAAAAATCTGTCGGTGATTCTGCATTGATATTGTTTTGGGCCGACAAAACCAGCGTGTATGCGGCGAAGCCAGTCATAATCAGACCGATACCAAGTGACATTAAACCAATGACACGATAGGTGCGATGGGACATCTTTACTACTCAAGTTTTTGAGATGGATTGTCCTTGACTTTCATTACCCGCAGTATATCATCCATGACGCGTCATACCCCAAAAAAGGACGAATGTCTATGCAATGAGGAAGTTTGATACTATAAAACTGCTCCAACTCCGAGATAAGATGCTTATAAATGTTGGATGTAGTAAAACAAATTCCACTTTTGCGAGATCTAAGCGACGAACAATTGGAGTTGATTACTCCATTGTTTGAAGTGTTCACTTGCCCAGCTCACCACCCCATCTTCGAGCAGGATGAACAAGCTATATATTTATACCTTCTCGTAAGCGGAACAGCGGCTCTCCACTATAAACCCTATGATGGAGCGCGAATGATTCTCGCCCACCTTCATACGGGCGATGCATTTGGCTGGTCGTCGGTCGTGGGAGGTACGGCTTACACTTCCGGCATATATAGTGAAACGGAAATCAAAGCTGTCCGAATACGCGGCAATGATCTACGAAAGTTATGCCGCAATTACCCCGATTTGGGAGGTATTATTCTCGACCGGCTTGCCGATGCAGTTTCGGACCGTTGGAAGAATTCCCGCGAACAAGTTCAAGCTATCTTGCAACGCAATCTAAATAAGAACGAAAAATTGAAATCAAACTAATAGGTAGATGACAATATTCTAAAAGTCCCTGCAATGATGAGGCGGATTCAAAACGTCCAACTTGGTTACAGGGATATTACCACTAACAACGGTCTTATGAGTATACAGGGTCACTGAATTCACCAAGAGATTGACAATTTTTTCCCGTGTTGCAAAATCTGCTTTTGGCATAACACGCTGAAATCGGGTTGAAACGTCTCCTAGCATATCCATTGTGATTTTGGGCTGTCCTAAGCTTTCTGCGTGGCTTAGGGCAGCTTTCTTTTTATCTTCCAAAACCTTTCGCCTGCTGGCTATCTTCTCTTTCTGCGTTTTCAATTCTTCAAGGCTGATAACTTCTTCGCGGTAAGCGTCAAGGATTCGCCTATCCTGAATTGCTAATTGACTTAGCTCTTTATCAAATTCGCTGGTGGACAGGCTGGGCGGCAGATTTGCTTTCTTCGCCTGCATTCCCTTATCCAGCTGGGCTTTGATGTTTTCCGGCTCGCTCAATAATTCCGTCAAGCCCGTCCAAACCTTTTCATCAAAAGTTTTATGACTTACTTGAATAATATCACTATGCGGCTTTGATGTGATGTTCTTGTTTCGCTTTGCGCCGCAACTGTAATAAGAATTTTTATTGCTAACATAGCCGGAAGCAATTGAGCCGCACAAGCCGCAAACCACCAAGCCGCGCAAAAGGTAATTATTCTTCTTGTTATTCCGTCGAGCATGACGGGCATTCAATTGTAGGAATCCCTGTGCCTTCTCCCATGTCGGTTTGTCAATGATTGGAATAACAGGGACGCCGATCCATTCTTCACGGGAACGCTTTATCTCGCGAGTGTTTTTGAGTTTTCGGTAAGTATGGGCTTTAGGATTCTTCAATGGCTCTGTCATGCGGTGTTTGAACATTTGAGCCATGCCTGCATAGCTCTCGCTTTTTAGGATATTGTAAATCAGGCTTCCCCACCATTTACTTTTTCGGCATGGCACAGATTCATGATTTAGGCGGTCGGCAATTTGAGTGCCTTTCATTCTTTCGTTGACATACAAATCATAAATATATCGAACGATTTTGGCTTCTTCGGGATTGACTTCCCAATGTGCCTTTCCGTTCATGTCCTTTGGAATGTATCGGTATCCATAAGGCGTATTACCGCTCAATACCTGACCATTCTTTACCGAATGAATAAGACCGCGTCGCATCCGGTCAACAATCTTTGAGCGTTCATATTCGGCAATCGAACCTTGAATTTGAAGCATCAGATTATCTTCGGGGCTGTCACTGAAAGATTGATTCGTAAACAAAACTTGGACTTCACACTTTTTGAATTCATCCAAAAGTATCAAAAGGTGCGCTTGTTTTCTTGAAAGTCTATCAGGCGACAAAATCAATACACCTTCGATTTGTCCATCTTGCGCCAAGTCTCGAAGATGATCCAGCCCAGGGCGGATTAACTCTGTCCCTGTGTAACCATCATCAAGGCAATCATGAACAATGGTTAACTGGTGTTCCCTAGCGTAAGCTCGCAAGGCTTCAATCTGAGATTCGATTGTGCCATCCTTCGCTTGGGTTTCAGAACTGACACGCGCATACATTGCAATTTTCATACTGGTTATCCTTTCATGCGTCTACATAGGGCGCGCATTCTATCACTGGTTGAGTCGCGGCGTAACGGGGATGTCCGGACGGAGCGCAAGCGGCAGCGCGCACCGCCGGACGCCCCGTGCGCCTTGCGTCGGGCGGAAACATTAGCCGCCTTTGTGTCAGCGACTGGCGGCGGACAGGAATTGTCAAGGCTTATCCGTCATGGCGGGCAAGTTGAGATTGAGCCTGTGACGCAATACCATCGGGGGCAAGATTAGATACTCCATCGCCTTGACAAGGGCAAACCGCCGCACAGTAAAATTTGCGAAGGCGGCTAAAGATTTGCCAGCATAACGAAAAACTATTTTGACAGTAGGCGGGATGTGCAAGTTTTATCTGCACTTCCCGCAAAGTTGAAGCGTGGATGCTATCAAGTGTCACGGCGGGCAAGGTATCGAATGAATTACAAAGACGGTGGAAAGGATGCAAAACCGAAGGGCATTGCAAGCCCTTGCAGGAATGCTTTGGAATCCCCGCAAGGCGGTACTTTCCACGGTCAATGCTAGCGGGCAAAGGCAAAGTCCCTAAGACTATTAGTAGGGACTTTGAGACAGATAGTTGGGTCAAAAAGAAAAATTGAGTTTTCATAGGTTTATGGTCAAAGGCGGTAGTGGTTCTTCTCGGTCGGTCAAGGTAAGCGGAATTCCAGCTTCTTTGATTTTCTTCAATGTGCGATCTAGCCTTCGTTTCCGCATATCGGTTTCGCTCGCGAGTTGTTTTCGAGATTTATCGACTTTTGAAATCAGCAAGCCGAAATAATAAATTCCTGCTTCATTGCCATATTGATTACAAAGATTTTGTAACGCTGAATCACGGTTCGCGATTGAATTACCCAGTAGCCCAAGCTTTGCAAGTTCATCTTGCAATTGCTCGGCAATAAATTCTTTTGAAATATCCAGCAAGGTTGGCTTCTTCTTGCCGAATAGCTTTTGAATGTCCTTAGCACGGATCAACGTAATTTCTTGGCGCAAGATGCCATGCGCTTCTACAAATCCAAACTCGTGCTCCTTGTTATAAAACTTGGTCGTCTTCTTGCTGGCGCGAAATTCCACACCTTCATAACGATGGTGTTTCGTCCGGCGGTGGGCATAATCTAAATTGCCTAATGCCTTTATGTAATCTTCCACAGCTTCCCCGACTTGGTGGTTGTAGCACATATCTAAACGGATCAATATGCCTTCGGCTAAATCCAGCTTGGGAACATGTGGTACATCTTCAAGCATGAGATTACCAATCGTGATTGCTCCTTCAATGCTTCCAAGCATTTGATAATTGTTGTCCAAAACCAATTTAGGCAAAGATGTTTCTAGTGTCATCATCGGTTTGCCGTCATAGGCGATGGGGAAATAAGTAAGCCTGAGTACGGCATTATCCACTTGCGGATTATAGATATAGCTCTCCCGCTTGCCTGTGGTGGTTTCGATGACTTTGTGCATCCAGCCTTGCAATTGCTCAGGCGTTGGGGAAATAGGAAACTTGACTCGGATTGTGTCAATCATTCTTCACTCTCCGAATCGGCTTGTTGTTCATTCTCGAAGTCTTCCAGAATGAGCGCGTAAATCAAATCCCACACCTGCGCCAATCGTTCTTCTGCATCCGGCGAAGGCGAGTATTGATACTCAAACAGGAAGTCTTCAAGCGGTTCTTGCATAAACAAAAAATCCAGACTGTTTTAATGTCTGGATACATAGTAGCAAAGACGCTTTTAATTTTAAGGGAAATATTATTAAGAAATTGTTTCCCCTATCATGCTCTCGAAGGTCTCCTTCAGTCTGTAAACAGTTTTCTTTAGGTTTTCTTCCAAGCGGCGTTTTGCCCTTCGATACTCAAGCGATTCTTCGTCTTTAGGAAATTGCCTTCGGTGCTGTTGAATATATTCATCGGCAATATCCTTGATTTTCATTTTCCTAAGACTTATCCCAAAATACTGAGCGTAAGGTAAATTCTTCTTTGTAATTTTCGGCCTGCGCTTACCAAATGATTTGACAAGTTGCTTGCGAAACTGCTCAACGATGGCATCTTGATCTGCAATCCGATTTGCTATTGCCATTACTGCATCATCGCCAGCCATTGTAAGCACATGGACGGCGCTAAGCCAATTCTGCGGTATGTCTCGGACTTTGCCACTGTAAATGTATTCAAAGGCATTTTCAACCAGGGTTGAATAGCAATTGTCGATTGTTGTTTGAAATGGCGCGCCGATGATTTCAGCGATCAAGTCAATTAGAAAAATAGTCAGCTTGTGGAGGGCGATAACATTCGTCTTTATGTTGTCTGTGACGGGATCAGTGAAGGTGAGTTCGCGAGGAAAGCTTTTTTTCAATTCAAGCACTTTTTGGAAAGAGGCAAGTTCGGAAGGTAATAAATCTGGTACACCTTTAATCTCGATTTCCAAGTCATTACGAACAGCCTTCCAGTCAACTGGATAATCCATTTCGTGCAAAAGACGTTGTTTTAGTCCATCTTTCTTTCGCCGCACATCATAGATATTGTGCTTTTCCATTACTCTTTCTATGATGTCATTGCCTAAAGGGCTTTCGACGAATATTTCGCCAAGAAATTGGGGTTCTTTCATAACTGGTAACTCCATATTTAGGTCGTTCCGATTATAGCGGAATGTGGCTATAATTGATTGAACTTGAAATGGGATGACAAGATGACGCCAAGTGAAACCGCTTATTCTGAAATCGAAAAACTGGTTCAGCGTTTCAAGAATACGTCCGCGGCTGGGCGAAAAGCCATGAATGAAAACGCGACGCGTCAGGGATTTATCCTGCCCATGTTTCACGCTCTAGGCTGGGATATTGAAAATATCAACGAAGTCAGTCCCGAAGAAAAAGTATCGCGCGGCTGGGTGGATTTCTCATTCCGAATTGGCGGCGTGCCAAGATATTTCCTTGAAACCAAAAGAGCAAACGAAGATTTGAACGATGCGCGGTGGGTAACGCAGGCGATTGATTACGCTTGGACAAAATCGGTGACGTGGGCGTTGCTCTCGGATTTTGAAGGCTTGAAGGTGTTCAATGCCGAATGGAAAGAAGCGAATCCATTCCATGCACAGTTTATTGAGTTCAACGTAGATAACTACCTGACGGAATTTGATCGCTTGTGGTGGCTCTCGAAAACGGAGACCGCTTCCCGCCGGTTGGACGCGGAGGCAGAAAAAGTCGGGAAGAAGGAAAAGCGGCAGCCGGTCAGTCAAATTTTGTTCGATGATCTAAAAAGGTGGCGTGAGAATTTATTCAAGAATTACAAAGCGTTCAATCTGGGCTATTCCGCCGCGCAAGTGGATGAAGCAGTTTTGCATCTTATGAACCGTTTGATTTTCATCCGGACAGCAGAAGACCGCGAGGTTGAAGAAAACCGTTTGCAGTCTTTGGTGCGGGTGTTGAAGGACAAGAAACAAATCAGCAATCTTGACCACGAATTAGCTTTACTGTTCCGAGAAATGGACGGAGTTTATAACTCCGAATTGTTTGCAAAACATTTTTCGGAAGATTTGAAAATCCCGCCGAGCGATTTGGAAGAAGTCATCGAAGGTTTGTACGAAAAGAATTACATCCGTTACAACTTCAATGCGTTGGATGCCGATGTATTAGGCACGGTGTATGAGCAATATTTAGGTCGTGTGGTTGCAGAGGGCGTAGGCGAAACACACGTTGAAGAAAAAAGGGCAAAGCGAAAATCGCAGGGAATTTATTACACTCCGACTTTTGTGACAGAATATATCGTTCAGCAGACCGTCGGGAAATATCTCGAAGAAAACGGATACAACCCATCCCAGCCGCCGCGCGTGTTTGATATGGCTTGCGGTTCGGGATCATTCTTGATTGAAGCGTTTGACACGATTGACGATTTTGTTGCCAAGCAACGCGGGCAGGCGCAAAAAGGGGAAGTTGATTTTTATGATCGAGCGAGGCAAGTAGAAGTTTTGGGAAACTGCATCTTTGGCGTGGATAAAGATAAGCAGGCGGTAGAAGTGGCGCGCTTGAATTTACTTTTACGCGCTTTGCATTCACGCGACAAATTGCCAATGCTGGAAAATATTGCACATGGCGATAGTCTGCATAAAGAAACATTTGAATCAAACTTCTCGAAAGTATTGAAGCAAGGCGGTTTCGATATCATCATTGGAAATCCGCCCTATGTACGTGCCGAAAATATGCAACGCGAAGAACGCGATTATTACATGTCAGGCGGTTTTGAGACTGTCTACGGACGATTTGATATATTTATCTTGTTCCTAGAATTGGCAATCAAGTTACTCAAAGAGGGCGGAAGTCTTGGTTTTATTATTCCCTATGCTGGGCTGACTCAAAATTATGCAAAATTATTACGAAAATTTATTTTGCTAAACTGCGTGATTGAAACTGTTGTTGACCTTTCAAAATATAAGGTTTTTGATCAAGCTGAAGTTGCTACTTGTATCTTGATTCTTAGAAAAGAATTTAATCTAGATGCCCGCAAAAACCATCCAATACAAATTATTCATCAAGAAGATTATTCGGAAGGAATTACAAGTAGCAACATTTCCACAATCAATCAATCTGAATACGAAGAAACAGTTGATAACATGTTCCGCTTGGAGTTGGCTGGCTCGTCATTACAGATTTCTCAAAAAATAGAATCTCTGAGTCTGCTACTGGGACAAATATGCTATGCGATTACGGGTGTTGTTGCACATGATAGCGCGACAGGCGCATCTAAAGACAGGTTGATCCACACTAAAAAGCAAGGAAAGAATTTCAAGCCCTATTTCGAGGCTAAGGAATCAAAAGGTAGATATTCGATACCGATTTCAGTACGATTTATTGAATATCTTCCTGATGAGATGCACAGACCTAAATTTCCTGAGCTATTTGAAAGCCCCAAGAATTCTTATTCCTGACATTATTGGTGTAGGCAGTCTAAACGCTACTCTTGATTTGAATGGTATTTACACTAATCACTCATTTAATTGTTGTGTTCCGAAAATGTATCTTATAGATGTTGACAGAAATCTAGGAATATCAAAGGATGATGCGAAATCTTTCTAAAAAATATGCAATCGAATATTTGCTCGGTTTAATCAATTCAAGTCTTATGACTTATTATTTCACAAAAAGTTTAGGCGGCGGGATGCACGCTTCTCCCGCGAATGTTCGCCGTCTTCCTATTCGCCGCGTTGACTTTGATAAACCTTCGGAGAAATCCGCGCATGATGAAATTGTCAAACTGGTTGAACAAATGCTGGCACTGCAAAGAGAACGTCAGTCCGTGAGACCGGAGGATGATTTAGATGACGCTCGGTCATTGGATAAGCAAATTAAAGATACAGACATTGAAATTGACAAGCGAGTCTATAAACTTTATGGGTTAACGGAGGATGAGGTTAAGATGGTGAAGGGAAAATGAGGAGAATTATTTATGGATAACCGTTCATTCAATGAGATGATGGCACGCGCTTTTCCTGTCTCGGGCTTAGTACTTTACTTCAACCGAGCATTTGATGACAAATACTGGCTTGAGGCTATCGTGCTTGCGCACATGTATATAGAAACTCAATTAAGAACAGTGTTAGGAAAAGAAATTCGTGAAGCTAGGAATGGTGATAGTGTAATATGGCTTGCTACTAAAGCCAAAGAGAAGAATAAAATCGAAGAAAGTTTATTCAAAAGGATTGAAAAGTTCAATACTGCTAGAAACGATGCAGTTCATAATCTTGCCATCGGCAGTATTAGATATGATCAGTTAGAGTCAGTGGCGGTACAGGCTAGTAAGCTGATGAATGAACTTTTTGGACTTTACGCTTATAAAGCATTTGAGCCTGAGTCAAAAGAAGCAGGTTCTGAATCTGTCAAGTGAGATAGCGTCAATAGATAAAAAGTAATTTTGCGGAGGATTAGATATGTCGCCACAATTCAAAAGCATGAATGAACTCAATGATTACTCGGATAAATTATTTTTGCGGTTGAAATTTAGAGTATTGAAGAAACTTAATTAAACAGGGAAGACGCCCGCGCATTTGGCTAGGGGCGGGCGGATTCCTTGTGCGCTTTGGACGTAGGGTCGGCGTCCAGCACAAGGTTACAAAATACGACAATATTTATCTAATTATTCGATGGGCATTCAGTTGGGGAATAAAAAAAACGCTCTTCGTTTTGAAGAGCGTTTTTTGGTGTTAGAATTTTATTTCAAGCTCGAACGGGATTAGACGCATTGATTCCGGCGTGCTATTGCAGGGACTTTATGTTTACTTCGGCCGGGTAAATTGAAAGATCAGCACTATTCCCATCAGGATCAATGCTGCAGGCCAAACGTAATTGAGCACGCCCTCCATGGATGTATAACCCAGCGCGACGCCTATCAAAAGCAAAATCACGCCCGGTATGTAAGCCCATTGCATGGAAGCCAAAACCGCCACCAGCAAGAAAGTCAAGCCAAGGCCGAGGAAAAAAATCCACCAGTCTCGCGCGCGCCAGTCAACACGGCAGTAATCCCCAGTGTAATCAGCACACCGGCAGGAATGATAGCCCACCAACGTTGACGGTCGCTCACGTAAATTACCAAGAAGCTAATGCCGAGAAAACCAAGAAACGCTAGGCCCGACCACCGTCCGGGCAGAACTGCGGATGCTCCGATGCCAATCAAGGTAAAGCCGGGGATGAGTGCCCACCATTCCCCATGCATGTCCAATGCAAAACGGTATAAAAAGTAAATACCACCGGCAAAAAATACCGCGCACCAAAATATGTCAATTGCAGAATTAAGAATATTGAAGTGCTGCAATAACATCAATACGCCAAGCAGAATCAGCGCGCCGCCGATCAAGATACGAAAATTAATCCGATTCATCGTTGCTCCTAATTTACTGTGATTGAAGTTGCGCCGCCCTCGATATTAACTTCGGCGCGATACTTCGCTGTATCATAATCAGCAGATTGATAAACCCTGCCCTCACGCGGCACGAAACGACTCTCATCAATTTTCAGTGTGCCAACACTCTTCAAACGCAGGCGCAATCCCACACCTTGTGGGATATTCAAATCAATATTAGCTGCACCCGCTTCCAAGTCAGCAACCATGTTTTCAACGTGAGTGGGTAAAGTCAAAATGATATGGCTAGCTCCGCCATCAAATGAAAGATACTTGACTTGCAGATCGCGTAAATCAAGGTTCAGGCGGCTGGCTCCAGCATCAACATCGAGAGACGTTGGCAGGTCCGAATTGAGGCGAAACAGCCAGACGCCTCCTTCCGGTCCGATAAACGGTATAAAACTGGGGCCGGCGTCAATCTCGACTTCGAGTTTGTCTCCGTTCAAGTGTGAGGATTGATTCATCCCGACTCCGGCAACGCCGGTCAAAAAATCTCCCGCGTTCGCGCCCGCCGATAATTCAATCTGTCCCATGCCATGATTAATCTCTAGTCGAGCTTCCTTTGCGCCTTGCAATGGAATGGAAAATTTTTCTGCATTGTTAAAATCAACACGTGTAATGAGCCCACCCACCAAAATCCATATGCCGGCCGCGATGATCACAAATGGCCAGAACCAACCGAACACATCGCCTATTAGATATCCAGCAGTATGAAGAAAGAACAACACACCGAGCAGGACAAGCAAACTTCCCCAGAAGATTTCTCCGCGATGCATATTAACCTCCACGACGCGAACTCATCAGCCCGCGACTGATCACATAGAGACCAAGCAGGATAAGTAATGCGGCGACGCCATAATTCCCGAGGATGTTGATCCGGTTGAAGATCATAGCAAAGATCAGGAACAACACTGCGCTAATCACGATCAGATTCATGCCGCGTCCAAAATTGTGACGCAGATCATCGCCGAACAGACCAGCCAAAATATTACCAACGCCGACGAAGCCTGGAATCAACGTCCACATGAAATTCCAAGACTCCCAATCCCGACTCATGTTTTGGTAATACAAAATGCCACCAATTCCGGCCACGATTGCGGCAGGGATCGCCATGCGCGGCGCGTCGGTCACCAACCCAATAAGAAGCAGGAGCACTCCTGCTCCGATCACGTAAAAGGGCCAATCCCAATTCAAATTGGAAAACGGTTTCAAGATCGGCACTTGCCGCACGGCGATAAACCACGCGCCGAGCAGTACCAGCAAGATGCCAAGCGCAAGCTGAGTACGGTTTTGTCTGCTCATACTATTCTCCTCGTGAGATTTACAAATTCAGTGTATAACAAATCGAGACTTTAGCCAAGTCCGAAAAGATATACGTCTTCAACTTGGATGCGTTGCAAATCTAGTCTATAATGGTTCAGCAATTCAGAACCATAATGGTTTGGTTATTCAGAACCATAATGATTTGAATTTCCAAAGGAGTCACCATGTCATTACCTTCATTTGACAGTTGGACTTGTCCCCTGCCATTGCAAAATTATCCGACCATCGTAATGGGACACGGCGCGGGCGGCAAGATGATGAATGATCTGATTCGGCATCTCTTCGCGGCAGAATTTAAAAACGATCTTCTCGGACAATTAGCGGATTCAACCGTCATCGAGGTCGGCTCCAGCCGATTGGCATTCACTACTGATTCATTCGTAGTTGATCCGCTCTTTTTCCCAGGCGGAGATATTGGTGAGTTGGCTGTTAATGGAACTGTCAATGATCTGGCGATGAGCGGAGCAAAGCCGCTATATCTTTCAGCAGGATTCATCCTGGAAGAAGGCCTACCGATGGAAACGCTTGGACGCATCTCCGCTTCAATGGCGCGCGCTTGTAAAGCCGCAGGCGTTCAAATTGCAACCGGCGACACAAAAGTCGTAAACAAGGGACACGGGGATGGAATCTACATCAACACATCTGGAATTGGGATTATTCCCAGTGATCTGAACATCGCGCCGACGAATGCGCGACCGGGCGATGCAGTTATCCTGAGCGGAACCATGGGAGATCACGGGATCGCCATCATGTCGGTACGCGAAGGCTTGAAATTCCAAACAGAAATCAAGAGCGATACTGCACCCTTGAATGGATTAGTTGATGTAATGCTCGATGTTGCTAAAGAAATTCATTGTTTCCGTGACGCTACGCGCGGCGGGTTAGCCGCTGTCTTAAATGAATTGGCAGATGCATCTAAAGTTGGGATTGAATTTGAAGAAACCAAAGTCCCGGTGCGCAGCGAAGTCAGCGCGGCGTGTGAAATGCTTGGGCTGGATCCGTTATTCATTGCCAATGAAGGCAAGCTGGTTGCAATTGTTCCAGAAAAATATTCCGAAAACATCTTACGCGCCATGCGTAATCATCCATTTGGAAAAGATGCAACCATCGTTGGCAAGGTTGTGAAGGAGCATGCTGGCATGGTCATTGCCAAAACTGCGATAGGCGGTTCGCGCGTGGTAGATTTGCCTGCCGGAGAATTATTGCCGAGGATATGTTAAAGAATTTTGGCCGTTGTTGATTCGCACAATTTCGCCAATGCGATCCATTCGCCTTCTTGTTTGGAATGTTCGGTGATTTTCAGTTTTCCACTTTCAATTAATCGCGTCAATGTGCGCGAAGTCAATTCGGTTCCCCAGCCGAATAATTTGTTCACATCGCGCGCTTGCGCTGCACCCACTGATTCAAAATAGAGTTCAAGCAGTTTCGTCCGTGCCTGTGACTCGCTGATCACGCGCGCGCTCTCAGGCAAATCAGGATAATGCCACGCGGTGATCTGATAAATAAAAGCATACTTCCATGCACCAACTTCAGCAACGCCAACCGGCAGGATCTTGAAATCTTTTTGCAAATCTTCAAGGGCTCGATTCCATTCCAACTCTTTGGCGCTGGTCATGCGCGCCGCCTTGCGAAGCGATATGGAATCCAATGCGCCTTCTTTTAATAAAGCATCATAGATATTTTTCGCGGCTAAAGTCAAATGGCCTTCTTCATAAGCCACAAGGTGATCTTCCTCCGGTGAACCGTAATTTTGGGAGAGTGCATAAAAATACGGGATAACGTCCAGTGAGATCATCGTCGCTTTGCGACGCAGGATTTTGGCGTAATACCAAATTCGCTTCGGAAGCGCGTTATCCTTCCAACCCCACGTGACGTGAGCTGGATCATCGTGTGCATCGGGAACCGGACGATCTCCGGCAACAGCCGTCCAGAGACTCGGCAAGTCAATGTCTTTGATAGGCCAGAAATAAATGAAGCCACGCTCGTTGACGAATCGCAAAGCTTGAGATTGAGACGAAAGCGGTTTTGACGGTGGCAAATGAAAAGTCCGCGCGCGATGCGCAGCAAGTCGTTTGAAGTTAATAGTGGGCACGCGGCGATTGTAGTCCATGCGAGTTAAATCCGCAAACAGACGTATAATCTCGCAATAGCAAGTATGAAACCGGATGTTCGGATCTTCGAGAATATTGAGTCGTTGAGTGAAGCCGCGGCTGAATTATTTGTTGAAACCTCCGCGCAAGCGATCGTCGAACGCGGACGTTTTCTCGCTGCATTAAGCGGCGGAAACACCCCAACAGAATTATTTAAATTACTTGGCCCAATCACCGCATCGAGAACAGATGGATTGGACACACGTTCATGTGTTTTGGGGCGACGAACGTTGCGTACCGATTGAAGACTTGGAAAATAGTTACCGGCAAGCACATGATGTCTTGCTGAAACATGTACCGAATTCCGTTAAAAAACATTCGCCGCATCCAATCGAACCTTGAGCCTGTCGCGGCCGCCGAAGATTATGCACACGTTCTAAGGAGTTCGCCACCTCTCCACTTAATTGGCCGCGCTTCGATTTAGTTCTGCTTGGAATGGGTGAAGATGGACATACGGCTTCCCTCTTCCCTGGTTCAGAAGTGAATGTATCTACGCCGACCATGGCAGTCACCGCCCAATATCAAAATCGTCCTGCAAACCGCGTAACATTCACTCCACTCGTGTTCAATTCCGCACGCCGAAATCATTTTTCTTGTCAGCGGAGCAGGTAAGTCTCAAACTCTTGCAAACGTCTTGTATGGCGAATATCGACCGGAAAAACTGCCTGCACAACGCATCCGCCCGGTAGATGGAGAATTAATCTGGATGGTGGACAAGCTGGCGGCAAAGCAATTCTAGAATTATTTCTCAGGAGCAAAAATGGAACTTGCAATGATTGGATTAGGCAAGATGGGTTTGAATATGGCCACGCGCCTAGTGCGCGGCGGACATCGCGTAGTTGGATTTCCGCGAAGCGAAGAATTAATTCAAGCGGCAATCAAGAACGGCGCGGAAGGTGCACACTCGTTGGAAGAAGTCGTTAAAATGTTGAAGACGCCGCGCGTGGTTTGGACGATGATCCCCGCCGGTCCAATTACGGATGACACGATTCAGATGTTATCGAACTTATTATCCAAAGGCGATATCGTCATTGACGGCGGCAACTCGAATTACAAAGATTTGATTCGACACGCGGAATTGTTGGAATCAAAAGGAATTGAATTTCTCGACAGTGGTACGAGCGGCGGCGTCTGGGGCCTCAATGAAGGTTATAGTTTGATGATCGGCGGCAAAGCCGAAGTCGTGGAAAAGATGCGTCCCATCTTCGAGACGCTGGCTCCCGCCGCAGATAAAGGCTGGGGCCGCGTCGGACCGCATGGCGCGGGACATTTCGTCAAAATGATTCACAACGGAATCGAGTATGGCATGATGCAGGCTTTGGCTGAAGGGTTCAACATCATGAAGGCAAAGAAAGAATTCGACTTGAACCTGGATGAGATTGCCGAGATTTGGAGATATGGAAGCGTGGTGCGTTCGTGGCTATTGGATCTGACTGCGCTCGCATTGAAGGACGATCCGACTCTTTCTGATATTCAGCCGTGGGTCGAAGATTCGGGCGAAGGCCGCTGGACAGTGGCTGAAGCCATTGATCACGATGTTCCGGCGCCGATCATCACGCTGGCTTTGCAAATGCGCTTCGTCAGCCGCGACGATGAAAATTATTCGGCGAGATTACTGGCCGCCATGCGAAATCAGTTTGGCGGACACGCCGTAAAGAAAGAACAATAATTTACCACTGAGATCACAGAGTGCATCTAGATTTTAATTCTCTGTGGACTCTGTAGAATCAGGTTTCTATGAATAACGATCTTCCCACTTCCATCATCATTTTTGGCGCGTCCGGCGATCTCACCCAGCGGAAGCTGGTGCCATCGCTGTTCAATTCTTTTCTCAAACAACGCATGCCCAAAAAATTCCGCATCGTCGGATACGGAAACACAGCTTTCACAGATGAACAATTCCGAGCACATCTTGGCGACGGGATGAAGCAATTCGCGCCGTTTGAATATAGCGAAGAAGAATGGAATGCCTTTGCGCCCAATCTCGCATATCAACAAGGCCGCTACACCGACCTCGCCGATTTCAAACGATTGAGTGAATTCATTAGCAAATGGGAAAACGGTTCCGGCAATCGTCTGTATTATATGGCGACTCCGCCGGGGATATTTCCAAGCATTGTTGATCTGCTCGGCTTAACAGGACAACTTCAAGAGAACGGCGGCTGGCGGCGGGTGGTGATTGAAAAACCGTTCGGTACAGATTTGGCATCCGCACGAAGCTTGAATCTCCAGATTCATAAAGCTCTGAATGAGAATCAAATCTATCGCATTGACCATTATCTTGGCAAAGAGACAGTTCAAAATATATTGGTGACCCGCTTTGCAAATACAATCTTCGAGCCGTTGTGGAATCGAAATTATATTGATCACGTCGAGATCACCGTCTCGGAGCAGGTCGGCGTGGAACACCGCGCTGGCTACTATGATACCGTCGGCGTGGTGCGGGACATGTTCCAGAACCATCTGCTTCAATTGATGTCTCTGGTCGCCATGGAGCCACCCGCTTCGTTTGATGCAAATGCGCTGCGCAACGAGAAAATAAAAGTATTGAGTTCAATCCAACCCATTCGCGGGGAAATCGTTGCGACGAACACAGTGCTTGGGCAATATAAAGGTTACCTTGAAGAGGAAGGCGTCAAAGCAAATTCGACCACCCCAACTTATGCCGCGCTTCGTCTGCAGATTGATAACTGGCGCTGGCAGGGCGTGCCATTTTATTTACGATCCGGAAAACGCCTCGCAGAAAAAGTCTCCCAGATCATCATCGAGTTCAAAGAACCGCCGCATCTGCTTTTTCCCAACGCCCGCGGCGGAATGACCCCGAATATGCTGGTGCTGTATCTACAGCCGGATGAGGGCATTCACTGGCGATTTGAAGCGAAGGTTCCGGATACGGCCGCGGACATGCGCTCCGTGGATATGGAATTCCATTACGCAGATTCATTTGGAAAAACTTCGATCCCCGAATCCTACGAACGCCTCTTGCTAGACGCTTTAGCGGGTGACGCTTCCCTTTTCACCCGCGCCGACGAGGTGGAAACCGCCTGGGGTCTGATCGATCCGATCCTTGAAGCATGGGATGCGCAAAAAATGCCTCCATCCGTTTATGAATCTGGTTCATGGGGACCGGCTGAAGCCGATGAAATGATTACGCAGGATGGACGCTCGTGGTCGCGTTGGCAAGCACACTAAAATAGTTCCGCGCTTATGAAATTGAATGGATATTGGTCGAATTGGCATTTTCAGAAACCTTGAAAAACCTACACTATCTATAAGGATGTTCCAATAACCATGACCTTCATCACCAATTTCGAATCACAGCTTTCCAAAGAACAGCGCAAAAGGTTTAACGGACTCAAAACACCTTTTGCCATTCAGGAATATTTGGATGGCATGCCTTATGTGGCCGAGGAGCGCAATCGCTCTCCGCTCAATGTAATGCGGGATGAACAATGTCATTGTCTCGACGGCGGATTTTTGGCTGCGCTGGCTTTATGGCGGATTGGCTTCAAACCGCTTCTGATTGATTTGGTGCCCGCTCCGAACACGGACAACGATCATGTGCTAGCAATTTATAAAATCAACGGACGCTGGGGTGCGCTGGCGAAATCCAATTATGTCAATCTCAGTTTCCGTGAGCCGGTTTACAAGAATCTGCGGGAATTGGTGATGAGCTACTTTGAGCATTTCGTCAGTATCCATCAGAAAAAGACCTTGCGCGGCTACACGCGTCCCTTCGATGCCTCGCGTTACACTAACCTAAATTGGGCATGGGATGAAGACGGGGCTAACCAATTATATGAGGAGCATTTCTACGGACGCAAATCCATCCCGTTGATCACGCCGCGCATGGCAAAGCGCTTGCAACGCGTCACGGACCGCGCTTATGCCGCGGAGACGATGTTTACCGATTTGGACGAGTTGTTTGGAAATAGAGAAGAATAATTGTCCGCCCCCACCCGACCTTCGGTCACCCTCCCCAAATTCTATCAATTTGGGGAGGGCTGGGGAGGGGCTTTTCCTGTATAATTGTTTGGTAGTGGTTACAAAGTAAGTGATGCAAGTTGTTTTCTGGCGAGATTGTGATCAATGATAAACCATGTAGTGACCATGTGATGAAAGGCGTCGCGCTTCGAAAACGAAAGGGTTTTACGGACATAGCGCGCCTGATGTTGGCGCAAAGTACAATACCAACGCTCCATGTGTGAAACCTGTCCGCTCTCTTTCCCAACCGCTTGATGCGTGCTCTGCGGAAGAACTTTTTGGTAGGCTTCCCAGAAATCACTGTAGGAAATACAACTGCGGTAGGCCAGTGGAACTTCGTTCCACAAACGGCGACAGGTTGTTTCACTGCGGTCGCCAATGACAAAGGCGATGATTTGTCGGGTGCGACGACACATGACCGTCCACAGCCAACGTTTATTGCTCTTTTTGAGAACAAAACTCCAGGCTTCATCATATTCCAAGACATCGTCCGGTTCGGCTGGCAACAAAGTGTCTTTGAGTTCCGGCAGATCTTTTACATGTTCGACAATCCATCTGGAAACGCTTTGGCGAGCAACATCAAAAATCCGCTCCAAACCTCGCAAACTTACACGCTCTTGGTAGAGGCTGAGGATGATCGGTTTTTGCGTTTTTTTGCCTCTCGCTTTGACTCCAGAACACGCCGCGCTCCGCACTCTTTACAGTGATATTGCTGTTGCTTGAGACGGTTGGTGCCGTTTTTGACAATATTGGTGCTTCCGCACACTCGACAGTGGTAGGCTTTTTGGATCATACTGCCTATCTTATCATCACTTACTTTTCATCCACTACCAATTGTTTTAAGACAAACCCAAGGAACTGCACATGGGGTGTACTGAATTTTTTCATCAGTTCTTGCAGGCAGGATCGTGATTGAGGTGAAACGTGAGAACCAAGTTTGTTGAACGACGCGGAAGAATAGAGCAAATGGACAGGTCATTCGACCTGAAATTCTGGCAGGCACAGCCATCCAAGATGCGGTTTGATGCATCATGGGAATTGATCGTCCATTATATGAAGGTCAAGGGACTCGATGTTTGTCAACTCCGACTTCAGCGATCTGTTACGCATTTTGGACAAACACAATCCGCGTCAGGCCGCCCGCAGGATTTAATCGACGCAGATTTGTTATCGAAAGAATGATGACGAACAGTCAATAGGAGCCGCTTATGGGGCGCATCGAAAAGACCGTCTTCATCAGTTACCGCCGTACAAATGGAATATGGGCGCGGGCAGTCTATCAGGATTTAACCGCGCATGGATATGACGCTTTCTTTGACTATCAAAGTATTGATAGTGGAGATTTTTCCCAAATTATTTTGGAGAATATCAAAGGGCGGGCACATTTCTTAGTACTCCTCGCACCATCTGCTCTGGAACGTTGCGACGATCCAGAAGATTGGCTACGTCGAGAGATTGAAACTGCAATAGAGTATAAGAGAAATATCATTCCCCTTATATTGGAAGGTTTCGATTTTGGTAATCCTGAAGCTCAAAAGGCTTTGACGGGCAAGCTTGCGCTTTTGAAAAACTATAACGGATTAAAAATCTATTCTGAATACTTTGATGAAGGTATGGCGCGTTTGCGATACCGCTATCTGAATATTGCCTTGGAAGCAGTGCTTCACCCTGTCTCCCCTGGTGTCCAACAAGCAACGAAAAACCAACAGGAAGAGGCAAGCAAAGCTGAACCTGTAAAGCAGAAAGAATTAAACGCTTTCGAATGGTTTGAGAAGGGCTATAGAGCTATAGATCCTGATGAAAAAATTCGCTTTTATTCCGAATTTATCCGCCTCGAACCAAGTGATGCAACTGCATATAGCAACCGTGGCAATGCACGTCGAGAGATTGGCGATCTGGATGGTGCAAT
Source organism: uncultured Chloroflexia bacterium (assembly GCA_963850945.1). Lineage (GTDB taxonomy): Bacteria > Chloroflexota > Anaerolineae > Anaerolineales > Villigracilaceae > Fen-1038. The sequence goes on along the minus strand of CAWKNE010000002.1, from coordinate 99,183 downwards.
AAGTGATTTCGATGAAGCTATACGTATTAGACCTGATTACGCGCATGCCTATTCATCTCGCGGGAATGCTCGCAAAGATAAGGGCAACCTAGGCGAGGCCATGATTGATTACTATTTGGCTCTTCGTTTCGAGCCAAATGATGGATCATCAAGATCATCTTTGACATATGTGCTACGAAAATTAGGAAGATACCCAGAAGCTGACGAGCAGGAGAAACTAGCGCGGCCTCTTATAGAAAAAGAAAATGAATACAATCAAGCCTGTTTTGAATCAATATGCGGAAACAAGGAAGAAGCGTTGAAACTTCTTCAAATTGCTATTAAGAAGAGACCGTCACGAAAACAATTGGCGTGCCAAGACTCTGATTTTGAAAACCTTCATGACGATCCGCGCTTCAAGGCGCTAGTTAGTGAGTGACCCCTACCTACCTCCCCCAAATCTTTTGGATTTGGGGAGGTGTTCGCTAGGACGGAGAGGGCTTAATATCTTCCCCTCTGCAATACAACATCCGGATGCGCCAATTCATTCTCGCGTGCAGGGAACACCTGTACCGCGCAGGCTTTGAACTCAGGGATCAAGGCTTGCGGGTCGAGCGCATCGTTGGTCAATAAATTACCTGCGGCTTCCGCGAAATGCCAGGGGATAAAGATCACGCCGATGGCAGTCTTTTCCGTCACGGTGGCGCGCATCACGACTTCCCCTCGCCGCGATTGCAATCGTACGGCCATTCCATTTTCGATTCCATGAATCTCGGCATCAGCAGGATGAATTTCGACACGCGCTTCGGGATAGATTTCATTGAGCGCCGAATTGCGCGTCATCGTGCCGCCGTGCCAATGTTCGAGCAAACGTCCGGTCGTTAGGATGAATGGATACTCATCATCGGGTTCTTCCTTCACCGGCACATAATCCAATGGCGTGAACTTGCCGCGTCCGCGCGGAAAAGATTCTTTGAAGAGCGTCGGCGAGCCGGGATGATCCATCGTCGGCACCGGATATTGCAAACCAACTTTCTCGATGCGCTCATACGTGATGCCCGCGTAATCTTGATTCACGTTCGCCATCTCGCGCAGGACTTCTTCAGGATTGGCATAATCCCATCTGACGGTAGTCCGCTTCAATCTTGAACTCGAGGCGGAGCGCCAAATCGCAGATGATCTCCCAATCCGGTCGCGACTCACCGCGCGGTTTCTGTGCACGTCGCACTCGTTGAACGTGTTGATCCGTATTCGAGAACGTGCCTTCTTTTTCTGCGAACGGAGTTGCGGGCAGGAACACATCCGCAAACGTGCCGGACTCGTTGATGAAAATGTCCTGTGCCACGAGGAATTCCAACTCCTTCATATGTTCACGCGTCACGTTAAGATTCGGCTCGGACATCATCGGGTTCTCGCCCATGATGTAAAGCGCACGCACGCCGCCCTCATGTGCGTGACCTAAAATTTCAGTCGTAGTCAAACCAAGTTTACGACTTAAACCACCCGATTCGATGTGCCATGCGGCTTCCCATTTCTTGGCATTGTCCTCGTTATCCACGCGCATGTAACCGGGATAATGAAACGGCATGGCGCCCATGTCGCTCGCGCCCTGCACGTTATTTTGTCCGCGCAACGGATTCAAGCCAGTGCCATCGCGTCCAATCTGACCCGTAAGGAATGCCAGATGAATGAGCGCCATCGCACTGGCAGTTCCATGCGACAACTGCGAGATGCCCATGCCCCAATAGATCGCAGCGTTCTTGGCATTAGCATACAGGCGCGCCGCCTTACGAATATCCTCGGCGGGCACGCCGGAAATTTCTTCGGCGTATTCGGGGGTGAACTTCTCCAGCGACTCGACGAATTCATGATAGCCTTCGGTGCGCTTGGCGATGAACTCGTTATTGACGAGTTCTTCCTTGACGATGACGTGCGCCATCGCACTGAAGACGGGCACGTTCGTCCCCGGCTTGAGTGGAAGCCACAACGCGGCAAAATCCACCAAGTCAATCCGGCGCGGATCAATGACGATCATCTTTGCGCCGTTTTGTTTTACGGCTTCTTTCATTTGAAGCGAGATGATGGGATGATTCTCACTTGTATTTGATCCAGTGACGATAAACACATCGTTCATCATCACTTGCGATGCTGTGTTACTCATCGCCGAGGAACCAACGGCAGTTTGAAGCGCAACCACCGAACCGGCGTGACATAGACGCGTGCAGTGATCCACGTTGTTCGTGCGGAACAAAGTGCGATACATCTTTTGCATCAAATAATTATCTTCATTGGTAGCTTTAGCGCAACAATAAACCGCCATCGCATCCGAGCCATCGCGCTGATAGATTCGTAAAAGATTATCCGTCACAATATTGAGCGCGGTGTTCCAATCGGTTTCAATCCAATCCCACAGGTTGGATATTTGAGAATCGGGAATTGGCTTCCCATCTTTGCTGATTGCAAAGACTTGTTCTCGTCCCTCTGGCTTTGGTTTTCCTTCCAGCAAATATCTTCTCACCAAAGGAGTTGTGACGCGCTTCGGATGATAGATATAATCGTAGCCGAAGCGACCCTTCACGCACAAGTTGCCGTGATTGACCGGCGAGTCAAACGGTGATGTGACTTTGTAAATGAAATCGTCCTTGACGTGTAACTCCAGCGTGCATCCCACCCCGCAATATGGACAAGTGGTTTTCACCACGCGATCTTCAATAACCCGTTTAGGATTGAGTTGAACTTCAGTAACCATAAAGACACCTCCAATAAAAATGCCCCGCGCATGAGTTTGCGAAGGGCATTCACGCGACAAGATAATTATACCCGTTCAACTTTGACTGCGCTAACCTTGTACTCTGGAATCTTCGCGACCGGATCCACAGCGTTGCTCGTCAAGGCGTTGGTAGGAATTTCGGCAAAATGAAAGTTCATAAAGACCATGCCACGCGGTAATTTGTCTGTGAGGCGGGCTTTGCCAATTGCTTCACCGCGGCGCGATGAGACGCGGATCAACTCACCTGTGGCAATACCAAGCTTTTCCCCGTCCTCTGTGTTGATTTGAATCTCACCCTCAGGCACAATCCAATTCAAACCGACTGACCGGCGAGACAACGTTCCGCCGTGCCAGTGCTGAAGAACGCGTCCCGTGTTCAACACAAACGGATATTCAGTATCGGGGTTTTCCATTGGCTCGCGGAAAGTCAATGGAGTAAAGCGCCCAAGCCCGCGCGTGAATTTTTCCTTGTGCATAATCGGCGTGCCGGGATGATCAGGTGTTGGGCAGGGCCACTGGATTCCGCCGTGCTCCAGCCTCCGGTAACTGATTCCGCTCATGGTCGGAGTCAGAGCCGCAATCTCATCCCACACCGCAGACGCGCCAGAGTAATTCCAATCTGTCACAGAATGAACCACATCCGAAGAAATATTTCCATTGGAATGGCTCAATCGTTTTCCCAAATCGCAGATGATATCCAGATCGCGGCACGCCTCACCCTTGATTGGAAGCGCGGTGCGAACGTGTTGGATGCGCCGCTCGGTGCTGGTGAACGTGCCTTCCTTTTCCGCAAAACTCGTGGCGGGCAAAACCACATCCGCAAGCTGGGCAGTTTCGTTAAGGAAAATATCCTGCACAACCAAAAACTCAATGGCATGAAGTGCTTCTTCCACAATGATTCATATTCGGGTCGGAGAGGAACGGATTTTCGCCCATGATGTAAAGCACCTTGATGCGTCCATCGAGGATGCCGTTCATCAACTCAGTGACAGTCAATCCGGGCTTGGCTGGAATCTTCACCGATGATTTCCACGCCGTTTCAAACTTCGCGCGAACAACTTCATCGGTCACCGATTGATACGCGGTGAGCACGTTCGGCAATCCGCCCATATCGCACGCGCCCTGAACGTTGTTTTGTCCGCGCAACGGATTGACTCCGGAACCGGGCTTGCCAAAATTTCCAGTGAGCAATGCCAAATTTGCCAACGCTTGAACATTATCCGTGCCGTGCGATGACTGCGTGATGCCCATTGCCCAAAAGATCGCGGCGCTTCCCGCATGACTGTAAACGCGCGCGGCCTCGATGATCATCTCTGCCGGGATGCCGGTAATATCTTCCGCCCATTGCGGCGTGCAATCTTTGACAGCATCAGCAAGCGCATCAAAGTTTTCCGTGCGCGCTTCGATGAAGTCTTTCTTCATCAAGCCTTCCTCAATGATGACATGCGCCATGGCATTGAGCAAGGCAATGTCCGTGCCTGAGCGCGGACGCAGATGAATGGAGGCGAAATTCGCCAACTCGATTTCGCGCGGGTCAATCAGAATCAATTTTGCGCCGCGTTGACGAACCGCTTTCTTCATCTCGAGGCTGATGACCGGATGCGCCTCAGTGGTGTTACTGCCCGTGACGAGCAACACATCGGCCAGGTGAATATCGCCAATGGAATTGGTCATCGCGCCCGAACCCAGTGTAGTTGCCAGACCGGCAACGGAACTGGAGTGTCAGAGCCGCTGCGGCAGTGATCTACATTGTTCGTGCCAATCAATCCGCGCGCCACCTTTTGCATCAAATAATTTTCTTCGTTCGTGCATTTGGCTGAGACCAAAAAGCCAATCGAGTTGGGACCATATTGCTCACGGATTTCAAGCAATCGTTCCGCTACATGACCCATCGCTTGACCCCACGTCGCCGGGACAAGTCCTTCAACCTTGCGCATCAGCGGTTGCGTCAGGCGATCTTTCGAATGGATGAAGTCATAGCCAAAGCGGCCCTTCACGCACAGGTTGCCATGATTGGACGGCGAATTAAAAGGCGACGTAACCTTGTACACCAAATCATCTTTGATGTGTAAGTACAAATTACATCCCACGCCGCAATAAGGACAAGTGGTGGTGACAATACGATCAGGTTTAATCATGCATGTTCTCCAACGCGATAACTAAGCAGTATAAATTCAATCTTTTGAAAGTTCTTTACCAAGACGAATCACTTCACGGACCAGCACATCGAAATCTTCGCGGCGTGTGCGATGATTGGTATGTGCGACACGAATTGCAAATTTGCCGTTGAGTGTTGTGTATGTCGGCACGGCGACGCCTTGCTCATGCAACTCCATCATGATCAGTTCGTTTAGATGATTCAAAGCCGCGTCACCACTGCCAGCTTTCTTGAAGCGGAAACAAACGATATTGAGCGCGGTCGGCGCGAGCAGTTCAAGGTCAGGCGATGTTTGAATCAGTTGGGTCAAATAGTTACATTGATCCACATTCTGCTTGATCACGCGTCCGTATTTGGTAATGCCATGTTCTTTGATCGAGAGCCATACTTTCAAGGCGCGGAAGCCGCGCGTCAACTGCAATCCATATCCATTAAACCAGTGCGAACCGCCTGCCGCCCCATGCTCGAAATGCGCAAGATATTCCGGCGTCAATGTAAAGGCATTCCGATGGGCATCTTTATTGCGCACCAACACACAGCCGACTTTGATCGGCATGTACATCCATTTATGCAGATCAAACGCGAGCGAAGTTGGCCCGTTCCATACCCTTTAACAACGGGCGTAATTCAGGTGAAACCGCCGCTAATGCGCCAAACGCGCCATCAACGTGAAACCACATTTTTTCGCGTTGAGCAATGTCGGCTAGGACATTCAGCGGATCGATTGCGCCGGTATTTACCGTTCCGGCGTTTCCAATCACACAAAAAGGAAGAAAGCCTGAAGCGCGATCCGCTGCGATGGACTTTTCTAAAGCCGCTATATCAATCTGGTATTGATCGTTCGATGGAATCATCCGTAAAGCATCGCGGCCCAAACCTAATAAATCCACTGCTTTCTCGATTGAACTATGCATCTCAACCGAGCCATACAACACCAATCGTTTTGGCGCGGCAGGCAGGCCTTGACGACGGATATCAAAACCAGCCATTGTGTCGCGTGCTACCGTCAAACCGACAAAATTTGCCATGGATCCGCCGCTGACCAATAATCCGCTTGCGCTCAGTGGAAAGCCCAGCATCTCTTTGCACCAATCCAGCACTTGCAGCTCCACATTGTTGGCAACATGATCGCCGCCGCCCAAATTCGGATTCATCGTAGCAGCCAGCATTTCAGCCAAAACGCCGAACGGCGTTCCATTGCCCATCACCCAGCCCCAAAAACGCGGATGAATATTGCCGAGCGGATACGGCAGAACGTTATCGACAAAGTCCTTATAAGCATCTTCAGGCGATTGTGGATCAATCGGCAATGGCTTCTTCAGGTTTTCTTTAACCTGATCAGGCATCGGCTGCCAGACTGGTTGATCGCGCACAGTCTGCAAATAGGTTAGCATGTCATCAATCATGCGGTGTCCCAGCGTGCGCATCGCTTCCCAATCTTGTGGATCGAGTGATTCTTCCCGTGGTTGATCCATTATCTATCTCCTTCGCTTTCTACCAGTATTCATTACGCTTATCTCATTCGAACTCATGCCCTGCTCCAATAAAAATTCACGCTTCGGCTTGAGAGCGCCGGTCGGACAAACGCCCACACATTGTCCGCAGAGAACACAAGTTGTTTCAGGAATGGATTTATCGAAGAACGTACCGATCTGCGTTTCAAAGCCGCGCCCATTGAAGTTAATCGCAAATGTATATTGCGCGTCGTCGGCACAAACCTGTACACAACGCCAGCACAATAAGCATTTAGAATAATCACGGATATACATCGGGTTATCGTCTTTGATTTCAAACTTGCGCCGCTCGGCATCAGGAAATCGTTTAGCGTTCGCACCGTATTCTTCCATCATTGTCAGAATGGCAGGCGCGTCGGACAGATCCATAGTGGACGCCAACATCTCCAGAATCGTTCTGCGGGCACGCATCACTCGTTCGCTGCGCGTCTGGACTTTCATATCTTGCGCAACCTTGACGATGCACGCGGGTTGAAGCAATCTCTGTCCTTCGATTTCCACAACACAGATCCTGCACAATGCATTGGATGTTGTCGCTTCGTGGAAGCAAATCGTCGGAATATCAACGCCAATCTGTTGAGCGGCCTTCAATAAAGTTGTACCCTGCTCAACAGAAGCTTGCTGTCCATCAATTGTTAAAGTAACTGAGTCTGCCATATCACCTCACCACTAACGTTTCATTGCAATTTTGCGTTCTGATTTTTTCTTGGTAACAGTTTTCTTGCTTTCCACTTTGATTGAGTTCTTTGCAACCTTCGTTTTCGGCTTCGACTTTCTTGCAGCGGTCTTCTTTGCAGGTTTTGTTTTCGCTTTAATCGCTTTTATCTTGAAGACTTTTTTAGCGGCTTGTTTCTTTTTGCTTTCATCAAATAATTCGGGCCATAACTTGATCGCGGACATCACTGCGCTCGCCGCGGTCTGACCCAAACCGCACAGACTCGCGTCCGTCATGGTCCAGCCGACATCTTGCAGACGCGCCAGATCGCCTGTTTGCATCTTGCCAGCCGCAATGCGATTCAAAATTTCCATCTGCCGTTGCGATCCCATCTGACATGGATAACATTTTCCGCATGACTCGTGCGCAAAGAAATGACCCAGCCGCGCCAGTGAGTTCGCGCATATCACGCGTCTCATCGAAGACCATCACCACGCCGGAGCCTAAAGGCAAACCCGCCGCGCGCAAATCTTCAAACGTCAACTTCACATCAAGATGCGCGGATGTTGCAAACGCTCCTGCCGCGCCGCCGAACAAAACCGCTTGCAATTTCTTTTTATCCGCAACACCGCCGGACATTTCAAGCAGTTCGCGCAGAGTCGCACCGAATGGCACTTCATAGACTCCGGGCTTGGTCACATCTCCAGAGACGCAAAACAGTTTCGCTCCCGGAGATTTTTCGGTGCCGATCTTCCGATATTCAGCAGTGCCTTTGGAAATGATCAACGGAACATTGCATAGCGTTTCAACGTTATTGATCGCCGTTGGTTTGCCAAAGACCCCAAACGTCGTCGGGAAAGGCGGCTTCACACGCGGAAAGCCGCGCTTCCCTTCAATGGATTCAAACAGCGCAGTCTCCTCGCCACAAATGTAGGCGCCCGCGCCGAGTCGGATTTCAATATCAAAGTCTTCATTCAAATAACCAGCTTGCCGCGCTTCGCGCAACGCGTTTTCAAGCACCGGCACGATATACGGATATTCGCCGCGCACATAAATATATCCTTTGCCCGCGCCGATGGCGTACGCGGCAATCGTCATGCCTTCGATCACGCGATGCGGATCATCGAGCAACAAAACGCGATCTTTGAACGTTCCCGGCTCGGACTCGTCCGCATTGCAAACAATATATTTTGGCGAGCCTTCCGCTTTGGCTGTTCCTTCCCATTTCACACCGGTCGGAAAAGCTGCGCCGCCGCGTCCAACTAAACCCGAAGCTTTGATCTCGTTGATGATATCTTCGCGTTTCATTTGACGGGCTTTTTTCAACGCGGCATACTCGCCATATTTTGCAAGCGATGTTGTCGTGCCATTACCACAATTGGCAGTCAACAATCGCAATGAGCCACCAACAATAGACTTAGGTCGTCCAAGATCATAAGAGCCTGTTTTGAGATTAACATTCGTTTCAGCTTCATCGCCGTACAAAATCGCGGGAGCTTGTTCGCAAAGCCCAAGGCATGGACTCGCTTCAATGGTGACGCGCCCGTCCGGCGTTGTCTGACCGGCTTTGATTCCATGATGAGCGCAAAGATGATTCAAAAGTCCATCTGCATTTTTCAGCGCGCAGGCTTGATCCGTACACACGCGGATAAATTTTTTCCCAACCGGTTCGTTGTAAAAAAGAGTATAGAACTCGATCACGCCGTGCACATCCGCAAGCGGAACGCGCAGTGATCTGGCAATTTCGGTTGCAACGGGCTCGGAAATCCACCCATAAATTTTTTGAGCCGCATGCAAGGCCGGCAACAGCCCCGAGCGGCCCAAAGGAAGATACGGTTCGATTGCAGATTGAAGTGAGGCAAGGTCGGTATCAGACATGGGGACTCCAATCCTTAGAGTATAGGACGAATTATTTTTTATGACAAGCGATAAATGTCATTGTGAGCGTTGATGTAGTCGAGCGAGATTGCCCTAACCCTGAAAAACACAGGGCTTAGGGTGCTTCGCAAAAATCATTCCTCATACTCTTAACCTAGCGGTTCGAGGTTCTATTCCTAGCGACCTACATTTTCAGACTGTAAATCTTACAACCCACTGATTAAAAGTCGTGCTCAAGGCTGTAAATAGCGTCTACAAGCCATGGAAGATCGGAGGGCGCGATAACGCCGGTGACATCAGAACTTTGCTTCGATCCTGGCACGGATCTCCAGCCGAGCATCAAGCGGGTATCACATCACAATACTTGAAATGGTGAAAATCGTCATCTCTCTCGAAAATGTCACCAACCGTATACGGTATGGCGCGCTCAAAGATTGGCCCATCGTACACAAAGGTATGATATTCCCCATATTCTCCACAAATGTTGACAGAACTAGGAAAGTCGCGCATGAATTTCCAGTCTATAACCCTGCCGACAAACCGATCGTCGAGCCGGGATGTGTTGATCGATGTAACAATCGCCTTAAATCCTAACGAAATAAAAGAGTCCATCAGTTGGAGGTTATCTCTTTTCCACAGGGGGAAAATTGCCTTGATCCCCAGCTTGGCGAGATTCAGGGTGCGGTATGTTCTTAGGTCTTCCCGAAAAATGTCACCACAGACAACTGAGGTCACGCCTGATTCTTTGTATCTCCTCAAGGTTTGTACCAGGTTCGGCTCGTAATCCGAGTTGGATGCATAACTGGATAGCGAGACCTTTTCCCAGGGCACGCCGAGAGCCTGAGCTTGCCTTTCGATCAAGCTGCATCGGATATCGTGCAGATCGACGCGATCGGAATCCTTCGTTACGGTGGTCAACAGCCCAACGACCTGATATTCTCCGCTTACGAGAGCATCATACATCGCCAGGGCACAATCTTTCCCCCCGCTCCAGGAAATGAGCACGGTTTCCACTCGATTACTCCAAGCCTCCGTCTTTATTGATTTTACCAGTATCCTTGTTCTTTGCGTGATGCAGAATCCTATACGTCATTCGAGGATGCCCACGTTTATTTCAAGTTCCACTTGCTGGCGATTGTTCCTAGAAGGAGATCGCTATGAGAAGGACTTCTTACGAAGAACTGCTCCGGTCAATTCGTCCTATTTGGTTAAGCCTGACTGCTACCAGAATAAACCAAGCTAGGCTTAGCAGTCCGCCTACCATCGCAACCATCAGCGCAACATTATCGAAGGCTGGAACAAATGACTTGCAGATTTCAAAGACGAAGAGACAGCCATAACCTAATATTCCAACATATGCCGTGGCTTTACTGAATACCGTACCTGGCAGCATCACAAGCGAAATTGTGATTCCCGCAATTTCCGAGAGCGCAAATCCAATGAAGGTGCCCGGCGTATGACACTTTGGCCTACCGAGAGCATCGCTTGCCCGGCTGCCGCTAACAGCCCCGATCGGCCCAAAGGAAGATAAGGTTCGATTACAGATTGAAGGCTAGCAAGATCGGTATCAGACATGAGGACTCCAATGCACCGAGTATAGGACGAATTATTTTTTATGACAAGCGATAAATGTCATTCCCCTTCGGGGACAATATGCGAGCCGACGTTGGTCGAGCAGGATTAAAATCCCTTCTCAATTCATGGAAGCCCGTAGGGCTTTGTTGGGCTAAGGCGGAGACTTTGAGTCTCCCGCCGAGAAAAAGGATTTATTTTTATGGCAAGCGATAAATGTCATTGGAGCGTTGATGTAGTCGGGCGAGATTGCCCTAACCCTGAAAAACACAGAGCTTAGGATGCTTCGCAAAAATCATTTCTGGTACTCTTAATCTATTCAGGCTAACCTTACTAATAGAGCCAAGTAAAATAATACTCCGAAAGCGTCCCATCCTAATCCATTTGCCAAAATCCAGTTTTTGTAACAAAATCTACATACAAAATACACATCTACTATGATAATTGGGATTATATTAGCCATATGAAGGGGAAATAATAATGGTATAAAGAAGGAGAAAAATGCGTGTAAATAAACTTCTCGCTTTATTCTGTATTGGTGCGTTGGTGATGGTCGCTTGCAGTGTGACCGTCGATCTGGGCACGTCGCCTTCCAGCACGCCAACTCAGCAGGACTCAGATGTGAATCAGGTTTCAACGATGGTAGCGCAGACCCTGCAGGCTTTCACGCAAACCGCGCTTTTTTCCACTCCTGCCAATACCTCCACACCCACAGCGACCGCGACTGCTTCCGGTACACCGATGCCGCCCACCTTGAGTGTCAGTGTTGCCACGAACTGCTATGCTGGTCCGAATACCAACTATGGATTTGTGATTACCATCCGTCCTGGAACTACCGTAACGGTGGTTGGAAAAGATACGGCAGACAATTATTGGATCATTGACGTTCCAGGTTATCCCGGCACGGTCTGTTGGCTTTCAGGGCAGTATGCAAGCGTAAGCGGCGACATTAGTGATCTCCCTTCACCAGCTACGCCGGCACCACCACCAATAGTATATAACTATAATCCGAGTTACTGGTGCAATTACTCCTCACAATCAAAACGGTGGACGCACTGGTCACATGGCACACCATGGCCACATCATTGGGGTGGTAGAGGATGGAGTGGTGGAAGCGGAGGATGGTACTGTCCATAGACAGTCTAAGCCTCCCGAAACTTTGGCGCTTCGGGAGGCTTTTATTTCTTCTGCATTTGTATTCTTTTTGTTTGGTTTGATTCTGTAAGCCAATTCATACTTCTAAGCTGTTCAATCAACGTCTGGGCTTTAACCCAAAAAGTAAACTCTTGGTTAAGAATTATTACAGAACTTAAAAACGCATGGGGTATATAAATATAGCGATCTGAGCGGAACAAATCGCCTAGTCGCGGCGAACCAGAGAGATACCAAATAAAGGCATGCGTGTCGGCGACATAACGCATTATTTTATTTTCCCCTTAAAATACGGCTTTGTTTTCCTAGACTGTGTTTCCATTGTCTCTTGGTTCGTTTAATATCCACACCTGCAATAGCAACAAGCATAGGAAATGCACCAAACAGTGTCGCGCTTTTTCCTTTTTTCTGCGCGATTGGTCTGACCAAAACATCCACAACACTATCTTTGGGAAAATTTAATTTCTTTCGAGGCTCCAACACGCCTTTTTTATAAACTGCTTGAACAGAAATCGTTTCGATAGATAATCCTTTTTCTCAAATCATTATATATCAGTTTGCTACATATCACTTTCCAGTCCCCAACATTTCCTCGCTGACTTCATCCAATTTCAAACTAATAATTTGACTCGCTGAGTCGCGTCCCATCGTCACGCCGTAAATCACGTCTGCGGCTTGAACGGTGTTGCGGTTATGCGTGATGACGATGAACTGCGTATCCTTGCTCAAGTCCATCAGCAGATCGCGGAAGCGTCCCACGTTGGCTTCATCGAGCATCGCATCCACTTCGTCCATCACGCAGACCGGCGTCGGTGAAACTTTGAGCAGCGCAAACACCAACGCAATAGCGGTCAGACTGCGCTCGCCACCGGAGAGCAATGACAAGCCTTGTTCGCGTCTTCCCGGCAAACGCGCTTCGATTTCAATTCCTGTTTCGACCAAGTTATCCGGATCGGTCAATGATAGATGCGCCGATCCGCCGCCGAATAAACGTGTGAAGATGGCGCGGAATTGTTTATCCACGGCTTCATACGTGCGCGCAAATTCCTGACGAGTCAATTCATCCAACTCACTGATCACTTGACGCAAATCCGATTCAGCGTGATTCAAATCTTGAACCTGCGTGGACATAAACGAATAACGCTCCGACTCCGAGTCATACTCTTTCTTCGCATCCGGATTGATAGCGCCCATCCTGCGCAATTGCGCGCGCTGTTGCGTCATGTGTTCTTCAAGGTCAAGCGGCAGTTGCATCACAACCGGCAATTGTTCCACCAAACCTTCAAACGGTAGCGGCACCGGTCCTTCGATGTTCGCGGCATATTCAAAAGAGACGAGTCCAAAATCATCCGCGATCTTTTGGCGCAGATTATCCAAGCCTTCTTCGCGTCTCACCAAATCCAATTGGATTTGTCCCACCATGCGCTCGGTCGAGGCGAGGTTTCTTTGCGCATTCGTTTCCACTTCCTGCAAGCGCGTCTCTTCCTGTTCGGCAGTTTCCAAATCTTTTTCCGCGGGTTCGATTTGAACGCGCAGTTCTTCGATCTGAGTATGCATAACGCTTTCGCGTTCGCGCAAGATGGATTTTTCTTCATCCAATTCCTTCAACAAATTATCGGTCTCGCCCAACTTGGCTTGCACATCCTGTTGTTGCGAAACAAAACGATCCACCGATTGCTGCCGTTCCGATTTTCTGGATTGAAGGCTATTGACCGATTGCTCGATCACAGCGAGCCGCGTATTCCAATACGCAACCTGTTCCTGCGCTTCATCCAGATTGAGTTCATTCAATTGACTCGTCAAAAGTCGAATTGCATCGTGGGCTTGCACAGCCTTCGCTTCATTCTCGGACGCCAAAGTGGCGAGCCGTTTCCGATCTGCTTCCGCGGCTGAGACATCTTTCTGCAATTCATCATGCTGAGATCGTTGCCAATCCCATTGACGGCGCGCGGTTTCAACCTCAATCGCGGCTTTCTGCTCTGTTGATTGAGCTTCATCAAATTCGGCGCGCGCTTTTCGTAATTCTTCTTCGCTTGCAATTTGTTGATGTTGAGCAGATGTTAATTCTTCTGAAAGTTTTGTGATGGAAGCATTCAACACTTCCAGTCGACTCGTTAGATCCGATAAGACTTCGGTCAACTCGCGTTTTTGGCGCGGACGGCTCAAAGTTGACCCGCTAGGGGATGCAGATTTTCCGGCAACGATAAGTCCATCGCCGCGGAAGACTTCGCCGCGCAAAGTCACGATGCGCGCGTGAGTTGGGATATCGCTGAATTAAATCGGCGAGCCGCATTTCGGTCGCGGACAATGAGTGTGTTACCAAGTAAAAGATGAACCGCTGCGCGCAAATCATCCGGCGCATTGACCAGCGCTGAAGCCACACCGAGGCAATCCGCATCGTTTGGTTGAATGAGCGAATGATTGACATTTCCATCCAACGGCAGTAAAGCCGCGCGTCCGGCATCATCTGATTCAAGCAAACGAAGCGCTTCTTCAATTTGATCGCCTTGCAACAAGACCGCATCAAGCGTATCGCCCAGCGCCGCAGCAATGGCAATTTCCAATTCAGCGGGAACATCGAGAGCCGCGCTGAGCGCGCCGCGCACATTGAGCCGTGCTTGCCGCGCGGCGTCCAACAAAAAGCGCGCGCCTTCGGCATAACCCGCCAAGGATTGTTCGGCTTGGATCAAAATGTCGAGCTGAGCCTGTGCCGGTGAATATTCGGCTTGGCGTGCAACGCGCTCTTCCAATTTCGAGCGGCGTTCATTTTCCAATTTCTCAACTTCGCTTCTTTTGCTTTCTGCATCAGCAATAGTTCGTTGAACCACTTCCCTAGCTTGGACGCGTTGCGCTTTTGCGGTTTCGTGAATCTGTTCAACTTTCCTTGTATCTGCTTCCGCAGAGCGAATGGTTTGTTGAATCGCATCCAGTTTTTGTTTTTGCGATTCAAAGCGCGCGGCGAGTTCATCGAGGCGGGCTTGCGTTTCGGCTCGTTGGGTGTGAATGGAAGCAATCGTCTCGCGCGCGGCTTGCAGTTTTTCATCCGCCGAAACTCTTTCCGTTTGACGCACTTGCAAAGCTTCCTGTGCGCGCGCCAGTTGCCTCCCAGCTTCATCGAATTCACTTTGCAGGCTTGCGGCTTCCTGATCCACTTCAGAAAAACGTTCGCGCGCAAGTTTCTCTTCATTGATCGAACGCTCAAGTTCGGATTGAAGTGAAGACTGAGACGCGACCAAGGCGCGGCGACGTTCATCAAGAACCGCCAGATCACGGCTGACAGATTTCGCGCTGACTATGCAATTCCGATGACTCGCGATGCCAGATATTCAATTGAGCGCGCAATCCGCTCAAACGCTCGCGGAAAGTGGCATATTCGGCTTGGGCCTTGGCATGGACCTCACGCGCTTCATTCACGTGCGTCTCCTGCTGATGCACAACCTCGCGCGTTTCATTCAATTCAATCTGAGCGCGATGCCAATGATAGCCATACCAATCCAAAAGCAAGACGCGTAAATCCGCTTGCGCCCGGGAATATTCAATGGCACGCCGCGCTTGTCGTTCGAGGCTTTTCAAACGCGGCTCCAATTCAGCCATGATATCTTGAACGCGTTCAAGATTCCGTTGTGTGTTCTCCAGACGCTTGAGCGTTTCTTCGCGCCGAACACGATACAGTCCAACGCCCGCAGCTTCTTCAAATAGACGGCGGCGCTCGTCCGCTTTCAAAGCAAGCGACGCGTCCACCAAACCTTGACCCAGAATTGTATAAGTTCTTTCGCTTAATCCAGATGCCGCCAATATTTCGTTCATGTCGCGCAAACGCACCGACTGACCGTTCAACAAATAATCATTATGACCATCGCGGTATCGCGCGGCGTGCCATGCTGACTTCGGCAAAATCCACCGGCAACCAGTTTGCACTGTTGTCGAAGATGATCTCTGCGGAAGCCATGCCGGCGCGCGGACGATGTTCCGAGCCAGAGAAGATCATGTCTTCAGTCTTCTTGCCGCGCAACAATAAATACGATTGCTCGCCCAACACCCAACGCAAAGAATCGGCGATGTTCGATTTGCCGGAGCCGTTGGGTCCGACAATCGCGGTGATGCCCCCCGCAAACTCAAAGACAGTGCGAGTGGCAAAGGTTTTATATCCGTGCAATTCGAGGGATTTGAGACGTAATGGCATTTGTTATCCGAAACTCGGATTTATTTTTTGAACCACCAAATATACAAAATGAATTTTTCTACTTTGAAAGCCCAAGCGATTCCAATGTGGTCTGCGCTGCGATTTGTTCAGCGACCTGTTTACTCGGTCCTTTGCCTCGTCCATAGGCCGCGCCCTTGATGCGGACTTCAATCTCAAATATCTTGGCATGATCAGGGCCGCTGGAGGAAACTGTTATATATTGCGGCGTTCCCAGTTTTTCAGCCTGTGCCCATTCTTGCAAGCGGCTCTTGGGATCATAAATCTCCGCTCGTTGAATGACGCGTTCTTTAACGCTATCCAGCAAAGGCTCCATGAATTTCTCGACAGCCGGCACTCCCTGGTCGAGAAACAGCGCGCCAATCACCGCTTCAAACGTCGAGCCAAGCAAGTTGTCGCGGTTGCGTCCACCTGAAGCGGCCTCGCCGCGTCCCATTCGCATCGCCCGCCCCAAGTCGAGGTGACGAGCAAATTCGGCAAGCTGTTCGTTGCGCACCAACACGGACCGCGAACGCGTCAGTTCGCCTTCTTTCATCTCGGGACAATGGTGATAAGCCCATGCCCCCACCACAAATCCCAAAACTGCATCGCCGAGAAATTCCAGACGCTCATTATCTTCAAGCACATCCGAATTCTCATTGAGATAGGATCGGTGAGTTAACGCTCGCGTCAATAAAGATAAGTTTGTAAAGACCAATCCTAATCGCGCGGCAAGTTCAACAGACGACTCGGATAACCCATCTGAATTCGAGGCCACATTTTCCTCTCTGAACTCAGGGAGCGCCAAACCCCACCCGTTAACGGGAAGGGACTCGCGGCCCATCAGTTCGATACGATTTGCACACCAGATTGTAACCTAAATCATGAAGGCTGGCTGCAACAGGGCAATATTTTTAAGATACAATGATGGACATATTTCGGAGGATATATTGAACAACATAGTCAGCAACGAAACTCGGTTTTTGCACGCCATTGAAATGGGACTTGGGGCGTGGCAATGGGGAGACCGCTTTGTCTGGCAGTACGGACGCGGTTACAACGATGATGATATCCATCAAGCTTTTTTAACATCAATCACCGAGGGCATTCGCTTCATAGATACCGCTGAAGTATACGGTTCAGGACGCTCCGAACGATTAGCCGGAAAATTTCTGAAGGAAACCGATCAACCCATTTTGGTCGCGACCAAGTTCTTCCCACTGCCCTGGCGATTGACCAGAAATTCTGTCCCTGCCGCGCTTAAACAAAGCCTTGAGCGCCTCCAACTCGAAACCGTGGACCTTTATCAAATTCATTGGCCGACTCCTCTCCTCAGCGCTGAGACCATGATGGAGGGAATGGTCGAATGTATCAATCGCGGCTGGACGCGAACCGTCGGCGTATCAAACTTTGATCAATCACAGATGATCCGCGCTTATTCAACCCTTGAGCGAAATAGTATTTCACTGGCGTCGAATCAAGTTCACTATAGTGTGCTCAATCGTGAAATAGAAAAGAACGGTTTGCTGGCGCGTTGCAAAGAGCTTGGTGTGCGTCTGATCGCTTATAGTCCGCTTGAGATGGGATTGCTTACGGGTAAATACTCTCCCAAAAATCCTCCGTCCGGAAGTCGCGGCGGACGCTATACAAATCTATTGACCAAAATCGAACCCGTGCTCAAGCTGATGAATGAGATCGGCCAGGAACATGGCGGCAAATCAAACTCGCAAGTGGCATTGAATTGGGTCATATGCAAAGGCGCGTTACCCATCCCCGGCGCAAAGAACGCTTCACAGGCTTTGCAGAATGCCGGCGCGCTTGGATGGAAATTGGCGGAAGAAGAAGTTGCAAAGCTGGACGAAGTCAGCAATAAAATCCTTCAATGAAACAAAAGCAAATTTTCTCTGTTTCAGATTCTTTATGCTATAATATCGGCACCATGAACGGCAACCTCAACTTCACCAATAATAGCAACGATAATGATAACCATCCGCGTGTCGTTGGGCGAAGCTTTGCAGGTTGATCAATCACTCAAGTCAAACCAATCGCCCGACGCAAATGCGAAGGGCGATTTATTTTGTGTCTAATCAGTCAAAATTAAACACTAAGGGCACGTGTGTGTCTGCAGCTCAGTACAGGCAAAAGACTCAAAGGTTTGGACGCAGTACAACAAGAAGACCTCTTCTAGATTTTTCTTAGTTTACTCCGTGCCCTTTGTGTTCAAAGAATCTTTGGAGGCGTACCATGTATAAAACTCATTCTTGCGGGGAACTGCGACCATCTCACATCGGCCAGAAAGTGACGCTGGCCGGCTGGGTACACCGTCGCCGCGATCACGGCGGAGTGGTTTTCCTTGATTTACGCGACCGCTATGGACTCATTCAAATTACGATCAATCCCAATTTATCGAAAGAAACGCTGAACACCGTTACAGATATTCGTTTCGAATGGGTATTGCAGATCAGCGGCACGGTTCAGAAACGTCCGCAAGGCATGGAAAATCCAAACATGGCGACCGGCGAAATCGAGGTGATTGCCAGTGAGATCAACGTGCTCAACCCGGCCAAGACTCTACCCTTCATGGTCAACAACGGCGACACGAACGAAGCCGATGAAGCCACGCGACTCAAATATCGCTATCTTGATTTGCGCCGTGAACGAATGAAAGATAATATTATCCTGCGCCATCGCGTGGTCAAGTTCATGCGCGATTATCTCGACAAGCAAGGCTTCATCGAAATCGAAACTCCCATTCTTTTCAAAGCCACGCCCGAAGGCGCACGCGACTATCTCGTGCCATCGCGTGTTTATCCCGGTCAATTCTACGCCCTGCCCCAATCGCCTCAGCAGCTGAAGCAATTGTTAATGGTCGCCGGCATGGATCGCTATTTCCAAATTGCGCGCTGTTTCCACGATGAAGATCAGCGCGGAGACAGACAGCCCGAGTTCACACAACTCGATATCGAAATGTCGTTCGTTCAACGCGATGATGTGCTGGCAATGGTCGAAGGGCTTTATACCGCAATGATACCCGCCGTCACACCGCACAAGCGAATTCTTTCATCGCCATGGCCGGTGCTATCCTACACTGAAGCCATTGAGAAATACGGATCGGACAAACCTGACTTGCGTTTCGGGATGCAGCTGATGGATGTAAGTGACATCTTTAAAAAGAGCGACTTCCGCGTCTTTCAATCCGCCCTCGAAGCAGGTGGCGTGATCAAGTGCATTATCGCACCTAACAGCGCGAGCATATCCCGCAAAGAAGTGGACGAGTTGACTGAGTTGGCAAAGTCGTTCGGAGCGAAAGGCTTGGTCACTTTGGCGGTCACCGCTGAAGGTCCGAAAGGAACCGCTGCGAAATTTGTCAAGCCGGAAGAGATCGAAGCGCTTCAATCCAAAGTTGGTGCGAAACAAGGTGACTTAATTTTATTCGCCGCGGATCAGCGTGCGGTTGTCAATAAAGTCCTCGGCGGTCTAAGGCTTGCATTTCGCGATAGACTTGATCTAGCGGATAAAGATGTGATGGCATTCGCGTGGGTTGTGGATTTCCCGATGTTCGAATGGAACGAAGAAGAAAAAAAATGGGACGCCGCGCATCATCCGTTCACGATGCCGAAGCTGGAAGACCTGCCAAAGTTCGAGACGAATCCCGGCGAGATTTTTTCGGATGCGTATGATATGGTATGCAACGGTTACGAGATGGCATCCGGTTCGATCCGCATCCATCGCCGCGATATTCAGTTTAAAATATTTCAATTGCTTGGTTTGAAGGATGAAGAAATTCAATTGCAGTTTGGTCACATGCTCGAAGCATTCGAATACGGCGCACCGCCACATGGCGGCGTAGCTCCGGGCATTGACCGGCTGGTGATGTTGCTGGCGGACGAACAAAATATTCGCGAGGTGATTGCATTCCCAAAGAATCAAGCCGCGCGCGATGTGATGGCTGATGCGCCATCATCTGTAGAGCCAAAGCAATTGAAGGAATTGCATATCAAGATCGTGGAATAAAACGTAGGAGAAATTATGCCAATCATTCGTGTGGATGAAATTTCAAAATATGATGATCAGGAAGTAACCATCCAAGGCTGGGTCTATAACCGCACCGACAAAGGTAAGCTGGTTTTTCTGCTGGTGCGCGATGGGACAGGCTTTGTTCAGTGCGTGGCCTTCAAAGGCGACCTCGACGAAAAACTTTTCGATCAAGTGATGCGCTTGCCGCAGGAGTTGGCGGTGGTTATCACCGGCCCCGTCCGCCCCGATAAGCGCGCACCCGGCGTCCCTGGCGGATATGAAATCGGCGTAAAGAAAATTGAGATCGTGCAAACTGCCGATGCAGATTATCCGATGTCGCTCAAAGATCATGGCGTGGACTTCGCGCTCGACAACCGTCACTTGTGGATTCGCATGCCGAGCCAATGGGCAATCCTGCGCGTCCGCTCAACAGTCATGGCGGCAACGCGTGAATGGCTCGACAACAACGGCTTCATCGCCATGGATACACCGATTCTCACGCCCGCCGCCGCTGAAGGCACAACGACGCTTTTCGAGACAGAATACTTTGATGAAGGTAAAGCCTATCTTGCGCAAACCGGTCAACTTTACAATGAGGCGAATATCTTCGCATTCGGAAAAGTCTATTGCTTTGGTCCAACCTTCCGAGCAGAGAAATCCAAGACGCGTCGTCATCTGACCGAGTTCTGGATGCTCGAACCGGAAATGGCGTTCTGCGATCTCGACGGCTTGATGGAAACCGAAGAGCAGATGATCACACACATTGTCCAGCGCGTCCTCCGAGATCGAAAACCGGAATTGCTTTCATTGGGGCGCGATCTGACCAAGCTGGAAAATATCAAAGCACCATTTCCGCGTATTTCCTATGATGACGCCGGTAAGATGCTGGCAGAACTTCGAGAAAAAGAAACCGATCCCGAAAAGAAGGAACTGCTCAAGTTCGATTGGGGCATTGACTTCGGCGCGCCGCATGAAACCGCAATCACGAATCAATTCGATAAGCCGGTGTTTTGCTTTGGGTATCCAACTGCGGTCAAAGCCTTTTACATGGAACCATGGCCCGGTCGTCCTGAAGTCTGCAAGTCTGTGGATTTGCTTGCGCCGGAAGGCTACGGAGAAATTTGCGGCGGCTCGGAGCGCATCAGCGATCACGACTTGTTATTGAAACGCATTCATGAACAAAAACTTCCTGAAGATGCGTTCAAGTGGTATCTTGAATTGCGCAAGTATGGTTCGGTTCCACATGCGGGATTTGGCATGGGTGTGGAACGCGTCACTTCATGGATCTGCGGCATTGAACATATCCGCGAAGCGATTGCATTTCCGAGGACGATTAAAAGAGTTTATCCCTAAAATGAAAACTTCCGAGGTTTTGAACCTTGGAAGTTTAATCTTACGGTATCACCAACACTTGCCCAACTGATATCAGGTTTGGGTTGGTAATGTTGTTGGCGGCCGCAATTGCCGCGACGGTTGTTCCGAATTTGAGCGCAATCGCCGTAAGCGTATCGCCCGCTTTCACCGTGTATGTCTGCGCTAGTGGAGGCTGTTAAGTCGGCGCGGAAACCGTCAGTGTTTTGCCGGGTTAAATCAAAACTGCGTTGTTGAGATTCGCAAGATCGCTCAGGCTCATATTGAATTTGGCAGCAATGCCCGGCAGCGTATCACCGGTCTGCATGATGTATTGCGTCGTGGGTGATGGTTGACTTAAAGACGTTCCCGCAAATTGAGCCAAAGCACTCAACGAGCCATTGAAGTAATCCATGTCAATGCGGCTGGAAAAAGCGCTCAAAACACCGGTGCTGGAATACTGCCAGAAGGTCCAGGGTTGAAACGCGGCTGGCTGTTGCGGCATAGTCGCGCTGGGCGACGGCGCATTTGTTGGATCCGAATACTGATTGGTTGTTCCAGGCATGTAGGGATACTGCGCCACCCACAACGGATAATTGCTCAACCACGATGCGTTCAGGCTATGTGAATCAGCATAGGATTTGCTGGTGTAGATCATCGGCTTGCGGCCAAAAGCAGTCTCCACCAAATTCAGCCAGCTCTGCACCTGGGTCAGCAGAGCAGTTCCCGTTGGTGTGATATCTTTCTGGCTTGCATTATATACAGATTCCATATCCAAAACCGGCGGCAATTCGCCTTTATCCGCTCCAACCGTTTGGATAAACGTATTGGCTTGCTGGGCCGCGTTGTTATTTTCTGGATGAAAGAAATGATATGCGCCGCGATACATGCTCGCGCCTTTTGCTCCCTGCCAGTTTGGAACAAACCGGCTGTCAGCAGTTGTATTCTCCGAAGCCTTGACAAAAACAAATCTCACTCCCTGGTTGCGGACTACGTTCCAATCACTGGCGGCATCATACGATGAGATGTCGATTCCAAATACATAGGCCATAGCAACTTCCTCCTTACTTAGGATTTATTTATATTCAGAAAATGATTAACACCTGTCCAACCTGAATTAGATTGGGGTTGGAAATATCATTTGCTGCCACAATCGCCGGTACGGTCGTTCCATATTTAACTGCGATTGCATAAAGCGTATCGCCGGGTTTAACGGTATACGTCACGCGCGGCACAGATGGAGTCGGAGCAACCGGCGTGGGTGGAACAGGTTGTGGTGCTGGCTGAGGCGTATAAGGCGGCGCTGCAACCGGCGTGGTCGTTGACGCAAACGCTGTCAGATCATTGAGAGAGCCATTGAAGTAATTGAAATCTAAAAGCTGGGATGGTGGAAAACCGGCCAATTGTCCCTTCGAGGAATATTGCCAAAAGTTCCATGTCTGAAAGCCAGCCGGTTGTTGAGGCATTCCTGAAGTCGGCGTTGGCATCGTAGACGCGCTTGTGTATTCTCCGTTCGTGCCTGGTACATAAGGATATTGAGCCACCCATAAAGGGTAAATAATCAACCAAGAGGCGTTGAGGCCCTGTTGATTAAGGAAAAACGCGCTGGAATAAATCATGGGCTTGCGGCTGAACGCGCTCTCTACAGGATCGAGCCATTGTTTTATTAAAGCAAGCATCGCATCGCCCGTAGGCAGTGAAATTGGATTCCCATTTACATAAACCTGTTCGAGATCCAAAATAGGCGGCAGTTCGCCTTTATCGGCACCCACTGTTTGGATGAACGTATTGGCTTGCTGAGCCGAATTATTCGCTTCCGGATGAAAGAAATGATATGCCCTCTCAACATTCCCACACTTTTAGAGCCCTGCCAATGTTGCGAAAACTTTGTATCGGCAAGAGTATTCTCCGAAGCTTTAACGAAAACAAACTTCACACCCTGATTACTGACCGCACCCCAATCCGGACTTGCAACCCATCCAGAAACATCGATCCCAAATACAGATGCCATTGTTCGTCTCCTGGTATTTATCTAACATCCAATATGGAATGCATTATTGGGCGTTGTCAGCACTATAACAGATTAAGCTTAGCATATATTTTGGACAAAAGCAATGTCAACACGGTTAATATTCCTCTCCCCACGCTCATGTGATTATGGTATAAGAATCTCGCCCTGCTGTGTTCGTGATGTTGCACTCTCGGTTTTGAGCCAACACCAATTTTATAGGGCATCTGTCTCACAGAAATCACGCGATAGGCCTGAGCCAAGGCGGCGTTTCTGAGTTGGAGCCCACCTGCGAAAGCAGGTTCAAAACTTCGCAATACACGGCATGCGCGGGGCACTTTTTATACCTTGACGGTTTCTCTGCAGCGCGTGTAAAATCACGTCCAACTTAAAAATTGAATGTCGGAGAATTAGCGGCTGAATCTCATGAATAATGAGATCACGAGGTGGAGGTTCCGTCCCTCGCGGGACACGTGTTAAGGACTTTTTATTTGAGAGATAAAAGTCCAAAAATCGGATAGATTAGCGGATGCCTCTGGAGCCTTTCACAGACTCCCTTCTCCCTTCCAGGAAAGCGCAAGGAGCATTGAGTTTAAAAAAACTCTGTTGCTCGTCATCGAAAACCACATAGCAATGTGTGAGACAAGATGGGCGCGGTGAACCAGGCATATTTTCGATGCTGGGTTAGTTATGGAAGGGCCTTCTTTTTAATTGCAGAAATGCATTAAACAGGTATGCCCACGCATACCTGTGTTGTTTAAAGCAAGAATTGGGTATGCTAAACAGAGAGAGGTTCCTACAATTGTGCAACATTCAAAAGGAGAAGCCATGAACAACTCTCTCACCGACTACAAACAGCTTTCCGAAGATTACCTGCGTGTCGAGCAGGCGATCCAGTACCTTGAAAATCATTATAAAGATCAACCCAACCTAGATGAAGTTGCAACCCGCATCGGACTAAGCGAATATCACTTTCAACGGTTATTCACCCGCTGGGCAGGCGTCAGCCCGAAAAGATTTTTGCAATATCTGACGAAAGAAGGCGCAAAGGAATTGCTCGATCATTCCGAGAATTTGCTGGACACCACGTTTCAAATCGGACTATCAAGCCTGGGACGCCTCCACGATCTTTTCGTCACCACCGAAGCGATCACTCCCGGCGAATACAAATCACGCGGCGTTGGGTTGACGATCCGTTACAGCATTCATCCTACACCGTTCGGAAAATGTTTGATCGGTGTGACCGAACGCGGGATTTGTCATCTCAGCTTTGTGCAAACCAGCGAGGGCAATGCGATTGATGCGTTGGTTTCAGATTGGAAGGAAGCTAAAATGATCGAAGATCATCGAACAACTGCCTCACTGATTGCGCCCATCTTCGATTTGAATCAGCGCAAGAAAACGGCATTGCATCTGCATTTGAGCGGGACGAACTTCCAACTCAAAGTTTGGGAGGCATTGCTGAATATTCCGGTTGGCGCAGTGACCACGTATGAACGCATCGCATTTGAAGTCGGCAATCCGAAAGCAACCCGAGCGGTGGGCACGGCAGTCGGACACAACCCGATTGCAGTGTTGATTCCATGCCATCGAGTCATACGCAAAGTTGGCGGGTTCGGCAATTATCGGTACGGCGTGCCGCTCAAAATGGCATTGCTCGGCTGGGAAGCAACTAGAACGCAAAGTTATAACATCGGAGAAAAGTGAAAACAAAAATCTGGGTAGCATTGATTGCGCTTTATATCGTCTGGGGTTCGACTTATCTCGCGATTCGATTCGTGGTTGAGACGATTCCGCCGTTTATGTCAGCGGGTCTCCGCTTTCTGATCGCAGGTATTATTCTTTTCGTGTGGCGACGCATGGCAGGCGATCCCGCGCCGACAAAGAAACAGTGGATTTCGACCGCCATTGTTGGCGCAGCGTTATTGCTGGGCGGCAATGGCCTGGTATCATGGGCAGAGCAACGCGTGCCATCCGGCATTGCGGCTCTGATGGTCAGCACGATACCATTGTGGCTGGTAGTGTTCGAAGCGTTGAGACCTGCCGGAGTGAAACCTAATTGGCGTGCAATCGTTGGTCTGCTAATTGGTTTCGGCGGCGTATTCCTCTTGATTGGTCCCGCTGAATTCGGCGGCAAATCCGCGACGCAGTTCGATACACTCGGAACCATTGCTTTGCTTTGCGCCGCATTTATTTGGGCGTTCGGCTCGATCTACACCAAACATGCCGATATGCCGAAGTCGTCGTTGATGGGAACGGGTGCGGAAATGTTAACGGGCGCGGTGGCGTTATTCATCGTCAGTACAGCAACCGGCGAGTTAAACGGATTTCACTTTGCAACCGTTTCGATGCGCTCCTGGCTCGGATTGGCATTTCTCATCGCAATCGGTTCGTTGGTCGGATTCGTATCTTACGGCTGGCTGTTGCAAAATGCTCCCATCTCTCTGGTATCCACCTATGCTTACGTCAATCCGGTGGTGGCGGTCTTTCTTGGAAGTTGGTTGGCAAGCGAAGCATTGACGCCGCGCATTCTTTTGGCGGCGGTCATTATCATTGGGTCTGTTGTTTTTATTAATAGCGGACAAAGACCAAATTTAAATATAGATTCGAAAAAGGAGGCAGAGGAAGCGGTCAGTGTTTAATCGTCATCCAGCAATATCCGTTATCATTCATCAATCGAAAGGAAAAAGGAAATGGACGCAAAAGATTTAATCGCACGTGTAAAGGAAGATAAGGTCAAGTTTATCTCATTGCAGTTCTCCGATGTGACGGGAGCCATCAAGAGCGTGGACATGCCGGTCGCCGGATTGGAAGGCGCGCTCGAAGATGGTGTCTGGTTCGACGGATCGTCGGTGGAAGGCTTTGCAAATATTGAGGGCAGTGACATGCTCTTGAGACTCGATCCGGATTCTTATGCGGTTCTGCCCTGGACACTTGTTGAACTGCGCCGGGCGCGCGTGTTCTGCGATATTCTCACAGATCAGGAGAAACCATTTGAAGGCGATCCACGCGGAACCTTGAAGCGTCAGCTTGCCAAATTGGATGAACGCGGCTGGGTGTATAACGTGGGTCCCGAACCTGAATTCTTTTTGTTCAAGGGCAGACGCGAAGGCAGTGCGCATCCTGTGCCGCACGATAACGGTGATTACTTTCACTTCTCTTCCTTCGAAGAAGCCGCAACCGTTCGCACAGCTTTAATGGATGCGTTGAATTCGATGGGACTCGAAGTGGAAGTCGGTCATCATGAGGTCGCTCTCGGTCAGCATGAAATTGATTTCCGTTTTGCGAACGCCCTCAAAACCGCCGATAACGTGTTCACTTTGAAATCCACGGTCAAGGCTGTTGCCGCGGAACATGGATTGACCGCTTCGTTCATGCCCAAGCCTGTTTTCGGAATCAATGGTTCGGGCATGCACTGCCATCAATCGCTGTTCGATAAAAAGAGCGGCGCCAATCTATTCTTCGACGAGAACGATGAAGCGCATCTATCCAAGACAGCTTATTCGTTCATCGCCGGACAACTTGCTCACGCCCGCGCTTTAGCCGCAGTCGTCGCGCCGACAGTGAACTCCTACAAGCGACTCGTCCCGGGATTTGAAGCGCCGGTTTATATCGGTTGGGCGCAGAAAAATCGTTCAGCATTGATTTGCATTCCGCGTTACACCGAGGGTCGCGATAAAGCTGTGCGCGCCGAATTGCGCTTTCCCGATCCATCCTCGAATCCGTATCTGGCATTCACCGTCATGCTCGCTGCGGCGTTGGATGGTATTGACAAAAAACTAGAAGCGCCCAAGCCGCTTAACAACATCAACCTGTATCATCTCGATGCGAAGGAACGCAAGAAATTGGGCGTGAAGGAATTGCCCGGATCGCTTGCCGAAGCACTCGGTGAACTCGAGAAGGATGAAGTGGTGAAGGCCGCGCTTGGCGCGGAGACTTACGAAGCCTTCGTCAACGCCAAGTGGAAGGAGTGGAATGACTTCCGCTTGAGCGTCAGCGATTACGAGATCGAACGATATTTGGAAACTGCGTAGTTTGCCAATAGCAATTAGCGAGTATATGTTAAAAGACTTCCGCGGCGCAGCGCCGCGGAAGTCTTGTTTTATCATCTTTCGATTCGTATAATGCGAGCGTATAATTCTAAATATTAGTAAGAAAGAACGGTTGAGATGAATCGAAAAGCAATTATTGACGCTCTAGAAGAAGCATTAGATGAGAATACTGAAAACTACAAAGCGGCTCTAAAAAAAGCCGCTCATCGGCCTGCAGATATTGCTGAAACTTTGTTGAATTATGATTTAAGTGAACCTGTTAAGGTTGTATTAGAAACACACGAAGAATTTCAAATGAGCAATCCTTTATATGTGTTTAGTGATAATGGCTGTGGTATTTTCGACTCTCAACGGGTTGCTAGTTTTCTAATTTCTAAGGTAAGAGAAACAGGCAGTACGAGTTTAGCAGTGGATTGGTTAGAAAAAATACTTGCAACTAATAAGGCTGCTGGCCAAAGAATAATAGCACTCTGGGGTATAACGGTTTCTGACAAAGTACATCTAACAGAAGAATTAGATTTAGTACCAATTAGTAAGTTGCCCGAATCAGGAATGAAAGACAAATTACTAAATTACCCATACGAAAGGATGTCAGCGCCTACCTTACCGTTTGAATCTCCAAAAACTGCTTTAGTTTGCAGAGTAACTGTCGACCCTTTTATTGCTCATTATTCGCAAGAATCTCATGATACTTCAGATAATCCTTACATCAAGCGTGAAAATTTCATTGACGAAATCCTGCTTGCTTTAACTGTGGTAGGCCCTTGCACTCCAATAAGATATATCTCATGGTTTCAGTTTGAAGATGTTGACCTTGAAGATGCTCGTTTAGGACAAGCAATCAATTATTCAATCCCTGAAATAATGCCAAGATTCATCAAGAATTATGGAATTTGGGAGCTTGCGATCGCCCAATTAACAATTTCACAGTATTTTCAGCTACAAGGGAAGGTCAAAAAGAAAGTTCAAATAGCTTTACAAAGGTTAAATCAAGCAATGCGCCGATCAAACGTGGGAGATCAGGCCATGGAAGTAAGTATTGCGCTTGAATCCCTTCTTTCTGATGGAGGCTCAGAGAATACATACAAGATTGGTTTGCGCTCTTCACTTATATTGGGAGGTGAGCCAATCAATATGCTACATATAAGAGCTATCGTTGGTGGAGCTTATATTTTACGAAGTTCACTTGTTCATGACGGTAAAGCAAGCGAAACTATCACAATAAAAGGGGAAGGAAATAAAAAATCAAAAGAAGTGGTAGATGAAGCAATTTTAATTTGTGCTAAAATAATCGGCCGCGTACTTGAGTTACAAGAAATCCCAAACTGGTATGAATTTGAACTATCTAATAATACAAAATAAATATTCCGAGGTACTGACCAATAAGATATTCACTTATCAAAGGTCACATAACCTCGTTACTCGCCAACTTCCATCAACTCATCTACAACTTTCTGCACTTGTTTCCGCAATCTCAGTGGATGAATTGAAGCAATATTGATTCGCTTCGCTTCCAAAAATTTTGCAAACCGAATCAAACCACGCGCTAAGGCATTCGCAAATTCGACGTCTTTCACCGGCGCGTCATCTTCAAACCAAAAGCCTTTGATCTGCAAGATCATCGTCTCGCGTTCCAATTTCGGGTCGAGCCGCGCCACCAAATTATCGCCGTACAAAATTGGCAGCACATAATATCCCCAGCGGCGTTTGGGCGCGGGCACATACACTTCCCACTTGTAATCGAAATCGAACAACTTCTGCGCCCGTCCGCGCGCGCTGACAATATCCAGCGGCGAAAGAAACGTGACTTCCTCCAGCGTGGTCGTATCTTTTGGATTCCATCCTTTGGGAACTTTTCCCTTTTCAAGTGAATCCAATGTCGCGACATCTTCCGCTAAAACGAGATAGATTTCGCGTCCGCCCTCGACTTGAACCTGCGTAAATATCCCAAGGGCTTTCTGCCATTCGAGTATTTTCGTCATCGAGTCGGGAGAGTAACGCCTGTTCATGTAATAGTTCAACTCGCCGCCCATTTTTCTTTCACTTTTCAGCCCCGCAAATGCAACGGTCTTGCGCGCAAAAAATTCTTCGGTTTCTTGTTCGCTTGCGATGTAATCCAATTCCTTCGGCGCGATGTTCTCACGAAAATCATAGACGCGATTGAATCCGTCGCGGTGATGCATCATCAACTCGCCCGATATCCACATATCATATAACGCCAGAGATGTTTCCTTGCGTCCGCGATAATTCCAGTTGTCAAGCGATTTTCCCTCGAAATCACGGTTTCCAAGCGGACCGCGCTTCCTCAACTCGGCGCGTACAAAATCAAAGATCTCGTGATGTGTGAAGACAAAATCTTCCACGCGCTTGGCATGACTGCGCCGCTCCATGTAGACGCGCCAATAGGGCAACTCAGACATGGGATAAACTGCCAGCCACCCGCCGTAATCAAAGAACTGTCGGTCCCTGTACAAAGCCTGCTGAAGATAATCAGTCTTGTAATCCAACACGCGGCTATACAGAATAAGATCCTGACTGCGACCCACCACATTTAATGGATCAAGTTGCACTGCCTCGCAAGTGCGCAACGCCTCGAATGTTCCCCGCTTGCCTTTCCAGCGGCGTCCGGGCCATAAGCCTTGTTTGCCAAGAACAAAACGTCGAGCTGTTTGTTTTGAAATTGTGATTGGACTCATGTAACTCTAAAATCAAACTGTCATCTAAAATTTTGGCGCACTGCATTTTTCGCGGCGCGGGTCTTCACTTTTTCAGACTCGACAGTGATGCCAATTCCACCGCGCACGCTGAAGACGCCGGTCACTTTACAGTAGTGCGGATTTAAAGTCTTGACGAGATCATCCAGAATCGTGTTGACAACATGCTCATGAAAAACGCCTTCATTGCGATACGACCACAAATATAATTTGAACGATTTTGATTCAACGATCTTCTTATCTGGCACATATTCAACTTTGATCGTGGCAAAATCGGGTTGACCCGTGGCAGGACATACACAAGTGAATTCGTCCGTCTCGAGTGTGACAAGATAATAGCAATCCGGGTTGTGGTTGGGAAACGCCTCCAGCTTTTTGCTCGGCTGAGACTTGTGACCTAACAACGTTAAGTCTTTCAAATCAGATGATTTGGTAGGCATAAGATAAATCTCCTTGGTAGTGAAGTATGTTATTGCGAGCCACGTTCTTTGCGGCGTGGCAATCTCTTTCTTCCAAAGAGGAGATTGCTTCGCTACGCTCGCAATGACATTCAATTTATAAGTTACTAACCAACGGCTCTTGCTCCGCGACTTTTTCCATCATGCGGCAAAACGAACACAAGCCGGGGGCGGACGTCGGTTGTCCGCAATTGATACAAGGATGCAAATTGAGAGCCGCGTCTTTATGTTCAGCGAACAGTCCGCTCTGACGCGCTTCGAGGAAACGTAGATAAAACGTCAGTTTCACGCCGGGACGATCATTCTCCAATTGGTTAAGCACTTCTTTATAGTAAATCGAAGTCGAGCCTTCTGCGAATGGACATTCTTCATAAATATATTCAATGCCGCGTAAAAGCGCGTAAGCCGTCATCTCGCGTTCGTAGAAGCGACAGAGCGGCTTGACCTTGCGCGCCAAGCCATCGGTCGAGGGAAGAACGGGACCTTGTCGGAGTAAATAATCACCGGACCACGATAATGTATTCCCGAAAAGAACTGCCGCCTCATCATCGAGATTATGACCGGTTGCCAAAACGTCATAACCAAGATCACGGGCAATGCGATTCATCACATGACGTTTGGTCAATCCACACACAGCACACGGCTTGCCATATCCGCGATGTGAAATTTCAGACAAAACCGGAATCGGCTGACCATATTCTTTTTCGATATTCACAACATGAAGTTTGAGATTATATTCGTTTGCAAATTTATCGGCGAGACGATGCGACTCGGTTGAGTAGCCTATCCCCCCATCAATACCGAGACCGATATATAGTCCATCCGCTTGATAGCCAAGGCGAACAAGGATATCCCACAACGAAAGCGAATCTTTGCCGCCCGAAACCGCGACGAGAATCTTGTCATCGTGGCTGAACATTTCATATTTCGTGATGAAGCGTTCAGTCTGTTCAGGAACCCATTCGAGGTAGTGTTCCTTGCACAACGCCAGTTTGTGCTGGTGCATGTTGACCGAAGCTTTCTCACCACATTTACGACATTTCATAAAATACCTTCATGTCATTGCGAGGAACCGTGAAGCGGTGACAAAACAATCTCCTGATTACGTGAGATTGCCGCGCCGCGAAGAGCGCGGCTCGCAATGACATCAAATCAACCGCCGGAAATCACCGCAATCAACTTGACCACATCCCCGTCTTTCAAAATCTCATCTTCGAGGATCATCTCGGTCTCCCGCGTTGCAATGACCGACTCAGGCAAGATATTTATCTTTTGCAAAGACGACAACAACGTCATGCCGGGTTTGACTTCAAATTCCTTTTCGCGCAGAATCAATTTGACCAAACTTACTCCTTGACGCGTCATTCTACCATAGCGCTGGTCGAGTTGGACGTTGCGGTAGGTCTCGATATAACATTCGGTCACTCGACCGCCGCAACGTCTGTATCGAGACCCGTCTTGACACCGCGTCCCCTTGCCTGTACTATATACTCATGCGCATCGCAATGATGGCTGACGTCTACAAACCGCACGTTAGCGGCATCACGAATTACATTGATTTGAACAAGCGCTATCTTGAAAAAGCGGGACATGAAGTCTTCGTGTTCACGTTCGGCGATCAGGATTATCACGACGAAGAACTGCGCGTCATCCGCTCGCCCGGCCTGCCGCTAGTGGACACGGGCTATTATCTTTCTTTTCGCCATACCGTTGCCGCGAAGAAATTATTGCAGACGATGGATATCGTTCATGTTCATCATCCGTTTCTGAGCGGGCGCCTCGCTCTGCGTTACTCCGAACCTCTGCACATTCCCATCATATTCACCAACCACACACGCTATGATTTGTACGCGCAAGCCTACTTCCCCATTGTGCCCGAAGAGATCAGTGATGGATTGCTTCAAGCATACATGCCTCCTTTCTGCGAAGCGATGAGCTTGGTGATCTCGCCATCAGCAGGCATGGCAAAAATTTTGCGCGGCATGGGTGTCATCAGTCCGATTTCGATTATCCCGAACGGCGTGGAACTCCAAAGTTTTTATCAAGCCGAACCGTTAGCGCGTGCTGATTTTGGATTCAAAGCGAGCGATGTTCTGATCGTTTATGCGGGACGCATCGCAACCGAAAAAAATCTTTTCTTCCTGCTTCAATCATTTGCGGGCGTGGCGCAGGCACTCGATCATGTTTACCTTATGATCCTCGGCGGCGGGCAAAAACAAATCCAGGACGAGACGAAGCAGCTTGCGGCGGAACTCAATCTCAGTCAGCGCGTCCGCTTCACCGGTTTGATCCCATACGAAAAGCTTCCGGCGTATCTCGCCATGTGCGACGCGTTCGTGACCGCATCGGTTACAGAAGTCCATCCGCTTTCGGTCATCGAAGGCATGGCCGCTGGACTTCCCGTGATCGGAATCGATTCACCCGGAGTTGGCGATACAATCGAAGACGGCAAGACCGGATTTCTGACGACGCAGGACCTTGCATCCTTCACCGCGAAGCTCACGCGTCTTTGCCTCGACGCAAGCCTGCGCAAGCAAATGGGCGACGCGGCGCGCCAAGCCTCGACCCGTTATGCCATCGAGCGGACGACAAAAACGATGCTGGAACAATATGAACGACTTGTTTATGCTTCGCGCCCACGCCGAGACAATTGGGAAGTCCGCTTGCGCGGACTGTTGGAGAAATTTTTGCAATGAGCCGCAACCAAAAAGTCGGGCACTGGGGCGAGCAAGCCACGGCGGATTATTTATCCGCCAAAGGTTATGAGATTATCGCAATGAATGTCCGCACACCATATGGAGAAATAGATTTGATCGCGCAAAAAGATGGCTTCACCATTTTTGTAGAGGTCAAAACGCGCACATCGAGTTCACTTGGCCCGCCGGAGATCGCCGTCACACCGCGTAAACAACAGCACATGTTATCTTGTGCTGAATATTACGCCCAGCAAAACGAGATTGACCATTGGCAGATTGATGTGGTTGCCGTAAAAGAAGTGAATGGCAAAGCCGAAGTCAAACATTTTGAAAATGCAATCTAACAAACCGCATCTTGTCCTCCTCGTGGGTCCTACGGCTGTAGGCAAGACCGAGATCGCCATTCATCTCGCTGAAAGAATCAATGGCGAGATCATCTCAGCGGATTCGCGTCTCTTCTACCGCGGCATGGACATCGGCACCGCCAAGCCCACGCGCGAAGAACGTGCACGCGTAAAACATCATTTGATTGATATTGCCAATCCTGATGAAATTTTGAGTCTTGCTGTCTTTCAGCAAAAAACGCGCAAAGCTATTGCAGACATCCACACGCACGGCAAACTGCCTTTGCTCGTCGGCGGGACGGGACAATATGTCCGCGCAGTCACCGAAGGTTGGAAACTGCCGAAAGTAAAGCCTGATGAAAGATTGAGAAGTAAATTGGAAAAAGAGAAGGATGAAAAAGGAAGTGATTTGCTTTATGAAAAACTGAAATCACTTGATCCTGATGCCGCGAAGAAGATTGATCCACGTAATGTGCGTCGAACCATTAGAGCTTTGGAAGTGATTTTGACCACCGGCAGAAGATTCTCTGAGCAACGCGGACAAAGCGAATCGCCGTATCATTTGATAACAATTGGCTTGACCCGTCCGCGGCCAGAGCTTTACGCGCGGATTGATGCGCGCATCGAATCCATGTTTGCAAGCGGGTTGCTCGAAGAGGTCAAGAATTTGCTTGCTGAAGGTTACTCGACTGAACTGCCGACGATGTCGGCTATCGGATATCGCGAATGCGTCAGCGTGATTGAAGGCAAAATGAACGTCGAGCAAGCCAAAGTCGAGATGCGACGCGCCACGCGAATTTTTGTCCGCAGACAGAGCAATTGGTTCAAAGAGTCCGATCCAAGTATCCATTGGTTTTATGCGGGTGAAGAAAATGTCATTGATAAAATCATCTCCGTCATCCGCCAAACAATTCCCAAATCTTGATTTGACCATTAATTTCGTTTTGTTATATACTTCGTTTCAATTCGCAAAGGAGGAACGCCATGAAGGACCGTCCGTGGATTGCGCATTACGACAGAGGGGTGCCTGCAACGATTGATTATCCAAAAGAGCCATTGTTCCATTTTCTGGAAGAGTCCGCCCGCAAATATCCCGACCGCGCCTGCACGATTTTTAAAGGCGCGGTCATTTCATTCAAAGAGATGAACGAGAGGAGCGATCGCATTGCGGCGGCGCTCGCCGATATGGGAGTGAAGAAAGGCGACCGAGTTGGAATCTTCATGCCCAACACGCCACAATTCGTCATGGCATATTTCGGGATTCTCAAGGCGGGCGGAGTTGTTGTAGCGACCAATCCGCTTTACACACCGCCGGAAATCTCACATCAAGCAAATGATGCGGGAATCGAAATCATGTTCGTCATGACCAACTTCTATAAAACCATCAAAGCTGCACAGCCGGATACAAAAATCAAAAAACTGATCGTTACGAATATCAAGGAAACCTTGCCTCCAGTCACAAGTTTGTTGTTCACGCTGGCGCGCGAGAAAAAAGGCGGATTTAGAATCGAGGGCAGGCTGGCAGATGGCGATGTTTGGATGAAAGATTCTGCTCGCCAAATATCAACCTTCACAGCGCCCCAAACTGGATATTGGACCGGACGACACTGCCCTGTTTCAATACTCCGGCGGGACAACGGGAAGTCTCAAAAGGTGCAGTGGCTTTGCATCGCAATGTAGTAGCAAACTCTTTGCAAGTTAAAGAATGGTTCACCGGCATGGAGGAAGGCAAGGAAATCGTGCTCATGGCGATTCCGCTTTTCCACGTTTATGGAATGGTGGCGGGGATGTGTTATGCACTGGCTTATAGCGCGAGTATGGTCATCATCCCTAACGCGCGTGACATTCCCGATGTGCTGGAAAACATTAACAAATATCATCCAACAAACTTCCCAGGCGTGCCGACACTTTACAACGCCATCAACAACCATCCCGAAGTGAAAGCAGGCAAGATCAATTTACGCTCTATCAAGGCTTGCATTTCAGGATCCGCTCCGTTAATGCGAGAGACGAAGGAAAAGTTTGAAGAGTTGAGCAGCGGTAAAGTTTTTGAAGGTTACGGACTCTCCGAGGCTCCAACAGCCACCCACTGCAATCCTTTGATGGGCATAAACAAAACCGGCTCCATTGGAATGCCACTGCCTGATGTGGATTGCAAGATCATCAACCTCGACGATGGCGAAACCGAAATGGCATTGGGCGAGATTGGAGAGCTGGTCATCAACGGGCCGCAGGTCATGAAGGGCTATCACAATATGCCTACTGAGACAGCCAACTCATTACGCAAGTTGAAAGATGGAAAGATTTGGCTGTTCACCGGCGATATTGCCCGCATGGATGAAGAAGGCTATTTCTATATTGTGGATCGCAAGAAGGAACTCATCAAGCCGGGCGGATTCCAGGTCTGGCCACGCGAAGTGGAAGAAGCCATCGCCGCGCATCCGAAAGTTTTGGAAGTTGGCGTGGCTGGCATTCCCGATCCATATCGCGGCGAGACAGTCAAAGCATGGATTGTGCTAAAGCCTGGACAAGAAGCGACGGCCGATGAGATCAAGGCCTTCTGCAAAGAGAGATTGGCTGCCTATAAAGTCCCAACGCATTATGAATTTAGAACTGAACTACCAAAGACAACGGTCGGAAAGATCTTGCGGCGCGAGTTGGTAAAACAGCATAAAGAAACAGAAAGCGCGAAAGTATAACCAGTGACGCGAAATCCGTGAATAGTTTACTAATGAAAAGGAAACTCTTCACACGGAGAGTCTCCTTTTACGTATTATGTTTTACGTTTACTTTACGCAGGTTGCGGCGTGCCGCTCTTTTTCGGGAACGGCGGCGGGAAGATCACTTCGAAACTCTTCACGTGTGATCGTTTCCGCTTCCAACAATTTCTTCGCGACTGCATCCAATTGGGCGCGATAACTGGTCAACAAATTTTTGGCAAGCTTGTAAGCTTCATCCACCAGATTGCGAACTTCTTGATCGATCTTCTGAGCGATCGCTTCGGAATAATCACGCTGTTCGGAAATCTCGCGTCCGAGGAAGATCAACTCCTCCTTTTGGCCGTAGACCATGGGACCCATTTCGTCACTCATGCCAAGTCGGGTAACCATGCGCACGCGCCATGTGCGTCACCTGCTCGATATCATTGGATGCGCCGGATGTAATATCATCAAAGACCAGTTCCTCGGCCACGCGCCCGCCAAGCGCGCCCGCTAAAGTGGCGATCATTTTCTTGCGGGAGAACAATAAGCGATCATCATCCGGACGATACCATGTCGCACCACCGGACTGTCCGCGTCCGACAATCGTGATCTTCTGAACCGGATCGGCTTCGGGGATAGCATTCGCAACAACAGCGTGACCCGCTTCATGATAAGCGATGACGCGCTTCTCTTCATCCGAAATCAATCGGGACTTTCGTTCGGGTCCCATCACGACGCGCTCAATCGCCTCTTCAAGCTCCGGCTGACCAATGGATTTCTTATTACGCCGCGCCGCCAGAATAGCGCTTTCATTAATCATATTTTCCAAATCTGCGCCGACAAAACCCGGAGTGCCACGCGCTAGCGATGCAAGATCAACATTCGGTTCCAACGGCTTGCCCTTCGCGTGAACTTTGAGAATCGCCTCGCGGCCTTTGACGTCAGGCCGATCCAATGTCACGCGGCGATCAAAACGACCCGGACGCAACAGTGCGGGATCCAGAATATCGGGGCGGTTGGTCGCGGCAATGATGATTACGTTGGTATCGGTATCGAAACCATCCATCTCCACCAGCATTTGATTGAGAGTTTGCTCGCGTTCATCGTGTGAACCGCCGAGGCCCGCGCCGCGTTGTCGTCCGACTGCATCAATTTCATCTACAAAAACAATACACGGTGAATGACGCTTGGCTTGATCGAATAAATCACGCACGCGGCTCGCACCGACGCCAACGAACATCTCAACAAATTCAGAACCTGAAATGGAGAAGAATGGCACACCGGCTTCACCGGAAACTGCTTTGGCGAGCAACGTCTTGCCCGTACCGGGAGGTCCAACCAACAAAACACCTTTCGGAATGCGCGCGCCGAGTTGAATAAACTTCTGCGGCTCCTTCAGGAATTCCACTACTTCCGCCAGTTCCTGCTTAAATTCCTCGATGCCGGCAACATCCTGAAATGTGACTGTAGGATGTTCACCACTGAACATGCGAGCGCGGCTTTTTCCAAATGCCATGGCCGCGTTGTTCGATCCCTGCGCCTGACGGAAGATAAACCACAACACACCCGCCATGAAAACCACCGGCAGAATATACAGCAGACTGCTTAAGATACCTGCCCAAGGTGATGGCGGCTGAACTTCAATAATGACGTTATTGGGTGAAAGTTGCGCGGATGTGACTCCGAGACTAACCAATTGATCCACTAATGTGGCGCTCGATTCCTTATTTGAGTCCGCTTCCTTGCCAGATTTATAAACAATATGTATCTGAGTATCGCTTTGAATGATAACTCGGGCCACTTCGCCATTTTGAATAGACTGTGCTACCTGATTGATTGTCAGCGGTTCCGGTGTGTTACTGTCTTGCCTAAAGCCAACATACAGCATCGCACCGATTGCAACAATCAAGAGGAAGTAGATGATGAACGATTGAGCACGTGAATTCACAGATTCCTCCAAACCTTTCAACGGAAATTATACCAACCTACCCGCCCAACGGATAGCCCCAAGTGAATATTTATATGAATCTCTAATGTATTGTTCATTGTACTGATTTTCATCTATCACCGAAACCAGCATTATGGTAAACTTATCCACACTAAAACATGGAAGACAAAGTCCCAAAACGAATCCTTTGTATTGAAGATGAGCCAGAGATGATCGACTTGATTCGGCTTATCCTGGCACGGCGAGGTTTTGAAGTATTGGGCGCCGCGGGTGGAACCGCAGGAATTAAAGCGGTGCGCGAGCAATTGCCTGATCTTGTCTTGCTCGACTTGATGATGCCCGACATGGACGGCTGGGAAGTATACCAACAAATGAAAGCGAACGAGTCCACGCGCAACATTCCTGTTATTGTTGTTACCGCCAAGGCACAAAACATAGATAAAGTCCTCGGCTTACACATCGCCAAAGTGGATGATTACATTTCCAAACCGTTCAGCCCGCAGGACTTAATGAACAGCGTGGAAAAAGTCATTAGCCGAAAAAAAGTGGTGCCTTGAAGCAAACCAAAACCAAGCTTGACGGGGCGTGTTCCTGACCAAAATCAAAGGAACGCCCCGTTTTCATTAGACGATGTCATCCTATATTTTTATACAAAACCAAAACAAACAGACTAACAATCCAGTTCGCATCAAATTTTGCGATACGTTTCTTTGCCGTTTGCGCGGTCTCATGTTCCGTTCGGTTCTCGCACGTGACGAAGGACTGGTTCTCGTGATCGGAAAAGATTTACGCGCCGATTCTTCCATTCACATGCTATTCGTATCTTTCGATTTAGCAGTGTTTTGGATTAACTCCGAAATGATCGTAGTAGACAAAGTGATTGCCAAATCATGGCGGCCAGCCTACTTCCCCGCCAGAGCCGCGCGCTACACATTGGAAATCCATCCAAGCAGATACAACGATTACGAGATCGGCGATAAAGTGCAATTCAAAAATGCATAAACGCTTTTGGGTTTTGATTTCTTTTAATTTCCATCTTATATACAGCGCGACCGGTTTTCGCACAAACGGCAACGCCGCCACCGACGCCACCATCCGGGCCAACATACATCATTCAATCTGGCGATACGCTATCGAGGATTGCAGATCGCTTTAGCATTTCATTGAACGACTTGATGTCGGCGAATAACATTACAGATCCAAATACCATTCAAGCGGGTCAACAACTTGTCATTCCCGGCTTGGAGGGCGTAACCGGGACACTCGACACTGAGGTAATCAACTTTGGGGATTCCTTCCACAGCCTTGTCCGTCAGACACAAATTCCAGCAGCTTTGCTTGAAAAACTGAATCACATAATCAGCCCCAGCGAATTTTATGTGGGCGCGAACATGATCGTATCCAAACAGGATAACGGTTCCACTTTCTTAACAAATCGCGCAACGCCTCAAGCTGGAGAATCGCTACTTGAAATGGCCGTCAAGCAAAACACAGATCCATGGACAATGGTTGGACTCAACGGATTGAGCGGTACATGGGATGCGTTACCGGGTGATGTGTTGTACGCTCCCGGTTCCACCTCCGCGTCCGGGCAAAATGCCAGCGGCTTGCCGTCGGCATTCACCACCGTTCAAATCCCCGTTTTGCCATTCAAGCAAGGTGGAACTGCTGAGATCATAGTTAAACCCGCCAATGGTGTGACTTTAAGCGGTGTCCTTGTAAACCAACCGCTTCACTTCTTCCCGATGGGCGATGGACGCATGGTGGCGTTACAAGGCGTATACGTTTTGCTTGATCCGGGAGTTTATCCATTGGAATTGGACGCCACATTATCAGATGGCACTAAGCAATCCTTTGAGCAAATGGTATTGGTGGGCATAACCGATCAGCCAAGAACCTTAGAAATTGTGCCCCCTGATGATCCCGCTGGAATGGCAGCAGAAGACAAAGAAGTTGAATCAATTGCCTCCATAGTCACTCCAACTAAATTTTGGCAAGGAAAGTTTAGCGTACCAATTTATTTGCCTTCCAATGTGCAACTCCGTGACTGCGAAACCGACTGGTTTGGAAGACCTCGTGTTTATTCTTTCAATGGAACTAATTATAATTATTTCCATTCCGGAGTAGATTTTTCGGCATGCAATTCCCCTCATGCTCTTGATATATATGCCGCGGCACCCGGCAAGGTGGTCTTCACAGGCATGTTTGCTGTACCAGCAAATGACACTGCACCACGCGGAAATGTCACTATGATTGATGATGGCTGGGGAGTGTATACTCTTTATGCTCATCAAAGCGAAATTGAAGTTACCGTTGGTCAGCAAGTTCAGGCCGGACAATTGATCGGCCAGATTGGTGCGACCGGCCACGTCACTGGACCGCATCTTCACTTCGAGATGTGGGTTAATGGCATACAGGTAAACCCGCTCGATTGGTTGAACAGCACCTTTCCATAAAGATATATCAAGATATATCATTTGCACATCACAAGTCGTTGTACTAACCTCGTGCCAATTCGAATGAAGAACTTGGTTAACTTTCTCAAACAAAGTGATATTTTTTATCAACTGACGCCAGCCCAGTTGGAGTTGATCGCAAATTTGTGCGAGGAAATCACTTATCAGGCAGGGAATATCATTTTCAAAGAAAGTAGCCACAGCAAAGAACTGTATGTGATTACGCAAGGCGAAGTTGAAATTACGATCAACCTCGAGACTTCAGCACCTTCAGCACCCTCTTCACCTCCTGAAGAAGTGATAATCGCAAAACTGCGCCGCGGACAATCATTCGGCGAGGTTGCGCTGGTAGACGAAGGAGTTCCGCTCGGCGTCCGCACGAGCCGCGCAAAAGGATACCCGTTTGATTGTTATTCATCGCGATAAGTTGATCATGCTCTGCGAGAGCTATCCCCAACTGGGTTATCGGTTGATGAATAATCTGGCGGCTGATTTGGCGATGAAGATCCGTAATACTGACCTGCGGATCCGAGAACAACTTTTATACAACCCAAAGATAGTAAATGTGAAGAAATAGGCTCTTGACCATAATTCAAATTTAATTTACTATTAGGCCTTAATTGCAAAAGTGAGAACTTCATCAACCTTAATCGTATTGGAGTATGCAGCCGCGAGAAAATCCGTTTCGTAAATCTGGAGATTTTCTCCGGCTTTGTGTTAATAAAGATAATATAGAGAGCCACTATAATCTTTCATCGAGAGGAGGTGAAGCCGACAGGAAAAAGTTTTGTCGACTTTGTCGTCACACTCGCCTTACGGCGGGTTGTCATTCCTAAAAAATAATGTTCGGAGGAGCAAGAAATGTCTAAACGCTTGTTCGTTTTAGTTTCTGTGGTAATTGCTGCCAGCATGTTACTGGCGGCCTGCGGCGGAGCTGCAACAACTGCACCGACCGCGATGCCTGCACCAACAACAGCAGCACCTGCACCTACAACCGCACCCGCTGCTACGTCGGCCATGCCCGCTGCTACGTCAGCCATGCCCGCCGCGACTACAGCACCTGTCGCGACAGCGGCAGTAAATCCGGCCTATTCGGGAGCACCCGTTGCAACTCTTAAGATCGTTTCCGATCTGCCGATGACGGGTTCATCGCTCACCCAGACCCAGACCATTGTCAACGCTGAACAACTCCGCTTGGCGGAAGCTAACAACCTGGCCTGCGGTGGCAAATATGCGCTGGCCTATTCAATAGATGATGATGCTACAGCCGCTACTGGTGCATGGGATGGCGCAACTGAGACCCAAAACGCCACCAAAGCCGCAGCCGATCCAGCTGTGATTGCGTACCTCGGCACCTTCAACTCTGGCGCTGCCAAGCTGTCGATCCCGATCACCAATCAAGCCAACGATCTGCTGATGCTCTCGCCCGCCAATACCTATCCTGGTTTGACGCACGTGGCCGCAGGCATCACTGCCCCCAATGAACCAAATGTGTACTATCCAACTGGCATGCGCAACTATGCCCGCCTCGCCGCCGACGATGACCTGCAAGGCCCCGTCGATGTGAACTTCATGGTTTCGCTGGGCATCAAAACGTTATATGTTCTGAACGACACGCAAGCATACGGCCTAGGTATCGCTAATTCAGTTGCTCAGGCCGCAACAAAAGCTGGCATCACCGTGATCGATAATGAAGGCTATGATACGAAGGCCTCCAACTATCAATCCCTGATGACCAAGATCTCCACCAGCAACAACGGCAACCCGCCGGATATGATCTACCTCGGTGCAGTCGTAGATAGCAATACCGCACAGATCATGAAAGACAAGGTCTCCATCATGGGCGACAACACCAAAGTTAAATTCATGGGTCCGGATGGCATCTATACACAGGCCTTCATCGACGGGTCCGGCGCTACAGTGGCCGAAGGCGCTTACGCCAGCACGCCTGGTGTGCAAACGAAAGACCTAAACGCGATTGGTCAGAAGTTCTATGCGGATTACGCTGCAAAGTATGGCCCGACCAATGAGCCCTACGCGGTCTATGGTTATGATGTGATGAACGCCCTGCTTGCCGCAATTGAGGACGTCTGTGCTGCAGGCGGTAACCCGACCGACCGACCGACCGTGACCAAGGCTGTCTTTGCCCTGCATAACTTCCAGGGTGCACTTGGAACCTACTCGATTGACCCGAACGGCGATATTACACTGCCGTACTTCCTGATTGGCCAAGCCCAAAGTGGCAAGTTCGTCGGCATTGGCACTTTCTCTCTCACCAAGTAAGAAACATAGTTTCACACATAGGGGACAGCCTTAAAGGCTGTCCCCTACCCTCTTATTTGATTTTGGCCATCACAAGAATGGGATGCTCGGTTCTGAAAACAAAATGAGCAACGGAGGCAGTCAAGAATGAACGAGAAATTACAGCGAATCTTTCGTCCCCTCTTAGTCATTTTAGTAATTTATTTGATCCTGCTGATCGGGCCGGTGGCTTCTTT
Organism: uncultured Chloroflexia bacterium; assembly: GCA_963850945.1. Lineage (GTDB taxonomy): Bacteria > Chloroflexota > Anaerolineae > Anaerolineales > Villigracilaceae > Fen-1038. Next base: position 56,082 of record CAWKNE010000002.1, on the reverse strand, counting down.
GGATATTCCATCCATTGCAGCTGCGGCGGCCAAGAATCCCCTGCAATTAGTCCAGTTTCTGATCATTGGAATCGCAAATGGCGCGATCATGGCCATTATTGCCCTCGGATATACCCTGGTGTATGGCATCATCGAATTGATCAACTTTGCGCATGGCGATGTTATCATGGTGGGCACGTTTACTTCCCTGACCGTATTATCGCTGACAGGCACACTCGACACTAAAGATCCAGTTCACATTATTCTGGGACTTATATTGGCTTTGGTTCTAGCCATCGTAGTCTGCGCAGTTCTCAACGCGGGCGTCGAACGGCTGGCCTATCGGCGGCTGCGCAATGCCCCACGGCTGGCGCCTCTCATCTCCGCCATCGGCATGTCCTTTATTATTGAAAATTTCGGTTTGATGTGGGCTGGCCAGAGCTGGCTGGTGCCATCCTTTGGCACCACCGGAGGCGCCTCACAAAAAAACTTCCCTGATTTGCTGGTTGCCATGTACACCAACCTCGGGAAGAACCCGAACATACTGGCATCCACCGGAATTCACCTGCGGCTCACGATTACAGGCCTGGTGGTTATTGTCCTCGCGGCTGTGCTCATGCTCGGCCTGCGGTTCTTTATTCAAAGCACAAGTCTGGGAAAGGCCATGCGCGCCACGTCTCAAAACCGCGATGCCGCCAAAATGCTGGGCATCAATATTGATAGTGTCATCAGTGCCACGTTTTTTATTGCCGGTGGATTGGCAGGCGCGGCCGGATTAATGACGGGGCTTTACAACAACACAGCCTGGTGGTTTATGGGCTTCCGCGCCGGTTTATTTGCATTTACCGCGGCCGTGCTGGGAGGCATCGGGAATATCACAGGTGCGATGCTTGGAGGGTTTATCATTGGCATAGTAGCCTCCTTCAGCGATGGAGTACTGGATGCGCGCTGGACAGAAGCCTGGGTCTTTACGATTCTCGTTCTCATTCTAATGTTCCGACCCAGCGGCTTGCTTGGCGAGCAAGTGGGAGACAAGGCTTAAGGAAAGCCTAGAGAGGCGATCACATGAAATATATAAGATTGGGCTTGATCTTCGGAATCATCGGCGGCTTATTTACCATTACCTTCGGGGGCTGGGGTGTCGCTATCATGGGTGTTGCGATGGGTCTCGGCCTTGGACTGTCACTCAGTGGACGACTTGCACGCAAAGAACCATCCAAGTTGGTCATGGAAGCCCTGCCAGCGGTGCTGACTGCTGGTGTGGTTCTTCTTATCATCAGCCTGCTCGAAAACCGTTTTATCGAGAGGGCGATCGGCAATACTCCTGCCACTCTTAAGCTGGTTATTCCTGCCAACCTGATCGGCGTATTAGGCGGCATGGTGCTGGCACTGGTAGTAGTTGCTCTGCACGGCCTATCGGAAAGTCAGGAACGTATCGGCAGGCTGGTCCTGCTGGCCGCGATCGTAATTGCATTTCCGTTTTCAGACAGCTTCACCGGATTAGGCTGGACATCGCTGATCATCTTTGCGCTAATCTACGTTATCCTGGCCATGGGGCTGAACATTGTGGTAGGTTACGCTGGATTGCTCGACCTGGGTTATGCTGCTTTCTTTGCCATTGGCGCTTACACAACCGGTATCCTTTCATCTGCGCAATTCAATATCACCCTGAACTTTTGGCTGGTCATCTGGATCGCGGCGGCGGTGGCTGCCGTCGCCGGTATCATACTGGGCACGCCCACATTACGATTGCGCGGTGATTACCTCGCCATCGTGACCCTCGGATTCGGAGAGATTATTCCGGTCACGATCAACAATTTGACCTCCGTGACGATCGAAGAACCCCTTACCTGCTGGATCATTCCGGGGTTACAACGATTGTTCGGTGCGGCGCCTATGAACGCCTGCATTGTCATAGCCAATAAAGTGAACGTGACAAATGGCGACTTGGGCATCAACCCCATTGGTCGGCCTGCCCTGCCTTTTATTGGCACTTTCACTTCAAGCAATAGCATCCCATGGTACTTCCTGATTATTGCGATCATCCTGCTCTCGATCTTCCTGATCAATCGTTTACGCGAAAGCCGCCTCGGCCGCGCCTGGATGGCGATCCGTGAAGACGAACTGGCCGCCTCCCAAATGGGCATTGATCCCGTGCGCACCAAACTGCTGGCTTTTTCAATGGGCGCCACTTTCTCCGGCTTCGGTGGGGCTTTCTTCGCTGCCTATATTGCAGGAATCTTCCCCAGCGCATTTCAATTCAGCACTTCCATCATCATCCTCTGTGCAGTGATCCTGGGCGGAATCGGTAATGTATATGGCGTGATTGTCGGCGGTCTGGTTATAGAATTGGCGGATCGCTTGTTCCTGCCAGCTCTTAAGGACTCTTAACCAATCTCTTGACCCATACGGTGTTGCCGTCACTGGCCTCCAATCACACCCTGCAGTCCATTGTCGCGCAGAACGCGGACCCATCCTGTATCGTTACCTTTTGTTTGGCGCAACGCTCGTCATCATGATGGCCGTCCGGCCTGAGGGTCTAATGCCAAGTGCCCAGCGAAGACTGGAACTGCATGAGGCAGAGGATGCGCCCGAGGCAGCCGCATCGAAGAAGAAATAGGAGACCAGCCGTGAACCTCTTTGAAGCTCGAAAAGTTACCAAGGTGTTCGGCGGCCTGACCGCCGTCAACAACGTAGATTTCGTGATCGAAAAGGGCATGATCGCCGGCCTGATCGGTCCAAATGGGGCCGGAAAGACAACCTTCTTCAATGGCATGACCGGCATCTATCACATTACGAGTGGTGAGATGTCCTTTAATGGGAAAGACATCACAAAACTCAAGCCCTTTGAAATCACTGCTCTGGGTATTGCCCGCACCTTTCAGAATATCCGTCTTTTCGCCAATATGACCGCCATCGAGAATGTGCTGGTGGGAGAACATGTGCGCCTGCATTCGAACTTGGTCGGGCAAATACTCCGAGATCCGGGCACCACGAAAGAAGAAGCAAACGCCCATGCCAAAGCTTTGGATCTACTGGAATTCGTGGGCCTGAAACGCTCAGACGCGAATGTGACCGCCAAGAACCTTCCTTATGGACTCCAACGCCGTCTCGAGATCGCCCGCGCGCTCGGCACCGATCCCAAGCTTCTTCTGTTGGATGAGCCGACGGCGGGCATGAATCCCAACGAAACGCTCGATCTGACAAATTTCATCCAACGCCTGCGTAAGGAATTAAGCCTGACCATTCTTCTGATCGAACATCATATGCGCGTTGTCATGGCAATTTCCGACCGCATCTCTGTGCTGGACTATGGAGAAAAAATCGCCGAAGGCAGTCCGGCCGATGTCCAGAAAAACCAGCGAGTCATCGAAGCCTATCTAGGTAAAGGCACGTCAACCAAGTAAAGGCAAGGAATCATTATGCTTGAACTTAAAGAAGTCCACACATACTATGGCAACATCCATGCCTTGAAGGGAATCTCGCTAAAAGTGGAAACAGGCGAGATTGTGACCCTTATCGGCTCAAACGGCGCTGGCAAGAGCACCACCCTGCGCACCATTCAAGGCATTAATCGTCCCCGCTCTGGCACCATTCTATTGGAGGGCGAGGCTCTTGAAAAACTTCCTCCGCATGAGGTTGCGATGCGCGGCGTGGCTCAAAGCCCCGAAGGGCGCATGATCTTCCCACGCATGACGGTCATGGAAAACCTTGAGATGGGCGCATATGCCAGAAAAGATAAAACTGGGATCAATGATGATCTCGAACGCGTCTTCACCTTGTTTCCTCGTCTCAAAGAGCGCATCTCCCAAAAAGGAGGAACGCTTTCTGGCGGCGAGCAGCAGATGCTGGCGATGGGACGCGCACTCATGGCGCGGCCGCGCATTCTTTTGCTGGATGAGCCTTCAATGGGCCTCTCCCCCATCCTGGTTGAATTGATCTTTCAGACCATCGTAACCATCAACAAAGAAGGCACAACTGTCTTGCTGGTGGAACAAAACGCATTGATGGCACTCTCCATCGCCAGCCGGGGCTACGTCATCCAAACCGGCGAGATCCTGCTCACCGATACTGCGGCCAATCTCAAGCAGAACGAGATGGTGCGTAAATCCTATCTGGGCATCGAATAAACCGGAGTTAGGCAAACTCAACCCGAGACCCGTTTTCAATTGAAAACGGGTCTCTTTGCAAATTCTATGGAACTTCCATTAACAGCAGACATCGTTATTATTGGCGGCGGAGTTATGGGAGCTAGTGCCGCATATCATCTTGCCGCGCGTGGCATGAAAAATATTGTCCTGCTTGAGAAAGAACAATTTTTTGGACAGGGCGCAACCGGGCGTTGCGCGGGCGGAGTCCGTTATCAATTTGGAACGGAAATCAACATCCGGCTTTCTATCGAAAGTTTGCGAATGCTTGATCGTTTCGAGGATGAAATCGGACAGGCTATCAATCATCGCAAGTGCGGATATCTTTTCGTATTGACCAATGATAAAGATGCGGCAGTATTCAAACACAATACCGAACTGCAACATCAGCTGGGTGTTCAAACGGAATGGCTAACGGGCGAAGAAGTCCGCAGGCAATTACCGCTAATGAGATTCGATGATGCAATCGCTGGAACGTTCAACCCAAACGAGGGATTGGTTGACCCAAATAGCGTGGTGATGGGTTATATCAACGCGGCGCAAAGATTGGGAGTGAAAGCCATCAACAACGCGGATGTTATCGGAATACGTGTTAGGGGAGATAAAGTGGTAGGCGTAGATACTGCTCAAGGTCGGATTGACACGCGTTTGATCCTAAATGCGGCGGGACCCTGGTCGGCTCAAATCGGACGATTAGCCGGGGTCAACCTTCCAATCCAACCCATCCGCCGGCAAATTTTCACCACCACTCCCCTGCCCGAGGTATCAGATGAATTCCCCTTTGTGATTGACTTTGCGCAATCGCTTTATTTTCACCGCGACGGCGATGGACTGTTAATTGGAATGAGCAACCCAAATGAATTGCCGGGTTTCGATCAAAACGTTGATGAGAAGTTCGAGTTGTTTAATCTCGAAGCCGCGATCCAGCGAATGCCACTGGTTGAAAAAGCAAATCGGCTGGCTCATTGGGCAGGGCTTTATGAGGTCACGCCCGATGCGCATCCAATCTTTGGTGAAACATCATTAAAGAGTTTTTATGTCATCGCCGGTTTTTCCGGACACGGCTTTATGCACGGACCCATCGCGGGAAAATTGATTTCCGAATTAATTTTAGATCGCAAGTTCATCACTGTAGACGTCTCGATGCTTGACTTCAAGCGTTTCCATGAGGGAAGATTGATTCAAGAGTACAATGTGGTTTAATCTCTGGCAATCCATGGCTACCGCCTTGCAAACCAATCTATCCATAAAGAGTGATATTGAAGAATGCCTTCTGCAGAAATCATCACCATCGGGACCGAGATACTGCTCGGTGAAATTGTAGATACCAACACGCGACATATCGCGTTAACTTTGCGCAATCTGGGCGTGGACTTATATCGAACCATCACCATCGGCGACAACGTGGAGCGCATCGCATCCGCCATTCGCGATTCGATGCAACACGCCGAGATCATCATCACAACCGGCGGGCTGGGTCCAACGGTGGATGATCCGACACGAGAGGCAGTCGCAAGAGCCGCAGGTGTCGAAGCCGAATTTCGGGAGGAACTTTGGGAGCAAGTGACTGCAACGATTGCAAAATATGGCCGCAAGCCCGCAGAAAATCAGAAGCGGCAAGCCGTGGTTCCAAAAAATGCCATCGGCGTACTTAATCCCGTTGGCACGGCCCCATCGTTTATCGTGGAGAGCGAACGAAATGTAATTATCTCGTTACCTGGCGTTCCCAACGAGATGGAACATATCCTGCACGAGTCAATTGTTCCTTATCTTCAAAAAAGATTCAACCTGCATGAAGTCATCAAAGTGCGCGTGCTCCACTCCTCGGGTCTTGGCGAGGGAACGGTTGATGAAAAGATCGGCGACCTCGAAATTCTTGCCAATCCAACAGTGGGACTCGCGGCGCACACGGGGATAGTGGATATTCGCATCGCGGCAAAAGCAGAAAGTGAGGCCGACGCAAATGAATTGATTGCCGATATTGAAAAACAAGTTCGCGAGCGGCTCGGCAACTCAATCTTCGGCGCAGATGAAGATAGACTGGAAGAAGTTGTTTTGAATCTGGTAGCCAGGCGCAGCTGGACCCTAACTGCAATTGAATCGGGCTTGGATGGCTTGCTGGCGCGCAAACTGCCTCATGTTGTATCATTCCCCGAACTAACCTCGGTTTCCCTTATGGATGCTTTGCGCCGCGCCCGCGCTGATTCCAAAGTAGACGTTGCGCTCGGTGTCACGGCTCATCCGGAAGACCATTCAGCGGATATGGCTCTGATTACGCCGCGCGGCGAAAAACTCATCACATTACCTATGGAGGTCCGCCGCGCAGCCTGCCGCGTTGGGCAATAAATCTGGCATTGAACTGGCTTCGGATGGTTGCGCAGGAGTCGGATTAAGATGCCCTCTCAACGTCAAAAAAAAGACGCAATATGGACAATCCTAGTCTGGGCGATAAATATCATCGGCGGAATCAGTTTGTTAATCGTGCTAATTGTCAATTGGTCGCAACCATCTGCAAAGGCATCTCAGCAAGTATTGTTAGATCTGCATGGCACGCCTTATCCTACATTGACAATGGCGCCGACGCGATATTATCTGCCATCTGTCACGCCCAATCCGCTTTCTACTCAAGTTCTCGAAACGACCCCAACGCCGTTTTATTTAGTAAATGGCCCCCAGCCAGCGATCATCGGTTTCTCGGTCGAAGGTCGTCCGCTCGAAGTGTATACGTTTGGTCAGGGCGAAGTAGAGGATATGATCATCGGCGGCATTCACGGCGGCTATGAATGGAATACGATTGCATTGGCCGATCAATTAATAACTTATGTTAATGAAAATCCCGACGCGATTCCAAGCGATGTAACCCTGTATATTTTACCCGACATAAATCCAGATGGCGACGCACGCAGTCACGATGAATGGGGACGCGTCAACGCAAACGGTGTGGACTTAAATCGCAATTTTCCAATTGGCTGGGCACCCACCTGGAATCGCAGCGGTTGTTACGATCTCACGCTGACCACAAGCGGCAGAGGAACCGGTTCTGAACCAGAAACGCGATTGGTGATGAACTTCATTGCATCACATAATATTCAGGCATTGATTGATTATCATTCCGCCGCATTGGGGATTTTTCCCGGCGGCACGCCCTGGGACGCAGCCTCGACCCGCCTTGCCCGCGCCTTGGCTTCGGTGACAACGTATCCTTTCCCGCCAGTCAACACGGGCTGTATTTATTCCGGTACGCTTCCCGATTATGCTGTTTCAAAAGGCGCGGCGGCAGTGGACATGGAACTGACAAATCATCAAGATACCGACTTCTCGATAAATCTCGCGCGCGCTGAACGTGCTAGTGAATTTTACAAAATAAACGGGAGACACACAAAGATTTTCAAACCTGGTGAATAACTTCCCAGTGACATAAATGAGGATGATTATGAAAACCGTAGATGTTCTATTTACCAACGCCCATGTCTTAACAATGGACGAAAAATTAAATCAATATAATCCAGGCGCAGTAGCTGTGAACGGTGACAGCATCGTTGCGGTAGGTCCTGAGTTTGAAATCAGCAAAGAATACTCTGGCAAAGAGACGCTGGATTGCGCACGCAAAATATTGATGCCTGGTCTCATAAATGCACACACGCACGTTCCAATGACTTTGTTGCGAGGCCTCGCCGACGATTTGCGGCTCGATGTGTGGTTAATGGGCTACATGATGCCGGTCGAACGCCAATACGTTTCACCAGAATTTGTCCGGCTTGGAACCTCCATCGCTTGCGCCGAGTTAATCAAGAGTGGCGTGACTACATTTAACGATATGTATTATTTCGAAGAAGATGTTGCCAAGGCAACTGTCCAAGCGGGGCTGCGCGCAGTCTGCGGACAATCAGTACTTAAGTTTTCATCGCCCGATGCCGCTTCCTACGAAGACTCGATGGAAACGGCCCGCGATTACATCCGACGCTGGAAAGATCATCCGCTCATTGTCCCATCCATTGCGCCGCACGCTCCTTATACAACCACGCCCGAAATCCTGCACGAGGCTGCCGAGCTCGCCTTAGAATTCGATGTGCCACTTCATATCCATATTGCAGAGACGGCTCTCGAGGTCGAGAACATGCGCCGCGACAATGGTATGCCAGTTGTCCCTTATGTCAAGAAGCAGGGCTTGCTGGAAGCCAAGGTGATCGCTGCACATTGCGTTCACATTGATACGGGCGAGATGCGTACGCTTCTTCACGCCGGAGCGGGTGTGTCGCACAACCCATCCTCGAATTTTAAACTGGCATCTGGTTTCGCACCGGTGACGAAAATGCTCGAAACTGGACTCAACGTCGGGATCGGCACGGATGGTGCTGCATCGAACAACGATCTGGATATGTTCGAAGAAGTGCGTCTCGCCGCGTTCATGGCCAAAGCTGTGACAAATGATCCCACCTCCCTACCCGCCTCAACCGCCTTGACGATGGCAACTCGTCTCGGTGCGCAGGCGCTTCATATCGGACATTTGATCGGCTCGCTGACCCCGGGCCGCCGCGCTGACCTGATCATAATTGACCTTACGCCCCTCCATAATTCGCCTTCGTTCCGACGCGTTCACGATAACGCCTACGCTCAAATCGTCTACGCCAGCAAATCCACCGATGTGAGTGATGTAATGGTTAATGGCAAATGGCTGATGAGAAATCACAAACTTCTCACCGTGCAGGAAGAAGAATTGATCGCACAAGCTGCCGACATTGCCAAGAAGATCGATTCGTTCCTGATCGAACGCGAGCAATCTGTGTTGTCAAAGCTGATTGCACTCGGCGGCTCGATGGAAGAGGAATCGTTCGAGGCACAAGTCAAGGTCAAGATAACAGACCGCCCACCTATTGTCGAGGCGCTGAAGCGGGACGAAATCGAAATCGTTCGTTATCGTCATTACAAGGAACACGATGCTTATTTCACATTTGCCGATTCATCACAAGGTCGATTGCGCTACCGTGAAGATGATTTTATTAACGAACAAGGCAATGTCACAATGACGCGCGCACGCCTGACATTGTTAGGTCAAAAACGCGAAGGCGCACTTACACCTAACGTATTATTATCGCGCAGTCGCTTCCTGGCGCCCGCCACGCAGAGCTTGCGCTTCTATCGCGAATATTTCAAGCCGAAGGAAGAAACTTCGATTACAAAGGACCGCGAACGCTGGCTGATCAAATTTAAAGACACGGAGTTTTTCGTAAATGTGGACGAGATGCTTGAACCCGCTATCGGAGATTTCGTTGAAGTTAAATCCCGAACGTGGAGCCGTAGGGACGCCGAACATAAAGCCGCGCTTGCAAATGAATTACTAGCGGCGCTTGGAATTTCAAACGCCGAAACAATGACAAGCGATTACATCGAGGTCGTGAAGTCAGAATGAATCCGCTCTCGAACGTTACGGACACAAATTCTGCAATTGCTCCTGGAAGGTTTGTGCAAAGTTGTGATAGCCGGAGTCGTCACAGCGCGCGCTGAAATAATAATAAGACGACTCGGCTGGAAATGCTACCGCATGCAATGCAGCCGAACCGGGATTGGAAATCGGTGTAGGCGGCAAGCCATCTTTCACATAGGTGTTATACGGTGAGTTGGTTTTCAAATCATCCGTGTTCAGCGGATTCGTCCACCAGGTTTGTTGAACCGCATTATAGCCCAACGAATATTGCACGGTCGGATCAGCCTCCAGCCTCATGCCGATTTTCAAGCGATTCAAATAAACCGATGCGATCATCGGGGATTTATCCTCATGCACTGCTTCACGCTGGACAATCGAAGCGAGCGTCACTGCCTGATAAATGCTCAACCCCTGACGGTTAAATCCATCGCGCAGATCGCTGGTCAGATGCAAATCAAAGTTTCGGACAAGTACTTCAACCAATTCATCAGAGGTGGTAACGCGCGGCAGGATGTAAGAGTCTGGATATAAGAAACCTTCCGTTGAAGCCGCGCCCGATAAGAAATCAAAACTGGGACGCGATTTTTGGGCGGCAGCGAGAAACGCATCCGGCGTGATGTTCAAGCCCGAAGTGGGAAGCGATGCTGCAATTTCTTCCATCCGCCAGCCGGGTAAAACCACAAAGGTCACTTGCGTCGGCGTTGCATTTTGCATCTGGTGCGCGATATCCACGATGGACATGGCTGGGCTGAGATCATAATTGCCTGCTTGAATGGAAGTATCAAGACCGGTGTAAATGAGGTAATCGCGAAACACGCCTGCGTCGCTGATGAGACCATTTTGTTGAAGACGATCCGCGATGGACATCACCGACTCGCCTTGTTGAACTGCAAAAGCTTGTTCAGGCGCGTTCGGATCAAGCGGCTTGATTAACATTCCATCATCCCAAATGAGTTTCACAGAATATTGAATGACTTGAAGAAACGAAAGCCGTTCCGAAGGCGAGCCATATATTTGCACAGCCTTGGAGGGAAAGATAAAGACAGTAAGCGCAACACAAAGAACGATGAATGCAATAAAAATGTATGAAATGGAACGACGCATGATGAGTTTTTGAACTACGTTTTTTGATGATTGAGATACGATTGCAAAATGATTGTCGCCGCCAATTCATCAAGATGACCGGCGCGCTTTTTACGTGAGACACCCATCTCGATACGCGCTGAGCGAGCTGATTGTGTGCTAAACAATTCATCCCACATAACAATTGGAATTTGCGTTTGAACTTTGAGCGCCTCGGCAAAGCGCGCGGCGCGCCGACCAGCCAGATTCGGCTTGTCCTCTACGTCGAACGATTGGCCAACAACAATGAACTCAACTTGATTTTGCATGGCAATGTCGGCGACTTGTGCGGCATCAATTACTCGCGAAACGTGTTCAATTACCTTCAACGGATTAGCGATTGTGCCGGTCGAATCAGAAATAGCCAGCCCAATTCTCTTTTCACCATGATCAATAGCAAGGATTCGCATCTTATTGTTGGACGGTGATACGAAACGGTATCAATGGCATCCACGGCCACCACGATGGTCTCATTTGAATTTCGGGTGCCGCGGCAAGTGGAAGAGTGGATTGCAAAACCTGTTTGGCATTAACGGGTGAAAGTCCGCGCACTAAGAAGATCACTTGCGGAGATTGAATCTGTCGAAGCAAAACGCGCTCCGCTTGCAGGTTGAAATGCGTTGAGCCAGATTGATCCGCCGTAAAAGTATTTGTTGAATTAAATTGCATGGTATCCGGTTTGGAAACAAAACCCGCGGGCATGGACGCATCCAATACAGTTTGGGCCAGCCGCGTTAAATCGTCAGCTGTCACATATTGCGCGCTGTATTGAACGCTCATCGTTAACTTCAATGTGTCTCCCGGCTGTCCGGCGGGCGGATCGTAGATTTCCTGCAAGGGCGCATCCGCTTTCAGCGTATTGGGCAAAAGCAAATCATGCGCGCCAATCGAAGCATTAATCTCCTGCTTTGCCTGTTGATCCAAAGCGGTCATCACCAGATCATGCAAATTCTGACGATCTGCATCCACCGCTTCCGTCGTGGTCAGATCGGTTCCGCCGGTTGTGGGATTTGGATTGGTGACTGAAGCCGAAAGCGCAAGGCTTCCTTCGATAGCCTGGATCGCGCTCGCCGCCACATTGCCGGATGAGCCAGCCTCCACTGCAACAATTGGCACTTCAACAAATTTCTGCGAGCCTCCCGGCAAATGAGTGATGTTCACCGTTTGGAATTTAACAGATGGAGAATCAGTTGTGTAAATCACTGTGCCTGCAGGAATTGTCAAATCGGCTTGCGTTAGATTTGTAAAGCGTGCGATCCCTTCCGCTTTATCGTTTGGCACCGCGCCTTGCGATGTAATCGCTATCGTCTGCGTAGCTGTCACAAGAACGCTCGTTTGATGCGCGGGCACATTGCCCGAAATAAATACAAATTCAGTATTCGGATTGGCAGAGACGGGGATCATGATGGATTGCTGTTGAGAGACAGGAGACAACTTAATCGTCGCACGCGGGATGAATAAGGCGGCTACCGTTAAAACAGCCAACACGCCCACCGTGAAGAATCCCACGCGCGCAATTGGATTGGATCTCCACTTCGCTTCTTCAACTTTGCTCTGCTCTTTCATCTCGCGCAAATTATGCAGCGCAGACTTTCGAAGCGCCAAAATGCGGCGAGACTTTGGAAGTTTGCGCGCGGGCCAAGCCTCACGCTGAGCCTCGGCAGTTGTTGCAAAGACCGGAATGCCAAATCCCCACCGCGTTGCGTTTGACATTTGGAATTCGAAGTCACGAGTTCCAGTTCCGCGCCGAGGACATGTGCATGACTCTGAAGCACGCGCAAGTCCACAGGTCGAAGTGTGACGCGTTCAAATTTTGGCCATATCAGCAATATACGCGGCGATTTTGCCCACGACATGCGATCACGTACTGAGATCAAATCGTCATGCGATTCAAGCGTGATGATCTGCGTTTTCATTAATTTACAATTATACAGTATGCTTGACATGCCCTGGCTTTACCAGTATAAGGAGCGGCATGAAACGAATGGCACGCATCATTCTTGGCTTCACATTGATAATCATTTTATTGGGCTGTGCATGGTCTTCAAATATTCCATCCATTGTGCCCGGCATAGCAACCTCCACCCCCAGCATCACACCGACCATCCCCCCATCCCCCACTCCGTCTCCAACATACACGCCTATTCCCAGCGTCCGAATTGAAAACGCCGACCAAGCCTTCTTCGATGGAGACATCGAAGGCGCCGCGTCAGATTATCGCGCGGCGTACGCTAACTCAAGCGATCCAAACATCAAGGCTGCGGCATTATGGGGATTGGCGCGCACTCAATATACTGATGGCCGCAACGCGGATGTACTAGCCACGGTTCAACAATTGAATTCAATGTATCCGAACTCACCATATGCAATGGGCCCATCTTATTTTTTGCAGGGACAGACATACTCCCAAATGAAAAACTATGCCAGCGCCGCACAGGCCTATCAAATATATTTAACGCTGCGTCCCGGCGTGATCAATTCTTACGTTCAGGAATTGCGTGGCGACGCCCTCAGCGCAGGCAACGATTATTCCGATGCGCTCACCGCCTATGAAGCTGCGCAGGCCGCCCCGCATCTCGACGATGAGTTTGCCCTGCAAATCAAGACCGCGCAAATGCGCACGCAGATTGGGGATTACGCCACTGCCATTTCAATCTACACTTCGATCATGTCGAGCACCAACAACGATTTCACCAAATCGGAAATGGATTATCTATTAGGGGAAGCAAATCTCACGTTGAATAAAACCGACGTAGCATATGGATTTTTCCGCGACGCGATTTCAAATTATCCGGTTTCCTATTATGCGTACCAGTCATTGCTTGAATTGGTCGGCGCGAATGTCGCCGTGGATGATTTCGATCGCAGGCCTGACGGATTATTGGTTCGCCACGCAAAATAATTATACGGCCGCTTTAATCCGGCACTCGATGCGTTCAATCGCTATATCGCCGCCAACCCCGGCAACGATGGAACGGCACATTACTACAAAGCGCTTACATTACAGGAAATGCAAAACTATACCGGCGCAGTGAGCGAATTTACTTACTTCATTCAGCATTATTCATCCAATCCGCATTGGGCGGATGGATGAAATCAAAAAGCGGATACGCAATGGAACGATCTCAACAATTCTCAAGCTGCAGTGGATACTCTGCTTGGATTCGTGCAAGCCGCACCCGCGTCCTATCAGGCACCGGATGCGCTCATGAGCGCGGCAAGTATCTACGAGCAGGATAACAAGCTCGAACAAGCCGCACAAGTTTGGGAACGCGTCCCCAATGAATATTCCGGCAACGATCAGGCTCCGACCGCTGTATTTGAAGCGGGCATTATGCGCTATCGAGAATCCAAATACAGCGATGCGCTCAAAGATTTCCAACGCAGTCTCGCATTAGCCACTCAAGCAGAGGATCAGGCGCGTGCGAATCTATGGATCGGCAAGACGGAACAACAACTTGGTCAAACCAGTGATGCACAATCGGCGTGGCAACAAGCGCAAGGGATTGATCCCGGCGGCTATTACAGTTTGCGTGCGCGAGATATTTTATTAGGACGCGATCCTTTCGCACCATCTTCGCCGACGAATCTCAATTTTGATTTAACAGCGGAACGCAAAGATGCAAACTCATGGATGAGATTAACATTCAATCTTCCGGCGGGAACGGGACCTCACCGGTCCCGGTCCGCTCGCCCTCGACCCGCGCTTTGTGCGCGGCACCGAATTATGGGATTTGGGACAATTGGAAGATGCTCGTCTCGAGTTCGAGGATTTGCGCAATTCCGTCAGCGACGATCCGGTGCTGACTTATCGTTTGGCAAATTATCTACTTGACCTTGGATTGTATCGTTCGGGCATCTTCGCGGCGCGCCAGGTATTGACACTTGCCGGAAAGAACGACAATCCATCTTCCTTGGAGGCTCCAGCCTATTTTAATCATGTTCGTTATGGTTTATATTACATGAATTTGATCACCCCCGCCGCGCAAGCCAACGGACTCGATCCATTGTTTTTGTTAAGCGTGGTGCGGCAGGAGAGTCTCTTCGAAAGCTTTGCGGGGTCAACCGCAGGAGCCATCGGTTTGATGCAGATCGTTCCCAGCACAGGCGCCAGCATCGCCTCATCTCTTAATTTACAAGTGAATTATGGTTCGGACCAACTTTACTGGCCTGAGGTCAGTATTAAGTTTGGCGCGCATTATCTTGCATCCAACCAGCATTTGTTCAAAGGTAACTTATATGAAGCCTTAGCCGCTTACGATGCCGGCCCTGGAAACGCTTATCAATGGTCACAACTTTCCGGCAATGACCCCGATCTCTTTCTTGAAACCATCCGCTATGATGAACCGCGGCAATATATTCAAAGCATCTATGAAATTTATGCCATCTATCGCAACTTATATAGCCTTACTCCTTAAATAAAAAGTAGATGCACTGCGACGCGGTAGCTCTACTTTGATCATTCCTTTAATCCAGGTGGGCTATAAGGCGCTGATGAACCGTCTCATTATCCATATCAAGCACAGATACCAGTTTATCTCGTCCGGTTGCACCTGCCACAATCTCAATGCGTGACTTCGCAACGCTCAATACCTCCGAAAGAAAAGCGATCAATTGCTCATTTGCTTCGTTATCCACGGGAGGCGCGGCTAAATGAATCTTTACTGTCCCATCGTCGAGCACCTCGGTAATCTTATTACCGCTGGCACGCGGCGTCACGCGGATCGCAATCGCCGAGCCTAGTTTCCCATCATGCAAATGAAAATCTCTTTTGGGCATACTGACCTCGTTATAAACGCAAGAAGATATTTGTCAAAACTTGATCAATCAATCCGATCAAGACGATTAAGATCAGCGGACTGAAATCAAAACCGCCCACTGCGGGTACAACGCGCCGGATGGGCGCCAGCAATGGATCAACGATGCGGTCAATTGTCTCGCGCAACGGATGATACGGCGACATGAAATACGAAAGGATGGCTGAGACGATCACCAGCAGGATCAGTATTTGCGCGACCACATGAATAAATTCAGCAACAAGAAACATTTAATCTCCACGTCGGGGCCTCTGACCTAAAATGGCTTGCCCGACTCGAACTAAAGTTGCGCCTTCTTCAATCGCAATCGGATAGTCGGCGCTGGTGCCCATCGAGAGTTCGTGCCACTCGACTTGCGGCACATGCGCTGCAAGGAAATCTCGCAGGCGGCGCAAACGCTGAAAGTACGGACGCGCCGCTTCGGGTTCCGTGAAAAGAGGCGGCATTGTCATCAAGCCGCGGACTCGCAAATGCGTCAACGATGCAATTGCATTGACATCGTTCAGCAAATCCATCCAGTGTGTTTCATCCGAGGCAGCCCAGCCAGATTTGCTTTCTTCACTGCCGACGTTGAACTCCAGCAAAACGGGAAGCAGGCGATTGAATTCGGCGGCGAAATGGCCGACGCGTTCGGCGAGCTTGAGGCTATCGAGCGATTGGAAAAGGGCGAAGTGCTCGGCTACGAGACGCGCCTTGCGGCTTTGCACATGACCAATGATATGCCATTCTACCGCAGTTTGAGATTTCAATTCCAGTATTTTTTGGACGGCTTCTTCGGGATAATTTTCGCCGAGGATTTTCGCACCGGCTTCAATGGCGGCTTCGACAACTTCGATGGGCTGCAGTTTGGTCACCACCACCAGCCGCACTGATTCAGGCTCGCGCCCTGCTTTGCGCGCCGAGGTTGTGATAGCATCAAGGGTTTTCTGATAATTTTCGCGGATGGACGAGACAAGATTGGACATGTATGTATTCAATTTGACCTAACAACAAACGCCAAAACTATTGTAGATAATTAGTATTCCGCAAGAAATCTAATACCTGATACGTATATAATTGAATATACTGACGGAAGAGACCTTGATTAATTAATAACTCCACATCACGTTCTATCTCACCATCTGCCCGCCCGTAGCCGGTACCAACAGCTTGCAGCATCCCGCGCGAAACATAATAATCCCGAATCTTTAGACGATCAACGTTCATCCTATGATAACCAAAACCTAAAAAGACTAATAGATCAGCTTGTTGGATTAAATGCTGAGCCTTTACAAGATTTGGGGTTGTCCCCACATCTTCGTGAATAATATTGATCTCACTCGCCAACTTTTTTATGATCTCAGCATCTACTTCGCCGTTATAGAGACGCCCAGACTGATCTAAGAATTGAGGCTTTCCTAATTGACCGTATATATGCACAACTCGAATCGCTTGAATGAGCTCAATTGCGTTTTGATCATCAATACCAAATCTGGGCCGTAAAGCATAGTACAAAAAATACTCTAGTGAACGATCATAATTAAAGGTTATTATCGATAAATTATTCTGGGCAAATTCATCACGATTACCCAATAAGTTCAACAGATAGTTATACCACCTTCCCGAATTAGGTGACAATTCAAAGTCAGTCTTCATTAAGTCTTGAGCGTTTTCATAAGGAATTAAGGCAGCAGCAAGAGCAGCTTTACCAATTTCCATAAAATCTTTTCCCCTATTTTCTAGAAACGCATCTAAAGAGGGTTGCATAGCAATCTTTAGTTCGTTTGCAAATTCTCTTTGATGATTTAACTTAAATCCAAGTTGTATAAGGAGATTATTAAACATATTTTCCGTTTCTATCTTCCTTATAACCTCCCACATAAGATCTCTTCCGAGTGGAAAACCATACGGAGCAGATGCACCTGCACCAAGAATCAAAACAATTTTATTCTTGATCATATATTTTCCTCTACCATTTATCAAACATTCTATTTTTGCAATGCAATCATCGCCCCAAAACGTCCCGTCTTGCCTTTCGCAGCGCGGTGCGAGAACCAATCGTCAAGATGACAGGCAGTGCACAATCCAGCCACTTCAATTCTTTCCACGCCAGATTTTTGCAGTTGAATAGAATTCGCAGACCACAGATCAAGATACGTTTTGCCATCCCGCGTCTCGATCAAGCGTTCAGAATCCGGGCCGAAAAACTCTTGCACTTTGGCGATCACGTCCGCGCCGACCTCGTAATGATCCACGCCAATCGAAGGACCGATGGCCGCCGAAATATTTTCAGGCTTCGAGCCATAATGTGCGCACATCTTCTTCACTGCCGCGCTCGTCATGCCGCGCACCGTTCCGAGCCAGCCTGCGTGAGCCAGTCCAACCACACCTTTCTTTGAATCATAAAACAGAATCGGGACACAATCCGCAAAGCGCATATATAATGTGACTTCAGGTTTATCGGTGAAGATCGCGTCGGCTTGAATCAATTGATGATTGGGATCGCGCGGCGCATCGGCAATGACCGCCTCAGCGGAATGAACCTGCCAGACATCATAAAGCGAATCGATTCTCCGACCGAGAGCGGCAAAGGAATGATAACGATTCTCGCGCACGTGTATCACTTCATCACCCACCGTCCCGCCGACATTGAGCGAAGCCCACGGCTCCGGGCTGACGCCTCCCTGCCGCGTGAAGACCGCCTGCGTCACTTCGCGCGGGAAGAGATCAAAGGTGTAATAGCGAATTCCGTTGTTATGAGTGAAAGGCATAAGTTTTATTTAATGTCATTGCGAGTGAGCGATAGCGAGCGCGGCAATCTCCTACTAAGTCGGAGATTGCTTCGGAGCAGAACGCTCCTCGCAATGACATCATTCTATTTCGCCACCGCAAACTTCTTAATTAAAACCTCGCGCGTATCCTTCATTGATTCTTCAACGGAAGGGAACGCAAACCATGCGGTCATAAAACCGAACAAGCCGCCGGTCAGCACACGCATGAACGGCGTACTTTCATAATAAGGCAGATAGGTCACAAGCCAGGGCCAGTTGAACTGGCTGAACAATTGATAGAAGCCGTCAATGGCAATCGGAACGATGCCAATCAAAAACCATAGTATCCAATGCAGAGATGGGATTTGGCGTTTGAGAGGTCCATAGATCAGACCAAAGAGAAGGATGGCGGCATAGATCGCGACACATCGTTCGCAGACAGCGACTTTATATCCAAGCGTTGCGTTGCCGATGAACTGGCGCGCATACAAGCGCGAGACGTTGAACGGATCCGCCAGATTCTGGAATCCAGTAACTTGCTCAAGTGTCTTGACTCCCATCATGCCCGCTTCTTTCAACGGATAATAAGGCTGTTCGCCAAACAGAAAGAACGAACGGAACGCGAACTGATTGCAGAGCGGACTGTAGACCGTATAAATAATTTTTGCCGGAATATCCGCGCCGATTTTCATCAAAGTTGGAGCAAGGAAAGGCAAGCCAACATAAATAAAAACAATCCAATTGATGACAGCCAGATAATGCTGGGCAATCCAAAAATAAATGCGGTCGCTTCTTGAAATCGTCTCCCCTTTGCGGACGCGTTCCTGATATTTTTCACTGTCCACTTTTTCTAGTTGACCGCGGCGATCATTCGCCGCCCCAAGCGTCATCTCCAAAGCCTGATGCGTGATTGGTGCTTTGAGTTTATACGGCCCAATTTCCACCACCGGAATTTGATCGCCGTATTTTTCCTTCAACGCCGGATCGGAATCAATATTTACTTCGGCAAGATGATGCGGAAATTTATTCTCTAAATCCTTCAAATCTTTTTTAACCTGATCGCACAATTCGCAATGGTCGCGCATATAAAGAGTTACGTTAAGCATTCTGCCTCAATCAAATCCCAAAGTTGAAATAAAAGAATTGACCGCGTTGAGCAATCAACTCAAACACACCGGTCAACAACATCACGCCGACAATCACCATAATCACACCCATGACAATTTCAACATAACGCATGACCTTTTTGTATCTTCGCAAAATCGTTGTCACCCAGCCGATGCCCAACGCGGCGGCAAGAAATGGAATGGCAAGCCCGGCAGAATAAGACGAAAGCAATTTTACACCAAGTGCAACTGAACCGCCGTTGATAGCAAATGTCAGGATCGTGCCCAGTACGGGACCGACACACGGCGACCATCCCGCGGAGAAAAATACGCCCATCAAGGCGGATGAAAGATACCCAAACTTTGGATCGGGTAGTTCATGAACACGCGCATCATATTCCAAAAAAGGAATACGAAAGACACCGATCATATGCAAACCAAAAATAATGACAACCACTCCGCCAATCTTCGCAAGCCAATTGCGGAGGTCGAAAAGCAATCCGCCCGCCGCCGAAGCGGCCACACCTAAAACAATGAAGACAATACTGAAGCCCAGCACAAATGCCAAGCCATGTGTGAAAGTGATCCAGCGATTTCGAAGCGGTATTTTCTCCTCCAGCCGCGCGTCCGCTCAGATAACCGATGTAAGCAGGGACCAGAGAAAAGACACAAGGGGAGAGAAAAGACGCGAGCCCAGCAAGAAACGCCAGACCAATCGTGACTTCCGAAATATTCATCGAAGCAGTTATCCAGTTTTCGCTGTATATAAATCACTGACCGATACCGGCGTGCCGACGTTCGGCCATTGCATTTGAATTTCGCTTTGATCCAAAGAAACAAAAGGCGAGGTCCAGCGGAAAATCCACTGGGCATCTTCCGGAGTCACGTTGATACAGCCATGAGATTTCTGGTATCCAAAATAGTTATGCCAGAAGACTCCGTGGATCGCCGCGCCGACATTGAGATTGAAAAACGTGGGCCACGGAACCGCCATCGTATCATAACCACTATCGCTGCCTCCCGCTTTGCCTAAACTAGCGGACATATGAATTGAAAACATTTTTCGCGCCGTGGCTTGATCACCGACTGGTGTTGAATATTGAGCCTGATCATCGCCACTCGAAATCCTACAGAAGTACACTTCGTTCTTGCCTTCAAAGCAGGAAAGCGTTTGATGCTCTGGGGTTGCATCCACAGTAATCTTCTTGGTCGCCGGATCAACATTCGGATTGATTGGTGATACATCATCTGGCGTCAGCGGACGGAAGGCGGCCGCGTCAGCTAGAAATAGGTCGCCGTATCCATAACCATGGCCCGGTTGATTCATTAAAGCGATAAGCAATTTTCCCTGTCGCATCCGTTCCAACCTGATCCAGCCACACCACCTGACCATAATACAACCGCACGGGCTCATTATGCTCCATTAAAAATTTTATTGCAGGGGCAATAGGTTGGTTTTGGATTTTCAAGTCAACGTAAGGGACCGTCACTTCAGCCCAAAAGCCTGGCTTGCCTGCAGGCACGGCATTTATTGGTGTGTTCGGCAAATTGCGGACTGGTTGAACGTGCGGCAAATACAAATATCCATCCGGCGTTTCAACCCACTGCCGAGAGATACCTCCTGTTGCTGTGGTACCAACTACCTCGCGCAGCCAGACAACAACTTCATCTTGTTCAACATTCCGAATCGCTGTGGCATTTTCATCCGGACTCGTTCTAAGTACGGTAGAGTTGAAATAGGGTGTCACGGCAATTCTGCCCAATTGATCTCCTGCTGGAAATTGTGCGAGTCCAAGCACGCTGAAATCGCGCGCACCCAAAAATGGATTCAATACAAGTGTGCCGGCGCCGAACCCAGCTAGTTTAAGAAATTCGCGGCGCGATAAAGAATTAGATTTCATAGTCATTCACCTTTACTGCTTCTTGTAATAATTTTTGTAATGCTTCCATTGCTCACGAGCATAAAAGCAATTCACTAATTCAGATAACCGTGCAGTACTTCGCAAAAAGATTGGACAAGGATACTCGTAAAGAGACGCCGAGTCAAACCCCTCCCTGCCCTCCCCAAATTCCTTTGGAATTTTTGGAATTTGGGGAGGATGCCCCGAAGGGGCAGGTGGGGCGGGCTAAGCAAAAAACTCTTCCAATGCATGCAGGCAATTCGCGCTAAGCTTATGCCCGACTTCATCTGCACAGAATGTGACAGATGCGCCCGCGCGTTGCAACATCTCGACCGATTGGCGCGCATATTCAATCTTGACCATTTCATCCAGCGTTCCATGCGCGACGAAAAACAGCTTGCCGTTTAACGGTCGTTTTTCAATCAAAGGTTCTGATCCAACAGGAAGGAAGCCGGCCAGCACGCCCGCGCGGCGAATGCGTTCGGGATAAAGCAAAGAGACTGCATTCGTCAACGCCGCGCCCTGACTGAATCCAATCACATCGAACTGTCGCGCATCCAATTCATTTTGCGCGGCGTAATCATCCATGAGAGCAATCAACGAATGAGCGGAGGCATGAAAATCTTCGAGGCGGGGCCAGCCGCGAGGTCCGGATTGAGGCGCTCGCGGGGCTCGCCATGAATAGCCGCTTGGCTCGGTCGCATACGGCGCGCGTGGAGCAACGATCCAATAATCCAAAGAAAAGTTTCGCATGAAGACCCACATCGAGTTTTCGTCGCCAGTCCAGCCATGTAAGAGAAGCAGTAAACGCGCAGGCTTCTGCGTCGCAATTCGAACGCGCACAGTCCAATTTTGAAACGTAATCAATTCGTTATCATTTGGAATTCGCATGTTTTACAATCCAATCCATGCCCAATAACGCAAGCAAAATAAGGACAATTGGCACAAGTGCGCCCAGCAAACACAAGAAGCCTATGATAGCCGCGCCTCTGCCATAGATGAGCCAGATCAATCCCAGCCCAAAAATAAAAAGCAGAGCGAACGCTCCAACGGCAAGCTGGACATTCGTTCGCTTTGCATACTCACGCAAATCGCGTTTCATATTCAATCACCAAGCAATCGGCGGCGCAGATGACTCGATAAAGTTGTGGCGCCTTTGAGTTCAGGCAAAACCGCCTCGAATGCGACTTCGCCGCGCTTGGCTACTTCATGTATATCAACCACATCCAATAAGCCAATATCTCCAACATCGGGGCGGATGATCACGTCGGGTTTATCAATCTTCAAACGCAAGTCGGTTAACAAACGGTCAGAAACGTCCAACGAGCGCATGAACACACCCAAAGCCTGTGTGATGCGCAGACGAGTTAGTTGTTGGATGATGGGTTCAGGGATGGGCAAATGCAAAGGAGGCAAGCGCGTCGGTTCGCCGATGGGACTCGCCAAAACAACCGCCACCACCGGCAGATGAGGCGCGAGAGAACGAGCAATTGAAACAGGCACGGGATCGAAAATACCGCCATCCACCAGTTCCATTCCATCTGCGCGAAATGGTGAAAAGATCGTAGGCAATGCAATCGTCGCCAGAATGGCATCTCGCACACGGCCTTCGCATAAAATTACTTCATGGGCACTGTTCAAATCAACCGCCACAACTGCAAATGGGATTTTAAGATCAGCAAAGGTGCGATCTCCGAGTGCATCAATCAGCCATTGCTCAATACCCGCCAAACCATACAATGAAGCATTATCCTGAGGGCGGTATCCGTATAAATGATGTTGATCCACGCGGCGAAGATCTCTTCTAGCTCGTCAATTGAATATCCAGCCGCATATACCGCGCCCACCACACCGCCGAAACTGGTCCCAGCGATCGCGCGGACGCGAAACTTGTGCTTTTCAAGCTGGCGTAAAACTCCAATATGCGAATTGCCCTTCGCGCCGCCTGCGCCCAATGCCAAAGAAATATCCATACCATATTCCTGATTCTGTGCAATGTAGAAAACTCACCCTATAGATTATAGGCGCGTCAAAGCATGTACTTCAAAGCATTAATCAAAGCCTTAATATCTTCTGCTGTGTTGTATCCTTGAATCGAAACCCGTATCAATTTCTTTCCATTCCATTCATGAACAGGTGCCTCGATTCGATATTTATCATACATTCGAGTTTGGAATTGAGAAACATTGATTGATTCGGGTAACTGTGCGGCGAACATTTGAACATACCAACTATCATCGGGATAATAAGATGGAACACCAGTCAGGGTTTCGATTTTGTTCAATGCCTCACACGCCAACCCATGACAATCTGCGCGGACGCGATCCCAATCATGTTTCTCCTGAAATTCGATCGCGGCTGGCACGGATAAAAATGCAGCCAGATCGCGCGTCCCCCACCATTCATAATAATCAACCAGCGTTGAACCACTAGGCGTCTCGCTTTCATAACCCCATGAAACTACCAACGGCTTTAGCAAATGCTGAACCTCGGGCCGCGCATAAAGAAATCCGGCGCCCTTCGGCGCGCACAACCACTTATGCAGATTGCCGCCGTAAAAATCCGCGCCGAGTGAATCAAGATCAAGATGGATTTGTCCCGGCGTGTGTGCGCCATCAATGATAGTGAGAATGTTCTTCGCGTGCGCGCGGCGAATAACTTCTGCAACCGGAAACAAAATTGCAGTAGGCGATGAAATATGACTGAGAAAGATCACACGCGTGTGAGAAGAAACTCCCTGCCAAAGATCATCGACAAATTGTTGAGTGGTCGAGAGCGGCAAAGAGATTTTTTGATTGATATATTTAAATCCGCGTTCCTTGGATAAAAATCTCCACATACGGTCGAGCGCGCCATATTCATGATCGCTCGTCAAAACTTCATCGTCAGGGCCCAGTTCGAGTGAATCCGCCACGATATTAAGCGCAATCGTGACGTTCTGAGTGTAGACCAAGTTATCGGCATGTGTGCCTAGATACTTTCCGAGCGCGAGGCGGGAATCTGCCATCAATGCCGATGCGCGTCGTCCCAGAAATTCAACGGGTTGATGTTCCAATTCATGTTGCCAACGCTGATAGTCTCGAAAGACCGGTTTTGGTGTCGCGCCAAACGAACCATGATTTAGAAAATGAATTTTTGGATTTAAGAGGAAATATTTTTTTAAGACCGACACCACGCAATTATAAACCTGCTGTCAACGCGCAAGTATCAGGGCGAACTTGGAGTTGATGTAGGCACCCACCTGCCTATCTGAGATTGCCGCGCAATTTGTTCTGCGCTCTGAAATACTGCGTCGCAAGCAGTATCTGGCTGGACAGTGAGAGCAGTAGCCAATCCATGCTGAATCATTACAAGATTTATAAAATTATCTCCGACGGTAACATAGCGCAATAAACGACCCGCGGAATCTCTATCAGAAGTGTCGCTGAACATATTCACATTTTTGGCAAAGACAAGATTATAGTTTTCAGCCTCAGCCACATTACCATACAGCTCCTGTGTTTCGCCATATTGCGGCACAGCAATTCCAATATAACGGACCACATAAATTTTTCCATCGCTACTCAGAAGAACCTTTATGGTATTACCATCCAGCACGCCAACCACCCTGCCCGTTTCAGGAGGATTATTAGGAATGCAAGCAGTGGCAGAGCTATTCGATGCAGTTGACACTAACGTTGCTGATGGGGAAACTGGCGCGGTTGTTTCGGTTGATTGAACATGCGTCGGCGTTGGCGAAGGTATGAAAGTGACGGGCGCGAATGGAGTCAATGGAGACGATGAGAACTCCCGTCGAGGTGGAAGCGGGACGCGGCATTATCGAAGGGAAGAAAGCAGTGGTCGGTGTTGGCATCGGAGTCGCAGTGCTGGCTTGGGAAACCAGAGTCGGTATGTTATTATTTGCAGAAAAGAAAGCGCTGTAAAAAGTGCTTCCCTTTGGAATGGTCAACAAAAAGTAAAGGAAGGCAAGAAAGCCAATGATAAGCACGGAAAGTACAAGAATAATCATTTTATTGATGACGTCTTTTTTCCAGAAATCAATAATAGCCTTCATAGCCTTCCCATCCAAGAGTTAAGATTCATATTCGAGTATACTTCGAGCCAATGTAATGCAGTTTGATTTTTTCGACAAGTGAAAAAAGTTGTCATTATTTTTCTGAGCCAGACTAGCTGCTCCTAGTATGGCAATGAATTATAATTGCATTCATCGCATTCCAACCTAGCAATGCTCAAGGATCAGAAACAAGGAATCAATCTACATGAAGTTATTTTCAAGGGCTGATTTACACGTTCGGCTTGCGTGGAGCATTGCGCTACCTCTTCTGGTATTGATGAGCATTTTTTCATTATGGCAATACTATCGCGAGAATCAGTTCATTCGAACTGACAACAAAGAAGACGCCCAAACCATAGGCAATGTGATTTTAAGCGGGCTAAAGCAAGCTATGTTATTGCATGACGATGCTATGGTGGGAACAATGATTCAAAACAGTAGCGGAATCAACGATGTAGAGCGAGTGATGTTACTGAATCAAAACAGCGTTGTAAAAGCCGATAGCTCCACAAGTGGAAACGAAGCGGGCATGACACTAGATGTCAGCTCGGCTAGTTGTGCCGGATGTCATCAACATTCCGGAAACACTTTGCCAACGACCTTAAATATAAATGTTGGCGATGTGGATACATTACAAGTCGCAACAGCCATCGAAAATAGTCCTGAATGCAATCAATGTCATGGCAGTGATCAGAAATATCTCGGCGTTTTGCTTGTGGATGTCTCATCGCAAAAAGAACAAAGTCTAGCGCGGCAAAATGCCCTCATAAACTTAGGCCTGTCCATTCTCACAACGCTATTGATTTTCGCAGCAATCTATTTTCTACTTGATTTTCTAGCGATCAGACGCATCAAGGCTTTTATGCAACCGCTGAACGCTTATACAACGGGCGACTACAAAGCGCGCTTGCCTGTTTCAAAAGTGGGGGATGAACTAGATCATCTAGCCAATACATTTAATCATATGAGTGTGGAAATTGAGATGCACATCGAGCAAGAAAAAAAGCGCGGCGAACTCTTGAGCCAAGCCATCGTCGAAGAACGTGAACGAATCGCCCGCGAACTTCACGACAGCCTTCCGCAACTTCTCGCGTATTTGAACATGAAAATCGGAGCGATCTATCTCTTTGTAGATGGCGGTAAGAAAAAAGAAGCGCTTTCCAATTTGCGTGAATTGGAAGACGCCTCGCGTAATCTCTTGACCGACGTGCGGGATGCCATTCACGGTCTGCGCGCCTCGCGATTACTTGCATCTGGTCTGACTCTCGCCATACGCAGTTATGTGGATCAATTCCAAGAGTTGTGCAACATTCCTGTTACGTATCTTTCTGAGCCCAATAAGGAAAATATCCAATTATTGCCCGAGATTGAAGTACAAGCACTCCGCATCGTTCAGGAAGCATTGAGTAACATCCGCAAATACTCCAGAGCATCGAAAGCATCCGTGCAAACTATTTTCCGCGATGAAAAACTTGTATTAATCATCGAAGATAACGGCATCGGTTTTGATCCCGCGTCGAGTTCCATCTTCCGGAAGATCGCAGTACGGTTTGCAAACAATGCGTGAGCGCGCGGAAAGTCTGCATGGGGAGTTAGTGATACAATCGCAAGTTGGCAAAGGCACCAAAGTCACTGTTTCTTTGCCCTTGTCCTTTAAGGCCCTTGTCCTTTAAGGACGCGAATTAACTCATGCGTATTCTTGTTGCAGACGATCACTCTCTTTTTCGTGACGGACTCACAAGCCTTCTCAAGGCTTCGGGGTTGCAAAGTCGCGGGCGAAGCGGGTGACGGCGAGCAAGCTGTCCGTGAAACTTTAAAGTTAAAGCCCGATATCGTTCTCATGGACCTAAATATGCCGCTCATGAATGGCTTGCAGGCTTTGCAGCAGATTCGAACTGCAGCGCCTGACACAAAAGTCATCATGCTGACCGTCTCGGATCGCAGTGACGATTTAGTGAGCGCCATTGAAAACGGCGCTTATGGATATCTGCTCAAGAGTTTGGATTCCCAATCCTTTATCGCCTCAATGCGCGGCTCGAAAGGAGGGGAAAGCTCCCATTTCCGGAGAAATGACAAGCCAATTGCTGGCGCATATCGCACAGCAAGCAAAGAGTTCGAGTTCTGCTCGATGAAACCAGACCCGTTTTATCGGAGCGTGAAATTGAGATAATGAAACTGATCGCGCACGGCCTGAAGAACAAAGCCATCGCTGAGGAGTTGAAGATCAGCGAGAATACGGTTAAATATCATCTCAAGCACATTTTACAAAAGTTAAATCTGAAGAATCGCGCAGAAGCCGCGGCATACTCCGTGCAAAGCGGGTTGGCAACATCTAAAACGGAATAAGGTGTTTGCTATGTTTTAACCGAGCGGGGTTTTAGCGCCAACAAAAGACGGTATACAGTCCGCACAAGAGATAACAGACCGATAATAAACGGAACTCCTGAAAGAATCAACGTGGCCAGTAGCTTGCTGCCAAAGAATTAAATCACAATGGGATTCCAATTCAACGGTGCAAGAGGGTGGATAGTAAAATGATAGTAGATCAAATAGCCCATGCCCATCAATGCAAAGTCAATCAGAATATCAAAAAGAGACGAGAAACAGGAAATGTTCTTTTTCATTCGTTCTTGATTCGCATTATGGGTTTGTGGTGCGTACTGGCATGAAACCATCCAATGTGGCGGAGTTGCTATCGGCATTATGAGGATGGCATGCAATGCAACTTTGCCCAGTGTAATCCAATGTATATGTGCCAGTGGTGCTATCATAGTGATCCAGTCCACCGGGATGATTTTTCATCGTTGAGGCTGTATGGCAAACGACACAAAGTGTATTTGTACTTGTGCCGTCATCAAAAGAATTGGAACCGGTTAAGGCTGTGAAATTTACAGGACCTGCTGTGGCTCCCGTAGTTATATTGGTAATGATATTGGTCCGGATGTCGAACAGATTTCCAGAGCCATGCGGATCATGGCATTGAATACACCGTACTTGAAATGGCGCTTCCACTGCCCCACTGAAGTTGATATTAGAGTGCGTGGATACATCACTGTGACAACTCAAACAAAAAGCGTCGCTGGTTAGAACGGAGTTAGGATTAGTCGTTAGATAAGTGCTACCTTGAGCGGTATGATCGCGGTGACAAGTCGCGCATAGATCGGTGTTTGATGTGAAGCCGCCGTGAGGGCTATTGGTCGGCTTGCTGATCGTGATGTTGATGGATACTTGGGTTTGTGCCCCGCCCGAGTCAGTTGCCTGCGCATAAATGGTATGCGTGCCTGGAATTAATGCAGAAGTGGATACGCTTGCGCCATTTCCAATCGGTCCCGTAAGATTAGAATACCAAACAATGGATGAGTTGATGGTTCCATCTTGCGGATCTGTGGCTGTGCCTGTGAATGTGATGTTCGTACCATAAGCATATGTAGAATTATTGGAGGGGGCTGTGATCGATACTGTAGGTGGAATGTAACCATTCACATCCAAACGGGCTTCATCTAAATTGATGGTGACCATGTCGCCTTGACCAGCAACCCCCACAAGTCTTACCTCCGCCTTATTCACTTCCGACACCATTGTGAAGTATGGACTGACATCATAAGACTGAGTAGCCATTGCCTGATCGGCGCTATAAGTCGTGATTGTGTACCAATCTGCTCCCTGATCATTCGAAACTTGAAGAGCAATCATGTCATTGGGTGAAATACCAGACGAGGAAAATGCAACATCGAGCATGACCGCTCCGGTTCCAGATTGAATCGTCTGAATAGATGTGATTGGCTGCATGGCTGTATAGGTCCAACTCCCCACCGAATTAGCCGAGTAGGCCCCAGTACAGGTTGAATATGAACCATTGATCTGCAAGTCAATACTATTGTTATCAGAGGGATTACCAAAAGTACAGGTTTGAGCTGTGCCGTATAACGTTTCTGTGGTAATTGAAGCGGTGTGAACACCTGCCCCCGGCGTTGGAGTCGGGCTTCCGTTGGGAGTAGAAGTTGGAATACTGGCTCCTGCGTATTTGAGGGCGCTTAATGCCTGCACCATCCCATAACCGTATTGCGGATCGTGTCCCGGGGTTCCCAAATCAAGGGCACTGCCCAGTAAGGCCGATCGCAAATCACTCATATCGGTGAACTGCGGTTGGCCTACCAAAAGCGCGGCAATTCCCGAAACCTCCGCTGAGGCCATGGATGTGCCAGACATGTAGGGATAATTGTCCGAAAGCCCTGTAGAAATAATTCCAACGCCAGGTGCAGAAAGGCTGACATCATTACCACTTGAAGAAAAACTTGCCAGTTTATCGTTGGCATCCAAAGCACTTACGGCAATTACACCGTCATAACCCGCAGGATAATATGTCGTTGTGTTTCCGCTATTTCCAGCCGCCGCAATGATCAAAACATTATGAGCGAGTGCATAATTAATAGCGTTCTGCATCAGCTCGCTGGAACCTGTGCCAGCAAAGCCCAGTTCAATAATACGCGCGCCCATATCCGTGGCGTAGATAATTCCCCCCGCCACATTGGCATATGAGCCATAACCATTTTTATCCAGGACCTTCACCGGCATTATACGAGCATTGGGTGCTATACCAGCAACTCCAATTTTATTATCTGTTGTGGCCGCAATGATGCCAGCAAGATGTGTGCCATGCCCATTATCATCACTAACATCGTTGCTGCCATTCACAAAATTCCAACCATGCAGATCATCCACATAGCCATTGTTGTCATCGTCCACTTTGGGCGCGCCTGCCGCCTCGGCGGAGTTCTGCCAAATTGAGTTCATCAAATCGGGATGGGTAATATTTACACCGGTATCTAAAACCGCGACAATCACGGGTTGGAGTGTCGGCAAAGCATCCCACGCTTGAGGAACCTGAATCTTCTGCAGATAGTTCTGATCAGGGAACAACGGATCGTTCGGAGCGCTTGCATCGGCCGGCAAACCGGAAGCGGATACAAGATAATTGGGTTCTACAAATTCAACGCCGGCGTGGCTTCTTGAATTTCGTTAAAGCTGTATTCATGTTACTCGGGTCAACCCGGACAACCATTGTATCCAGCGATTGAACCTGTTCTGCGCTCGGAGCGAGACTCATGTTCAACGAGACGAGAGCCTGCAAAACCGAATTGCGTTGCTGCGGATCAATCTTCATCACCAGTTCATTGCTAACGTGCAATGGCTTGAGCATATTCGAAACAGAGACCGTAGCTGTCGCTTTCGGCGTGGCGGAAGCAGTGGGGGTCACATTGGTCGGACTAGCTGAATCAGTCGGCGAAGACGTGACGGATGAAGAATTGGTAGAGACGGCGGTTCGGCGTTTCAGAGTTCGCCGGTACATCACTTGTTGAAGTTGGAGCTGGCGTTTCAGATTTCACCGGTATATCACTTGTTGAAGTTGGAGCTGGCGTTTCAGAGCCAGGCGATCCATCGCTTGTTGAAGTTGGTTGTGAAGACGGTGCAGAAGTTACAGATGAAGAATCGGTAGAGGCCACAGTTGGCGTTTCAGAGTTCGCCGGTAGATTGCCAGCGGAAGTTGGTGCTGGTGTTTCAGAGCCAGCCGATATATCACTTGTAGAAGTCGGTTGTGAAGACGGCGTAACAGAAACTGGCGTAGCAGAGATTTCGGCTTGAGGAGCCGTTGGAGTTGGAGTTTGAGCGGAAATTGTCTGGGTAACGGGCAAGCTTGAGGTTGGAGCAGAAACCGTTTGAGTTGTTGCTGGTGTTGGCGTTTGAGCCGGAATTGTTTGGGTCATGTCAGCAATCGGAACAGAAGCAGTTGGCGTGACGGTCGGATTAACGGTGGGATCATCCTGCGGGCGATACTGATCCGTCTTGCTGATGAAATCTACATAAGCAATTGCGCCCTGGCATCCCGGATCGAGTTTGGGTGAGAGATTCTTCCAAGTCAAAGACACATTGCTATAAACCGCTCGCAATAGAGCAGTTCTGAAACATCCCGGTCCGGCGTTATAACTTGCCAGAGCAAAGTCCCATAAGTCTTCATAACTGGAAGTATCTGCCGCGTCGGACCCCTGTATATAATTTGATGTAATGCTTGACAAGATTGGCATTGGCAACCAGCGTATTTGCAAAAATGGGAATGCTACTCTCGGCGCGCGTGAGATCGAGAAGAATAGACGCAACCGGAACAATCTGCGTCCACTTGCTGGATGACCAATCCGCGCAACATGGATTGAACGTAGTCCGGTTCTTCAACATAAACCTTTTGGCAACGATCGGACGACAATTGGGCATTGCAGAATGAATCATAAAAAGGATAATTCCAGCGAAGTAAAGAATCTGCGCCCATCTCGGTCATATGACCCAATCCAAATTCACTTGTGTTGATGAATACGGTTTGGGGCCAAAACTGGCTTTCCCATATAAAAATGTTTTTGATGAGAATCGGCGGAACGCCGGTCGCTTGAGAAGCGTTGATAATATCGGCATTATATCGATTCTGCCAAACCTCGGCAGCCGAGATGGCGCGCTGTACGCCGCAATCATTGGCTTTGCCATTCCGCTGTAGTCCGCCCGATGGACAACCCTGCGAATCCACCACACCGTAATTGATGAGATGACCCGCCAGGGTGGAAAGATCATATTCACTATACAGGTTACGCGGATCATCGAGCATTCGCAGAAAAGCGGGGGCGTCAGTTGTCCTTGCGTTCCAGATCGGGTCGCGGGCGGCGAGTTCCGCACTGGCTTGCGCAAGGTGTGGAAAGAAAACAATATTAACCAAAACCAAGCCGATCAAAAGTAAGCGGCCGAGGAGACTTTTATGGGCGTGGATATATCGTTGAAGCAGGTTCACTCTTAAATCTCAAAGAATTTTGGGCAGGATTGAAATCCCTCCTCACTTCATGAAAATCCCGCAGGGACTTCGATGCACTGAGGCAGAGACTTTCAGTCTCCTTCTGTAATCTATCTTTCTTCTTTCTCACATTCAAAATGAAAATGATTGCATGGTCATTCGATTGAACCCGGGGAGGGCGCTAGGAACGCCCTCCCCTTGATGGAACATCGTGCACGCACTTCCTACTTTAGCGTGAAATCGACGCTGCTGGCGTGGCAGGTAATGCACATTTCACGGTTATCGAGCTTCAGCAAAGAGCTGTCGCCATTGATCCCGGATAGCGGATCAGATGCAAGCGTAGTAACTGTAGCGCTCGAACCATGCGCATTATGACAATCCACGCAGGTGACGTTCGGATTACTGCCGATGGTGCTTGTGGCTCCAGAATCATGCTGGAACATGAACAGCTGATCGCCAGTGCTGGTTGTCAAACCGGCGGAACTCGATAGATAGCGGTCATGACATTGAGCACAGAAGAACGCGATACCATAACGAGCATTGCTGTTATCGAAGTTAGCGCCAATCTGAACAAAACCGTTCCCGGCGGTACAGTTATTGGTATTGGCTGCAACTGGAGGATTAGCAGCCGGACCCGTTACCGGATTAAAACAGGATAATTTGGCGCTGTTGGTGGTTGCCGGACGCTGATAATTGACACCATGGAGTCCAGCTGTAACAGGATCGCCTGGTCCAAAAGTTACCGAAGTCCACGGCATGCTGCCCGTGACCCCGTGTCCCTGGTAGAGTGCAACGAGGAAGGGATCAAAACCGGTGGTGGTGTTCGTATTGAGGGTGTACCACCAGCTGGTAGCCGTATAGTTATCGGTTGAATTTGCACCCATGCCATAAGGCTTGAGAACTGTGGACGAATAAAATGTGTTCGTACCCACAGTAATCGTGCCGACAATATTAGGCACACTTGTAGCATCCGTACTTTTTTCCGGCTTCAATGCGTTGGTGTAGAATGCCAATCCGGCTGTGGAGGTAATTTCATAGCCATTGGAACCATCCGGCGTATATTTCAATATACGATAGGATGGGATTGCCAGGCCACTGGCGTTCTTCCCTGCATTGCCATGCGGATCATGGCACGAGGTACAAGTCAGCGTAAGTGTTGGATTCAATCCGCCCGTGGTGGCCTGAGCAGTGGTGTTGTAATTACCAGAGCCCCAGACATTCTGTGGCGTCTGAGCGGTACGATCGTCCACTTGATGGCCGGATACTACAGCTGCTGCCATTGAGGTCAGGTTCGGGTTATATACCATATTTCCTGGCCAAGAATGGTTCTCGACCGTGGAAACGAAACCGCCGCCGAAAAGCGGTGCCCCCGCATCACCCTCTAATCCTTCCTGTGAACCAAATGACGCCTTAAGGGAAGCTGCGGTTGCGCCCGACATTGTAGTGGTGTTGTAGATGCCATCTACTACATCGGTATAGGCGCCAGTACCATCATGGCAAGAGGTGCATAGGCCATAAATACTGCTTGCCTTCAAAAGGTCGCCACTTCCACTTGTGCTCTGGCCGGTATGGGCGCGATGGCAAGAGGCGCAAGCATCCATGCTGCCACTTGAAGTAAAGGCGGTTCCGCCATGGGGACCATTATCAGCTAAGGCGGTGGTGGTAAGAGCGGCCACAAGCAAGAGACCGATTACCAAAGCAATTAATAGTTTCTTCATTGTTGTTTCACTCTCCTTTCATCAAAATTGACTTGAAAAAATCAAATTCATGTTTAATTTCATATATATTATCGTCACCTCCTTTTTCCTAGTATGACCAGATCTGAACACGATTATTGTCGCGGTCAGCAATATATAGCCGGCCGGTTCCATCAATACAAATATCAATCGGATAATTGAACTGTCCATCATCTGCACCGGGTGTACCAAAGGTGTAGAGGAATTGGGGCGTGTTTCCGGAAACATCATAGACGCGGATAACTGCCCCCACAGCATCTACAACATGCAAATGTTCTTTGCTATCCATCCACATGCCGCGTGGCAAGTTAAGGCCATCGTTGCCGGTGCCGAATCCAAAAAACGTGTTGTAAGCAAAGTTTGATCCAAACATCTCGACGCGGGAATTATTACCATCGGAAACATAGAAATTGCCTTTGCTATCGGTGATCGCATCATAAGGAAAATTGATTTGACCGGTGCCATTCCCCTCGGAACCGAATTCTTTGATGGTCGGATTGAACGTCGCCCATGAGCCATTAATATCGGCAGATGAGATGATATGTATGCTGTGAAGATTGGGAGTAATATCGGTATAGATCAAATCACCCTGCAAGTCAAAGCGAATACCCAGCGGTCCCCAACTGCTATCAGGAGGCGTAAACTTGACCTTCTGTTCAGTCTGACCCGGCAACTGGTACAAGACCAGACGGTTGAGACCGTCGTACCCAAGCCTGGTGCCGGACGGAATGCTCCCCGAAATATGCTGGGAGACAAATTTTGTGAGGGTCATATTCGGGGCGATGATCCCATCCAGTTGATTGCCATTCGCGTCAAATAAATCAATCGTGTTGTTGTAGCGATCCACCACAAACACCCGGCCCGTTGCATCCACTGCCACATCGAACAATTCGCGGTCGTATTGGTTTGTGCCAAAGGGCGAAAAAGAGCCAATCAAATTGCCGTTCCGATCAAATATTTTGATCAGGCGTTCGCCTTCAGATTCGGTGACATAGACCCGCTGGTTGTCGGGCGAGGCTGCCACACCCACCGGTCCATCTACACCGACGATGGAAAACTTGTAGGCCGGTGGATAGTTGCCCACCGACACAGGCAATAACTGAGGAAGCGGTTGAGGCTTGGCTAAATAACGAAGGAAAAGAAAAGCGATGCCACAACACAAGAGGAGCAAGAAAAGGAGGATGAGTAATAACAAACGGCGTTTGCGCTCGTCTTCTTGTTCTTCTTTCAATCCAGAAGGAGTTGGAACGGAAGGGGACTCAATATTAGGTGTGGTCATGGATAAGATTCCTATTTATTTTCCTAAAAGCTGATTGACCCTTTGGAGGCCATTCGTGGCAGTGAAATCATTCGGATTAATCTTGAGGGCAGTCTGATAGGATATTTGGGCATCCTTAAAATCCTGGGTAGCCTCGTAAACCAGGCCGAGACCCGTAAAGATTGGAGGAAAACCTGGCTTGGCCTGCGCGGCCTCGAGGAGAAGGTTGAGAGCCGTTTTATAATCTTTGTTCGAGTAAGCCACCATGCCGAGGGCGTAGCCCTCCAAGTCCAGTTGATTTGTCGCCGCATAGACATTGGCCATGGCCTGATACGCTTCGGTATAGTTAGGGACAAATTCAGTGGCCAATTGGAACTGCTGGATGGCATCGTTGTAGCGTTGAACGCCCGCATAAGCCAGCCCCAGCTTGTAGATCGAATCCGCATCTGTGCCGACCTCATTAACCGTCGTTTCAAGCGGCGGAATGGCATTTTGCGGCTGGCCCAACTTCAAATAGCTATCTCCCTGAAAGTAATAAGCCGACTGCAACTGATTATCGAGTCCAGCCATGCTTTCATCTTTGCGACTATCAATAAATTTCTGAAGAGGTTGGACCGCCTGTTGGGGTCTACCGCTTTTGGCATAAGCAAGCCCTAGCAAAAGATCTGCATTTACATTATCAGGCGCAGTTTGCCCGATTTGCATGGCAATATTGATGCCATCATCAAAGCGACCATAATCAATGTAGGTCTGAGCCAAAGTTAACCGTTTATCAATATTTTGCGGGTCATCACGCACCGCCTGCTCTGCTTGGCTAATGGCAGTTTGAGCCACTGATTGTTGCGGATCGTAGTAGCGGTCATAGTAGTAATAGGTTCCAAAGCTCAGAAGCAGAAGCCCAATGATGACGATCATCAACACGATCAAGCGCCTGATCTGGTACGTGCTGGCGAAGAGCCGTTCGTTCAAGAAATCTAAAATCGATTTGATCTTGTTCATATATCTTTACCTTTTCTTAGGGGTTGGGCAGAATGCCCGCCGGATGGCAACCTGAACAGAAAATATTTTGGTGGCAGATATAGCAAACCTGGCTACCTTCAATTTGAATTTGTTGTGGATGGGAGGTAAGCATATCCGGCGGGTGGATAAGGTTATGGCAAACACTGTTGTTGCAGAATGCCTGACCATGACATTGGTAGCAGGTCTGTTCTTCAGCCGGAGTGGTATAGCGATGATCAATCGTCCAACTAAAATCCTTGTGACTATCCGGCGGATCTCCGACAAGGACAGGTGCCGCCACCACCGTCTCATTCCCGCGGTCGATAATCGGAACCGTATGACATAAATTACACTCATCGCTTATGGTCTCTTGGTTACCTTGAGCATCCATATAAACATGATTCCCATCATGACAACGGAAACAGCCCAAGGTTGGCGTATGTTCTTCGTTATTCGGATTGGTTTGCCAATTCAGGTTCATATCAGGAAAGTTCGTTTCGGTATAAAGTGTTTTAATTTCAGTCACTGCCTGATTTACATCCTTCGATGAAAAGCCGCTGGAATCCGGCATCGTCTGGTAATAATCTTTAAGAGCATCAATGGCTTTCAACGCATCATTCTCGTTGGCATACGAACCTTTCAGCAAATCCACTGCCTTGGAACGAACATACGGAAGGTTTTGAGAAATCAAACCATCTGCAATCGCCTGATCTACGGCTTCTTCAGGATATGGGATGTAGTGGGCCGTGCGGTTGTGACAATCAATACAGTCCATCAAACGGACCTGTCCTGCCTTCTGTGCCTTTGCCACAAACGCGGCCTCGGCAGTCGGACCCATGCTGAGCAGGTCGCGCGAAAAATACTGTTTGAGCGAACCATCGGGCTGTTTAACCCCCACCCAGGCAATATCTTGTCGTTGGGCATCCAAAGCAATGTAATACACCTGTCCTTGCGTGTGCCAATGGATACCCAGGCTATTGCCGGTTTCCGGATTCAAACCGCCCATCTTCAAAATCAACGTGGTCTCTATCGGCGTATTTTGCGCATCGTTATCATAGGATTGAATTTCCTTGATCACGTTGTCCTTGAAGGAAGAGGGCGTATGGCAAGTCTCGCAGGTTTCACGCGCCGGGCGCAGATTCACCACAGGGCTTTTGATGGGACGCGAATATGTATCTAAAATGGTGTCAACCAACTGACGCGTCCCTTCAATCTTGGAATTGACAAAAGCCGTAAATCCCGGTCCTACATGACATTCTGCACAGGGCACATTCGCATGAGGTGATGCCTGCCAGCGAACATAGTTCGGTTCCATCGAATGGCATAAGGTCCCGCAGAATTGCGGGCTTTCGGTAAATTGATAACCTTGTATGCCGCCAATCAATAAAGCGATCGCGACCACCAACAAACCGAATGCCGTCAGGGTCAGTCGTAAACGATGAGATGGTTTACTCAAATCAACGGTAAAAACCGGCCATCCCAATTTGAGGCGAGGGAGTTTTATCGGCGACATGAACTATGCTTCTCCATCCGAAAGAGACGCTGCAGTGGACGCGTCTTTTGTGCCTGTTGAAGTTGATCCTTCACCTTCGCTTTTATCGGTCTCTTCAATCGTGGGGGCAGGCGCGTCAACGGCATCAGTCGCAGTCAAGCTGGATTCTTCTTCATTTGCCGGGCCCGCATTTTCAACGGTCTGCACAGCTGCAGGCCCATCGGCAACAACAGTGACCGTTTCTTCTCCAGCTTTCTTGCTTGTTTCTTCAGGCGCGGGCACGGGAGCTATTTCCTCTTCAGCCTCTTCCAGCGGGATTTCAATCAGCGCGGGCCATGTGCTACTATGAAGAGCCATCGCGGCTTGCTCCAAGTACGCGAACTCGAGCGGATGTTCCTCTTCCATTTGAGCCATGCTCATCACACCATTGAAGATGCTGAAATTGCGCGTCTTGATCAGCGTGTGATACATATGCCATGTCAAAATAGCCAGCACGGCCAGGATGGCTTCCCAACGATGCAGAGCATTTGCCACTGGGATGATCCAGCCCGGTAGAATGCTGGTCACCTGAAGTGGAAACCATTGCATCAAGCCGGTTGCACCCATGATGATCGTCCCCCAAATCAAAGCCCAATACTCTGCTTTCTCCTCGAAGGTAAACCGATCAAATTGAGGATGGCGGTGCGATAAACCCAGGTTGAGTTTGAGCATTTCCAATAGGTTGGTGAAATCACTCCAATCGGGCCAGATGCGGCTGATTCTGCGATAAACGAATGTCTCGTAAATGGAAACCCCAAAGTGATAAAGTGCTGTAACGCCAAAAATGAAAGCGGCAATGTGATGAATTTGGCGCGCTGAATTAATGCCGCCCAATACGTAGAGAACCGCATATCCCACTGCAGTATTCTCAAACGTTTGGGCGAGTCCAGTGATGCCCAAGGTAGTAAAGGAAAATAGTAAGAGCCAATGTTGGAGGCTCTGCGTGGTGTAAAGCGGAGAACATAACGGGTCCCATCATCCGCCACGCGGAAGCGAGTTGCGGCCTCCATGGCCTCGCGCCTTCGGATATATCTTCGAATCTTTCTTGGGCGTTTAATTGGAGGACTCTTCTTGTTCATCTTCTGCATCTTCTAAAGCTCTCTGAGTGCGTCGTTCTTCCATCCAATTGGCGATGCGGCGGCGGGCATCAAGAGCAATATAAATCACGAATCCGCCAATAACCGTTGGTACGAGAATTGCATAGCCTTGGTTCACCATAAACAAAGCCGGCGTTTGTTTCAACGTTGGTTCATAATGTCCCAGCCACGCTTGCGGGAAACGGATACTGACATTACCGTGGCACTTACTACAGGTTGCCTGCAAATTCGTTGGATAGACTGTGGAGAGTGGGTCGTCAGGATTTCGGATGTTATGAGCGCCATGGCAATCATAGCAGGTGGCTGTCGGAACTTGCACTTCATCGGACTTGCGGAAGAAGTCCACGGTACGCCCGTGAAAGCTGTCCAAGTAGGTGGTGAGTACATCGGTCGAGATTCCATACTTGCCCATCATCACTTTGTTGGCGTGACATTTTGCGCAAACCGTAATGGAATCCGCTCGAAAGCTGGCGTCGCTAGGTCCGGTCACATCGTGAGTGCCATGGCAATCTGCACAAGTTGGTACGTCAGGATTGTCTTGATCCATCAATGCTGAACCATGCACGCTGCTAATATAATCAGTGTACTCAGCCGTATGGCATTTACTGCAGATTTGTGGGATTGCAGCACGTGACCCGTTCAGTTGGGCAATATTATGACTGCCATGACAATCTACGCAGACCGGTGCAAACCGATTCCCAGCAGCCATAATTCGTGCGTGCGCGCCGTCAGCGGTTGCAGCAAATTCATCAGCATGGCATTCCTTGCACGAATTATTCATATCCAGAACCATGGCACGCTTATCCTGATCCGTGCTCACAAATACCATCTCACTGGGCGCAATTGCATTCCCCGTCAACTGCCAATGACATACAGAACAATTACCATTATTTCCAGTGTCCACATGAGGATAAGTTGCTTGATCCTTATGACATACCGTGCAGGCAAAATTATTATGGACGGGTTGTGTTGGATCAAAAACAATTGTGTCGGTATCGCCGTCAGCGTATTTCACGGTAATCGGTTTGGAATGGCAAGCCAGACAGTCGCCGTTATCATGTGGATTTCCAGAAAGTGTGGCGCTTGGCGTGACAGTCGGTTCTATTCCTTGAGCCATTACAGGATGAGACTGTGCCTCACTCAATACCAATAAAGCCACCAACCCTGATAAGATAATAAACAACAAGAACATGCGAAGTTTCATAATTTATCTACGCCAGAAAAAGTCTTGATAAGCCCAACCAGATCATTAGCGCTACTCACCTTCTGTTCGGTGCTTGAAAAAACTTTTACCAAATCATTGGTTAGGTTAAGACTGATAACTTTGGCGTCAGGTGCCGCTTCGAGCAATTCCATGATGGTCGCTTTTTGACTTTTGTTCGAGTCGCTGGAATCCAAAATAATGATTTCTGGCAAGTCGTTTTTAAGGATATTTATATAATCTGCTCCGTTTAAATCCAAAGTTCGCACGGCAAGCGATTCTTTGTATTCGTTAAGCTTGCTGGCAAGCCCACCCGAAAGTAATGAGTTATGAGTTAAGATGATGATGTTTAGAAGATGCATAGATTAAAGCCATATAAATATATTGTGAATATTAGTACAATATAAGAAGTTAGCAGACCCCATTCCAGGTGATTTTTGAAAATCAAACGGGTAGTTGTGTGTAAATTCACAACTACCCGTTTGGCTACATTGTATTGATAGGAATCTTAAATAAACTATGACAAACATCACTTAAGCCGATAGATATTTTTCGGTAATTAAAATCCGCCTGCACAACCAATAAGCTTGGGAGTCAATGTTTCTGGCTTGAAACAGTATAATCCCCCCGTGCTCTCGCGATTTTTTCAAATAAATATTCCACAAGAACATCGCTGGAACTTCATCCATCTCTATTTTGATATTGGGTGGTATGGCATTTTGGCAGGTTCTTCGGTCAATTTCCTTAACATCTATACCACACGACTGGGTGCCAATGGATTGGAAATTGGCTTGCTCACCGCAATGGGTGCAATTGTCAGTTTAACGTTAGCCATCCCTGCCGGGCATTGGATTGAAGCCCGTCCGATTGGCAAGGCCGTCTTCTGGTCATCCGTGATTTATCGAATTGGCTTCTTGCTCTGGATTCCGCTTCCCTGGTTTTTTGGAAATTCAGGACAAATCTGGGCACTGATTATTCTTGCCCTTCTGATGGCAATCCCGCTCACCCCATTATCCGTGGGATTCAACGTCTTGTTTGCTTCCGCGGTTCCCGATGAATACCGCGCCCACGTGGCCGGCATCCGAAACGTAGTGCTTTCCATTACCTATATGGCTGCAGCTATGGTCAGTGGATATCTGCTTAACCGAGTTACATTTCCTGTAGGGTACCAGGTTGTGTTTGGCATTGGATTTTTTGGCGCGGCGATGAGCAGTCTGCATCTTTATTTGATCCAGCCAGTGATAGGATCAAATGTAAAAGCGCTTCCTCTGAATCCGAAGCCGGCCCAAAGTCCCGAAAGAACGACTCAGCGCCCAAGCTTTTTCTCCGCCATCCGCGCCGACATCTGGCAAACGCCGTTCCAGAGTCGTCCTGTTTGCCTTGTTGGCTTTCCATCTGACTCAAAATCTCCCGTTGCCCATCTTCCCATTGGTTCAAGTAAACGTATTGCATTTGACAGACAATCAAATCGGCATTGGCTCGGCGATATTCTATTTTATATTGCTCATTGGTTCAACTCAACTGGGAAGCATGGTTCAGAAGATCGGCCATCAAAAAGTAACAGCAATCGGCATCATGAGCATGGCATTATATCCAGTAGGCATGGCACTATCCCGCACTTCCCTGCATTTTTATATAACTTCGGCAATAGGTGGACTTGCATCTGCATTGGCGACTGGTGCATACGCAAACTATCTTCTTGAACATATCCCCTCGAATGACCGCCCTGCATATTTGGCGTGGTATAACGTGATATTGAATTTATGCATATTGGTCGGATCATTGGCTGGGCCACTGATCGCGAACGCAATCGGCCTAACCACCGCGTTGTTCATTTTTGCCACGGCGCGCGTATTGGCCGGAATAGCAATCTTCAAATGGGGTTCGACCACTTCACGACCACCACCCATAATTGCTTGATCTCCACTTCCAGTTGAGATTCGCAATCGTGTTAAAATGAAATAGATGTCCGAAGATGTAAAAGTCGTTACCACCAACCGCAAGGCTGGTTTTGAATATTTTCTCTTGGAAAGATTTGAGGCAGGCTTGGCTCTTCAGGGAAGCGAAATCAAATCCATTCGCGCCGGGCAAATGAGCATAGTAGAATCGTATGTGGACATCGAGGACGGTCGAAACGCGTTTTTGGTGGAGGCGCATATCGCTCCATACGAACAAGCCAATCGCTTCAATCATGATCCCAAGCGCAAGCGTCGCCTGCTGTTGCATAGAAAGCAAATCCGCGAGCTATGGAATGCGGTGCGGCTGAAAGGAATGACGATTGTTCCGACGCGCGTCTGATTTTAAAGGATGGTCGCGCCAAGATCGAAATCGCCTTGGCGCGAGGCAAGAAATTGCATGATAAACGCGAAACGATTGCGAAACGCGATGCAGAGCGCGAAGCAAAACAGGAAGCACATCACAGGGAGTAACCCATGAAGCCTTCCACTATCGGGGGCATCAATTTACTGCCGGAGGAAGAAAAGCGTAGAATTTATTACGGGTTAATCCCGCGCGAATTGCTGGAGTATTTTCATCTCCCAAAAACAGAGACACCACAATTCGAATCCTTCACCCAATTTCGATTTGCGCCCGGTTCCAGTGACGTGGCAATGTCGCTATTCCATGAACTGAATTTCCCTGACCCTATTCTTTATGGACATCTGACCGACACGATGAATGGGCAAATCCATGTTCTGCTATACATCCTTAATGATCCTGCTGCCCCTCGCTTTGATGTTGACAAAATGCCGGATGGACGCGTCACCCAATTCGGCACTCTGAGGCGAAACATCGAGGCTGAACAAGCGGCACTCGAAGCCGGACTTGCTCCGGGTCAGGTGCGGCGCGGTTTACGGATGTTACAAGCGGCTGTGATCGGGTTCGAGAATTTTGTTCGAAGATCTCGAGCACCATCTGTATTTCGTCGAGCCATTGTATTATCACAATGCAGTGATCTTCGAACGTTATGGTTTTGCTTATCAACAAGGAAAAAAGTTGATGGAACGTATCCATCAAGGATTCTCGGAGACCGGCAATTTGAGAAAAAAACTGGATGGCTC
This sequence comes from uncultured Chloroflexia bacterium, assembly GCA_963850945.1. Lineage (GTDB taxonomy): Bacteria > Chloroflexota > Anaerolineae > Anaerolineales > Villigracilaceae > Fen-1038. The sequence goes on along the minus strand of CAWKNE010000002.1, from coordinate 13,070 downwards.
CCCGTTTCGTTTGCATCATGCATTCAACAGTATTCGTCTGCGTTCGTGGGCTATTCATGATGGCATATTAGGCGAACCGTTTACCAATGTGACCATGTACAAACGTATTGGTAAACCGGCAGGTATCAGCACAACTGCAGATACAAAGTGGTGAAAAAAAAGACTGCTGAGCAGTCTTTTTTATATCAGGTAGCAGGGCGTCAAGCCGAAGCAATCCGATCAAAAACAGGAGATTGTTTCTCGAAGACTTGCAACGACATCGACTTGATTTTTTCAAGGCACGTTCAAGCAGATTGGTGACTTTGAGTTCATTCGCCCACTCGCGCAGGCAATCGGTGTCGAGTTCGCCTTCCCTTTTTTTCAGCAAGTCGAGGACGTGGCGCCATTGACGTTCCTTGACTTCGCCACCCATGCGACACCATTCAAGTTTGGAGACTCCGTGAGTGACTATTTCACCCACCCCCAAGCACAGAGAAGAGTCACCAGCTCAATATTTTGAATTTTTCAGAAACCTCTTCGAATTCGCCAACCGCAACCCCGTTTACTTCCACCCAGGCATGTGCATGGATTTCTGCCATGGTCTTATTGACCCCGATGCAGACCTGTGCCGGGATATTTCGCTTGACCAACATTCTTTGTAAAGCAAGCGATCTCATCAGACAGGTCATCGGGAGTAGATGCAAGCGCGATGCAAATCCAACCAGCCGCTGCATTTTTTGTGCAATGATCAGGGTCTGAGATGAATTCGGAACCCTTATCCGCAGTTGGCTGGGCTGGGATGGATAAGCGCTCATAACTCATCCAACGCGAAGCCATATGGTAGAAGAATAACAACGCCCATGCCTCGATCAACCCTAGCCAATCTGACACGGAAAGCTGCCTTGCACGAAGCGCTTTATGCTTAAGCGATTTCAACAAGCTTGTTCTCCAATAGTTGTCCCACTAGTTCCAAAATGTCCTGTTCGAGTTGTGCAGGTTGGACTTCGTATTCTGCCAGCAGGGATTGGTAGGCGTCTTTCAATCCTTGGCCGTCTTTGAGCATAGCCCATAAACGAGTGCCGACCTCCTGCAGGGCGAAGTATTTGTTTGAGCGTGTGTTAAGTAAAAATGCATCCTCACCCACAATCGTGAATGTGACATAGGGCGGGATCAGCAGAGTGGAATCCATCGTCAGCATAAAGTTTTCAAGGTTTCCTGGATTTCCGGAAGCGCATCCCTACGGTGCGGATAGCTCAGCTTGTGGAAGGAGATCCACCCGGCGGCTCCAGCACAGAACTCCAGGTGTTCCGCGAGCAAGGCCGCGTCAAACATGCGGGTCCCGGCAATATGGCTGAGCAGGGATTGAACCCCTTGCGCGGTTGTGATCATGTGCAGTTCCGGCATGTGCTCCGCCTCAGCATGTTCCAGAACGCAGATATTCTTCAGAGGAAGACGCTCGGGCAACCCAACACCAGGCTGGGCGGCATCCGCTGCTAATTTGAGCTGCGGAAAATGCGGCAGAACCTGAACTTTGCCAACATCTATCCTTACCGGCAGAATGTCATCCGCCACCAATCGCCAGCCTGCGCTCTGTGCTAGGTATGCAGCCAAGGTGGATTTTCCCTGTCCCGATTCGCCAAGAAAGGCGATCACGGTTTCCTGAAACATTACAGCGCTGGCGTGCAAGCACCAAGTGTTACGCAAAGCCAAGGCTAGTACAATGACCGGGCCGAGCAGGATTTGCCGGTCAGTTTCGTTCAACATCCCGTCGCCTAGTGCCTGGCTTGCCGATAGGATGACCTGCCCATTAGGGCTAATGTAAAAATCACTGCCACCTGCCACACGCAACAGGAAGCCGGGCGGAGCCGACCAGATTTCCACTGCACGCTGTACACCCGCCACCCAGCTGGCGGTGCGGGAGATCAATTCGTTTTTGAGGAACGAAGAGGAAACGAATGGGACGGCTTGGTTCCGCCGTCCCATTTTGCCTGTCGGTGATTTCAAAAGGGGCTAATTCTGGAACCGGGCTGGCAAAATAAAATTCCTGCCCGGCCAAATGATACCATGCCATAAATTAAGCCAGCTTCTTCGTATTCATTCAGTCTTCTTATGGCTTTGGAGTTGGAGGGGGAATACCAAGAGGCGGGAACCTTGGAATAACACTGGCTCCAAAGGATTTATGATATCCATAATCTCCTCCTGAATCTCCATAACCTGGAGAACCACCTAGCGTCAGGGTGCGCAGATCGCCCATTTCCTCCAAAATAGGTTTGTGATAAGGTTTGCGTTTTACATCTGCCATGATTTGTTTTTTTCAGCAGGGATCAGTTGGTCAGGACTCATATTGAACTCCGTTATCGTATGGTAGATTATAAAGCAGAAACAAAATGCTGATACCAAGCTTCATAAGCAATACACAACCAGGGTACAATACCTTCTGTTCCATCTTCTTCCGGGATTACATTCCAGCGCCTTGAAATCCACTTTTCATCCACAAACTTGCGCCAAGCTGCCTGCGGATCCAGAAAACAGGCTTGTTGGGCGGCCTTTTCGCGCTCCATACCCACTCTGAATAATGGACCCAATGAAGTGCCATGAGGACGAGTCCGGATGATCTCAGGCAGAATGCCTTGCATGGCGTTACGCAGGATATACTTGTAATAACCACGATGAAAGAGCTGGTGAGCCGGAATAGCGATAACGAATTCTACCAAGCGTTGATCGCGGTAGGGATGGCGAAGATCGAGGAAATAGTGGCTGGCATTGAAAATTTCTTTCGAGCTATATAAAGCATTGTCCAGCCCAACCAGGCTGGCTTGGCGTTCGGAGAAAATCTGGGTTTCGGTACCGCGCTGAAACAACAGCCTATCTGCTATAGGTGTCAACCAGGGCAGTGCGGTGCGCCTGCGGTGGAGGTGTTGCTTGCCCCTCGGGATGGCATGGAAAGCCCTCTTGGCCAACTGCTGGAGGTATCCTGCCCTCAGGGTCCAACGGGGGCCGGCGTATCGGATGTAGAAAGCTAGGTTCTGCCAGGCTTCACGCAGCCGCCCTTCCGCAATGAGGTCCGCCAGCCATTCTTCCGAACCAAGGTACAACTCATCGCCAAAAGCGCCAGTCAGCAGCACGCGCAATCCTTCCTGTTTTGTCCTTTGATAGGTGCGTTCCTTAAGCAGGCGGTAAAGGTTGCCTTCTGGACAGTTCGGATTTCTCGGCCAAGCTGACCAATTCTTTAATGGCCAGAGATCATCGCAGAGGATACTGGATCAAGCGAATACCCCAGCGGGCCTGCACAGCATTAATATACGGTCGTTCATCACATTCCGATAACTCATCGAAGACAAAGGAAAAGGTGGTGAGCGAATCTGGTGCCAAGATGCGGGCGGCTAGGCAGGCCACCGAGGTTGAGTCCAAACCGCCGCTCATCAACACCGATACCGGCGTGGTGGAACGCAGACAGCAACGCACGCTTTGTTCCAGTAGGGAGCGGAAATGCTCGGCATATTCTAGATCGGAGCGATAGCGTATATTGGCAGAGGCATCCGCCTGCCAATATTGCCAGCAACGTTCTGCAGAGAGGTTTACCGCCAACACCTGAGCAGGTAAGAGTTCACGGATACCTTTAAAGAAAGTCTGCCCCTCCTCTGGCGCTTCCAAGGCAAAATAATGCGCCACGCCTACATCATCCTGTACAAGTTTCCTCCCCTCCGCGCCAGCCAAAGCCCACGGCTCGGAGGCGACCAGCAGGCGGTTCGTGGTGAGTTTGTAGAACAATGTCCGGTCGCCTAAGGCATCGCGGGCACAAAGCAGTTCATTGCGTCTTTCATCCAGCATCGCCAGCGCAAACGGGCCAATAAAATGCTCGAAACAATGTTCCCCCCAGCGCTCGTAGGAATGCAGAATCAATGCAGCATCCGAAAGGCCGCTACCCTGGAATGAGAGATTGCCCAACTCGGCCATCAATTCTAAGCGGTTATCCAATCTCCCATCCAGAACAAGCTTAAACGGCAAGCCGGGTAACTCCAGCGGCTGCTTTTCACCCACCTCTTCAGGTGTGGTCCAGAAATGCCAGTGGCCCAAAGCAATATTACCAGCCTGGTAAACATCGCTCCCGTCCGGGCCGCGATGAACCAGCCGGTTCATCATTTTTTCTAAAACTCCTTCTTCCACCGGTGCATTGGAACGCTCATAAACCACTGCAAAACCACTCAAGCTGATTACTCCGCATATTTATAAACGTCCCACGGTTGAGCACACCACAAGCTTGATAATACAAATCTGCAGGACGGTTTCAAATCAATTAGGGTGCGATCACCAGCGCCGGGTCTCCCATGAGAGACCAACCAAGTTGGACATCCACCAATCCAGGTTGGATCGTATTCAATTGCTGTTTGGCACTCAGCAACGCCTGGCCAACCGTCATGCCTGGCTGCGCCATCAGCGGGGTCAGGAGCTCACCCAGGCTCTGTTCCGAGTTTGTATCCGAAAGCGTCCCCGAGCCCAAAACTGCCGCAGCCCCCTGATCACCGGACAACAGGAAAGCCTGCACGAGGTCGTTATTCGTCGGATTGACCTCATAGGTGTTCCAGCAACCATACTGCACAACCACAAACGGATTCCCAACATTCGTAAGGGCTACGGCATTGTTTATGTTAAACAGGTTATACATACTCCATTGGGTCGGAGCCGAGTGCCCGCTGAAGTTAACCAATGCCGTTCCCCCATTCATGGCCGCAATCAATTGGGCCTGGGCGACACTCACGCTGGTATTGTCCAGAGAGGTATTCTGGACCGACCAGCTGGACGGTAACCGCCCCGCCAAATCGTTACTGAAGTCCGTGAACGAGACAATCCCATCGTTTTTATCAGCGGCGAAGAAGGCCGTGCCACCGTACGATTTGCTGGCGTAGGCGAGTGTTTTGTCAATCATCATGGTCAATTCAGCGGGGGTACGCACGGGGAAGCGCCCAATCGCCAAGTCGGGTACATTGTCGTTATTCAAATCCACATATAGCGAGTTGGCCGGAACCCAGTTGATCAGTCCCGTGGAACCATATAGCGATGGGATGAAGCTTATGCTGTTCAAGCCAAGGTAGTTGCGGTAATCATAGGTGTCACCCCCCACAAGCAAAACGTACTTGGTGCCTAGGTTTTGAGCAGCATAGGCGATGTAATCCTTGATGGCCTGTGGGTCAAAAATACCGTAGGTATACTTGGTGTATAGGTCGTTCACATTTACCACATTGACCGTCAAGCCCTGCGCCTGACGCGCCTGTACGAGTGGCCCCAATCCGCTGATAAAATCAGGATTCGAAATGATCAGGTACTGAGCTGGCTGGCCCAAGTTGGTTCCCGGCTGGCTGGCGGCCTGCAAGGTTGGAGAATACAAGGCCGTGGTCGTCGTGACCCAGTAAGTGGCAGTCTGACCCGTACCTGCGAAGGTAGCAGTGTAGGTACTCCCGTCGGCCTGTACATTGACTTGCCCAAGCTGTGTTTGTCCCTGCGCATCGGAGCGGTAAACCTCCACATTCGCGCTAGGCAAGTTCGTGACTTGGAAAAGGTTCCCGGCCGCTGTGAAGGTCAATTGCCCTTCCTGCGCTATAAATAGGCGCTGGTAGGTCAGAGTGTATTTATCCAAGTCAATAATTTCATAACTCACGCCGGTGTCACCCGGTAGCGTCAGAGTCAGGATGTTCGCGCCTGACTGCAATACTCCCGCAGGTACCGTGATATTCAAGGTTTGCACAACATGACCATCAAATTTCGAATCTGCCACGACCGTGCCATTGACGCTTACCACCAGATGGTGATCAGGAGTTTGCGGCCAGGAAGTCACTCCCCAAACTTCCAGTTTGAGAGATGCTGGAGCAGATGGGTTAGCCAGTCCATCTACTTGGAACGGGAAGTCCCAGCTCTGGGGGGTCGTGTACACCATCATGGAGGTATCGTACCAAGGATCGCTTGTGCTAGGTGAGTCGGCATAGCCATAGTTCAATTGCCGGTTCACTGTCAGATTCTCGGAATATGAGGCGACAGGTGTTCCGTTCATATCCGGTTGAGCACTTATCACCGGCATTTGCGGAACTGTATCAGTGGTGACTTGAACAGTGTAGATATTGGTGGCTGTATAGAGCGTATCCAGCGCCTGCCCGTAGAATTCTATATAGCCGCCCGGTCCAAAGCTTCCGGTTGGATCGGCTGTGTAAACATAATCCGGGATCATCTGGCCACGATTAATCACCGTAATTTCAGATGCTGGCACGCCAGCCAGGTCCAAACCAGCCGTCTGCAGCATTTCATAGGTCACCCGGTAGATACCCGTCTGACTCACCTGAAAGTTGTAGGTCGTTGTCAATTGCAAGCTGGCCGGATCCACCGGTACTGCAGTTGCCGGGGTTGAAACCAATGCAGCTGTTGCCGTTGGCGTAAAGGTCGGCGTATCCGTTGACGTAGCTGTTGCCGTTGCCGTAAAGGTCGCTGTATCCGTTGACGCAGCTGTTGCCGTCGACGTGTAAGTCGGTGTATCCGTTGGTGTGAAGGAGGCAGTCGGTGTCGAGGTGGGCGGGATGATAGCCGTTGGCAGAATAGCTGTATACGTTGGCGTCGCGGTAGGTGTAGGTGTTTTCGTGGTCTTAGCTGTCACAGTGGGTGTGGGTGTTTTCGTGCGTTTAGGAGTCGCAGTAGGTGTCGGTGTTTTCGTCGGTTTAGGTGTCGCAGTGGGTTTAGAGGTTTTAGCGGCCTTAACAGCTGGTGTGCTGGTTGCCTTTGATTTGGCTGTCACCGAGTTCAATACCTGACTAAAGAACGCTAAAACCTGATGTATTGCATTCTGAACCGAGGTCAATGCCGCATTGATGGATACCAGGCTCTGTTGCAATGAAGCTTGAGGCTTGGCAAACGGATCAGACATTGAGGACGGCCCTGGCCCCACGGCAGGATTCCTCATATGCTGCCTCAATTGATTCTGGAATTGGACCTCTTTCTGAGCATGTTCCGCCTGGATCGCAGCCCAATTGATCTTCTCGGCAGCTAACTGGGCGCCATATCGCTGGCCAAGCTGGAACGGTCCGTACTTCATCGTTTGTCCCTGCACGCTCACATCTTCGATGTAGAAGATTGTCCCATTTACTGATGCGCTGTAGGAGTAATCCTGGCGGTCGAGTAAATCAACCACCTTGGAGGGAATCAAGGCCGCATTGATCCGCTTCAATTGGCTTCCATTTTTGACGTAAAGATTGAAACCCACATTGCCGGATTCTGTCGCAGTTGACCAAATAAACCTCACGCTGCTCCCCTGCCCCTGAATCTGGAAATAGGCAATAGTCACAGGAAGCGTCACTGCTGACGTTTCGCTGTTACAAGTGCTGGCCGTAGATTGGTTATTGCTGTCCCCGCTGTAGACCGCCTGCCAGTAATAAGTCGCCGCACTGCCGAACGTTATACTATTGGAATTCGGCACGCTGCCGTTTGTCACAGTCACTGTGCTGGGATTGCCAGTAGTGCTGTATATGCTCGAACATGAACTGTCGGTGTAAACCGTGTAGGTGACCGTGCCTCCCGCATTGTTAGTCGCCCCGCTCAATGTCGCAGTATCATAAACCGGCTGTCCCACAACCGGATTCGACGGAACAAGCGCCGTAGACAGCGTCGGCGTGGCTTGATTCACCGTCGAGTTCTCACTACTATCATTACAAGCCGTGTTGACAGCCACATTGTTGGTATCACCCGAATAATGCGCAATCCAGCGATAACTACCTGCAGCGGTGGTTGCAAAGTTGCCAGAGGTGTAATTTCCCGCACCACTCACTGTCGCGCTGGTAGGAGCAGGTGTAAGCGCCGATGTACAACTCGTATCGCCCGGAGCGTACACGCTATAGGTGATCGTCCCGGTCAACGCATAGCCGCCACTCAGGTGCGCCGTATCCGTGATGTTGCCACCCACAACTACCGGTCCAGAGGCCGTCGTGGTCAGGGTCGGCGTGGCTTGGTTAACCGTAAGAGAAGCAGTGGCGGTTGTTCCCGTGCCGCCGTTCGTGGAGGTTACCGCACCCGTCGTGTTGTTCTTCACGCCCGCTGCAGTACCCAAAACATTCATTGAGAATGTACACGAGGAATTGACCGCCAAATTCGCGCCGCTCAAACTTACAGACGAGCTCCCTGCCGTGGCCGTGATCGTACCGCCGCCGCAGAAACCGGTGAAGCCATTGGGTGTCGCTATCACCAAACCTGAGGGTAGTGAGTCTGTAAACGCCACTCCGGTCAAAGCAACCGTATTGACCGCAGGGTTCGTCAGCGTGAAGCTCAAGGTCGTGGTGCCGTTCAAAGAAATCGAAGAGGCGCCAAAGTTCTTGCTGATCGTCGGCGGAGCCACAACTGTAGTGGAAGCACTGGCTGTGTTGCCGGTGCCACCGTTGGTGGAGGTCACGGCACCCGTCGTGTTGTTTTGCAGGCCCGCCGCTGCACCCGTCACGGTCACACTAAAACTACAGATGCCGCCTCCGGTAATTGATGCGCCGGTTAAGGCGATCGTGCCCGGCGAGGTCGTGGTCAACGTGCCGCCGCATTGACTGGTGGAAGATGTGCTCACCGTGAGGCCGGAGGGCAGGGTGTCGCTGAAGGAAACTCCGGTCAAGGTCGTGCTAGCGTTCGAATTCGCGATGCTAAAGCTCAAGCTCGTCGTGCCGTTTAAAGCAATCGTCGAGGCACTGAAGTTCTTGCTAATCGAGGGAGGAGCCACATAGCAATTTCCACTAAAGGAAACATTATCCACGTACCATGGTCGGGCTACCGTAGTGTCACCGTATGCATACAATCGAAACACCGCGTTCGGATTATTATTAGCGCGGTCACAGAAGTAAAATCAATCGAGACAGTTCTCCAGGTACCATTGGTAATTGTGTCATACGGAGTGGCGCCGAACTAAGTCCAAGTCGTCCCGTTATTTGTACTGTAATAAACCACAAAACCGGTCGGACCACTGTTGTTCACTTTCTCATCTATAAAACTCATCACAATACCGGTGCGCCCGGTCGTTGGAACGGCAAATTGCATGTAATACTCGTTATTGGTAAACGCAGTTGGCCAACTTGTAATAGATAAAGCCGGATTGTTCGCGGCGTTATTCGCAGGACTTACATAGGCCAAGGTCTGGTTGGCAGTATCGTAAGAAAATGTGCCAGTACCTACGGAAGGAGTGGTCACGTCGCCAGTAAAGGTCCATTCGGTGAACTGCCCACTCGTACAAGCCGCCAGGAGAACAGTATCCGTATCCGTTGCCGTATTATTGCCGGGCGTGGGATCGTTTATGCTGGCAGGCGTTGCCACATTGGCAGTATTGGATACCGTTCCACTCGCGGCCGTTACATTTGCGCTCACCGTGAAGGTAACACTGCCGCCACTTGGCAAAGTCGGGATGATAATCCCCGTTCCCTGCATCAAAGCCACGGTTGTGTTGCCCGCGGTGGGGCAGGCCGCTCCGCCCGTGGCTGTACCGCACGTGACACTTGTTACACTCAATCCAGTAACAGCAGGATCAGTAAAAATGGAATTATTCGCGGCCAATGGGCCAGCGTTCGCGGCGACAATAGTATAGCTTGTCGTGCCGCCTGAATTAACGCTTGAAACACCATCCGTCTTTGTAACACTCAGATTTGCTTGTGGAGCGGTTGTGACTGTCACGTCCTCACCATTATTGTTTAGATAATCGTAATTCGAGGTAAGTGATCCTGCAGTCGTTGTCCTCTGCGGATCCAAATAGGTGGCAGTAGCCGGATTTTGATATGTGGCCGGAGGTGTAGAACTGCTGACATTGACCGTAAACGTGATCGCTACCGTTCCACCGCCAGGGATCAAGAACGCACCCCAGGCCGGTGTACCCGATCCGACGGTTGGGTTGCTAGTCGAGGTCTGTACCGCATTCCCAGATAATGTAATCGAACCCGTGGAAGCATAGGTGAAGTAAGATGGCAGTGTATCGGAAATACTCACACCCGATGCGCCGCCTGCGCCTGTTGCGTTACTTACCGTAATTGTATAAGTAGCCGTCGTGCCAGCCACGACAGTTGGCGTTGATGTAGTTTTGACAGTTGTAAGATTAACCGGCACACAATTCGCGCCGGAAATGGAATTGGGAATATTTGAAGGAGCAGCGGTTGTTGCATAGCCTGCCTCGCCGGGTGTCGCACCGAAGGCGCTAAGATCCGTAGTGCTAGTTCCATTTACACCACCGACTATATTGGAAGTGACCACAGCCGATGTGAAAACGAAACCGCCGCCACCGCCACCGCCCGGTCCGTGGTGGTTATTCCCAGCTCCAACTCCGGCAGTGCCCGGGCCGGAGGTATCCCAAGTATCGCCGCCTCTCCCGCCCTGCGCATTGACAGTCAGCGTCCCCACACCGCCATTTTTGGAAATGACTACCACGCTGCCACCCGCACCACCGCCGCCGCCGCCATCATTGGCGACCGACTGATTTGCAGCGGCCCCATTGGCATTGACGGTTCCCGTTCCGCTAACCGTATTAGAACGAATCATAACAACGCCGCCACCGGCCGCGCCACTGCTATCAAAGCCAAGGGGATCGGTACCGGTGCCATTATTCGTCGTGCCCGCACCGCCGCCTCCGCCCAAAATCAGGCGCGGAGCAGTACCTGGGAAGGGTGCGCCGCCGAAACCACCGCTGATTACTTCCGAATTCCAAGACCAGCCCCCCATGCCCCCAAAACCGCCGTTGCCGCCGCCACCACCACCGCTGTTTTGGTCATTCGCCGGTGGATCACCGTCCGTGCTACCGCCGCCCCCGTTGCCAGCCGCACCGCGCCCAAAACTGCCGTTCGGGTAACCCTCCACTGTATTATCATAATAAGCCGTTCCGCCATTATTTAAATAACGAGGAGTACCGGCATAACCTTCGCCCTTTGAGCCGTCTGCTCCGGTAGCAGTCGCACCGGGCGGAGGCGCTGGAGCCGTCACCCGATAATCCCAGTTGTTGAGACCAGCGATACCCATCTTTTGAAACCCCGCCCCGCCGCGGAATCCAAGCCCGTTGACATTAACCGTTTGACCACTCCAATTCAAATTACCGGCAACATCGAACGCGACGATTCCGCCCGTGCTTCCATTCCAAGCCAGCCCGGTGACCGCGCCCGTGAGGATGACATCCGAATACTGAGGCACACGGACAACTTGATAGGTGCGCTGTCCCTGCGTGCCATAAGCCGCTTCATAATAATTATTAACCAAACCGCTTGAGATCGGAACCGATCCAGCATTGACGGGGCCGGTCGCGACCACATATTCATAATTCCCCGCTGTAAAATTACTGTTACTGATATTACCACCCGCATAAGCATTGGGAGGCGTCGTAGGCGGATACGTCGTGGTCGTGTTATAGGTCACCGTATTGCCATGGGTGCCTGCAGTTCCCACTCCATCGCCGTAGGTTTCATCATTGGTGGTGTTAAGGTCCGCGCCTTGCATCTGAACCACCAATAGCAGATCTCCCGCCGCGATGGCCGGGCCGCCACCTGCTCTCGCCGTTCCAACCGGGATTGATGTCGCACCCGTAACAGGATTACCCGTCCCAGGATAATAACTATTAACCACGCCGCTGAGTGTCTCTGCCGGTCCGTCATTACCCGGCGTACCGCAAACTCCAACTTTATCAGCCAAGACTGGCGAAACATCCAAAGCACTAAATACAGATGCAAATAAAGATGAAATCAAAATCGGTATTAGAAGCACGCCCAAATACCTAGTGAAAAGTTTTTTAATTTTTACGGGAGAGAAAGAATGAAAACGATACATAAAACACTACTTGCCTGTGATCATGAATTAACAGCGAGTTCGGCAATGAATTCGTCGAGTTCACCTATCCGGATTATCACCAAACATCAAGGAGAAGCAACGCATCTAGAACTCGAAATAAACATTGTGAATTTAGCCACAAAACTCGGCTTATTATAAAGCAAGTTTCAATTAAGTAAAACGCTGAAAGAAATTTAACAGGCATGGTAAACTGGGCGAATGCCAAAAGCCCAAGAATATCAACTTACGAAAGAAGAACTGAAACTGGTAGAAAGAGCCATAAAGCATGATAAGCGACCAGAAGTAGTTCAAAGAAGCATTGCAATCCGACTACTTCATTTGGGACACAAACCAGAAGAAGTAGCCAAGATGCAAGCAGTCAGCAAGCCGACGATTTACGGCTGGTTTCATCGGTGGCAAAGTGGCGGAATAGAAGCCCTTGCCAATCAACCGAAAAGTGGGCGTCCGCCTAAAGCAGATGACGCATACAGTTTGGCTTTAGTAGAAGTAATTGATAAAGAGCCATCCGAAGTTGGATATGACTTCAGGATTTGGACAGTGGAGCGATTGAGCGCCCACTTGGAGAAAATAACGGGCATTGAATTGAGTGAAAGCCGCTTACGCGCCTTGATCAAACGCAAAGGATATCGCTATCGACGCCCGAAACATGATTTGGGTCACTTGCAAGACAAGGACGCAAAAGTCAAAGCTGCCGAGATACTTGATGAGTTGAAAAAAAGGTCATCCGAGACGATTTCGAACTCATCTTTATGGATGAAACGACCCTGACACTGGATCCACCATTACGAGCCTGCTGGATGAAAATTGGACAACAGAAGCGTATTCCAGCAACTCGACCTGGTGAAAAACAGAAGCAACATGTCTTTGGTGGTTACAACTGGTTGAAAGATACGATAACTTGGACAATTGCAAAGACAAAAAACAGCGCAACTTTTATCGACTTTCTTGAAGAATTATTGGTAAAGAAATACCCAACCGGAAGAATTGTTCTTGTGATGGACAATGCTTCTTATCACAAGAGCGCATCCGCATTGGCTGCTTTGAGCTTGTTTGAACATCGCGTCATGGCTATTTGGTTGCCTCCCTATTGTTCAGACCTCAATCCAATCGAACGTTTCTGGCGGCACTTGAAAGACCTTGCTTGTGCTAACAAACTTCAAGGCAATATTGAGGCTGTTGTCAAAAGCGCAGAAACAATCTTGAACAAGCAAAATCTATCTACCTCTGATTTGCGCTTCCTTTTGTCTAAATACTTTTGACGAACTACT
>CAWKNE010000001.1:0-90909 GCA_963850945.1 uncultured Chloroflexia bacterium | reverse complement strand
CTTTATACCCACGATATGAACTTACCGATGAATTTCGTAGGTCCTCCGAGGAACAAAGTTTTCACATTATTTCATTTTCCAATCTACTAGACTTATATGGCGTAAGTGCGGATGTGATATTGGAGGTTCGCGAGAAAGAGCTACAAAACCGCACCAATGTAAGCGTGCAAGAGATGAAAGTGCTTGAATTAGCTCAACAAGGCTTTACCAATGACGAGATTGCTGCTAGATTAGAACTCGGTTCCGGAACAGTGCGTAATTATTTATCAAGCGCTTATTCAAAACTTGGCGCCCGAAATCGGGTAGAAGCAATACAAAAGGCAATTGACCAAGGAATTCTTGAACCATTTGAGCCAGACACAGAATCTATACGGCAAATTCAACAAGCTATGGCTTCAATGGAAGTAGAAAGATTTTATGGAATTTCATCTCGCGAAAAAGAGATTTTAAGTATGATTCAGCGCGGACTTCAAAATCAAGAAATCGCGAATGAGTTAAACCTCAGCGACGGTACTGTTCGAAATTATATTTCAAGTATCTACGAAAAACTTGACGTCAGAAATAGGCCAGAGGCTATTCAAAAAGCTATAGAAATCGGCTTATTGACCGAGGAAAAATAAGACGCCACCCAACAAAGCGTGGACAGCTCGGTAATACTCAGTTTATTATCCACGATTTTCTATACCAAGAAAAATCGCATTGCATCCACCGCCGCTTGCGGACTCTCCATCATCGGCATATGACCCGCGCCTTTTAACTCGGTGTAATGTGCCAAGGAAAGCGCAGCTTTCATTTCGCGTCCGCGCTCAACGGGGATCAACGCATCTGCATCGCCGTGCACGATCACAACCGGAAACTTAAACGATTTAAACAAATCACTTGAATCATCTCGTTCTGCCATCGCTTTGAGCGAACCAATCACGCCAGCGGGCTTTTGTCTTTGCATCACTTCGCGCACAAACGATTGAACGCGCGCATCGGCGGAAAGTTTGGGTGTCATCGAATCAACGACAACGCCAACTCCTTTTTCTGCAACATCTTTCGCGGTTTGGTACCGACCTTGCTTGCGCTCCGGTGAATCAGCGAGCACCTGCGAAGAGATCATCCCAAGTCCGCGCACGCGATTTGGATACGCGCGTGCAAATGCCAATGCAACATATCCGCCCATCGAGTGACCCGCGATAAATGCTTTTTGGACTTTTAGATGATCGAGCAATCCAGCAATATCGGATGCAAGATCAGCGATGGTATATGTTTTATCCATTGCATCCGATTGGCCCATCCCACGCAGATCAGGAATAATCAAATCAAAATCATTTTCAAGCAATGACGCAACTTCATTCCAGGTTGTGTGATCCAATGGATAACCATGAATCAAAACCAGCGGTTCACCGCGTCCACGGCGCTCGTAAGCGATGTTGATGCCAGCAATATTTGTTTTTTCCATGGTTATCTCCTGTAGGGGCGAAGCATGCTTCGCCCCTACAATATCATTTCCAATTTACGTTTACCTTTAATTTGCTTCCCAACTTTGAATAATAATAAACGAATCCATTATCGCGTCCAAACTCATAGACCCGGCGCGTGATGTCCACATCCGCTTTGCAGTATTCAGCGACCTTGTCCAACTCGCCGTTGCGAAACCATTCCACCGATTGAATTCCATCGGCAGTCTTTTCCGCGCTGAGGCAAGCCTTCGCAAGCGAATCCAGCGGAATGCGAAAGTTGAGAGTCCGACTGAGATCGAGCAGCAAATCCAAAGTCCGCAGCGACGCGAAATTAAATGTCGGCGTGTACGGGCGCAGAACTTCGTAATCGAACTCTTTGATATTGAAGCCGATCACTTTATCCGCCGCTTTCAATTCGTCAACCAACGCTTGCGCCTCGCGTTCCCAATAAACCTTGAAATCATTTTTGTCCGTTGAATACGTCACGCCGCAAGCCAAGCGCAATTTGCTTGCATCGCGTCCACCGACATCCTGAAACAACTTTTGAGTTTCGAGATCAAAGAAAACAAAATTCATTTTTGATTTTCCTTTCTCTACCGGACATTTTATGCGGAACACGGATGACGCTGATACAGCCGATTTTCGCAGATGAAGCTTAAAAAATCTGCGTGCATCCGCATCATCCGCTCTGATCCGCGTGCTATTTTTTAGGATGTACGGTGGAAAAATTTTCCTTCAACCAATCATGTCCGAACGCCAACGCTTCTTCACGTGTCGAGACTTTGCCTGTGGCTTGCGCTTCGCGGATCGCATCGAGCACCTGACCAACAAGCGGACCTGCTTCGAGTTGATATTCATTCATCACATCGAGTCCGTCGATTAGACGCGGCGGTGCAACGGTTTCTTGCGGCTTCTCCCAAAAATTTTCAAGCAAGATTCTTGCAACATCCAGCGCGGCTGTCCACAACTCCTGTGTCAACGTATGAGCACGCGTGCCGCGCAGATCGGCGAGTCCAAGCAAAACCAAATCCACGCCGCCTTCGCCCGCCGCGCGGAAGAAACGATAAATGGCTTTGCGCGACGGTTCTTTCTTTTCCGCCCTCCATGCGGCTGGTGAAGAAATGAAAGCGCATATGGTTTTCGATGATAATCTTAATCGTTCAATCTCGTCATTGCTAAGATTTAATGTATGCGCTCTTTCGACCGCGACCTTTGCACCGACTTGATCGTGATCAAAGAATCGAATCCGCCCGTCTCATCCACGGACCTAGTGGCGGGTTTCGATACATCGTGAAACAACGCGGCGAAAAACAACAATGCCAGCATCGAGCGATCTGTGTTGAGAGTTTGATTGAAATGCTTGGCGAATTGTTCACGGTAACGCCCAAGACGCAAGGTCAACAAGCCGGTGAATAAATCGTTACTCGACCCCACCCTTCCCTCCCCAATTTCCTTCGGAATTTTGGGGGGGTGTCCGACATTTGCACCTGGCGCAAGTGCAGGTGAGGACGGGAGGGGTGCTAATGATGCAAGGATTCCTTCCAGATTTTGGATAACACTCAGTGTATGTTCCCACACATCGTGCACATGAGGTACAGATTGTTCAACGCCTTTCATCGCTGAGAGTTCAGGTAATAGATATGGAAACACGCCAAGCATCTCCAACGCGCGGAGAGACGCGTCTGGGCGTGGGCCTTCGAGAATTTTGAACAACTCATCGCGCTCGGCGCTCGGGAGAAATATTCGGAAGCAGAGGCGCGGCTTGTTTCATCGCTTTGCGCGTCTCGGCTTTGATCTTGAAATCAAAAGCCACGGCTTGGCGCACCGCGCGCAAGATTCGAATCGGGTCATCTTTGAGCGAGGTTTCAGAGCAAGCGTGAATCAGCTTCGCGGCGCAAATCCGATGCGCCGCCCAGTGGATCGAGAATGGTTTGATTGCGAAGATCGAACGCAATCGCGTTGATTGTGAAGTCGCGGCCGCGCAAGTCAGCGTCAAGATCAGAGCCGCGGAAGGCCGCGAAATCCAAAATATCGCGTGTCCCGTTATCGGCGTGGAGAATGACGCGGGCTGTATCAAATGATTCGTCCAAAACATAAAAATCGGCATGGAGAACGTTTGCAACGCGTCGCGCCATTTGAATCGCACCTTTGGGAATCGCAAAGTCAAGATCGTGTGATACGCGATTAAGGAGCATATCGCGCACTGCGCCGCCGACAAGATAGAGCTCCGCCTCTGGCAATGCAAGGCGAATCGAATCTAATAATTGTGAAAAGGATAGCGAAAGAGGCATATAAATAATTTCGGGCTTTTCTTTGTGTCGGCTCATCTGCGCCGCATGCAAAGCTTGCTCCGGAGTCCCGCCCTGCGCGACGATCTTGCCGCGCACCTTTGCTACCCAGCGTCCTGCATAAGAGTCTTGATCGTCCATGCTCTTTTAGGCGGGTGGCTTATATTTTTTGAGATCCACAACGCCGACAAAAGGAAGATTGCGGTAATACTCATCGAGGTCGAGACCATAGCCAAAGACAAACTTGTTCGGGATCGCGAAGCCGCGATAATGGATTGGCACAACCGCTTCGCGCCGTTCTTCCTTATCGAGCAAGGCACAGACCTTGAGCGAGCGCGGCTGACGCGTTTGCAAAAATTCAAGCACCGAAGCGATCGTATTGCCGCTATCCACAATATCTTCGATCAATAATACATCCTTGCCGCGTATGTCCGTTTGGAGATCGTGCGTCACGCGCACGCTGCCGCTTGATTTGCGCGCCCTCGCCGTACGAAGAGACCGCCATGAAATCCATCATATGTGGTATCGTAATGTGCCGCATCAAGTCCACGAGAAAGATCATACCGCCGCGCAAGATGCAAATCAGGATCAACTCTTGATCCTTATAATCGCGGCTGATCTCCGCACCGAGTTCCGCGATTTGATTCTGCAGAGTTTTTTCGTCAATCAAAATTTCAGCTAATACTTCTTTGTAATCTTGCATCTGTTTCTTCCTACAAACTAACGCAGTACTTCGTGATGAACGCGACAACGTGCTTCATACAATTCGGACGCGCCGACAATCACCACCGGGTCATCATAGCGCGCTGGCTTTCCGTTGACAAGTCTTTGCGTGCGCGAAGCCTCATCGCCGCAAACCATGCAAATGGCATGAAGCTTATCCACTCGTTCAGCCTTTGACATCAATACCGGCATCGGACCAAACGGCTCGCCGCGAAAATCCATATCGAGGCCGGCCACCAGTACGCGGACGCCGCGCTCCGCCAATTCCTGAGCAATATTTACAACTTCAGCATCCATGAATTGCGCCTCGTCAATGCCGACAACGGTAGTATCTTTTTCAACTTTGTTCCGAATTTCCGCCGCCTTCTCGACGGGAATGGCATCGAAATTCGTTCCCATATGCGATGTGACTTTCTCGACCGCGTAACGCACATCAATGGCGGGCTTGAAAACCTGCACTTTCTGCTTGGCGATTCTTGCGCGGATCAGCCGCCGAATCAACTCATCCGTCTTGCCGCTGAACATCGAACCGCAAATCACTTCAATCGAGCCATGAGTGTGACGCATGCATTCTCCTTGCCCCCCGCCTCCCCCATTTTCCAATGGAAAATGGGGGAGGTGACCCGAAGGGTCGGTGGGGGTTTAAAAATTATAACAAACAGGCATGGCGCTCATGCCATGCCTGTCAAGTTTACCTGATTAAACTTCCTCTGCAAATCCTACGCGGTTTCATCTGCAACGGATGCCTCGGGTAACTCATAGCCCAATGCGCGCAGTTTCTTCTTTGCATCGATCAACGACTTTTGGCCAAAGCCCTCGATGGCAAGCACAGTCGCTTCGCCCTCAGAGAGTTTTTTCAATAATTGATTGACTTCGGTAATCCCAGCTTTCGATAAAGCCTCAGCCGCACGCGTTGAAAGCCCAAGTTCAACGATGGGGCGTTCAGGAGATTTCTTCGCAGCATCACGCGCCTTTTTAGTATCCACGTAAGTCTGGCGGGCGGACAATTTCTTATAGAAACGATCCACCTGCCCCTCGATGTCAATGATGCGCTGGCCTTCGCCGGTGAAGAACGGATGGCAGTTCGAGCAAATGTCGACCCGCAATTCCTTCTTGGTGGAACCCGTTGTCCAAGTATTGCCGCACGAAGCGCAAACTACTTTGGCATCGGTGTAATATTTTGGATGAATTTCTGCTTTCATATTATTCCTCTGCCACAGGCATCACGTTGACACGCTTGCGGCCGCGCACCACATCGAACATCACCACACCGCTCGCTGTAGCGAACAACGTGTCATCTTTGCCGGCATCCACATTCAGACCGGGTTTGATCTTGGTGCCGCGTTGGCGAATCAAAATGTTGCCCGCCAAGACGAATTCACCACCATAGCGCTTGACGCCTAAACGCTGGCCATTGGAGTCGCGTCCGTTGCGGCTGGAACTGCCACCTTTTTTATGAGCCATTTCTACCTCTCGCTTTACGTGCTCGACTTCTTAGTCGAGGGTTTCTTTTCAGATGTTTTTTCTGACAACTTCTTAACAGGAGCCTTCTTAGGCTTCGCTTCTTTTACGGGACTTTCGGCAGCGGGTTTCTCGGCTTTGACTTTTGGTTCCGCTTCAGCCTTTTCAACTTTCGGCGCGGTTTTCTTCTCGACAACAGGCTTCGGCTCAACTTTTTCCACTTTACGAGTCTCGCCGGGCTTGCCGATGAAATCCACCATCAGCCGCGTATATTGCTGACGATGTCCGCCGCGTACACGAATGCGTTTCTTTGGGCTGTATTTAAAACGGAAAAGTTTTTCGCCGCGGAAGTGGTCTACAACTGTGGCCTTAACTTGGATGCCGCTCACAGTCGGAGTCCCGACCATCACTTCATCGCCGTCAGCCATCAACAGCGTCATCAAATCAACTTGAGCGCCTTCTTTATCAGCCAGACGATCCACTTCAATCGCCTGCCCTTCGACGGCTTTATATTGTTTACCGCCGCTTTCTATGATTGCATATCTCATATTGTCTCCAGTCATTCACTTCGCCGTAAGACCTGCGGGTTAACTTCTTCACCCAACGCCGATCATCGGGGAAGCTGGTTTATCAAGCAACCGCCCCGGCATATCCAACTGCCAGGGCAGAAGCGGACGATATTATAACGGCATGATGTATCCATGTCAACGGCTGGAAAGAGATTTTTCGTGAGTATAATAAATCAACTACTTTCACTAAAGGAGAAACTATGAGCGAACTTGTACAACTCGGAGGAATTCCCGGACATCTTGCAAAACCAAAAGGCAGCGGTCCCTGGCCCGGATTGATCATCATTCAGGAATGGTGGGGCCTCAGTGATCACATTAAATCCGTTGCCAATCGTTTCGCGGCGGTGGGTTATCTTGCTTTCGCGCCCGATCTGTATCATGGCGAACTCGCCAAACTTGGCGATAACGATACCGCCATTAAGCTCACACAAAAATACGGTGCGACCGCAGTCCTAGATTTACAGAAGGTTTTCGATGCACTCAAGAAGCATTCAGACTGCAATGGAAAAGTCGGGAGCGTTGGCTTTTGCTTCGGCGGACGCATGTCGTTGGCTCTTGGCATTAGCCGCCCAGTGAACGCGGTCTGCACATTCTATGGCGGCGGCATGCAAGAGCTCTTCGATCAGCTTGGTAATCTTCATGCGCCCGTGCTGGGTCTGTTTGGCGATAAAGATCAATCCATTCCGGTTGGAACAGTCGAAGAGTTTGACAAGCTGCTCGGCAAGCTGGGGCTTGAACACGAAGTCGTTGTTTATCCAAACTCAGGACACGCTTTCTTCCGCGACAACGATCCGGCTTCGTATCGTCCCGAAGCCGCAAAAGACGCCTGGGCACGCGCTGCAAAGTTTTTCAAAAAGAATCTAGTTTGACATTTGACGGATGGCTTTTATGCCATCCGTTTTTCTGATTGACAAATCTCTCTGCATCCGCTAACCTTGATATGTGAGCCCCATTACTCTGACACAAAATCAACTTGCTGTTATCAAAGCAGGTGTTTCATCCAAGCTTTTTCTCGCGGGTCCCGCTGGGACAGGTAAATCTACTGCTGGCGTAGAGCGGCTCAAATATCTTTTTGCCAACGGCATTAGCGGCGATTCGATCCTCGTACTCACACCACAACGGACTTTGCAAGAATCATATCTCGAAGTCATTCAATCGCCTGAAAGAATCGCGGGCGGCGAAGTGACTCCCGCCACCGTCGGAGGTTTAGCGCGGCGCATGGTGGATCTGTTCTGGCCGCTCGCTGCGCAGAAAGCTGGCTTCGCTCATCCTGAACGTCCGCCTGTTTTTCTGACTCTCGAAACCGCACAATATTACATGGCACACATCGTCCGGCCATTATTGGATCAAGGTTATTTCGAGTCAGTGACGATTGACCGCAACCGTTTGTATTCCCAAATTCTTGACAACCTTAATAAATCTGCCGTGGTTGGATTCCCTTACGCAGAAATTGGTTCGCGGCTCGAACTCGGCTTGGATTGGCGATCCGGGTCAGCGAAGAATTTATACTGACGCGCAGGATTGCGCTTCGCGCTTCCGTGAATTTTGTTTGCAAAACAACCTGCTGGATTTCTCTTTGCAACTTGAAGTCTTTTGGGATTATCTTTGGCCTGATCCGCTCGTGCATGATTATCTTATAAAAACATATCATCACTTGATTTATGACAATATCGAAGAAGATGTCCCGCGCGCGCATGATTTGATTCGCGAATGGCTTCCGCAATTCGACTCGGCGTTATTGATCTATGATGAGGACGCGGGCTACCGCCGCTTCCTCGGCGCGGACGTGGACACTGCCTATGCGCTACGCGAATTATGCAATGACCAAGTTACATTTGATAAATCATTTGTCATGTCAGAAGAAGTTGAAAATCTTGCAAGCTCGCTGGTTGGAGCAATTGCTCCTGACCTCACCCATCCCCTCCCGCCCGTTGGGCACCCTCCCCTTTCCTCTCCCACGGGAGAGGAAAGGGGAGGGTCGGGATGGGGCAAGGAGAGGTCCTTACAAATCATTACCGCGCGTTTCTATCCTGAACTCCTCGACACCATCGTTGAACAAATCCATTCACTCCTTTCCAGCAATGGACTTCCAGCTTCTGAAATCGTTATCCTCGCACCTTATCTTTCCGACGCTCTGCGCTTCGCCATTACGAGTCGACTTGAAGCGCGTGGGGTTCCACGGAGAACACATCGTCCCTCGCGTTCTTTGCGTGATGAATCTGCCTCGCAAGCGTTGTTGAACTCTGCCGCGTTGGCCCACCCGTATTGGAATATTCGTCCATCCAAATATGATATTGGCTATGCGCTTAAACTCGCCCTCGATATGGATTTAGTCCGTGCGCAATTATTGGCTGAGATCGTTTATCGCATCAAAGATTTTACACTTTCAACGTTCGACCAAATCAATCCTGACAAGCAGGAACGCATCACATTTAATTTTGGCAATCGCTATTCGATGCTCCGAGATTGGATATTAAATTATCGCGAAGAACAACCTCTGCCCCTCGATCATTTCATGCGACGCTTCTTCGGTGAAGTGTTGTCACAGCCGGGGTTTGGATTCCATCGCAACCTCGACGCGGCACGCGTCGCCGCCAGTTTGATCGAATCGATTCGAAAATTCCGTCTGGCGATGGAACCGTCGTTTGTTGATCTCGATCATCCCGATTTCGATTTCGGACGCGAATATATCGCCATGCTTCAGGAAGGAGTCATCGCCGCGCAATATTTGGAATCGTGGAAAGCAGAAAATGAAGAATCTGTTTTGGTCGCGCCCGCTTACACGTTCCTGATGATGAACCGACCCGTGACGGTTCAGTTCTGGCTCGACGTTGGTTCAAGCGGATGGTACGAGCGCCTCGACCAGCCACTGACTCATCCGCAGGTGCTCAGCCGTGAATGGCCCGTTGGCAGACAATGGACATTCGCCGACGAGGAGCAGACCAACCAGCATACGATGGCGCGTTTGGTTTCGGGATTGTTGCATCGCTGCCGCGAGAAAATTTATTTGGGCATCAGCAACTTAGGCGAAAGCGGATTTGAGCAGCGAGGAGAACTGTTGAGAGCATTTCAACGCGTGCTACAAGAAGGAACCACAGATGAACACAGATAAACGCAGATTTGGCAAACGCATTTCCCCTCTCCTTTTGGGAGAGGGTCGCGAAGCATCAGCGAAGCGATCCTGCGGACGCCGAAGGCGACTAGGGGTGAGGTCACAAGCAAAACCAAGTTGCCCAGTCTTGCTAAGGATAAAAAGTTCTGGCAAAAAGTGGGATGATGTCCGAACACGAAGTTGAACAACGTGGTGCATTATCGAAAGCATTTCAAAGAGAGCCAGGGATGAACAACCAGTCAGCTATCAAGTTATATTTGTTTTCAGGTCTATTTCTGATCTCGGGCGCCGCCGGTTTGATCTATGAAATAACGTGGGAAAGACTGCTGGAATTATATTTCGGTGTCACGATGATCTCGATTACTCTCATCGTAGCCGCTTATATGAGCGGACTAGGAATCGGATCATGGATTGGGGGAAGCATAGCCCGCCGCCCAAAAAACTCTCTTATGCTGTACGGTCTTCTGGAGTTGGGAACAGCTGGTTTTGGATTGGCGAGCCCTACCATAATTATTCGTATTGGTCAAATTACAGCCGGGACTCCCTATCTGCTTGTATTTATTTTAAGTTTTGGGATTTTGTTAATCCCAACAATATTGATGGGCATGACTTTGCCAATACTTACGCAATCCTTTGTAAAGCAAGTGCAGTCTTCAGGTCAAATCATCGGCATCTTGTACGGAATCAATACATTAGGAGCAGCCTTGGGATCGGCGATAAGTGGATATTGGCTTATTGGAAATTATGGGCTAGATGGAGCAATTTATATCGCGGTTGGAATAAACGCGCTGGCGGGTGTCGGCGCTCTGGCCGCATCAACTAATTCGCTAAAACAGCAGTCTGTAGTTAAGACCAATGAAGTCGAAATACAATCGGTACGATCAGGGCACTGGAGCTATCCAGTCATCCTCCTTTCTTCCTTTCTAGTTGGGTTTATCAGCTTAGGCTTTGAGATGCTTTGGCTGCGGATACTCAGCGTAGTCGACAAGGACACCGCATACAATTTCCCATCGTTTTTATTTGTTTTCCTGCTTGGTTTGGCAATTGGAGGATATGTTTTTGGTAGCGGTGCCGATAAGTCAAAGAATCCGATTATCCTGTTTTGTGAAGTTGAACTAACAGGTGCCGCACTTGCAGTTCTTACATTTCTCGGATTTTGGCTTTCCTTATCACATAATCCCATTTGGGCACAGAATTTCATGCAATTTCAACAACCCGTCTCGCCATTTATTCAGGTCGGCCAGAATATACTGCTATCGAAAGCGGCGGCATTCCATAGTTTGTGGAATTATTTCTTGCCGATTTTGGTTCTTGTGCTGCCAGCCAGCACCGTTCTGGGCGGGGCATTACCCGTATTGGACAGAATCGCCATCAGCAGTCCAGAATTATCAGGAAAACGCGTTGGCAATGTTCACCTGGCAAATATAGCAGGCTCAGTTGTCGGAACGCTGGCCATCAGCTTCATCCTTCTAGCCGATATTGGCTCAGAACTAACGTTAAAAGCACTAGCCGCAGCGGCCTTTCTGTTCCCGCTTCTGTATTTCATAAGCCACAGGAAAACGAACCCTCACATCTGGAATCACCGTCCTTTATTGCCCATCGGACTTGTTTTAGTGCTTGGGGTTCTCTTGGTTCCCGGAAGAAATCAATTTTATTCCCAGCTTTACCAAGTCCCGTTAAATGCCCGGCGTGTTATCGTTTCTGAAACGGATCAGGCTGTCCTTGCTCTTACATATAATGACAAGGGTTCGATTGGTGCCCAAGGTGGTTATCTTTGGATAGGTGGTGAATTCAATAGCTACTTCCCCCCTGATGGCAGTTATGAAAACAGGGCTCTCGCATGTGCCGGTGCATCTGAACCCAAAAATATACTAATCATCGGCTTTGGAGGAGGATTCTCCACCTTGTTCTTTAAAAGCATTCCCAGCATCGAACACATCATAGTTGTGGAACTGCTTGACAGGTTATCTCCTTTTCTAACGGCGAACCTAAAGTCTGCACAGATAGCCCTGGCAGACCCGCGCGTCTCTTATATCGTGGATGACGGCCGCAGGTACCTATACACCTTCCCCAATAAGAAATTTGATCTGATCGCGATTCGAACCTCCCCGCCGATACACCGTCGGGCATAATGATCTTTACTCAATCGAGATGCTAAGAAGCTACCGGAGTCACTTGACACCGAATGGCGTTCTATGCACATGGATGGATGAGCTGCATGTTATCCCTTATACATTCGCCCAAGTCTTCCCGTACGTTGACCAATTCAATTACGATTTTATGATTGCCAGCATCAGTCCAATATACTACCATCGGGCTTACATGGATCAAGCCGTGGCTAACTATTTGCCTTTGGCACACAGTATTTTTGGCGATTCCATGACGTCTTTCCCTTCAAGCGAATATGTGCTTTCCCGTTCCCATTTTTCGCGCAATCGAGATCAAATTCTGGTAGATGAGAAGAACAACAAAATCCTCAGCGACCTGACTCCGTGGCTCGAATATTATTTCTTTGTCCACCCAACAAGCAAAGAGATCGTCACGAGCCGGCAAAGTCTGCTGGATTTCGAGAGTAGAATAAAATAGTAATAAAAATATGAATTTCACCCCTCGACCTTCGCAAAATGAAATTCTCACCTATCGCGGCGGCACGCTTGGCATTTCCGCGGTGCCCGGTTCCGGCAAAACGCATACGCTCTCAGCTCTCGCCGCACAAATCATCAGCAGCCGTCAGCTCGGGCCTGAACAGGAAGTGCTGATCGTAACGCTGGTCAACTCGGCGGTGGACAATTTTTCGGCGCGCATCGGCGAGTTCATTCAGGCGCGCGGCCTCATCCCGCAACTCGGCTATCGCGTCCGCACACTGCACGGGCTGGCGCACGACATCGTCCGCGAGAATCCTCCGCTGGTCGGCCTTGATAAAAAATTTTCCATCGTGGATGAAACCGCTTCATCGTCCATGATTGCCGACGCGGCGCGCGCCTGGGTTCAAACTCATCCCGACTTTCTCGATCAATATATCTCATCCGCGCTCGACGATTATCAAATTCGCCGTGTGCGCGATAAGGATTGGCCCCAACTCATCGAGACTCTCGCGTCGAGTTTTATTCGATCCGCCAAAGACAGACGACTCACGCCGGATAAATTACGCCTCGCACTCGACCGTCAGCCTGCTCCCCTTTCGTTGGCTCACATGGGGCTGGACATTTATTCCGATTACCAGCGCGCCCTCGCCTATCGCGGCGCCGTGGACTTCGACGATTTGATTCAACTCGCCTACGAGATGCTTGACACTTCCGATGAACTTCTCGAACGCTTGCGTTATCGCTGGCCCTATATTCTCGAAGATGAAGCGCAGGACTCTAGCGATATTCAACAAGCAATATTGGGAATGCTTGCAGGCGAATCCCCCTCTCCCGCTGGGAGAGGGTCGCGAAGCATCAGCGAAGCGATCCTGCGGACGCCGAAGGCGACTAGGGGTGAGGTCGGCAATTGGGTTCGAGTTGGTGATCCAAACCAAGCCATCTTTGAAACTTTTACCACTGCCAATCCCGAACTTCTGCGCGCCTTCATTCGGGATAACAAAAATATTCCCATGCCTGAGTCCGGACGCAGTCAGCCATCCATAATCGATCTTGCGAATCATCTGATTGATTGGGTGATGACCGAGCATCCCATCCCCGAAGCGCGCGACGCCTTGTCGCCGCCATACATCGAGCCAACTCCGGAAAATGATCCGCAACCGAATCCGTCTGACGATCCAAGCGGAATTAGACTTGTCAGCAAGAAGTTCTCGCCCGACGAAGAAGTGAATGAAGTCGTCAGGTCCATCGAGAAATGGTTGCCCGATCACAAAGACTCAACTGTCGCGGTATTAACTTCAACCAATGATCATGCCGCGAAAGTCGCCGAAGCCTTGAAGCAACGCAAGATCGAATATCGTGAATTACTCCGCAGCACCTCGCCGACGCGTGCCGCGGCTGGCGCGTTGAGTTATGTATTGAGTTATCTCGCCGCACCTGATTCAGCTTCGAAGTTAGCGCAAACCTATCGGGTCTGGCGGCGCGATTGGCGCGAAGACGAAGAACATGAGCCGCTGGTTGATCAGGTAACGGGAGTCATTCGCAAGTTCAAGAATGTTGAAGAATATCTTGCTCCCCTTGCCCCCCACCAGCTCCCCCATTTTCCTCGAAAATGGGGGAGAGACAGAGGGGGGTGAAGATGAACTTATCAAAGAATT
Source organism: uncultured Chloroflexia bacterium (assembly GCA_963850945.1). GTDB lineage: Bacteria > Chloroflexota > Anaerolineae > Anaerolineales > Villigracilaceae > Fen-1038. Next base: position 77,068 of record CAWKNE010000001.1, on the reverse strand, counting down.
AAATGATTTCCGCGAAGTCATCATTCGCTGGCACGGCGCAACTGTCCTGCCGATTGATCAATTGATTCTGACGTTATCGCAAGACATCTTTACATCGCCCACTGATTTGGCATTGGCACATAAACTCGCGCTGGTGCTGAGGCGGGTCGCGGACGAAAATCCGCAGTGGCGATTGCCCGAACTGACGCCGAGTCTGCACGAGATCGCACGCAACGAACGCCGCTTCATCGGCTTTTCATCGGACGATGCAGGCTTCAATCCCGATGATTACAAAGGCATCGTGGTGGTCTCGACCATGCACAAAGCCAAAGGGCTGGAGTGGGACCGTGTGTATTTAATGTCGGTGAACAATTATGATTATCCATCGAACCAGCCCAATGACCGCTTCATCTCAGAACGATGGTTTGTTCGCGATAGTTTGAATCTCGAAGCCGAAGCATTAGCGCAATTGACCGCGGCGACTTCAACCAGCGAATATGATTATTATGAAGAAGGTTCAGCCACGCGACGCTCGCGTTTGGATTATGTCCGCGAGCGATTGCGGTTGTTATATGTAGGAATTACGCGTGCGCGCAAAGATTTAATCATCACTTGGAATACGGGTCGCAAAGGCGACGCAACTCCATCGCTTCCATTTGCCGCATTGATGGGATGGCAGGAAAAACAAGAATAATAAAAAACGGTTTCCATGACTTTACATCGAAACCGTTTTTTATTAAGCCTTACTTCACTTTTGTTAGAACAATAGCCGGAATCACACGCGTGGTCTTTCGCCGATAATCATCAAAGCCGGGCATCATTTCGACCATCTTGCTATAAAGGCGCGTTCGTTCAGGTTCTTTTGCAATCGTTGCATGGACTTTAAACTTTTCCGTTCCGACTTCAACGGTGAGTTCCGGGTTGGCAACAATGTTAAAATACCAATCGGGGTGCACCGGTGCTCCACCCTTGGACGCGATCACCACAAACCGCTCACCATCCCTGACATAAGCGACTGGATTGATGCGCTCCTGCTTACTCTTCGCTCCCGTTGTGTGTAATAGGAGCAACGTCTTGCCTTCAAACGAACCGCCAACCTTGCCGCCATTAGTTCGAAACTCATCAATGATCTTCCTATTTCGCTCATTTACTTCGGGCATATTATCTTTATCTCCTTCAAAGAACATAAATTTGGGATGCAGTCAAATTATAAATCCTTACCACCGAATCCAATGAACCGGAACAGGTTTTCGGACACGGTATTCAATTTGAATATATTCCAATCGTTGTTTATAATTGACCTATGAGTCAACCTCAACTTTATGGCGGCATCGAAGCCGGCGGAACAAAATTCGTTTGCGTGGTCGGCAGCGGCCCAGAGCACATCATTGAACAAACGCGCGTCGAAACCGCCACGCCTGAAGAGACACTCGGCAAAGTAATCCAATTCTTCCAACCTTACGCCACTACGGGAAAGGTCACAGCCATTGGCATCGGCTGTTTCGGCCCGCTGGATTTGAATCCTGATTCGCCAACCTATGGATTTATCGTGTCCACACCGAAACTGCGTTGGCGTGACACCGACGTGCTTGGTACCATTCGGCGCGCTTTGAGGGTCAAAGCAACAATAGATACAGATGTCAATGCCGCGGCCCTCGGCGAGTTCCGCTGGGGTGCAAGTCAGGGACTTGACCCATCTCTCTATATAACCATCGGCACCGGCATCGGCGGCGGATATATCAAGGACGGCAAGCCCTTGATCGGATTACTCAACCCGGAGATGGGACACATCCGCATCCCTCACGACTTACAGCGTGATCCGTTTTCTGGTGTGTGTCCATTCCACAAAGACTGCCTCGAAGGCCTCGCCAGCGGACCCGCCATCGAAAAACGATTCGGTGCCGCGCGGCGAAACGATTCGCGATGAAGATCCTTACTGGGATATCGAAGCAGATTACATCGCTTCAGCGTTATGCAATTACATCCTTATCCTTTCACCCAGGAAAATCATCCTCGGCGGCGGGATTATGGAACGGACATTCCTCTTTCCGCTCATCCGGCGTAAAGTTTTTGAATCATTGAATAGGTACGTGGAAAGCGAAAGCCTGCTGAAAAAGATTGACGAGTATATTGCCCCGCCTGCACTCGGAAACCAATCGGGGAGTCTCGGTGCGATTGCATTGGCTCAATTATTCACCTAAATCGATTTACTACAAAGTATAAAGATTCTTACTCTAAACTTAAAGCCCCCCGCTGAAAGGGGGTAAGACTTTCAAGTTTAAAAGCGACAAAAATAAAGCTTTATTAATAAGGAGAAACAGCACAAAAATGGAAAAACAATATTCGTTATTTGGTAGGAAGATTGCTTATAAGTGGATTGTATTAAGCGTGACAACCATCGGCGCGCTGATGGCTGCCATTGACAGCACCATCGTCATTCTCGGCTTGCCCGACATGATGGTCAAACTGCACGCCGACCTGGTCGAAATGATCTGGGTCATCATGGCCTATATTCTGGTCAGCACTGTCTTCCTACTGACCTTTGGGCGTGTGGCTGACATGTTTGGCCGAGTAAGGATGTACAATTTAGGCTTTGTGATTTTTACTATTGGCTCTGCCTTATGCGGCTTCTCTGGCAATGCCACGCAACTGATCATCTTCCGTTTGGTGCAAGGTAGCGGCGCAGCGATGATGGTTGTCAATAGTGTGGCGCTCATCACGGAAGTCTTCCCGCCCAATGAACGCGGCAAAGCTTTGGGACTCAATGCCATCACGTTTTCCATCGGCGGCGTGGCTGGACCCATTCTCGGAGGTCTGATCTTAACGCTGGCTGATTGGCGTTGGATCTTTTTCATCAATGTGCCGGTTGGAATCATCGGCGCAATTTGGGGTTATCGGGCATTGAGGGAAATGTCCATCCGCAAAAAAGGCGAGAAGTTTGATGTTGTCGGTGCAGGGAGTTTCAGCATTGGTTTAACTGCGTTACTGATCGCATTGACTCTCGGCATCGAATATAGTTTCACATCCACTCCTATTGTGGTGCTGTTCATTTTATTCATCATTGGCGTGGCTTTTTTCCTCTGGTGGGAACGCCGCGCGTCGAATCCGGTACTCGACTTTTCGCTGTTCAACAACCGCATCTATAACTTCTCGGTTCTCTCCGCGATGATTCAATCGCTGGCGCTGTTCGCGGTCAATTTTTTGATCGTGTTCTATTTGCAGGGCGTGCGCGGCTACGATCCATTGAAAGCTGCGCTGTTGCTCATTCCGCTGCCGGTGGTCACATCGGTGATGGCACCGCTCGGCGGAAACATCGCGGACCGCATCGGTGCGCGCATCCCCGCTACCATCGGCCTGTTGATTCAGGGCGCGGCCCTGGTATGGTTCATGCAATTGACTCCGACCACCTCGCTGTGGAACATCGGATTGGGATTGGCGTTGATGGGATTCGGCGGCGGTTTGTTCTATCCGCCTAATACCAGCGCCGCCATGAACGCGGCACCGAAGAATCAACTCGGGATTGCATCCGGCACACTGGCCACACTTCGTCAAGCCGGGATGGTGACCAGTTTCGCGCTCGCCCTCGCCGTGGCGGCTACCAGCCTGCCGCGCAACGTGATGATGGCCTTATTTGTGGGCACGAACGTCGCACTCGGTTCAGCTCCGATGCAGGCCTTCGTCACTGGCATGCACAGCGCGTTCCTGGTTTCAACTGTTCTGGTTTTCGTGGCGGCCGGCATCTCATTCGTGCGCGGCAAGGAAGACCGCAGCAAACTAGCAGAGGAACATGCCGCCGCCGTAATGGGCGATTAATATCTTCCGACTTACGTTCCATAATCCTGTCACCTTGCAATCGGGTGACAGGATTATTCTTTTTCAGGAACACTTGTGGTACATTTGTAACAAGCATGGCAAATCTCGCGACCCAATTCACTTTCTCGCAATCGTCACTGCAGGATTTTGCGGATTGTCCGCGCCGATTCCAATTGCGCTACATGGATCAACTTAGCTGGCCGGCTGTTGATTCCGAACCGGTTGTTGAAAACGAACGCCGTCAGATCGAAGGGCAATTATTCCATCGGCTTGTTCAACAATATTTATTAGGGGTGCCTTCCGAAAACCTTTCACCCATGGCGAACACGCCAAATCTTGAACGATGGTGGAATAATTTCAAGGAGGAATTTGGAAATCTCGGAGAATCTCATCCCGAATTGACTTTATCCTCGCCGATTGGAAATCATCGTCTTGTGGCGAAATATGATTTGGTCGCGGTTCAGAAAAATAGAGCAATCATCTACGACTGGAAGACGTATGCCAAGCGTCCGCGCGACGAATGGATGTCAGCACGCTGGCAGACACGCGTGTATCGCTCATTGCTAGTTCAAGCCGGAGCGCATTTGAATAGTGGCAAACCGTTCGAACCAGAGCAAATTGAAATGATTTACTGGTACGCCGAATTTCCATCTGAAGCGACAAGGTTTAAATACGATACAAATCAGGTCAAACGCGATTGGTCTGCAATCGAAAAAGTTGTCGAAGAAATTTCCAGTGTAAAAGAATTCCCTCTAACTGAGGACGAGAAGATGTGCCGCTTTTGCGTTTATCGTTCCTACTGCAATCGCGGCGCGCAAGCGAGCCAGATGGATGAAGCGGAGGCGGAAACAGAAACCGAAGCCGCGTTTGACATCAACTTTGAACAGATCGGGGAGATTGAGTTCTAACTCGAGAAATTATTTATTCCAATAATCTTTCATCAATTCATGCGACCATTCAGGCTGATGGATCGCTTCACGCGGCAGGAATTCAACAAAAACAGGTTTGATATCGAGTACGGGCGTACCATCCACCGCGTCGAGTCCTTTAACAAACAAACTGCGGCCTTCGCGTTTGAGGATGCTGACCATCGTCAAACCGAGATAGTTGGGACGATCTTTATTTCGTTGAGCAAAGATTCCAACCCTTGGCCAGTTTTTGTTGCCGCGCGGATGGCGAAACATGAGAATATCCTCTTCATCCGCAACTTGGTCGAAGTAAAAGAGTATTTCAGCATGAGAAAAAGTCTCAATACCATCGAGGCTTTCTTCTGGCAGAGATTCATCAAGCCTGATTTCAGAGACAATGCCGCCCCAGTTGTCATCAGCGAGGTTGAGACGAGTATTATGGACATGACCTATTGGCATCACAGTTATTTCAGACATAGGTCAATTTAACCACAAATGAGGACGCAAGAGCGAACCAAAGCTTGAAAAAAAGTGGGATGCAATGTCATCCGTAATTGCCTGCACCAACAATCTCAGCGGCTCTTCCAGATATATTGCCAGCGACTGCCTGAATTGCGCCGCTTCGGCCCGAAACTGATGCGGTGATCAACCGAAATAGTCGCTTTCATCCACCAGCCGTGATTGCCATTTGCGGCGTTGATAGGACAGTAGAAACGAATTGGGCAATAATACCCCTTCAACGAGTAGTCATTAAGTCAATTGTCCGGAGCGGCTCAGCCATTGTATAATTGCCAGAAACCAATTTGGCGACGCATCTGCATACACGGCGATCAGCGATAGGAGGCAGGCCGACCCAAATGAAAAGGATACGATATGGTTGATATTCTCGATTCAACTAAAGTAGGCGGCGTGGATGTCTCGGTTTACGACTCCGATCCCAATGCAACCGGGAGCGGCATCAACTGGGGCACGATGGTAAAGGCCGGGGTCAAGTTCATGTATACCCGGGTTTCCATCGGCTACAACACGGATGCCTCATTTTCAAAGATCTGGAGCGAATCGAAAGGGCTATTGCCGCGCGGCGGCTACCACCTGCTATATCCCTCTTCGACCGGACTTTCGATCCGGCAACAGGCTAACATATTCGCTAACCTCCTGACGCCCGATCCCGGCGAGTTCCCTCCGTGTGTGGATGTGGAGTACCAGGCCACCAATTCCAAGAATAAACCGGTGGTACTTACGTCCGCAGATGTCTATGGGTTTATCACGTACCTTCACGAGGCGCTCAACCCATGGCCGTGGAAAGATGACGTTCTTATTTACACGGGCTACTATTACTGGAAAGATACGATTGCATCCACCGACGCCTCGTGGCTGAAATACAAATTGTGGATTGCAGGTTACCAGGTCACTCAGCCGGCCATCCCCCCGCCGTGGACAAGCTGGTTCTTGTGGCAGTGGTCGTCCAATGGCGACGGCGGGACATATGGCACGGTTTCAAAAAGCCTTGACTTGGACTATTTCAACGGCACAGCGACCGATTTCGCAAATTACATTGCCGGGGTATTCCAGCCAACTCCCGTTCCGGCGCCCACGCCCGCGCCGCCAACCGTCAGCCCCTATTACCAAGTGACACCCACGGCTCTGAACATTCGATCCGGTCCGGGCCTCTCCAACCCGGTCATAGGGACGCTAACGCAAAACGCTATCGTGAACGGACTCGCGCTTTCCACGGACGGAAGCTGGATTCAAATCAGCCGCAGCGATGGTCTGACCGGCTGGTGTTCCGCCGCGTATTTGACCCCCTACACACAACCCGTTCCCACACCCACGCCTGCACCAACTCCTACACCGACACCAACTCCAACACCGGCGCCGACGCCTACACCGACACCGACTCCAACACCAACTCCAACTCCCACGCCGACGCCTACACCGACACCGACTCCAACTCCCACTCCTGCACCGACGCCTCAGCCGTCTTCCGTAAACAACTGGTATCAGGTCACCACTGCTACCTTGAATATCCGTTCGGGACCGGGCACTAGCAATGCCGTAATCGGCTATCTGCAAAAGAATAATATTGTCGCGGGCCTCAGCGTCAGCTCCGATGGAAATTGGATTCAAATCACACGTGTTGATGGCTTGGCTGGATGGTGTTCGAGTTCAATATCTGAACAATCTGGGCACGAACACCCCGGCATCCATTACCCAAAACCTGTACAACGGTGTGACATATTATCGAAATGAGCGCACAACGCCCAGCGAGATGATCTCCCATACCCTTGTCATAGATATGCTCGCTCAGGGATTCCAGTTCCTGGTTACACCGGCGGTGCGCAAAACTGGGCCTCCACTATGCACTATGCCTACATCTCAATTTTTGTCCCAGCAAGGATTCCAAATTGCGGTCAATGGAGACGGGTTCTATTATCAGGATCCAGCCACCTATGACCCCGCGGTCTATTGTCCCAGCGGAGGTGATCCTGTGTGGCCTAATGGCTATGCAGCTTCACGCGGCAATGTATATTTTAATAAACAGGCCGGTCAGCCCGTAATATACATGAACAAGGCAAATGTCCTTGCATTCAATCAACCGAAGGGAAATATTTATAACGCCCTTTCTGGTGACCGAATGCTAGTAGTTAATGGTGCGGTAGTTAATGGATTAGACGCAACTACAGTGGATCCGCGAACTGCCATCGGAGTGGACAAACTCAACCGGTGGTTAATTTTAATCACTGTAGATGGCATAGAGCCCACTGTGGGGGCAACCTTCGTTGATTTAGCCAACTTGCTAATTTCTCACAACGCATATACGGGCATGAGCCTCGATGGCGGTGGTTCCTCCACCATGGTGATTCAAGGTGCAGATGGAAAGCCAATTATTTTAAACACACCTAGTGACAATAACACTCCGGGGCAGGAACGGGCTGTGGCAAACCACCTCGGTATTTTTATAACCCATCCAATATCTACTGCAACTCCGTCGCCCGCTCAACAAGTCAGTGCGGCATATCAAGTAACGGCCAACGCGCTGAACGTCCGCTCAGGGCCGGGGGTCAGTAATCCATCCATCGGCACACTCACGCTTGGCAACATCGTCACAGGTTTGGCATTGTCTTCGGACGGAAGTTGGATTCAAATCCAAAGCAGCTACGGTCTCACCGGTTGGTGTTCCGCCGCCTATTTGAACTCCTTACAGCGCGCCCCCTTCCACGTCAACACCAACTCCCGCGCCTACGCCGACCCCCACGCCAACACCAACCACCACTCCATCGCCGACACCTACTTCCACGCCTACCGCGGCACCGACCCCTACTCCTTCGTCAACAACTACTCCCACGCCGGCACCGACAACCTCCTCGGTCAACAATAGCGCATTCACACAATTGAGTTTCTACCCCAACATTGAGACGGCAGGTGTTGTTGTGAGCGGCACAAATTTGCCATCAACAGCACAACTAATGTACCGCCAAGATGCAAATGCACCCTGGCAAACTGGCCATCCATTGATGCAAATTCCTGATGGCCGTCTCATAGGTAGTTTGTTCAATCTCCAGCCATCCACAACGTACTTTGTCCAAGTTTCCAATGGCACCAACGCGATCAGCGGCTCGACTACTACCCAGCCAGATAGTTTGCAGTTTACGCCTTCGACGATCATCTATGTGGACAGCAACGCCGCTTCAGGCGGCAATGGTACAGCGGCTGCTCCATTTAAAACCATACAGGATGGAGTAAATCATGCCCCGCCTGGAGCGCAAGTACTGGTGGCAGATGGCATATACACCGAAAACATCACATTTCCAATTTCGGGTTCAGCCAATAATTGGATTCAAGTTAAGGCAGCGGGAACCGGCGCCATTCTCGATGGGTCAACGGGTCTGGCAGGGCAAACATGGAATGCGGTGGTCGGTATCAAGCACGTGTGGTGGATAAAACTTGACCATTCCATCGGATATCTGGCGCGCGACGGACAGCGTTACTACAATTACGACAGCCTAGCCTGGCTGGATAAGGGCATCGGGCATGATGGGGTATCCCAGATAGCTGAAGGTTGGTATTATGAAGCGGGGACAAAAACGCTCTGTGTTCGCTGCCTTGATGACCCGGCACATCATTCTTGGCAAGTGCCAATTCTCAACCACGCCTTTGATATAACCGCTCAGAATTGGATCATGGATCGAAGGATTTGAGGTTCGCTATTACGGCACGGCGCTCGACGGTTGCGGCGCGTACCCCCTCAACGCCTCCCACATCGTGATTAGGAATAATAAGATTCACAACTTGCAATTGGGGATATTTATCAACTGGAACGGATCTGACAGCCAGGGCAACGACACGCGCATCGAGAACAACGAAATCTACGATCCATTAGTGGACCAATGGCCTTGGGCTGCCGTCAAAGGTTCTTCCATGGAAGGAACCGGGATCGTGATGCGGGGCCATATCGGTGGGATTGTTCGCGGCAACAATATCCACAATTTCAACAACGGAATTTACACCGGCTCAGACGCTGCCACTGCAATCCAGAATCCAGATGTTGCGTTCGACCTTGATGTCTACAACAACAACATCCATAATATCGGTGATGACGGTCAGGAGCCGGAGGGTGCCTGTGTCAATCATCGCTTCCACAACAATACGGTAGACACTTCGCACTCTGGAATTTCCATCGGTCCCGTTACACAAGGCCCAACATGGGTTATCCGGTGTCTGTTTACCAATATTACTCCGCCGAGCGGTACCAGCATCAAATGGGCATTAAATCCCACTGGGCATGTGCTGATTTATCACAACACCAGTTGGACGAATGCGCCGGGACTGAATGCCATGAGCATGATCACTCCGATGCAAAACTCAGTGATGCGAAACAACATTTTTCAAGGCAATGGATTCGCCTTCGAAGCAAGTTTCACTGGCGCAAAAAATAATGATTGGAACTACGATAACTGGTATACCACACACGGCGCGACCGGCCCTCACTTTATGTGGGAGGACATCAGTTACCAAACCATTGCCCAGTTATCTGCGGCGACCGGCCTGGAACGCAATGGGCATGAGAATCCGCCCGGTTTCGTCAATCCGAGTGGAGGCGTTTTTACGCTTCTCCCCACTAGCCCGAACATTGACCGTGGAGTGCTGATCCCCGGCATCAACGACACCTTCAACGGTAGCGCACCCGATATTGGAGCATTTGAATATGGAACCAGTCAATAGGTGACAAAAAATTCAACGCAAATAGCACCCTGTTAATCAAAACATCCGAAGCCTCAACGACTTCGGATGTTTGCTTTTACATTAACAATCTTAACGGCTCTTCCAGATATTTTGCCAGCGCTTGCATGAATTGCGCCGCCTCTGCTCCATCGCTGACGCGGTGGTCAACAGAGATGGTAGCTTTCATTCGCCAGCCGACTTTGATTTCACCGTTTTCAACCACCGGCACTTCTTTTGCAGAACCCACTGCCAAGATGGCAGCTTCAGGTGGATTGATAATGGCAATGAAGTTTTCCACGTCGTACATACCGAGATTGGAAATTGAAAACGTCGAGCCCTCAATATCATTCGGTCTGACTTTGCCTTCACGCGCCCCGGCCGCCATGCGTCTGACTTCAACGGAAATTTGGCGCAACGGCTGTTGATCCGTATTCCTGCTGACCACAGTCAATAAACCATTATCAACTGCCACCGCCACACCGACATTGATTGCTCCATGACGAATCGCTTTATCGCCTGCAAAGGAAGCATTAAGATTTGGAAATTCCCGCAGGGTCAATGCCACCGCTTTGACTATAAAGTCATTGACCGAAAGTTTCTCGTTGTCCGTTAAATACTCGTTGAGCTGTTTCCGCAACGCCATCAGCGCATCCATTTTATATTCATGCGAAACATAAAAATGCGGAATAGTGGTCTTTGACTCTGTCATGCGGCGTGCAATGGCTTGGCGCAACTTCGTTTGTCCAATCATCTCATCAGTCTTATTAGTCTGAAATGTCGATTGATAAGCAGGAGCGCTCACTTGACTAGTGGGACTGGTTAGACCGGCCGACAAAACACTTTCAATATCTTTACGAACGATCCTTCCGCCGGGACCCGTGCCTTGCACGTGGGATAGATCAACCTGTGCGTCGCGTGCAATCTTCTTCGCCAGAGGCGAAGCTTTAACCGGACCTGCATGCGGAGCAACAATAGGCTGAACAACGGAAGCCATTGTCGGAGCAGGACGAGGCGCAACATCTACCCTGGATGTGGTCTGTGGTTTTGTATCTGTTTTCGGTGCGTCAATCTTTTCCTCTGCGCCTCCGATAATCGCAATCGCCGCACCGATGGGAACGACCGCACCTTGGTCTACTAATAATTTTCGGACAACGCCGCTCGCCGATAATTCAACTTCAACGGTGGCTTTATCGGTTTCGATCTCAGCCAGCACATCGCCTTTGTTGATGTTCTCGCCTTCGTTCCTCACCCAGCGAACGAGCGTGCCTTCAGCCATATCAAAACCCAGCTTGGGCATCGTGATGGTTTCAGCCATTACAACACCTCCTTCACCGCCGCGATCACATCTTCGGGTTGCGGAAGCGCAGCTTGTTCGAGCGTGCGATTATATGGAAGCGGAACTTCATCTTGTGCGACGCGCTTGATCGGTGCATCGATGTAATCGAAACATTCTTCGTAAATGCGGCTGGCAATTTCACTGCCAATGCCAAATGACTTCCAGCCTTCTTCAACAACTACAGCACGATTGGTTTTCGAGAACGATTGAAACACCGGTTCCATATCGAGCGGACGAAGCGTGCGAAGATCAACAATCTCGGCTTCGATTCCATCTTTGGCAAGTTCATCCGCGGCTTTCATCGAAATCTCAAGTCCCTTGGAATATGTGATGATAGTGACATCTTTTCCGGCGCGCTGAATTTTTGATTTGCCGATTGGGATGGTGAAATCTCCCTCTTGAACTTCACCGCGCATTTGATACATCGTCGCGTGCTCGATGAACAGGATCGGATCATTCGACCGAATAGCTGACTTGAGCAATCCTTTGGCATCTTCCGGCGTTCCCGGCGCGACCACTTTAAGTCCGGGAAAATGTGCGAAGATCGCATCGGGCGTTTGCGAATGCGTCGCGCCAAGCTGGCGTCCGCCGCCGCCGACCGTGCAAATCACCAACGGAAGTTTGAATTGTCCCGCGAACATGTAATGCAGTTTCGCGGCTTCGTTGACAATGTGATCCATCGCCGCAAATGCGAAGTTGATCGTCATGAGTTCCGCAACTGGTCGCTGACCAACTAAAGCCGCGCCAATCGCCGCGCCTATAATCCCGGCTTCCGCAATAGGTGTATCGCGTACCCGTTCGCCGCCAAAATGATCATAGAAACCTTTAGTGACGGCATAGGATCCGCCCCACACGCCGACTTCTTCGCCCATGATAAAGACGGCGGGGTCGCGCTCCATTTCTTCCCATAGTGCCTGCGAGATTGCCTCGCGCATTGTTATTCTAGCCATAATGATTCCTTTTCACCACGAAGGACACAAAGAGCACAAAGTTTTTTAAATCCTTCGTGCACTTCGCGTCCGCTTGCCCTCGATAGAGGGTTGTGATTAGTTATCCGCGTAAATATCCTTGTATAAATCTTCCATCGTCGGTTCGGGTGAAGCTTCGGCAAATTCAACCGCCTTCTGCACTTCATCCATCACCTGCTCATCAACTTCATCTAATGACTTCGCGTTGGCAATTTTATTTTCCGTCAAATATTTGCGATACACGCCGATCGGATCGCTCTCTTCCCACTTCTTGACCTCTTCCTGCTTGCGATAGCGTTCAGGATCGCCCATTGAGTGTCCGCGGAAACGATAAGTTTAAATCTCCAATAAGAATGGGCCCTTGCCCGAACGAACATATTCAATCGCTTTCTGTGCGGCTTCATAGACTTTCATTACATCCATGCCGTCGGCTTGAGCGTTCGGCATATCATAGCCGCGCGCTTTCATCGCAATCGATGAAACCGCAGAAGGGCGCGATCCACAGCAGTGCCCATGCCGTATAAATTATTTTCACAGACCCATAACACCGGCAAGTCCCAGACCTTGCTCATGTTCACCGCTTCGTGGAAGAAACCGATATTCGTCGCGCCATCGCCGAACATACAAATCGTCACGTTATTGCGATTGCCATATTTATCACCGAGCGCCATACCTGTGGCAACCGGCAAATGTGCGCCGACGATGGCATGTCCACCCCAGAAATTCTTTTCGACATCCGCCATGTGCATCGATCCGCCTTTGCCATGCGATGTGCCAGTCGCTTTGCCGAGCAACTCTGCCATGACTTGCGCAGCAGGAATTCCGCAATTGATCGCCACGCCGTGATCGCGGTAGGCGGTGATGACTCGGTCATTCGGCTGGCGAGCCGCAATCAGTCCGGTTGAGACCGCTTCCTGCCCGATATATAGATGCATAAATCCGCCGATTTTGCCTTGCTGATACAACTCAGCGCCGCGCTCTTCCACACGGCGGATCAATACCATTTGATGATACAGTTCAAGTTGTTCCTTCTTATTCATTAGATCTCCGTTGAAATATTTCAAGACACAACACCGAACGGTTCATTCGGTTATGGTTTAGACTTCAGAACCACTATGCAAGTTTGGGATTATATCAGAGAAATTCGGTGCAATTTTCAATTCGAGAGTTTTTGATGGTTAAAGTAAAATTGCACGAAGACCATCTACTGTATTCCAAACCGCAACTGTTTAAAGCATTCAGTGTTTTCATTGCCAAATTCAATTTAGAGGAGAGATGTATATGGAATACCTAAAGATCGTCCTTCGTTTGATTCATATTTTGAGCGGTGTATTCTGGGTTGGAAGTTCAATCATCCTTGGCTTCTTCATCACACCAACTGTTGCTGCAACTGCCGAGGCGGGTCAAAAGTTCTTGGCTTATTTGGTGACGAAGAGCAAAATAACAATGCGGATTACCGTATCCGCCATCCTGACGGTTCTAGCCGGTGGATGGCTTTACTGGATCGACTCGGGCGGCTCAACTTCCGGTTGGGCCAACACCGCAACCGGCTGGGGATTTGGCATCGGCGGCATCTTTGGCATCATTGGACTTATCTTCGGCGCATTGGTTGGTAAAAACGTTGGCTTGCTTGGCAAGATCGCCTCGGAAGTTCAAGGCAAACCGACATCGGAGCAAATAAATCAAATCCAAGCCGCGCAAAAGCAGTTGAAGGTTGTTGCTCCAATCAGTACGGTCGCGCTGATCCTGGCGCTGATTTGCATGGCAACGGCTCGCTATTGGTGATTCCTTGATGCAACCCAAACCCGATTGGAGAGAAAAAGGCTACTGGCTTCCCGCCAGCAAGGCAGGCTCGGTGTTTTTTAAGCTAATAGCGCCCGTCAGCGATCAAATAGTATTTCGCTTAAGCGGCGGACGACAAACCGCCGTCAGTTTGATCGCAGGCCTCCCATCTATCGTGGTGACGGTCAAAGGCGCAAAGAGCGGCGCGGCGCGCACGATCACGCTGTTGGGAATTCCCGATGAAGAACGATTTATTGTGATCGCCTCCAACTGGGGACAAAAGCATCATCCCGCTTGGTATTACAACCTTCGCTCCAACCCGGATATAACCGTGGCGCTGAATGGGAAAACAGCGTCTTTTCGAGCGCGTCAAGTCTTCGACTTGGAACATCAGCAATGTTGGGACAAAGCGGTAAAAGTTTATAAAGGCTATGAAGCCTACAAACAACGCGCCGAACGCGAGATCCCAATCTTCGTACTGGAGCCGCAGAGATAAGATAATGCCTCCTAAATTTGGGAGGCATTATCTTATTCCATCCAAACGGTTCGATCTTCAAAGCCGGGACGCGGCGCAGCATCGGGCACTACATCGGGATATCCGATATAAAGAAATGCTATGATGTTCTGGTCTTCAGCAAAGCCTAAAAACTTTTTGACCGCCGGATCGCGCGCGGCATCGCCAGTTCGCCACTGAACTGCAAGACCCAACGCGTGCGCGGCCAATAAAATATTTTCGCAAGCCGCGGCGGCCGCGCAGATATTCTCGATCTCAAGAACTTTAAACTCAGTGGGTTTATCCACGCCGACCGCAATGAGCACCGGCGCACGCGATGGCTTGGCGCGTTCTTTGTTTAGAGCTTCATCCGTCAACTGAGGAAACTTAGCTTTCAACGATTGAGCCATCACTTCGCCTAATTGCTTGCGTGCATTACCAGTCAAGACCACGAAGCGCCACGGTCGGACCTCATAATGATTCGGCGCTTGAACCGCCGCGTTCAATAATTTTTCAATTACATCGCGCGGCACTGCATCCGACTTGACCTTGCCGATCGAATGACGGGTTTGAATTGTTTGCAATGCATCCATATTTTATCTCCTCGACTATGACAAATTGGGGTCTGAAAAACTTACATCTCCTTCAAAATATGATCTCCATCTCATTGAAGCATATTGACCTTGCCCTTTTCACCGAGTAGTTTCGATAACAAAGACTGAACAAAACTCGCATCACCCGATGTAAAGAATCGGATTTCGCCTTGAATGCCAACCTCATTCTTCAATCCCTTCGCTTCAAGCAGACGTTTGGTCTGCCGCGCCACTGCCGGAGCCGGATCAATCACCCGCACCTTTTCCCCGACGATCTCTTGAATGAGCGGAATCACAAACGGATAATGCGTGCAGGCCAGCACAACGGTATCAATATTTTTTTCAAGCATTGGATGAAGCACCGCTTCCAGAATTTTGCGCGTCGCGGTTCCGTTCAAATCTCCCTTTTCGATTTGTTGAACCAACCCAACGCAAGGATCCTGCAATAATTCCACACCATTCGCAAATCGTTCCACCACAGACGCGTATAACGCGCCCTGAAACGTTGCGGGAGTCGCCAGCACGCCGACCACGCCTGTTTCGGTATGTTCCGCGGCGGGCTTGACGGCCGGCTCCATGCCGACAAATGAAACATCGGGAAATGTTTGGCGCAGATAAGTTAATGCCGCGGCAGACGCTGCGTTGCACGCCACCACAATGATCTTCACACCTTTATCCAGCAGGAAACGCGTGATGGCTTCAGAGAAGTTTTGGATTTGCCCCATCGGGCGCGGACCATAGGGAATGTGTCCTTGATCGCCAAAATAGATGACCGACTCTTCGGGCATTTGCTGGCGAATGGCCCGTAGGACGGAGAGTCCGCCAACACCAGAGTCGAAGATGCCAATGGGATTTTGAGAATTGATTGAAGACATGATTGAATGATAAAACGCAAAGCGTAAAACGTAAAGTCAGATTGTATGGTGCGCTAAACCTTATGCGGCTTTATGCTATAATTTTCTCATCCAATTTTATCCCAATGCCGTCTAACGTCCGAACCGCTTTTAGGCGATTAGGCGGTTCGCCCAAAAGCAATTAGACAGACCGTATATACACTAGTTAGGCGCTTCTAAAGCACATAGAGAAAATCTATGAAACACGAAGCACGTGTCTTACTTACCAAAGCGACCGATTCCGTTCTTCTTGCAATCGAACACTTTAATCGTCCATGGGACAGAGGACGACATGAGGCTATTCTGGTTCTCGTCGATAGAGCCTTTGAATTGCTTTTGAAATCAATAATAGTTCATAAGGGTGGGCGTATAAGGGAGCCTCGTGCTAAAGAAACAATCGGATTTGACGCCTGCGTTAGAAAATGTGTAACAGATGCACAGGTAAAGTGCTTAACTGAAGAAGAAGCCTTGACTATTCAGATAATTAACAGTTTACGAGATGCCGCTCAACATTACATAGTGGACGTGTCGGAGCAACAACTATACACTTACATACAATCTGGACTGACTTTGTTTGACAAAATGTTACGTGAAGTTTTCGACAAGAAACTTACCGATTATTTACCTGAGCGTGTACTACCGATTTCTTCTAACCCTCCCAAAGATTTTGGGGAATTGATGGATATTGAATTTGAAGATACAAAGCGTCTTGTTGGACCAAGATCAAGAAAGCGATTTGAAGCTAGAGCCAAATTACGGTCACTGGCAATAGTAGAGGCTTCACTCAATGGAAGCCGTTCGCAACCAAGTGAAAGCGAACTTGAAAAGCTTGTCATCAGAGTAAGCCGCGGCGAAAGTTGGCAAGAGATATTTCCAGGAATTGAGCGCTTGGTTTTGAGCGCAGAAGATGATGGATTAAGCTTAACTTTACGAATCACAAAATCCAGAGGTGAGCCAATTCATCTTGTACCAGAAGGCACGCCTGGAGCAACTGTTGTAGCGGTGAAAAGAGTTGACGAATTAGGATATTACTCACTGAGCTTAACTTCGCTCGCACAAAAAACAGGACTTTCAAGCCCCAAGATGTTGGTTCTCGTCAGAGAACTTAGAATTCAGGAAGATGTGGAATGTTTTAAAGAATTCAAGATTGGTTCTATGAGTCTCAAACGATATAGTGCAAAATCGCTAGATCGTGCTGAGAAAGCATTGTTAACTATTAATATGGAAGAAGTTTGGAAGAAAAACAAGCCGGCTGGAAAGAAAAAACGCAATGAAACTTAATCGCAATGTATCTCCAATTCAAACAGCGCCTAACAAAGCGTGCACTGGACGCTGGGGATTCTGCGGCATTTTCGAGCATTTTTCTGGCTTCGAGTTTTTTCTGCTCCCAAGCAGAGTCCACGCCCGCCCCAACGCCAGTAACGCAAACCGTTGGGTGCTAGTCATTTAATTTCGTCTTCTTATATGGAGTTATGATGGATATTCTCGATAGATTATTAGGTCACGACACTTGGACAACACGCCAGCTTCTCTTGGCGTGCCAATCACTGCCTGACAATTTACTAGACAAAGAATTCGATATTGACCATAAATCCCTTCGTGCAACCTTCGTTCATATGATTAGCAACACAGAAATTTGGACAGACCTGCTCTGTGAGCGATCTGTTCAAAAAAAAACAGGAAGTACAATTCCCGAATTACTTGAACGTTTAAGTGTCGTTAGTCGGGAACTCGCTAATTTAGCTCGTAATGTTGCACGAGAAGGGCGTTACGACGATTGCTTTATTGACGCTCTTGCCAATCCCCCAAAAAAGAAAACCTTTGGCGGCGCAATTGGACACGTGCTCACTCACAATATGCATCATCGTGCCCAAATTATGTTTTTAATGGAAAGAGTGGGACTGAAGGATCATATTGAGGGAGACTTGTTGAGTTGGGAAAGTATTAGTTTTGGCTGGCGTTAGCAATGCTATAAGTTCAAATCAAAACAAATTCTATTTTATTGAAGAGCTCACTTCATCATTAGCGAGTCTTATAATAAACGCGCCCAACACAGCGTGCACCATTGCGCTTTGCGTTTTGATCTTTATTTCCCCGCGGCTTCCACAAACCTTCTAAATAAATTTCTAGTAGATTGTTGATCCGTCAGCCATTCGGGATGCCATTGCACGGCAAGCCCAAATGGATGATCAGGCAATTCAATCGCTTCGACGAGCCCATCCGGCGCATGACCGGCAACGCGCAAAGATGGCGCAATATCTTTAATCCCTGATGATGATGGCTGTTGACTTTTACAATCGGCTCGCCCAACACATCCGCGATGCGCGTGCCTTCATCAATCTTGACTTCATGCACAAGCACCGTCCGCATGTTGCCGGGATAGGAATGATCTAGCGCATTCGGCAGTTGATCGGGGATATGCGTATAAAGCGTGCCGCCGAGACCAACATTGACCAATTGACAGCCGCGGCAAATGCCGAGGAAAGGTTTGCCATCCGTGACCGAAGCGTGAAGCAAATTCAATTCAACGGTATCCCGCGCTGGATCCACATCATCAATACGCGGGTGCGGGTCGCCTTTGAAGTGGTCGAGGGAAATGTCGCCGCCACCGGTAAATAGAATTCCATCGAGGCGCGGATAAAGCGCATCCCATCCATTCTCAGCGACCAGCGATGGAATCAATACCGGCACACCACCCGCCTGCATGATCGCTTTGACATAAGCTTGCGTCAATAAGACAGTCGCTTGACCGTAAGCGTTACTTGAATGATTAGTAGTAATTCCAATGATGGGAGGCATAAGTCCATTATAAACAAGAAGAGCGCAGATAACTGCGCCCTTTTTAGACTAATCAAACTTTTGCTTGAGGCGTGCCGATTTGCCGGTGCGTTCGCGCATGAAGTAAAGCTGAGCGCGGCGTACTTTGTTATGACGCTCAACCACAACTTTATCCAAACGCGGCGAGCGGAGCAAAAAGGTGCGTTCCACGCCGATACCGTTGGAAGCCACACGACGCACGGTCACGGAGGCGTCATTGCCGCCTTTGCGGAGCCGGATCACAGTGCCTTTGAATTCCTGGATGCGCTCGCGGTCGCCTTCCTTGATCTTCACATGCACGTTGACGGTATCGCCAGGGCGCAACTCGGGATCTTCTCATTCTTTTTGGCCTCGACGGCCTTGATCATATCTGCCATTAGATTTCTTCCTTACTCTTATTAGTTTCGTTTTTAGCTGGCGGATTATAGCATGTGAGTTCACTATTCACAAGGTCAATTCGAATCGGGTTCTGCTTACTGATACCTTCTCACCGCCAGCACCGCATTATGTCCGCCAAAACCAAAGGCGTTGCTGATTGCCAAATCAATCTTCTTCTCACGCGCTTTGTTTGGAATGACATCCAAATCACATTCCGGATCGGGAGTCTGATAATGAATCGTCGGTGGGAGAATCCCTTCGCGAATGGCTTGCACGCAAAAGATAATTTCCAATGCGCCTGTCGCGCCCATCATATGGCCGGTCATGGATTTGGTGGATGAAATTGGAATTTATGGGCCAGCTCACCAAACGCGCCTTTGACCGCGCGGGTTTCAGACTGGTCATTCAACTGCGTGCCTGTTCCATGTGCGCTGATATAACCGACATCTTCGGGATTGGCTTTTGCAGACGCCAATGCCATGCGGATCGCGGCTTTGCCGCCCTCGCCCTGTTCATGCGGCGCAGTGACGTGGAATGCATCCGCCGTTGAACCGTAACCGGCAAGTTCCGCCAGAATATTCGCGCCCCGCGCCTTTGCGCGCGACTCCATTTCCAGCACAATGACCGCCGAACCTTCGCCCATCACCAAGCCATCCCGATTCTTATCGAAAGGCTGAGGTGTCATCGAATAATCGTCATTGCGACGCGACATCGCGCCTACGCGGTCAAAGGCCGCCACACCCGTCATTGTGATTGTCGACTCCGTCGCGCCCGCAATGGCCGCATCAATCATCCCTGAACGCATCATCATCATGGCAATGCCAATTCCATCCGCGCCTGAAGCACATGCCGAAGCGACAGAGAAGCTCGGTCCTTTGATCCCATAATCAATCGCGACCAATCCCGCCCCACCATTCGACATCAGCATTGGGATCATAAACGGGCTGATCCTGCGCGGGTTATCGTTGTTGGCAATCAACACCGCTTCCTGCAAAGTTGTCAGCCCGCCAATCGCCGATGAAATGACCACGCCAATCCGTCCTGCGTTCGCTTCGGTGACTTCCAAGCCTGAAGACCGAATCGCTTCCTTTGCCGCGGCCGCGGTCAACTGCTCGAAGCGGTCACGCCGCCGCACTTCCTTCGCGTCCATATAGTTTGCCGGATCGAATCCTTTTACCTCCGCCGCGATATGCACCAGCAACGGCGAAGAATCAAACAGTGTGATCAGCCCCACGCCGGAAACACCCTCCGTTACATTCTTCCACGTATCGGCAACCGTCAAGCCAAGTGGGTTGACCGTTCCCATTCCGGTAATAACAATTCGTTCCATGAATTCACTCCTCTAAGAAAGATACTTTAAGCCCGAACCGGTCAGCACAACGACCACGGGATCAGGCAAATTGGAAATTAGTTCCTCTAACGCGTGCCACACCAGCGCCGACGTCGGCTCTACATAAAACCCCAACCGTGCCAATGCGTCACGCCCTGATAAGATAAATGCTTCATCCACCGACACAAAGCAGCCTCCGCTTCGACGCGTGATCTCCACGACAGCTTCTGCGCGAACCGGCCAGCGTGTGCGGACTCCTTCTGCAATCGTCGGAGACTCTACCACATCGTTCATCGTTCCGTTTTTCGACAGAGCATGTAACGGCGCGCAAGCGCTGGCTTGCGCTCCGACAATCATCGGCATCTTTTGGATTTTGTCGGCACGCAATAAAGCCTCAAAGCCGCGCGCTATGCCAAGCAGGAATCCACCCTGCCCCGCGGGGACGATTATCGCCCCAGGTTCGCATCCAAGTTGCTCATATATTTCATAAGCACACGTTGCATAACCCGGAAGATTAAATGGCAGATAGGCATGACTTGCATAAACCATTCCTGCCTCCGCCGCTTGCATCACCACCTCCGAAGCTTTTGAGCGCGAACCTGAAATAGGTATCAATTTAGCGCCATACATTTCGATCTGTTGTCGTTTGGGACCAGAAGCAAAATCGGGCACATAGACGCGCGCGTTGATTCCCGCACGCGCCGCGTACGCCGCAAACGAGGCGCCTGCGTTGCCAGATGAATCTTCAATGGCTTCTGTCACGGCGCGTGAGCGAAGAAAAGAAACAAGAGTTGCTGTGCCACGGTCTTTGAATGATCCGCTTGGATTCAAATATTCGCATTTGAAATATACTTCTCGGCCAAAGACTTTGGCGGATATTAATGGAGTGTTTCCTTCACCCAATGAAACGGGAGGCAACTGAAGCCCAAACGAGGAAGCGTAACGCCATATGCCAATTTGATTTGGATCAACATCGCTGAATATTAAAGATTTCAGCGAAATCAAATAATCCCCCACAGTTGGGACATTTATATAGCACACCTGAATCAGGATAAGGGTGTCCGCAATTGACACAGGCAATTTTCATTTCACCCACTCACGTTCCAACAGGCCGTAATAGTATTCATCGCCCCAGCGATTATCACCGAGGGGAAAGCTCTCGATGAAATGAGCCTCGCGCCGAAAGCCAAGCCGTTCGAGCAGACGAACGGAAGCAATGTTTTCAGGGTCGCAATCTGCGGCGACGCGATGTAAACGCAACTCGGCGAAAAAATAATCCAACATTCGACGGACTGCTTCGGAGGCATATCCTTGTTTCCAATGTGCACGCGCCAAGGAATATCCGATGCGCGCCATACGCATTTCCTCCTGCAAAACGATAAAGAAGATGTCACCGATCATTTCGCCAGTAGCCTTTAACTCAATTGCAACCTGACATCTCATGCCGGGCGCAGCAAGTTGGATTGATTTCATCTCATCTATAAAAGCAAGCACACTTTCGCGCGCGTAAGGCAAACTCCATCCCTGATATCTCGCAACTTCAGGATCGTTGCGATATGCCAAAAAGGATTCAAGGTCAGAGTCTTGAAAACGCCGAACGGTGAGACGTTCTGTGGTTAACGGAAAAGGCATTATTTCAGCTCCACCAAAGAGTGAATTCATTCACCCGCTTTGGGAATGTATTCCCCTTCCACCCAAAACTCGCCATTGGAGCCAACTTCTTTTTTCCAGATTGGAACGATTTCTTTAAGGCGGTCAATTCCATAACGCGCCGCGTCGAAGACACCCGTATCGCGGTGTGCAGCGGTACAGGCGATCAACACCGTCGGCGTTTGAGGATAAAGCTTGCCGACGCGCTGAACGATGGCAATGCCCTCGATGGCCGGCCATCGTGCACGAATCTCCTCGGCAACTTGTTTCATCTTGGCTTCAGCCATTGGCACATACGCTTCGTATTCAAGATAAGCCGTTTGGTGTGGGTCATCGCGCGTGGTCACACCGCGCACCATGCCGGTGAAGATTGCGGCCGCGCCGGTTGTTGGCAACGTGATTCTTGCCAGCAAATCATTCAGATCAATTTCTTTTTCGGCAACAGAAAAGACGGTTGGAATGCTTGAAGGTTGCATACTCAAACACATCCACCGCTGACAGGCGGAAACAATGCCACTTCCGCATTCTGCGGAATGGACACTTCATCGAATGCATATTCTGTATTAACCGAAACCAAGACAGCCTTCATCGATTCTCTAAGGTTGGGATAATCGCTGGCAAGCTTATCTTTCAGCGCCTGCACAGTCATATCCGCAGGAACTTCAAGCTCCACAACTTTTATCCCTGCACGGTCGCGAAGCGTGGCGAAGAACAAGACTTTTATTTTATTCATTCACCACATCGCCTGAGCGGCCGCCATGCTTTTCGACAAGGCGGATATTTTGAATGCGCATTGTTTTCTCAGCAGCTTTCGCCATATCATAAACTGTCAGCGCCGCGACAGAAACCGCAGTCAACGCTTCCATCTCGACACCGGTTTTACCCGTGACTTTGGTGGTTGCAGTAATCAGCACGCCCGGCAAAGAATCATCAAGCACGAGGGCGACGTCCACTTTGGTGAGCGGCAAGGGATGACATAACGGAATCAAGTCCGAGGTCCGTTTTGCGGCGGTGATGCCCGCGATCTGCGCCACCGTCAACACATCGCCTTTTTTGATTTGCCCGGCGGAATCAAATCGAGCGTCTCTTTCTTCATTTGAACTTCGCCCTTGGCAATCGCAATTCGCTCTGTATCCGGCTTGGCACCGACATCCACCATTTGTGCGCGGCCGCCTTCGTCAAGATGAGAGAGTTTGTTTGGCATATGTTAATTATAACCGAGAGATTTATTCGGAATGATATAATCCACCCGCTATGGATAATTTGTTAGGGCGACAAACAAACTATACCGTCCACACGCCGGTGTATGAGGGACCGCTCGATCTATTGCTGGACCTCATCGAGCGCGCCGAACTTGATATCACAAGCGTTTCATTGGCGATGGTCACGGATCAGTACCTAGCCTATATTCACGGTCTGGAGCAAGCGCGCGCCGATGAAATTTCGGCGTTCCTGGTTATTGCCGCCAAGTTGTTGCAGATCAAGTCGGAAGCGTTATTGCCGCGTCCTCCGCGCACGAACCGGGCGAAGAAAATATCGGTGAGGATCTGGTCAGACAGTTAAAACTGTACAAACGGTTTAAGGAAATCGGCGGCTGGTTAACAGAAAGACAAGAGCAAGGCTTGAGAACTTACTTGCGCGTCGCTCCGCCGCCGAAAGTGGAACCCAAACTCGATTTATCGGGACTCACATTGAGTGCTTTGGTTGCCGCGGCTAAATCAGCTTTTGCCAAAGGAATAGACAAGGAACCGCTTTCCTCGGTGATTGCCGCGCCGAAGATCACCATCCGCGAAAAAATTGACCTGATTTCCAAAACATTGAAACAGATTCAACACACATCTTTTCGCGGCCTATTAGGGGACAATCCCTCGCGTCTCGAAATCGTGGTCACCTTTTTGGCCTTACTCGAACTCATCAAGCGGTATCGCGTTGAAGCACGGCAAGAGGGCTTGTTCAGCGACATCGAGATTGACCGCCTCGAAGGCTGGCAGGATGATGAAGAAATTGAACTGGAATTTGAATAGCAAGCCGCGCGATGAATTAGATTTATCCAAGTCCTAGAAACTTAGCCGCACATCGAAAGCACAGAATCAAATCTTGCCAGGGCGTCATCAATCACTGCATCCGTATCCGCCATGGAGGTATACATGCGCGAACCAGCCACTGTGACTAATCCTTCTGCCATGTAGGCCGCGCCCATTTCTTCCATCATGTGCTCGCGCGGGTGGACTTCCCTCAACAAGCGTATCGGATTCTTGAAGTCAAGCAACATTGTGCCTGATGTTTCAAGATGGACAATCGAACCTTGATTGTAGGCAACAAACGGTAACCCGCGCTTCTCGATAATTTGATTCAAACCCTTT
This sequence comes from uncultured Chloroflexia bacterium, assembly GCA_963850945.1. Taxonomy (GTDB): domain Bacteria; phylum Chloroflexota; class Anaerolineae; order Anaerolineales; family Villigracilaceae; genus Fen-1038. The sequence goes on along the minus strand of CAWKNE010000001.1, from coordinate 52,542 downwards.
GTCAATCGGTCGCCTGCTTTTCCTGCAAGAACCGGCGCATTCAACCGCTCCATTTCCAGCAATGCATAATAACCCGCCACGCATGAAAGCGGATTAGCCGAGAGCGTCCCGCCGACATATGCGCGTTCGCCTGTTCCACCGATGCCAGCCGCAAAACTCATGATCACTTCACGGCGGCCGCCCACACCGCCCGCCATCGGATATCCACCTGCGACACATTTGCCGAAGACGGTCAGGTCGGGTTTGATCCCAAAGAATCCTTGCGCCCCACCCATGCCGAGTTGAAAGCCCGTCACGACTTCATCGAAGATCAATAACGCGCCGAACTCATCGCATAATTCCTTAAACTTTTCGATTGAAATCGAATGGAACGGGCCGTGTGCCGCTTTCAGGACCGACCGGTTCGACAATGATCGCCGCGGTTCCGCCGCGCAGACGATTGAAGATCAAATGTCGCCTGAGCGCACTCAAGCTGTTCGGATAAAACTCTTGAGTGGCACTGCTGGCACCGCGCGGGATGCCCTTCGCCTCCATCCGACCCGTGCCGGGAACATGTAGTCCATATACCATTTGATCGCTCCAGCCGTGATAGCCTCCGCCGACCTTGATGATGTATTTCTTCTTTGTGAATGTTCGAGCGGCGCGAATAGCCGCCATGACACTTTCCGTTCCCGAACCCAACATGCGGAACATTTCAACCGACGGCACAAAACGCTGAATCAATTGCGCCAGCTTGAGCTCATATTCATGAAACAAGCCGGTGATTGGCCCGCATGATCTGAGCATTTCGAAAACTTTTTCGCGGACAGGCGCATAGTTGCTCCCCAACATCGTCGGACCGCCCGCCTGCAGAAAATCAATATAACGGTTTCCATCCACGTCCCATAAATAGGCACCGTCTGCCTTTTCAACGGCAATTGGAAATGGATAGTTAAAAGCCAGGTTGTGCTGGACTCCGCCGGGGATGATTTGACACGCCGCATCGTTCAATTCTTTTGACCGTTTGCATTTCGTCTCGAAATAATCGAGATACGCCTGCATCTTTTCGCGCCGCACCGGCCGAATTGGATGGCTGATCAACGCATTCAAACGCGCATAGACTTCGTCCACATTCAAATATTCAGAAATAGCAGATTGTTGTTCGCTCATATCTCTTCTCTTTTATGTGATATAAAAAGCTCCGATGAATTATTCTGCGCCGGTTTCAAAATTGCCGGCTTCAACCTTCTTTTGGTCAGCGCGCAATTTCGAGAAAGCGATCTCGCGTATGACCAAGGGAATCCTGCTGACCGGCCGTTCACTGCACAACGCCAGCAGATAAGCCAGCGAGCACTTCTCCAGGATTTCCACGTTATGTTCGGCGCGTTCCGCATCATGACCAAAACATAACGCGCCATGATTCTGCATGATGAAAGCATTGTTATGATCTCTCACATGTTTTGCGATTGTATTCTTAAGGAAGGATGTTCCTGAAGGTGCATATGGAATAATTTCCACCGTACGTCCGAGGAAGCGCACCTGCTCGTCAAACAAAGCCGGAATGGGCACATGAATAAGCGCCAAAGCGCTGGCATAAACTTGATGCGTATGCACAATCGTATTGACATCCGGTCGCACCTGATAGATTGCACAGTGCATGGCGCTCTCCACGGATGGCTTGAGCTCCCCTTCCAATACATTGAGTTCAAAGTCCAAAATACACACATCTTCAGAACGCATCTTCATATAATCATAATTGGAAGGCGTGATGGCAAATGCCTTTTCCTGAAGGACGCGAACCGATACATTTCCTCCTGTTGCAACAAGGTAGCCTTTTTGCGTTAATTTCTGCGCAGTATCTACAACCAGTTTTTTTGCGGAATCATACGATCGCATGTTGTCTCCTGAATATTGGCGGGAATTATACCAAGCAGTTCTCGATCTGAGTTCACAATTTATTAGCAGTAGTGGCAATTCAAAACTAAAAACAGCTGCCCCGCTAGTGCGGGGCAGATAAAAGGATTTCCAGGGTTGAGTTGTGCATCTAAGAACCAGTCATAGATTCCTCAAGTCCCAGATGAACGCAAACAAACTTAGTTGCCAGCGCGGATTTTTGCACCACTCAATGGGTTACCAAACAGTGGGGCAAACACACAGAAGTCAAAGATGCCGGCAAGCAAAGGCACCAAACCGATCACAGCTACAACAATACCGATTACGCTTCCCATTGCACCACCGAGGCCAAACCAGCCCCCTGCAACCAAAACGATTCCTGCCACGATACGAACGATACGACCAGTGGCCGAGGCCATGAAAGCAACAAACGGATTCATTTTTATCTCCTTTGATTATGATTTATCTTGCTTCCAGTATAGGAGATATACAAATTCCTGTCCGTGACAAAGTCACACAATTTCGGCTTTATCACTGTTGATTATTCACTTCCATTTCAAAGCGCTTGGTTGTGACATCGAATTTCGGCGGATTTTCAAGATGTTTCTTCACTGCACATGATTTCGCTGAACGAATCGACGAGTTCGCGGTATTTTTCCGGAAAACCGGAAGGAACTTGAATTTCCAAATCAATTTTCTCGACCATGCCGGTCAGTTGATTGCGATGGACGCGTTGGACGATGCGAATATCATCCGTTGGAAGGCCGCGCTGTCTGCAAAAGCCCAGAACGTAAATTCCAGCGCAAGTCCCAATGGACGAAAGAAACAGGTCAAAAGGCGATGGAGCGCTTGCGACCGGAGGCTGGTCAGTGGACACTGTAAATTTGCCAAAGTGTGCGTCCACGCGCGACCCGCCCGGAAAATCAATCAGTAATTCCATTTTATTTGTACTCCTTTATCCGATGTTATTGAAAAAGTTGAGCAACAACATTTTGCTCATTCCTAGTTTAGAAGTTCGATCCAATGTCGTCTGTGACAAAGTCACACAGCATTGAGGGTTCGCAAACCATCTTCATCCAGGATTTCAATCTCCCCACGTCCAACGCTCACAAATCCGCGTTTGAGAAAATCTTCTAATAAACGGCTGATGACTTCACGTGAACTCCCCAATTCTGACGCAATCTCCTGATGGGTAATTCGCATCGGATTCCGGACACGCGAGCGGGTCAATAACAAAGAAGCAAGTCTTTCATCCATACGATGAAAAGCAACTTCCTCCACAATGGTCATCACGCTCGACAACCGCTGTGAAAGCAGGTCAAATACAAACTCTCGCCACAAATCATATTTTGCAACCCATTGACGGAATACATCCGCCGGGATCATCACCGCTTCGGCATCCTTCTCCACTACAGCGATTGCAGGAAAAGTCTTCTGGCTCAAAATCGCATTGGCTGTGAGAATGCAGCTTTCGCCGTTACCAAAACGATACAACGTAATTTCGCGTCCCGTCTCACCGATTTTGTAAACACGAACCACGCCTGAAATCAGCAAAGCGATGGCGTTCACCTGATCGCCTTCAAGAAACACATCATTCCCAGTTGGAATCTTGGCAATGAATGCAACTTGTTGGAAATCACGAATCAGTTGCGGATCGGCGTGTTGAAGAATGGGCAAAGCATCAGAAACGCGTTTGAATTGTGTGTGATCGATCATCGGCAAGCAATCCTTTACTGTACTTAGCATTTTACTCCTCTTGCCATATTCCAAGCCCAATTTAGAAATTGGGTCCATTCTTGGCGTTAGTTCAAAATTGCTTCCATTGAAGCTTCTTATTTGATTTATGGCAAAGAAAGGAGGTAAGGGGTTACAAATTGTGACAAATTGCACTAATACGATTTCAAGTAGTTCGATTATTATATAGTTGCATTATTATATAGTTGCATCATCAAACATATGATGACGCAAATTAGCTAAGTAATGTAATTTGGGTAGTGGTTACAAAGTAAGTGATGCAAGTTGTTTTCTGGCGAGATTGTGATCAATGATAAACCATGTAGTGACCATGTGATGAAAGGCGTCGCGCTTCGAAAACGAAAGGGTTTTACGGACATAGCGCGCCTGATGTTGGCGCAAAGTACAATACCAACGCTCCATGTGTGAAACCTGTCCGCTCTCTTTCCCAACCGCTTGATGCGTGCTCTGCGGAAGAACTTTTTGGTAGGCTTCCCAGAAATCACTGTAGGAAATACAACTGCGGTAGGCCAGTGGAACTTCGTTCCACAAACGGCGACAGGTTGTTTCACTGCGGTCGCCAATGACAAAGGCGATGATTTGTCGGGTGCGACGACACATGACCGTCCACAGCCAACGTTTATTGCTCTTTTTGAGAACAAAACTCCAGGCTTCATCATATTCCAAGACATCGTCCGGTTCGGCTGGCAACAAAGTGTCTTTGAGTTCCGGCAGATCTTTTACATGTTCGACAATCCATCTGGAAACGCTTTGGCGAGCAACATCAAAAATCCGCTCCAAACCTCGCAAACTTACACGCTCTTGGTAGAGGCTGAGGATGATCGGTTTTTGCGTTTTTTTGCCTCTCGCTTTGACTCCAGAACACGCCGCGCTCCGCACTCTTTACAGTGATATTGCTGTTGCTTGAGACGGTTGGTGCCGTTTTTGACAATATTGGTGCTTCCGCACACTCGACAGTGGTAGGCTTTTTGGATCATACTGCCTATCTTATCATCACTTACTTTTCATCCACTACCGTAATTTGAATAAGGAGAAGAAAATGACCAAGAAACTAAGTTTTTCCGTTGTGTTGTTGATTGTCTTTAGCATGCTCCTAGGAGCGTGCGCAACAGCCACTGCGGTACCGCCGACCACCGCGCCCGCCGCGACCGCAGTACCACCGACCACCGCACCCGCACCGACAGCAGTGCCGCCTACAGTGGCTCCGACCGTTGCCACAGTAGACTGGACGTCAACCTGGTCGAATTTCCTGTCGAACATGCCTGCCAATTATTACAGAATCTCCCCCGCCGACTTGAATACTGAAATACAAGCAGGAAAAGCTCCCTTCATCGTTGATGTCCGCGAGCCGAGCGAGATTACACAATCGGGTTATATTAAGGGCGCGGTGAATATCCCGCTCAAAAGCCTTTTGCAGAATCTCAATGAGTTGCCTGCATTGGATCAGCCCATCGTAGTTCATTGTGCAATCGAACATCGTGGAGCTATGGCTATGGCAGCACTTCGACTCTTGGGCTACACCAATGTGCTTAGTTTGGACGGCGGCTTTGTTGCTTGGACGAACGCTAAGCTCCCAGTTGTAATGGGAACACCCGCCGCCCCTGTTGCGGGTACTGCCCCAAGTGTTGATCCGACCCGCTTAGCCGACTTGAACAATTTCCTTTCGACTTTGCCTGCCGACTTCGACGGTATGGCGGACACCGATGTACTCAAGGCGCTCAGCTCTTCAACCCCACCCACCATTATTGATGTTCGTACTCCTGACGAAATTACAGCTGCAGGTGGTTCTTCCATAGCTGGTTCAATCTTTATACCATTCAGCAGCCTCCTTTCAGATACAACCAAATTGCCAGCCGATAAGACTACCCCGATTGTTACCGTCAGTTCGGATGGGCAAAACGGAGCGGTTGCCGCCATGACCTTGCACATGCTGGGCTACACCAACGTTAATAGTATGTTCTTTGGATTCAATGGCTGGGTGGCTGATAAGTTACCAACACAAAAGTAAACTAACTTTCCCGCATCAAATCAGCCTGTGAAGAATTTTTCACAGGCTGATTTTTCAACAATTCATATTGATCGCCCTAGAGAAAAGCAAGTTGCGCCAATCCTTTTGTGACATTCTCATGCCCAGAATATGACACCTCTCACTATTGTGATTTTATTCACAGGGCTATTATTCAATTGCATATATGCGTTTATCCATATATAGGAGCACACCATGGTATCAAAAACTCTTGTCCAGGAAATAACTCAACTCGAAGCTGACTTTTGTTCCGCCCTCTCCGACCCAAACCGTCTTCTTATTTTATACGCGCTGGCCAATTCCCCCCGCAATGTAACCGAACTGACAAATGAATTGAATGTCATCCAGCCTACCACCTCGCGGCATCTTAAGGTCCTGCGCGAGCGAGGATTGGTATACGCTGTTCGCAAAGGCTCGAGCATTACTTATCATTTGGTAGATAAACGATTAATTCAAGCACTTGATCTTTTACGCGCGGTCATGCGCGATCGAATGGCTTATCGAGCCAGCTTGGTGGATAGAACCAAGGCGACAACCAACGCCTAACGAAAAGAAATTAAGCCTAATCCTTTTACGAGGAGGTTTGCATGCAACGCAAAAAAATGTTTTTGATGCCTGTGATTGCCGGCATCCTGATCGTGATCGTCAGCAGCATCGCACTGGTGATCGCCCCACCTGCACATGCCGCCCAATGCGGATCGCAGCTATCATCTGCGCTTGCACAATGCGGATCACAGGTGTCGTCCTGCAAGAACTGCCATGAAGTCCAGGAAAAAAAACCTGTGAATAACGATGGCACGCCCTGGCATACCTCGCACGCTTTTGGCGATTTTTGTTATATGTGCCATGGTGGCAATCAACAAGCCACAGATGAAACTGCGGCGCATACGGGCATGGTAGATCCGCTTTCGGATATCAAGGCATCCTGCCAATCATGTCACCCAACTGATTATCAAGCTCAGGCACAGGTTTACGCCACAAAGCTGGGCGTTCAGATCGGATCAGGTTCTGCCTCAGCCGCGTCCGTGCCAAGCAATGGAACGCCCGCGGCAACGACAACTGCCGCCGTATCGGCTTCAAGCAATTCAGCGGCAACACCTCAACCTGTCGCGATGCAACAGTCCGCTTTGCCTCCCAACAGCCCTGATTTGGTCAATTATGTCCAGCGATATGACGAAAATGTGCTGGGTCAGTATCCAATCAATTGGGGCAATGTGATTTTGCTAATCTTGATTGGCGCAATGTTAATTGGCGGCGGTGCGTTGGTTATCAGCCGCGAAGGATTGGTCAGGGTTTCTTTCAAAGATACCAAGCCAGTTGAAGGCGATTATCCGGCGGATGTCGTGGAGATGGTTCCGCAGATCGCAAAGTTGAAACCAAATGCGCGGAAGTCGCTTCGCCGCCTATTGGAAAAACCGGATGCAACTGCTGAAGTATTGACATCCATTGATAAGCTGACCGAAGGCAACTCATCGAATCAGAAAAAATAATGAGCCAATAATTCACTTTGTGTGAAAGGAAAATAGTATGAATTGGATCATCAAGCAAATTCATAAGGAAACGTGGTCGCCGTACGCGGCTGGTATCCTGCTTGGCATCGTAGGCGTATTAGCCGTGGTTCTATCCAACACTCTCTTGGGTGCTTCCGGCGCTTTTGAGAACATTGCTGGAATGATCGGAAAAGCCATCGCGCCAAATGCATTCAATAATTTGTATTTCAACTTTGTCATGCCGCCCGGGATCACGTGGGGAGTCATCCTGCTGGTCGGTGTTTTCTTCGGCGGCATGATTGGAGCCGCGACCAGCGGAACATTGAAATGGGGCAAGAAAGATGCGGTCAATGGCGATTTTCAATGGAAGCGCATCTTCGGCCCACAAACATGGAAACGCTGGGTGCTGGGATTTGTCGGCGCGATTATCCTGGAATATGCCGCGGGAATCGCAGGCGGCTGTACCAGCGGACTGGCAATCTCAGGCGGTATGCTGTTAGTTCCTGCCGCGTTCCTGTTCATCGCCGGGATGTTCGCATCCGGCATCGTCACAGCGTTAGTAATTTATCGCAACCGCTATTAAACAAGGAGAGCTGAAATGAACTATGTGATTGCTCTGATCCTCGGCGGGTTCTTCGGTTTCTCGTTGAACAAAGCCGGATTGACCAAGTACAACAAAATCGTCAATCAATTCCGTCTTACCGATATGGCGGTTTTGAAATTCATGATGACGGCATTGGTCGTTGCCATGATCGGACTCTACGGTCTGCGCGGACTCGGCTTGGTTAAGTTTCCCGCCGTGCCTGCCACGTATATTGTTGGGAACCTTGTCGGCGGGCTGATATTCGGCGTCGGCATGGCTCTCACCGGATACTGACCGGGCACCTGTGTCGCCGGGTCCGGCGAAGGAAAATTAGATTATCTCATCCCCGGTTTGCTTGGCTTTTTAACCGGTGCAGTCATTTATGGTCTCACATACCAGCAGGTATTTCCACAAATCTCGCAGTTAGCCAATTACGGCGGCGTGGTGATGCCCGACCTGTGGAACCTCAACCCATACCTAACAGTACTTGCCTTTTCGCTGATGGCTCTGCTCCTATTCTATTTGATTGACCGTATGGGTATGCAGAGAAAAGAAAAAGAGAATTAATCATTGATCTTACGCATCGTCCCGAAGGTTTGAAACCTTCGGGACGATCTGAAATCACCGGAGAAATTCATGACGAATACAATCTCAAGGCGCGACTTTCTCAAGTTGGGCGGCGCGGCATTTGGAGCACTTGCCATCGGACAATTCATTCCGCCTCTCGTGGCGCAAGCCGCCGCGAAGCAGGTTATCTCGATGCCACCGATAGCGGCTACGTTCCCAGCATGTGCGAGATGTGCGTGTGGCGATGCGGCTTGCTGGCAAAAGTTCAGAATGGACGCGTGGTTAAACTGGAAGGCAATCCGGATCATCCGCATTCCAAAGGCAAATTATGTCCGCGCGGCCAAGCCGGGTTGTCAACCACGTATGATCCCGACCGTGTGCTGAGTCCGCTCATCAGAGTTGGAAACCGCGGCGAGGGCCAGTTCCGCAAAGCGTCATGGGATGAAGCATTGGATATGGTGGCCCAAAATATGCTCAATATTAAACAGAAATACGGGCCTGAGGCGATGGTCTTTTCATCCACGCATAACCTTTCACAACCATTGTTTGAAAATCTGCTTAATGCATTTGGTTCGCCAAATTATGGTACACAGCGCAGTCTATGCTTCAATGCGATGACAGTCGCGAATCTGATGACGTTTGGAATGGAAGAGCCTGAGCGCGATTACAGCCAGCTAAAGTACCTCATTCTCACTGGACGTAACCTGGCTGAAGCCATTTCCAACTCTGAGACCGGAGATTTGATCCACGCCATTGATCGCGGTGTAAAGGTGGTTTATCTCGACCCGCGCTTTACGAAGACCGCTGCAAAAGCAACCGATTGGCTTCCCATCCGCCCCGGCACCGATTTGGCTTTTCATCTCGCGATGCTCAATGTCATCATCGGCGAAAGCCTGTATAACCAAAGCTTTGTGTCGCAATATACGGTTGGCTTTGATGAAGTTTCCAGCGCTGTTCAACAATATACGCCTGAATGGGCGGCGAGTATCACCGAAATCCCAGCGGATACGATTCGCCGCATCGCACGCGAGTTTGCCGCGGCTGCTCCGTACGCATTGGCGCACAACAACTGGCGCACCTCGAACTTTGTCAACTCGTTCCAGACCGAACGCGCCATCACCATTCTCAATTCGATCGTGGGCAACTGGGGCACCACGATGTTCCCTGTCGGCAGTGGAACCGGGGGCTTGGGCGCTCCCCCGCAGCCGGCTTTCCCGCGCGTTTCGGCTTTGCGCCTCGATGGGGTTCCGTGGAAGTATCAGTTCGTACCGCTCCAATATGGTGTGATTCAGCAATTGCGGGATTCAATCATCGATGAAAATCCATACGCGGCGCACGGCTGGCTCATCTCGCGCCAGAATCCGGTGATGTCCATCCCGGATCGCAAGAAAACACTGGCAGCGTTTGCCAAGATGAACTTTATCATCACAATTGATATCCTCATGAATGACACAGCCTGGTTCTCGGACGTTGTTTTACCAGAAGCATCGTATCTTGAACGTTACGATCCACTTTCCTTGGTTGGCGATCCGCTTTCCGCGGTGGGCAGTCGCGCCTTCCTGCGTCAGCCAGTCATCGAGCCGCAAGGCGAGGGCAAATCATCCATGTGGATCTACAAACAACTTGGTGACCGGTTGGGCTTGAGTGATTTCTTCCAATATAAGGATGAGGAAGATTACATCAACCAACAACTTGCGCCATTAGGTGTTTCGTTGGATACGATTCGCAGTCAAGGCTATGTGGATTTACCTGTGAGCAATACCGACATTCACAAATGGACTACCTCCAGCGGAAAGATCGAGTTGAGTTCTGCTGCGCTCAATAAAGCCGGTTTTGATGGTGTTCCCAAATGGGATGCCCCGCCCGCGCCTCAATCTGGTCAATTCTATTTGTTGACAGGCAAAGGTGCGCGTCAAACCCAATTCGGCACGCAGAATAATCAAATGCTGCATAAGTATGATGATGAACCCGGTTTGTGGATGAATACCAAGGTCGCGGCATCACAGGGGCTGAATAACGGAGATATGGTCGAAGTCACGAGCGCTGTCGGTCAGATTTATGTCAAGCTGATCGTCACGCAAGCCATCCGCCCTGATTGCGTTTATATGCAGCCCGGCTTTGGTCACCTCTCAATGGGACTCTACAACAGCTTATGGTCTCGGTTCGAGCGACTCAGACATACGCGTAACTTATACCGATCCAATTAGCGGTGGGCAGGCACTCAGTCAAACATTTGTAACGGTACAGAAGGCTTGAACGAGGTGATACCATGACTGATATTCAGAACATTAAACATAAGACTTTTCTTTTCGACGCCACGCGTTGTATTGACTGCCGTGCCTGTATGATCTCCTGCAGTGTGGAAAACAATATTGCCATGAACAAGACACGCATCTGGGTCGCCGGTGTGGGACTGATGGGCGAGTATCCAAATCTGGGACGCGCTTCGATGGTGTATCACTGCATGCATTGCAACGAACCCGATTGTCTTTCGGCTTGTCCGGTGGGCGCATACAGCAAACGTCCGGATGGACCCGTGGTCTATGACGGCGACAAGTGCATCGGTTGCCGATACTGTATGAATGCCTGTCCGTTTGGTGTGCCGCACTTTGATTATGACAAGAACATCATCCAGGGCGCGTTCATTGATAAATGCACAATGTGCCCGCAGCGCATTGATATTGGTCTCGCACCGGCTTGTGTTGCAACCTGCCCCACTGATGCCTTGATGTTTGGCGAACGCGCCGACTTGCTTACAGAGGCTCATTCCAGAATTACGGCGCATCCTACTCGCTACATCAATCACGTCTACGGCGAAACTGAAAATGGCGGCACATCCTATTTGATACTTTCGCATGTGCCATTCTCTGAACTTGGCTTGCCGAACTTGGGTTCCACTCCTGTCAAGGATATTAGCGAGGCGGTGATGGATATCACCATTCCATTTGCGCTTACCTGGGGCGCAGTGTTGACCGGCATTACGGTCGGTGTGCATCAGTTCAATAAACGAAAAGAACAACTCGCCGAAGCAGAGACATCGAAGGAGGAGACGAAATGAAAATGCAAATCGCAATCAACCCGCGTCTCCGATTTCATCTAAGTCCCCTGGTTTGGATTCTCTTGACCTTAATGGGAATAGCCTTCGTGGTTGCCATGATCCGTTACATCTATGGCATCGGCGCCATCAGTAACTTGAGTTATTCCTATCCGTGGGGCTTCTGGATCAGTTTCGACTTGTTCACCGGAGTTGCCATCGGCAGCGGCGCATTCGTCATGGCTGCCACCGTTTATATCTTTGAGCTAAAAGAGTTTCAACCTTTGCTTAGACCTTCCGTGCTGACCGGTTTTCTTGGCTACATAATGGTCGTCATTGCCTTGCTAGTTGACCTCGGTCATCCCGAACGAATTTGGTACATGATGATCCACATGAACGGCACTTCGGTTCTGCTGGAGATCGGCATCTGCGTGATGAGCTATCTAACTGTGCTTGCCATCGAATTTTCGCCGGTTGTGTTTGAAGGACTCAGATGGCAGAAAGTCGCGCACACCATTCACAAATTCATCATGCCGTTTGTGATCATCGGCGTTGTGCTTTCTACGTTGCATCAATCTTCGCTTGGTTCGTTGCTGTTGATCCAGCCCGCCAAACTTTATCCGCTGTGGTGGACGCCCATTCTGCCTATTCTGTTCTTCATCTCAGCAGTTTCCATTGGCTTGGGGATGATTATCTTTAAATTGTCGGTTAGCGCTCGCTATTTCCATCGCGGCTTGGAGATTCATCTTTTGGAAAAACTGGCAAGTGCCATTCCGATTGTCTTGGCAATCTATCTGATTGTCCGCTTTACTCAGTTGACTCTGGCTGGTGATCTGCAATATCTCTTCAATAGTGGCTTGATGAGCATCTTGTTCTGGGCAGAGATCACTATCGGTTCAATCATCCCATTGATTCTGTTCTCGATCAAGCGGGTTCGCCAAAGTGCCAATGGGCAATTGACCAGCGCGATTATTCTGCTGGTCGGAATGATTCTGAATCGCTTCGATGTAAGCTGGCTCGCCGTCCGGCATCCCGATCCGTTGACATATATCCCGGCATTCATGGGAAACAACGTTCACTATATTCCGTCTTTGCCAGAGATTTTCCTAACCATCGGAATTTTCTCTTTCGGCATCTTAGCCTTCGGGTTGGCAGCCAAATACCTGCCGCTCTTTGAAGAGGAAGACGGCCATTAGCCAACCGCATCGCATTGACCGAGAACCGCTCCGTAACTGGAGCGGTTTTCTAGCAATGTCATTGCAAGCGAGCGTTAGCGAGCGTGGCAATCTCAACTAACATGCAAACAAGAGATTGCCACGACCCCTTCGGGGTCTCACAATGACACAAATGTAACAGTATTATCAGTTATCATTTATCCGTATTCAAAATGCGCCCTTCCTTCTTTCATCACCTTCATCCACCGACTATTCCCGCTAAACAATCGCGCTGGCGATACACACTCGGCGCGGGCGGCATGGCTGTATTCCTGATGTTGGTGTTGGGCGCAACGGGCATCCTCGAAATGTTCTATTACATTCCCACGCCGGATCAAGCCGCGCAATCCATACAAATCATCAGCTACCTCGTCCCGTTCGGTGGGCTTGTCCGCAACATCCACTTCTGGGCGGCGCAACTTCTTCTAATCGTTACAGCCGTTCACCTTGTGCGCGTCGTCTTTACCGGTTCGTACGCACCGCCGCGTCGTTTCAATTATCTGCTTGGATTGGCGTTATTTATTTTTGCGATCATGCTGGATTTCACCGGCTATATTCTCCGCTGGGATCAGGGAATTCAATGGGCTTTAATCGTCGGGACGAACCTCGTAAAGACGATTCCGTTGATTGGAAATTCGCTTTACTTCATTCTTACTGGCGGGACCCAGCCCGGACTCCCGACCTTGATTCGATTCTACGCCTGGCATATTTTCGGACTTACACTCGGCGCAATTATCTTGATGGTATGGCATGCATTCCGCGTTCGACGGGACGGTGGGGTCGCTGTTCCGCCGCCGCATCTACGCGCAGACAAAAAACGGATCAATCGCAATGAATTGATTCGGCGTGAAGTGCTGGCGATGCTGTTAACTGGGGCAGCGTTGATTCTTTTTGCGGCTTTCATCCCGGCACCGATTGCACAGCCGATCACCGATATTAATGTGATGTCCGGTGATGCACTCGCCCCGTGGTTTTTTCTCTGGGTTCAGCAAATGCTCAAATGGGGCGATCCGTTCACGTGGGGCGTGCTTGTTCCGTTGATTATTTTAGTTATGCTGGCACTCATCCCTTATATCTTTCCAAGGCCTGCCGATGCCGAATTGGGAAGATGGTTTCCTCGTTCAAATCGATTAGCTCAAATTGTCTTAGCCATAATCGCTTTATTGATCATAGTGTTGACGATTTTCGGTAGTTTGCCTGCCTCTTAGAAATATGAAACGTTTGATTGCATTAGGTTCTGCCTTTCTTCTATTCGCAATAGTTGCCGCTTGGTGGACAAATTCGAGCCAGCCAAAACCGATAGTTTTGATTCCAACACTGACTGGCAAGCCAGAATATTGTCTTACTTGTCACAGTGATTTGCCGGAGATCAGCCCCTCGCATCCCATCAAAACTTTTGGCTGTGTGATTTGTCACGGCGGCGTGGCATTAGCGCTGAATGCAAATTTAGCGCATAGCACATTGCGCGGCGGCGCAAATCCATCCGATCTTTCGGTGGTGCAGGAATCTTGTGGCGGAACCAATTGTCATTCAGGTTTGGCATCGGATAACAACAATCACATTCAACGCGTGATGACCAGCGTTCAATCTACCTATGCGGGCGCGATCACGAATATCCTTTATACCTTTGGCGCGCAACCGGATTTAAAAGCCCGCTTCGGCATCCGCGCCGTGACCGATAATCAAATCACAACTTCAACCGGCGTGCCCTCTCTTGAGGCTTTCGATCCTACTAAAGCATCAAATCCTTTCATCCAAAAATTTGCGGTGAATTGTTTGTTTTGCCACATCAATGCCCAGCCGCTTCCGGGTCCGCAATTTGATCGGCTGACCGGCTGCGCGGCGTGTCATACTCCTGCCCCCCTCCATCTCCCCCCAAATTCGGGGAATTTGGGGGGAGAGCCAGAGGGGGGTTTGACCCATAAATTGACAACGGATATTCCCTACACACAATGCAACACTTGCCATAACCGCGGCAATTACGATTTACAAACGATGACTTTTCTCCGGCGCACCGATCAGCCTCAGCCAAATAACCGTTTGCAAAATTATTATCAACCCATTGCTCAATTCACCAAATGCGAATACACGTTGGATTGCATTGATTGCCACACGCGCACTGAGGTCATGGGTGACGGCGATATTCATTCCAATGAGGCAGACATCCAATACATTCAATGCAAGACTTGTCACGGCACACCCACGCAATTGCCTCTAAAAAAAACACTTACCGATCCAAACGATATTGCGTTTCGTCAGGCACAACTTAATCCAGTGGCGGATTTGGAACTCGGTGATACCATTATCGTTACAGATAAAGGCGAGCCGATGTGGAACACGCGCGTCTTGCCCGATGGAACCTATCAGCTTGTCGGCAAAGCCACCGGCCAGGTTTTTACTTTCCGGCCGGTGATGGGCAGTGGCTGTACGCAAAACGGAATTGATCAATCGTCCGCGTATTGCCACACCTGCCATTCGGTTCAACGCTGAAATGTCGGATCTGTCTCGCCGCGATTTTTTCAAACTCATCACCACCGCTTTGCTGACCATCAGCGGCGCGCTGGGTATTGGCGCGTTGTTTCGTTTTCTGGATTACCAAACCGAGCCGCCTGTGAAAACGGAATTCGATATCGGACCGGCTGAAAACTATCCAATCGGAAGTCGCTCGCTCATCTCGGATGTTCCGGCGATTCTAATTCACAATTCGAACGGATTCCTCGCTTTGAGTTTGGTCTGCACACATCTCGGTTGTACCGTCGAACAAAAGGATAATGGTTTTGCCTGTCCGTGTCATGGTTCGCGTTATGATGCCAATGGAAATGTGTTGCGCGGCCCGGCTCAAAAGCCTTTACGTTCCCTGCGCGTTGAAATCACATCGAACAACGATTTGGTTTTGCACACGGATTAATCGAAGGAGTTCAGGATGTCTCTTTGCATATCGGATTTGCTTAAGCAATCCTCGGCGCGACATGACCATCTTTGCCCACGCCAGGTGCTAGGCGTTCGCATCGGTCTGGCGGGATTGGCGGCTTTGGGGTTAGAGTCGCCCATCAATAAAAGCACGGTGTTGGTCATCATCGAAAGCGACGGCTGTTTTGCAGATGGCATAGAAGTTGCCACCGGCGCAACCATTGGACATCGAACGCTACGCGTGAATGATTTCGGAAAGATGGCAGCTACATTCGCAGATGTGAAGACCGGACATGCTATCCGTATTTCGCCCGCGCTGAATATACGGGAACGCGCACTGAACTATGCTCCTGATGAGCCGCGCCGTTATTTTGCGCAATTGCAAGGCTATCAAGTCATGCCAGATGCTGAGTTGTTGCGAGTTCAGGAAGTTGCGCTCAACCCAACTTTGGAAGAATTGATCAGCAAACCAATTGTGCGCGTCAACTGCGAGTACTGCGGGGAAGAAATTATCAACGAGCGAGAAGTGGTTGTGAATGGCACCGTCCTATGCCGAACATGTGCCAACGATGGGTATTATTTAATCAAGCCCGCGCCCGCAGAAATGTGCGCGATAATAGATCATCCGTCCAAATAATTCTCAAGGAGGCAGAGATGAGTCAACTACCCAAACCGTACCAGCAGTTTCGTCAAGATCATCCTGATGTATATAAAGCCTATGAAAATCTTGGGAAAATTACGGCTGAGTCTGGACCATTGGATATTAAAACGCGCGAACTAATCAAGTTGGGAATGGCCGCCGCGACAAAATCCGAAAGCGCGGTCCAATCTCATACACATCGTGCTCTCGATGCAGGAGCGACCGGCACTGAAATTGAACATGCCTTGATGCTCGGCATCACTGCCTTTGGTTTTTCAACGATGATGGCTGCCTTAACATGGGCAAAGCAAGCCATTGCTAGTCACTCGAAATAAACCTTATTCACAAAACGGCCTTTCACAGGTTAGCCTGCCAAGATAATTGCCTTTCAAAGAGAGAATCAAAAAGAATCCACACAAAAACGCAGGTGTTTTTATTTGCTCTATCGTATTAGCAACGATGTAGTGGCGACGGTGTGCTCATATTGGCTGAGATTGAATTTCGTCTAGATTCTTTGATTTGTAGTATCTTTTCTGTTTTCCCTGCATTTGCCAGGGAGAATTTCTTTATACTTTCTTGACCCTTTTTTTATTCTCTTTGCTCCTATTTTGACTCCTAATTGCATACACTAAGACAACGGAGGCATATATGTCTGATTTAATTTACGTTGGTCTTACTCTGCTGTTCTTGGCACTCACCTATTGGTTCATTGTTGCTTGCGAGAAGCTGATGGAGGATCAAAAATGAACGTGTTGTATATTATCGTGGGGCTGATCACATTGGCCCTGTTTATTTATCTAGTGCTTGCGCTCGTTAAACCGGAGTGGTTCGGATGAACATCTATAGCTGGATTTAACTTATTTTCTACATGGGGGTCCTGCTAGTCCTCGCCAAACCGCTAGGCTCGTTTATGGCCAAGGTCTATCAGGGCGAGAAGACGTTTCTCGATCCGGTATTTGGCCCCGTTGAGCGATTTATCTACAGGCTCGCAGGCATACATGCCGACGAAGAAATGAACTGGAAAGTCTATGCCATTGCCTTGATGGTCTTTAATGTGCTCGGCTTGCTTGTGGTGTATGCCTTACAGCGTTTACAGGGATACTTGCCGCTTAATCCGCAAGGCTTCGGCGCGGTAAGTCCTGACTCATCGTGGAATACGGCAGTCAGCTTCGCCACGAATACCAACTGGCAGGGATACGGCGGCGAAACAACCATGAGCTATTTTAACCCAGATGGCGGGACTAACGGTGCAGAATTTCCTCTCTGCTGCAACCGGAATGGTCGCCGCCATTGCATTGACCCGCGGCATTGCACGTCACACCACCGATAAGATTGGCAATTTCTGGGTGGATATAACGCGCACAGTTCTCTATATTTTGTTGCCGCTGGCATTCGTGCTGGCATTAGCTCTCGTTTCACAGGGTGTGGTGCAGACCTTCAGCCAATACAAGACTGCAACTTTACTGCAACCTACAAGCTTCCAACAACCCAAAACTGATGCCAATGGCAATCCGGTCAAGGATGCTTCTGGAAATCCGATAATGGATACGATCCCTCTTACCGAGCAAACGCTGGCAGTTGGTCCTGCCGCTTCGCAAATTGCGATCAAGCAATTGGGAACCAACGGTGGTGGATTCTTTAATGTTAACTCCGCACATCCGTATGAAAACCCAACGCCCATCTCGAACTTCCTCGAGATGCTATCCATTCTGATGATCCCCGCCGCGTTGTGTTACACGTTTGGAAAAATGGTGGGCGATACGCGGCAGGGTTGGGCAATTCTAATCTCCATGACGGTTATCTTTGTTGCTTTGTTGTCTGTGACGGTTTGGGCAGAACAAACCGGCAACCCGGCCATTGCAAAAATGGGTGTGGATATCAAACAGAGCAATATCAATCCGGGCGGAAACATGGAAGGCAAAGAGGATCGCTTTGGCGTGGCGAACTCAGCTTTATGGGCAACAGCTACGACCGCCGCATCGAATGGATCTGTTAACGAGATGCACGATTCGAACATGCCGCTGGGTGGCATGATACCGCTGTGGTTATTACACTTGGGTGAGATCATCTATGGCGGCGTTGGCTCTGGATTATATGGAATGCTAGCCTTTGTGATAGTGGCAGTCTTTGTAGCCGGGTTGATGGTCGGACGCACGCCCGAATATCTTGGGAAAAAGATTGAAGCCTACGAAATGAAAATGGCTTCGCTAATCCTCTTGATCCCCATTTTTACTGCATTAGGCGGCACGGCCATTGAAGTCTTAACTCCCGCTGGCCAGGCAGGAGTCCTTAACCCCGGTCCACACGGCTACACTGAGATTCTTTATGCGTTCTCCTCAGCTACTGCAAATAACGGTAGTGCCTTTGCGGGATTGAGTGTGGACACTCCGTTCTATAACACCGCTTTGGGCGTCATCATGTTCTTCGCGCGCTACTGGCTGGCAATCCCAGCTTTGGCAATTGGCGGATCGTTGGCACACAAGAAAAAGGTCCCGGCTGGCGCGGGAACATTGCCCACGCACACGCCGCTCTTTATCGCGTGGGTGATCGCGGTCGTCATAATCGTCGGGGCGCTTGGATTCTTACCGGCGCTCGCCCTTGGACCGATCGTCGAGCATTTGATGATCTTTGTTCATTAGAATGGATTTAGAGAATGAATACACCCATTAAAAAGAAATCTGTTTTTCAACGCGAACTTTATCAACGCGCAGTTCTTGATTCGTTTATCAAATTGAACCCACGCTGGATGGTTCGTAATCCTGTCATGTTCGTGGTGGAAGTTGGTAGCGTGCTTACCACCGGCTTGTGGATCCAAGCTTTGTTCGGCAAGGGCGAAGCGCCTACTGGATTTATCGGCGGGGTAGCCTTGTGGTTGTGGTTCACTGTTTTGTTTGCCAACTTCTCGGAGGCTGTTGCGGAAGGACGCGGCAAAGCTCAAGCCGAAGCCTTGCGAAAAACTCGTCAAACCACACAGGCGAAAAAGTTGAAGGCTTCAGATCACGAATCCAAATACGATCTCATCGCTTCAACAACACTGCGCAAAGGTGATATCTATCTTGTGGAGGCTAACGATATTATTTCGGTGGATGGCGAAATCATCCAAGGGATTGCCTCTGTGGATGAAAGCGCGGTAACTGGTGAAAGCGCACCGGTCATACGCGAAGCAGGTGGCGACCGTTCAGCGGTCACTGGCGGAACACGGCTGTTATCTGACTGGTTGATCATCCGCGTCACTGCCGACCCTGGCGAGGGATTCTTGGATCGCATGATCAGCCTCGTCGAAGGTGCGAAGAGGCAGAAGACTCCCAATGAAATTGCACTCAATATTTTGTTGGCAGGATTCACGATTATCTTCCTGATCGTCTGTGCAACACTATTGCCCTACTCTCTATATAGCGTGCAGATTGCTGGCAAAGGTGTGCCGATCACGATCACGGTGTTAGTCGCATTGCTTGTCTGCTTAATCCCAACCACGATTGGCGGACTGCTTTCCGCAATCGGCATTGCTGGAATGGATCGCATGATCCAGCGCAATGTGATCGCCATGTCGGGACACGCGGTTGAAGCCGCAGGAGATGTGGATGTTCTTTTGCTCGATAAAACTGGCACGATCACGCTTGGCAATCGTCAGGCAGTGGAATTAATTCCTGTCAGTGGCATCTCGGCACCGGAATTAGCGGAAGCCGCACAGTTGGCTTCACTAGCTGATGAGACGCCGGAAGGTCGCTCGATCGTTGTCCTTGCAAAAGAAAAATATGGTTTACGCGGCCGCACGATCGGATCCAGTAATGAAGCGCCTGCGGGAATGCATTTCATTCCGTTCACAGCACAAACTCGTATGTCGGGTGTTGATTTCGACGGCACATCCATTCGCAAAGGCGCACCGGATACGATGATGGCATTGATTCAATCAAATGGACACATGGTTCCATCTGATTTACAAACCATGGTAGATAAGATTGCGCGCGCCGGTGGCACTCCACTGGTCGTAACGCGAAACGGTCACGCACTTGGTGTGATTCATCTGAAAGACATTGTCAAAGGTGGAATCAAGGAACGCTTCGCGCATCTGCGCAAGATGGGCATCAAGACCGTGATGATTACCGGCGATAATCCACTGACCGCCGCGGCGATTGCGGCTGAAGCCGGTGTAGATGATTTCCTGGCACAAGCCACGCCTGAAACAAAGCTCAGATTAATTCGGGAATATCAAACTGGCGGACGATTGGTTGCAATGACCGGCGATGGCACCAACGATGCACCCGCGCTCGCTCAAGCCGATGTTGCAGTAGCAATGAACACCGGCACACAACCGGCGCGCGAAGCCGCCAATATGGTGGATTTGGACAGCAACCCGACCAAACTCATTGAAGTGGTTGAGATCGGCAAGCAATTGCTGATGACGCGGGGCGCGTTGACTACATTTAGCATTGCCAACGATGTGTCGAAATATTTTGCGATCATCCCTGTAGCATTTGCCTCGACCTATCCAATACTGGGTGTGCTCAACATTATGCGGCTGAATCCTCAGACCGCGATCCTCTCGGCAGTCATCTTCAATGCTCTGATCATCGTTGCTCTAATCCCGCTCGCCTTACGCGGCGTCCCTTACCGTGCGGTGGGCGCTGCAAGGCTTTTGCGAGACCATATCCTGATCTATGGCGTAGGTGGTGTGATCGCGCCGTTCATTGGAATCAAGTTAATTGATATGCTGTTAGCAGCATTGCATTTAGTCTAGGAACACAACACAAAGAGGTATCTTATGAAGAAGAACGGCTTATCCTTTTCATCCGGAATGATCCTTCAGTCTGTAGCTAGCGTCTTGGCGACCGCGGCGGCAACTCTGATCCTGTTTCTCATCGGCCGGGATGCGCTTGGTGAGACAGTCATCGCTTTGCTTTATATCTTGGTCGTTGGCTGGATCACTGCAAGTTGGGGACAGTGGCCTGGGATCATTTCGGCAGTCCTCTCCGCCTTATGCTTTGACTTCTTTTTCATTCCTCCATTCTATACATTTGCGGTTGGTGAACTGGAAGGCTGGCTGGTGCTGGCAATCTTTTTGGCAGTAGCCATCTTGATCGTTGGCCGAATCCAATCTGGCTTATCCAAGGCCGAGGCGAGCGAACGGGATGCCATCTTTATGTATGAACTCAGCGCAGTCCTGGCTGGTCCGCACACACGCGATGACATTGTCAATACACTGGCAAAACATCTTCAAAGAATGTTTGGCGCTGAACTCGTGGAGGTTTCTCTTCAGCCGTCTGGTCAATCGCAATTCATCAGTGTTAGTGTGCCGACCGATGGTTCCACCACCACTAAACCCGATTTGATGTTGCCCATCATGGGAATTTCCGCTCCGGGATTGATAGGCGAGATCCATCTTTGGCGTGGCCACGGATGGCTTCCGCCCGAAGATGGTCGCTTGCTTCGCAACTTTGCAACACAAGTTGCATTGGCGCTTGAACGCGTCCAGCCTGGAAAATAATTAATCGCTAAGAAAAATAAGAAGGATATTATGTTAAAACAATTTAAACCCGCTCTTATATTGCTTGTGTTATTTACCTTGATCACGGGTGTGATCTATCCGCTTGTTGTGACCGGTATCGCTCAACTCGTTTTTCCATCACAAGCAAATGGAAGTTTGATTATCAAGAATGGTAAAGCTGTCGGTTCGGAATTGATCGGACAGTCATTTGACAACCTAAAATATTTCTGGGGACGGCTTTCAGCAACCAGTCCATTCCCCTATAATGCTTATTATGGCCAAACATTGACCGCCTCATCCGGTTCAAATTATGGCCCATTGAATCCGGCTTTATTTCAAGCGGTTCAAGCGCGCATGGACGCGTTGAAGGCGGCTGACCCAACCAACACCGCGCCTATTCCGGTAGATTTGGTTACCGCTTCGGGCAGTGGACTTGATCCAGACATCAGCGTGGCGGCGGCATACTATCAAGTTTCGCGAGTAGCAAAAGCTCGCAATCTGACGGACACGCAGGTCAAAGCGTTGGTGGATCAATATACCGAAGGCCGTCAGTTTGGTTTTCTCGGTGAACCGCGCGTCAATGTGCTCAAGCTAAATCTGGCGTTGGATGGATTACAATAAGTTGGATGAGCGCTGAATCAAATCGTCCTGATCCTGATAAGCTACTTGAGCAACTACAAGAAGAGGAGAAGTCCGCGAAACGCGGGCGGCTTAAGATTTTCCTGGGTTACGCCGCGGGTGTTGGCAAAACCTTTGCGATGCTTGAAGCCGCCCGTCAAAGAAAATTAGAGGGGATGGATGTCGCAGTTGGATATCTAGAGACCCATAAGCGTGCAGAGACCGAACGAATCGCGCAGGGGCTGGAAACGATCCCGCGCAAATCTATCGAATATCATAGCATCACACTCACCGAAATGGATGTGGATGCCGTTCTTGTTCGTCACCCCAAACTGGTATTGGTAGACGAACTAGCGCATACTAATGCCCCCGGTTCGCGTCATCCAAAACGTTATCTGGATGTGGAGGAGTTACTGGAAGCAGGGATTGACGTATACACCACACTGAACATTCAGCATCTTGAAAGCTTGAATGATGTGGTTGCGCAAATTACCGGCGTGCTGGTACGGGAAACTATTCCGGATCGTGTCATTGACGAGGCGAATGAACTGGAACTGATTGATCTGCCTCCTGAGGAGTTGCTCGTTCGTTTACGTGAGGGGAAAGTTTACGTTCCCGATCAAGCCGCACGCGCCATCCAGGATTTCTTTCGCAAGGGAAATCTCACCGCCCTGCGTGAGATGACCATGCGCCGCGTGGCCGAACGTGTGGATGACCAGATGCGGTCTTATATGCGGACCGAGGCGATTGCTGGACCTTGGGCGGCGGCTGAACGTTTGCTGGTATGCATCAGTCCCAATCCGCTGGGAGAGCAACTCATTCGATCCGCACGCCGCCTCGCCGATGAACTCAACGCCGAATGGATCGCGGTTTATGTCCAAACGCCTCACGATACGACTCTGCCACAAGAAAAGCGCGACATGGCCGCCAACTCATTGCGTCTTGCTGAGGAACTTGGCGCACGCACCGTTGTGCTCTCTTCCAATGGTGGAGCGATTGCTCTGGCTAACACTGTTATGGATTTTGCCCGCAAAAATAATGTCACAAAGATCGTAGCGGGCAAGCCCATGCGTCCGCGCTGGATGGAGTTTTTGCGCGGTTCTTTTGTGGATGAGCTCATCCACAGAAGCGGTGACATTGATATTTATGTGGTTCCCACTATGGAACCAGCGCGCGTGCCTCCTGAAGAAAACCCTCTTCGCCCACATAGTCGCGTATCAGCTTATCTGTTGAGTCTGATCGTGGTTGTTGCTGCCACAGGAGTAGGTTACTTAATCGGCAACAATATTTCACCGACCAATCTGGTTATGGTTTATCTTCTGGCTGTGGTAGTTTCAGCCGTCTATTTAGGACGAGGTCCCTCCATCCTGGCGTCCATCGCAAGCGTTTTGGCATTTGATTTCTTTTTCATACCCCCCCGCTATTCTTTTTCAATAAGGGACACGGAATACCTGCTGACGTTCACTGGATTGCTTCTGGTTGGCACAGTGATCAGTTATCTAACTGTGCAAGTTCGTGAACAAGCCCAAGCAGCTCAAGGCCGCGAATTACAATCCATGGCCTTATATGAACTTGGCCGCGACTTGACCGCGATTGTTGGCTTGGATGCCATTGCCCAAACCGTCATTACGCATATCAGCCAAACGTTTAGCCGGGACGCCGCCATTTTTCTGCCAGAGGAAGATGGCTCACTAAAAGTACATGCCTCCAGCCCAGCCCTCGCGATTGCAGATAATGAGCTTGCGGTGGCTGATTGGGCCTTCAAGCGCGGGCAAGTGGCCGGACGTGGAAGCGATACCTTGCCGGATGCATCCATGCGCTACCAGCCGCTTCAGACCGCCCGCGGCATCGTCGGCGTATTAAGCATCAAGCCGAGTGATTCCACGCACTATCTGACACCCGATCAGCGCAGAACGTTGGATGCATTTGCAAATCAAGCCGCCATCGCTATCGAACGAGCGACCTTGGTCGAGCAAGCGCGCCAGACAGAGATACTTGAAATCACCGATAAACTCCAGTCGGCGTTATTGAATTCAATATCGCACGATCTGCGTACTCCGCTGGTTTCGATCACGGGTGCATTGAGCAGTTTGGCAGAAGATTCGATCAATCTTAATGATGCAACACGGCGCAGTCTGGTTGAAACCGCTCGTGGCGAAGCGGACCGCCTCAATCGGCTGGTCGGCAATTTACTGGATATGACGCGGCTGGAAGCGGGAGCTATGCGAGTGCAGGCAGAGCCGTGCGATGTCCAGGATGTGATCGGATCAGCACTGGAACAATTGGAAGCGCGCAAAGAGGATCATCCCATCAACGTCAACATTTCACCCGACTTGCCATTCGTATCCATGGACTTCGTTCTGATCTCGCGCGTTCTGGTAAATGTGGTTGACAACGCTCTGAAATATTCGCCCCTTGGCTCACCCATTGACATTGACGCACATCCTGCCAACGGCTATATAGAAATCGAAGTGGCAGATCGAGGCATCGGGATTCCTAAGGATGATTTATCGCGCATATTCGATAAGTTCTATCGAGTGCAGAGGCCCGATAATATTACCGGAACGGGGCTGGGTCTTTCCATCGGCAAAGGAATCGTCGAGGCCCACGGCGGATTCATCGCCGCGGAAAACCGTCCCGGCGGCGGAACGATTATCACCATTGCACTGCCTATGAAGTAGTTATGAGCGATACGGATTTGAATATCCTGGTTGTGGATGATGAACCTGCCATTCGGCGCTTTTTGCGCGCCTCGCTTGGCGCACATGGATACACCATCACAGAAGCTGTCTCTGGTGAAGATGCACTAAGAGCTGTTGCCACGAGTCATCAGGATATTGTGATCCTCGATCTTGGACTGCCGGATGTGGACGGCGTGGAAGTTACCCGCAGGCTGCGGGAATGGACCGCCATCCCAATCATTATCTTATCCGTACGCGAACATGAAAACGATAAAATCGCCGCGCTGGATGCAGGGGCGGATGATTATTTAACCAAGCCTTTCGGAATCGGCGAATTGATGGCGCGTATGCGCGTTGCATTGCGCAGAACCGCGCAGGATACGAACGAACCAGTCTTTGAATCTAATGGCCTCCTCATGGACTTTGCTCACCGCGAAGTTAAAATCAATGACCAGCTGGTAACGCTAACTCCGACAGAATATGATTTGTTGCGAACACTTGTAAAAAATGCAGGCAAGGTGCTTACCCATCGCCAACTTCTCCGCATGGTGTGGGGCAATGCCTACGAAAACGAGGTGCACATTTTGCGGGTTAACATCAGCAACCTTCGCCGCAAGATCGAACCGGATCCGTCCCAACCGCATTATCTGCTGACGGAGCCGGGCGTGGGGTATCGAATCAGAATATGATTTCTCCGGCATTGCTCATAATTCAAGTCTTGCAACAATTTCTAATTTGTCAATTTTTTTAGCGACTGAGATAAAACATCCACTGCTTTTGAATATTCTCCCAATTCAATGTGTTCGTTCGGCGTATGATCCAACGTAGAATCTCCGGGACCATACACAAGTGCAGGACATTTCCAAACAGGCGCGAGGATGTTCAAATCGGCAGTTCCCGTTTTATAGACAAAGCGCGGCTCTCCGCCCTGTAAGCGGATTCCATTTAAGAAAGCGCGTACCAACGAAGTATTCTTCTCGCATTCCCACGCCGGGATAGCGAATCCCGTTGGTTCAACGATTGCTCCATCCGCAATTTCATTCAACCTTGCATACCAAGCTTTCGGTGAAACATCCACAGGTAATCGCACGCCGACTCTCAGGTGTGCCCACTGCTCGAAATCATTTGAATCAAAATCCATGCCGCGTAGTGTAAGTAATAATTTGTCGAACGCTTTTTGTTTATCTTGATTGAATGAATCCGAATCCGCTGTGATCTTCAGCCATAAACCAATCGCAGATTCACAAGCCGTCTCTTCACCGCTCGCCGGGTGCATCTGCTCGTGCTTGACAGTCACATTCGCCCACGCGCTGCCTTTATACCCCAACGCAATTCGATCCCAGCGATTCGGTTCGCCGATAATAGCAAAGTCCGGTTTATATTGATTGATAACAAATCGCGCTCCTTCCGAATTTCGTTCCTCTTCCACTGCACCGATCACCACAAACTGCCATCCATTCACCACACCGACTTGCGCGACTGCATCTGCAAAACTTGCCAGCGGTCCCTTTGCGTCCACCGAGCCGCGGCCATACAAAATTCCGTTTTCCACGCGCACGAGGATCTCGCCAGGCACAGTGTCAATGTGACCAAACAATACAACCTGCTTGGGTCCGTCTCCTATGATTCCAACAGCATTGCCGGCAGCATCCATAAATGCGTTGTGATAACCAAGAGCCACCATCCGCGCAACCAGCCACTCCACCGCGCCGCGTTCTTTTCCCGATGGGCTATATTGTGAGACCAAGCCGATTAATGTCGAAAAATTTGCATCTGCCATTGCTAGTTTTCTTCGCTTACTAGATTCTTGGTTAAGACTTCTGAGAGCACATCGACAAGATGATCAAGCTGCTCGTAAGTAATCACAAGCGGCGGTAACAAGCGGACCACTGTCATACCGGCGTTTAAGGCAATGATATGCAATTCCTGCAATTCCCTGATATACGGCACGACTTTCTGCTTCATCTCGATGCCAACCATCAAACCCATTCCGCGCACCTCGCGGATGTTCGGGAATTCAATCTTCTTCAATTTGTCCATCAAGTATTTGCCTTTCGCCGCGGCTTGACCAGCTAAATCTTCCTCCTCGATTGCAGTCAACGCCGCAACTGCCGCGGCGCACGCCAGCGGATTCCCCCCAAACGTCGAGCCGTGAACACCGGGTGTTAGATTCTTTACCTTCTTGCCAATCAACACCGCGCCCATTGGCAAACCTCCTGCCAATGACTTGGCACACGTCAGCATATCAGGTGTCACTCCAAAATGCTGGACTGCAAACATTGTCCCCGTGCGACCAAAGCCAGTCTGGATTTCATCGACGATGAAGAGCACGTCGCGCTCATCACAAATTCGACGCGCGGCTTGAACATATTCCGCGTTGGCAGGATATACGCCGCCTTCGCCTTGCACCATTTCTAAAATCACAGCCGCAGTTTCATTGCTTACGGCTTTGTCCAGTGCTTCAATGTTGTTATAAGCAACATGACTAAATCCCGGAACAAGCGGCTCGAAATCCGTCACGATATTTTTTATTGAATGTCGCCGAGAGCGAACCAAACGTCCGACCATGAAAAGCCCGCATGGCGGCGACCACATTCTTTCGTCCGGTGGAGATGCGGGAAAACTTCAGTGCGGCCTCCACGGCTTCCGTTCCGGAGTTACACAGAAAGACGCGATCCAATCCATCGACCAGCAACGTTATTTTCTGCATCAACTCCGCGCGCTTATCATTTGGGAATGTCTCAAATAAAGTAATCAGCGTGGAGGCTTGCTTGTAGATCGCCTCCGCCACTTTCGGATGTGCATGACCGAGATTAGCAACGCCATGTCCGGATGAGCAATCGAGATACTCCACACCGTCTGCATCGAACAACAATGCGCCTTGTCCGCGCACGATGACCAGCGGTTGTTTGGCATACGTTCCCGAAGTATGTTTGTTTTCGATATCGATAATTTCCTGTGTGTTCATTGGATCACTGTTCCTTTTCCTTCCAAAGCATTTGAGATTGGGTTTTGGATTCGCCCATCGGCGATGACAACCCGCTTCACGCCGTCCTTGAGCGCTTCTTCCGCGCCAAGGACTTTTTTCTTCATTCGACCTTGTGCGGCTTCGAGCACCTCTAATAATTGACTCTGTGTTAAATGTTGAATGACCGTTGATTCGTCTGGAAAGTTTTTCATCAGCCCTGGAACTGCCGTGAGCAAGATCAGTGCATCTGCCTTCAATGCAGACGATACCATAGCCGCGGCGCGATCTCCATCTACATTCAAAGCTTCGCCCTTTTCACTCACTGCCATCGGCGCGATCACTGGCAAATATCCGCCGGTCAGCAAAGTTTGCAGTAACTCCGCATTGACACATTCGATCTTACCCGTAAAATCATCGCGAATGATTTTGCGTTTACCTTTTTCAACGCTTTGAATGGAATCTTTCCGCGTGGCTTGCATCAGCTTTCCGTCTAAGCCGCTCAAGCCAGCGCGTTGAATTCCGAGCATCTGCAATTGCTCGACTAGCAATGTGTTGATCTTTCCGTTAACCGCCATTGCAAAAATTTCTAATGTCTTGCGGTCCGTGTAGCGCGAAGTGTATCCGGATGGCGATGTAATAAACTTTGGCGGCGCGCCCAAGGCCTCGCCCAGCAAATTCGCTTCAGATGATCCCCCATGCACAAGAATAAGTTGAACGTTCTGCTCCAATAATTCTGCGGCGTCTTTGCATATCGCAGAAAAGTCTACACCGTCCGTGCCACCAAGTTTGACAACAATGATTGATTAACTCATAAGCTCTCCGATGACATGTTAAATCGGGTGCAATCCCGAGAACTCCAAGCCCAGCGTTTCATCCCAGCCCATCATCAAGTTCATACACTGCACCGCGGAGCCTGCCGCGCCTTTCATCAAATTGTCAATCGCACACATCGAAACAACATGACCATTGCTTTCATCGAGATCAAAGCCGAGATCGGCATAATTCGATCCAGCTAAGATTTTTGGTTCGGGCACACGGTAGATTCCGCGTTGCTCCTTAACGATTCGAATGAATGGATTTTCGTTTGCCGCGGCGCGATACGCCTTCCATAAATCTTTGGTTGTCACACCCGTTTTGGCTTTTGTATGTGCGGTCGCTAACACGCCGCGCACTAAATCCACGGATGTCATCGTGAGCGAGACATTCGTCACGCCCATCTCTTGAATCACCTCAGCCGTGTGGCGATGACCAAACGGGGAAAAGGTTCGTATCACCGAAGCGCGTTCCGGGTGGTGTGAAGCAGGGTTTCCTTCCGCGCCCTCCTTCCGATGATCCAACTTTTATTTCAATGATGATCGGCACGTCCTTCTCGATCAAATCTGAGTTGACCAACGAAAGCAAGGCAAGATTGCTGGCGGTCGCGTTGCATCCCACGCCGCTGACATAATTTGCAGTGGCAAGTTCGGCGCGATGAAGTTCGGGCAAACCATAAACAAATTTGCTTAACCATTCAGGCGCGGCATGTTTCTCGCCATACCATTTTTCATAAATTGCCGCGTTCGCGTAAACGAAAGTCCGCGGCAAGATCAACGATTTTTGTTGCAAGTTTTGCATACCGATCAATTTCGTGCTGCGCTTGTCCGTGTGGCTGTGCGAGAAAAAGCACATCAACAGGTTCGAGTTGCGAAGGATCGCTGAACTTAAGTTGCGTGCGCTTTCGCAGATTGGGATGGACTTGATACGCAAACTCACCCATGTACGACCGCGAAGTAACCTGCTTGACTTCCACCTTCGGATGATCGAGCAAAAGGCGTAACACCTCCCCACCGCCATAACCGGAACCGCCAACAATGGATACAGTTGTCATTGAACATACTCCCGGCTTGCAACATTGACGGCGTACTCCACGATCTCACCGGCGATGTCAACTCCGCTCAACGGCTGAAGTGTATGAAATTCCATTGTATGATTGACCTCGTTAATCAGAAATCCACGCTGAGGATGTTCGATCAAATCAATCGCTAGCACGCCGCCGCCGACAGCTTGGGCAGCTTTCAAACACAAGTCTTCGATCTCAGGCGTGACCGGACATAACTCGCCTTCACCGCCGCGCGCTGTATTTGTGATCCAGTGCGGCGAGGTACGATACATTGCGGTCAATACACGCTCACCGATCACCACCGCGCGGATATCGCGTCCGGGTTTCTCGATGTATTCTTGAATATAAAAGACCTGATGTTGTGTTGAACCAAGCATGGCTTTGTGTTCAAAGATTGCCTCAGCCGCGTCGCGGTCGTTGATCTTCGCCAGCAATCGTCCCCACGAACCGACCACCGGTTTGACCACTGCCGGATAGCCAAGCTTCTCCAACGCATCCAACGCCGACTCCGGCGTAAACGCCACCACAT
This sequence comes from uncultured Chloroflexia bacterium, assembly GCA_963850945.1. Taxonomy (GTDB): domain Bacteria; phylum Chloroflexota; class Anaerolineae; order Anaerolineales; family Villigracilaceae; genus Fen-1038. The sequence goes on along the minus strand of CAWKNE010000001.1, from coordinate 22,291 downwards.
TATGTGGCTGCGGCAAACCAGCTTTCATAAGCAATGTACTCGTTGTCAGTTTATCTCCACATGCTTCAGCCACTGCAACCGTATTCACCGTCGGAACGCCGAATGCATTCAGGATTTGCAATGCATAGAGTCCGCTCGTATAACTTATGCTACGCTCCAACACCGCATCATATTGATGCCATGACGATTCATCATCAAGATCGAAACTAATCATGCGATCATCGAGGCGATCAAAATCAATGCCGCGCTTTTCAAGCGCGCCGAATATCCATTTCTCTTCCACGCGTATGCGCGAACACAAAACGCCAATTTTCAATCTTCTCTGCATATTGGTTTCTACCTATTCCCTTCACCCCTTTCCTTTAGGGAAGGGGATGGGTTAGGTCTATTCTCCCCAATCTTCCTGCTCCATAGGTGCGAGCTGCACCGCGGCGGGGTCGAGCGCGGTCACTTCCAAATCCACACCGCAATCAGGGCAGACGATGATCTCGCCAACTTCGGTTCCAGCTTCGAGCGTAACTTCCGCGGCGCATTCGGGACAAGTAACAGTAGACATTTTTTATTCTCCTTTGACTTTTGATTTTGCTAATTGAATTTGTTTTTTTACCGATTGGGGACTCGTTCCACCAATCGCATTTCTTTTTTCGACAGACTTCATCGGATCGAAAACTTGATATACATCCGCTTCAAATGCGGGACTTAGAGTTTGATACGCTTCGAGCGGCAGTTCGTCCAACCCGATCTTTTTCTCCAATGCGGCATGGACGGCTCTTCCTGCAATCGCGTGCGTTTCGCGAAATGGGATTCCTTTGCCCACAAGATAATCTGCCAAGTCCGTTGCCATCAGGAACGAATCAATTGCAGAGCGCATTCGTTCGGGCTTGACGGTAATCGTTCTCAATGCACCAGCGATGACGGATAAAATTGCAAGCAAAATATCTGTGGCTTGAAAGACGGATTGTTTATCTTCCTGCAAGTCTTTATCGTAGGTGGATGGCAATCCTTTGAGCGTGGCAAGCAAGCCTGTCAGCAAACCGATCATTGTTCCCGATTTGCCGCGCGTCAATTCAAACACATCCGGATTCTTTTTCTGCGGCATAAGACTCGAACCAGTTGAGAACGAATCTGAAAGTTCAAAGAGTCCAAACTCGGCACTGGTGTATAAAACAACTTGCTCGGAAAGTTTGCTTAAGTGGATTCCAACCATCGTCGCGCAAAATAAAAATTCAGCGGCAAAGTCGCGATCAGATACTGCATCCACACTATTTTGAGAAACATCGTCAAAGCCTAGTGATTTAGCCAGCTCAACTCGGTCCACTGGGATTGGCGTTCCTGCCAATGCGCCTGAGCCAAGCGGCAAAATAGAAACACGCTTGATCAAACCACCAAGGCGATCGCGGTCGCGTTGAAGCGGCCAGAAATGACTTAGCCACCAGTGCGCAAGCAGAATCGGTTGTGCGCGTTGCAGGTGAGTGTAACCGGGCATAAGGGTTTCGCCCGCGCTTTCTGATTGATCGATCAATGCAGATTGCAAATCTTTCAGTGCCGCGTCCAAAACAGGAATGGTTTGAAGCATCCATAATCTGAAATCAGTGGCAACTTGATCATTGCGCGAGCGACCAGTGTGCAATTTGCCTGCTGTTGCACCAATCAACTCAGTGAGGCGACGCTCGACTGCGGTATGAATGTCTTCGTCAGAGGGCGCGAAAGAAAACATTCCGCTAGTGAATTCTTCTTTAACGGTAGCCAGCCCGATGGCGATCTGAGCGTGTTCTTCATCCAAAAGAATCTTTGCTGAATGCAAAGCATCCGCCCACGCGAGGCTTCCATCCACATCTTGAATTGCCATGCGTTGATCAACAGACAACGGTGAGTTTAAATCCCAAGCCGCGGCGTCGAGTTTTTGAGCGAAGCGTCCGCCCCACAAAGTTGTCATGCTAATCTCTCTTGAAGCGCGAATAATCAGGCTCAGGCATATCGAGGCCCGATACGGGCAAGCCATTCAATGCGCGAACCTTCAACGACAAACCGAATAATCGAATGAAGCCTTCCGCGTGACTCTGATCGTAAACATCTTCCTCACCAAAGGTCGCGAAATCTTCGCGGTACAAACTGAACTTCGATTTGCGACCTGCAGAGATGAGGTTGCCTTTATAAAGTTTGAGTCGCACCGTGCCAGTGACCGGACCTTGCGTGGCATTCACGAACGCGTCAATCGCTTCGCGCAGAGGCGTGAACCACAAGCCGTTGTAAGCAAGCTCAGCATATTTGACTGCAACCATTTCTTTGAAGTGCATCGTCTCGCGGTCGAGGATGAGCGATTCAAGTTCGCGATGGGCAAAGAGCAAAATCGTCCCGCCCGGCGTTTCATAAACTCCATGCGACTTCATGCCAACGAGTTGATTCTCAACAAGGTCGACCCGACCGATACCGTGAGCGCCGCCAACGGCATTGAGTTGCTCGATAATTTTCGCGGCTGAAAGCATTTCACCATTTACTGCGACTGGCGTGCCGCTTTCGAATTCGATCTCGACATATTGCGGTTCATCGGGTGCGTTCTCCGGCGAAGTGCTGATCTGGTACATCGATTCTTCCGGTTCATTCCACGGATCTTCGAGCAAACCGCCTTCATGCGATAGATGCCACAAATTTGAATCGCGGCTGTAGATGGATTTGATCGTTGCTGTAACAGGCACTTTGTGTTTCGCGGCATAGGCAATCGCATCTTCGCGTGAGCGGATTTCCCATTCGCGCCACGGAGCGATGATCTTCAGGCGCGGGTCAAGTGCCATGACTGTGAGTTCAAAGCGAACTTGATCGTTGCCTTTGCCGGTCGCGCCATGCGCTACCGCATCCGCACCGACTTCGTGTGCTACATCCACAAGATGTTTGGCGATCAATGGACGCGCAACCGACGTTCCGAGCAAATACTTATGCTCATACACCGCGCCTACTTTGAGCATTGGGAAGAGGTAATTCGCGGCGAACTCTTCTTTCATGTCATGGATGATGCATTGGCTGGCGCCGCTGTTCAGGGCCTTCTGTTCGAGACCGCGCAGGTCTTCATCGCCCTGACCGATGTTGGCGCAGAAACAGACAACCTCACAGCCATAGTTTTCCTTCAGCCACGGCACGATGACCGATGTGTCGAGTTCCGCCTGAATAAGCGAGAACAACTTTCTTGACTTGCGGTTTTGGTTTGTCTTTCATGAATTCTCCTTATGAGATGAAAATAAAAACAGCCCTCCGAGAAGGAGGGCTGTTTTGGTTGACGAATGCAATGTCTATCAGCGAATGCGTTTATCGTTCCATCATCCAAACCGGAAGGTCCCGACCTTCTCGAAGAGAAGTGGGCTGCGGACAACGGGAGCGCGGTAACGCAAACAACTTAAACATATTGGGCGGTATTCTACTACCAATCCAAGATGTGTCAATCCCGAATCTCTCAATTCGTCCAAGCCCAAATTATCAATCTGATTTCATGCGATCATCTTGAAATATCCTCATCACGATTACGCGCGGGCTCGTGATAAAACGTAATCCACCATCAAGGCAGGGATGTTGACTCCAGTGGTTGCGATACTGTTACGAAATTCCATGGTGTGATTCACTTCGTTCACAACCAAACCGTCAGCGGTCTCGAACACATCAATCGCCAACATCCCGCTTCCAATGGCATTCGCCGTTTGTCGGCAGATGTCAATCAGTTCGGGCGTCAACGGACAATTCGAAGCAACGCCGCCGCGTGCGGTGTTGGTGATCCAACTTTCGGATGTGCGATAGATCGCACAGATCGGTTCTTCACCAATCACAAAGGCGCGAATATCGCGGCCCGGTTTATTCACGTATTCCTGAATGTAAAAAACCTGATGATTGATGCCTAATGCCGCTTTGTGCTCGACGAACGCTTCTGCATCGGATCGGTTCTCAACGAGGGCAAGCAGGCGTCCCCACGAACCAATCACAGGCTTGAGCACACATGGATATCCGATGGCATCTACTGCGGCCAGCGCGGACGGTTCGTCAAAGGCCATCAGTACGCGCGGAGTCGGGATATCGTTCTTGACCAAAATCTGGCTCGTGACATATTTGTCGCCGCACCGCTCGGCAAGCACAGACGGATTGATTACTGGCACACTGTGCGCTTCAAAAATACGAGATATGTACAGTCCACGCGAATAGGAAATTGAACGTTCAAAGACGAGATCAACTTCCTGAGGCAATTGCGAAATGTCAAAGAAATGTTCGCCATCGAGAATGCGGACAACATCCACGTTGGGGCGATGATCCAATTCTTCAAGCAGAAGTTTTTCTTCAGGACGCAAACGCGTCATGAGAAATCCAAGACGAGTCATATTATTTCCTTTCGAGATTTTAATTCGAGAGCCGCAATAACCGCATCGGTCATTTGGTTTGTTGTCAAATCGCCGCCCAAGTCTGATGTGGATTTTCCAGATTCAATGCAAGTTTCGATGGCTTGCCGAAGAGAATTCGCATGATCCAACTCACCGAGATAATCCAACATCATAGCGGACGCGAGAATCGTCGCAGTTGGATTCGCTTTTCCGGTGCCGACCAGATTCGGTGCGCTGCCATGAACCGGCTCGAACACTGCCGCGTCCGCGCCGATGTTTCCTGATGCCGCGACACCCAACCCGCCAACCAACATACAAGCTTCGTCGCTCAAAATGTCGCCAAATAGATTTGTTGTAACAATAATTTCAAATTGCTCAGGTGCGCGGACAAGTTCCATCGCACAGGTATCCACGAGCATTTCCAGCAAGGTGATGTCTGGGTAATCCTTTGCAATCTCGAATGCAACGGAACGAAACAGTCCACAGGTTTGGCGGAGCACATTGGCTTTATGAACCACGTGGACGGTTTTGCGTCCCGTTTGACGCGCAAGGTCAAAGGCTTTGCGGACGATCCGCTCCGAGCCGCGTCGCGTGATCACGCGTTCAGTGACCGCACGCTGACCATTATCTTCGAGGCGCTCGATGCCGGAGTAAAGCCCTTCAGTGTTTTCGCGCACAATCATAAAATCAATACCCGGTCGCGAAGATTGATGCGGGATCGAACGGCAAGGACGCAGGTTTGCATAAAGGTCAAGCGATTGCCGCATCCGGACAACGGGTGAGAAATAATCCGGAATATTGGGTGGCGTGGTCACTGCGCCAAATAAAGTCGCAGCAGCACTACGAATCTTTTGCAGGGTTTCTTCAGGCAGAGGCGAGCCACCGCGCTGATATTCAGCGAAGCCGATGCCGCCCTCGATGAAATCCCAATCAAGCAGAAGAGAACGAAGGACTTGCACCGCGCAATCAATCACTGCGGGTCCAATTCCATCGCCGGGCAAAAGACAAATTTTATATCTCGTCATGACATCAGTTCCTGAATATCATGCTCTTTCAGGAAATTTACAATGCCGCCGGCATCCGCGATCTTCAAAACAAAATCAGGCAGAGGGCGCGCTTGATATACATGATCCTTGGTGATATTCGTAATCCGACCTGTGGCCAAATCCACATCAACATCATTTCCTTCCTCGATGTCGTTCACCGCTTCCGGACATTCCAGAATCGGTAGGCCGATATTGATGGCATTGCGAAAAAAGATGCGCGCATACGAGGGCGCAATCACGCACTTGGCTTGCGAGCCTTTGATGGCAATCGGCGCATGTTCGCGCGACGAACCACAGCCAAAGTTTTGTCCGCCGACAATCACATCGCCGGGTTTAACATTCTTGGCATATTCCGGTTTGATTTCGCAAAAGACATTCTTCGCCAGTTCAAGCGGGTCAATGGTGATGTTGAAACGACCCGGGATGATTTCATCCGTATTCAGGTTTTCACCAAACTTCCAAGCTTTTCCCATTAGGTTCTCCTCATGTAAGTCGGATTGTCAATCCGACTTACAAATATTTGCGCGGGTCAGTAATGCGACCATTCAAGGCGGTGGCCGCGGCAGTAGCCGGGCTGGCAAGATAAATCTCAGACTGCGGACTGCCCATGCGTCCGATAAAGTTGCGGTTCATCGTTGTCAGTGCGCGTTCACCGGCAGCAAGGATTCCGCCATGACGTCCGATGCATGCACCGCATCCGGTTGCAGTTACAGTACAACCCGCATCCATTAGAATCTCGATCAATCCGTTTTGTAGCGCCTTTCTGTAAATCCGCTCACTGACCGGTGTGACGATCACGCGCGTGAATGGATCAACTTTTTTTCCTTTGAGAATCTTCGCCACGATTTCGATATCTTCATAACGCGCATTGGTGCAGGTGCCGATGTAAACTTCGTGCACTTCGAGTCCTTCCAGTTCCTGCAGCGGCTTGGCATTATCCACATCGGGCGGACATGCAACTTGCGGGACAATGGTTGATACATCGATTTCGATCACGCGTTCATAACGCGGATTGACCGGCACGATTCGTTCGAACGAGACCCTTGGCCGGAGTCTCACTTTCGAGAAAGTTGATCGTCACATCATCCGCCGCGATCAAGCCGCACTTCGCTCCGATCTCGGCGGACATGTTCGGGAGGACGATGCGTTCATGCACCGGCAAGTAATCAATGTATTCTCCGCCAAATTCAACGGAGCGATACGTCCCGCCATCCATGCCGAGCAAACCCGCAATATAAATCATCACGTCTTTGGAATACACTCCGGGCTGTGCATCGCCGTGCAGTTCGATGCGAATCGTCTCCGGCACTTTAAACCAGCATTTGCCCGTCACCCACGCTACGGCAATTTCAGTGGAACCAAAGCCCGCGCCGAATGCACCCATTGACCCGTAGGTATTTGAGTGCGAGTTGGCACCGATGACGATTGAACCGGGCGTGACGTATCCTTCCTCGATCATCACTTGATGACAGACCCCCTGCTTGTATAAATGCGGAAGTCCCTGTTCCTTAACAAAGTCCAAAATCTTCCGGTGATTTTCGGCGGCCATCACATTTGGAGCTGGATAGGCATGATCGAAATGCAGAACGATGCGATTCTTGTCGCGGATCGGTTTGCCGATTTCGCGAAAGGCTTTGATCGCTAATGGAGTGGTATTGTCGTGACTCATGATGTAATCTACATCCAGCAATACGATCTCTCCGGCTTTCACCTGCCTTCCGGCTTTTCTAGAAAAAATCTCTTCAACAAGTGTTCCCATAAACTCTCTCCTTTATGATTAAGATTTTCCATTTCCATTGGCGGGATATTTCTTCAGCACCAGGCGTGTCTCGGTGCGCTTCACGCCGGGCACGGTGCGGATTTCCTCGATTAGATTATTCAACGCCATGACATTTTCCACATTGACAAACGCGCTGACATCGTAATCGCCTGTGATCTCATAGACATTGCTCACGTTGGCAAATCCGCGCAAGCGGCGGACAACAGATGATGTATACACCTGGGACTCGACTTCCACCATCACCAGCGCGCTGATATCATGCGGGATCACATCAATCACGCGTCCCGTCACCAGTTCGGCAATCTCGATGATGTCCGTGTCGAAGAGTTGCTTGCGCTGGTCACCTAAGTTCTTGATGCGCGAGACGATCACATCCAGCTCCGATGCGTTCACTTCGATTCCATATTCTGCAAGCCGGGCCGATACGGCACTCTTGCCTGTATATTTGTCAATCACGATTCTGCGTTCACGTCCGAGCAAAGCCGGGTCAAACGGTTCATAAGTGCGCGGGTCTTTGAGAATTCCATTCGTGTGCACGCCGCTTTTGTGGCTGAAAGCGTTTTGTCCAGTGATCGGTTTGTTGGGAGCAAGGAAAAACCCAGAGACTTTTTCAAGATATCCAGAAATACTCATCAAGGGTTGAATATTGAATTTTGTCACTCCCTCCAGATTATGAAATGCGATAATAGTCTCTGCCAAATCAGGAATCCCGGTACGTTCTCCCATTCCATTGACAGTGGTGTGTATACAGTCAGCGCCGGCGCGGATGCCAGCCATCGCATTCGCCAATGCCAGACCATAATCATCGTGACAGTGTAAATCTATTTTGCATGGGAGCAGGCGTTCTCGTAATTGACAGACGCGTTCATAAAAAACATGCGGCTGCATAATGCCCAGCGTATCTGCAAAACTAATGCGATCAGCTCCGGCTTCGATGGCCGCGTTGCACACGCGCACCAGAAAATCAAAATCGGTGCGAGTGGCATCTTCCGGCGTATAACGCACTTTCAGGTTGAGACTGCGGGCGTACGCGATATGCTCACAAATGATCGCAACAGCTTCGTCATGAGTCTTGTGCAGTTTTGCATCGAGATGAATTTGGGAGGTGGCATAAAAGATGGCAACGCGGTCTGCGCCGCAGGCTTTGGCACGGTCAATGCCTGTGCGTGAAGCAATGGAATGGGCAACGATCTCCGCTTGAAGTCCGAGTGAAGCGATGCGTTCAATAGCCTTTGCCACATTCGGCGAAACGGAAGGATCGCCCGCCTCGATCATGTCCACGCCGATTTGGTCGAGCAGGCGCGCGATCTCCACCTTTTCATCAATCGTGAAGTTGACATAAGGAGTTTGTTCGCCTTCGCGCAATGTTGTATCCAATATTTCAACCATGTTCCAATCTCCAATCCGAATTAAAATAAAAAACGCTCCCGTTGTCGGGGAGCGTTTTGGCGGCATACAGATAGACAGAAAGAACTAAGGCAAGGCGTTATCTAATCTCTGATTGTTTTACCGAAACAAGCCCAAACCCGACAACCGAAGTTGCAAAGTTGGGCATGCGCTTGGATCGAGCCTCCATCAAGATACTTGCTTTATCTCTGAACATATTGAGCGGTATTCTACTACGGTTGGAAAATGTGTCAATACTTCCAACGTTAAAGTTTGATAAGGAAATTCGCTTCGATAAATCGCTCAGAGTCATTATTTCCCAAACGGATCATAGTATTCCGCCAGCGTGAGCTGATTATCCGCATTGACCAACTGCCGCGTCGAGCCGAGGCCTGCCCTGCGACCGAAGGGAGTGTCGAAGGGGCATCGGTCAGGCGTTGTCCTGAGCTTGCCTGCACTCGTTCTTTGAGAGTCGAAGGAAAGTAATCGGTGTTCGAGCCATCCGTCTCCGCCAGATTGCCCCGCCTGCTTGCGCCTGTTGAAAGACAAACAGACTAAGGAAGAAAACAACCAGCAGTATACTTTTGTGTTGGTGAGTATCCCTTGACAACACGGCTAGATTGAGTTATACTATTTGGCATAAGGAACCTCCAAAATGACCAAGAAATCTCCGATGACCAAGTTCACGCTCAAAGACTTCTACAAGATGTATCCTGATGATAATGCTTGCCTTGATTATCTTCGCAAAGAATGGTTTCCCGAAGTTATCAAATGCAAGAATTGCGGACGCGAAGAAAAATTTTACCGCATTGCCAAGCGCAAAGTTTATAGTTGCAACAATTGCGGTTGGCAATTCTCTCCCGCCGCAGGTACGATTTTTCATAAATCCCCCACCCCTTTGACAGTTTGGTTCTACGTGATCTATCTCATGGCACAAACTCGCGGCGGTATCTCTGCGAAGCAAATCCAGCGCGAGACAGGCGTTACTTACAAATGCGCTTGGAGAATGTGCAAGCAGGTTCGTTCGATGCTCTTTGAAGATTACGACAAGTTTGGCGGGGATGTGGAAATGGATGAGTCCTATTTCGGCGGCGATGAAAAGAACAAGCATTTCAGCAAACGAACGGCGAACAATCAGGGCAGAAGCATCAAGACCAAGACTCCTGTATTTGGCATGATTGAGCGCGGCGGCAAGTTGGAGGCCCGCAAAGTTAAGAACGTCAAGGGGCAAACCATCCTCCCTATCGTATGGGCGAATGTGAAGCAGGGAACGCAGGTCTATACCGATGAATACCAAGTCTACAATGCGCTTCCGGTCATGGGTTACAAGCATGGGATAGTACCTCACGCGGACAAGGTTTATGTATCCGGCAATGCCCATACAAACAGCATCGAGGGATTTTGGTCTCAGGCCAAGAACGGGATTCGCGGTGTCTATCATGCGGTTTCTGCTGATTATCTTCAACACTATCTTGATGAATACGCCTTCCGGTACAATCACCGAAACGACATTAGGCCGATGTTTTTCTCTTTTCTTTCACGTGTGAAGCCTTCGGCGCAAGTGGCCGCGTAGCCTTTTTCAAGGCTTTCAGGAAATCTTCGCGGGTAAAGACAAACTCTTCTTTAGGAGGGATTGTCTTATGTGCTTGTTTATTATCTTTCTTTGCCATTGATTACTTTTTCTCCTTTGCGCCTATAAGCTCACCATCTTTTATGGTCAGCCAAATACTCAGGTCTGGTAACTCGTAATATGCCTCTTGGTTACGAGTGACGATATATAATCCCACACCAATTACATATTCATACATTCCATCTCGAAATCCGTAATAATGAGTGTCACCAGCAGATAATGCGATCTTTCCGTTGTGGGGGATACCAATTTTTATTTCTCTGGGATCATCATGATTCAATACATCATTGAAGAAAGTTTTGATTCCGCTAGTCAACTCAATAATACCCATTTCAGTATTATGTGCTGGAACGTATTTTTGCGCCATATCATCCAAAATATCTAAATATCTGCACACGACACGAGCCTCTTTGCCTTTGTTGTGAATATATAACCTCAAGTCGTTGTCCGCGAGCAATTCAACGCGACGTTCTATCTTTGAGGTTATTTTCCAATCATGGAATAACCAATAGAGGCGTCTTAATTTCCCATAAATACACAGAAAAAATCCAACTATCAAGTCCCAAATGAATGGCGGTGTAAAAGTTACTAGAAACGATACTCCCAATATCCCCGCTATAACTAACGAATTCATTTTTACAATACACCAATACCTGCCAGCCAAAGTCGGTATTGGTGAGCAAGCGGAGGCCAATAAAACGTTCATCTCATTGGCCTCAATAACAAATAGTGCGGTAAGAAGAACCGCAATAATACCGAGGACTGCAAGGGCGTTGTGGAGAAACCAACTCGTGAGCCGCATACCCCTATTTTACCCCAAACCGTGTCGTGCGGGGATACTCGCCTTTGTGTTTCATGACATCCTCCCTTAGTACTTTATTACTGCCCAACTCCCTGGACAGGGATGAGGCAAATTCGGTCTACTCCTGTTGCAGGACAACGAACAGCTACTTTTGAACCATCCGTTGACCATGCCATGCTTTGCTGCGAAGTAGCATAGAATTGGTAGGTAGGGCTAATATTTATACTTTGCCCCGATATAAAATCAACGAGATATAATTCATAAAGATTGCTTGCATCCAAAGGGTCCGTAGATCTGACAATCCTTGCATGAGCAAGCAGATGGCGATTATCAGGTGCCCACACAAAATCATCCACAGGATGCCGACCCGTTATTCCTTGGGGTATTACGCTCAGCACTTTTAGACTTCCTGTCACTGCATCCATCACGGCTAAGTCCTGTGAATAGTCGGGGAAGGTATACATTGTCGACCTGATGAAGGCTAGATAGCGTCCATCTGAACTCCAATACGCTTCGATGGCCCACCCGCCAAGGTTCAATTCACAAACTTTGCCAGTATCGGTATTCAGGATAAAGGTGTAACCGCCTCCCCTCATGGCGCCCTCACTATACAAAAAGGCTAGTGATGTACCCGGCTGCCATGCCATCTGGAAAGATACAGGATCACCATTTCTACGATCCTTGGCATAATCCCATCGTGTTGGATCAAAGGAGACGGAGGGAATAGCCTTCAATGAATTATTCAACCCGGTTATTGTATTATCTGAACGATAAATCATCTCGCTGCCATCTGGTTTAACCCCAAACGGAAATAGCGATAGATTATCCGCCAGCTTCTGCGCAGCATTCGGGTCGCCATGACTGATCCACACCTGACGAGTAAATGTGCTTATACCATGGGCTTTGTCAATATTCGTATAATTGATGGCTGGATATACTACCGCATTCAAGGCCGGATTCCACGCGGGAGGATCCAGATTTTCGGGCCGGATGGCATAGACTTTAGATCCGCCCGTTACAGCATTGTACAGGCTTATAGATTGCTGAGGGAGAGTGTTGTTTTGATATACATAACTACCAAGCAGGTCTTCTGTTATTAAGACTTGCTGGTTGTCAGGTATCCACTGATAAATACGGTATAAATTTCCCTTCGGAGCCGTAAGTGCCACCTGAGGGCTGGAAAATGCGTAGTTCTCTGAAGCAACTGCAACCGTGTTTAGCTGTGCTAACGGGAAAGTGCATGGAGGCGGTTCTTTTCCATTGGCTGCTACAGGCGCGGCGGTTGGTAGCGCAACTGTCGGAGTTGATATAGGAGGGCTGGCAAAAATAGCTCCTGGAGGCGTTCCAGTACCCGAAACTAGTTGGGTGTTACTCGCGGTTTGTCCAGCTTGTGACCGGATGGCGAAAAACAACGGAATCAGGATGATGGCCAGAATGACCAGCAGGATCTCGAGCCATTCCTTGAATTTGCGCGGTTTGTTCATGGCGTTCCCACCGGTGTGCTCATGCAATGGCTGATGGGCCAAGTCATGGCGCCCACCATATATGGTCAAGAGGTGCTAGCCATGGATGGCAAGCACAATGAACTATGATATTTCTCTCAGTTTCACTTTCTATTTTCGCGCTTTCTCGTTTTGAGTCAATGAGGGAAAACCCTTAATACTCGAAACCCGCCATAGGATCGCCTGACTTCGGGTTTTGACCCCGATCTTCCGGTAGATGCTGCTCAGATGCACCTCCACCGTCTTCTCGCAAATCCCAAGCGAGGAAGCAATTTCCTGGTTGGTATGGCCTTCCAAAAGACAAAGAAAAATTTCCTGCTCGCGTACCGAAACGGATTGGATAGATGAGCAATCAAGGTCCATGATATTTGCCTCCATTATGAATGTTCAACTACGATCATATTCTATATGTCCCCAAGCTTCAGAACAGGCTTCAAAAAGTTAAAAATATATTGACGATAGTTGACATTGGCTTGAATTCAAGGTTCCTCTCCGTGCGCTCTACCGAACCACCAAAAGTTGATCAAATACCATTCATTGCTCAGCGTTCATTACTCAGAATATAAAAAAGAGACCGCCTAAATAAGGTGGTCTCTTCAGTCGGGGCGCCGAGATTTGAACTCGGGACCTCACGGACCCGAACCGTGCGCTCTACCGGTCTGAGCCACGCCCCGAAACTTCACGTCCTGCTTTGAAAAGCAGGACGCATTATAACTGTCAGACTCGCTTTTGACAAGTTGTCGCGGTCAGTGCCCTGCGGCACAACACTTTATGGATTCAGCGTAATCAATTGAGTATATATATACACCGGTCCCACCAGCACTTCATTTTGTTGATTGGCGAGATACACCGGGTTCTTCAAGGTATCATCTCCTTGACGAATAACGAGATAGGCCTGCGTGGAAGAGTCGACTTTGTAAGGGATGGTGGTATCGATAGCTTGAGAATTTAAATTCATAAAAGTCAAAACGCGAGCGGCATTAAGACTTTTACCATTCGTATCAATCAGTTCCAAAACCAAAGGTTGTAAATTGAAGGGCAGATATGTTCCTTTGACAGTCAATACACCTCCAGAAGCAGTGGATTCATAAGTCGGGCTCTCTAATGCCACGGGCTCATAAATGGTGTTCCCCGGCGGATTGATTTCACTAATTCCACTTGACAACAACAAAACCCGAACGGTGCTCAACGCCATCAACACACCAATAGCATCGCGGGTGGTCACCTGCAAGATTCCAATTTCCGCGGCGGCGCGGATTTCAAACGGGATCTTCACAAAAACATATTCACCGCTGGAAGGATAAGGAATATTGAGAAGCTCATCATACAACAAACTGCCATCTTCTCCATATAAAGCGATGTATACCTTGGTGTTTCTTCCTGAGACAACAGTCAGGCGGGCCTCCAACGGAGACATGATCTTGGACATGGGGCCCGGTGCGGTGATTTGGATTGCGCCTAATGACATACCGGGCGGAGGCGTCGGTGTATCACTTGCGGTTGGAATCGGCGGGATGGGCGAAGGTGTAAGGGTTGGAGTCAGTGTAGGGGTAATTGCAGCGGCAGTTTGGACAACGGATGTCGCGTGGATGGATTGCGCGGTTAAATAAATCACGGTTGGAAGATAATCGGCAGGATAAGGTGTCGGCGCGGCTGAATGACTTTGAAACGCGCAGCCGGTTAAAAGTCCGGCAAGAGAAGCGAGTAAAAAACATTTTCGGAGCATGGGGTTCAAATGGTCTAATAAGTCGAAATTGTCGAACAAGCCCAACGAGTTCAACAAGTCGAAGACAAGCTGTCCTGTTGAACTTGCAAGACTTATCAGACTTATGATTGACTATAATCCGTAAATATCACTATATTTTTTCGTTAGATAACGAATATAAGGTTCGGGCGTGATTTTCGAACCGGTCACTCTTTGGACAAGGTCTTGAGGATCATACTTGCGTCCATGCTGATGAATGTTCGTGCGCAACCAGCCGAGCAAAGCATCGAACTTTCCTTTGCGAAATTGCTCATCGAGATCAGGAACATCCTTATTGACCTTTTCCCACAACTGAGCCGAGATGAGATTGCCCAGCGCGTACGTGGAGAAATATCCGAGCATTCCGCCTGACCAATGAATATCCTGCAAGACACCTAGTGCATTACTCGGCGGGAGGATGCCGAGATATTCTTTCATCTTGCTATTCCAAATTTGCGGCAAGTCCTTGACCGTCATCTTACCTTCGACCATTCCGATCTCAATTTCAAGCCGCAACATAATGTGAAGATTATATGTAGCTTCATCGGCGTTGACGCGAATCAGCGAAGGTTCCACTTTATTGATGGCTTTGTAGAAAGTTTTTAAATCCACGTTGCCAAGCTGGGATGGGAATACTTTTTTAAGTCGCGGGAAGAAATATCTCCAGAACGGCAAGGAACGACCCACCAAATTTTCCCACATGCGCGATTGAAATTCATGCACGGCGAGCGAAGTGCCGTGATGCAACGGCGTGCGTTCGTAAGCCGGATTATTCCCCTGCTCGTACATCGCGTGTCCCAACTCGTGCATGGTGCTGAAGATCATCGCCATCGGATGATCGGCTTCAAAGCGCGTCGTGATGCGGACATCGTTCACACTGAAAGAAGTTTCAAACGGATGAGGAGCCTTATCCTGTCGGCCGCGCTTCCAATCGTATCCGAAGCGGGTCACAACATCCACGCCAAAATCCCAAAGTTTCTTCTCATCATAGTTTTTATGAAGGAAGGAATCTTTGACCTGCTTCGCCAATGTAATCTGTTTGATCAATTCCACTTGGCGTGGGCGCAGAGATTCAAAAATGGCTTTCACTTCAGCGGTTTTCATGCCCGGCTCATAACGATCAAGAAGTGTGTCGTAGGGATGATCGGCGGGCGGGAAGAATGAAATATACTTACGCGCCATTTCAACGACTTTTTCGAGATGCGGACGAAAGATCGAGAAATCTGATTTCTTTCTCGCCTCCACCCACGCCGCGTGGGCTTTAGTCGAAACGACAGCCATCTCTCCCACAAACGAAGATGGGACGCGCGTGGCTTTATCGTAGTCTCGTTTGGCAACGCGCACCATCGCTTCCTCATCCGGACTGAGAACAGTTCCATCTGAATGAAGCTCATCCAATAATTTTCCGACCTCGTCCGAGGTAAAAGCCTGATGCGATAGCTTGCCGAGAGTCGCAAGTTGATTGCCGCGCGCCTCCGTCCCGCCCGGAGGCATGTTAACCTGTTGATCCCAATCCAGCACCTCCGCCGCTGTCTCCAAGTCCGCAACTTCAGCCATAATTTCTTTAAAGCGTTCCAATTTATCATTCATTAGGGAATCTCCTGTTAGACATAACTTGGTTCTGAGGATCCTTCAATTTTAGCATGAGAAGAATATTCAAAGCTTCTGAATTATTCACGGCAAAGATACAGAGAACACGGAGTTTTCCCTCGATGAACCCTGTGTCTTTGTGTGTAAAGTTATTTGACCTAACTATTGCCTCTCGGGAAATTACTCGTATCGCAAGGCTTCGACTGGCTCAAGTCCTGCCGCGCGGTTCGCTGGATAAATTCCGAAGAACAAACCGACTGCCGCGGAAAATATTGTGGCAAGCAGGATCGCATCTACACCTACAATGGGTGTGAAGTTGGTTCCGGTAGCAGTGGCAACTTGTCCAACAGTAAAAGCGATCAGCCAGCCAAACAAAATTCCAATGATGCCTCCGATCAAACTCAATAACGAAAACTCAACCAGGAATTGAATCAGGATATCCCGTTTGCGTGCGCCGAGCGCTTTACGGAGTCCGATCTCGCGCGTCCGCTCCGTCACAGAGACCAGCATGATATTCATAATGCCAATCCCACCAACCAATAATGAAATAGCCGCGATACCGCCAAGGAAAATAGTCAGGACTCCAGTAACAGTTTGTGCCGTGCTGAGAATACTTTGCTGTGTGAAAACCGTAAAATCATCCAACCCAACTTCAGTGCGATGGCGCGTACGCAGGATCTGCGAAATCTCATCCGAAGCCGCGTTCACGGTGCTGAAATCGGTGGCTTCTACATAAACTACGTCTACCGTATCGGGCGTTGGGCGAGATATCAGCCTCGCCTGCGCCGTGGTGATCGGCACTAAGACTTCATTATCCTGCGAGCCAAAAGAACTTCCGCCGGTGGGCGTGAGAACACCAATAATACGAAAAGGTTCATTTGCAACCCGAATGGTTTCGCCGACCAACCCATCACGGCGATTAAATAACGCGTCAGCTACATCCACACCGATTACCGCCACAGAGGCTCGACCAAGCTGATTCAATTCATTGATAAATTGTCCATCGAGCAGAGTAATGTTGCGAACAGAATAATAATCCGGTGTGACCCCAATAACGGTTGTAGTCTTGGTATTCCCATTGTAATCTGCGATTGCATTCCCCTGCAAAACCGGCGCAACCGCTTTGACGTCCGGCGCGGCATACGGATCCATCATCGCATCGGCATCTCCCATCGTCATTGGTCGCGGATTTTTAACCGCAGGATTATTCTGTGCCCCAGAAAAAACGAACAACAGGTTGGTGCCGACACCGTTAATGGATCCAAGGATCGAAGCCTGCGCGCCGTTTCCAACTGCCATCATCGCGATCACTGCGGCAACACCAATCACAATGCCGAGGACGGTCAGACCCGAACGCATCTTGTTGGAATTAAGGCTTTCGAGCGCTTCAAGTAAAAGTTGTGCGAAGTTCATTTATTTCTGACCCCCATTCAAATTTTCCACCACTCCATCACGGATATGAATAATGCGCCGAGTCTGTTCGCCGATTGTCGGGTCATGAGTTACGATAATGAGCGTGGTACCGCGCTGTTTGTTTAAAATTAAGCAATAGCGCCATGATCTCTTTGCCAACTTTGGAATCAAGATTGCCGGTCGGCTCATCCGCCATGATAATCGCCGGATCATTGACAATTGCACGCGCAATCGCCACACGTTGTTGTTGTCCGCCGGAAAGTTCGGTGGGGCGATGAGTGACGCGGTCTCCCAATCCGACCGCTTCGAGGGCATCCTTGGCGCGTTGTCGGCGGTTACTCATTTCGCCCGCATACCGCAATGGCAATTCCACATTTGAAAGAGCCGTCTGTCTTGATAGCAGATTAAAAGATTGAAACACAAATCCGACTTTGTGATTGCGAATGGCAGCAAGCTGATCATCATTAAGCGAAGCTACTGGCTGACCGTCCAAAAAATATTCACCAGAAGTTGGGCGATCAAGGCATCCGAGGATATTCATCATCGTGGATTTTCCAGATCCAGATGGCCCCATAATCGCGACCACTTCGCCGCGTTCAATCTGCAGCGAAGCACCGCGCAGCGCCTCGACTTCAACCTCGCCCATTTTATAGACTTTTTTCAAGTCTTTGACTTCGACCACCCAATCCATCTATCCGCCTCCACCACCAAAGCGTGCTCCCCCGCCCGGTTGAAATTGTGCAGGTGGATTCAAGATGATCAAATCACCTACGTTCAGATTGCTGCCGGTCACAACACTCATGGTATCCGATGAAGCGCCGAGCGCAACCTCAACTTGTTGCGGCTTGCTGTTGACCAGAATGTAAACAACGCGATTCCCGTTTACAAGGCGTACGGCCTGATTCGGAATCAGCAATTGATTCTTAACCTGGTTAACTATAATATTCACGGCCGCAGTCATCCCCGGCTTCACTTGTGAATCAGCATCCGTTAACTTTACGGTAACCGTGAAGTCAACCTCGCCTGATGTCGTATCGCCTGCTTGTGAAACCTCCGTAACTGTTCCGTTATATTCCTTCCCTGAGACGGCATCGAATGTGATGCTCACAGGCTGACCTACCGACACACTGTTGATATCCACTTCGGAAACCTGAACGTCCACTAGCAGGTTGGAAAGATCGTCCAACCGGAAAGCCTGAGTTCCGAGCGCGACCTGATCGCCGGATATAGGCTCTGCCTGAGTAATCGTCCCACTAAAAGGTGCAGTGATTTGAGCTACGCTGAGAGCCGCTTGAGCCGCATCGACACGCGCTTGAGCCGCCGATAAATCGCCGCTATCCGGTCCGTTCTGTATAAGATCATACGCACGTTGGGCATCTTCAAGTTGCGCCTTTGCCAATGCTAGTTGCGCATCCGCATCTGCGATATCACTTGGGTCCGGATTGGAGCGATACGTTTTTAGTTGTGGAACCAATGCTGCTCCAACCTAAGTCATCACTACATACTGATACGTCACAGGACCATTCAGTGAGGTGCGATTGTTGAGCGCGGTCGTATAAGCAGTTTGTGCGCTTCTTAAAGCAATCCACGCATTGGCACGCGCCGTGTCAGAGTCAAGCAGATCAGTCAGCGCTTGTTGAGCAGTCACCAAATCGGCTTGCGCCAAAATAACATTTTGCGGAAGTGAAGTCTGCAATAGAGACGCCAGTACATCTCCCTTATTAACTTGATCGCCAACCTTCACATTAACCTGATCCACAGTTCCAGTGGTTTGCCATGCCAGCACCGCGCTTTGATTTGCGCGCACAGTGCCCGTCGCGCCGATGGTGGCCGTTAAATCACCACGGGCCAGCGCTTGAGTTTGAAAACTTGACTGCGTTTTGGCATGGCTCCGCACAAAGGCAAACACGAAAACAATCAGCAGAACAATTCCAATTGAAATCGAAAGTCTGCGATGCTTTTTCAAGAATTCCCGGAAATTTCCAAAGAATCCTTTATTTGAGTTGATAATCTTCGACATCGAAAGTTCCTCCACGAGGAG
Source organism: uncultured Chloroflexia bacterium (assembly GCA_963850945.1). Classification (GTDB taxonomy): domain Bacteria; phylum Chloroflexota; class Anaerolineae; order Anaerolineales; family Villigracilaceae; genus Fen-1038. The sequence continues at coordinate 3,002 of CAWKNE010000001.1, read as the reverse complement.
TTGCCTCGCTGAAATAGGATTTTACTCCACAAAGATGAATTAGCCGTGAATTTGGCCCTGAACCATATGAAAATCTTATTAATAAAATTGTGACGATTGTCATCCACCTTAGTGACTTTAGAGCCTGTGTTCTGATGGTAGCTTTGAGTATCATCATTATAGAAAATGGCTCTTTATTCATCTGGAGAAACTATGCAGGCTGTTCCTAGCGAATTCCTGGCTATAGACCGTAAAGAACGGGCGAACAAACCGGGCTACGATCTTGATCTGCGTCCACCTGAAGTCCGAACTTGTGATTTCAACGATGTAGTGATTGAGTTTAATGCGGAGCGCGCCATGGTCGAAGCTGGACGCTGTATCCATTGTCCGGACCCCGCGCCCTGCATGGAGGCCTGCCCCACACACAACGACATACCCTCCGCAATGTGGCTCATCGAACAGGGCAAGTTCGTTGAGGCGGCGCAATTGTATCATCAGACCAGTTCCCTGCCGGAAGATCTGTGGACGCGTCTGTCCGCATGAACAATTATGTCAAGGCTCCTGTGTTCTCAATAAAGACCAGCAACCAGTATTGACGGGCGAATTGGAAACGTTCGCTGTTGATTATGAGCGACGCTCTGTTGGCTACGTCATTCCGCTCGGCACGCCGATTGGAAAACGGGTCGCCGTTATCGGGGCTGGACCTGCCGGTTTAGGGTGTGCCGACTCACTCGTCCAAAAAGGATACGAGGTGACCATCTTTAAATCCAAGCCCGCGCCAGGTGGTTTGCTTGTATATGGCATCCCAAACTTCAAACTTCCGAAAGAAGTATGGTTTGAGAAATGGGGCGAGATGGAACGCGCAGGCGTGAAGTTCTCTCCAAACACATATATCGGAAAAAACAAAACCATTGATGATTTGTTCAATGACGGCTTCGAAGCAGTATTTATCGGCGTTGGCTCAGAGATTGACGCCCCAATGGAAAACACTCCCGGCACCGATCTTCCCGGGGTTTATCAAGCAACTGACTTTCTCATTCGCGGAAACGTGACGAAGAAACTTCTTCCTGACAATATGAAAGAGCCGCTGAAGATTGGCAGGCGCGTGGTTGTAATTGGCGGTGGCGATACCGCGTCAGATTGTCTGCGCACCGCACTACGCCTCGGTGCAGAAGAAGTAACATGTCTTTATCGCCGCACGGAAAAGGAAATGCCCGGCGGACGGAAAGATCGCACGATGGCAAGAGATGAAGGGGCTCGTTACCGATTCCTTACCCAACCCGTGAAATTCATCGCGGGCCAAGATGGAAAGCTTGCCGCGGTGGAATGTATTGAAATGGTTCTCGGCGAGCCGGATGCAAAGGGTCGCCGTAGACCCGTGCCTGTGCCGAATTCGAATTTCAGCGTTGCATGTGATACGGCGATTCTCGCGCTCGGTTATTGGCCCGATCCGGTTATCAGCAAAACGACGCCCGATCTTGAAACGCATGATTGGGGTTTAATCACAGTGAAAGATAAAGCGACAGGCGCAACTTCGCGGGAAGGCGTTTTCTCCGGCGGCGATTGTGTAACCGGTCCTGACATCGTGGTCACCGCTATGGTCGCGGGGCGCAAGGCCGCAGTCGCAATTGACGAGTATTTGAAAAACAAGAAATAATATCCCGAGGGCAGGTTGGGGTTGTAGGGACGCAAAATTACTGCGTCCCTACACGTTTTAACAGGGACTGAATTATTCTGGTTATAATCCATCCTGTGCCGTATCGTTTGAATCAAATCCTTACATGGCTGATCTTAGCGATTGTCTGTTTCTCTCTTTTCACATATAGTGAGCCGAGACTTGTTGATGAAACCGATCGTGTGCGCGCCTACACGCGCGATATGGAGTTTGACTATCTGTCATGGATGTTCAACGCAATGTGGGTCAAAATCCGGCAAGGCGCAACAGGTACGCCCGGCTATATTAATCGCGAAGAAGGAAAGGTTGCGGTTACAGATTATCTTCTGCTGACACAGCAGGTCAATCAATCCAAAGACGCGCTCAACCGAATCTATGCTGACACATCCATCAAAGATAAAATCGGAGCGACCGTACATCTCCGGACGCAAATAACCGATCTCACAAAAAAACAAACTGCGCTGGCACCGATTGCCGAGGCGGTTCTTCAAGAACAAGTCAGCGAGGTAGCGGCAAGTTTCGGAACTCACTACATTGGGCCAAACCATTCCGTCCATCTTATTTCATGCCACGCCGGTTCCTGAGGCGCTGATCATCTCGCCGCGTGATCACATTGAACAGATTGTCAATATCTCGCTCTCGCCCGCCGTGACTTCTCGATCAACAGATTGCGCTTGAAGACCGCGTCAGCAAAAGTTTGAATGTCTCCGCCCTCGTGGTTCCCATCGGCGGTGTTGGAATATATCCCACCATGGTTATGCAAACGACCGATCTCTCCTGGCTGACAACCACTATTGCGCATGAATGGACACACAACTACTTGGACCAACGGCCGCTAGGCTTACTTTATGATGAGACGCCTGAACTACGAACCATGAATGAAACCACTGCAGATATTTCCGGAGGCGAGATTGGTGCGGAGGTTATGCGAAGATATTATCCGGAATTGGTTAATGACACTCTAATCCCTGACTTGAACCTGCTCTCGTTCAATCCATTGGATTCCATCATCGTGCCGTCATCTCCCCCCTTTGACTTCCAACACGAGATGCACACCACGCGTGTCACTGTGGACGCGTTGCTTGCCGCAGGCAAAATTGATGAAGCCAAATCCTATATGGAACAGCGACGAGAGTTGTTCGTGCAGAATGGTTATTACATCCGCAAATTGAATCAGGCCTATTTCGCTTTTTATGGCGCTTATGCCGATGTACCAGGCGGCGCCGCGGGTGAAGATCCGGTGGTCCTTGTAGTATTCGATTGAATCTTGAATTTCATACCATTCATAGCTTCCCGGTTTCCGACCCTTCCAATTATCGCCTTTCCAGCTTTTAGGACGTGGCAATTG